>CAJKDY010000025.1 GCA_905198835.1 uncultured Eubacteriales bacterium | reverse complement strand
CCTTGGAGTTCTCATCCATGACGATGAACTTATCCTTGGGGGAGCGGCCGGTGTACACGCCGGTCATGACGTTGACAGCGCCCAGCTCGCTGACCTGGCCCTTGTCGTAGCCGGTGAGGGAGGGGTCGGTCTCGTCCTTGAACAGATCCTCATAGGAAGGGTTGTGGATGATCTGGGTGGTGCCGGTGATGCCGTACTTAGTGAGATCGAGCGTAGCCATTTTATATTCCTCCTTTAAGAATTAACACATTAACCGAACACTTGCAGCAGGAAGCCCGCCGCGATGGCCGAACCGATGACGCCGGCCACGTTGGGGCCCATGGCGTGCATCAAAAGGAAGTTGGCGGGGTTGGCCTTCTGGCCCTCCACCTGGGAGACCCGGGCGGCCATGGGCACGGCGGACACGCCGGCGGAGCCGATCAGCGGGTTGACCTTGCCGCCGGTGAGGACGTACATCAGCTTGCCCACCAGCAGACCGCCCGTGGTAGACAGCGCGAAGGCCACAAGGCCCAGCACCACGATGGCAATGGTCTGGAGGGACAGGAAACGGCTGGCCACAGTGGTAGCGCCCACCGAGATACCCAAAAACAGGGTGACGATATTCATCAAAGCGTTCTGGGCGGTATCGCTGAGGCGGTCGGTCACGCCGGTCTCCCGGAGGAGATTACCGAACATCAAGCAGCCGATCAGCGGCGCGGTGGAGGGGATGAGCAGGATGACGAAGGTGGCCACCACGATGGGGAAGACGATCTTCTCGGTCTTGGAGACGCTCCGGGCCTGCTCCATCTTGACCTGACGCTCCTTCTTGGTGGTCAGCGCCCGCATGATGGGGGGCTGGATCAGCGGGATCAGCGCCATATAGGAATAGGCGGCAATGGCGATGGGGCCCAGCAATCCTGGCGCTAGAAGGCCGGTCAGGTAGATGGCGGTCGGTCCGTCCGCGCCGCCGATAATGCCGATACTGGCGGCCTGGCCGCCGGTGAACAGGCCCGAGGCGATAGCGCCAAAGAAGGCCAGGAACACGCCCAACTGGGCGGCAGCGCCCAAAATCATGGACGAGGGCCGGGCGATCAGCGGACCAAAGTCGGTCATGGCGCCCACGCCAATGAAGATCAAGCAGGGGTAGATACCGGCCTTGACACCGATATATAGGATGTCCAGCAGGCCGCCGTGGTGGATGATGTCGGTGAAGGACAGGTCCTCCTTGATCTCAAAGACGTCATCCAGCAGTCCCTGGAACTTCTCCATGTCAGCGTTGCCAGAGTTCTGCAGCCGCGTGATCTCCTCAAGGATGCTCTCGTCCGACATTGCCAGCGTCTCTTCGATCTGGTCATCGGCATAGCCGCAGGACTGGGCCATCATGCGATACATGGCCCTGCGGTATTCGGGAGAATCCATGAGTCCATAGGTCTTGGCCAGGAGACCGCCTTCGGTCTCCTGCGCGGCGGCCAGGTCCTCCTCGATCTGCGTGTCGGTGTACCCACAGACCCGGGCGAACATGTAATAGTCGCTCTCCTCCTGGCTAAAAGCACGTTCGGCGGCAGTGTTATAGAGGGCGTAGTCATTGGCCACGTCATAGGGGCAGTTGTTGACGTAGGCGTCCCACATACCCATGTGGTAGAGCCCCGCGCCGGGGATGTTGGTCAGCAGCGCGCCAAAGGCGATTCCCACCAGCAGCAGCGGCTCAAACTTCTTGCGGATGCCCAGGTACAAAAGCACAAAGGCCACCGCGATCATAATGAGGTTCTTCCAGCCACCGTCGGCCAGGAACCCGGCAAAGCCGGAGTCCTGCACCAGGCCGGAAAGAGTACCTAAAATATCCATGAGTGCCCCTCCTTACGCCAACACGACGAGAGGAGAGCCGGTCTCCACCGTGGCGCCCTTCTGGGCCACGATCTGGGCCACAGTGCCGTCCTTGGGAGCAAGGATCTCATTTTCCATCTTCATAGCCTCCAGCACCACCAGCAGCTGGCCGGCCTTGACCGTAGCGCCCTGGGTGACCTCTACACGAAGCACCGTGCCGGGCATGGGCGCGTTCACCGGCTCGCCGGCGGCAGTGGCCGCGGCAGCGGCGGGGGCGGCGGCAGGAGCGGGAGCCGCGACGGGAGCGGCGGCCACAGATGCGGCGGGAGCGGGAGCGGCGGGCTTATATGCCTCGTACTCGTCGACGAGCATGGCCTGGCCTTCTTCGACCTCGACCTCGTAGG
>CAJKDY010000024.1 GCA_905198835.1 uncultured Eubacteriales bacterium | reverse complement strand
CCGCCGGCGACAAGGAGGGCATCGACGCGCTGGAGAAGCGCCTGCTGGCCCAGAATGCCCAGCACAAGGATTGGGCCTGCACCGAGGAGATGATGAAGCTGACCAAGGACGGCAAGGCGCTGTATCTGCACTGCCTGCCCGCCGACATCACTGGTCTGAGCTGCGCCGAGGGCGAGGTGGACAACTCCGTGTTCGACCGCTACATCGTGCCTCTGTACAAGCAGGCCTCCTACAAGCCCTATATCATCGCCGCCATGATCTTCATGGCCCAGGTGAAGGATCCCGTCAAGGCCCTGATGGAGCTGGACGAGACCAAGGACACCCGCAAGAAGTTCTAAATAATCGACCCGATAGCGGGAGGGACTCCCCCTCCCGCTATTTTCTGTCCCCTGCCGCATTTTTGTGTAAATGTTGTGGGTGATAGATATTGTGTACTGTATACAATATGTGTTATACTATCTGAGACCGTCTCCTCCTCGCCCCGAAAACGCCCTTTCCCCCTGCACTTCAGAGCGGGCACACGGAGACGAAAAAACGAAAACAGTGAGGTAGAGCATTATGTCTAAAAGAATCGTTATCGCGCTGGGCGGCAACGCACTGGGCAATACCGCCGCTGAGCAGCTCCAACTGGTCACCGAGACCGCCAAATCCATCGTGGACCTGATCGCTGCAGGCAATGAAGTCGTGGTCGCCCACGGCAACGGCCCCCAGGTGGGTATGATCAATCTGGGCCTGTCCACCGCTGCCGAGGCCAAGGCCATCAAGGCCGATATGCCCTTCCCTGAGTGCGGCGCCATGTCCGAGGGCTACATCGGCTACCACCTGCAGCAGGCCATCGGCAACGAGCTGGCCAGCCGCGGCATGGACAAGCCCGTGGCTACCATCGTGACCCAGACCGTGGTGTCCAAGGACGACCCCGCCTTCCAGAACCCCACCAAGCCCGTGGGCGCTTTTTATGACAAGGAGACGGCGGACCGCATCGCCGCCGAGAAGGGTTACACCATGGTAGAGGACGCCGGCCGCGGCTATCGCCAGGTCGTTCCCTCCCCCAAGCCCTTTGACATCGTGGAAAAGGCCAGCATCAAGGCGCTGGTAGACGCCGGTCACGTGGTCATCGCCGTGGGCGGCGGCGGCATCCCCGTTATCCGCGAGGGCAGCAAGCTCTCCGGCACCCCTGCCGTCATCGACAAGGACTTCGGCAGCGAGCTGCTGGCCGAGCTGCTGGACGCCGATATGCTCATCATCCTGACTGCCGTGGAGAAGGTGGCCATCAACTACAACAAGCCCGATCAGAAGGGTCTGGACGATCTGACCCCCGCCGAAGCCTACAAGTACATGGAGGAGAACCAGTTTGCCAAGGGCTCCATGCTGCCCAAGGTCCAGGCCGCGGTGAAGTTCGCCGAGTCCAAGGCCGGCCGTACCGCCCTTATCACCCTGCTCGAAAAGGCCAAGGACGGTATCGAGGGCAAGACCGGCACCCGTATTCATCAGTAACGCGCTTATCCCTGCCATATGGAACGGGTATTTCGGAACGGGAAATTTCTATCAAATGCCGCATACTGCACAAGATTTACAAAGATTTTTTGTGCGTCACAAAGAAATTTTGCCGTAATTCACATTTTCTGTTGAAATCGGCGGTGAAATCCTGTATAATACTCACGTTCTTATGAGTCGCGTGAATACCGGGCCGGACGCCCGTTGTTCAGGCGCGCGCCAAATTTGCCTTACTTTTAAGCGTGCGTCACATATTTTAAGGAGGAAAACAAGAATGAAAAAGTTCCTTGCAATGCTCCTCGCCCTGGTCATGGCTCTGAGCCTGGTGGCCTGCGGTGAGAAGAAGGACGACACTCAGGGTAACGGCGACGGTGATGCCACCGCTGCCAAGGTCAAGGTCGGCTTCATCACCCTGCATGATGAAAACTCCACCTATGACAAGAACTTCATCGATGCCGCCAAGGAAGCCTGCGCCAACCTGGGTCTGGTCGAGAATGAGGATTACTTCATCAAGACCAACGTGGGTGAGACCGAGCAGTGCGCCGAGGTTGCCGCTGATCTGGTGGATGCTGGCTGCAACATCATCTTTGCCGACAGCTTCGGTCATGAGCCTTACATGATCGAGGTCGCCAAGGCGAACCCCGAGGTGCAGTTCTGCCACAGCACCGGTACCCGCGCTCACACCGAGGGTCTGGCCAACTACCACAACGCCTTCGCCTCCATCTATGAGGGCCGCTATCTGGCCGGTATCGCTGCCGGTCTGAAGCTGAACG
>CAJKDY010000023.1 GCA_905198835.1 uncultured Eubacteriales bacterium | reverse complement strand
AGCGCAACAACACCATCCTCCAGTCCGCGTTCTTCTCTCTGGCCAAGGTCATGCCCGAGGAGGAGGCCATCACCTACATGAAGGAGAAGGCCAAGGCCTCCTACCTGAAGAAGGGCCAGGATATCGTGGACATGAACTACAAGGCCATCGATCTGGGCGCCACCGCCTATAAGAAGATCGACGTGCCCGCCGACTGGGCCAACGCCGTGGATACCAAGCCCGCCAAGGAGCTCAAGGGCAAGCCCGAGCTGGTGAAGATGGTCAAGGATATCCTGGAGCCCGTGGGCAAGATGGACGGCGACAGTCTGCCCGTCTCCGCCTTCGTGGACCATGTGGACGGCCAGTTCGAGCTGGGCGCCGCCGCCTATGAGAAGCGCGGCGTGGCCGTCTCCGTCCCCACCTGGGACGCCGAGAAGTGCATCCAGTGCAACCAGTGCGCCTACGTCTGCCCCCACGCCACCATCCGTCCCTTCGCCCTCACCGCTGACGAGGCCGCCAAGGCCCCCGAGGCTGCCAAGATCGTGGACGTCAAGGCCGGCAAGGGCAAGGGCACCTATCAGTTCACCATGGCCATCAGCCCGCTGGACTGCATGGGCTGCGGCGTCTGCATCGGCGCCTGCCCGGTGAACGCCCTGTCCATGGTCGCCCAGGAGGGCGAGCTGCCCCAGCAGGACGTGTTCGACTACTGCGTGGCCGAGGTGTCCGAGAAGAAGGATATGCAGGACAACACCGTCAAGGGCAGCCAGTTCAAGCAGCCCATGCTGGAGTTCTCCGGCTCCTGCGCCGGCTGCGCCGAGACCAGCTACGCCCGTCTCGTCACCCAGCTGTTCGGCGACCATATGTATATCTCCAACGCCACCGGCTGCTCCTCCATCTGGGGCGGTCCCGCGGCTACGTCTCCCTACTGCACCAACAAGGCCGGCCACGGTCCCGCCTGGTGCAACTCCCTGTTCGAGGATAACGCCGAGCACGGCCTGGGTATGTTCACCGGCCAGAACAAGATCCGCGAGGATCTGGCCGACGAGACCCGCCAGCTGATCGCTGTGGAGTGGGCCCGTCCCGAGCTGAAGGCCGCCGCACAGGCGTGGCTGGACACCATGAACGACGGCACCGCCAACGCCGAGCCTGCCAAGGCCTACGTCAAGGCCCTGGAGGAGAGCATCTGCACCGTGGAGGAGCTGGCCGCCATGCCTCAGCTCGCCGCGCACGCCGCCGAGCTGAAGGCCAAGGGCGCCCTGCTGTGCGACTGCGCCGCCTGCACGCTGGCCGCTGATATCCTCAGCAAGAAGGAATACCTGGCCAAGAAGTCCATGTGGATCTTCGGCGGCGACGGTTGGGCCTACGATATCGGCTACGGCGGTCTGGACCACGTCATCGCCTCCAAGCAGGATGTCAACATCTTCGTATTCGACACCGAGGTATACTCCAACACCGGCGGACAGGCCTCCAAGGCGTCCAACATCGGCCAGGTGGCACAGTTCGCCGCCGCCGGTAAGGAGGTCAAGAAGAAGAGCCTCTCCGAGATCGCCATGCAGTACGGCTATGTGTACGTAGCCCAGGTGGCCATGGGTGCCAACCCCGCCCAGACCATCAAGGCCATCACCGAGGCCGAGGCCTATCACGGCCCGTCCCTGATCATCGGCTACAGCCCCTGCGAGATGCACTCCATCAAGGGAGGCATGATGAACTGCCAGAAGGAAATGAAGAAGGCTGTGGACTGCGGCTACTGGAACCTGTTCCGCTACAATCCCGACGGCGGCGACAAGAAGTTCACCCTGGACTCCAAGGCCCCTGCCGGCGGCTATCAGGAGTTCCTGATGAACGAGGCCCGCTACTCCCGCCTGACCCGCGAATTCCCCGAGCGTGCGGACGTGCTGTTCAAGCGCAACGAGGACGAGGCCAAGGCCCGCTATGAGCATCTGCTCAAGCTCATCGATATGTACGACAAATAAGCCGTATCTCCTCACAGCACAAAAAGAGACAGCCTTGCGGCTGTCTCTTTTTTGCATCGGTGGGCAACGCTGGCCGCCCCTTGACAAACAACGGGATATGGATATAATAAAAGCAGGGGGACGCTGCGACAAGCGGTCAACCCCTGTGGTTAAGGAATCTAAAGAAGCTTAGAAACCGTCACCGTGCCGGGTGGCGGTTTCTGCTTTTCAGCTTCTGGACCCGTATCGAGATCGAATGACCTAAGACATGGATCGTAAGTACGAAAAACATGGCGTCACCCCCTTTCGGGGCTGTGACTGACCGCCTGCCGTTTATTGCAGCGTCCTTGTGACGCAGTATACACCGCAGGCATCTTTTTGTCAAATCGTGTATAAAATCAACCCCTCTTGATGTTTTTTCCTCTCAATAACTTGACGCTTGCCCGCCTGTACGCGTATAATATTGCTGTTGTGTTCCCAAATAGAGACAGAGAGGGAGAACCCCATGAAAAACCGCATCCTCGCCGCGCTGCTGGCGCTGGTCCTCGGCGTGCCGCTGTACCTGCTGGCCGCCGACGCCGCCCCCGCCGCCGCGGCCAAAACCGTTTCCTCCGCCGCACCGGCCCAGGCCGTGGCCCTGCTGAAGGCCCTTCCCTCCGCGGAGGACCTGGCCGCCGCTATGACCCCGGAGACGGACGCCGCCGCCATGATCGCCCAGACCAGGGCCGACCTCCAGCGGGAGATCGAGCGCCAGACCGGCCCCAAGGGCATCGACCTGAGCTGGTGGCAGAGCCACTACAACGACATCATCGGCTACATTTACAGCCCCGGCACCCCCATCAGCTACCCCATCGCCTACGACGGCAACAACGAGTATTACCTCCACCACGACCTGTACGGCAATTACAGCGAATACGGCACCATCTTCCTGGACGCCCGCGTGCCCAGCGACTTCTCCGGCCACAACAACGTGCTCTATGGCCACCATATGTCCGACGGCTCCATGTTCGCCTCCATCTCCAACTATAAGCAGCAGTGGTACTACGACGCCCACCCCTACTTTTTCCTCTACACCAACGCCGGCAAGTACCGGGTGGACCTGTTCGCCGGCATCGTTGTCCCCGGCACCCACGAGGTGTTCAGCACCTCTCTCTCCGCCGACCAGCTCCAGCGCTTCATCAATAATTCTACCTTCTACTCCGGCAAGGGCGTCCCCTCCGGCCAGATCGTGACCCTCTGCACCTGCTCCTACGAGGCGGCCAACTACCGCTATGTGGTCCTTGGCGAGCTGGTCAAGCTGGAGGATACCCCCGCCGACACCGCCACGGAGGCCGCCGCATGACCCACGAAGAACAACAAGCCCTTTTTGACACCATCCTCCGCCGGGCCAACCGCCCCGGCAGCTTCAATGTAGAAAACGGCATCCGCCTGACATCCCTGTCCGACGGCGGTGCCGAGGGCGAGGTCCGCCTGACCGCCGGCCACCTGAACCCCCTGGGCATCGTCCACGGCGGCGTGTACTGCACCCTGCTGGACCAGGTAGCCGGCGCCGCCGCCTGCACCCGGGGCAGCCGCGGCCTTACGGTGAACTGCGAGACCCGCTTCCTGGGCATCGCCCAGGGCGACGTCCTCTGCGGCCACGCTCAGGCCATCCACATGGGCCGCACCCTGGTGGTCATGCACGCCTGGGTCACCGACAGTCAGGATACCCTCTGCGCTGACGGCACCTACACCTTCCGCATGAAGCCCGGCTTCCCGGAGGACTGACCTCCCGGCACCCCTTTCCCGCCCCTCGCAGCGCCCCCCCTCGGGGCGTTTTTCTTTTCCGGTTGCAATCCCCGCCCAAATAGTCTATCATAACAGCAGTACATTCTCCCGGAGGAAACACTATGTGGTATGTCATCCTGCTGGCCGTCTGCATCGGCGGCGACCAGCTTCTCAAGTGGTGGGTCACCTCCCACCTGGACGTGGGACAGTCGGCCCCGCTGCTGCCGGGCATCGTCCGGCTCACCCGCCTGCACAACACCGGCGCTGCCTGGAGCAGCTTCTCCGGCAAGACCGGCCTTCTGGCCGCCGTCACCATCGTCCTGATGGCCGCCGTTGTCTATCTGGTGGTAAAGAAGATCGTCCGCCACCCCCTGGGCCTTACGTCCGCCATGCTGGTGCTTGGCGGCGGCGCAGGCAACATGATCGACCGTCTCTGCCGCGGCTACGTGGTGGATATGTTTGACCTGGAATTCATGTCCTACCCCATCTTCAACCTGGCGGATATCTTCGTGGTCATCGGCGTCCTGCTGGGCGCGGTGTACTACCTGTGGTTCTACGACAAATACGACAAGCCGAAAAAGGAGCCTGACCATGACGCGGGAGCTGACAGCCGCAACTGAACACGCCGGCGTCCGCCTGGACGCCTTCCTCTCCGCCGACGGCGCGCTGACCCGTTCCCAAGCCGCCCGCCTGATCGCCGAGGGCCGCGTCCGTGTCAACGGCAAGCCCGCCTCTAAAAGCGCCCGCCTCTCCGGCGGTGAGACGGTCACCGTGGACGTCCCCCAGCTCCGCGAGACGGCCCTGCCCCCCCAGGACATCCCCCTGGACGTGGTCTACGAGGACGACGACGTCATCGTGGTCAACAAGCCCACGGGCCTGGTGGTCCATCCGGCCCCCGGCCACCCGGACGGCACCCTGGTCAACGCCCTGCTCCACCACTGCGGCGACAGTCTCTCCGGCATCGGCGGCGAAAAGCGCCCCGGCATCGTCCACCGCATCGACCGCGATACCAGCGGCCTCATCATCGCCGCCAAAAACGACGCCGCCCACCTGGCCCTCAGCGCGCAGCTGAAGGACCACTCCCTCTCCCGCACCTACGAGTGCCTGGTGACCGGCAATATGAAGCAGGACAGCGGCACCGTGGACGCCCCCATCGGCCGCAGCAGCGCCGACCGGAAAAAGATGGCCGTGGTCCCCACCGGCCGCCGTGCCGTCACCCACTGGGAGGTCGTCGCCCGTTACCCCGGCGTCACCCACCTGCGCTGCCGCCTGGAGACCGGCCGCACCCACCAGATCCGCGTCCACATGGCCTACATCGGCCACCCCATCCTGGGCGACACGGTCTACGGCACCAAAAAGCCGGTCCCCGGCCTCACCGGCCAGTGCCTCCACGCCACCGGCCTGCGCTTCATCCATCCCCGCACCGGCGAGCCGGTAGAGCTCCACTGCCCCCTGCCGCCCGAATTCACCGCCATGCTCCAAAAGCTGCAAAACAAGTCCCAGTAAGCTGTGCAGCCGAAAAGAAGGCAAAAGGACCGGCCCCGCCGGTCCTTTTTTCGTCCCCCGCCCGCAGCCGGCGCAGTGGCTATTTCGCGCCCCGGCGCGAGCGCTTTCTTTGTCTCCGCCGGGGATAGTTTCGCGCCCCGGCGCGAGCGTTTCTTTTGTCTCCGACGGCCCCATTTCTTCCAACAGCGGAAGAAATGGGGGAAAGAACGCCGGCAGAAACTGCGTTTCTGCACTTCCTCAGCGCGCTATGCCTGTTCGCTGCCGCCCGCGCTTTCCCTCACGTAACCGGCGTTTTCCTGATCGTTGTCGTTCCCCCGACTGTGCCA
>CAJKDY010000022.1 GCA_905198835.1 uncultured Eubacteriales bacterium | reverse complement strand
ACCAGATTAAACCGATTGAGAGAATCTCTTGGTGTCGACCAAACGGGAATAGCCATCAACCATTTCATCGTGGTTGGTGGCTATTCCTGTTTAAAGGTATATTCATGTTGAAATCCGAACCGGAATCTTTGTAAAATTCCCTACCGCTCTTTAACCAGAAACAATGGGTAACCGCATGCCTAACCGGGAGAGCAGTTCGTTGGTAATCGTCCCACAGTATGCAGCCAGTTCCTCTGCCCGAATCACCTGACCGCCATCCCGGCCGATAATAGTCACTGTATCGTCAGGAGCGACCTCCGAAAGATCGCTGACGTCCACCAGCAACTGGTCCATGCACATCCGCCCCACCATAGGACAACGCCGGCCCTGAATCAGCACCTGGCCGCCCCGCTGAGGCAGATCCCGGGGCAGACCGTCCGCGTAGCCGATGGTGACCACCGCCAGTTTGGTTTCTTGCTCTGCCTGAAAGACCCGCCCGTACCCGGCGCTCTCTCCGGCTTGCACAGTGCGGATACTGGCCACTCTGGCCCGGAGAGACAGAACCGGCCGCAGGTCAAGGCTTCGCTGAACAGGCGCATCATCGCTTCGAACTCCATAGAGTGCGATTCCAGCCCGGACATAGTCACAGGGCTGAGCTGGGAGGTTCCAAAGTCCATAGCTGGACTGGATATGAACTTTGCCGGGATCATATCCGGCAGTTCGGAGCCAGGCCACCGTATCATAGAACAAGGTCAGCTGCTCCTGGGTGTAGGCAACATCTTCGGCTTCCAGGCTGTCCGAGACGTATAGATGAGAAAAGACACCGTCCACTACCAGGTTTGGAAGCCGGAATGCCTCCAGGATCTCCTTCCGGTTTTCCGCCAGGATGCCCAGCCGGTGCATCCCCGTGTCCAGGGCCAGATGGACATGGACACGCCGCCCTCTGGCTGCCAAGGCCCGCCCGTGGTCAATATCCGCCACCGTCTGGGTCAGATGCCATCGTGTCAAGAGCGGAGCTTCCTCCGGGGAGGTATAACCTAAGATCAAGATCGTCCCCCGGATGCCCGCCTTTCGCAGAGCAATCCCCTCGGCCAGGCAGGCCACGGCAAAGGCCCGGACGCCCGCTCGCTGTAAGGTGCGGGCGGTCACTGCCCCGCCGTGACCGTAGGCCTCCGCCTTTACCACCGCCATCAGCTCTGTCCCCGGGGCCAATGTGTTCCGCAGCACCTGGGCGTTGTGCCCAAGGGCCGCCAGATCAACCTCCCGCCAGGCCCGAGCGGTGGGGCTGGGCTTCTTTTGAAGCCTCAGCAGGCAAGGGGCGGAGAGCAGCACACTGAGCGCCAGCACCACAATAAAATGGAGAACACTGTTTTCAATGAGCATTTCTCCCAGTCCCAGTAGCTTTGCCGCTCCCCGGACCAGTACGATGCAGAGGGGATGGAGCACATACATGGCTGTGGAAAATTCCCGGACTTTCCTGGACTCGCCCTTGTTTCCGCCCAGCAGCAGAGAAAAAAGGCATACTATGCACAGGGGGAGGGCGAGGTACATGCTGTCGTGGCGCTGGACATCCATGCGATGGAGCCACAGCCCCTCGGCGCTCATGGCTGCCAGAGAGAGGAAGAAGCCCGCCAGAGACAGCTTTTGGTTCCACCGCCTTCCGGCGGCCCCAAGCAGAAGGAACAGTGGCGCGAAGAACAGGCCATTGCGGGTATAGCCGCACAGTGTAAAAATGCCGTCGTAAAGGGTCCGAAGCAGCGGGATCTGGGAAACCAGTCCATAGTAACTGTCCCCGCCCAGACCGATGAGATAGAGTAGCGCCGCCACAGGCAGAGCCACCCGCAGGCCCAGCCGACTGAGCCACCTGGCGATGACGATGCCCAGAATGGTCGCCGGGAAATACCACAGGTGGTAGAAGGTGCCGTCCACCAGCAGTTTCCGCAAAACATCCGCCGGACCGGTGAAGCTGCCGGCATAGAGATTCACTGGCAGATACAAAAGGATGCAGACGCCGTAGAGCAGGCAGAGCTTTTTCAGCTGCCGCCCCACACCAGCCCAGTGATTCCGGCTCAGAAAGTACCCAGTGGTCATCAGAAAGAATGGGACTGCCACCCGGGCCAGTACCCGGGTAAGCCAGAAATCAGCCATGGCAGACACATCCGCCAGGGGCGAGGTGTGGTTCATCACCACCAGCAGGACTGCCGCCAGACGAAAGAGGTCCAAAGTCGGGACGGTTTTCTTAGCCGTTCTCATGGGTATCCCCCCACCATGTCAGGATAAATCCCTCCACATTGTCGCCGGATATCTGGCAGCAGCCCTCCGGCACTTCCACCTCTGTGACGGCTCCGGCGGCGGGCACATAGAACACCTGGGCCATGCGGCCGTTTTCCAGAGCGACGCTCCGGGGACCTTGCCGCAAAAAGTCCCGGTACTCCTCCAGACACAGCCCGTTGGTTTCCATCAGCTGGGCGTGGGGCGCCCCCACATAGCGGAAGTGCCACGGCTCAGCCGAGATCCCGGTGACTTCCTCCTTGCCCCGCTGGTAGCGTTCGATAAAGCCGTACCGGGCCGCCAGACGCCTAAATCTTCCGCAGACGCCGTCATAGGGAAAGGCAGGCCGGATGAAGTCGATGTATCCGGCAGCCTTTCCCAGGTCGATGGCGAGGCCGGTCTGATGCTCACTGCATCCTGGAAGGGCCACATACTGGCGGGTAAATGTCTCCCCATGCTCCGCCATGGAGTCGTCCCAGATCCGCTGCTGTTCCTGCTGGCTCCGCCAGCCGGACACCGGCACGATCTCCCGCTGTCCCCCCGCCTTTTGGATACAGGCAGACAGTAGCTGCCGTGCCCGGCTTTCAAGAAGAATGTCGGGGTGGTGCGGGTCCACCGAGGTCAGCGCAGATCGCTCTTTTTCATGCAGGGGATGCGACCGGTTGACCAGGACCAGCGGCCCCTGAAAAATCTGCTCCCGGGGAATCGACACGGTTCTCATCCCGCCACCCCCAACTCGATCAGGCGGGTCACCAGCTCCCCAAAGGAAATGCCGATGCCCTGCATCATGCTGGGGTAGCGGCTGTGAGCGGTGAAGCCGGGGATGGTGTTGACCTCATTGAAGACGATCTCCCCATCCGGGGTGAGGAACAGATCCACCCGGGCGAATACCCGGCAGTCCAGGGCACGGTAAATGGTTTTTGCCGCTGCCTGGATCTCTGCCGCCTTCTCCGGCGGGATGCGGGCGGGACAGTGGATGGCGGAGGTCTTTAAGGTGTACTTCTCCTCATAGTTGAAAAAGCCCTCCGACAGCGCAATCTCGTCCACCAGACCCACGGTCAGTTCCTCGTTGCCCATGACCGCGCAGCCCACCTCAAAGCCGGGGATCGTCTCCTCCAGGATCACGGCGCTGTCGTGGCGGAATGCCTCCTCCATGGCGGCGGGCAGCTCTTCCGGCCCGGAGACTTTGGTGATACCGAAGGAGGAACCGGCCCGGACCGGCTTGACAAACACCGGGTATCCCAGTTCCTCCGCTGCCTGGGCGATCCGGCTGAAATCATCGCTGGAATGAAAGACGTGGCTCCGGGGGACCCGGATGCCGGCCAGGGCCGCCAGCTGGTGGGCCCGGTCCTTGTCCATGCACAAGGCGCTGGACAATGTCCCGCAGCCGATGACCGGGACCCCGGCCAGTTCAAAGAGTCCCTGTACCGTACCGTCCTCGCCGTTCTTGCCGTGGAGGACTGGGAATACCGCGTCAAAGAGGAGACGGCGGCCGGAGCCGTCCAGCAGTAGTAAAGCGTGGGCCTCCCGTTCCACCAGTGGGGTGCAGGGGATACAGTCTGCCGCCTGCTGCCAAGTACCGTCCTCCAGCCGGGAGAGGTCGCCGGTATAGCAGAGCCACTGCCCCTCCCGTGTGATGCCCACAGCCAAAGGAGTATAGCGGGCGGGGTCCATGTGGGACAGCACCGCATAGGCGGAATGGAGAGAAACTTCGTACTCCGTGGAGCATCCGCCGAAGAGAACGAGAATGGTTTTCATGGGATAAGACCTCCTAATCAAAATAAAGCGCCTGGTTCTGATACTGAAATGGTACCAGAACCAGGCGTTTCATACTTGTCTATCTACCAACGGATGCCTTGCAAGTTTTCTGCGAAATTCTTGTGATTTTCTTACGGCGCTTCTGAATGGTCTGACGGAAGACAGATGGTGAAGGTGATCCGATCCTCAGTGCTGTCCGCCCGAATGGTCCCGCCGTGGAGCTCCACGATCTCCTTGGCGATGGCTAAGCCAAGGCCCGCACCACCTGTCCGGGTGGCGCGGGAGCTGTCCAGGCGGAAGAACTGTTCAAAGATCCGGTCCAATTTCTCCTGGGGGATGTTCTTTCCCGCATTGGAGAAGGTGAGTACGATTTTCCCGGCCTCTATCCGTCCGGCAATTTCCACCGTGCTGTCCGGCAGGCTATAATAAGACGCGTTGCGCAGGAGATTATCAAAGACCCTTGCCAGCTTATCCGGGTCACAGGAATAGTGCAGCTTGGGCGGCAGATCCAGGCTGCATGACAGCCCCGATTCTGCGAAAATGGGGCGGAATTCGCTGGCGACCTGCTCCAGCATCCGCGTCAGGTCCACGCTCTGCCGCTCCAGCTCCAGGCGAGAGAGGTTGAAGCGGGTGATGTCGAAGAACTCGTTGATGAGGTCCTCCAGCCGCTCCGCCTTCTCCAGGGCGATGCCGGTGTACCTGGCCCGGATCTCCGGGGAGATCTGAGGCTCATCCCGCAGGAGGGTCAGGTAGCCGATGACGCTGGTCAGGGGCGTTTTCAGGTCGTGGGCCAGATAGACGATTAGGTCGTTTTTCCGCTGTTCTGCCTCCCGGGCTGCCCGGGCGTCCCGGAGAGCCTGCTCCCGGGCCAGATTCAGCTGGATGGAGATGTCCTCCAGGGAATCCGGCAGCTGGATGGGCTCCTCACTGGGGCGGGATAATTGCTCTGCCGCATTGGCCACCACGTCCAGCTGCTTGATGGGCTTGGAGATAAAATAGAAGCTGATGACCACCCAGCCCGCCAGCACTGTGACGATGCAGACCAGAACGATGTAGTCTCGAACCCAATTCAGGAAGTCGTAGAGCGGCGAGGGCTGCCAGGTGATGCTGGCGCAGATGATGAAGCCCAGAAATGCCAAGGCCATCACTGCGACCACCCAAGCCATGAGGACCAGCAGGTAGCCGCCCCAGATGCGCAAAGATCTCCGGCGGCTGCGGGTATTTCCTTTCTTACTCAATGGTGTACCCCACCCCCCAAACGGTCTTGATGAATTTGGGCTTTCGGCTGGGCTCGTGCATCTTTTCCCGTAGCCGGGCGATGTGACTCATGACGGTGTTGTTGCTGTCCATAAACGCCTCGCCCCAAACATGTTCAAACAGTTCCTCGCTGGACACCACATTCCCCCGGTGCTCACATAGATACCAGAGAATGGAGAATTCCAAGGGCGTCAGGGCCAGTTCCTCGCTGAACAGGACGCACTTGTGAGTGGCCTTGGAGATCTGAAGGCCTCGGAAGTCGTATTCGGTGACCTCCTGGACTGTCCCCTCCCTGGGGTTGTACCGGGTGTAGCGGCGCAGCTGAGTCTTGACCCGGGCCACCAGTTCCAGAGGATTGAAGGGCTTGGTGATGTAGTCGTCCGCTCCCAAGGTCAGCCCCATGATCTTGTCCATATCCTCCACCTTTGCGGTGAGCATGATGATGGGGAACAGGTGGTCCTCCCGGATGCGCTGGCAGAGGGTAAAGCCGTCCATGTCCGGCAGCATCACATCCAGCACCGCCAGATTCAAGCGTGTCGTCCGCACACAAGCCAGGGCGTCGGAGGCATTATAGAATTTGTGGATGGTGAAGCCTTCGTTTTTCAGATAGACCTCCACCAGATCTGCGATCGCAGTCTCGTCATCGACGACTAAAATATGTGTAGCCATAGTTGCCGGCCTTTCGTGTTTTTCTGCATTATAGCACGGAACGTATAAAAAAGCGAGTATGACTCTTGATTTTTCCTAAACATGTCCTAAAGGGGACTGTTGCGGTCTCCTGTCTGCGCAAAATTCTCACCAGACTGTATCGAAACTACGATCTTCCAGACTCCTGATTTCGTAGGGTCGAAGTCGTGAAGCTGCGCCGCAGTGCTCTGTCATCCTTCGCTGGCAGGATCGGTCTGCGTATCATACGATGAACATTCCTCCAGATCTGCAGCCTGCTACCCGGATAGGCTTTTTTCAGCTTTGTGACAGCACGCTCCTTTGCCTTTTCCACGGCGGACTCCTTCATCATGTGGTACATGCCGATTTCCTTCAGCGAAGTTTTTTCAAATCCGAATACGCCGTAGAATTTTCCGAGGATGTCCCTGTCCTTCTTCGGGAGAGCATCAAATAGTTCCTGCAGCAGCTCAATGCAGACTTTTCGATACACGACCTGCTCCGCAGAAACAGAGAGATTCCCAGGCATCAGCCGCTCAAAGGGATCACCGTCATAGCTCCCAGGGATAAGATCATTGACACCAACAAAATGGGTGTTGTAACGGATGTGCTTGACAGCCTGTTCCAGAAGGACATCCATTTTCTCCGCGATCTCTTCGATGCTGAACTGACCTGAATGATATAGCCTTTGTGCCTGCCGGACAGCATCCATCTCGTGCTTGCTCAGAGAAAGATTTCCGATATGTTGCTCCAGCCAACGGGTCATCCGGCCTTTCAGATGTGGGTACAGGTAGGTGGCAAGCACAGCACGGCTCTTATCGTATTCTCTGCTCTGGACCCGTGTCAGAAATTCCAACGCACCCTCGCCGCAAAGATCCTCCAGAATCGTTTTCGTATAGCCGGACAACTCTCCCGGTCTTTCCCTGTCCATATGCAGACAGTTGAACTCTCTGGCAGTCTCCCGGGCGATGCGCCGGATCAGCCCGAGATTCCTGCGGTACAACTCCTCCAGCGCGCGCTCATCACCGCCGTAATATCGGCGGACCAATTCCTCATTGGTCATGGGTCCCACCCGCCTTTGCTTTCGGTGGACGCCCTCGGGGCTTGCTCACTCTGGTGATGCGGCAATAAAGGCACGGATGTCGTGAAGATACATCATGTAGCGGTCGATGTATTTCTTGTAGGCACTCCAGGTATCTTCGCACGCTCCCAGGAGGCGAAACATCTCGTAATAAAACAACTCGCCCTTTTCCTCGCTGCCCTCTCTGCGACGAAACAGATCCAGCAGTCCCAAGGAGATTTCAGGATCGCTGTCCCCATCATCGCTCTGGAAGAATTCTTCCGCTGAGGCGCTGAGAAGTTTTGTCTGATCATCCTCTGAAAGGCTGTGCTCCTCGGGAGGAAACAAGCTGAACTGTCCTGTGATCTCCCGTATCACCGAAAAGAAAGCGTCATAGCAATCGTCCGGTAGCAAGCGGAACACAGTATAGCGGCGAAGTTCCTGACAGAACTGCTCCATCTCATCATTCAGTTTCCACCAAAGTTCACTCTTGCGGACTTACTCGTAGATGTCCATAAGGGTACGGATGCGCACCATCCGTTCGTGCAGGGGGTGGTAGTCATCCGGTGATAGATTCAGCAGATCTTCGGTCAGCCTGCCTGCCTCAAACTGCTGCCCGTTCAGCTCCAAGGTGCTGCCGTAGGTATAGAATATGATGCTCCCCTCCATTTCCGCTGGCCCCCTCCTCTGCAATAATTTGTCCTACTTGATTTTTAATCTGTCCATGCTTTTTATCAGGATACCATCTTTTCCACCACAATACGAGCAGAGGGGCAAGGGGATGCTCAAAAGTCCTGTGGGCACTGCTCCTCTAAAAGAATACTACTCCCACTTCTTTCGAGGTGGGAGATTTTTGTATTCAGATATTTTGAATTGGAGGTACTGACTATGAGCAACAAAATGGACCGTCCTCTGGTCACGGTGGACGGTAGGACGCTGATGGACCGTCCGCTGGAGCCGCCCAATTTTGTGGTGGACACGCTGATCTCTCAGGGTCTGCATATCCTGGCGGGTTCACCCAAGGTGGGCAAGTCCTGGCTGGCCCTGTGGCTGGCGGTGACGGTGGCCAAGGGAGAACCGGTCTGGGGAATGAGCGTGAAGCAGGGCACCACCCTCTATCTCTGCCTGGAGGACTCCGTCCTTCGCATCCAGAACCGCCTCTTCGAGATCACAGAGGACGCGCCGGACAGCGTCCATTTCTGTACGGAGTGCGCTCCCATCGGTCAGGGGCTGGAGGAGCAGGTGGAGGGCTTCCTCGTAGCTCACCCGGATACTGTTCTGGTCCTCGTCGATACGCTGCAGATGGTCCGCCCCGTCCACGATGCCACCTACGCCAATGACTACCGGGACCTGTCCGTGCTGAAGCGGCTGGCGGACAAGCACGGCATCGCCATCCTGCTGATCCATCATCTGCGAAAGGAAACTGCCGATGATGTGTTCAACCGTATCTCCGGTACGACAGCCATCAGCGGGGCGGTGGATTCCAGTTTTACTCTGGTGGAAGATCGGCGCGGCAGCGGTAAGGCGAAGCTCTCCTGCATCGGTCGTGACATTGAATACCGGGAGTTGTCTCTGGAACGCAACGTTGAAAACGTGTGGGAGATGGTAGCAGACAGCAGAACGCAGCCGGAGCTACTGGGCGACCGGATCACCTATCTGGTCTCTGAACTGATGCGCGACCGTACGAAATTTATCGGCACTCCCACAGAGCTGTCTGAAAAAATCGACCCTGTCGGTATGGAGCGTATCTCGCCTAAGAAAGTGTCCCGCCTGATCCTGCAAAGCCTTGACGCGCTAAGCAAAATCGGAATTTTCGGTATGGTGCGCCGCAGCAACGGGAAGCGGCTCATCGAGCTGCGCCGTGCCGAAAGTGACGATGCCCAGGGTGTACCTGTGGTCGCCCCTGTTGACCCTGTTGGGGCGCTGTGCGGCGATTTGCGGGAGATTGCCGGGCATGGCGAGTAAACACACCCGCAGGGAAAAAGAAACGCCGTTTGTGGCCATTTGTGGCCGAAAGCGGAGCGCGGGTGTTCGGTGCAGGGAAATCACCTCCTTGGAGGTGGCCAGCATCGCGTTTGTCTGGTCTGCGGCAACGCCGCTGCCCGACTTCCGCATGAATTCCGGGCAGAAGCCCGGACCCACTTTATCTACGATTTGGAGGAAACGACATGAAAAAAGATGTTAAATTCAGCACCCGCATGGCGTCCACAGACCGGGAGGCCATCAAGGAGTTGGCGAAGCAGTCCGAGATGTCCATGAGCGACTACGTCACTGCCTGCTGCCTGGGAAAGCAGGTGGTGGTCATCGACGGCCTGAAAGAAGTGCTGAAGGAGCTGAAGTCCATCGGCAGAAATCTGAACCAGCTCGTCACCCTGGCGCACATGGGACGAGTGACCGTGATCGATCTGGAAAGCGTATGTCGGGCGTTCTCTGAACTCTGTGGTGCCGTTCGGATGATCCTTGAACGAAAGCGCTGGTAAGCTATGGCTATCATCAGCTTCACAAACTACAAGCGGGGCCAGACCACCGGATGCATGAGCGCCGTGATGCGGTATACCATGCAGGATAAAAAGACCGAGTTCGAGGGGCAGCAGTTGGTCACAGGTATCAACTGTCAGCCGGAATCTGTCTACGCGGATTTCATGACCACCAAGCGGCTCTACCACAAGACGGACGGTGTACTGTTCTATCACATGGTACAGAGCTTCCCGAAAGGCGAAGCAGTCGACCCGGTCACCGCTCACGCGGCCGCGCTGAAGCTGGCCGAGTACTATGAGGGATACGAAGTTCTGGTCTGCACCCACACAGACCGTGAGCACATCCATTCCCACTTCCTCATCAACTCGGTCAATTTCGATACCGGACGGAAACTGCATATCGCAAAGGAGCAGCTCCAGGAACTGCGGCAACGCAACGACATGGTCTGCAAGGAGTTTTCACTTCCTGTATTTCAACCCAGGGAACAAAAGCAGAAAACAAAGACTATGACCATCGGAGAGTATCACACGGCGGCCCGTGGTCAGAGCAAGAAGCTGCAGCTCATGAATATCATCAATGACTGTATGCGCCACGCTTCCAACCGCGAGGAGTTCATTGCGCTGATGGAGAGCGAGGGCT
>CAJKDY010000021.1 GCA_905198835.1 uncultured Eubacteriales bacterium | reverse complement strand
ACCTTCTGCATATACTTGGAGATCTTGTTGCAGGTGTCCATGGAGTCGTTGCCGCCATTGTAGAAGAAGTAGCGCACGTCGTACTTCTGGAAGATCTCCAGGATGCGCTTATAATCGGTGTCGTCCGCGTCGGGATCGGCGATCTTGTAGCGGCAGGAGCCCAGCTCAGAGGAGGGGGTGTGCAGTAGCAGCTCCAGCTCCTTGGCGTCCTCCTTGGACATATCATAGAGCTTGTCGTCCAGCACGCCCTTGATGCCGTGGGCCGCGCCGTAGACGGCGGTGATGGCGGGGTTATCCAGGGCGGTGCGGATCACGCCGTAAGCGCTGGCGTTGATGACGGAAGTGGGGCCGCCGGACTGGCCGATGATGCAGGCGCCGCGAAGTTGTTCCATAGTTTGTTCCTCCTGTAAATTCATAATAAAGCAAGAGAGGGCAGCGCCCTCTCCCACTTTCTGTGACAAGCGTTAGGCCTTGCCGGCGCAGCCCAGCACGTCCACCAGCTTGTGGCGCACGGTCTCCTTGATGTTGGCCCGGGCGGGCTTGAGGTACTCCCGGGGGTCAAACTTGTCGGGATGCTCATCGAAGAACTGGCGAATGGTGCCGGTCATGGTAAGGCGCAGGTCGGAGTCAATGTTGATCTTGCACACCGACAGGCCCGCGGCCTTGCGAAGCTGCTCTTCGGGAATGCCCACAGCGTCGGGCATCTTGCCGCCGTGTTCGTTGACCATCTTCACATAGTCCTGGGGCACGCTGGAGGAGCCGTGGAGGACGATGGGGAAGCCGGGCAGACGCTTGGAGACCTCCTCAAGCACGTCAAAGCGCAGGGGAGGGGGCACTAGGATGCCCTTTTCGTTGCGGGTGCACTGGTCGGCGGTAAACTTATAAGCGCCGTGGCTGGTGCCGATAGCGATGGCCAGGGAGTCGCAGCCGGTCTTGGATACGAACTCCTCCACCTCTTCGGGACGGGTGTAAGAGGCGGCGTGGGCGTCTACCTTCACGTCGTCCTCGATGCCGGCCAGGGTGCCCAGCTCGGCCTCTACCACCACGCCGTGGTCGTGGGCGTACTCGACCACCTTCTTGGTGATCTCCACGTTCTCGTCAAAGGGCTTGGAGGAGGCGTCGATCATCACGGAGGTGAAACCGCCGTCGATGCAGGCCTTGCAGGTCTCAAAGTCAGGGCCGTGGTCCAGGTGGAGCACGATGGGGATCTCAGGGCACTCGATAACAGCGGCCTCCACCAGTTTCACAAGATACGTGTGGTTGGCATAGGCACGGGCGCCCTTGGACACCTGGAGAATAACAGGGGCCTTCTCCTCGCGGCAGGCCTCGGTGATACCCTGGACGATCTCCATATTGTTGACGTTGAAAGCGCCAACGGCGTATCCTCCGGCATAGGCCTTTTTGAACATTTCGGTAGACGTGACGAGAGCCATGGGAAACAACTCCTTTTCTAAGAAATCGCAATTATTGTACCATTTGTGCCCAAAGAATGCAAGGGGTAGCGGGCACATTTTTGGTAGATTTGGCATAGGCTGGACAGAAAGGGGAGACCTGCCATGCCGACCAGTTCCACACCGCCCATCCCATATGACCGGGCCAAGGCGGTAGCTTACGCCCACAAGTGGGCCTTTCGCCGCAATCCGGCCTATTATGACTACGAAAACCTGGGCGGAGACTGCACCAACTTCGCCTCCCAGTGTCTGTACGCCGGCACCGGCGTGATGAACTATACGCCGACCTTTGGCTGGTATTACATCAATGCCAATCAAAAAGCTCCGGCCTGGACCGGTGTACCGTATTTCTATAACTTTTTGACCCGTTTGCCACCGCCTGGGCCTGGCCCAGTAGGCGTGGAGGTAGACGACCTGACCCAAATGGAGCCGGGCGACTTTGTTCAGCTCATGTTCCGGGAAGGGGTCTGGAGCCATACGCCCATCATCGTCTCCATGGGTCGCCGTCCCACATTGCAAAACACACTGATCGCGGCCCATTCCTATGACGCCGACAATCGGCCGCTTAGCAGCTATACCGTGTTGCGGTATCGGTTCATCCATATCCTGGGCGCATATCCCCAAAAGCCGCTGGAGTGGTACTGAGCAAATTTTACTTTAAAATGTATCTCAAAACACCGCCGGGGTTTGACAAAGACCTCGGCGGTGTATTACAATCTTAGATAGATTTGATCACAGAAACCAACAGCAAGTACTGTGCCAGGCATTGTAGGCCAAGAGAAAGGAGGAAAGGGCCCTCCATTGCTTTAGACTTACAACTCAACAAAATAAAAATTTTGTTGAGTTGGGAGGACCCTAAAAGCCCATGGATACAAGACAAGCGGATATGAGCCCTGTTTTGCGGGATTTCCTGACCTACCATGAGACCATTCTGGGACACTCTAAGAAAACCGTTGACGAATACTATCTGGATCTGCGTCGGTTCTTCCGATACTTAAAACGCGCCCGCCGGTTGGTTCCGGCGGACGCGTCCTTTGATGATATCTCTATTGCTGACGTCGATGTGTCCTTGCTGGGCTCTGTGACCGTCACGGACGTCTACGAGTTTGTAAACTTCCTCAGCCGGGACTGCGGCGTG
Organism: uncultured Eubacteriales bacterium; assembly: GCA_905198835.1. Classification (GTDB taxonomy): domain Bacteria; phylum Bacillota; class Clostridia; order Oscillospirales; family Oscillospiraceae; genus MGBC124762. Next base: position 18,180 of record CAJKDY010000021.1, on the reverse strand, counting down.
GGCGCCGCGGGTCGTGCTCGGAAAATTGCTACGTTGCGGTCGTTTTATAAGTATCTCACAGCCAAGACCCATCTGCTTGAGGAAAATCCCATTCAAAACCTGGATTCCCCCAGACTGAAGAAATCTCTGCCTCGTTATCTGAGTTTGGAGGAATCCATCCAGCTTTTGGACGCCGTGGACGAGCCCAACCAGGCCCGGGACTATTGCATTTTGACCATTTTCCTCAACTGCGGCTTGCGTATTTCCGAGTTAGCCGGCCTGAACAAAACAGATGTTCGAGGCGACCAGCTCCGGGTGGTGGGTAAAGGCAACAAAGAGCGCATGGTCTACCTGAACGACGCCTGCCTGGCCGCACTAGCCGACTGGCTGGCGGTGCGGGACAATTCCGCTGGGGCCGATCCATACGCGCTGTTTCTGACCCGTGGCCGCAAGCGCATGACGAAGGATGCCATCCATTATATGGTAAAAAGGCGCTTTTTAAAGGCCGGGTTGGACAGCACGCTATACTCTAGCCACAAGCTCCGCCACACGGCAGCTACGCTCATGCTGGAAAACGGCGTAGACGTGCGAACGCTTCAGGAGGTCTTGGGTCATGAGCACTTGAACACCACCCAGATTTATACCCATGTGAACAACGACAGTCTGCGCTCAGCGGCCAAGGCAAATCCTCTAGCTAAGGTGAAGAAGAAAAAGTCTTAACGCTTGATGTCGTCGGCCAGGTCGGTTTGGCCAGACGCCAGAACCGTTTGGACAAACTGGGCCAGTGCCAGAAGAAAGTCCGTGTTGGTGGCGTGGGACTGGCGAAGTTCTGTGTCGCCGAAGAATTTAGCCAGGTAGACCGGGTTGCTGTGCTTGAATACATGATCCACCAAGGTGCGCATGGCCCGTTCGATGGGTTGCGCGTTCTTGAAGCCATATTTGACGGCGATGACACAGTAGAGATCGCTGACCACACAGCGGCGGCGGACCAGGTCCGGGTCCCGGATCAGTAGACGCACGCTGTCCTTGACATAGAGATATCCCTTCAAACGGGCGGGCACATTCAACTCCCGCAACGCCCGGACAGTAGCGACGTCGATCTCCCGATCGGTGAAAAATATCGGCAGCGACTGGACCAGCATACGGGCGCTGTCGATCAATGCCTTGTCGCTGTACGGCGCGATGAGGCAGTAGTCCGCACCCGAGCACTGGGCGTAGTCCTGAACGTAATTGCCGTAGGATGTGAGCATCAGGCAGCGGGGCGCGGGTCCGGGAAGCTCCCGCAGCCGGCGCAGGACCTCCAAGCCGCTGACACGGTCCAGCACGGCATCTAAAATCAAAAGCGCAGGCTGGTTGAGCGACACCTGGCGTAAGCATTCCAGACCATCATGGGTGGTAAAGCTCACGTGGAACCGTCCGTCTTTCTCCAAGATGGACACGATGCGAGCCTGCTCGGCGGGGATCGGATGGGCCACAATGGCCTGCACAATGGTTTTTCTTTCGTTCATCGTTCTACCCTTCTTGTCATGTTGGATTTGGAGCGTTAAAGATGGGGACCTCCTCCCTGTCGGTGCACATATTACCATAATCATTTGCAGGAATCAAGATATTGTCGAAAAATCAGAGGAAAATCTTTCATATTCGACAATAATCGACGGTTTTAAAGGGAAAGTCTTCTCTTTTTGTTCCAGAAAATGGAATTGCCCCTTCGCCGGCGGACCGACGAAGGGGCAATTCGGAGAGAGAAAAAAGAGAAAGAGAGAAGAGAGATGTTAGGGATGTTATCCCTTACAGCGTACATGATACCATGGGACGGAAAAAAGTGATGGACAAAATTTCAACGGCTTGTGAACAATTTGTAAATGCTTGCTATGTCTGGTGTTCCCGGGTCCACTGGGCCTTGAGTTCCGGGTCCAGTTCCGTGCCGTCGATCACGCAGTTGGCGTAAAAGGGACCATCCTCATGGACCAGATTCATGGTGTGGTCCCGCAGCGCGGCTAAGGTCCCTATGTCCTTGCCGGTGCGGCGGATCTCCTTTTGCGCGGTAAACGGCAGATGGGAAAAGAGCGCTGCCGCCTCCTTGTCCGTCTTGAGCAATTCCTCTAAGTCCATATCCTTCACCTCCTCCCTATCCTGCCCGCTCCCTGGGGCGCTTATGCCCCAGTGCGGATAGAATACTCGCTGGCCAGCACCAGCCAGTTTTGCGGAAAAGGCCGCATCAGGTTCCAATAGCCCGCGCCATAGAGGCCATACTCCGGGATCAGGGCCAGCTTGGCCTGGATGCTACGGGCGTCTTCAAACCACACCTCATGTTCCCTGCCCTGTCGGTCGGTATAGCGAAACCACGGACTTTGGGCGGTCTGGTCGTATTGGATCGCTGCGCCATAGCGCAAGGCCAGCTCAACGGCGTATTGATTGGAGATGGATGTGGCCTTGGTCTCGCCCTGCACAAAGGGCAGCGGCCAGTCGTAGCCGTAGTTGGGCACGCCCAGCCAGAGCTTGTTTGCCGGGATCTCCGTCAGGGCGTACTCCACCACGCGGCGGACGTTAGGCAGGGGCGCCACGGCCATAGGCGGGCCGTAGGTATAGCCCCACTCGTAGGTCATCAACAAAAGTTGGTCGGCGGCCTGCCCCAGGGCGGCGTAGTCGTGGCCCTCGTAGAGCAAGCCTTTTTGCTCGGCGCTTGTCTTGGGGGCCAGCGCGACGATGACGGGATAGCCCAGCGGCGAGAGGGTCTGCCGCAGGCGGCGGATAAAGGCGGCGTAGGCCCTGGCGTCCTGCGGAAAAACAAATTCAAAATCCACATCAAGGCCGGTATAGCCCCGTTGGCGGAGCTTGGCGACAATGGCTGTCACAAGGCGGTCCTGCACGGTCATGTCGTTTAAAACCAGGCTGGCCAGCTCGTTGGAGAAGCCGCCCTCCTCGGTAAGGGTGGACAGGTGCATCAGCGGCGCCACGCCCATGCTCTTGGCCGCGGCGATGATAGCCTGATCGTCCAGATCCACCAGGCCGCCGCTTGGTGTGATGCCATAGGTAAAGGGCGTGATGTTGGTAAGATAGGGCAGCGTCCGCTGCAAAAGACCCTTGTCGATAAAGGGATAGGCGTAGCCGTTGACGCTGAGGGTGCCCCGCTTTTGTCCTTTGTAGCTGAGGACAAGAGTTTGACCGGGATAAATCGTACTCTCACCCCGGAGATTGGGGTTATTTTGCAGTAGAATACGCGTCGGAATACCCGTCTCCTGGGATACGGAGCTCAGCGTGTCGCCGGGCTGGACAGTGTATACTGCTTCGGGATAGCGGACTACGATAGTCTGCCCCACCGCCAAACGGCTGGGGTCGGGCAGCTGATTATCCGCCATAAGACGGGCTAGGGAGACGCCGTAGTCCTGGGCAATAGAATAGAGGCTCTCCCCTGCTTTTACCACATGAATATCCATGCTGTAGCCCTCAAACAAAGGTGATAAAGTTGCCGCTGGCGTAGCCCACAACGCCGTCGAAGCGTACCAGATACCAGCCTTGCCACTGGTTGATGACCGTCAGCCGCGCGCCGTCGTAGGCCTTGGCGATCACGGGTGCGGAGGTATCGGGCCGGGAGCGGATATTGAGATACCCCCAGGATACGTCCACCACGGCGTTTCTGGGCGGTACAGGGGTCAGGAAGGGAATGCCGAAGTACTCCGTCAGCGACAATACGATGTTCCGGGCGATGGCGTCCAGGTTGTTTTTGATCCAAGTAGCGTCATCGGCGTTGTCGTGGTAGCCTAGCTCAATAAAGACGCTGGGGGCCTTGACCCTGCGGACCTCGCCGATGGCGGTGGTCCCCTCCGCGCGGACCTGGTTGGGTAGCGGATAGATCGTTTTCAGGTTGTCGGCCACGATCTGGGCGGCCCGTCTGCCCCGCTCCGAGCCGGGGTAGTAGTAGACAATGATGCCCCGTACCTGGCCGTAGCGGCTTTCGGGCGCGGCATTGGAGTGGAGGGCCAGGTGGAGGTCATAACGCCCCTGGTTGGAGGCGGCAATGGAACTGGCTGCGGTCATCTGGGGCGTGTTGCGGGTGTACTGGATGCCAGAGGCGACTAAGTAAGGCACCATGGCGTCGGCCAGGCGGTTCATCCACTCTTCCTCGGTGCCGCCGTTGACGTAGAGGTTGTTTTCCTGGGTAGAGGGCGAGAGATAAATTGTGGGCATAGGAATACCTCCTTTTTCCCATGCTATGCCGCCTCTTCCCGCTTCGTTATCGCATGGGGGAAAGAAAGGCACTTGTCTCCTCCCCTGCCCTATGATATACTTCTTTTGCGCGCCAGCATAGCGCGGCATGTAGAAACGGAGGAAAAGCGAAGATGAAGCGGATCTTGAAGCACAGCGCCGGCTCTTATGCCGGTATTTTTGGCGTTGGCCTTTTGATCGGTCTTTTGTGCCGGCTGCTGGACCTATGCCCGGCGGATACATTGTGGAGCTTCTCCTCGCCCCAAACGCTGTTTGGGTTCTGGATCATCACGAACACCGTGATCGTGATGGTAAGTACCTCCCATGTTTGCGCGGGGCTTAGCTCGTTTTTGTATATGTTCGGCATGGCTCTGAGTTTTTACGGTACACAGCCGCTTCTAGGGGCTTTTTTCCCGGTGTTTGACAACGGCTTCAAGACCTCCTTGTTTTTGCTGTATGCCATCCTGGCCGTTCCCTGCGGGGTGGCCGCCTTCATCCTCTATGATTGGAACCGGGATCACATCTTCAACAGCGTACTCTATGCCCTGCCTATTGGCGCGCTGGCCTCGGAAGCCGTCGCGGTGGCTATCTACTTTTGGGCGCGCCACACCTTTTTGTTCCAGCTCTCCATGGACCTTGTGGGGGCCCTGGCCTTCTTTCTCCTTTTTCTTCCCCGGGCAAAGAGCAAGTGGCTCTATGTGGCCGCCTGCCTTGTAAGCACGCTGGTATTCTATTGGGTCTTCCCCTGGTAGACCGAAAGGGAAAGGGCTGTCCCCTTATCTTCCATGGAGAGTGATAGTATGGTAAATAGAAAAAGAAAAGTATTACTGCTTACATGGTTCATTTACGTTTTATGCTTTGCCTGTCGTGGGTTTGAGTATTTTGTATTACGGACAGACCAGACATTTTGGGGCGAGGCTTTCCTCCACAAGCTGATCGGCATTATGATCCTTTATCTTGCCGCAAAACTGTATGGCATGGGTCTGACCGATATAGGCTTTGAAAGAAATCGCGCGTTTCACGATCTGCTGAAAGGACTTGGCTTTGGTTCGGCTGTCTTTGTAGCGGCGTATCTGGTTGAAATACTGATCCTTGTTGTTCAGAATAAATTTGCAACGGTTCAGATCTATGTGAGCGCTTATACGGTCGATGGAAACATTGGCGATCAAACAGCTTTGATCTTCTTTGTCCTTTGCGTCATCGGTAATATCATCAATGTGATCATGGAAGAGGGCCTATTTCGAGGGCTGTTTCAAAAAATACTGGAACACAGATATTCATTTATTGTAAGCGCAATACTCTCTTCCGTTCTATTTGGTATATGGCATATTATGGCTCCCATCAGAAGCTATTGTGATGGAACGCTTGGGGTCAACGGCCTTGTTGCGAATATCATGATGTTGACGATCACTTCAAGCATTGTGGGGTTCAAATTCTGTCTCCTCGCGAAAATGACCGGCAGCTTATACATGGGTATGGGCGACCATTTTGTAAATAACATGATCGTGAATATCCTCCATATACGATCTGATACCGGGGCGGATGAATTACAGGTCGTGAGGATCGCAGTTGCCCAAAGTCTGTCGTTTATTATCGTACTCATATGGTATATACGAGACAACAAAAAAAGGGCGTGACCTGCTTGGTCACGCCCTCTGTTTGCCCTATTCCCTGCCCCGGCGGGTCTTTACCGCCTGTGTCAAAAGATATTCGATCTCCGCGTTGATGGAGCGGAAGTCCTCCTCCGCCAAGGACGCCACCTGGTCCCACAGGCTGGGGGCCAGCCGCAAAAGGACCTGTTTTTTCGCCTTTTCCTTGTCCTTGAGGGCCTTTTCCCGGCGCAGGACCTCCGCCTCCATCTGGGCGATGCGCTCCAGCCGCTGTTGGAGCTGGAGTTCCTTCTCCTGGGGTTCCATATCAGTAAATAGAGCCGCTGTTGAGCACGGGCTGGGCGTCCTTGTTGCCGCAGAGGACCACCAGGAGGTTGGAGACCATGGCGGCCTTGCGCTCTTCGTCCAGGACGACCACCTGGTCCTCACCCAGCTTGTCGATGGCCATCTTCACCATGCCCACCGCGCCGTCCACGATCTTCTGCCGCGCGGCGATGATGGCCACGGCCTGCTGACGCTGGAGCATGGCGGCGGCGATCTCCTCGGCGTAGGCCAGGTGGGTGATGCGGACCTCCTCTACCTCCAGCCCGGCCTCGGCCACCCGCTTTTGCAGCTCCTCCTTCATACTCTCGGCGATCTCCATGGCACTGCCCCGCAGGGTCTTTTCCGGAATGCCGTCTCCGTCCAGGTCGTCCTCGTCAAAGAGATCATATGGATAGAGCCGGGCAATGTTTCGGACGGTGGAGTCGGCCTGGATGGACAAAAACTCCGCATAGTTCTCCACGGCGAAAACAGCCCGGGTGGGGTCGGCTACATGCCAGATGACCACAGCGCCGATAATGACCGGATTACCCAGCACGTCGTTGACCTTCTGGCGCTGGTTGTCCAGGGTCTGGGTCTTGAGGGAGATATTCTTGCTCATGTTGACTGGGATGATCGCCATGCGGCCCTGCTTCTCCGCCTCCTTGGCCTGGGCAGCGGCGGCGGTCTTCGCACTATTGTAGGCAGGGCTGAAGCTGGTGCAGAAGGGGTTGACGTAGAAGAAGCCGGACTTCTTGATGGTGCCATGGTACTTGCCAAACAGCGTCAGCACCCGAGCCTCGTTGGGATGGACTACCTTCAGCCCGGCGGGCAGGACGGAAAAGACGATCCAGCCCAAAATACCCGCCACAAACAGCAGGATGCCGGGGAGATGATCGGAGCCTTGACCGACCATATTGATGATGCCGAAGACAAAGGCGGCGGTGGAGGCGGCGTAGCCCAGAATAAAGAGAAGCAGGGCCAACAGCCCGCTGGCGGGACGCAATTCTTTCTCTTGGATGTTTGTCTGTTTCATATGGATTCCTCCCAGCTAAAGTGTGATATTATTTTAATATCATGTTGCTATGATACTCCCTGGGAGAGAGCTTGTCAATCCCCTTTTTGCAAAAAAGTTTCAAATGTGGTATCCTTGAGCAAAGGCGGTGAGCGGAGAATGTCAGACAGCAGGCTGTTTCGGCTTTTATATCTTCTGTTGGAGAACCGGCAGATGACGGCGGGCCAGCTGGCCCGGCGGCTGGAGGTGTCCACGCGTACCATCTACCGAGACGTGGACGCCCTGTCCCAGGCGGGCGTTCCCATCTACGCCACCCAGGGCAAGGGGGGCGGCGTAGCGCTGATGGACCACTATACCCTGGACCGGGCCGCCTTTACCGAGGAGGAGCAGGCCCAGCTTTTGACCGCTCTGCGCTCCATGCCCGACAGCTTGGGCGGAGCGGAGATGGTGACCAAGCTGGCCGCCCTGTTTCGTCCCACCCAGCCCGATTGGCTCCAGGTGGAGCTGACACCCTGGCAGAGCCAGTGGCCCCAGGGTGATTTTACCTTTTATAAAAATGCTATTCTGGCCCGCCGGGTCCTATCTTTTACCTATATCAGCGCGTACAGCGCCGCCCAGCGGCGGCGGGCGCTGCCGGTGCGGCTGGTATTTAAGAGCCGGGCGTGGTATTTACAGACCTGGTGCCTGGAAAAGTCGGCCTGGCGCACCTTTCGCCTGAGCCGGATACTGGGGGTCCAAGAGACCGGCGAGACCATGGAGCCGCCTGGCCCACCGCCGGAGATCGAGTCTGGCTATGGAGACCAGGTCGTAGCTCCGGTGGTTTTGCGCTTCTCCCCCGCTATGGCCCACCGGGTCTATGACGAGTTTGACGCAAAGGACATCCAGCGGGAGGAGGACGGCGCGCTGTTGGTCAGCGTCCCCTTCCCTGTTGACGGCTGGCTTTATGGGTATTTGCTCTCCTTTGGCGTGGGCGTGGAGGTGCTGGAGCCGGACTATCTCAAACAGCACCTGGCCCTTTTGGGCAGAGAAATTTATCGGGCCAATGCTGAACCTGACAGACTGTGTCATATTTTCCCTGATATACTGGACCCATCAACTTGAAAGGAGCGCATTATTATGGATCTTTCCCAGATGAAGTTCTGCCAGTCCTGCGGCATGCCCCTTACCCAGCCGGAGGACCACGGCACCGAGGCCGACGGCAAGGTCAGTGAGGACTACTGCCAGTACTGCTACCAACATGGGGCCTTTACCTCCTCTATGACTATGGAGGAGATGATCGACTTCTGTGTGCCCCACATGGTGGCAGGCCACCCGGAGATGACCGCCGAGCAAGCCAAGGCCCAGATGGAGCAGTTCTTCCCCATGCTGCTTCGCTGGAAAAAGCAGTAAACAGCAAGCAAAAGAGGGCCGCGGCGTCAGCCGCGGCCCTCTTGCCTTCACTTAGGAGACCCGTTCTACGGGGAAAAGGATGCCGGTCTCCAGCTCCTCGGGCGGAGTGGTGTCCGGGTCGTTCAAATAGCGGTCGATGGCGGGGCCACAGATGCGGTACTCCGGGTGCTGAGCCATCCAAGCCGCCAGCGCCTCATAGGCGTCAGGGATGCCGTCGTAGGGCCCTTTGTGGACCACGGCGGCGCAGGAGGCATAGGCGGGCTTCACCGTGGTATCAGGACCCGGCTCCACAACGGCCTGGACCTCCACATCGGCGGCCTCATAGTTGAAATCCTCACTGTGGTAGAGCATCTGGATGGCGCCTGCCTGTTTCAGGCCACGTCGGGCAAGCTCCTGGCGCAGCTCCTGGAACAGATCGTGGAACTTGACCACAGGGGTGACGCGGCGGATGCCGAACACGGTCTGCTCGGGATCGGGCATCAGGATCACATGGTATTTACTTTCTGGCATTGGTATTCCCTCCATGCGGAGGATGTCTGCTTCCAGCTCCCGCAGGTGCTCCTGCATCCGGCAGACCTCATAGTGGGCGTCCAGCCGACGGCGGTGGAGCCGGGGCAAAAGCGCTTCATCGTCTAGGGTAAGAAGCTCTCCCATCTCCGACAGGCGAAAGCCGTATTTTTGGAGCTTTTGGATCTTGAGAAGGCGGGATAGCTGCTCCTGGTGATAGTAGCGGTAGCCGTTCTCCCCTACCACCTCCGGGCACAGTAGCCCCAAGGCGTCGTAGTGGCGGAGCATCCGGGGCGATACCCGGCACAGGCGGGAAAATTCACCGATGGTGAGCATGACATTCCTCCAAAATTTTGTTGGGAACCGGTTCCAAGGAACAGCATAGACCCTGACATAGTGGGAAAGTCAAGCCCTTTTTCAGAATTTTTTTGTTACCCGCGCCGGACCCCTGCCATAGCGACGCCGGTTTTTTTAAAGCTCATGGTAGTAAGGGCAAATATCCTCGTAGCGACCATCCTTCATGCGAAAGCCCCTGGGAATGACGCCCAACTGCACAAAGCCAAGCCGCTCGTAGAGGTGCCGGGCGTGGGTGTTGGTGGCCACCACGGCGTTGAACTGCAAAACGCCAAAGCCGTGGCGCTTGCCCTGGATCAGACTGTCGGACACCAGCTTTTCTCCGATGTGCAGACCTCGGCTCTCCGTGGACACGGCATAGCTGGCGTTGCAGATATGGCCACAGCGGCCCACATTGTTGGGATGGAGAATGTAGAGCCCGTAAATGCGCCCGTCCCGGTCAACGGCCACTGCGCTGTAGGTCTGACTGCCGAAAAACTCCCGCCCTGAATCCAGGTCCAAGGGCTCCTCCTGGGGAAAGGCGACGCCCTCTTCTACCACCTGGTTCCAGATGCGTATCATTTCGGGCAGGTCTTGCTCTTGGTAGGCCCGAATTTCCAGTTCCATGCGATCGCTCCTCAATTTCTGTGAGATAAAGCATCGGCCAGGGCGGCAAATTCCGGGATACCCAGCCGTTCGCCCCGAACGTCCTCGCCCAGGCCGCAGTCCAGGATGATCTGGCGCAGCGCATCCTTGGAAAAGCGGTCTCCATAGGCGCTCCCCAGGCAGTTGAGCAGGGTCTTGCGTCGCTGGGCAAAGGCGGCCTTCACCACCTGGAAAAAGGCGTGTTCGTCAGTCACGCAGTCCGGCTTTGGCTGTGTGGTCAACGTTACCACCGCCGAGGTCACCTTGGGTGCAGGGTAAAAGCACTCGGGACCTACCTCAAAGCGGTAGTCGCACCGGGCGTGGTATTGGCAGAAGACAGAAAAGGCGCCGTAGTCGGCGGTGCCAGGGGTGGCGCATACCCGCTTGGCTACCTCCCGCTGGATCATGACGGTCACCGAGGCAAACAGACCACCCTCCAACAGACGGGTCATGACAGGGGTCGTGATGTTGTAGGGCAGATTGGCGCACACAATAGGTGTAAAGCCCTTAAACTTGTCAGCTACAAGGGTATTCAAGTCCAGCTTCATCACATCGCCTGGGATGACCTCTGTATTTGCAAGGTCTGTCAAGGTTTCGGCCAGTACAGGTAAAAGAGACTGATCCAGCTCCACGGCGGCCACCTTCCCGGCCCGTTGGGCCAGCTGGACCGTTAGCGGGCCGATGCCGGGGCCGATCTCCAGCACGGCGCAGTCCCGGTCCGCCCCGGAAGCGTCGGCAATGCTCACAGGGACTTGGGCCTCGATCAGAAAGTTCTGGCCCATGGACTTGGAAAAGTGAAAGCCGTGGCGCTTCAGCAGGGCTTGGATGTCCCGCAGGTCACATAGGTCCATTCTCTTTAACTCTCATGGTCGGAGACGTGGAACTGCTTGAGATTGCCGATCTTCTGGCTGCGCCGGTCCAGCTCGGCGGTGACGTCGGTAAGGGGGAGCCCCTCGTTGACCATCATGACCAAAACATGGTAGAAGAGGTCGGCGATCTCGCCCACCGTCTCCTCCTTGTTGCCATTTTTGGCGGCGATGATGGTCTCCGCGCACTCCTCGCCCACCTTTTTCAGGATCTTGTCCAGACCCTTGTCAAAAAGGTAGCAGGTGTAGGACCCCTCCTGGGGATTGGCCCGGCGGTCCTCGATGACCTTGTAAAGCTCGGTAAAGACGTGTTTCATGTTATTCTTCCTCCCAAATGGTGTTGAAAAAGCAGCTCCTGGCCCCTGTGTGACAGGTGGGACCCAAGGGCGTACAGACATAGAGCAGGGTGTCGGTGTCGCAGTCGGTGACGACCTTGTGGACCTTCAAAAAGTGCCCCGAGCTCTCCCCCTTGTTCCAGAGCTTCTTCCGGCTGCGGGACCAGAACCAGGCGGTTTTGGTCTCCAAGGTCAAGCGGACGGCCTCTTTGTTGGCAAAACCCAGCATCAGGACCTCCTTCGTCTCGGCATCCTGCACGATGGCGGGGATCAGGTCGGATTTTTCAAAGAGCTTGTCCAAGTCAAACACAGTCTTCCCTCCCCTACCGCACCGGGATATGCCGGGCGCGCAAAAATTCCTTGACCTGGGGCACGGTGAGCTCACCGAAGTGAAACAGGGATGCGGCCAGGGCGGCGTCGCAGCCGGTCTCCTCAAAGACCTCGGCAAAATGCTCCAGGCTGCCACAGCCGCCGGAGGCGATGACCGGGATACTGACCGCGTCTGTGACAGCCTTTGTCAGCGGTAGGTCAAACCCCGCCTTGGTCCCGTCGGCGTCCATGCTGGTGAGCAACACCTCGCCCGCGCCCAGGCCTTCAGCCTCCTTGGCCCAGGCGATGGCGTCCAGCCCGGTGAAGACCCGGCCACCGTGGGTCACCACCTCCCAAGCGCCCTTTGCGTTGCGCTTGGCGTCGATAGCCACCACCACACACTGGCTGCCAAAGCGCCCCGCGGCCCGGGAGATCAGCGTCTTATCCTGGATGGCGGCGGAGTTTACCGAAATTTTGTCCGCCCCGGAACGTAAGAGGAGCTGAAAGTCCTCCAGGGTACGGATGCCGCCGCCCACCGTCAGCGGCACAAAGACTTGGGCCGCCGTGGCCTCCACCACATGGGCCACCGTGTCTCGGTACTCATGGGTGGCGGTAATGTCCAAAAAGACGATCTCGTCCGCCCCTTGGTCGGAGTAGTATTTTGCCAGGGCCACCGGGTCGCCCGCGTCTCGCAGACCCACGAAATTGACCCCCTTGACCACCCTACCGTCCTTCACGTCCAGGCAGGGGATGATGCGCTTGGCTAACATGATACGCCCTCCAAATACCGATCAATGTCCCGCTGGCTCTTCAAAACCACCGTTTTCTCCGGGTATGTATCCAGGATGTGCCGGAACTTCTCCCTCTTCTTGTGGGTGCGGCCTTCCCAGAGGAGCCACCAGACAAATTCCAAGTCCATCTTTTCGTTACAGCCGTCGGCCATATCGGGTCTGTTCTTGCCGCGGAAGGTGAAATAGCGCCGCAACGCCCGAAAAAAACAGGTGAATCGGGAAAAATTCAAGAAAATGATCTGATCCGCTTCTTCCATCCGACGCTGGTACTCAAATTTGGAATAGGTCCCATCGATGACCCACTCCGGGTTCTCCATAAACGCATGGACCATGCGCTGAGCCTCTTCTCTGCTTCGCTCTTGCCAACCTGGGGTGAACTGGACAGTGTCGAAGTGGAGTACAGGGATGGCATACCGTTCCCCCAAAGCCCGGGCTAGAGTGGACTTCCCCGACCCGGCGTAGCCGATCACCGCGATCTTCATGCCTGGGGGCCAGCTTCCCGAATGGCCTGGGCCAGGTCTAAGGTGCCGGCGTAGTAGGCCTTGCCCACAATGGCGCCGTAAAGACCCATATCCCGCAAACGCTTGATATCGTCCAGGGTGGTCACGCCGCCGGAGGCCACAATGTCGCAGCCGGGCACCGTCTTTTGCAGAGCGGAGAGCTTGTCAAAGCTGGGTCCGGAGAGCATACCGTCGGTAGCAATATCTGTAAAGATAATGACCTTCACACCCTTTGCCACCACAAATCTCGCAAATTCCAGATAGTCCAGGCCGCTGTCGGATTCCCAGCCAGCGGTGCGAACCTTGCCATCCAGGCTGTCGATGCCCACGGCGGTCTGGGCGGGACACCATTGGAGGGCGTAGTCCAGCAGCGCAGGATTTGTCACCGCCGCCGAGCCGATGACCGCGCGGCTGGCCCCGGCGCCCACGGCGGTAATAAGGTCGGGTTGGGTGCGAAGACCGCCGCCCAGCTCCACCTTGAGCCCGGACTGGCGGATCACGGCGTCGATGATGGGGAAGTTCTGGCGACGGCCATTGCGGGCCCCGTCCAGATCCACCATGTGGATCCAGGCCGCCCCGGCGTCCCGGAAGGCACGGGCGGTATCCAGGGCGCTGGTGGCCACCTGGTGGGCGGTATCAAAGTCCCCTTTACGCAGCCGAACGCATTGGCCGTCTTTCAAGTCGATGGCAGGCAGGATGATCATCGGTTCATCTCTCCAAAGTTCTTCAAAATAGTAAGGCCCACTTCCCCGCTCTTCTCCGGGTGGAACTGGCAGCCATAGAGCGCACCCCGGCCCACGGCGGCGGTAACAGCTGCGCCGTAGTCGGTGGTGGCCAGAAGGTCCTCGCTTCGCGCCACCTGGGCGGCGAAGGAGTGGACAAAGTACACCGCGCAGCCCTCCTCCAGTCCGTGAAAGAGGGGATCGGGCCGGGGAAAGCGGAGGGTGTTCCAGCCAATGTGGGGCAGCTTCAAATTCGTATGAATGCGCTGGATAGAACCGCTGACAAGGCCAAAGCCCTTACAGTGTTCACCCTCCTCGCCCCAGTCAAACAAAAGCTGCATTCCAAGGCAGATACCCAAGATCGGCTTTTTGCCTACCTGGGCGGTGATGGTCCGGTCCAGGGCGGTGGCCCGGAGCTTTTTGGCGGCGTCGGGAAAGGCCCCTACGCCGGGTAGGATGATGGCGTCGCTGTGCTCCAACTCACTGGCCTCGCTGGCGACCTTCGTTTGAAAACCCAGGTAGGCCAAGGCGTTGGCAATGCTCTTGAGGTTGCCCACGCCGTAGTCCACAATGGAAATATATCCCATCAAAGCACCCCTTTGGTGGAGGTGACGCCGCTGCCGCCTACGGCCACGGCCTCCTTCAGCGCCAGCCCCAGGGACTTGAAGAGGGCCTCGGTGATATGGTGAGCGTTTTTGCCGTAGAGGGCGGCTTGGTGGAGAGTGAGCCCGGCGTTGACCGCCAGGGCCCGCATAAATTCCTCGGTCAGGCAGCTGTCGTATTCCCCAATGATCTCCTGGGGCATGGGCGCGTCAAAGACCAGATAGGGCCTCCCGGAGATGTCCAGCACCGTGCGGCAAAGGGCCTCGTCCATGGGGACGAAGACGCTGGAGAACCGGACGACCCCAGCCTTGTCGCCCAGAGCCTCCCGTAGCGCCTGGCCCAGGACGATGCCGGTGTCCTCCACGGTGTGGTGGCCGTCTACATTCAGGTCTCCCTGGACCCTGAGTTGAAGGCCGAACCCAGCATAAAAGGCCAGGGCTGTCAGCATATGGTCAAAAAACCCTATGCCGGTCTGGACGGCGATCTCGCCCCCATCCAGGCAGAGCGTCAGGTCGATCCGGGTCTCCTTGGTCTCTCGCTTGACTTGCGCCTTTCGCATGGTCATTCCCCCTGAAAACGTACTTGAATGGAGTTGGCGTGGGCGGTAAGGCCCTCGGACTGAGCTAGAGCGATCACCTGGGACTGGACCTTGGCCAGCTCCTCTTTGCCGTATTGGATGACGCTCATGGTCTTCAAAAAGCTGGTGACGGACAGCGGTGAGAAGAAGCGGGCCGTGCCCGAGGTGGGCAAAACATGGTCGGGCCCGGCCATATAGTCGCCCAAGGGCTCAGGCGACCAGTTGCCCACGAAGACCGCTCCGGCGTTTTTGATCTGGGACAGCAGAGCCTCCGCCCTGTCGCCGCAGAGCTCCAAATGCTCGGGCGCCACCTCGTTGGCAAGGGCGGCGCACTCGTCCAGACTCTCGCAGACAAAGGCGCAGCCAAAGTCCCGGAGCGAGTCCTCGATGATATCTTTACGGCTGAGATAGGCCGTTTGGCGGGCGATCTCGGCGTCTACTGCCTGGGCCAGAGACAGACTGTCGGTGAGAAGGACCGCCGAGGCCAGGCGGTCATGCTCGGCCTGGCTCAGGAGGTCGGCGGCCACAAAGGTGGGATCGGCGGTCTCGTCGGCCACCACCAACACCTCAGAGGGCCCGGCCACCATGTCGATGTCCAGCTGCCCGTAGGCCAGGCGCTTGGCAGCGGCCACATAGGCGTTGCCGGGGCCCACCAGCTTGTCCACCTTGGGAATAAAGCCCGCGCCGTAGGTCAAAGCGGCCACAGCCTGGGCGCCGCCTACGGCGATGACGCGGTCCACCCCGGCGATCTTGGCGGCGGCCAGCACCGCGTCGGACAAATGCTCCGTGGGCGGAGTCACCATAACGATCTCCTCTACCCCGGCCACCTTGGCGGGAACCGCGTTCATCAGCACCGACGAGGGATAGGCCGCGGTGCCGCCGGGAACGTAAATGCCCACACGGGTCAAACCTCTGACAAGCCGTCCTACTTTACCCCCGTCCGGGGAGGCCCAGGTCTCGGACTTGGGCAGCAGGCGCTGGTTATAATCCCGGATGTTGGCGGCGGCCCGCTCCAATGCGTCGATCAACTCCCTAGGACAAGCGGTATAGGCGGCGTCCAGCCGAGAGAGCGGAATCTCATAGGGATGGGCGTGGTCAAACTGTTGGGTATAGCGCTCCACCGCTGTAAAGCCCTCTTGCCTTACAGCTTCCATGATGGCGCGAACGGACTTTTCGATGGTTTCGTTAGCTGTGGCGGCCCGGGCCCGCATGGCGCTGAGCTGCTGCTGCCGGGCGGATGCTCCGCCCTGGATAATGGTAAGCACGCTTATCCCTCCAAATGACTACGACACTGGTCGATAAAGGTCAAGATCTGGTCCTTGTAGAGCTTCATGCTGGCGGTATTGACAATGAGCCGGGCGGAGACCTGGGCTACATCCTCGATGGGGATCAGGCCGTTTTCCCGCAGGGTGGCTCCGGTCTCTACAATGTCCACGATGGCGTCGGCCAGGTTCAGAATGGGGGCCAGCTCCACCGAGCCCTCGATCTTGATAATGGATACATCCATGCCTTTTTTTTCAAAAAAGGCACGGGTGACGGCGGGGTATTTGCTTGCAATGCGGCGGGTCTTATAAGTTCCGTAGAAATCGCTGCCCTCTTTGACAGCCAGGGCAAAACGGCACTTGCCCAGCCCCAGGTCCAACACCTCATAGAAGCTGCGGCCCTGCTCCAGCAGAGTATCCCGGCCTACGATGCCCAGATCGCAGACGCCGTGCTCCACATAGGTGACTACGTCCGGAGCCTTGGCCAGCACCGCGTCCATGGGATAGTTGGGAAGAGAGTGGACCAGGCGGCGGCCCGGATGCCGGATGGGGTCGCAATCCAGGCCCATGCGCTCAAATAGCTCCACGGACTTATCCTGCAGGCGGCCCTTGGTCAGGGCGATCTTCAGCCGGTGAGGCTCCCCCGCTCCGCTCAGGTCGGCAGGGGCCTTTTCCCGCAGACAGGCGCAGATGGCGTCAACGTCGGCGGCAAAACCAATGGCCGGAGCATCCAGGCCAAAGGCGGAGAGGAGGTTGTCGTAGCGTCCGCCGGAGAGGACCGCATCCCCGGCGCCTTGGGTATAGCCCCGGAAGATGACGCCAGTGTAGTAGTCGATCTGGTGGACAAGGCCCAGGTCAAAGCGGAAGGAATTCCCGCGGCCACTGGCTTTCAGCGCTTCATAGACGCAACGCAGGTAGGGGATCACCTGGGTGCCGGGGAACAAGGCCTCTGCCTCGTCTAGCACCTCCGGTCCGCCGAAGAGATAGGGAAGCCGCCCCAAGGCCTTTCCGGCGGCGGTGGAGGCATAGGGCGCTAAGTGGTCGGTCAGTGCGGCAAAGTTCTTGCTCTCCATCAGCGCTTGCAACTTCTGGGTCTCCTGAGCGGTCAGGCCAAGAGCGGCGGTCAGCTCCCGGAAAAAGCCCATGTGGCCGATCTCGATATGGAAGCGGCTGAGACCAGCGTGCTCCAGGGCGTCGGCCGCCAGAGCCAGCATCTGTGCGTCCGCTTCCCTGCCCTGGGCGCCCAAAAGCTCCACACCGCATTGGGCGATCTCGCTGCGGCTTCCCTTGTGCTGGAGGTCGGAGCGAAAGACAGTTTCATCATAATAGAGCTTTTGCGGCTCGGTCAGATCCTTGAACTTAGCCGCGGCCATGCGGGCGATGGGGG
The DNA here is from genome assembly GCA_905198835.1 of uncultured Eubacteriales bacterium. Taxonomy (GTDB): domain Bacteria; phylum Bacillota; class Clostridia; order Oscillospirales; family Oscillospiraceae; genus MGBC124762. The sequence continues at coordinate 844 of CAJKDY010000021.1, read as the reverse complement.
TGGTGCAGTCGGGCCGCATGACCATGATGCGGCCGTCCCGGCCAATGATCTTTTGCATCTGCTCTTGGGGCATGGGATTGCCGGAACGGACAAAGAGGTCGTAATATTCTACCTCCGGCGTACTCACTTCCTGGTAGCCCTGGACTTGAAAGAGAGCGGTGAGGGCGGTTTGGACGCCCCGGCGCTCCTGGCACTCTTCAAAGAGCCTGTCCTGCGTACCCTCAGGCAGGGTTATGGTGTTGTTCATCCGCTCACCTCCAAAATACTTTCGTATATTATCACACTACCCCGCTAAAGTCAACCCTCTTTATCCGAACAGCGTCAACTGGCTGGTCTCGGGCATCCCCGCCAGGGCCCCGGCGGCCTTCAGCCCCTCGATGTGAGCCTTGGAGACCTTGGGACAGGCGTCGGAGAACTCAGAGATAGAGATGAAGGACTTGCCCTTGCGCTGCTCTACAATGGACAAAGCCGCCGATTCACCCAGGCCGGGCACAGAGATAAAGGGCGGCAGCAGCGTCCCCTTCTCCGTGTCCACCAAAAACCGCGTGGCGTCGGAGCGGTAGAGGTCGATAGCCTCAAACCGGAAGCCCCGCAGGTAGAACTCGTAGCAGACCTCCAGCGTGACCAGCATATCCTGCTCCACGGCGGAGGCCTCTTTATCCTTGTCCATGATCTCCTTCATCTTGCCCTTGACCTGGTCCATGCCAAGACACATTACCGTGGCGTCAAAGGCCTTGGCTCGAATGGTAAAGTAGGCGGCATAGAAGGCCAGGGGGTGATGGACCTTGAACCAGGCGATGCGGAAGGCCATCATGACGTAGGCCACGGCGTGGGCCTTGGGGAA
>CAJKDY010000020.1 GCA_905198835.1 uncultured Eubacteriales bacterium | reverse complement strand
TGCATGTGTTAAGCACGCCGCCAGCGTTCATCCTGAGCCAGGATCAAACTCTCAATAAAATGGTATCTATACACAGCCTTTCAGCTATGCACAAATCACTTCATTGAGCTAATCTCTTAGCTTCAAAGAATTCTTGACGTTGCCCCCAAGCTGTTAAGCTTAGGACAACCTTGAAATAGACTCCCGACTAAACTCTCGTCCAGCCTGAAGCCCACTTCTGGTGCTTCGTGTTTCTTGTCACGTTGTTTAATTTACAAGGTACACGCCATATTTTTCACGGCTCATACGCTCCCGCCTCTTGGCGAGTGCCCGATTATCATACCAAAGCCGCCGGAGAATGTCAAGAACTTTTTTGCTGTTTTTTGAAAAGTTGTTTATGTAAACTAAAGTCCCGCCCCCGGCAGCAACTTGCCGTGGGGGCGGGGCCTGGATGACGCAACACTATATTATGTGGTTCAGCTCAGATACTTCCCCAAGACCTGCATAAAGAGGTCGATGTCCAAGGGCTTGGCGATATGGGCGTTCATGCCGTTTTTCAGCGCGGCCTCCTTATCCTCCTCCATGGCGTTGGCGGTCATGGCGATGATGGGGATGGTCTTGACGTCCTTGCGGGACATGGAGCGGATGGTGCGGGTGGCCTCGTAACCATCCATGGTGGGCATTTGCACGTCCATCAGGATGGCGTCGTAATACCCCTCCGGCGCGCGGGTCATCATCTCCACGGCGTCGGTGCCGTCGGGGGCGGACTCCACTTCAAAGCCGGTCTCCTCCAGAATAGACTGGGCGATCTCCCGGTTGAGTTCATTGTCCTCTACCAGCAGCACTCGCTTACCGCTAAAGTCCGCCTGGGTCCAGGTGACCTCTGGCTTCTTCTCGCCCAGGTCGTTGGCCGCGAGCAAAACGGATTTCAGATCAGACATAAAGAGGGGCTTTGCGCAGAAGGCGGTCACGCCCGCCGCCTTGGCCTCCTCTTCGACCTCGGTCCAGTCGTAGGCGGTGAGGATGACGATGGGCGCTTCGTCGCCGATGGCGGCGCGGATGCGGCGGGTGACCTCGATGCCGCTCATTTCAGGCATCTGCCAGTCGATGATGTAGGTATGGTAGGAATCTCCTTCGTTGTAGGCGCTCTTGGCCCGGTGGACCGCCTCCCGGCCGGAAATGGTCCACTCCGCCCGCAGACCGATCTGGCCCAGCATCCGGCTCACGCTCTCGCAACTGTCGCAGTCGTCGTCCACCACCAGAGCCCGCAAGCCCTGGAGTTCCTTGATCTCGGCGGCGTTTTTCTCCACGTCCTGGAGCTTCAAGCTCAGCTCCACCCGGAACTCGCTGCCCTTGCCCTTTTCGCTCTGGACCGTGATGGTGCCGCCCATCATCTCTACGATGTTCTTGGTGATAGCCATGCCCAGGCCGCTGCCCTGGATGCCCGACTTGGTGGCGCTGGCCTCCCGCTCGAAGGGCTCGAAGATATGCTCCACAAATTCGGGCGACATCCCGATACCGTTATCCTTGACGATAAACACATAGTCGCCGTAGCCCCGGTGGAAGGTGGTCTGCTGCTGGATGCGGAAGCTCACCGTTCCGCCGGCGGGGGTATACTTCACGGCGTTGCTCAGCAGGTTGACAAAGATCTGGCTGAGCTTCAGGCTGTCGGTGATCACGTCTTCGTTGTTGACGTCAAAGGTGTCGATAAACAGCTCCAGCTTCTTGGCCTTCACCTGGGGCTGGATGATGTTCACCAGGTTGTGGGTCAACTCGGAGATGTTGCAATCCTGCTCCTGGATCTGGATCTTACCGCTTTCGATGCGGCTCATGTCCAGGATGTCGTTGATCAGGCTGAGCAGATGGTTACTGGAGGACAGGACCTTTTGCAGGCAGTCCTGGACCTGGCCTTTGTTGTCGATATGGGTGACGGCCAGGGTGGTAAAGCCGATGATGGCGTTCATGGGGGTGCGGATGTCATGGGACATATTGGACAGGAAGGTGGTCTTGGCGTTGTTGGCGTGCTGAGCCTGCATCAGCGCGTCCTGGAGGGCCTGGGTCTGCTCGCGCTGCTTTTGGACCTGGACGGTGATATCCTTGGACACCACCATGACCATGATGTCCCCGGTGGCATCGTCCTTGGCCATAATAAAGGACTGGCGCACGCAGATGGGCTGATCAGGCAAAATATTGCCCCAGAAGTCCACCACCACCTCGGCCTCACCCTGCTCAAAGCGGGTCTTCAGCCGCTCCGGGTCCACCACGGCGGCGTAGTCCTCCACGGACTCCTCCAAGATCAAGGCCCGCCACTTCTCAAAGTACTCCGACGCGGCGCAGGGCGCGGACAGCCCCACACGGTCCAGAAGCGAGGTCTGCCTCCCCTCCAGCTCGCAGATCACATCCTGCCCGATCCGGTCCTGAGTCAGGTTGAACTCAAAGGTGCTGAAGGCGGTGGAGGTGATGGCGATGCGGTACTGACGCTCCTTGCGGTTGGCCTGGGCCACCTCCGCCTGGGCCGCCAGCTCCTTTTCTTTCAGGTCGGTGATGTTCTGCCGAAGGATCATGGCCTTGCTGACCTGTCCGTCCTCCCGCCGCTCCAGGCAGACGATATTGATATGCTCCCAGGTAGCGCCGCTGCTGCGGTCGAGCTTATATTCATACTGAACGTCGCTGGTCTGCTCCAGGTCCCGGATGATGGCCTCCTGGGAAAACTGCTGGGCAAAGCGCTGGCGGTCCGCTTCACTGCTCAGGTAGCCGCACAGATAGTCGGCAAAGTTCTCGTAAGGCCCCGAGCGGTCCAGTCCGTCCCGTTCCGGCGTCGTCCCTGCCAGGAAGCGATAGGTCCCCTCCTCCAGGTCTACCAGGGTAAAGCGGGAGAAGAGGGTGGTCACGCCGCTGATGACGTAGCCCATCTCCTTGTTTTCCCGTTCCAGCTTCCGGCGGTCCTTGGTAGCGCGGATCACCAGGAAGAGAATGTAGAGTACAAACAGACCGATCAGGACCGTCTCCAGATATAGGCCTGTGCGGTTGGCATTGCCGACCATAGTGCTGGTCACGCTCTGGGGGAAGGTCTGGACCAGGATATACTCCGAGCCCGGCACACGGAACACGCACAGGTTGTCCGTAGAGGTGCCCTCGCCACTGAGGAAGCCCCCCTCCTCCGCCTTGCCCGCGAAGATATCCCGAAGGCCCTGGGCAGCCTCCGCGTCGATCACCTTCTCAGCAAACAGCGTATCGGGCAAGAAGCCCTCATGGCCCTCCCCGCAGGAGGACGCAAACGCCTCTCCCCGGGCATTGCAGAGATAGACCTGCGCCGAAGCCCCAAAGTAGCTGGTCTGCAGCATATTCTGCAAATACGCCTCCGCCCGGTAAAGGCCGGTCAGCACGCCGATGATCTCTCCGCTATGGTGGACCGGGGCGTAGAATACCATGGTCTTCTGTCCCTCTCTGCCCACCTCGTCGTTCACCACATAGCCGCTCTCGCCCTGCATGCCCTGGATATAGTATTCCCGGTCCGCACAGTCATAGGTCTGGCCACTGGAGGTCAGGTTGATACCGTCCCGGTCCACAAAGCGGATGGCGTCGAACATGGCGTTCTTTTCCATCCCCGCCAAAAGCGCCGTGGTCACCTCCGGCTCGCCTTCTCCGGTGCCCAAAAGATAGGCATAGTTGCGGATGCGAAGCAGGGTATTATCCAGCTCGCTTTGGATGCGCAAGCTCATCTGCCGAGTGGAGTCCATGGCATAGTTCAGGTTCTGCTCCTCGATGCGGTGGCTGTTGGCAACGGTATACCATTGGAACAGTGCCAGGATAGCCGCCAGCAACAGCACAATAATCACAACATTTTGCCATGTTTTTCTCTTGGGTGTACGCATGGGCAAAAGCTCCCTTCTTATCGCTCAGTCGGAATCATTTTAACATCATGGTTGAAAAAAGTACAGTCCTTTTCACATTTTTGTCAAATATCCCGAACATCGTAGGGGGTGGTCTGATAGACGTAGTAGTTGAGCCAGTTGGTATAGAGGAGCTGAGCGGCGGAGCGCCATTGGACCACGGGCGCTTTTGTCGGGTCGTCGCCGGGGAAATAGTGCCGGGGGACGGCGATGGGCAGGCCCTTGTCCCGGTCCCGGCGATACTCCAGCTCCAGCGTCTCCGGGTCGTATTCCGGATGGCCGGTGAGGAAGAACTGCCGGTTATCCTGGCTTTTGACAGCGAAGACTCCCGCCTCCTCCGACACCGCCAGCAGCTCCAGCGCGTCTACGGCCCGGACGTCCTGCTCCCACACCTCGGTATAGCGGGAGTGGGGCACGTAAAACACGTCGTCAAAGCCCCGAAACAGCGGTGAGTTGGGCTTCAACACCCGGTGGGCAAAGATGCCGAAGAGTTTTTCACTCAGGGCATGCTTGGGGATACCGTAGTGGTAGAATAAACCAGCCTGGGCACCCCAGCAGATGTGGAGGGTGGAGTGGACATGGGTCTTGGACCAATCCATGATAGCGCACAGCTCGCTCCAGTAATCCACCTGGTCGAAGTCCAGATTCTCCACCGGCGCGCCGGTGATGATCATCCCGTCATATTTCTTGTTTTTTATTTCATCGAACGTGGTATAAAAAGTCTCCAGATGGCTGGGGTCGGTATAGTGGCCCACATAGCTGGCCGTCTGCAGCAGCTCCACCTGGATCTGCAGCGGCGTGTTGGACAGCTTGCGCAGCAGCTGGGTCTCCGTCACGATCTTAGTGGGCATCAGATTCAAGATCAGCACCTTCAGCGGCCGGATGTCCTGATGAAAGGCCCGGTACTCGGTCATGGTGAAGATATTCTCCGCCTCCAAAAGCTCTCTGGCTGGCAGCGCGTCGGGGATCCGGATGGGCATACGCAAGACCTCCTTGCAGAAACTCGCTCTACATTATAATGTATCTTTCCTCCGCGCGCAAGAGCTACCTCTCCTCCACGCCGCCCCAGCGGTCCGCCCAGCGCTCGGTGTAAAAGGCATAGTAGGACGTGCCCCGGCGCATCCGACGGCGCTCCAGGACTGGCAACCCCGCCCAAATCAGGGAGGGCAGGCCGATCACCGGCAGGTAGAACGGCCCCAGGGCCAGAGATTGAAGACTGTGGCCGTACTCATGCCGAAGCAGCCGCCGGTCGCTCTCCTGGGGCAGGAAGATGAAATAGCCCAGAGACAGACCCCTTTGGAAGGGCCAGCGGGTCACAAAGGTTCCGCCCTGGCGCTCCCCGCCGGGATCCTCCAGGCTCCGCCAGCACAGGGAAAGATATACCAAAGCGCCCAACAGCGTCTGGGGCAGCCCCCAGGTCCATTGGAGCAGAGTGAAAAGCGCTCCCATGTCCTCTCCCCCTTCTCCCACGCCGCTATTTATATAAAGGTATCATACCAGATATTTTCCCCCATTTCAAGCCAAAGGGCGCCGCATAGCGCCCCCTCGCCCTTCGCATACTAAGAAAAACAAGGAGGAGGACCTTGCCATGACGCAGACCGATCCCACCCAGCCCCAGGAGGACAGCGACGACCGCTCCCAGCAGCTCCAGGACATCATCGACCTGGGCTCATCTACCATTCGGACCGCCCGGGGGACCATCCACACCCTGACCATCGTGGGGCAGATCGAGGGCCACCAGCTGCTGCCGCCCAGCGCCAAGTCCACCAAGTACGAGCACGTCCTGCCCCTCCTCGCCTCGGTAGAGGAGAGCGACGAGGTGGACGGGCTGCTCATCTTGCTCAACACCGTAGGCGGCGACATTGAAGCCGGCCTTGCCATCGCCGAGCTCATCGCGGGGATGCGCAAGCCTACCGTGTCCCTGGTGCTGGGCGGCGGGCACTCCATCGGCGTGCCCTTGGCGGTGTCGGCCAAGCGGTCGTTCATCGTCCCCTCGGCGGCCATGACCATCCATCCGGTGCGCATGAACGGCATGGTCATCGCCGTGCCCCAGACCTTTAGCTATTTCCAGCGCATCCAAGAACGCATCATCGAGTTCGTCACCGCCAACTCCGGCATAGACAAGCAGGCCTTCACCCGGCTGATGATGGCCACCGGCGAACTGGCCGCCGATGTGGGCAGCGTGATCTACGGCCAGGAGGCGGTGGAGCTGGGCCTCATCGACCGCATCGGCGGGCTCCACGACGCCTTGGACTGTCTCCATGAGATGATGGAGGCGGGTTCTCCACAGGTGTGAATAATTTTTTTGGAAAGAATGCCGATTCGCTCTTGACGAGGCCCATTGCGGGCTGTATAATATGTACAAAGTTGAGGTAAAATATTCCCTTTGCCGCAGTCATTTTGCCTCAACAGAACCCAAACCAGCAGGCAAAGGCTCCGGCTTTTGCCGGTCAGGAGGCACCCCATGGAGCAAAGCAAGCACAGATTTCCCCACTTTACCTCCGGCGACGAGGTGGCGGCCTATACCTTCCTGGGCTCCCATCCCGAGGGCGACGGCTGGACCTTCCGGGTCTGGGCGCCCAAAGCCAAGGCGGTGTCCCTGGTGGGCGACTTTAACGGCTGGGACATGAACAGCCACACCATGTTCCCCTTGGGAGATGGCCTGTGGGAGGTCCATGTGGCCGGTCTGCAGCAGTACGACATCTATAAGTACGCCATTGTCGGCGCCGACGGCCAGGTCCACATGAAGGCCGACCCCTACGCCTTCCACGCTGAGACCCGGCCGGGCACAGCCAGCAAGCTCTATGATCTGGCCGGCTACAAGTGGGGGGACAAGGCCTGGCAGGACCGGAAGGCCAGGACCCCCGTCTACGACCAGCCGCTGAACATCTACGAGGTCCATCTGGGCTCCTGGCGGCGGGGCGAGGAGGGTCGGTTCCTCTCCTACCGGGAGATGGCCCAGACTCTACCGGGCTATGTGAAGGAGATGGGCTACACCCATGTAGAGCTGATGCCCATTACCGAGCATCCCCTGGACGCATCCTGGGGCTATCAGGTCACCGGCTACTTTGCCGCCACCAGCCGGTTTGGCACCCCCCACGACCTGATGCACCTGATCGACACCTTCCACAAAGCGGGTATCGGCGTGATCCTGGACTGGGTCCCCGCCCACTTCCCCAAGGACGCTTTCGGCCTCTACCACTTTGACGGCACGCCTACTTACGAATACGCCGACACCCGCAAGGGCGAACATAAGGAGTGGGGCACCCAGGTCTTTGACTACGCCCGCAACGAGGTCCGCTCCTTCCTGTTCTCCTCGGCCAACTTCTGGATGCAGGAGTACCACATTGACGGCCTGCGGGTAGACGCGGTGGCATCCATGCTCTATCTGGACTACAACCGCCAGGGCGGGGCGTGGTGCCCCAACAGCTTTGGCGGCCATGAGAATCTGGAGGCGGTGGACTTTCTTCAGAAGCTCAACACCCATATGTTCCGCCTTCACCCCGGCTGCTTGATGATCGCCGAGGAATCCACCGCCTGGCCCAATGTGACAAAGCCCGTGGCCAAGGGCGGTCTGGACGGCGGTCTGGGCTTTAACATGAAGTGGAACATGGGCTGGATGAACGACATTCTCCACTACATCCGGCTTGACCCCTACTTCCGCCAGTATAACCACCACGATATCACCTTCTCCTTGTTCTACGCCTTCTCGGAAAACTTCCTGCTGCCGCTGAGCCACGACGAAGTGGTGCACATGAAGGGGTCGCTCCTCAACAAGATGCCCGGCGACGACCCCCAGAAATACGCCGGCGTCCGGGCCTTCTATACTTACATGCTCACCCACCCGGGCAAGAAGCTGACCATTATGGGCACCGAGCTTGGCACCTGGAGCGAGTGGCACTACGAAGGGGAGCTGGACTGGTTCGTGCTGGATCAGGACAGCGAGGACGGCCTGCGCCACCGGCAGACCCACGCCTTTTTCAAGGCGGTGAACGCTCTCTACCTCAAGACCCCCGCCCTTTGGGAGCAGGACTACTCCTGGGAGGGCTTCCAGTGGCTGGTGCCCGACGACAACAATAACAACATCATCGCCTTTACCCGCACCGACAAGAAGGGCAAGTGGGTGATGGTGGTGTGCAACTTCTCCCCGGTGATGCATGAAGACTACCGCATCGGCGTCCCCGTGGCCGGAGAGTACCAGGTCACCTTCTCCACCGACGCCTTTGAATTCGGCGGCATGGACCGGGCCAAGAAGGGCGTTATCAAGACCGCCGGAGACCCCATGCACGGCCAGGAGCAGAGCGTGTCCCTCATCGTGCCGCCCATGAGCGCCATGGTGCTGGAGTGCACCAAAAAAGCCCCGGCCAAAAAGGAAAAGGCCGCTTCGGCTGGAACAAAAAAGGCAACCGCCAAAAAGGCCGCTGCCTCCACCGCGAAAAAGCCCTCAGCAAAAAAGGCCCCGGCTAAGAAAGCCGTTGCTTCCACCGCAAAAAAGGCCGCGAAAACTACCAAGAAGGATGTGAAGAAGCCGTGAAAAAAGAATGTGTGGCCATGCTGCTGGCCGGCGGACAGGGAAGCCGCCTGAAGGCCCTCACCCGCCATGTGGCAAAGCCCGCCGTCCCCTTTGGGGGCAAGTACCGGATCATCGACTTCCCGCTGTCAAACTGCGTCAATTCCGGCATCGACACCGTTGGCGTCCTCACCCAGTACCGTCCCCTGGAGCTGAACTCCTACATTGGAAACGGCGAGCCCTGGGACCTGGACCGCTCCGACGGCGGCGTGCACATCCTGCCGCCCTACCTGGGCGAGAATGAAGAGGGCTCTTGGTACAAGGGCACGGCCAACGCCATCTTCCAAAACATCAACTTCATCGACCAGTATGACCCCGACTACGTGCTGATCCTGTCGGGCGACCACATCTACAAGATGGACTACGCCGATATGCTCCTCCAGCATAAGCGCACCGGCGCGGACCTGACCATCGCCGTGCAGGAGGTGCCCATGGAGGAAGCCTCCCGCATGGGCATCATGAACGTGGACGGCGACGACAAGGTCTACGAGTTCGAAGAGAAGCCCAAAAAGCCCAAGAGCAATCTGGCCTCCATGGGCATCTACATCTTCACCTGGGCCAAGCTGCGCAAGTACCTGATCGACGACGAAAAAGACGAAAAGAGCTCCAACGACTTTGGCAAGAACATCATCCCCACCATGCTGGCCAAGGGCGAGCATCTGCACGTCTACCGCTTCGCGGGCTACTGGCGGGATGTGGGCACCATCGACTCGCTGTGGGACGCCAACATGGATATGCTGGCTGTGGACAACGGCATCAACCTCTTCGACGACGATTGGCCCATTTACGCCCGCACACCCACCCAGCCGCCCCACTATGTGGGCTCGGACGCCAAGATCTCCCACTCTCTGCTCACTGGCGGCTGCTCGGTAGAGGGCGATGTGGAGCACAGCGTGCTCTTCCACTCCGTCACCGTAGAGCCCGGCGCCAGCGTGAAATACTCTATCCTCATGCCCGGCGCGGTGGTGAAGGCCGGCGCCAAGGTGGACTACTCCATCGTGGCTGAGGGCGCGGTCATTGAGACCGGCGCCGTGGTGGGCTCCAAGCCTACGGGCAAGGAGGACTGGGGCATTGCCGTGGTGGCCGGAGGCGTAACGGTGGGCAAAAAGGCCCATGTGGCCCCCGCCGCCATGGTCACGAAAAACGTAAAGGAGGGCGCGAAGGCATGAATAACCTCCATGGACTTGTATTCGCCTATCGGTCCAACAAGGACCTGCGGGAGCTGACCCAGCACCGCAACACCTGCTCCATCCCCTTTGGCGGACGCTACCGCCTGGTGGACTTCACCCTCTCCAGCATGGTCAACGCCGGTGTCACCGACGTAGGCCTCATCGTCCACTCCAGCTATCAGTCTTTGCTGGACCATGTGGGCTCGGGCAAGGACTGGGACCTCTCCCGCAAGCACGGCGGTCTTCGCATCCTGCCCCCCTTCGGCTATGCCGACGCCATCTCCAGCGACTACTATGGCCGCATGGACTCCCTGGCGGGAGTACGCTCCTACCTGGAAAACATCCGGCAGGACTATGTGATCCTGGCCGGCGGCGACCTAGCCGCCAATCTGCCTATCCAGGACATCTACGAACAGCACCTGTCCACCAAGGCGGACATCACCACCGTAGTCACCTGCCAGAACATTGGCGAGCCCCGGTCGTGCACCTACCTGTCCTCCAATCCCGACGGCCGGGTCACCGATGTGTTCGTCCACCCCAAGAGCCCCATGGGCTGTGAGTCCCTGGAGGTCTACATTCTCTCCAAGCAGCTTTTGCTCAGCGTGGTGGACCACTGCACCACCCACAACATCCACTCCTTCTCCGAGGGCGTGATCCTGGCCATGAAGGACCGACTGCACATCCACACCTATGAGTTTGGCGGCTATGTGGGCCGGTTCCACACCGTGGGCGCTTACTATGAGCACTCCATGGAGCTTCTGGACCCGGCGGTGCGCGCCAGCCTCTTCGATCCCCGGTTCCCCATCAAGACCAAGGACCAGTCCAACCCCTCCACTTATTACGGTCCCGAGGGCCATGTGGTGGACTCCCTGATCGCCGACGGCTGTAAGGTGGAGGGCGAGGTGGACCACTGCATCCTCTTCCGGGGGGTCACGGTGGAAAAAGGCGCGCGGCTCTCTCACTGCATCCTCTTCCAGGGCACCCGGGTCGGCGCGGGCGCCACCTTGCAGTACGCCATCACCGATAAGGACGTGCTCATCAACCCCGGCCGGATGCTCATGGGCCATGAGAGTTACCCCATTGCCATCGCCAAGGGTTCACAAGTGTGACCACACATTTTCCCCTGCGTGAAAGGAGAACCGTATGAATATCCTCTTCGCCTCCTCTGAGGTAGCCCCTTTTATCAAAACCGGCGGTCTGGCCGATGTGGCCGGCTCTCTGCCTGTGGCCCTGGCCAAGGAAGGGCACACCGTCAAGGTCATCCTGCCCCTCTATGAGGCCATTGGCCCCGCCTGGCGGGATCAGATGACCTTCCTGAAGTATTTCTACGTCAATCTGGCCTGGCGCACGCCCTACTGCGGCGTGTTCGAGCTGGAGCGTGACGGCGTGACCTACTGGTTCCTGGACAACGAATACTACTTCCGCCGCAGCCAGATCTACGGCCACTACGATGACGGCGAGCGCTTTGGTTTCTTCTCCCGGGCCATTTTGGAGACCCCCTGCCAGCTGGACTGGTGCCCCGACGTCATCCACTGCAACGACTGGCAGACCGCGTTGGTCCCCATCTATCTGATGGAGGAGCGTTGGCGCCGTCCCCAGTTGGAGCACGCCCGGACAGTGTTCACCATCCACAACATCGAGTATCAAGGCCGCTACGGCAAGCAGACCCTGCAGGACCTCTTCGGCCTGGACGACAGCTACTTCAACGAAAAGATGCTGGCGTATCACGGCGATGTGAATCTGATGAAGGGCGCCATCTACGCCTCCGATTGGATCACCACCGTCTCCCCCACCTATGCCCATGAGCTGAACTACTCCTTCTACGGCCACGGCCTGGAGGGCGTGGTCAGCGAGTGCGGCGGCAAGATCTCCGGCATTTTGAACGGCATCGACACCGAGCTTTACAACCCCGCCAAGGACGACAAACTGCCCAAGAAATTCACTCCCAAAGCTCTGGCGGGCAAGAAGGTCTGCAAGGAGGAGCTTCAGAAGACTGTCGGGCTCAACGTGGATCCCCGGGTGCCTATCGTGGCCTGTGTGTCCCGTCTGGTGAGCCACAAGGGTTTTGACCTGGTCAACGCCGTCTTGCACGACATCATGCGCATGGACCTTCAGATGGTAGTGCTGGGCACCGGCGACTGGGCCTTTGAAGAGGCCTTCCGCCGGGCCGCCGGGCAGTATCCCGGCCGGTTCTCCGCTCAGATCATGTACTCCGCCCAGCTGTCTAACCTCATTTACGCCGGCGCCGATCTCTTCTTGATGCCCTCCATCGCCGAGCCCTGCGGCCTTTCCCAGATGATCGCCATGCGCTACGGCACCCTGCCTGTGGTACGGGAGACCGGCGGACTCAAAGACAGCGTCCCGCCCTACAACTACGTCACCGGCGAGGGCACGGGCTTCACCTTCACCGACGTGAACGCCCACGATATGCTCCATGTGCTGGAGAGCGCCGTAGGCCTCTACTACGACTACCCCAAGGAGTTCAAGAAGCTCCAGGTCAACGCCATGACCGCCGATTTCTCCTGGAACGTGTCCGCCAAGGCCTATCTGGACATCTATCACCGCTTGACAGGAAAATAAGTTTTGTATATACTAGGTGTCTGGAGTCGAATTCGACTCCAGACGCCTTGTTTTTTGCTGCGGCGCCCCACACGGCCCATGCAAATGACATATACTATACGAGACGACGTCGCAAGAAAGGCAGGAATCACACTTATGGGTTATACCTCCAAGCAGCTCTCCAAACTGATGGTGGATAAGCTCCGCCGCACCTTTGGCCGGGACGTGAGCGAAGCCACCAACACAGATATGTTCCAGACCTGCGCCCTGGTGCTGCGGGACATCATGTCGGGCAACCGGGTAGAGACCCGGGAAAAGATCCAGAAGACCAACGCCCGGCACGTCCACTATCTGTCTCTGGAGTTCCTGGTGGGCCGCTCGCTGGAAAAGAACGCGTTTAATCTGGGGGTCCTGCCCCAGCTGAAGGAGGCCCTGGACTCCCTGGGCTTCTCCGCCTCCGACCTGTTCGAGCTGGAGCCCGACGCGGGCCTGGGCAACGGTGGCCTGGGCCGTCTGGCCGCCTGCTATCTGGAGTCCACCGCCACCCAGGAGATCCCCGCCACGGGCTATTCCATCTGCTATGAGCTGGGCATCTTCAAGCAGAAGATCGTGGACGGCCAGCAGGTGGAGCTGCCCGACAACTGGCTCCAGCTGGGCGACGCGTGGCTGGTCACCCGCCCGGAGGACACCGAGGAGGTCCACTTTGGCGGCCAGGTAGAGGTCGGCTTTGCCAACGGCAAGCACGTGGTCAAGCACAGCGGCTACACCACCGTTCTGGCCGTGCCCCGGGATATGAAGATCGCCGGCTACAAGACCAACCACACCAACCGTCTGCGCCTGTGGGACGCCAAGAGCCCCACCCCCGTAGACCTCTCCCGCTTCTCCTCGGGCGACTATGTGAAGGCCGTGGAGGAAAAAGCCACCGCCGAGGCCATCGCCAAGGTCCTCTACCCCGAGGATAACCACACCGAGGGCAAGATGCTGCGGCTCCGCCAGCAGTATTTCTTCGTCTCGGCCACCGTCCAGTCCATCGTCCGCAAGCACAAGGCCAAGTACGGCACCCTGCGGAATTTCCACGAAAAGCACGCCATCCAGATCAACGATACCCATCCCACTCTGGTCATCCCCGAACTCATGCGTATCCTGCTGGACGAGGAGGGCTACAACTGGGACGACGCGTGGTATATCACCACCCACACCGTGTCCTACACCAACCACACCGTCCTGGCCGAAGCCCTGGAGCGCTGGCCCCAGGACCTCATCATCTCCCTGCTGCCCCGGATCTGGCTGATTTTGGACGAGATCTCGGGTAAGTACCAGCGCCAACTGGAGCAGGAGTTCCACGGCGATATGGACCGGGTGGCCCGCAACGCCATCATCTGGGATGGCCAGGTCCGCATGGCAAACCTGTGCGTGTGCGCCTGCCAGGCCATCAACGGCGTGTCCGCCCTCCACTCCGACATTCTGAAAAACGACGTTTTCAACGACGCTTACCGCCGGACTCCCAAGAAGTTCCTCAACGTCACCAACGGTATCGACCACCGCCGGTGGCTGGCCCAGATCAATCCCGGTCTGGACGAGTTGATGCGGGAGGCCGTGGGCGCCTCGGGCGACTATCTGCTCCACCCCGAGTTGATGCGCCAGCTGGAGAAGAAATCCACCGCCGCCACCGTCAAGCGGCTGGGCGAGATCAAGACCGCCAACAAGCGGGCCTTTGCCGACTGGTATGCCAAGGAGACCGGCGTGATCCTCAACACCGACGCCATGTTCGACGTACAGGTCAAGCGGCTCCATGAGTATAAGCGCCAGCTCTTGAACGCCATGCACATCATCTACCTCTACCAGCGTCTCAAGGACGACCCCAACTTCCAGTTCACTCCCCGGGTCTACCTCTTCGGCGCCAAGGCCGCGCCGGGCTACGCCATGGCCAAGCAGATCATCCACCTGATCAACTCCCTGGCCGCCACGGTGAACGCCGACCCGGTGTGCAAAGACCGGCTCCAGGTGGTCTTCCTGGAGAACTACCGGGTGAGCCTGGCCGAAAAGCTCATGCCTGCCGCCGAGCTCTCCGAGCAGATCTCCACCGCCGGCAAGGAGGCCAGCGGCACGGGCAACATGAAGTTCATGATGAACGGCGCGCTGACCATCGGCACCCTGGACGGCGCCAACGTGGAGATGTGCCAGCAGGTTGGCGAGGACAATATGTTCCTCTTCGGCCTCACCGCGCAGGAGGTGGCCACCAAGGTCCAGCAGGGCTACCGCTCCTATGAGTACTACAACCAGAACGAGACCCTGCGCCGTATCCTGGACCAGATGACCCGTGGCTTTGACGACGGCGTGAGCTACACCGACATCGTCAACTCCCTGCTCTTCGCCCCCAACGGCGGCATGGCCGACCAGTACTTCCTGCTGGCCGACTTCGAGAGCTATCGGGCCGCCCAGGCTTTGGCCGGGGAGACCTACAAGGACCAGAAGAAGTGGAACCAGATGGCCCTGGTCAACATCGCCCGCTCCGGTCTCTTCGCCGCCGACCGGGCCGTGGCCGAATACGCCAAGAACATCTGGCATGTGCCCGTCCGCAAGGATTAAAGCAGAGCTAAAAATAGCGTGGAGCTTTTTGCTCCACGCTATTTTCTTATGCCTTGTTATGTACCAAAGGGCCTCCGGCCCCGGTTCCAGCGGGTCTTGCTCCAGAAATAGTAGCTGTATTCGTAGCCGATCATAAAAAGCCAGCCTACCGCGCAGGCTAGGGCTACGCCCACGATGCCGATCCGGGGCGCCAAAAGGTAGGTCCCCGTGACCCGAAAGAAGACCTGGATCAGGGTGGAAAGCAGGGTGACGCGCATCCGCCCGCAGCCCCGGAAGAAGCCCTGGATGCCGTTGGAGAGGGCGGGCATGATGTAGAAAAAGCCCATGACGGTGAGGTAGCTGCAGCCCATGGCAATGGTATCGGCGGCGCTTCCCTCCTGGGTAAAGAGGAGCATGATGGGCCGGTTCAGCGTCTCGGCCACCAGGCAGATCAGCACCCAGTAGCAGGCCTCCAGGATAAGGCCCACCCGGAAGCCCCGGTAGATGCGCTGCCGGTCCTCTAAGGTCCTCACGCCGTGGCCCCGGTTCTGGGCGACGAAGGTGGTGATGGCCTGGGCGATGGACTGCTCGGGGGTGAAGGCAAAGTCGTCGATGCGGGTGACGGCGTTGAAGGCCGCCATGGCGTCCACGCCCAGAGAGTTGACGCACCGCTGGATCAGCAGCTTGCCGATGGGCTGGCAGGACTGCTGCAAGGCCGTGGTAGAACCATAGCGCAGAGTGATCTTCAAAAGGGGCTTATCCAGCCGCAGCTCGCCCCGGCCCAGCGCCAGTTCCGGGACTCGGCGGTAGATATAGCAAACAGACATCACCGCCGAGCAAGCCTCCGCCGCCACCGTGGCCACCGCCGAATAGACAAGGCCCAGCCTCAGCCAGCCAATGAGGATCACATCCAGTGCGGCGTTGAGGCAGGCGGAGAACATGAGGAACT
This sequence comes from uncultured Eubacteriales bacterium, assembly GCA_905198835.1. Taxonomy (GTDB): domain Bacteria; phylum Bacillota; class Clostridia; order Oscillospirales; family Oscillospiraceae; genus MGBC124762. Next base: position 6,720 of record CAJKDY010000020.1, on the reverse strand, counting down.
TCAGCGGCGTTTTGGAGTCGCCCACCGCCTTTAAAGCGGCGGCCAGGGTGTTATAAAAATAGGTGAAGGGCACGCCCAGGAAGATGAAGCGGACGTAGGCCCCGGTCATAGAGAGGATATCCGCCGGCACCTCCAGCGCCCGGAGCAGCGGCGTGGTAAAGATCACGCCCAGGGCGGTGGCCGTCAGGGAGAAAAAAAGGCCAAAGAGGAGCACCGTGGACATCTCCCGCTTCAGCTTTTCCCGCTCCCCCGCGCCGAAAAACTCGCTCATCAGCACTCCCGCCCCCATACTGAGGCCCGAGATGCCCAGGATCAGAATGTTCATAATGGGGCTGGCCGTGCCCGCCGCGGCCAGGGCGTCCTTGCCGAGAAAACGCCCGGCGATGACGCTGTCCACCAAATTATAGGAGAGCTGAAAGAGGTTGCCCAGGATCAGCGGCCAGGCGTAGCGGAGCATATCCCGGCCCACCGCGCCGTGGGTCATATCAAGCTGGGCCATGACCGATCACTCCTCCAGCTGGTCCCGGGCCTCCTGGGCGGAGTCCTCGGTGACCACGTGGTAATACTCGTCCTCGCTCCAGGTGTTGCGGCGACGGCGACGGGCCAGCAGCGGGGTCAGTACCGCGTAGAGCACGATGGCCAGGATACCCGCGGAGAAGCCGTTATTGTAGAGGTTGACCCCCTCGGCGGCCACACCGGCCCGGAGAACGATACAGGAATGCAAAAAGCCGGCGACCACGCCCACCGGCCAGCCAAAGTGGCCCGACAGCGGCGCCAGGGTGGTGCCAAAGAGAGCCGCCATCTGCACCGCGGGGGTGTCAAAGGAGTGGAGCAGCGCCCCGCCCAGGGCCACGCCGGCCATGATGGGGATAATGTTCCCCGGGTGCTTGCCAAAGGCGGCAAAGCCCACAATGGCGAAGAAACCGCCCAGAATGGGGCCGTTGAAGTCAGCCCCGGTGAGGAGCAGATAGGCCAGAGCCGCCGCGCCGCACAGGCCCATATTCACAAGGGTCGCGCCCAGGCCGAAGGACAGCAGGTAGTCGCTGGGCGCGCGGCCCGCGGTCTTTAAAATACCCCGCAGGCCATGCCAGGCGGTCTTCCCCTCCAGCAGCGTACCCAGCAAGATCAAAAGCGCGCATAAAACGCCCATGAAGAGGACGATAGGCAGGTGGTACTGCGTGGACCAGTGCTCCGCCGGCGTAGTGGGCGAGCGGCCCATGGCCGCCATGACCGGGACAATGACCAACGCCAAAAGGCCGCAGGCAAAGCCCAGGTTGTAGAGGTTCATACCGTTTTGGAGCTTGTAGGTATAGGCCGACAGCGGCGGCAGGCAAAAGCCGATGACCACGCCGATGAGGACGCCAAGGCCAATATGGCCCCAGCCCGCGCTCCAGGCGAAAAAGCTGACGCAGGGCCCCAGGGCGCTGCCCATGAGCCCCACGGCGGCGTATTTGGAAAACCGCTCCCGGCGGACCAGAGCGTAGAGCCCCGTGCCCAGTAAAATGGGCAGGGTGTTAAAAAGGTTCTTGCCAAAGAAAGAAAAGCCGGTCATCAGCCCGATGACTACAATGGTGTAGCCGTTGACGGGCATTTTGCACCAGAGCATCACGCCCAGGGAAAAGGCGCAGATGACCGCGGCGTTGGCAAAGGCTCCAGCGGGCCCGGCAATGGCAAAGTAGTCGGAGATCAGGATGTCCTGGCTGCGCAAAATGCGCGCGAGACCGGGCAGCAGCTGGCCGGGATCGCCTACGGTAAGACCCAGGACCACCAGCGCCGCGCACAGCGCGAAGCCGCCCCCGTAGATCCGCTTGCCAGTGCGTTCCAGCATGGTCTTCCCCTCCCCGCTCACGCGAAATACCGCCGGACCTGGTCCGCATTTTCCATCACAGCCCCGCGAAGGGCCTCTAAGCTGTCAAATTTCCGTTCCGGGCGGAGGCGGTGGTAGAGATCCAGCGCCACGCTTCGACCGTAAAACTGGCCCTCTACGTCCAGTAAGAAGCCCTCTACGGTAACGGCGTCGCCGTCGTCCACCGTGGGCCGTCGGCCCACGTTCACCGCCGCCAGGGCCTTCGCTCCATCGGGCAGCTCAGCCCTAGCGGCGTAGACGCCAAAGGCGGGCAGCTGGAGCCTGGGGTCCAGGTCCAGATTGACCGTGGGAAAGCCCAGGGTATGGCCCAGGCCCTTGCCGTGGCGGACGGTCCCCGCCAGCCGGTAGGGATGGCCCAGGAAGCGGCGGGCTCGCTCCAGCTCGCCGTGGGCCACCATGGCCCGGATGGCGGAGGAGGACACCCGCTGGTCCTCCAGCGTCACCTCGCCCACAATGTCGCAGCCCAGCCCCAGCCGGGCGCAGAGACACCGGAGCTTGTCCGCGGTGCCCTGGCCCCGGTAGCCAAAGCGATAGTCGTACCCGGCCACCACGTGGCAGGCGTGGAACCGCTCCACCAGCACATCGGTGACAAAGTCCTCCCAGGGCAGGGTCATCATGGCCCGGTCAAAGGGGACAATGTGCAGCGTCTCCACGCCGTAGAGCTCGTCCATCAGCCTGGCCCGCTCGGCGGGTGTGGTAAGAAGGGGCGGTGCCTCTGCGGCGATCAGGGTCATGGGGTGGGCGTCAAAGGTACAGGCGGCGGGGATCGCGTCCCGCTGCGCCGCCACCTCCGCGCACCGCCGCAGCAGCGCGCCGTGGCCCAGGTGGACCCCGTCAAAAAAGCCCAGGGCAATGACTTCTTTTGTTGCAGGCTTCAATGGTCACGCCTCCCTAACAACCACCGCTTCGGCGGCATAGCCGCCTTGCTCGAGGCTAAAAACCTGCCGCCGGCAGGTTTTTTTACGCCTCGACATAAAAGCTCTTAACAATACGGCATTCCTTCCCATCGCATCGACCCAGGAGCAGAAAGTTCCCCTCTGGGTCAAAGACCCTGTACTCCCCCGCCGGAGCATTTAGGGGAAAGGGATTACCGCACAGGGCCAGCCGCAGGGCCTTGCCTTGGATGCTGACCTTGGGCGCGTCGAAGCAGCTCTCCACCCCCCGCAGATAGGCGGCGGGGTCGGCAGCGTGGACCAGCTCCTCCAGCGCCACCGCCTGGTCGATGGAAAACTGCCCCACACGGGTCCGGCGCAGAGCGCTCATGCAGCCGCCGCAGCCCAGGGCCTGGCCCAGGTCGTGGCAGAGGGTGCGCACATAGGTGCCCTTGGAGCAGACCACCCGGAGGGTGAAATCCGCCGGGCTCTCCTGGCCGGTCAGCTCCAGGGCGTAGATGGTGATGGCCCGGCTCTGCCGCTCCACCTCCACGCCCTTCCTGGCCAGCTCGTAGAGTTTTTTGCCCTCTTTTTTGATGGCGGAGTACATGGGCGGTAGCTGCTGGATGAGCCCGGTAAACTGAGGCAAAAGCGCCCGCAGGCGCGTCAATGCGTCTGCGGGTACGGTATGGGTCTCTACAATTTCCCCGGTCACGTCCTGGGTGTTGGTGGCGACCCCCAGGCGGAGGGTGGCGATATACTCCTTCTCCCCCGCAGCCACAAAGTCCGCCGCCCGGGTGGCCCGACCGACGAAGACGGGCAGCACCCCGGTGGCCAGCGGGTCCAGGGTGCCACCATGGCCTACCCGCTTTTCATGAAAAACGCCCCGGAGCTTGGCGCACACGTCCATGGAGGTCCAGTCCTGGGGCTTATCCACCACCAAAAGGCCGTTAGTTCCCATGGAGCACCGTCAGGATCGCCTGCTTCATGGCCTCCTGGGCCTGGGCCACCGTGCCCGGCACGGTGCAGCCCGAGGCGGCTTTATGTCCGCCGCCGCCCAGAAGAGCGCAGGTATCGGTGGCGTTTAAGTAATCCGGGTCGGTGCGCAGAGAGATCTTGCACTCGCCCCCCTCGATCTCCCGAATGGTGGCGGAGACCAGCACGCCCTCGATCTGGCCCAGAAAGGCGGCGATGTCCTCGGCGTCCTCCTCCCTGGCGCCCAGGGCGGCCATGTCGTCCAGGGTGATGGCAGAGAGGACGATCCTGCCCTCCTCCAGCGTCTCCATGTGGCGCATCAGCAGGCTTTCCAGCTGCATCCGGGCCATGGACTTGGTACGAAAATGCCGCTTGTTGATCTCCCGGTAGGGGATGTCCCGCTCCATCAGCGCGGCGGCCACGGCGTGGGTATTGGCGGTGGTGTTGTTGTAGGCAAAGCAGCCGGTGTCGGTGGACACGGCAAGGTACAGCATGGCGGCGATGGCATCGTCCAACCGCCCTAGCTCGCCCACGATCTTGTAGATGATCTCGCCGCAGGCGGCCTTGTCCGCCTCCAGACAGGTAGCCTTGGCATAGAGCTCGTTGGAGGGGTGGTGGTCCACGCACAGGTCCACGCCCCGGCGGTCGGCGATCTCCCGGCCCTGGGGCGTCAGCATGCCAAGGGCGGCCACGTCCACGGCCACCACCTTATCATAGGCGAAGTCCGCCGGTGCCACATAGCCCTCCAGATAGGGGGTAAAGCGGGTGGTGGCGTCGGGGTTTTCCAGTACCCACGCGTTTTTCCCACATTGCCTGAGTAATGCGCATAGACCCACCGCGCACCCGATGGTATCACCGTCGGGCCGCTTGTGGGTCAGAATGAGAATATTGTTCCAGCCCCCCAGCAGAGAGGCGGCGGCTTTGTGATCCACGGCTCAGTCCTCCTTTTTATCCAGGCCCCGCAGAAGCTCCAGAATACGGGCGCCCTTGTCAATGGAGTCGTCCTGGATAAATTCAAGCTCCGGCACACTTCTGAGGTCCAACGCGTGGCCCAGCTCCCGGCGGAGGTAGCCCGAGGCGGACTTGAGACCCCGCATCACGTCCTTGGAGGTGGACTTGTCCAGGGCGCTGATATAGACCTTGGCGTATTTGAGGTCGGGGGTGGTATCCACGGCGGTGACGGAGATGAGTCCGGTGACCCGGGGGTCCTTCACCGTGCGGATAAGGGCGGAAAGCTCCCGCTGGATATCCTCGTTGATGCGGCCAATACGGTTAGATGCCATAAGGACCTCCCTTGTATCAGTGAAGTCTGCGTCCAGGCGTGCCCGAAGCGGAACGCCCCTTATCTTTGTAGGTGCCGCCTACAGTAACCAGCATAAAGATCAGCATGATCACCAGCGACAGTGCCAGAGAGTAGTCCCCCGGCTTGATCTGGGCCAGCAGCTCCGGCTGGAACGCCTGGTAGGTCTCAACGGCCAGATACAAGCCGGTCCAGAAATAGAGCAGCCACCTCCCACCACTCCAGGCCCAGCTCAGCGCCGTCAGCATCAGAAAGGGCAGGAACATCCAGGGCTTGCCCCAGACCATGCCCACCACACCCAACAGCGCGATCAGCGCTAGCTGGGTGACGCAAAGGCCCCGGTGGCCACGAAAATAAGATAAAATGCCACTCATGGTCCTCTCCCCTTTCCGAAACGTCCTCTTAGACCTCGATCTGCTCCAGGATAAAAGCCTCGATGATGTCGCCTTCCTTGACGTCGCCGTACTTTTCGATGGTGATGCCGCACTCGTAGCCCTCGGCCACGTCCTTCACGTCGTCCTTAAAGCGCTTGAGAGTGGCGATGACGCCCTCATGGATGATGATATTGTCCCGGATGAGCCGCAGATGCGCGCCACGCTGGATGTGCCCGGTCTGGACATAGCAGCCGGCCACGATGCCCGCGCCGGTGATCTTGAACACCTGGCGGACCTCCGCCTCGCCCAGGGAGACCTCCCGGAACTTGGGAGCCAGCATGCCCTTCATGGCGGCCTCGATCTCGTTGATGGCGTCGTAGATCACGCTGTAAAGGCGCAGGTCCACATTCATGCGGTGGGCGGTGTCCCGGGCGTTGTTGTCAGGCCGGACGTTGAAGCCCACGATGATGGCCTTGCTGGTGGCAGCCAGGGTCACGTCGGATTCGTTGATGGCGCCCACGGCGCAGTGGATGACCCGGACCCGGACCTCGTCGTTGGCGATCTTCTCCAAACTGGCCTTGATGGCCTCGGCGGAGCCCTGAACGTCGGCCTTGACGATAACGTTCAGGTCCTTGATCTCCCCCTGCTGGATCTGGCTGAACAGGTCCTCCAACGTGACCTTCTGGTTCTGGGGCCCGGCGGCAGCGGCCTTCTGCTCATGCTTGCGCTGCTCCACCAGCTCGCGGGCCATGCGCTCGTCGGCCACGGCGTGGAAGTCGTCTCCCGCGCCGGGGACCTCGCTCATGCCGGTGATCTCCACAGGGACGGAGGGCCCGGCCTCTGTGACCTTTTTGCCCGCGGCGTTGGTCATGGCCCGGACACGGCCTACAGCGGTGCCGGCAATGATGACGTCGCCCTGCTTCAAGGTGCCGTTTTGCACCAGCAACGTCGCCACAGGGCCGCGGCCCTTGTCCAGCCTGGCCTCGATGACCGCGCCGTGGGCGGTGCGGTCGGGATTGGCCTTCAGCTCCTGGACGTCGGCGGTGAGGGTGACCATTTCCAGCAGGTTGTCGATGCCCTGGCCGGTCTTGGCGGAGATGGGGCAGATGATGGTCTCGCCACCCCACTCCTCGGCCACCAGCTCGTACTCGGTGAGCTGCTGCTTGATACGCTCGGGGTTGGCCTCGGGCTTATCCATCTTGTTGATGGCCACGATGACCGGGATCTTAGCGGCCTTGGCGTGGTTGATGGACTCCACGGTCTGGGGCATGATGCCATCGTCGGCGGCCACCACCAGGATGGCCACGTCGGTGATCATGGCGCCACGGGCCC
>CAJKDY010000019.1 GCA_905198835.1 uncultured Eubacteriales bacterium | reverse complement strand
CGGCATAGAACTCCTGCTCACCGGCGGTGAACACGAACTCCTGGCCACATTCCTTGCAGATGAGTGTCTTGTCTTCGTACATGGTGATAACCCTCTCTTTGTTGCCCTGGCCCGAACGGAAAAACCAAATCGTGCTGGGACGAAATAATATGTGCGTTCAGCTTCATTGCTGAAATCGCCGGTTTTAGGGCCGCGACAGCTTGCGGCGGATACGTTGGACAGCGTTGTCCACGCTTTTCACGTCCTTGCCCACAGCCTGGGCGATCTCCTCGTAGGAAAGGCCGTCCAGATAGTGGTCCAGGACCTTGCGCTCCAGGTGGGACAGTCCCTCCTTCATGCGCTCCAGGCCCTCGCTACGCTCTTCCCGGGCGATGACCAACTCCTCAGGGCTGGGCGGCGTGCTCAGGCGCTGTTCTACGTCGTCGCTCTCCCAGGAGAGGGAAGAGTTGAGGGGCAAATGCTTCCCCCGGCCAGCCCGGCGGATCGCCGAGCGCAAGCGGTTGCGGATACAGACCCTGGCAAAGGTGGCAAAGGTAGCGTCACGGCTAGGCTTGAACTCCCGGACGGCGTCCAGCAAGCCCAGAAGGCCCTCTTGGATCAGGTCCTCGCTGTCCCCGCCCGCCAGGAAAAGGGGTCGGGCGCAGGAGCGGACCACATAGCTATACCGAAGGATCAAAGCCTCTTCCGCCGGTTGGTCGCCTCGGGCGGCCAACTCCTGCAGAAGTTCATCAGGCATTTCCTCGAAATTTTGGCTCATTTTTCCGCTCCTTGCCTATTCCTGAGGTATTATAGTATAGTTCTTGCACTCTTGTCAAGAGATTTGGGCAAAATATTTACCTCGACGGAAAAATTCGCCTGATTTTTGTCTGCTTGAACAAAAATTTTGTTATAGGCCCTTCACCAGCTCTGCCAGGGCGTTGGCTACGGCGTCGGCCTGAGACTGCTCCTTGGCCTCCACCATGACCCGGATCAGCGGCTCGGTGCCCGAGGGGCGGATGAGGATGCGCCCGGTGTTGGCCAACTCCGCCTGGGCCTTGTCCACCGCGTCCTGCAGACTCTGAGAGCCCATGATGGCCTCCTTTTTCTCCTTGGAATCCACCTGCACGTTCACCAAGGTCTGGGGATAACGCTGGCAGATACCGGCCATCTCCGAGGCCTTTTTGCCCGACTTATAGATGACGCTGAGCAGCTGCAGGGCGGTGAGCTCGCCGTCGCCGGTGGTGGCATACTGGCGGAAGATGGTGTGGCCCGACTGCTCGCCGCCCAGCATGAAACCGCCTCGCTCCATCTCCTCCAGCACGTTGCGGTCGCCTACGGGGGTGCAGCCCATGGTAAGGCCGTGCTCCTTGCAGAAGATACGAAGGCCCAGATTGCTCATAACGGTGGCCACGATGGTGTTGTGGGGCAGCTGGCCCCGGCTCATCAGATCGGTGCCGCAGATGGCCAGGACCTGGTCGCCGTCGATAAGCACGCCCTGCTCGTCCACCGCCAGGCAGCGGTCGGCGTCGCCGTCAAAGGCGATGCCCATGTCGTAACCACCGCTGACCACCTGCCCGGCCAGCTTGTCGATGTGGGTGGAACCGCAGCCATTGTTGATGTTGGTGCCGTCGGGCTGGGCATAGATCACATCGCACTGGAGCTTCTCAAACCGAGCAAAGAGCTTGGGGGCGGTGGCGGAGGAGGCGCCGTTGGCGCAGTCCACCAGGATGCGAAGCCCGGCCAGGTCGGCGTCGATGGTGGAGACCAGATGGTCGATGTAGGCGTCCCGCTCGGCCAGGTCGGCCTCGGTGATGCGGCCCAGGTCGCCGTGGGTCTTGCGGGGGACCTCCACGCCGTTCAAAATGATGTCCTCGATCTCGTTCTCCAGAGCGTCGGAGAGCTTGAAGCCCTGGCCGTTGAATATCTTGATGCCGTTATGCTCAAAGGGGTTGTGGGACGCGGAGATGACGATGCCCGCGTCGGCCTTGCGGCGGACGGTGGCGAAGGCCACGCCCGGCGTGGGCATGACCCCCAGCCGCAGCACATCCGCTCCTGCGGAGCAAAGGCCCGCAATGAGGGCGGCTTCCAGAAGGTCGGAGGAGATACGGGTATCCTTGCCGATGGTGAAGAGGGGCCTGCCCCCGTGCTTTTCCTTTGCCAAAACCGCCGCCGCGGCCAGACCCACCTGGTAGGCCAGCTCGCCGTCCAGCCCCTGGTTGACGATGCCGCGAATGCCGTCTGTCCCGAACAGTTTACCCATAGAAAACAGCTCCTTTTTATAAAGTCATCTGGTCCAGCCCGCTGCCGGCGGGCGGGGTAAGGCCAAGGTGTTCATAGGCTCTGGCGGTGACGCACCGGCCCCGGGGAGTCCGGGTCAAAAAGCCCATCTGCATCAGATAGGGCTCGTAGACGTCCTCCAGGGTCACCGCCTCTTCGTTGATGGTGGCGGCCAGGGTCTCCAGGCCCACCGGCCCGCCGGAATAGTGCTGGATGATGGATCCCAGCATCCGTCGGTCGATGGCGTCCAGGCCCAGGTAATCCACCTCCAGGGCGGTCAGCGCCGCGTCGGCCACCTCCTTGGTGATGACGCCGCCGGCCTTCACCTGGGCGAAATCCCGGACCCGGCGGAGCATCCGGTTGGCGATCCGGGGCGTGCCCCGGCTGCGGCGGGCGATCTCCATGGCGCCGGCGTCCTCGATAGGCACATCCAGGATACCTGCCGAGCGGCGAACGATCATGGAAAGCTCCTCGGGGGTATACAGCTCCAGCCGCAACGTGACGCCAAAGCGGTCTCGTAGCGGCGCGGAAAGCTGTCCGGCCCGGGTGGTGGCGCCGATGAGCGTAAAACGGGGCAGGTCCAGCCGGATGGAGTTGGCAGAAGGGCCCTTGCCGATGATGATGTCGATGGCGTAGTCCTCCATGGCGGGGTACAGGATCTCCTCCACCTGGCGGTTCAGGCGGTGGATCTCGTCCACAAAGAGGATATCGTTCTCCTGGAGGTTGGTCAGCAGGGCCGCCAGGTCGCCGGGCTTTTCGATGGCAGGGCCGGAGGTGATGCGGATGTTGACCCCCATCTCGTTGGCGATGATCCCCGAGAGGGTGGTCTTGCCAAGACCCGGGGGGCCGTGGAGCAGGACGTGGTCCAGGCTCTCGCCCCGGAGCTTGGCGGCCTGGATAAAGACGCTCAGGTTATCCTTGGCCTTGGCCTGGCCAATGTACTCCGAGAGGGTCTTGGGCCGCAGGGAGTACTCTCCCTCGTCCTCCCGCAGCAGCGAGGTGGCTACCAGCGGCTCCTGGGTCTCAAAGCCGCTTTCGGAAAAGTCGATGCTCACAGCGTCACTTCACCATCCTTTTCAGCGCCTGCCGCACGATCTCCTCCAACGGCAGGCTATCCAGGTCGATGCCCTTCAGCGCCACGGCCACCTCCTGGGAGGAGTAGCCCAGCACCGCCAGGGCCGCGGCGGCCTCGCTGGCCTTATTCTGCGGAATCACCGTCACACCGGTGCCGCCGTAGCTCTCCCCGCCGGCGGCGGGGAGCTGGCCCTTGGCCAGCTTGTCCTTCAGCTCTAAGATCACCCGCTGAGCGATCTTTTTGCCCACGCCCTGGGCAGCAGTCAAGGCCCGCTCGTCTCCGGTGATGATGGCCGAGGCCAGGCCCTCGGGGGTGGCGGAGGACAAAATGCTCAGCGCCGCCTTGGGTCCCACGCCGGAGACGGCCAGCAGCATCTCAAAGCAGCTGAGCTCATTTTCCGAATAGAAGCCGTAGAGCTCCATGGCGTCCTCCCGGACGTTCAGGTAGGTATAGAGCTTTGCCTCCTTGCCCCGCTCCAGGTGGGACAGGGTGTTTTGGGTGGTGCGGCAGGCGTAGCCCACCCCGCCGCAGTCGATGACGGCCAGATAAGGCGCGATATGGGCCACAGGACCCTTGACGTAGTAAAACATATCTTGACCTCACTTCAAAAAAGGGATGTGCTTATCTTAAAAGAGATGTACTGCTTCTGGCATGGCACAGGGCGATGGCCACGGCGTCGGCGGCGTCGTCGGGCTTGGGGACGGCGGAGAGCTTCAAAAGCCGCTTTGTCATGTCCATGACCTGCCGCTTTTCCGCCTTGCCGTAGCCGGTGACGGCGCTTTTGACCTGGCTGGGGTCATACTCGAAGATGGGGACGCCCTCCCGCTCGGCCTCGGTCAGGATCACGCCCCGGGCCTGGGCCACGCCGATGCCGGTGGTGACGTTGTTGCCAAAATACAGCTTTTCCACGGCCATGGCGTCGGGGGAAAACTGGCGAATCAGGGTGGCCATGTCGTTGGAGATCTGCAAAAGCCGCTTGGAAAGGGGTAGTCCCGCCGGGGTATTGATGGCTCCGCAGGTGATGAGCTGGACCTTGGCGCCTTCCTTTTGCAGCACGCCGAAGCCCACGATGGCGTAGCCCGGGTCGATGCCCAAGATCACCAACCTCCCCACCTCCATCCCATGATGATTCAATGATATATTATACAAGAGCGATCTCGTTTTTGCAACAAAAACTATCCAGACCCCCCCGCTTTTTCCAGCGGGAGGCAAAGCTGGACAAACCTGGCGGGAGTGGTTATAATGAAGGGGAGAAAAAGGAGGATGCCATATGAAACCACTTGGGACGCAGAGACTCTCCGTCTTTTTTGCCCGGTGTGCTTATGGGGTGTGTCTGCTTTTGATAGTTCTCACCTTCTGGCAGGCCCTGTCCCATCAGTCCAGCCTTCTGGCCCAGATGCTGGGGGGGCTGGTGTGTGGAGCGGTGGCCGTAGGTCTGCTGTGGCTGGCCGGAAAGCTGTCTGAGCGTCTCGACTGGAGGCTTACCCTGGCTGGGATCCTGGTTTTGTGTTTCGTTCTACGGCTCTTCTGGGTCCTCCGCGCCCGGATCGAGCCACTGGGAGACTACGAGGTCTTTCACAACATCGCCGCCTACATGGCCGAGCATACCTCCCTGGAGGGCAACCGCTACCTGGCTCTTTTCCCCCACATCATGGGCTATTCCTGGTTTTTGAGCCTGTTTTACAAGCTCCTGGGCCCCTCGCCTATGGTGGCGGCGGTGGTCAATGTAGGACTGTCCACACTCTCCTGCGCACTGCTGTTTTTCCTGGGCAAGAAGCTGTGGGGCAGACAGGGCGGGACTGTGGCCGCCCTGGTCTGGACCTTCTTTCCCTCCCAGATCATCTATAATATGTTCGTGCTGTCCGAGCCGCTCTACACCGCCCTGATCCTGGGCGTACTGCTCACGTCGGCCCAGTTCGACGCCAGGGCCGACGCTCCCTCGCCCAAGGGTGCTGTGGGACTGGGCGCGCTGGCGGGACTGCTGGCGGCGGCCACGAACCTCTGCCGCCCGGTGGGGGCCATTTTACTGCTGTGCCTGCTGCTGTGGCTGGGGCTGGTCCGGCTGGAGCGGTGGAAGGGCAAGGCCTGGCGGCGAAACGCCCTTTGCTTTTTGCTGGCGCTGTTGGTGGCTTACGCCGCCGCGGGCAGGGCTGGCCGGGCCTATCTGGACGGACGCCTGGGCGCCTCCAGCGCCTCCACGCCGGGGTACAATATCCTGGTAGGCTTCAATGTCCAGTCCGGCGGGCTGTGGAACGCCGAGGACAGCGCCCTCCTCTTTGAGATCGACGCCCAGCCCGGCGCCACCGCCGCCTCCACCCAGGCGCAGATGCTGGAGCGGGCCAAGGCGCGCGTCGCCGACCCGGAGATGGACTTTGGCAAGCTGTTTCGCGACAAGCTCTACAACCTCATGGGCCGGGACGATAGCTGCGTGGGCTATGCCGACAGCGCTCTCAGCCGGACCGAGGTCTTGTCCGCGCTATGCAATATCTACTGGTACATGGCCCTGTTGCTGGCCCTGTCCGGGGTCGTCCTGGCTCTGGTCCGGGGAGACCGGGGCGGGCTGTTTCCCGCCATGCTCTACTTCGTAGGGCTGATCCTGGCCCATATGCTGGTGGAGGTAGCCGGACGGTATCACTACTCTCTGACCATCCCTCTCTGCCTCCTGGCCGCCTATGGCGCGGCGGGGATCCCAAGGCTGGCGGCGCGTCTGCGCGCAAAGGAGAAGTCCCCGCAATAGCTCCCGCGAAAAAAAGATGGCGTTCCCGAACATGGGAACGCCATCTTATTTTCCTTGATACTCCTCCGCGAGATCCGCCAGGGTGGTGCTGTCCACCACCTGGTCCACCGCCTGGGCAATGCGCCGCCAGAGGGGAGCGGTGGGACATTTCCCCTGACGCTGGCAGGTGTGACCGGCGTCCACACAGTCCACCGGGGCCAGCGAGCCCTCCTGGGTCCGGAGGATCTCCCCGGCTGTGTACTCCTCTGGGGCCCGGGTCAGCAGATAGCCCCCCGCCGCGCCCCGGACGCTCTTCAAAAGCCCCGCCCGGGTCAGGGGCGCCACCAGCTGTTCCAGATATTTTTCCGAGATGTCCTGCCGCCGGGCCACATCCCGGAGAGCCACCGGGCCGCCCCGGCCCTCCACAGCCAAGTCCACCATCAGCCGAAGGGCGTATCTGCCCTTGGTGGATATTTTCATGCCGCTCCCTCCCTCTGGTCCTTTAGTGGGATATTACCACAATTCCGCTAGGTTTTCAAGGCTTTACAGCAGGTTCTCCACGTTGGGCCGTTCCATCTCGCTGAGCAGCGCCAGCCGCTCCATGAGCCGGGCGTTGGCGGCGGAGTACTCCTCCCGCTCCTCCATCTGCAAATACTCCAGCGTCTCGGCAAAGCCCACGCTGACCTCGTCCATGACTTCATGGTCCAGAGTGATGTGCAGCAAAACGCTTGCCCCGTCCCAGCGGTCCTGGGCCTGACGGGTCAGCGCGCTCGCCCCCTGCCAGTCCCGCCCCTCAGCCAGGCCCTCCGCCTGCTCCAGAGCGGTGGTCAGCTCGCCTGTCAGGCCGGTGAGATACCACACATGCCACAGCGCCAGCGCCGCCATGACCACCAGCAGCGCCACCGCCAGCCATCCCCGCTTCACCGCCGTCCCTCCTTCTTGGCAAAGTATATCTTGCCCTGCTGGTCCACCGACAGGGCAAAGACCTCCTTGATGCTCTTGGCGTGATTGGCGCGCAACTGCTTTTGGAGCCACTCGTCATTCAAGCCCCGGGCCTTCAGGTTCTCCTCCATGAGCCGTCCGTCGCTGATGATCCAGGTGGCAAGGCCCGGCTCCTTAGGGTGGAGTCCCGCCTGGGCCGCGGTAAGGGGCATTTCTTCGGCTTTCAGCAGCACCGTCAGCTGACCGTTTGTTTCCAAAATAGCGTAGCGCACTGTGGAGAGATCCGACACTCCCTGGACCCGCAATTCCTCAGACAGCTCGTCCAGCGTGAAGCGGTTTTTCGCCATCTCCCGCTGGCACAGCTTGCCATCATCCACCACGATGCTGGGCTTGCCGCACAGAATAGAGCGAAAACGGATGCTGCGGACGGTCAAAAGGGAGATGAGCAGCGTGACGCAAAGCAGGGTCACAATGGGCACAACGCCCGTGATCAGGGGGATGCCAAAGTCCTGCATGGGCACGGCGGCCAGGTCGGCGATCAAGAGGGTGAAGACCAGCTCGCTGGGCTCCAGCTCACCCACCTGCCGTTTGCCCATGAGCCGGATGCCCAGGATAATGAGGGCGTATAGTACTATCGTGCGAAACAGGGCGATGAACAAGGCCGAGCCTCCCTTCCAAAGGGTTTTCCCTGTCTAGTGTGGCCCCTTTCCGGCGGTGTATACGTCTTGACAGACTGGGCTCCAGCCGGTATTATATAAAGTGACGGATTTTGACCCCCAGAGCCTCAAAAATTTGACAAAATAAGGAAGTGCTATTTTATGAGCCGCACCGTAGGCACCATCTCCCGTGGCATCCGCGCCCCCATCATCCGCCAGGGGGACGACCTTTCCAAGCTGGTTCCCCAGTGCGTCATGGACGCCGTGGCCGAAGGGGAATTTTCTGTCCGGGACGGCGATATTGTAGCCATGACCGAAGCCATCGTGGCCCGGGCCCAAGGAAACTATGCTACCATAGATCAGATCGCGGAAGATGTACGTGTCAAACTGGGCGGCGGCACGGTGGGGGTAGTGTTCCCCATCCTCAGCCGTAACCGCTTCGCCATCTGCTTGCGGGGCATCGCCATGGGTTGTAAAAGGGTGATTTTGCAGCTGAGCTATCCTTCCGACGAGGTGGGCAACCACCTCATCAGCGTGGACGCTATGGACGAAAAGGGGGTAGACCCCTACAAGGACGTGCTCACTCTGGAGCTCTACCGCTCCCTCTTCGGCTATGAGAAGCATCCCTTTACCGGGGTGGACTACGTGGAATACTACGAATCCCTGATCCGGCACTGCGGCGCGGAAGTGGAGATCATCTTCGCCAACGACCCTCGGGCCGTGCTGGACTACACCAAGGACGTTTTGACCTGCGACATTCACACCCGGGCCCGTTCCAAGCGGCTGCTCAAAGCCGCCGGGGCCAACCGGGTCTGCGGACTGGACGACATTTTGACCGCCCCTGTAAATGGCGGCGGCTACAACGAGCGCTACGGCCTTTTGGGCTCCAACAAGGCCACCGAGGACAAGGTGAAGCTCTTCCCCCGGGACCCCCAGCCCTTGGTAGACGCCATTCAGGCCGAAATGCGGCGGCTGACGGGCAAGCGGGTGGAGGTGATGGTCTACGGCGACGGGGCCTTCAAAGACCCGGTGGGCAAGATATGGGAACTGGCCGACCCGGTGGTCTCCCCGGCCTACACCGCCGGATTGGAGGGCACCCCTAACGAGCTCAAGCTCAAGTATCTGGCCGACAATGACTACGCCCACCTCTCCGGCCAGGAATTAAAGGACGCCATTGCCGGGGCCATCCGGGAAAAGGACGGCGACTTAAAGGGCCAGATGGCATCAGAGGGCACCACGCCCCGCCGTCTCACCGACCTCATCGGCTCCCTGTGCGACCTGACTTCCGGCTCGGGGGACAAAGGCACGCCCATTGTGTATATCCAAGGCTATTTTGACAACTACACTACCGATTAACGCATAACAAACAGAAAAAAGCGGTGGCCCAGCAGGGCCGCCGCTTTTTAGCACGGTAGGAGCTTACGCGTCAACAGGAACCGCCGGGCACTGGGGCGCCATAGCGCCGTCCAGCCAGATGAACTTCAACTGGCTGGCATCCTGAGAAACCACGGCGGAGAGCCGATCCGCCGTCAGGATCCGCAGACCGATGAAGGCCCCCTTCTCGTCATACTCCACTACCATCACCCGGTGTTCCGCGGGGATGGCGGCGGCGGGGACGCTGACCGTCCCACTGGAGCGGTCCAGGCTCCACGCCACCTGGACGCCGTCACCGCTCTCCAGCGTACCGTCGGTCAGGGCGCAGTGGAGGGCGGCGCTTTCCAGCGGGGCATTGTTGCTGGAGATACTCACCTGCTCATCCCACTGCGCCCGGCTGCCGGCGAAGTAGACATCGGTGAGGCTGTCACAGTGGGCAAAGGCGTTGCTGTAGATAGAAAGCTTCGAGCGCTCGCTTTCCGGGCAGGGCAACGTGACGCTCTTCAGCCCGGCGCAGTGATAGAAGACATTGCTTCCGATCCGGGTCACGCTGCCGGGCACCACCACCTCGGTCACGTCAGTGCGGCCGGCAAAGGCATGACCGTCGATCTCCGTCACGCCGTCTGGGATGACCACCTTGCCGCCGGGGCCGTTATAGCGCTTCAGTACGGTGCTTTCATAGCTGCTGGTGCCCATGGAGAAATCGTCCCCCTCAACGGGGTCATTGCGCTTGGACCATTTTAGGTTAAGGTTGTTTACGATGTCGTAGCAGGAAAAAATGAAGGAATAGGTCTCCCCGGCCAGCAGATAGTAATGGTATTCCCTGTTTTCGTATAAGGAGTTAAGGCTCTCATCCCCCAGCTGTGCCACTACGGGACGCGCGGAGGAGTAATAGTCCGGGGTGCTGATATAGGGGGCATACCAGCCGCTGGTCTCCGGCGTGACCGTTACACCGCTGTAACCGCCATCGAGGTAGATCGACTTGCCCACCTCTCCTTGTCTGAAGGTCACCTTGCTCGGTCCCGAAAAGGATACCGCGCACTCCTCCTTAACATCAACGCTCATTTTGACGGTGGTATCGGCGGGAATGTAATACAGCGCTCGAAAATAGGTCTGGTTCGGGTCCTGGCTCTCGCTGCCATACCCCTTGAGCTTCACGGTGTCATCCACCGGATAGACCCTCAGGCTAAAGCAGCTTGCCACGCTATGGGAATGAAAGGTATAATACCCCGCCTCCGCCACATGGATCTCCTTGTCGCTCTCTACGGTTATCCCCATCGCCAGCGCAGTGGGGCACAGCAGGCTCACCACCAGCACCAGCGCCACATTCAGCGCCAACAACTTTTTTCTCATGTCCATCCCTCCAACTCATATCTCTCCTTGTTCCCAAGGGAACAAGGAAGCGGATATCCGCTTGGCCAAATTATACCATAGAAGAGGACCTGTGACAAGGCAGCATTTTTTGCAAATTTCCGAAAATAACAGTTGCCATGCGCCCGAACTTAGTGTATAATGACCAATAGTTGGTCCAATATCCCACATGAACACGAAGGAGCGAGGCACATGAGCTATTCGGCACAGAACATCCGCAACGTCTGCTTGCTGGGCCACAGCGGCAACGGCAAGACCACCTTGGTGGAAAGCATGCTCTATCTCACCGGCGGCTCCGCCCGGCTGGGCAAGGTAGCCGACGGCAATACCATCTGCGACTACGACCCCGAGGAGGCCAAGCGCCAGACCTCCATCTCCCTGGCTGTGGCCCCTGTGGAGTATAACGGCAGCAAGGTCAACGTGCTGGACACCCCCGGCGGCTTCGACTTCGCCGGCGAAGTCATGGAGGCTCTCCAGGTGGTGGACGCGGCCATCATCGTCTGCTCGGCCAAGGGCGGCATGAGCGTGGGTGCGGAAAAGGCCTGGAAATACTGCGATCAGCGCAAGCTGCCCCGGCTCCTCTACATCTCCAAGACCGACGAGGAAAACTCCGACTATAACGCCGCCTTCGAGACCCTGCGGGAGCGCTTTGGCAAGAACATCGCCCCCGTGGTGGCCCCCATCTGGGACGCGGACAAGAAGGTCATCGGCATCATCGATGTTCTGCATAAGCGGGCCTATGAGTTCGGCCCCAAGGGAGAGCGCATCGAGATCGACGTGCCCGACGACAAAAAGCCCGTGCTGGACGAGCTTTACGACGCTCTGAAGGAATCGGTAGCCGAGACCAGCGAGGAGTTCATGGAAAAGTATTTCGGCGGCGAGGACTTCACCTACGCCGAGATGGTCCAGGGCCTGCGCCAGGGCGTGCGGGATCTGTCCCTCTTCCCCGTGGTCTGCGGCAGCGCCGTCCAGGGCCTGGGCACCCGGATGCTGCTGGACACCATCATCGACCTGCTGCCCAACCCCCTGGAGGGCAATCCCCACACCGTGAAAAACAGCGATGGCCAGAGCGAGGACTTCGTGGTGGCCGCCGGCGCCCTGCCCGCGGCTTACGTCTTTAAGACCATCTCCGACCAGTACGGCAAGTTCAGCCTGGTCAAGGTCCTCTCCGGCTCCATCAAGCCCGATATGCCCATGGTCAACGCCCGCACCAGCGACGCTGAGAAGCTGGGGCGGCTCTACATCATGAAGGGCAAGGGCACCGAGGAGATCAAGGAGCTGGGCTGCGGCGACATCGGCGCCATCGGCAAGATGGATAAGCTCAAGACCGGCGACACCCTCTGCGAGCCCCGCAAGGTCTTCCAGGTAGAGGACATCCCCTTCCCCGAGCCGTGCTACTCCGTGGCCATCGCCCCCAAGACCCGGGGCCAGGACGACAAGGTGGCCCAGGGCCTCAACCGTATGAATGAGGAGGACCCCTCCTTCACCACCGAGAACAACGCCGAGGTCCACCAGATGATCATCCATGCCGCCGGCGACATTCAGGTGGACGTGCTGGTGAGCAAGCTCAAGAGCCGCTTCAACGTAGAGGCCGAGCTGTCCCCGGCCAAGGTGCCCTACCGGGAGAAGATCCGCAAAAAGGTAGAGAAGCAGGGCCGCCACAAGAAGCAGACCGGCGGCAGCGGCCAGTTCGGCGACGTGTGGATCCGCTTTGAGCCCAATCTGGAGCAGGATGAGCTGGTCTTTGCCGAGGAGGTCTTCGGCGGCAGCGTACCCAAGAACTTCTTCCCCGCTGTAGAAAAGGGCCTCAGAGAGGCCGTGGTCCACGGTCCCCTGGCGGGCTACCCGGTGGTCAACCTGAAGGCCACGCTGTACGATGGTTCCTACCACCCTGTGGACTCCTCCGAGATCGCCTTCAAGACTGCCGCCCAGATCAGCTACAAGGCCGCCATGCCCGAGGCCAACCCCGTACTGCTGGAGCCCGTTGGCACCCTGAAGGTGGTCATCCCCGACAGCTACATGGGCGACGTGATGGGCGACATCAACAAGCGCCGCGGTCGGGTCATGGGCATGAACCCCGTGGGCAACGGTGAGCAAGAGGTGGAGGCCGAGGTGCCTATGGCCGAAATGACCTCCTACGCCATCGACCTTCGCTCCATCACCCAGTCCCGGGGCTCCTTCACTTTCCACTTCGTCCGCTACGAGGAAGCCCCTCCCATGGTCCAGGAAAAGGTCATCGCCGAGGCCAAGGCCGCGGAGGACTAAGCTCTCCTTAATACAGCGCAAAAGAACGCCGCCAGTCATCAGACTGGCGGCGTTCTTTGTGTTTGTCGTTACCCTTGTTCACCCATGAGCAGGGCCATGACGGCCTTCTGGGCGTGGAGGCGGTTTTCCGCCTCCTCGAAGATCTCATCGGCGTGGGCTTCAAAGACGGAGGCGGTGATCTCCTCCTCCCGGTGGGCGGGCAGGCAGTGCTGGACCATACAGCCGGGGTGGGCCAGCTTCATGAGCTCGTCGTTGATCTGGTAGGTCCCGGCGAAGGCCTTGACCCGCTTGGCCTTCTCTTCCTCCTGACCCATGGAGGCCCACACGTCAGTGACCAGCACGTCAGCGTCCGCGGCGGCCTCCTTGGGGTCCCGGCAGAGCTGGAAGTCCGCGCCAAAGTCCTTGGCAAAGGCCAGCACCTTGGCATCGGGGTCGTAGCCCTCCGGGCAGGCGATGGCGGCCTTCATGCCGCACTTGAGCGCGCCTACGATGAGGGAGTTGGCCATGTTGTTGCCGTCGCCGATAAAGGTGAGCTTCAAGCCCTCCAGCTTCGTCATCTTCTCCCGGACAGTCATCAGATCGGCCAGCACCTGGCAGGGATGGGCAAAGTCGGTCAGACCGTTGATGACGGGGATGTCGGCATACTGGGCCAGGGTCTCTACCTCGTCCTGGCCGTAGGTGCGGATCATGATGCCGTCGCAGTAGCGGCTGAGCACCCGGGCGGTGTCCTCGATGGGCTCGCCCCGACCGATCTGGCTCTCCTTGCCCGACAAAAACAGGGCGTGACCCCCCAGCTGGTACATCCCGGTCTCAAAGGACACCCGGGTCCGGGTGGAGTTTTTCTCAAAGATCATAGCCAGGGTCTTCCCCGCCAGCACCTGGTGGGGAATGCCGTGCTTGAGAGAGTACTTCATCTGGTCGGCGGTGTCCAGAACGCGCAAAATGTCCTCCCGGGACAGGTCCATCAGCTTCAAAAGGTCTTTCATGGTTTAAACTCCTTCCAGTGTATCCTTCATGATCTTCAGCCCCCGGGCCAGCTCCTCATGGGAAATGAGCAGCGGCGGCAGCAGACGAATGACGTTGTTGCCGGCGGTAAGCACCAGCAGCCCCGCGTCCATGAGCCGGGCGGCTAGTTCCTTATTTACATAGCCGTCCCGGACCTGGACCCCTACCATCAGCCCAAGGCCCCGGGTCCATCCCAGGCAGGGAAGGTCCATGGTCTCGATGCGGTCCCGGAGGTACTGCCCCTTTTCCTTGACAGCCGCCAGCGCGTCCTCGTCCAGGGCGCTGAGCACCGCCAGCGCCGCACTGGCGCAGACGGGGTTGCCGCCGAAGGTGGTGGCGTGGGTGCCTGGGGTCAGCACGTCCCGGCACTTGTCGCTGGCCATCACCCCGCCAAAGGGCAGTCCGCCGGCGATGCCCTTGGCAAAGCTCACCGCGTCAGGCAGGATGCCGTATTGCTGATAGGCAAAGAGGGTGCCGGTCCGGCCCACGCCGGTCTGGACCTCGTCGATCAATAAAAGCCAGTCCCGCTCGGCGCAGAGGACGGCCAGGTCGTGGACAAAGCCCCGGTCCATGGGGAACACGCCGCCCTCGCCCTGGACCAGCTCCAACATCACCGCGCACACATCGTGCCCGGCCACGGCCTCTACGGCGTCCATGGTGGGCTCGGCATAGCGGAAGCCGTCATTGAAGGGGAAAAAGTAATTGTGGAATACGTCCTGGCCCGTGGCCGACAGGGTGGTGATGGTCCGGCCATGGAAGGAATTCTTCAGGGTGATGATGGTGCCCCGGCCCTTGCCGTACTTGTCAAAGGAGTACTTCCGGGCCAACTTGATCATGCCCTCGTTGGACTCGGCCCCGGAGTTGGCGAAAAAGACATTGCTCATCCCCGCCCGGGTCACCAGGGTCTCGGCCAGCTTCACATAGGGCTCGGAGTAGAAGAGGTTAGAGATATGCCCCAGCTTCACCGCCTGCTCCACAATGGCGTTGACCCAGGGCTCGTTCCCATAACCCAGGGAGTTGACCCCGATGCCGGAGGAGAAGTCGATATACTCCTTGCCGTCCACGCCCCAGAGGGTCGCCCCCTGGCCGTGGTCGATGGCCACGTCGAACCGGCCATAGGTCTGCATCACATATTGGTGGTCCTTGGCCTTCAGCGTCTCAAAATCCATAGCTCCTGCCCCCTTATAGGATCATGGTGCCCACACCGGCGTTGGACAGCATCTCGATCAAAATGGAGTGAGGGATACGCCCGTCCAGAATGTGGGCCCGCCGGACCCCGGAGCGGACAGCCTCCACGCAGCAGTCCACTTTGGGGATCATGCCCCCCTGGATGACCCCGTCCTTGACCAAGCCCGGCACGTCGGAGGGATGGACCACCGGGATCAGGGTCTCCTCGTCGTGGGGGTCCCGCAGCAGGCCCCGGACGTCGGTGAGCAAAATGAGCTTTTCCGCGCCCAGGGCGATGGCCAGCTTGGCGGCGGCGGTGTCGGCGTTGATGTTGTAGGCGGTCTCGCCGTCGGTGCCCTGGGCCACGGTGGATACCACCGGGATATACCCGGCGTTCACGCTATCCTCTACAGGCCGGGGATCCACCTGGGTGATCTCCCCCACTAGGCCGTACTTTTCATCCAGCTTCCGGGCCTGGAAGAGCCCGCCATCCATACCGCAAAGGCCCACGGCCCGGCCACCGGTGCGATTCAAAATGGCTACCAGATCCTTATTGACCTTGCCGCACAGCACCTGCTGGACGATATCCATGGTCTCCTGGTCGGTGTAGCGAAGGCCGTCCACAAATTTGCTCTCCTTGCCGATCTTCTTGAGCATCGCCGAGATCTCCGGCCCGCCGCCGTGGACCACCACCACACGGATGCCGATGAGACGCAGCAAGATGATATCCGAGATCACCGCCGAGCGGAGTTCCTCGGACACCATGGCGTTGCCGCCGTACTTCACCACCACCGTCTGGCCGGCAAAGCTCTGGATATAGGGCAGGGCCTCGATCAATACCTGGGCCCGGTCCGCATAGGAAAAAGGCATTGGGTTCACCCTCTTATGTTCTGTAGTCGCCGTTGATCTTGACGTAGTCGTAGGTCAGGTCGCAGCCCCAGCAGGTAGCAGCGGCATCCCCTTCGTGGAGGTCCACCCGGATGATCACCTCGTCCTGGGTCAGGATCTCCTTGGCCTTGTCCTCGTCAAAGCGAAGGCCCGCGCCGTCCTTGCAAACGGCGATCTCTCCGGCTGCGGAGGCAAAGGACACGTCCACATACTCGGGCCGGAAGGGCGCCTTGGAATAGCCCATGGCGCAGAGGACCCGGCCCCAGTTGGCGTCAGCCCCGAACATGGCGGCCTTCACCAGGGAGGAACTCACCACCGCCTTGGCAAGGCGCTCAGCAGTCTCCTCGTTGCGAGCGTCGGTGACGGTGCAGGTCACCAGTCGGGAGGCTCCCTCGCCGTCTCCGGCGATGGAGCGGGCCAGATGGGTACAAAGCTCCATCAGGGCGCTTTGGAAGGTCTCAAAGTCCTCGTCCTCCCACTCGATCTGCTCGTTGCCTGCCATGCCGCTGGCCAGCACGGCGCACATATCGTTGGTGGAGGTATCGCCGTCCACCGTGACCCGGTTGAAGGTCCGTCGGGTCACGGTGTGAAGAGCTTCCTGGAGCATGGCGCTTGTAATGGCGCAGTCGGTGGTGATAAAGCAGAGCATGGTGCCCATGTTGGGGTGGATCATGCCGCTTCCCTTGGCGATGGCGCCCATATGGACGCTCTTGCCGCCAAGTGTAAACTCCACCGCCGCTTCCTTCTTCACCGTGTCGGTAGTCATGATGGCGTTGGCGGCGGCGTCCGAGCCCGCGGCGTCACCGCTCATGGCCTTCACAAGGCCCGGCAGGCCCGCCTGGATGGGGGCCAGGTCGATGTCCACACCGATGACGCCGGTGGAGGCCACAATGAAGTCCTGGGGCTTCAAGCCCGTGGCCGTGGCCGCCATGGTGCACATCTCCAGGGCGTTATCATGGCTCCTGGGGGCGCAGGCATTGGCGTTGCCGGAGTTAGCGATAATGCCCCGGCACACCCCCTCCTCCAGATGCTCCATGGTGATATAGAGGGGCGCGGCCTTGACCCGGTTGGTGGTGTAGACCGCCGCGGCCTGGCACTCGGTCTCAGACAGGATCATCGCCAGGTCCCGTTTGGCCGGGTCGCTCCCCGCCTTCACGCCGCAGTGGACCCCGCCGGCGGAAAAGCCCTTGGCGGCGCACACGCCGCCGTCGATAAATTTCATTGCTACGTCCTCCTTACAATGCCAGGGCCGTATACTCGTCAAAGCCCAGCATGATGTTCATATTCTGTACCGCCGCCCCGGCCGCGCCCTTGCCCAGATTATCAAGCCGGGCGATCGCCAGGGTCTGGCCCTCTTTGCCGGAGACAAAGATCTCCAGATCGTCCTTTCCCGAGCGGTCATTGGCTCCTAAAAAGCCGCTTTCCGGAAGGGGACGGACGGTAATGAGCTTTTCGCCTTGATAGTAGGCCCGGTAGCACGCCTCCACCGCCTGAGGGGATACGTCGTGGAGGGGCAGGCACACCGCCATGCCCTGGGGAAAGTCGCAGATGATGGGACAAAAGATGGGGGCCTTTTCCAGCCCACCCTCTTTCATCATCTCGGGGATGTGCTTGTGGGCAAGGCCCAGGGCATAGTGCCGGGGACTGTCCAGCTCGGCGGGTCGGTCCGGGGCTTCATACTGGGCGATGGCCTTATTTCCGCCGCCGGTGTAGCCCGACAGGGCGTGGATGGTCACGTCCGCGTCTCCCGCCAGCAGCCCCGCGTCCGTCAAGGGCCGCAGCAGGGCGATGGCCCCGGTGGCGTAACAGCCGGGGTTGGCCAGGCGCTGGGCCGTTTTGATCCGCTCACGCCGTCCATGGAGTTCGGGTAGGCCATAGACCCAGCCCGGGCTAGTGCGGTGGGCGGTGGAGGCGTCGATGATCCGGGTGCCGGTCCCCTCCGCCAGCGCCGCCGCCTCCCGGGCGGCGTCATCGGGCAGGCAGAAGAAGGTCAGGTCCGCCTCTCGCATCATCGCCCGTCTGGCCTGGGGATCCTTGCGCTTGTCCGGGTCGATGGTCAGCAGCGTCAGGTCCTCCCTGCCGCTCAGGCGGTCATAGATCTGCAGGCCGGTGGTCCCGGCCTGGCCGTCGATGTATACCTTAGGCTTCAAGACGATGCTCCTTTACAAAGGACTCCATGTTGGCGATCTGCTTTTCCACGCTCTCGCGGCTGGGCCCGCCGTAGACCTTGCGCTGGTTGACGCAGGTGCGCAGCTGGAGGGCCTGGTAAACGTCGGCGTCGAAGAGCTTGGAGATGGAGCGGAAGTCCCGCAGCGTCAGGGTGTCCAGAGTGTCGCCGCTCTTGGTGCACATATTGACAAGCCGCCCTACGATCATATAGGCATCCCGGAACGGCAGGCCCTTCTTCACCAGGTAGTCGGCGCAGTCGGTAGCGTTGATAAAGCCCACCTGGGCCGCCCGCTCCATGTTCCGGGGCAGGATGGTCATGGTGTCCACCATGGCGGCAAAGACAGGCAGACAGAGGTTCACCGTGTCGATGGCGTCAAAGACGGGTTCCTTGTCCTCCTGCATATCCTTGTTGTAGGCCAAGGGAAGGCCCTTCATCACCGTCAAAAGGGTGATGAGGTCACCATAGACCCGCCCGGTCTTGCCCCGGACCAGCTCGGCCACGTCGGGGTTCTTCTTCTGGGGCATGATGGACGAGCCCGTGGAATAGGCGTCGTCCAGCTCGGCAAACTTGAACTCCCAGGAGCACCAGAGGATGATCTCCTCGGCGAACCGGGACAAATGCATCATCAGAATAGACAGCCCGCTCAAAAGCTCCAACGCAAAATCCCGGTCGGAGACGGCGTCCATGGAGTTGTCCATCGGCTTGGCAAAGCCCAGCAGGCTGGCGGTCTCAAAGCGGTCCACCGGATAGGTGGACGTAGCTAAAGCTCCCGCGCCTAAGGGGCTCTCGTCCAGACGCTCCCGGCAGTCCTCCAGCCTCGTCACGTCCCGGCGGAACATATTGGCGTAGGCCATGAGCACATGGGCAAAGGTGGTGGGCTGGGCCCGCTGCATATGGGTGTAACCGGGCATGACGGTGTCCACGTTCTCCCGTGCTTTTTTCAGCAAAACATCCTCCAGGTCCAGCACGTTTTTCACAATGCCGGGAATGGCGTCCTTCACAAACAGCCGGAAGTCCACCGCCACCTGGTCATTGCGGGACCGTCCGGTATGGAGGCGCTTGCCGGTGTCGCCAATGCGCTCAGTGAGGAGCCGCTCCACGTTCATGTGGATGTCCTCAGAATCCTCCGTCAGCTCGGCGGTTCCCGCTTCGATGTCCCGGAGGATGGTCTTCAAGCCGTCGATGATCTTCTCAGCCTCATGTTCCTCGATGATGCCCTGCTTGCCCAGCATGGTGGCGTGGGCAATAGAGCCCCGGATGTCCTGCTGGTAGAGCCGGGCGTCAAAGGAGATGGAGGAGTTAAAGTCGTTGACCAGGGTGTCGGTCTCCTTCTGGAACCGACCTGCCCAGAGTTTCATGGTGATCGCTCCTTAGATAGCGGGAAAGGCGGCAACCTTGGCCGCCGCCTTGTGTCCCGTAGTTTTTACTTGAGTTTGCCCTGCTCCCGCAGCGCCTGGACCGTATCGGGCAGACCCCAGAGGTTGATAAAGCCCTGGGAGTCCTTCTGGTCGTAGTCGCTCTCCTCAAAGGTCACAAGATCCTCGGAGTAGAGGGTCTCGGGAGAAGTCACAGCGGCGGTGATGATGTTGCCCTTGTAGAGCTTGAGCTTCACCTGCCCGGTGACGTGCTTTTGGGTGTCGGTGGCGAAGGCGCTGAGAGCCTCCCGGAGAGGCGTGAACCACTTGCCGTTGTAGACCAGATCGGCGAAGTCCACCGCCAGCTTGCTCTTCATGTGGGCGGTGTCCTTGTCCAGGGTGATCATCTCCAGCACCTCATGGGCCCGGTAGAGGATGGTGCCGCCGGGGGTCTCGTAGACGCCCCGGTCCTTCATGCCCACCAGACGGTTCTCCACGATGTCCAGCAACCCGATGCCATTGGCCCCGCCCAGCTCGTTGAGCTTGCGGATGACGTCGCTGGCCTTCATCTTCACGCCGTCCACCGCCACGGGCCAGCCCTTTTCAAAGTCGATGGTCACATAAGTGGCCTTGTCGGGGGCCTGGATGGGGCTGACCCCCATCTCCAAAAAGCCGGGCTTGTCGTAGAGGGGCTCGTTGGCCGGGTCCTCCAGGTCCAGGCCCTCATGGGAGAGGTGCCAGAGGTTCTTATCCTTGGAGTAGTTGGTCTCCCGGCTGATCTTCAGAGGCACGCCGTGGGCCTCGGCATAGTCGATCTCCTCGTCCCGGCCCTTGATGCTCCACTCCCGCCAAGGGGCGATGATCTTCATGCCCGGGGCGTAGCGCTTGATGGCCAGCTCAAAGCGGACCTGGTCGTTGCCCTTGCCGGTGCAACCGTGACAGATGGCGTCGGCGCCCTCCTTCAGGGCGATCTCCACCAGCCGCCGGGCGATGACGGGCCGGGCGAAGGCGGTGCCCAGCAGGTAGTCCTCATACTTGGCCCCCATCTGCATAGAGGGGATGATGACCTCGTCCACCATCACGTCGGTCAGATCCTCCACATAGAGCTTGGAAGCGCCGGTCTTGATGGCCTTCTCCTCCAAGCCGTCCAGCTCGGTGCCCTGGCCCACGTCGCCGGAGACGGCGATGATCTCGGGATCGTTGTAATTCTCCTTCAGCCAGGGAATGATGATAGATGTATCCAGGCCGCCCGAATAGGCCAGAACGACCTTTTTGATCTGCTTGTCTGCCATGTTGATGACCTCCATTTGTGGGTTTGTCCATAGTCTGCCATAGGCACAAGTTTTACTAAGCTCCCGCTCCGCGCTCGCTAAGTAAAGCTATTGTACCATGCCCAGTGGAAAAATGCAAGGGTTCAACTCGCATAAATATTCTCGGTAATTCCAATTTCACTGGTGATATTCCACAATAAACTGTATATTATTCACTATTGAATGAATATACATGCAAATATGCAAAACAAACGGGCGAACCAGGTTCGCCCGTTTGAATGGATGCGTTTTTTTACTTCTCGTCCAGCAGCTTGCCAAGCTCGGTCATAAAGGTGTTGATGTCCTTGAACTGGCGGTAGACCGAGGCAAAGCGGACATAAGCCACCTCGTCCACCTGCTTGAGCTTTTCCATGACCATGTTGCCGATGTGGACGGTGGTGACTTCGCGCTCCATATCGTTTTGGAGCTTCTGCTCGATCTCGCTGACGATATTCTCCAGGGTACCCAGGGACACCGAGCGCTTCTCGCAGCTCTTGAGCATACTGCCCAGCAGCTTGTTGCGGTCAAAGGCCTGGCGGGAGCCGTCCTTTTTGATAACCACCAGCGGCACGCTCTCGATGGTCTCATAGGTGGTAAAGCGCTTGTGGCACACCAGGCATTCTCTCCGGCGGCGGATACTGGCGCCCTCGTCGGCGGGCCGGGAGTCCACCACCTTGCTCTCGGGGTTGGCGCAAT
Source organism: uncultured Eubacteriales bacterium (assembly GCA_905198835.1). Classification (GTDB taxonomy): domain Bacteria; phylum Bacillota; class Clostridia; order Oscillospirales; family Oscillospiraceae; genus MGBC124762. The sequence continues at coordinate 8,870 of CAJKDY010000019.1, read as the reverse complement.
AGGGACACTTCACAGGACATCGCTCCTCTTTCCGAAACGGTATTATGTAAATCGCTAAGGGCAGTATACCATATCTTGTGGCAAATGGGTAGTCTTTTTTGAAAAAAATTTTCCAACAGGCATAAAGCCGGCCACCCAGCGCACACTAGGGACATGGAATCGAGGTGAATAGAGATGTCCAACCAGAACCAGAACCAGAATCCCAGCAACAGTCAGAACCGTAACCAGAATCAGCCCCAGAACCAGTCCTGCCCCAGCAACCGCAAGAACCAGCAGGACCCCGAGAACAAGAAGCGCCAGAGCGATCCTACCGACCGCAAGTAAAAAGCGCTTCGACCAAACGTACCCACCCTTTGCCCTCCGGCCAGTTGCCGGAGGGTTTTTCTTCGCTCATTGATATCCCAAAAGGCCCCGGACCGACACCTCCCCCGAGGCTATCCGCCCCTCGGTCCCGTCGGGAAGCCGGACCAGGAGCGAAAAATCGTCGTCCACATCCAATGCGGTGGCGACGGTCTCTCCCTGGGGACGGACCAGCTTGATCTCCCGGCCCAGGGTGACGCACCGGCGGCGGTATTCGGCCAGGTATCCCTCCCGTCCATCGGGGAAGGCGGCATTCATGGCGTCCAGCTCGCCGAGCAGCGCCCGGGCCAGGTCGGCCCGGCGGACCTCCGCCCCCAGCATGGCCAGGGACACGGCCTTGTCCGCTAGTTCTGGGCCAAAATCGGCGGCAGTCTGGGACAGGTTGGTGCCCATGCCCACCACCACGTAGCTCAGCGCCCCGGTCTCCGCCTCCACCCCCAGCTCGGTGAGGATGCCGCAGAGCTTTTTCCCATCCACCAGCACATCGTTGGGCCATTTTATACTGGGCTTTGCGGAGCAAAGTCCCTCTACTGCCCGGCAAACGGCGATGGCCGTCCAGGCGGTCAGCTGGCTCACCTGCTCCAAGGGGACCTGAGGGCGCAGTAAAACGGACAGATACAGTCCCTTCCCTGCCAGAGACTGAAAGGACCGGCCCCGGCGGCCTTTTCCTCCAGTCTGGACCTCCGCCGTCACCGCCACCCCCGTGGGCGCACCCTGGATGGCCCGGCGCTTGAGTTCGTCGTTGGTGGAGTCCACACTGTCAAGGCAAACCACTTCACAGCCCACCACACGGCTAGGGTCGGCCAGCCGCTCCCCCCGGAGCAGGTCGGGCTCCTCCAGCAGCCGATAGCCCCGGGTGGGCAGGGCCTCGATGGCGTAGCCCTCGCTCCGCAGGGTGGTCACTGCCTTCCAAACCGCCGCCCGGCTCACCCCCAGCTCCCGGCTCAACACCTCGCCGGACAAAGGCTCCGTGCGGCCCTCCAAGGCTCGCAGCAGCGCTTCCTTTACCATGCTTAACCCTCCTTTTTGCCCTCAGTTTACCCCACTGGGCGGCCGCTTGTCAACCAATTTTCCAAAATGGGTTTACAAATCCAAGCGGGCATGCTATACTTCTAGTAAACCAAGTTAAGAAGGGAGGTTTACTAGTATGGATCACAAGGTCAAAAATCTGGTCCTGGCGGCGGTCTTCGCCGCCCTCACCGCCGTCAGCGGCTTCCTGAAAATTCCCTTCGGCCCCATGTCCATCACCCTCCAGACCATGCTGGCCGCCTTGGCGGGCATCGTTCTGGGGCCAAAATGGGGGGCGGCATCCCAGGCGGTCTATGTGGCTCTGGGGCTGCTGGGCCTGCCCATCTTCACCATGGGCGGCGGCCTGGGGTATGTGCTCCAGCCCAGCTTCGGCTTTCTGCTGGGCTTCCCGCTGACGGCGGCAGTCAGCGGCCTATTGGTAGGTCAGCGCCCCTCTGTCCTGCGCTGTGGGGCCGCCGCCGCGGTGGGCATTCTGGCAGGCTACGTTATCGGCGTGCCCTATATGGGTCTGGTGCTGAACCTCTACCTGGGCAAGGGCCTCAGCGTGTGGCAGGTGGTGGAGAGCGGCCTTCTCATCTACCTCCCCGGCGAATGCGTCAAGATCGCCGCCGCCGCGGTGGTAGCCCCGCCTCTGAAACGGGTCCTGGCGCACACGGCAGCGTAATAAAAGGGACGGCCCACGGGCCGTCCCTTTTGTGATGGCGTTTTATTTGGTCTCAATGAAAATGCCCTTGTCGGCGCTCCAGTCCACGGTGAAGCCCAGGGCTGTGCCTAGGTCACGGAGCTTGTAGTAGGTATAGGCCCCGCCGTTGTCGTCCTTTAGCACGATAGCGTCCAGCGCGGCGGCCTTGCCGTTGATCCTGGTCTCTGCCGTGGCAGTCTCATAGGCCCGGTCACCGCGGAAGGGCGTTTTCATCTCCGAGCCGTTGGGGACATAGTCCTTCCCGGTCTCGATGTTCACCGCTCCGTCCCAGACCACGTTGAACTGGACGGCGGAGCCGCTGAGAATGGAAGCCACGTCCCGGAGCTTGATATAATTGGTGTCGTTGCCGTTTGCGTCCTTGAGGGCGTAACACTGGAACTCCACGGAAACGCCGTTCACCAGCACCGGCTGGGTGGAGGGGCTGGCGACAACGCCAGTTTCTTTTGTAGTTTTACTGAAGCGGAGCGCTCCCCATTTTCCATCCCGTTCCACCACCGCCAAACCATCGCTGACATCTAAAGCGTGGTCATACGCAATGGCCGTGACTTCCTGTCCCAGTTGATCAACGTAGCCATATTTACCGTTCAGCCGCACCGCCCCATAGCCCTCGGAGAATTCATGGGTGTAATCATATTGAGGCGGCACAATTTCCCGCCCCTCTATATTTACATAGCCGTATTTACCATTCCAGTGCATTGACACGATACCTTCATCAAGCGGCGGAATATATGTCTCTTCATCATATTTGCACTCCACGATTTCCCGTCCATTTCTATCTATAAGGCCCCACTTGATCCCCTCCCGCGTGCTTCTAGTCACCACTGAAACACCGTGATCAAGGTTCTCAGCCGTCGTATAGGGCAGATCGCAGGGTACTACCTCTTGCCCCGTTGGGTCAATGAAGCCCACTTGTCCGCCCATCTTCACAACTGCCAGCCCTTCTGAAAAGCTCCCACCGTAGCTATAACAAAAGGGCACTACCAGGTTGCCTTTCGTATCAAAATACCCTGTTTTTCCATCTGGCGTATCCGCTAGGATCAGCCCTTCCCCAGCATACCATAGCCGAGGGTATTCACAGGGGATGATCTCCTGCCCCGTGGCCATATCGACCATGCCCAGGTCGTACTGCCAGTTACTTTCCAAAACCGTGGCAATTCCCGGTTCCTCACAATCCCACGCATAGACGTACTTGCAGGGCACCACTTCATTGCCGCTGTGGTCAATAAAGCCATACATCAGATCTCTTTTGTTGTCAAACCGACGACGTACGATTGCGAAGCCGTTGGAAAAACTCTCTGCCCCTGCATATTGGAATGGGATGACTACATTCCCGCTAGTATCGATGTAGCCCCACTTGCCATCCTTCTTCACTGCTGCTAAGCCTTCCGAAAATTCCGGCCACAGGGTCTCATTCTCATATTGGCAAGGAATGACCTCATTGCCACTCTCATTAATAAATCCCCATTTTCCGTCCAACTCCACCGCAATCAGGTCGCCTCGATTTCCAAGATTCATAATGCTGTCATATTTGCACGGCACCACCGTTCTCCCCTCAGCATCCAGAAGGCCTTCCTTACCATCCAGCCTGACCTCTGCCAAACCATTATGGAACCACGACACACTATCATATTTATAAGCTCCGACAGCTTTGCCGCTGGTGTCCACAAAGCCCCACTTCTTCTTTAGCCGCACCGGCGCGATACCTTCGCGGAATTTCCACATCTCATCATAATAGAGGGGTATGGCCTCTGTAACATCGTACTCTGTCGCCCCAACCCAAGGACTCAGCGCACACACCATGACTAGCAACAAAATCAGGCTCAGCAGTCTCCTCTTCATGTTTCTTCCTCCTTAATGCTCTTTATTTCCCCCATCGGGGGAAATAGGAAGAGTACTCTTCCTGCGTTCATTATACCATATTCTAGCCATATTGCAAGGAAAAGCAAGAGAGCGAGGGCAAAGCCCTCGCTCTCTTGCTTTTCTTTTTACGTTGCAGGTCCAGCTTACGCCTGGGGACCAGCGGCCACCAGAGCCTTGCCGGCGTCGTTGGTGGTGTACTTGGCGAAGTTCTTCACGAAGCGGGAAGCCAGATCCTTGGCCTTCTCCTCCCACTCCTTGGGATCGGCGTAGGTGTCCCGGGGATCCAGGATGGCGGGATCCACACCGGGCAGAGCGGTGGGAACCTGGAAGTTGAACATGGGGATGGTCTTGGTGGGAGCGGTCTCGATGGAGCCGTCCAGGATGGCGTCGATGATGCCGCGGGTGTCCTTGATGGAGATGCGCTTGCCGGTGCCGTTCCAGCCGGTGTTCACCAGGTAAGCCTTGGCGCCGGAGGCCTCCATGCGCTTGACCAGCTCCTCAGCGTACTTGGTGGGGTGCAGCTCCAGGAAGGCCTGACCGAAGCAGGCGGAGAAGGTGGGGGTGGGCTCGGTGATGCCCCGCTCGGTGCCGGCCAGCTTAGCGGTGAAGCCGGAGAGGAAGTAGTACTTGCACTGCTCGGGCGTCAGGATGCTGACGGGAGGCAGCACGCCAAAGGCGTCGGCGGAGAGGAAGATGACGTTCTTGGCGGCGGGGCCGGCGGAGGTGGGGTTGACGTTCTTGACGATCTTCTCAATGTGGTCGATGGGGTAGCTCACCCGGGTGTTCTCGGTGACGGACTTGTCGGCGAAGTCGATCTTGCCGCTGGCGTCCAGGGTCACGTTCTCCAGCAGAGCGTTGCGGCGGATGGCGTTATAGATGTCGGGCTCGGAGTCCTTGTCCAGGTTGATGACCTTGGCGTAGCAGCCGCCCTCGAAGTTGAAGACGCCGTTGTCGTCCCAGCCGTGCTCGTCGTCGCCGATCAGCAGACGCTTGGGGTCGGTGGACAGGGTGGTCTTGCCGGTGCCGGACAGACCGAAGAAGATGGCGGTGTTCTCGCCCTTCATGTCGGTGTTGGCCGAGCAGTGCATGGAGGCGATGCCCTTCAGGGGCAGGTAGTAGTTCATCATGGAGAACATGCCCTTCTTCATCTCGCCGCCGTACCAGGTGTTGATGATGACCTGCTCACGGCTGGTGATGTTGAAGACAACGGCGGTCTCGGAGTTGAGGCCCAGCTCCTGATAGTTCTCCACCTTGGCCTTGGAGGCGTTGTAGACCACGAAATCGGGCTCAAAGGCGGCCAGCTCCTCGGCGGTGGGCTGAATGAACATGTTCTTGATGAAGTGGGCCTGCCAGGCCACCTCCATGATGAAGCGAACGGCCATGCGGGTATCGTGGTTAGCGCCGCAGAAGGCGTCCACCACATACAGCTTCTTGCCCGAGAGCTCCTTCAGGGCGATGTCTTTCACGGCCTTCCAGGTAGCCTCGCTGGCGGGATGGTTGTCGTTTTTATACTCGTCGGAGGTCCACCACACGGTGTCCTTGGAGTTCTCATCCATGACGATGAACTTATCCTTGGGGGAGCGGCCGGTGTAGATGCCGGTCATGACGTTGACAGCGCCCAGCTCGCTGACCTGGCCCTTCTCGTAGCCTTCCAGCTCGGGCTTGGTCTCCTCGTCGAACAGCTGCTCGTAAGAGGGATTGTACACGATCTCGGTCGTGCCGGTGATACCATACTTGCTCAGATCCAACTTTGCCATGATACTTATACCTCTTCTTTCGTTCAGGTCATCGCCCAGACACCAGCGGTAAGCTGCCCTCAGCCAAAAGGACACCGCAAAAGGACGATGAAAAGAAATACAGATGCGTATTCTCCTGTATATCATTATACATAAATCGGGGCTGAAATCAACCGGCGGAGCGGTTTTCTTCGGGTAAAAGCAACAAATCTTATTAAGAATCCGGGGTATTTGAGACAGTTTCGTAAAAATCTTGGCCTGTTTGCCTGCACAAATTAAAGATTTTATGCCAAAAACAAATCTTTGATAAAATTTTATCGATTCGGGATACAAGGAGCGGAAATCAGGAGAGAAGAGGCTGCAATTTTGGGCCGCGAAAAAACGTATTATAAGTAGAGACACAAAATATTTGTGGATATTTTGCGATTTATCTGGAAAAAACGCACGACTTATGATATACTGAGCCAATCTGACCCGCGGCCATGAGCCGCCAGCATGGAGAAACAACGACGATGAAGACGCTTTACATATTTCTTACCCGCTCCGGCACCCTGCTCTCGAACCTCGTGTACAGCCTGACCGGTGCGCAGTACACCCACGTCTCCCTCGCCTTCGACGAGGACCTGAGTACCCTCTACAGCTCTACCCGCAAGAATGGTTATACCATGTTCCCCGCAGGTCCCAGCCGGGAGTACCTGAACCGGGGCGTGTTCCTCATGCGGGAGAACATCCCCTGCGCCCTCTACGCGCTGGAAGTGACGGATGAGGTCTACACCCGCGCCAAGCGCCGCACCCAGCACATGATGCACCACGGGGAGCTCTACCGCTTCAATTCGCTGGGTCTGCTGCTCTGCTGGATGCATATCCGCTGGCAGCGCCGTCGGCATTATTTCTGCTCCCAGTTCGTCAGTGAGGTGCTCCAGAAGAGCGGTGCGCTGGAGCTGCCAAAGCCCAGCACCCTCATGCACCCCAGCGATTACGCCGAGCTGCCCGAGCTGCGCTGCCTCTACCGCGGTACGCTGGCCGGCCTGCCCCAGCGCCAGAGCATGGAGCTGGGCGAGGTGGAGAGCGTCATGGGCCTCTACCTGAACGTCCTTCTGGGGGCCGTGAAGGGCAGAGTACGTCGGCTGTTCTGATTTTTTCGAAATTTTTGCCGAAAAATTGAAAATGCCTGTTGACAAAGCGGGTACGCTGTGCTAAAATAATCGAGTCGGGAACAACACCCGATGCAATGGTAGTATGGCCCGTTGGTCAAGCGGTTAAGACAGAGGCCTCTCACGCCTTTAACATCGGTTCGATTCCGGTACGGGTCACCATTTTATAGTAGTAAAACGGTCATGTGCCGTTTTATATAGATGCCTCTTTAGCTCAGTCGGTTAGAGCACCTGACTGTTAATCAGGGTGTCGCCTGTTCGAGTCAGGCAAGAGGCGCCAGTAAAGCGATGGAAGTTTTCCATCGCTTTTTCTTTTTTATCCGTTCCGGTGCGGCTTTTGTTGACAGGGAAAGCGGCGGGGGATATACTTATAAAAAATGAACCTCTCAGGCCGCCTGCGGCGTCCAGCTCTCCGGATAGGAGAGCCCTTGGCAAAACCGAAAACTTACCCTTTTCGCCAGAGCCTCCCCTATTAGGGGAGGTGGCACAGCGTCAGCTGTGACGGAGAGGTTGAGGAAAAATGCGCCTGATGAAAAAGGAGAAAACTATGAAACAGATCATTCTGACGGGCGACCGCCCGACGGGCCGGCTCCATGTCGGCCACTATGTCGGCTCTCTGAAGGAGCGTGTCCGGCTGCAGAACTCGGGCAAGTTCGACGAGATCTATATTATGATCGCTGACGCACAGGCCCTCACCGACAACGCCGACAACCCGGAGAAGGTGCGCCAGAACGTCCTGCAGGTCGCTCTGGACTATCTGGCCGTGGGCATCGACCCCGCCAAGGCACACATCTTCATCCAGTCCATGGTGCCGGAGCTGACCGAGCTGAGCTTCTATTATATGAACCTCGTCACCGTCTCCCGCCTGCAGCGCAACCCCACCGTCAAGGCCGAGATCCAGCAGAAGAACTTCGAGTCCAGCATCCCGGTGGGCTTCTTCACTTACCCCATCAGCCAGGCTGCGGACATCACCGCCTTCAAGGCTACTACCGTCCCCGCAGGCGAGGACCAGCGCCCCATGATCGAGCAGTGCTGCGAGATCGTTCATAAGTTCAACGCCGTCTACGGTGAGACTCTGGTGGAGCCGGAGATCGTTCTGCCCCAGAACAGCGCCTGCCTGCGCCTGCCCGGCACCGACGGCAAGGCCAAGATGAGCAAGAGCCTCGGCAACTGCATCTACCTCTCCGACGAGCCCGAGGACATCAAGAAGAAGATCATGTCCATGTACACCGACCCGAACCATCTGCGCGTGCAGGACCCCGGCAAGGTGGAGGGCAACCCCGTCTTCATCTATCTGGATGCATTCAGCCGCCCGGAGCACTTTGCCGAGTTCCTGCCCGAGTACCAGAACCTCGACGAGCTGAAGGCACACTATCAGCGCGGCGGTCTGGGCGACGTGAAGGTGAAGAAGTTCCTGAACAGCGTCATGCAGGCCGAGCTGGAGCCCATCCGCAACCGCCGCAAGGAGTGGGAGCAGCGCCTGCCCGAGGTCGTGGAAATTCTGAAGGAAGGCAGCGCTGTGGCCGAAAAGACCGCCGCCGCCACCCTCGCCGAAGTGCGTAAGTCCATGAAAATTGATTACTTCACGGATGATAATCTGCTGAAATAACAAGGCGTAAATAAAAATCCCCTCTGCCAAACGGCGGAGGGGATTTTTTGTATCTTACGTTACAGCTTACAGGCTGCGGTTCTTGATCTCGGAAGTGACCTTTGCGATGAACTCATCCACTTCCATCGTGGTGGTCTCGCCCTTGCGGTCACGGACAGAGACGTTGCCGGCCTCGGCTTCCTTGGCACCCAGGACCAGCATATAAGGCACGCGGTCCACCTGCTGTGCAGCGCGGATCTTGTAGCCGATCTTCTGGTTGTCGTCGTCCAGAGCCACACGGATACCGGCCTCCACCAGCTTCTCGGTGATGGCCTCGGAATACTCGAGGGTCTTCTCGGAGACGGGAAGCACCTTGACCTGAACAGGAGCCAGCCAGGTGGGGAACTTGCCCTTGGTCTCCTCGATCAGGTAAGCCATGA
>CAJKDY010000018.1 GCA_905198835.1 uncultured Eubacteriales bacterium | reverse complement strand
GCGTCCTCGTAGTTGTAGCCCTCCCAGGTCATAAAGCCCATGAGGATGTTCTTGCCCAGGGCGATCTCGCCGTTGGAGGTGGAGGGGCCGTCGGCGATGACATCGCCGGTCTCCACGTGCTGGCCTACCTCCACGATGGGCCGCTGGTTGACGCAGGTGGAGTGGTTGGAGCGGGCAAACTTAGTGAGCTTGCGCTCCACCACCTGACCGTCGTCACCCTTGATGGTGATGTGGTCGGCGGAGACCTGGGTGACGGTGCCGGGGGCCCGGGCGATGACGGCCACCTCGGAGTCCACGCAGTTCTTATGCTCCTGGCCGGTGGCCACGATGGGGGCCTCGGTGGTCAAAAGGGGCACGGCCTGGCGCTGCATGTTAGCGCCCATCAGAGCGCGGTTCGCGTCGTCGTTTTCCAGGAAGGGGATCATGGCCGTGGCGATGGACACCATCATCTTGGGGCTGACGTCGATGTAGTCCACGTCGGCGCGGTCCACGCTAATGATCTCATTGCGGTGACGGCAGGTGATACGGTCGTTGAGGAGGTAGCCCTTGGCGTCGGTAGGCTCGGTGGCCTGGGCCACGATGAAGTCGTCCTCCATGTCGGCGGTCATATACTCCACTTCGTCGGTGACCCGAGCGCCGTTTTTATCCTTGACCACCTTGCGGAAGGGGGCCTCCAGGAAGCCGAAGCGGTTGACCCGGGCGTAGGACGCCATGTAGGAGATCAGGCCGATGTTGGGACCTTCGGGAGTCTCGATGGGGCACAGACGGCCATAGTGGGAGTAGTGGACGTCTCGGACCTCAAAGGAGGCCCGGTCCCGGCTCAGACCGCCAGGGCCCAGGGCGGACATACGGCGCTTGTGGGTCAGCTCGGCCAGGGGGTTGGTCTGGTCCATGAACTGAGAAAGGGGCGAAGAGCCGAAGAACTCCTTGATGGCGGCGGTAACGGGCCGGATGTTGATCAGGCTCTGGGGGGTAACGATGTCCAGATCCTGGATGGTCATGCGCTCGCGGATGACCCGCTCCATGCGGCTAAAGCCGATGCGGAACTGATTTTGCAACAGCTCGCCCACGCAGCGCAGACGGCGGTTGCCCAGATGGTCGATATCGTCGGGATTGCCCACGCCCTGGGCCAGACAGTTCAAATAGTTGATGGAGGCCATCATGTCGTCCACGATGATGTGCTTGGGGATCAGGTCGTCGATCCGGTCCCGGACGGCCTCCTGGAAGTCCTCGCCCTTGTCGGGGTACTGCTCCAGCAGCTCCATGAGCACGCTGTAACGGACCTTTTCGTCCACGCCGCAGACCTCGGCGGGGTCAAACTTCACAAAGTCGGCCATGTCCACCATGCCGTTGGAGAAGACCTTGAGCTCCCGGGTCTCACCGGAGAGGTCCACGGTGAGCGCCACCTGGTTGACACCCGCCTTCTCCAGGCTCTTGGCCTCGTCCCAGGTCAGGGTGCGGCCCTTTTTGAAGAGGGTCTTGCCCGTGGTCGGATGCTTCACGTCCTGAGCCAGGGTCTGGCCGGAGATGCGGCTGGCCAGGGCCAGCTTTTTATTGAACTTATAACGGCCCACAGCGGACAGATCATAGCGCTTGGGGTCAAAGAACAGCGCGTTCAGCAGGCTCTGGGCGGACTCCACCGTGGGGGGCTCGCCGGGCCGGAGCTTGCGGTAGATCTCCAGCATGGCCTCCTCGTAGCTCTTGCAGGTGTCCTTCTCCAGGGTGGCCACGATGCGGGGGTCCTCGCCAAACATCTCCAAAATTTCCGCGTCGGTCCGGGGACCCACGGCACGGATAAAGCTGGTAATAGGCAGCTTGCGGTTTTTGTCGATGCGCACGTAGAACACATCGCTAAGGTCGGTCTCGTACTCCAGCCACGCACCCCGGCCAGGGATGACCTGAGCGGCGTAGGTCAGGTTCTCCGCCTTGTCGGCATTGCGGGAGAAGTAGATGCCCGGGGAGCGGACGATCTGGGAGACGATCACGCGCTCGGCGCCGTTAATAATAAAGGTGCCGGCGTTGGTCATCAAGGGGAGGTCGCCCATGTAGATGGACTGCTCCTTGATCTCCTCGGTCTCCTTGTTGCGCAGGCGGACCTTGATGTGGATGGGGGCGGCGTAGTTCACGTCCCGGCGCTTGCACTCGTCCACGTCGTACTTGGGGTTCTCGTCCATTTCGTAGTCGATGAAGGAGAGCTCCAGGTTGCCGGCGTAGTCGGTGATGGAGGCCACATCCCGGAAGACCTCCCTGAGACCCTTTTCCAGGAACCACTTGTAGGAGTTCTTCTGGACCTCCAACAAATTGGGCATCTCCAGGATCTCCTCATGGCGGGCGAAGCTCTTTCGCAGGGTCTTGCCGTAGTACACGTCCTTGACCATTCTAGCTGCTCAGTCCTTTCTGGGCGAATTGCCGGGGCACGCCCGGCAGCGTTGGAAACTTTTTCATTTCCCTCTTGACAGTCCCTTGTGCAATGTGTTATACTGCATTTGCACTTTGGGGCCGTCCTTTGGCACCAGCCAAAATCGTTAATCGGCTGATTATACCATTTTCCTTTGACCTTTGTCAAGGGTCTTTTTGTTTTTATAGAGAAATTTTTCCAAATAGCAAAGGGGCGACCCCAAGTGGGGCCGTCCCTTTGCTGTATGCGCAGGTATACCGTTGGCGGCCTTGCCGTCCTACGGATGCGGCGCGCCCCTTGCAGGCAATATGTCTGCCCGGAGGCGCTCACAGCAGCATATTCATCTCCAGAATACCCTGGACCGTCTCGGCGCGCTTGTCCCAGCCGGCGGCCTCGCCCAGCTGGCGGCGGCGGTTTTTCAGCCAGGCGGAGTCCTCCCGGATGGCCTGCTCACAGCAGGCCACAAAGCCGTGGAGGTCGGGGGATTGATAGGCCACGCCGGGGGGGAAGTCCTCCATCTGGCCGGGGTAGCTGTGGCGGACCAGGGGCTTGCCTGCGGCCAGGTATTCAAACACCCGACCGGGGCACACGTCGCTGGCCACGCCCTGGCGCTGGAGGTCCATGCACACGTCGAACTGCCGGATGTAGTCAGGCACCTCGATCAGCGGCACCCGGTCACAAAGGATCACCTGCTTCATCGCCCGGAGCTTTTTCAGCCCGGGACTGGGCTCATGCTTGCCCAGAAAGATATAGTTCCAGTCCGGGTGGGCGGCGATACAGGTGAGAACGGGACGGTAGTCCAGGTCGGCCCACAGCGTGCCCGCGTAACCGATGAGGGGGCCCACGATGTCCTTGACCGGGCCGGGGACCTCAATATCCTCCCGGGCGAACATGGGGTAGTTGCAGCCGTTGGGCACCACGGCGATATTGTCGCAACAAGGCCCCAGCCGGTCGGCCAGCCCCGCCGAGGCGGCGAAGATCACGTCGGCCTGGGTAGCCAGTTCGCTCTCAAGGGCCGGATCCAGCTCGGCCCAGTATCGGTCGCAGTCATAGACCAGGCCCTTGTAGGGCAAATAGTCCAAAAGGCCCACCGCCTGGGGCGTGGCGCACCACAGTAGCGCATCCCGTGCGTCATGGCGGGCCAGAATGTTCTGAATATAGTCCGAAAGCCGCCGCCGACTCCTGCGTTGACGCAGCTGGTTCAAGGGCCCCTCGCCGGCAATGGGCGGCAGCGTATAGGCCGTCACACCGGGTCGGACCTTCCGTCCGGGCTTCTTATACTCCCGGCTGCCGGACGCCGCGGGCGGCTCGAAAAACAGCACCTCCGCGCCCTTGAGGCGGGTCATGAGCTGCTGGGTCCGGGTAGGCGTGGACTGCCAGGGCGCGGCGGAGAGGCAGACGACGGTATTCATGCCTTCCCCCCTTCCAGCAGGCGCTGGGCGGTCTCGCTGTTGCGATGCTCCACCTGGCGAAGGCGCTCCACACCGCGAAGCAGGAACTCCCGATCACCCATGCGCTCCACGGCCTTGTCGATGCTCTCACGCAGCACCCGCGCGTTCACATCGCCCAGGTCCACATAGAGGTCCTGGCCGATATAGTCCAAAAAGGAGCTGATCTTCTGGTCGTACACCACGCCCACCAGCGGCACGCCCTGCCCAGCGGCAAAGACCAGCGCGTGGAGCCGCATGGACACCACCACCCGCATCCGGGCGAAGAGTCCGATGGTGTGATAGGACGAGGCGCACTGAGGCAGCACGAAATGGGGCACGTCAGAAAGCCGCTTTGTCACCATGGCGGCGGCCACATGATCGCGCTTAGCCTCGATGGGCACAAAAGCGGGAATGAGATGATGCCGCTCCCAGGCGTACCGGGCAGCGGCGGCAAAGGCCTCGGCCTTTTCCTCAAAGCCGGGCCAGGTCCGCAGGGTAAAGCAGATATAATCCCCCTCCGGGTCCATGCCGCAGCTTTCCAGCAGCCCATCGGTGGTCTCCTTGGGAGCGGCGGGCAGGATCACAGTGGGATCGGCAGCCAGGATGACCTCCGGGTTTGTGATGCCCATATCGGCCAGCTCCTCTTGGGAGTTTACATCCCGCAGGGTGATGGCGTCCACGTTTTTCTGGAGCACCCGCTGGCAAAGGCGGCGGTTGGAGGGATACTGGATGGGCCCGATGCCGCAGCCGTACATCAGGACCTTGTTATGCCGCATATGGGCCATGGAGATGGTCAGCAGATAGAACCAAAGGGACCTCCGGGACGTGACGTCCTGCATCAGCGATCCGCCGCCGTTGATATAGAGCCTCGTCTTGCCCAGGCGCCGGAAAAAGCGCGCTAGGCGGAAGGTATAGATGGCGTTGATGCGGTATTTGGCCCTGGTCTCCTTGGGCCGCCGGGACAGCACCCAGATGGGAAGGTCGGGATCGATATCCCGCAGCTCCTTGACGATGGCCTCCAAGATGGCGTCGTCTCCGGCGTTGCCCTTGCCGTAGGCGCCGCAGATGGCCGCGCCGTAGCGGCCCTTGGGGCGGTCTTGGCGGCGGAGAACGGTCTGGTAGATCTCCACCTGCTTTTGAATGGTGCTCTCAATGGAATATTCGCTCTTTGCCTTATTGTAGAGCCGCTGGCCCATGCGCTGGCGCAGGCCCTCATCCTGAGCCAGAGCGGCCAGATGTCCCGCCAGGGCCTCCGCGTCGCCGGGCTCAAAGAGAAAGCCCGTCACGCCGTGGTCGATGAGGTAGGGCACACCCCCCACCCGGCTGCTTACCGTGGGCAGTCCGGCCCGGGCCCCCTCGGTAATGGAATAGGGGAAGGTCTCGGACACGGAGGTCAGGGTGTTGATGTCGATGGCATTGTAAAAGGAGTCCACATCGCTGACCCATCCGGCAAAGCACACGACCCCAGCCACTCTCAGCTCGGCGGTCAGGCCCCGGAGCTTTTCCATCTCCTCACCGTCTCCGGCAATCAAAAGCCGCAGCTGGGGGCACGTTTCGTGAGCCAGGGCGAAGCCGCGGATCAGCGTGGAAATATCCTTTACCGGATTCAGCCGGGCCGTGATGCCCGCAATGACGCAGTCGCCATCCCAATCAAGCCCCAGGCTCTTCAGGTAGGTCTGCCGGTCCATGGCCGGGACCCGGGGGGTGAAATCCAAACCGTTATAAATAGAGAATAGCCGGTCGGTGTCAAAGCCCCGGTCGATGAGCAGATCCACCATGGCGTCGGAGACGCCGATGCGGTAGTCCAGCCGCCGCAGCGCCCAGGCGTTCAGTGTGCCGTAGATCAGCCGGCTCAGGGGCCGGCCCAGGTAGTCCAGCTTGGGGTCGGAGTGGACGGTGGTGATGACCGGCAGCTTCAGCTTCCGCCGCAGCAGCGCACCCATGAGATTGCCCCTGGCGCCGTGGCAGTGGATGATCTGGTAGCCGCCCTCCCGGATATAGTCCCGAAGTTTGGAGAGGTTACGGAAGATGTTCTTGCCCTCAAATACCACCGTAGGGATCCCTAGAGCCCGGGCCTCCTGGGCGAAGGGGCCCTCCATAAAGCAGGCCATGGTGATGTCCACATGGGGAGATATATTGCTCAAAAGCGAGTGGATGTGGGTCTTAGCGCCGCCGGTGTCGCCGCCGCTGATGAGGTGGATGACCTTCACGCTTCTCACTCCTTTGTAAAAAAGGTCTTGAAACACATTCAAAAGTATTATATACTGATTCTACTACTTTGGCAAGGCTTGTCTGCCCCGCCAAAGACCTCAGGAGGCTTTACACATGAAAATCGTAGACGAAAAGGGCAAACTTTTTGGGAAGATCAATCTCATCGACCTTTTGGCCCTGATCATCATCGCCGCCGCGGTCATCTTCCTGGCAGTACGCTTTTTGGGTGGCGCGGGGAACAATGCCATCAACGGCGCCACCAAGCTGACCTACACCGCTCAGGTCCAGGCCATAGACCAGGCCACCTATGACGAGGTCATGCGCCAGATGGAACAGGCCGGCGGCAAGGACCAGCTCATGGCCAACGGCGAGCTGCTGGACGCCTATGTCACCAAGGTGGAGGCCGTGCCCCATGTGAGCTACAATACCGACGCCGCGGGCAATACCGTCCGCTCCGAGGAAAATTATGACGGCGGCCGTTGGGACCTGACCTTCACGGTGGAGGCCAACGTGGCGGACCCCGTCACCAGTAAGCTGGGCACCCAGGAGGTCCGGGTAGGCAAGAGCCACATCCTCAAGACCACCCACTTTGAGTTTTCCTACTCTCTCATTATGACCTGCGATTGGGGCTAAGCCATGTGGGCGGCGCTCAGCTCCTGGGAGGCGGGGGTCCTGCTCTGGATCCAGACGGCTCTCCGTAACCCCATCACCGACCCCCTTGTCTCCGCCTTCACCCATCTGGGGGACGCGGGTGTGCTGTTCATCGTGCTGACCTTAGCGTTGCTGGTGTGGCCCAAGACCCGGAAGGTCGGCCTGGCCTGTGGGCTGGGGCTGCTTTTCAGCTTGCTTTTCACCAACGTCATCCTCAAACACCTGGTGAGCCGGGTCCGGCCCTGGGTGGATTTCCCCGCCATTGTCCCGCTGGTGGTGGAGGGCGACCCTCTCTCCTTCCCTTCCGGCCACACCTCCGCCGCCTTTGCCTTTGCCCTGGCCTTTGTCCGCGCCTGGCCCCGGGACTGGACGCACAGCAAGGCGGTGAAAGTGGGCGTGGTGGTCCTGGCAGCGCTGATGGCCCTGTCGAGGCTCTATGTGGGAGTCCACTACCCCACCGACGTGCTGGGCGGCTTTATCGTCGGCGACCTGGCGGGCCTGGCGGGCTGGGGCCTGTCGGTCTGGCTCCTACGCCGGTTTCAGCCCTCGGAGCAGACCTTATAAGCGACAAAAGAGACGGCCTTGGGGCCGTCTCTTTTTGCGTTTGGAGGAAAATATTTCACCTCTTTTGAGATATTTCCCTGCTCTGGCGGGTATTCACAGTGAAAGCGCTTTCACGAACCGAAAGGAGGGACGCAGTTGACCGCGGAGGAATTTGAAGGGCTGGCCCGCCAATATGGCGACACTATTTTCCGGGTGGCCTGCCACGCTCTGGGCAACCGTCCCGACGCCGAGGACGTATCCCAGACCGTCCTGATGAAGCTCTACTGCGCCGAGCAGGACTTTGAAAGCCCGGAACATATCAAGCACTGGCTGCTGCGGGTGACGGTAAACGAGTGCCGCCGGGTCCTCCGCTCTCCCTGGCGGCGCAGGGTCCTTCCCCTGGAGGACTTTGACGCCCCGGTCCAGGGGCCGGAAACGGAGGGCGAGGTGCTGGCGGCGGTGATGGCCCTGGAGCCCAAGTACCGCACGGCGGTGTACCTCTATTATTATGAAGACTGCACCGTCCGGGAGGTGGCTCAGGTCCTGGGGGCCAGGGAGTCCACCGTCCAGACCTGGCTCCAGCGTGCCAGAGAGAAGCTGCGGCGCGCCTTGAGCGAATCAACCAAGGAGGGATGTGGATATGTTCGACCCCAAAATGTACCGTAACGCCTGCGACAGGTTGACCCTGGACGCGGAGAAACTGGAGGAAATGATCGCCATGACAGAAAACACCAACGCCAAAAAGCGCCTGAGCCGCCCCATGAAGACTGTTTTGATCGCCGCCGCCTGCGTGGCTGCCCTCACGGTGACGGCCATGGCCGCCCCGGTCGTGCAGCAGCTCTTTATGACCTACACCATCACCTACGCCGACGACAGCACCCAGACCGCCTTTACCATGCCCACTCTGGCCCTGGCCGAGAGGGAGGGCCGCAGCATCCTCACCGTGGACGGCGTGGAGACCGACGTCACCGACGCCTTTGCCCAGGATGGGCAGTATGTGCTGGAGATGGACAAGGCCACCATCACCGTCAAGCCTGACGGCATGGTAGAGGTCCAGATGGCCGGCGGGGCGGAGAGCGGCCCCATCACCTACACCTTCAACTTGAACGAGGACGCGCCCATCACCGGCGTGGGCAACGTCAAGGTCGCCAGCGAGGGTGACGTGGACAGCGACGGCCTTGGCTCCTACGAGGTGACTGTGAACGAAGACGGTGAGCTGGAGCTGGCCGATTACGCCCCCGCTCAGTAAGCCCCTGCCCTTTCGTCTCTCTTGCCTTGGGAAAAACCGCCCCATTTTGGGGCGGTTTTTCTTGCTCCCGACGGAAAAAGCTGGTATACTATATGATTAGAATCCATCTGACAGGCGGTGGTCTCTATGAAGTGTATGGTCATCGACGGCAACTCCATCATCAACCGGGCCTTTTACGGCGTCCGGCCTCTATCCACCCGGGACGGCACCCCCACCAACGCCGTCTACGGCTTTTTGAACATCCTTTTGAAACTACTGGACGAGGAAAAACCCGATGCCCTGGCGGTGACCTTTGACCGCAAGGCTCCCACCTTCCGCCACCAGATGTACGACGGCTACAAAGCCACCCGCCACGCCATGCCCGAGGATCTGGCTGCCCAGATGCCCATTTTGAAGGACGTGCTGGACGCCATGAACATCCCCCGCTACGAGCTGGACGGTTGGGAGGCCGACGACCTTTTGGGCACCATGGCCGCCATCGATACCGCTGCGGGCTGGGACACGGTGGTAGTCACCGGAGATAAGGACTCCCTCCAGCTCATCACCGACCACACCACCGTCAAGCTGGTGACCACCCGTATGGGCCAGACCACCACCAAAGATATGACCCCCGAGACCTTCCGGGAACAATACGGCTTCGAGCCCATCCACATCATCGACCTCAAGGCCCTTATGGGCGACTCCAGCGACAACATCCCCGGCGTCAAGGGCGTCGGCGAGAAGACGGCCATGGGCCTCATCCAGATGTACGGTGACCTCGAGCATCTTTACGACCATATGCCCAACATTTGCACCGCGCCCCAGACCCCCGCCAAGCCCGCCATGGTCCAAAAGCTGGCGGACGGCAAGGCCGACGCGGAATTTTCCTACACCCTGGCCACCATCCGCTGTGACGCGCCGGTGGACTATAAGCCCCAGGACGCTCTGCGTAAAGCGGTGGACAACGACGCCCTTTATTCTCTCTTTTTGAAGCTGGAATTTGCCAAGCTCATCGAGAAGCTGGGCCTCTCCCCCTCTTCTGCCGTTACCGCCCCGGCCAAAGGGGCTTTTCAGCCGCCTGCCGAGCCGGAGACGGTGGAGAGCGAGGCCCGGCTCCAGGAGCTGATGAAGCAGTGGAAGAGCCAGGAGACCGTGGCGGTGCTGGCCGGGGAGAGCCTGGACAGCGTCCAGGTGGAAAACGCCATCCTCGCCTGGGACAAGCTCCCCGGCTACAATGCCTTCCTGCGGGATTTTTTTGCCGAGCGTGACATAAAAAAAGTCACCCACGGTCTCAAGAGCCTGTGGCACGTCCTCTTGGACGAGGGGATCGAGCCTGCCGGCTTTGTCTTTGACACCGAGCTGGCCGCCTATCTGCTGGACCCCACGGTGGGTAGCTATGACCTTACGAAGCTGGCCATCTCCTATTTCAATCAGGAGGCCGGTCCCTCCCCTGCCCTGATAAACGCCCTCTATGGCCAGTTGGCTCCCCGACTGGAGGAGCTGGGGCTCGGCCAGGTCTATTACGATATCGAGCTTCCTCTTTGCCCGGTGCTGGCCGAGATGGAGCGGCAGGGCGTGCTCATCGACCGCAAGGCTTTGGAGTCCTACGGCGCTTTGCTCAAAGAGCGCATCGCCGCCGACGAGGCCCTGATCTACGACATGGCGGGCCGGGAGTTCAACATCAACTCCACCCAACAGCTGGGCAAGATCCTCTTTGAGGATATGGGCATCCCGCCGGTGAAGAAGACCAAGACCGGCTACTCCACCTCCGCCGAGGTGCTGGAAAAGCTCCGGGGCCAGGCGCCTATGGTGGACGCCGTTCTGGACTATCGGCAGCTGGCCAAGCTCAACTCCACCTATGTGGAGGGTCTTGGCAAGGTCATTGCCCAGGATGGGCGCATCCACACCTCCTTCCAAAACACCGTCACCGCCACCGGGCGGCTCTCCTCCACCGAGCCCAATATGCAGAATATTCCCGTGCGCACAGACCTAGGCGCTCAGCTTCGCTACATGCTGGTGGCCCCCAAGGGCTGCAAGCTGGTGGACGCGGACTACTCCCAGATCGAGCTTCGACTGCTGGCCCATATCGCCGACGACAAGGCGATGCAGGAGGCCTTTTTGTCCGGCGAGGACTTCCACACCGCCACCGCCGCCAAGGTATTTGGTCTAGAGCCTGGTGAGGTCACGCCCGAGCTGCGCCGCAGGGCCAAGGCGGTGAACTTCGGCATCGTCTACGGCATCTCCGCCTTCTCCCTGAGCCAGGATATCCACGTCAGCGTAGCCGAGGCCAAGGACTATATGGACCGCTACTTTGAAACCTTCCAGGGCGTGCGGGCCTATATGGACCATGTGGTGGAAAAGGCCCGGGAAGACGGCTATGTCTCCACCCTCTATGGCCGCCGCCGGTGGCTGCCGGAGCTGAAGTCCTCCAACTTCAACCTACGCTCCTTTGGCGAACGCGTAGCCCTCAATATGCCCATTCAGGGCACGGCGGCAGATCTGATGAAGCTGGCTATGATCCGGGTCCGGGACGCTCTTTTGCGAGAGGGGCTGGCAGGCCGTCTGGTCTTGCAGGTCCACGACGAGCTGATCGTAGAGTGCCCCGATGCTGAGGTAGACGCCGTCAAGGCCCTGCTGGAGCGGGAGATGACCGGGGTGGCGAACTTGCGCGTTCCCCTGATCGCCGAGGCCAACGCGGGCCAGAGTTGGGGTGAATCGAAGGGATGATGACGATGGAATTTCAATTAGTGCCCATGGATAAGAGCCACCTCAAGCAGGTGGCGGAGATGGACAAGGCCTACTTCTCCCGGCCCTGGAGTCAGGACAGCTGGGAGAGCGAGCTTTACAACACCACTGTCTCCCTGGTGGTGGCCGAGACCGAGGAGGGCCATGTGCTGGGCTATGGCGTACTGGGGGTGATCCTGGACGAGGGCTGTTTGGAAAAGCTGGCCGTCCGGGAGGAGCACCGCCGCCAGGGCGTGGCCCAGGCCATTTTGGACGCCTATCTGCGCTACGGTCAGGAGCATCTGGCCTACATCACCCTGGAGGTCCGGGAGGACAACGAAAGCGCCATTGCCCTCTACGGCAAAAACGGCTTTGTGGAGGTGGGCCGTCGGAAGAACTACTACTCCGAGGTCCACAAGGACGCCATTTTGATGACCCGGGAGTTTGGCGAGGGGGACGCGCAAGCATGAACATCCTTGCCTTTGAATCCTCCTGCGACGAGACTGCCGCCGCCGTGGTCCGGGATGGCCGAACGGTGCTTTCCAGCGTCATCGCCTCATCGGTGGACATCCACGCCCTCTACGGCGGCGTGGTGCCGGAGATCGCCTCCCGCAAGCACGTGGAGGCCATCGTTCCCCTGGCCCAGCAGGCCCTGAGCGACGCAGGCCTTACCCTGGACGGCATCGACGCCGTGGCGGTGACCTACGCCCCCGGGCTGATCGGCGCTGTGCTCGTAGGAGTCAATTTCGCCAAGGCTGTCGCCATGGCCAGCAAAAAGCCGCTGATCCCCGTCCACCACGTCCGGGGCCACATCGCCGCTCTTTACCTGGCCCATCCTGAGCTGGAGCCGCCCTTCCTTTGCCTGTGCGTCTCCGGCGGCACCACCGCCATCGTCCATGTAAAGGACTATACGGACATGGACGTGCTGGGCGCTACCAGAGACGACGCGGCGGGCGAGTGCTTTGACAAGGCGGCCCGTGTGCTGGGCCTGCCCTACCCCGGAGGCAAGCCCATAGACGACCTGGCCCGAGGCGGCGACGACCACGCCTACACGCTTCCCTTGGCCCATGTGGAGGGACATGAACTGGACCTGTCCTTCTCCGGGCTCAAGACGGCGGTGGTGAACCTGGTCCACAACGCTCAGCAAAAAGGCGAGGCACTGGATCTGCCCGGCCTGGCCGCCTCCTTCAGCCGGGCGGTCAGCGACAGCCTCATCCCCCGGGTCATGGCCGCGGCGGAACAAACAGGCTGTCATCGCATTGCCGTAGCTGGCGGCGTGGCCGCCAATTCCCGGATCCGAGCGGATCTGGAAGGGGCCTGCAAGGCCCACGGCTACGCGCTTTTTTTGCCCACCCTGGCCCTGTGCGGCGACAACGCCGCCATGATCGGCGCCCAGGGGTATTATGAGTTTCTGGCGGGCAATCGGGCCGGCTCCGACTTGAACGCCTACGCCACCAGGGACCTGTCCCAGGGCTGACTTTTGCGCGGTGCAAGGATGCTTGTTTCTCTTGCAAATTTGCCCCCAGCCTCCCCAGTTTTACCATTATGTAAACAAAGGAACGGACCCGGTTTTCCGGTTTCGTTCCTTTTTATGTGGAAAACTTTGTTGAAATGTTGAAATCACAGCGGCGACGATTTTTGACGACAAAAAACGAGTATTTTTTACTCAAATTACCGGAAGTATTTTTTGATATTTTTCATGGTTATGTAAACTTATTATTCTTTCCGTTTCCTAAATTTTCGCCCTAGAAGTAAAAGATCTTCCCTTTTTTGCAACCCATTAACTTCCATTTTATAACGTTTTTTCCTTCTACCTTGCAATATTTCCATCATGGATGACTGCGGGTCATCAACTCGGACAAAAAAGAGCCCCAGGGCCACATGGGCCTTGGGGCTCCAGGAAGCTCTAAGGGGCCTTTTACATTAACCGCACCGTGTAGTAAATCGCCACGCCAAACAGCCAGGCTACCACGCCGAAGATGGCGCCGTAGGCCGCCGTCAGGCCGAAAAGCAAGGCGGTCAGCACTGCCAGGGCGGTAACGCCCGCGGCCAGGTAGAGAGGCAAATAGTTGGTCTTCCGGGGCAACACCCGGACCTTGCCCAGCACGCCCTTATTCTTACTCAGCAGGAAAAACAGTCCGCACGCCGCCGCCGTCAGCGCCAGCACCACGGCCATCACCCCATATACAACGCCCGGGTTGGCAACAAAGAAGTTATAGTAAAACCACAGGGAGAATAGCGCCGCGCCGCCCTGGAGGGCCACCAGGAAAAATTCCCGCTGGTAGAGGTAGTACACCAGCGCCAGCACCGCCGCCACAGGGACGGCCACATAGAGGAAGCGCACGCCGCCCTGAGCGCCCCAAAACCCGGCTACAAAGGCGCACAGGAACAAGACCGCCCACGCCGCGCAGCAAGCACCCTGGACAAAGGCCTTTTCCCCCTTTTTCCGCCGGAGGAACCACCAAAGGCCAAAGCCGATGGCCCCAGCCAGGCAGACCCAGGTGAACACCCGCAGAAAGCGAAACAGGCCCAGGGACAGCGCCACGTTGCCGCCGTTGCTCCCCACAAAATAGAAGCGGTTCAAAAGCAGCAGAAAGAACTCCAGCACCACCGCGCCGCCAAACCACCACAAGACCCGGTTCAGGGCCTGGTCCTCGCGCTGCTTTTTCGCGGTACGCTCTTCCTTCTTCATGCCGCCCACATCCTCTCTTGCTATCATTGTGAACTACCTTGTATCATACCATGTTCCTCGCCTTTTTGCAAGCAAAAAATCCCCTCCCGCCGGAGCGGGAGGGGATGGTTCGCAGTGCTTGATCAGCCCAGCCGGATGGCGCCGACGAAGTAGCGGCGGTCCTTGTCCTTGATGGGGTTGACGATGACGCCGGTCCTACCGTCAGAGGCGTGGACCAGGTTGCCGTTGCCAGCGTAGATGGCCACATGGGAGGTGGCCTTACCGTGGGAGTAGGCGGGGTCACAGATGTAGAAGAGGTCGCCGGGCTGGAGCTCGCTGATGGAGTAGATGCGCTGGCCGGGGGTGTTATACCACTGATTGGTGGAGCCGCCGCTGAGCGCGATGGAACCGCCGCTGGCCTGCTTGACGCAGTAATAAGCAAAGCCCGAGCAGTCAAAGGCGTTGGGGCCCTTGGCGCCGTAGACATAGGGCTTGCCCACATGCTTCATGGCCTCGTCTACGATCCGCTGGCCCAGGGCGCTGGCCTGGCCGGCCGGAGCCGCATTGGCGCCGTCCTTGCGGGTACCGTTGGCGTCCAAAACGGGGGTGATGTACTCGCCGCTGACATAACCCACGGCGTTATTGTATGTAACCTTGTACCAGCCCTTGTCAAACCCGGTGAGGCTTACCGTAGCGCCGTTTGCCAACTTGGCCAGCACCGCGCTGTCCGTATTGGGCTGGGCACGGAGGTTCAGGGTGGAGCCGCTGGTGGTGACCATCCCCAGGCCCAGGTCGGCCTCCACTGTTTCGGCCACCTTCACATAACCCGCGGACATATAGCCCACCTGAGTGCCGAAGTCCACCTTATACCAGCCGTTTTCCTCCTCCATCACCAGAGCGACGTCGCCCTTGTTGGCGGTGGCCAGGACCCCATGGTCGGTGCCCGCGCCGCTACGCAACCGCAGGCCGTCGCCCTGAACGGTGCCTACGCCAATATAGTCGGCAGCGGCAGCCGTGGCGCACAGCGCGCCCATCAAAAGCCCGGTCAGGGCCGCTTTCTTCGCAAAATCCTTCAAACCCACGTCAGGTCTCCCCTTTACGTTGTTTCTCTTTGGTAGAAAAGGCCAGCCTTACATGCTGGTCAGGGCACGCTCCAGCCAGATGGCGCCCACGTCCATAGCGGCATAGAGGCTGTCCTTTTCCGACTTCTTCACCACCCGGTCCCGGGAGCGGAGGTCGGGGTCGGTAAGTTGGAGCTGGATACTCACCTTGGTGGGGACCTCCAGATCGTCCACGGTCTTGGAGTCGTTGATGGTGAACAGAACAATGTATTTATCGGCCATGGAGCCGTAGTAGATCATGTTGTCCTTCCGGCGCAGGGGGTGTCCCTTATATTCCAGCGGCAGTTCCTTCTTGGCCATACTGACCCTCCTACTAAATAATGTAACCAAATTGTAACACATCGCAACCATTCTGTCAACCCCTTGTGGTGGAAAAAACAGTGTGCTACAATATAAAGATCTGGGAGGTGAAGGTCATGGCAGAGGTAGTGGGTCGGCTGGCCCCCAGCCCCAGCGGGGAGATGCATCTGGGCAACGCCTTCGCGGCGCTGCTGGCCTGGCTTGGGGCCCGCGGCGAAGGCGGGCAGGTCCTGCTGCGGCTGGAGGACCTGGACAAGCCCCGCTGTCCGGAGCAGTACGCCCTGGGCGTGATGGAGGACTTTACCTGGCTGGGCCTTGACTGGGACAACGCTCCGCTGTGGCAGTCCCGGCGAGAAGACGCCTACCTGGACTGCCTGGCCCGGCTGGACGCGCAAGGGCTGGTCTATCCCTGCTACTGCACCCGCCGCCAGCTCCATACCATTACCGAAGCCAGCGCCCCCCACGGCCCCAACCCGGTGTACCCCGGGACCTGCCGAGACCTGACCGGCCCGCAGCGTCAGGCCCTGGAGGCCCAGGGCCGGCGTCCCTCTTTACGCGTCCGCGTTCCAGACCAGGTTTGGAGCGTCGACGATGGACTGCAAGGGCCGTATCATGCCGACCTGGCCACCGCCTGCGGGGACTTTATCCTCCGGCGCTCTGACGGCCTTTTTGCCTACCAGCTGGCGGTGGTGGCAGACGACGGGGCCATGGGCGTCAACCAGGTGGTCCGGGGGCGAGACCTTCTGCCCTCTACGCCCCAACAGCTCTGGCTCCAGGAGCGGCTGGGCCTTCCCCACCCCACCTACTATCATACCCCTCTGCTGCTGGCAAAGGATGGCCGCCGCCTCTCCAAGCGGGAGGGCGATCTCTCCCTGCGCTCGCTGAGCAAGCGCTATTCCGCGCCGGAGATCGTGGGACAGCTGGCCTGCTGGGCCGGACTGCTGGACCGGCCACGGCCGGTCACGCCAAAGGACCTGGTAGGGGAATTCTCCTGGGCCCGGGTGAAAAAAGAAGATGTGGTAGTCGCCTGACTACCACATCTTTTTTGCCGGGCCGATGAGGACACCGGCCCCTACGGACAGGAGCCGTTTATAACTCTACCGCCTGGCTCAGGGTGAAGAACCACAGGACCTTTTTGGCCACAGGCCGGTCCAGGAGCTTGGATAGCGCCTGAGCATAGGCCTCCAACTGAGGGCGGTATTCTTCTGCCCGCGCGCCCGCGGTCTCGGTCGTGACCCGGTCGCTTTTGAAGTCCAGAATGACGAGACCATCAGGCGTGTCGTACCAGCAGTCCACCACGCCCTGGAGCAAGACCTGCTCCTCAGACTCTAAGCCGGGGAAATACCGCTGGGCGGGCTCTAAAACGGAGAACTTGAACTCCCGATGCAGCCCCTCCCCCGCCGCCAGGGCCTCCTGGCCCACCGGGGAGCGGAAGAACCGCAGCAGCACCGCCGGGTCCACCGCCTCGCCCTGCTGGGGCGTAACGATCTGCTGGTCCACCAGACGCCGGATCTCCTCTCGGAGCTGCTCTACGCTGCCCGCGCTGGCATAGTCCAGATACTGCATGACCACATGGTGGGCCGTGCCCCGCTCGCCGGGGGTCAGGCCCTTTTGGGCGGCAAAGTCGGGCCGGTCAAAGAGGATGGGCCGGGGTGTGGGCGATGACGCCTCCTCCGCCGCCTCGCTGTCCACGTCCCGGCCCTTGAGCTGGGTAGCGGTGAGCTTGGCGGGCAGATCGCAGGCCGGGGCGTAGGGATAGCGCCAGCGGTAGTCGGGCAGGGCTTGGACGCTCTGCGTCTCATCCTCTGCCTGGGCGCTTCGACGCCGAGGCGCCTCCAAATACTCTCCCCCGTCGTCGATGGACATCTCCCAGGCCAGGCCGTAAAAGGCATTGGCCGGGGGCACATGCTCCATGGGCGCACCGTGGCGGAGGGTGTCCCGGGCCTCGGGACGGCATAGGGCCGCCGCCAGTACCCAGTGCCCCATGGTGGGCAGATGGCTCACCAGCTGGGGTGGCACCGGCAGCTGGACGTCGGGCAGCAGCTTGTTGAGCTCTTTGTCCACATCCCGCAGGGTGCAGACCATGATCAGCTTTTCCCTGGCCCTGGTCAGGGCCACGTATAGGAGCCGCAGTTCTTCGCTGTATAGCTCCTGCTCTTGTTTGGCAATGACCGCCTGCCGGGCCAGGGTGGTGTAGCGGATCTGCCGCTGGGCGTCGATGCCCTGAGGCCCCAGGCCCATTTCCCGGTGGAAGAGCATGGGCTCTCGGTTGTCGCTGGTATTGAATCGCTTGCCCAGACCGCCCACCACCACGATGGGGAACTCTAGTCCCTTGGAACGGTGGATGCTGAGAATGCGCACGCCCCCAGTTCCCGCCCCGGGGGCGCTAAGGCGCTGGCCCTGGTCTCTGAGGCGACGCAGATGGCTCAAAAAGCCAAAGAGCCCCTTGTGACCACTGCTGTCAAAGTCCCGGGCGCACTGGTAGAGCGCCAGCAGGTGCTCCCGCCGGGTCTCGCCGCCGGGCATGGCGCAAGCCAGGGCCAGCAGACCCGTTCGACAGTAGACCTCCCACAAAAGCTCGTAACTGCGCTTATCCTGGGCCATGTCCCGCAGCGCCTGGAGCTGGTCCAGAAAGGCCCGGCTGTCTGCCTGGCCGTCACACAGCAGCGCGTCATAGTAGCCCCCCGTACCTTTGACAGCCCGAAGCTGGGCCAGACGGTCGGGGCTGAAGCCATAGAGGGGGGAGCGCAGTACCGCGATCAGCGGCACGTCCTGCCGGGGATTGTCGATGATCTCCAGATAGGAGAGGGCCATGGCGGTCTCCGGCGCGTCAAAGAAGTCCTCGCCACCCTCGCTGGCCCAGGGAATGCCCTGCTCCTCCAGCGCCCTGGTATAGCGCGGCAGGACCTGGTTGGGCGAGCGCAGCAAAATGGCCATATCCCCCGGCTGGGCCCGGCGGGCCGTCTCCCCCTCGCCTACGGTGAAGCCGCTGTCCAGCAGCTCCCTGAGACGCTTGGCAATGAACCGGGGCTCGGCCATGGTGTCAAAGCTGTCCTCCTCCGCCTTGGGGTTATGGAGCAGCCGCAGCTCTACCGCGCAGCCGGACTTTTCTTCAAAGCTACCGCCGCACCGCAGAGCCTCCTCCGCCCCGTAGTCCAGCTCGCCCACCTCCCGGCTCATCAGGTTGCCAAAGAGGAAGTTGACGCAGTCCACCACCTCGGGCCGGGATCGGAAGTTCTCCCCCAGGATCACCCGCCTGCCCTGGCCGGGCACGGCCTCCTCCACAGGAGGGAAGGCCCGGTACTTTTCCAAAAAGATGGTGGGGTCGGCCAGACGGAAGCGGTAGATGGACTGCTTCACATCGCCCACCATAAAGAGGTTCCCCTTGTCCCCGGTCAGCGCGTCAAAGAGGGCGTTTTGGACCTGGTTGGTGTCCTGGTACTCGTCCACCATCACCTCATCCAGCTTGTCCTGCCACTCCCGGGCCACCTCTGGGTGCTGGGTCAAAAGCCCCAGGGCCAGATGCTCCAGGTCGGAAAAATCCAGTACGCCCCGGCGGGTTTTCAATGCACGATAGCCCTGGTCAAACTGGCCGATCAGCTCTGTCAGCGCCGCCACCGCCGGCGCTACGGCCCGTAGGTCCTCCAGATGCTGGGCGCTGCTACGCTCCAAGGGGGCGGCATCCCGAGCAAACTGCCGCTTACAGCTCTCCCGCAGCTCCTTGGCCCGCTGGGCCAGGGCCGGGTCCAGGCACTTCTGGGAAGAGCCCAGGCGGGGGAACTCCGGCATCTGGGCCTGGTCCCAGCTCTGGGCGTTGACCAGCGCGTCTAGACTGGCAAGGGTGGCCTCCAGGCTGTCTACATAGGCCGCGACGCCCTGACGGCACTCCTCCACCACCGGGGCCAGGCGGTCCCGCCAATAGAGGGCAAGGTCCCGGCAGCGCTCCAGGAGATAGTCCCCCCACACCGTCTGGCCCACATCGGTCAGGCCGTCTACGTCAAAGGCCGCTCTCTGCCGCTCCAGCCACCCGGCGGGGTCGCTGTAGCTCTGGAGCTTTTGGTGGACCGTCAGCACGATCTGGCCCAGGGCGCTGTCCTCCCGGCCAGGCTCAAAGGTGTCCAGCAGGATGCCAAGGGCCTCGTCTGGATCGTTGTAGCGGCGCTCCAGCACCGTCTCCAGCGCCTCGGTCCTGAGCGCCGCGGCCTCAGGCTCATCGCACAGCCGGTAGTCCCGCTCCAGGTCGATAAGGTAGCCCCACTGCCGCAGAAGCTCGCCGCAGAAGGCGTGGACCGTGGAGATGTGGGCCTGGTAGACCAGGGTCAGCTGCCGGCGGAGATGCCGGTCGCCGGGGCGCTCGGCCAGGGCCTGGCCCAGCCGCTCCAAAACCCGGCCCTTGAGCTCGGCGGCGGCGGCGTTTGTAAAGGTGATGATGAGGAAGCGGTCCACGTCCGCCCCCGCCAGCACCCGGTCCAGCAGCCGCTCCACCAGCACCCGGGTCTTGCCCGCGCCGGCGGCGGCAGAGACCAGCAGCGGCCCGCCTTGGTCCGATACCGCCTGCCGCTGGGCGGCGGTCAGGGCAAAGCTCATGCCTCCTCGCCTCCTTCCAGCGCGTCCCAGAACTGCTCGCTCTTCAACTTCCGGCCCCAGCGGCGTCCCTCGCCGCCCAGGTCCTGCTCAAATTGGCAGGCCGCGCGGTAGCGGCACCACTGGCAGGCGTTTTGATTTTCGCCCCGCCAATAGGGGTCGGCGCACACCTTGCCCGCTCTCAACTCCTGCGCCACCTGGCCCAAAATTCTATCCAGATGCCGGGAGAGCTTGCCCAGCTGGGCAAGGCTTGCCAGGTCGTTGGAGGAAAAGGAGCCGTCCTTCAGCACCCGCAGGGGCAAAAATCGCTTTTTCCCCGGCGTGTCCTCCATGGCCTCCAGCACCAGAGCATCGTCCAGCAGCAGCCCCTGCCGGGTCAGCGCCTTGTCCAGCTGTGCCTGGCGTTCTTCCTCGCTCATGTCCCGGTCGCCCTTGGCCAGCAGATCTCGGGCGGGGACATAGAGCACCCCCGCCGGGACCACCTCCTTGCCAAAGTAGTCCTTGCCGTATTTTTGCAGCGTGAACAGATACAAAAGCATCTGCATCCCGATGCCGTGGAACACGTCGGTCAGGTCAAAGGCCTTGCGGCCGGTCTTGTAATCCATCACCCGCAAATAGAGCTTGCCGCCGTGCTCCCAGCCGTCTACCCGGTCCACAAAGCCGCTGACGCTGACGGTAAAGCCGTCCAGCTCCAGCGTCACCGGCGGCAGGTCCTTGCCCTTGCCAAAGCCCAGCTCGAAGGCCAGGGGCTTGAAGTCGCTGGCGCGAAGCTCCTGGGTGGCGTTGACCACCACCCGCTCCACCGTTTTTTTGAGCCGGCCAAAGAGATAGACAAAGCGTGGGGACTTATCCTCCAGTCCACCCAGCTCCTCGGTCAGGTATCGCTGGATGGACTGGGCGGTCAGGGCCCGGACCGCGTCGTCATCCATGGTCTTGTCCCACTTGCCCAGCACCTCCTCCAGCACCGCGTGGACAAAGGTGCCGTATTCCGGCGCGGCAAAGCCCAGGGGCTCTCTGGGCCGGGCGTCCAGGCCATAGCGCATGAAGTCGGAAAAGTGGCAGGAACGGTACAGGTCCAGCCGGGAGGCGGACATGGAAGCGCCCTTGCCGTAGAGCGTGGCCACCCCCTCCGGGGACAGGTTGCCCCGCTGGGCCGACGCGGCCTGGGCCAGGCGGCTGGCCTGGCCGGCCATGCCGGGGACCCGCTCTAAGGCGGCGCGGACGCCTTCATCCCGCACCGCCAGCTCCAAGGCGGGCCCCGCGGCGGCCAGACGGGGGTCGGGCCCGGCGGCGGCATTTTCCACAAAGAGCAGCGGAAACAGCCGCTCCAACCTGGGCGCCAAAAAGGCCGGAGCGCGCTCCTCTCCGGCCACCTGGGCAGGCCAGAGGACGTAGAGCCGCTGGGTAGGCAACGTGGCGGCGTTGTAGGCAATGGTCATCTCTCGGCCCAGCCGCTCCTCCAAGCGAGGGGCCAGGGAGAGCCCCAGCTGGGAAAGGGCCAGACGGTCATCATCGGTCAAGAGCCCCGCCGAGCGCTGGCAGTCGGGCAGACGCTTATCGTCGCAGCCCAGGAAAAAAACAGCCTTGTAGCTCTCGTAGCCAAGGCGTGGGCAGGGTCCCGCCGTCACCCGGTCCAGGGCCACGGGGATAGACCCCACCTGATACTGGCTCAGCACCAGGGCAAACAGCCGGGAAAATTCCCCGGCATCCATCTCCCACTGAGAAAGCAGCCTGGCGCAGCTCTCCAGCGCCTCCACCAGGATGCGCCACAGCTGGGCATACTCGTCGGCCAGCCCCAGCTCTCCCCGGCCGCGCAGAGCCTCCACCCGGCGCTCTAAGGTCTGGGGCAGCCGGATCTCCTCCAAAAAGTCATAGAGGGCCATGGCCCGGTCCCGGCCTGTGGTCCCCGTTGCCCGTCGGAGGGTCTCCAGCGGCTCCATCACCTGCCGCCGCAGGTCGTTCAGCTGGGCCAGCTTCTCTTCCGTTTGGTCGGTATAATCCTTGCCGTAGCCCTCCGGGTGCATCCTCCAGGGCTTCATGCCTGTCCACATCCCACCCCGGATGTCCCAGGTGATGACGTAGTTTTCCAGCCGGTCCACCCCATCGGCGCTGACGCCGGTCAGGCCGGTCTTGAGATAGCGCAGCATGTCCTCCCGCCGGTAGCCGCCCTCGATGGCCTCCAGGGCCCCGGTGATGAGGGCCAGGACGGGCTTTTCCAGAATATCCTGGGTCCGGGCCAGAAACAGCGGAATGCCGTACTGGCCAAAGACCGAGTCCAATAGCTCCTCATAGCCGTCCAGGGTCCGGGCCGTGACGGCCACGTCCCGAAAGCGCCAGCCCTCCTCCCGGCAAAGGCGCAGGATCTCCGCGGCGGCCCACTCCACCTCTTGCCGGGGTCCATCGGCCTGAACACACCGAACCGGAGCCTTGGCGGGCCAAGGCTCCGGCTGGGTCTCGAAGAGTTGACGCTCTAAATGCTGAAGGGCCGGGTCCTTCCCTCCGGGGCTCACCGTAAGGGTATCGACCTTTACACTCTGGCCCACCGACTGGGCCAGCTCCTGAAGCCGGTGGGCCGTCTT
The DNA here is from genome assembly GCA_905198835.1 of uncultured Eubacteriales bacterium. Lineage (GTDB taxonomy): Bacteria > Bacillota > Clostridia > Oscillospirales > Oscillospiraceae > MGBC124762. Next base: position 22,949 of record CAJKDY010000018.1, on the reverse strand, counting down.
TCGGGCAGGGGAAAACACGCCCAGACCCTCCTCGTCCTCGGCCAGATGATCGCAGGTGAGGGCGAAGGTGACGCTGTGGGCCTTTTTCATCAGCGCCGACAGCACCAAAGACTGCTGGGGCGTAAAATCGGTAAAGCCGTCCAGATAAAAGTCCGCGCCATCGCCCCAGCCGCAGCGCTCTAAGGCTTGGGCCAGACGGGTCAGCAGGTCTCTGGGATCGGCGCCCAGGGTGTCGCACAGGGTCTCGTAAGCGCCAAAGATCAGCCCAAGATCCCGCAGCTTATCTCCGGCGGAGCCCCCTAGGTCTCCGCCGGCTTTCATCAGCGTCTCAGGCCGGATACAGTAGCTCTTGCACTCGTCCAGGGTATCCAGCAGTCCCGACAAAAACGCGCTCTTGCGAGAGGGCGCGTGATAGACGCTCAAGGCACTTTGCGTCTCCCGGACGGCCAGGTACATCACCAAAAGCCGCCCACCCTTGTCCAGGGCCGGTCGGGCCAACCCGCCAGCCTGGGCGAAGACGCGGCTCGCCATACGGGTAAAGGTCAGGACCTCCCCCCGCAGGGATAACAAATTGCCGCCCAAGGCGCAAAGCCGGGCCTCAGCCCGGTGAGAATACTGCTCGGGGACCACCAGGATCTGGCGGCGCTGGGGAGCGTTTTCTTTCATTCTCTCAAAAATACGGCCCGATTTCCCCGTGCCGCCCCGGCCGATCAAAAGCTGGACCATACCCTCAGCCCAGCCTTTCTTCCAGCGCGGCCACAGCCTTATCCAGCTGGGCCTGGGCGTCGGTCTCCACCACGTCGGGGATCAGGCCCGTACCGATGAGAGAGGTGCCTCCACCGGTGGCGTACATTCCAGTCGAGAGGTTCAACCCGCCGCCGTTTGGCAGACCAAAGGCCTGCTGATAGTAGCCCTTGCCACAGGTCTGGGCTCCGATCAAGGGGACCGAGACGCTCTCTCGCAGCTGGGCGGCAAAGAGTTCAGCAGCGGAGTAGCTGTCGGCGTCGATGAGTACGGCCATAGGTAGATCCACGCAGGCTTCATCCGACTCCACCGTCCGCACCGGACCGTCCTTGCTGTGCTCGGTGAAGATGGGTCCCTCCGGCAGCAGATAGTCCAGAAGGTCGGTCAGCTCGTCCACATAGCCGCCGGGATTTGCGCGCACGTCAAACAAAAGGCCGCGAGCCCCTTGCGCTACCAGGTCGTCCACCGCGTCCTTGGCGTTTTGGGCGCTGCCGGCGTAGAAGTTGAACAGGCGCACATAACCCACGTCATTTTCCAGCATTTTGTACTCCACCGACTGGCTCTGCACCTGGGTAGCCTGGACCCGGATCTCCCGACTCTTGCCGCTGTCATCCAGCACGGTGAAGACGGTCTCCTTGCCGCTCTCCGAACCGATCTGGCCCACCAGATCGTCAAAGTTCTCCGCGTTCAGGCTTTGGCCGTTGATGGCAGTGATACGCCAGCCCGCCTGCAACCCCGCCTGCTGGGCGGGGCCACCGGGGGTGACGGCCACGATGTCCATATAGGTGCCGTCCTCGGCGGCGGTGTAGGTCAGACCTACTCCCACGTAGCTGTTGCTGCGGCGCTGGAGCATATCGGCGTAGTCCTTGGCGTTGAGGTAGCCGGACCAGCGGTCATCCAGGGCGGTGACGGCGGCGTTCAGCGCGGCGTCGATGACCTCTTCTTCGTCGTAGGGCCCTACAAAGCGGCCACGGATCAGCTCCACGCTCTCCAGCACGGCAAAACCGCCCGGCCCCAAGCGGAGCCAGGCAGTCAAAGCCACCGCCGCCACAGTGCAGACCACGGTGACGGCGGCGGTGAGGATCAAAGCGATGGCGGAAAAGCGTTTTTGTTTCATATCACTTATAGGGGAAGCCGGTGTTGTTGATCCAGTTCACGTTAGGGTAGTATTTCAGCGCATCCTGCCGCACACCGTTGACCCGGACCTCAAAATGAAGGTGGGGCCCGGTGGAGCGACCGGTAGAGCCCACATAGCCGATGACCTGGCCCTGGCTCACCACATCGCCCACCTTCACCGCCCGCTTGGACATATGGGCGTACAGCGTGGAAACACCGTCGCCGTGGGAGATGACCACATAGTTTCCGTAGGAACTGTGGTGGGCGCTGGTCAGCACCACACCGCCCCGGGCGGCGTAGATCTGGGTCCCGGTGGGCGCGCCGCCGATGTCGGTGCCGGAGTGGTTGGACTGCTTGCCCGAGATGGGGTCCTTGCGGGGTCCATAGAAGGAGTTGACCTTCACGCAGTTGGAGGGCAGGGGCCAGTACCAGCCCGAGCCGGGATCAAACTGATATGCGTTGCTGTTACCTGACTGCCTTGCCGCCTCGATGGCCTTTTGCAGCTCTTTTTCCTGCTTGGCGATCTCCGCGTCCATGGCCTTGGCGGCGGCGTTGAGTTCATCCAGGGCCTTTTGGGTCTCCTTTTCGTCGGCGGCGATCTCGTTGATCAGGCTTTGGACCTCTTTTTTCTGGGCGGCTAGTTCGTCCTGAGCGGCCTTTTCCTCCGCCTTGGCGGCCTCGGTCTCCGTCTGGGCCTGCTCCAGCTCCGCCTTGGCCTGTTGCAGGGCCTCCCGGGCCGCCTGGAGCTGGTCGCAGATCTTGTCGTTATAGTTGGCGATGGCGTTTACCGTATTCACCTTGTCCAGCAGATCGGGAAAGCTCTTGGCGGAGAAGAGGATGGACCAGTAGGACACCTTGCCCTCCTTCTCCATGGCCCGGCACTGCTTTTTAAATAGCTCAAACTGGGCGGCTTCGGCGGCCTCGTTTTCTGCTACCTGCTGTTCCTTCTCGGCAATGAGGGCGGCGTACTGCTCCAGCTGAGCGTTCAGATTGTCGATCTCGTCTTGCAGTACGTTGATCTGCTGCTCCAGATTGTTTTTCCGATCCATGGCCTTGCCCTTTTCCGCCTGGATGCCACTGAGCTGGTTTTTCAGATCGGATTTCTGCTGGGAAAGGCCCTTGTTCTTCTCCTTGAGGCTGTTGATCTGGCTCTGGATGGCGCTGACTGACCCCGCGCCGGCGGCGGTGACATTGCTCACCACCATCACTACCATAGGCAGGATCAGCAGCAGGGCTAAAACACAGGCCATCAGCGCCATCATCCGGTCCCGGCGAGAGCGCTTGGGCTTATTGTGCGTATGCTTGCTCATCTACGCGCCCTCCTTACACCTTCAGGAATTTGCGGATGGCCAACAGCGATCCCAGCACGCCGATGAGCAGCCCCGCGCCGCAGAACACCAGCAGCACCATGCCCCACAGCTGGCTGAAGGGCACAGCCACCAAAAAGCCCAACTGGCCCGCCGCGCCCATGGCGTTCTCCACCAAGCCGTAGACCCACCACTGCAGGAAGAAAGCCAGGATTGCGCTGAAAAGGCCCAGAATGGCCCCTTCCATCACAAAGGGCCAGCAGATAAAGCCGTTGGTGGCGCCGCACATACGCATGATGGCGATCTCCTCCCGGCGGTAGAAGGTGGCAAGACGCAGGGTGTTGGAGATGATAAAGAGGCTCACCACCGCCAGCGTGGCGATGAGCACCAGCGCAAGGCCCGCCGCCACGTTGCGCACGGCGATCATGCCCTCGGCGATCCCGATGTCCGCCGAGGTACTCTCGATGCCTGTAATGGCCCGGACCTGCTCCACCGTCTGTTCCAGCTGGGAGATGTCGGTGACGTGGATACGGTAGCGGTGCTGGAAGGTATTGGTGGGCAGAAGGTCATAGAGCTCGTTTTCGCCCTGGCGCTGGGCCTGAAAGTCGGCCAGCACCGTCTCTCGGTCCACAAACTGGACCTCCCGGACGTTGGGCACGGCGGTGATGGCGTCGATCAGACCATAGGCCTGCTCATCGGAGACGGTGTCGTCGATATAGGCCAAGAACTCGTTGTCCCGCTCCAGCTCGGCCAGGTTTGCGTCCAGGTCTACCGCCACCAGGGCAAAGGTGCCCATAATGAGCAGACAGGCCACGGTGGTACACACCGCGGCAAAGGACATCAGGCCGTGGCGGAAGATGCTGGTGAAGCCCTCTTTGATAAAGTAGCCCAGGTTCCAGCGGCGGCGGGACGCGCTCTTTTTTCTGGCCCGGTCAGGGCCTGCCATGCGGCTGCGGTCAATTCCCGGCACGGTCTTCCACCTCCTCCGGCTCAGTGGCGGGCCCCGCCTCTTCGGCCACGGCGGCCTCTACCGCCTCGGCCGAGGCCAGGATCTCCACAGGGACGCCGCCTACTGACTTGGGCGCGGCGTCCTGGGCAGGCTCCGCCTCCCGGACGCCCTGCTCCTCTTGAATGTCCTCTGTCTCCCGGTCGGGCTCGGGCTGAGAAACAGGTCCCGGGGCAATGGCTTGCGCGGCAGGCTCTTGGCCGGCCTCGTCCCGCCTGACGGCGGAGACCATCGGGTAATATCCGCCGGTCTCGTCCCGGAGGATGCGGCCGTCGCGGATGGCGATGACCCGCTTGCCCAGCCGGTCCACCAATGTCTTTTCGTGGGTGACAACCAGCATGGTGGTGCCCAGGTCGTTGATCTGGGCCAACAGCTCCATGATCTCCACGCTGAGGCTGGGGTCCACATTGGCGGTAGGCTCGTCGGCAATGATCATCTCGGGGTTATTCACCAGCGCCCGGGCAATGGCCAAGCGCTGCTGCTCGCCGCCGGAGAGCTGATTGGGCAGCTCCCGCTCCTTGCCCTGGAGCCCCACCAGCTCCAAAACGTAGGGAATGCGCTTGCGCATAGCGTGGTTGGACGAGCCTACCACGCGCATGACAAAGGCCAGGTTCTCCCAGACTGTCTTGTTGGTCATCAGCCGGAAGTCCTGGAACACCACGCCAAGGGTCCGCCGCAACAGAGGGATCTGCTTACGGCGGATGTTATTGAGGTTATAGCCGTTGACCATGATCTTGCCGCCGGTGGCTTCGATCTCGCCGGTCAAGAGCTTGGTGACGGTGGACTTGCCCGAGCCCGAGGGCCCCACCAGAAAGACAAATTCCCCGTCCTCAATACGGAACGAGACCCCGCGCAGGGCCTCGTTCCCGGTATCGTATGTTTTTGTTACGTCGATGAACCGTACCATTGGGCTCCTCCCAAGATCAGTTGTCGATGCCTCTGGAAACCAGATACTTCTTGACCATCAATGCCACCTTGAAGGTGATGGCGTCGTCAAACTCCCGCAGATCGAGGCCGGTGAGCTTCTTGATCTTCTCCAGCCGGTACACCAGGGTGTTGCGGTGGACAAAGAGCTTCCGGGCGGTCTCGGAGACATTGAGGTTATTCTCAAAGAACTTGTTGATGGTGAACAGGGTCTCCTGATCCAGCGCGTCGATGGGATTTTTCTTGAAGACCTCTTGCAGGAACATATCGCAAAGGGTGGTGGGCAACTGGTAGATGAGCCGGCCAATGCCCAGGTTTTCGTAGTTGATGACGGCCTTCTCCGTGTTGAACACCTTGCCCACTTCGATGGCCACACCCGCTTCCTTGTAGGCCCGGCCCAGGTCCCGCAGATGGGTGACCACGGTGCCAATACCGATGACGCACTTGGTGTGGAGCTCACTGTCCAAAAGCTCCTGCATCTGGGCGGCAAGGCGGTAGAGCTCTTTGCTGTCGGTATTCTCCTCCAGAGCCTTGATGACGGCCACGTCGGTGTCGCTCATGGAGAGGATAAAGTCGTTTTGCTTGTCAGGAAACAGCCCTTGCAGCAGGTCAAGGGCGCCGGGGTCGCCCTCGGGGGTCATGCGGATGAGGAAGGCGCAGCGGGGCTGCTCGTTGGGGAAGTGCAGCTCCCGGGCACGAATGTAGATGTCCCCGGAGAGGATATTGTCCGAGACGATGTTTTTCACAAAGGTGGCCCGGTCGTGCTTTTCCTCATAAGAGGCCTTGGCGCCATTAAGGGCCACGGTGGCCAGACCGCAGACGCTCTGGGCCTCCTCGCCCTCGCCTACAACGAAGGCGGCATAGTCATAGAAGGTGGACCAGCCCGAAAGGGCCCGGAAGAGCTTGCCCTCCGCGGTGACATAGGCGCTCTCATGGCGGTTGATGACCTCCGCCACTTGGGGCCAGCGCTCCCCCACCAGGGCAAGGTCGGTACAGGCCACCACGGTGCCCTCATTATCCACCACGCCAATGGGCAGCTTGGTGCAGTCCTTCATCTGGAGCACCACACTCTGGAAGATCCGGCTGGACATGGAACCCCTCCTTTTTGTCGTTTCATCCCTCGCCCCCCGCTAAATTTGGAGACGAAATTTACCGAGTATAGCCATTATACAGGAAGTCGCGAGCAATTTCAATAGACTTTGGAAAAAAATTTGTGGAAATTGCATAAAATTATTTTTCCCGTAAAATCGACGTCTCCGCCGCCGCCAGCGCCCGCCACTGGCCAGGGGCCAGGCTTTCGTCCAGCGTCAGGCCACCCATGGCCACACGCTTGAGGGCGATCACAGGCTTCCCAAGGCAGGCCATCATCCGTTTCACCTGGTGGTATTTTCCCTCCCGGATAGTCAAAAGGCCCACGTTGGGACCGGTGATGTCCAGCTCCGCGCTCTGGCAACGAAGGCCGTCGCCCAGCATCAGTCCCGCCGCCAGGGCGGCCCGGTCCGCCCCGTCCAAGACCCCATCTACCGTCACAAGATAGGTCTTGTCCACGTGCTTTCTGGGCGAGAGCAGATCGTGGGCCAGGGGTCCGTCGTCGGTGAGGAGCAGCAACCCTGTGGTATCCTTGTCCAGCCGTCCCACCGGGAACAGCCCCCGGCGGCGCAGGTCTTCGGGCAGCAGGTCCAGCACCGTCCGCTCCCGGACGTCGGCAGTGGCGGAGACCACCCCCGCGGGCTTGTGGAGCATGAGGTAGATATGACCCCGGCACAGCTCCGTGCCGTCCACCGTCACCACTGCGTCCTCTGCGCACCTGGCCTCGGGCCGGGTGATCACCGCGCCGTCCACCGCCACCCGGCCCTGACCGATCAGACCCTTGGCCTCCTTGCGCCCATAGCCCGCGTCGCTCAGCACCTTGTCCAGCCGCGCTTCCATGCTATCGCCCCCTTTTTAGAAGTCTCTAGCATGGATTATAACACGCTCGCATAAGAATTGACCAGAGCATTTTGGGAAGGAGCGATGGCCGATGATCATTTACACGGCGAAGCTGGACCGCAGGCGGCTGATTGCGGGCGGTCTGGGCGCGTTGGCCCTGGTTTGTGTGCTGGGGCTTTTCCTGGCGTTTTCCGGCAGAAGCACCGCCGCGGGCCAGACGGTGAGCCCTAAGGGGGTCAAGACCCCGGAGGACCGGCTAGCCTACCTGAGCGCCTATGGGTGGCTTGTCAAGGAGGAACCCCTGGCGGTGGAGGAGCTGGCTATCCCCGAGGAGTTCGGAGCGGAGTATGCCGACTACCTCTCCCTCCAGAGCCAGCAGGGCTTTGACCTGACCCGCTACGCGGGCAAGACGGTGAAGCGGTATACCTACGAGATCCTCAACTACCCCACTGGCGAGACCGGGGTCCAGGTGTCGCTGCTGCTGTATAAAAACACCGTGGTAGGCGCCGACGTCCTCTCCCCCGCCCTGGACGGCTTTATCCACGGCCTGGAGATGCCCCAGCGCGCCCCCGCCCCCACCCAGGCGCCCACGCCGACCGAAGCCGACGCCTCCACCGACGCCGTCATCAACGGTATTACAAACACAGCGGTTCAGGATAACTCCTGAACCGCTGTGTTTATATATCTGTTCTTTCTTACTTTTCCTCGTCAAACACAAATTCAATGCCGCATCCATAACACTGCTTGCGCTGGGCGCTTTGCACCTGGTTGCAAGCGGGGCAGCGTACCTGCGCACAATCGGCGCGAGTACCCGGGAAGCGAGCCTGCACCCCATCCTCCAGCAGTTCCCCCTTCTTTGCTTGCGGCCTGGTTTCCCTCATTGCCGCGGTAGGCGCGGCGGCAGACGGCGCGTCTGATGTCATTCATGCAGGCGGTTCCTCTGTCTCCTGGCTCTGCTTCGTTGTCGTCTTTTCCTTGACCAATGTGGCAGCCAGCACGCAGGCAGTGGCCCCGATAAAGCAGAACAAGGCCAGATTCCGACCCCAGCCAGGGGATGTTAAATGCCGCAGCTCCATCCCAGCCTCACTGCCCCCATATGTACTCTGAAACAGCAAGAGACACAAGACTCCCACAGCGCCGCTGACCATCGCGATAATATGGCGGCCGCCGTCTTTCGCCTTTTCCCAGTACCCGTTGCACGCGGCGGTGGAACACAGTCCCACCACGCCGGCCACCGCCGACAGAATTAGGCAAATATTATACGGCATTTCAGCGATATCTTTTTGCAAGGCCTCATGGAACGTAATCTTTGTCAACAGCGTAAATCCGCTCAGATCAAACTCAAGAAAAGGCGAGACAAGGAAGGGGAAAGCAAAGCAGACCAACCCGGCGACCCAAGCCCAAATGGCGGCGATCAGCAGATTCCTTTTTGTCATTGTGTGTACTCCTTTCATTTTGTCGGTCCTTACCAACCCACGCGGGTAGCGGGCTGCGCCATACGACCCACAATGGCGGCTACCTCCGCGCGGGTGATGGCGGCGGCGGGTTTGAAATAGATCTGATCATTTTCGGGAATGCCATTAATGATCCCGGCCCTTTGCAGGAGCTCTACATCGGAAATGTAGACGATGTCTCCGTCATCGGCAAACGCAGCTCTTCCCGTGACATGCTCCAGCGCCTCCTCGGGCAGAGCCCGGGCCAGAATGTGGACGAATTCCTCACGGGTGGCAGGCTTGGTGTAAAGGTAGTTTGTGCTGATAAGCCCGTTTTCCTTGGCGTAGTCCACATAGGGATCGTACCAGTTCCCGCCGTCATAGCCGGGGAAGCTCGCCTCCCCGGTATAATAAATGCTGTGGAGCCGGGCAGCCAGGGTGACCGCCTCGGCCAAGGTCACATTGTTGCCCGGCGAGAAGGTCCCGCTTCCCGTACCCCGCATCAGACCCAGCTCATAGACGGCGGCCACGTTGCTTTCAAACCAGTCCCCCTGCTTCACATCCCGGAACATCCCCTCGCTGTATCGCTCGCCGACGGTGAAGTTCCCCATATTGCCCTTTTCCGCAGGGGCAGGCTCCTGATAGACCGTATAGCTGGCTCCGCAGTTAGCACAGACGTAGAGCAATGTCGTATCCGTCTCCCGGTCCAGGCGGTAGTCATGTTCCAGCCGGTCGATGGGTTCCGCTTGAGTAGTCCCACACACCGTACAGGCACGTTCTCTTTGGCCGGTTTCCATACAGGTAGCCGCCCGCGTCGTTGTCCACGCGCCCCAGGTGTGGCCGTTGTCACAGTTGGGCTCGGGTTCTATTTCCTCGATCGTGAGCCCTGGACTTCCAGCATTGACCCACAGCGTGACCAACTCGTCGCGGGCATTGACGGCCTGGACTTGATACCAGGTAGAGCCGTCACTGCCCTTGGCTCCCTTTCGACTGTACAGGGTCTGTCCCAAGTCAAACCAGTTCTTCCGCTTCGCGTCAAAAATATTGGCGTAGGCGTTGACGGCCTGGCCCGCGGTAGTATAAATATATACATCGCAGTCAAAGTACTCTGTCACACTGGGCTGCTGCGGTTCAGTCTGACTGGGCGGCGTCACCACATTCTCCGCCGAGATACTCGCCCAGTTGGGTCTGGCATAGGCGTAGATCTCCCCGGAACTTAGCGGCCAAGATGCGCCGCCGCAGGTTGAGCAACCCGGCCCGCAGACGATCCCGCCAGATACCTTTCCGCTGTGATAATTACCATGGACCACATAGATTCGCCCATTTTCCACCTTCTGTACAATACCAACATGGTCAATGTAGAGATGGCCTGCCGGAGCCCTGGTCCCCCACGAAAAGATCACGATATCGCCGATTTGCGGCGTATAGGCATTTCGGTCCGTCAGATAGGTCCCGGTCTGCATATCACTGCGGTCATCATAAAAGCGAACACCGTTGCCCCCACGGTTGATAATATACTGGTATGCGGCTACACCGTTTGCCGAATTCTTTTTGGGCGGCAGAACGGACTCCATACCCAATTGCTCTGAACACCATCCCACGAAGTATCCACACCACGAAGTGTTATAGCCGTAATCTGCTCTTCTTTTCCCTACCTGAGATACAGCAAAGTCCACAAACCGCTGGGCCGCGCTGTTGTTGGCGGCGCTCAAAGCAGCGGGCTGCTGATCTGCCGCAGGCTGCGCTACGGAAAGGTCTGTCCACCCGGACTGCACCCGGTTAGTATTGGGCCGAGCTATCACAAAGGCCGCGTATCCTCCAGGAGCCACATTGGTGAAGGTGTAGGACCGATTTGTTGTCGTCCCATGGTATTTGATGTCCTCCCAGCCCCAGGGAGCCTGCACCAGATAAACGTCAAACTTCTCTCCCGTGCCAGTGTAGTCCCAGGAAACCGCCACGCTCTGCCCATCCACCGAAACGGCGGGCTGCGAGGGAGCGCCCACAGTAGCTTTGGCGGGATTGCAAATTGAACACTTGCTCATTGTGACCGTGCTCCCATCTGTGAAATTTACGCCACATAAGGAACACTGATAGTAACCATAATGGGGATGCTGCGCCTCATTGAACAAAAATGTTCCTTTTTGATGTGCATGGTCTGTCTCCGCCGGGTACGACACCGGGACCAGCTTCCACTTTTGCGCTGAAGAATCATTTGCTTCCCATAGCTGCACGTTGGTTCCATTCGCGTCCTCTTTTTCATTTACGTCTAAGCGCAGGTCCGTATTTAACTGTGGAGAGATATGATAGTATCCATCTCCCGCATCGGTAAAACGCCAACGCTGGGCCGGATTATCGGTCCAGATGCACTGCTGCACATTGGTTCCCGATGTCTTTTTGGCATCAGCTACATCTAACACCTTGCCAGATTCCCGGCTCACCAACCTATAATACCCGCCGCCAAGAGATTCAATGTTCCACTGCTGTGCAGCAGTGTCATTGGAGCGCCAGATCTGCACGTTCGTGCCGCTAGCCGTGGCGCCATCCTGCACATCCAGCCGTCTGTCCGGCGCGCACGCGGGTGCCAGGGCGTATAGACCGGGCTGGATGGTGGCGGCAAATTCATCACTGCTGGTCGCCAGGGCATATCCGCCCTGCCAGCCCCAGCCACAATAGGTATAACCACAGTTGATCACATAGTCAATGGTACTCTTTGTAATGACTTTATTACTTCCCCAAGAGTGGGCGATCTCGTTGTTTCCGATGTAGATCCCAACGTGTCCCGCCTTTTGTCCGCACTGGCTACACGTTATCTTAGAGCCCGCAAAGTACACCGCCGCGCCCAGCGGAATATCGTCCCGCGAGGTAGAGATGATGTTGGTCTGCCCCGCCTTCATGGCGCAGCACCCGCCGCGACTGTTTCTCATCCCAATCGACTCCTCCAGGCATATCCGCACAAAGGCTTGGCATAAACCTGTCCTGGGCATCTCAAAAGTCCCCACCGCATTCTTTGCGTAGTTATATACCTTGTACCCCTCTTCCGTCGTTGTCCATGTAGCCGCCTGGGCTACAGGGCCAAAGCTCCATACGGATAAGAGCGTGACGACTGCAACTATCATGGATAATATTCTCTTTTTCATGTAATCATCTCCCAAATTCGGCCATCCTTCTCTTGTCCCAAGGTTCTTTCTACGTCCATTCCTATACGTTTTCCCTTTTATGAAAGCGGCAAAAACGGATTATCCTCTACCTTGACAAGATCTCTCGTCGCCATTCTCCAGCTCATTTTGGCAGAATCCTTGAATATCGTAAAACTGTACGTCTCGCCAAACGCTTCAAAGCTGGCTCTCAGGCGAGGCGTTTCCTTGTACGACCACTCTGTATTCTCCTTCGGGTCCCGGATCTCACGCACATCAATGTTTTCCACAATAGCATGCCAATTGCTTTCATCTTGAAGATTTCTGCCGTAGTAATCATTGGCTCCGCTCAAAACGGAACGTGCGACGTCTTCACGGACGGCCTCAACGCGCATCTTCCCGTCGCTATAGTCTAATATGTCAAGGTATATCCCGGTGTCCACATCGGCGTACCAGTGACCGACAACATCCCAGTCAAGGCGCAGCTCATCATAGTTATACTCGATCTTGGTCCACTCGTTCGTCCTCTCAAGGCTACGCTTTACCTCAACAGTGCCGCTGGTCGTTAGGTTTTCGGCTTTCGTTTCCACCGTAAACAATGTATCAACTTCACAGGCTTCCGGAAGCACCTCAACAGACTCTATCTGGACAGAATCGTATTCCGATACCATACGGATCAGCTCGTCCTCCGTAAAGGGGTTGGCCTTCACCTTGCTGATCTTCCAGTCCTCGGTTTCGCTGCAACCGTCGAGCATCCATCCGCCCTCATCGTAAAACGTATAGTCCATTCTTACATGGCGGGTAACGCAATATAATTCATTTTCCAATTCAAGTACGCAGTATACGGTATCATCCTTTTCGTTGGTTTGTCTCTTCTCGATGGAGATGGAACTTATGTCCAAGGGAAAGGTTTCCGTTTCGCCGTTTTTATAAACAGGTACTGTTAAAAGCTCTTGTGGGATATCATTCTTGATCTGCGTCTCCTGAGGCGGCTTGGGTGCCCCACCGCATGCACTTAGCAGCATTAGCATAGCCAACGCCAAAAGCATTGTGGCCAGCCCAAAGATCCTCTTGTTCATAAAAGCATCCCCTTTTCAAAATATATTTTGCTTAAACACTATGGAACGACCACACATAAAATGGCCGGTCAATAGATCGAGATACTGAACTCGCCGTCCTCATGGAAAAAGCCGACTTTGCCATCATCGTTCTGTTCCACAAACTCCAGGTCGTCAATGTACAACGTTCCGTCCTGATAGGACCACGCGCCCTCCTGCGTCTCCCCTACCATGTAGATCTCCATGGAATAGGTGCCGTCTTCACGTAACTCCAGCGAAAAGGGCCCCATCTTGGTGTGATAGGTCCACTGGGTGTTATAGAGATCCGAAGCGTCCTGGACCCCCGTCGGCTTATCCTCAAACACAGGTTCATCAGGCTCAGAGGTGGGCTCTGGGGCAACAGATAGAGAGGGCTTCGTGTAGTCAAAGGCTTCCTCCTTCTGCCAGGAGAGGACCGAGCCAGTGCTGTCCGTTGCCGAAAAACCGATGCCGTTTACACCAAGCTGAACAAAAGCCATGCCGGTCTGGGTAGGCAACAGCTGATATTCCAGCGTCTTCTGGCGCGGGGACCACACAATGTCATAGCCTTCGTCATTTTCCAGCGGGACCAGTTCCTGCGCCTCAGAGATCTGGATGGTGAGCCGGTCACCGTTGACCAGATACGTTCCTTTGTAGCCGTTGACCACATCGGACCAAGCCTCTCCGCCTGTCAGCTCACAGGTGCCCTCATCGGTGAACCACGCGTTGTGGACGGAGAGATAGTATGGCGCGGCAGGAGCGTCCCAGCCCGTTTCAAATACATCCACGCTGTGCCACGGCGCGTCCTGCGTGCCCTGACACAGCAGATCCTTCAGCTGCTGCTCGTTCCATGCCTCCTTCTGCCCGGTATATAGTTGGTCGGCTTTCAACTCATATAGGCCGGTTTTCACGTTCAACGTGCCCACTGTCCCGGGGAACAGATCGGCCAAGGGCATATTCAACTCCACCGTGCCCTCCTCCATCGTGGTGAGATCAAACCATTCAAGGGGGTATTCGCGCAGTCGCTCTATACCCTCGTTTGTCAGTGAACTGTAGCCCTCATGAAGCAGCGTATGAGCTGTTCTGCTCACCAGATAGCCCTTCAGCGTGGTTCGATCCCAGCCGAGTTCTTCCGGTTGGACCGGATCCTCCAGTCGGGGATCGCCCTCGGCCTGGCCGGTCCTGTCCGAGCTCTGTGGGCCCGGGTCATTTTGCGTACCTGTAGGGCCACCGCACGCCGCCAGGGCCGCCAGCACGGTCAGGGCCAGGAGCATAGATAATAGCCCGCGCGTCTTTTTCTTCATGTGATCGTCCCTCTCTCTGTGTCGTTTTTTGTCGAATGGGTCAAATATTATAATACTAAAGTATTTTTATTTAGTCAAGCATTTCGGGATAATAGTATTATTATATTTGACCATGTGGAGGGTGCGTTCTATGTTGGGGGAAAACATTCGCCGTCTGCGTCAGGAGCAGGGGCTGAATCAAGTGGCGCTGGGCCAGCGGATCGGGGCCAGCAAGCAGAGCGTATCCAACTGGGAAAACGGCAACATCGTCCCCTCCATCGATCTGCTGATCCGTTTGGCGGACTTTTTTGGGGTCAGCACCGATTACCTGTTGGGCAGGGAAAAACAGCGAACGCTGGACGCCGCCGGATTAACCGACGCCCAGGCCACCCACATTCAACAGCTCATCGACGACCTGCGGAGACGGTGATAAACAAAGCGGCGCTTCAGGCATGAGCCTGAAGCGCTTTTTGCCAAGGGCCTTGCTTTTTGGGAAAAATGGGGATAAAATGACGTATCAAACACAAAGGAGCGCGTTATGAAAAAGAGATTTTTCGCCACGGTCCTGATCCTAGCTCTGGCAGTCGCCCTGTGCCCGACGGCGGTGGCGGCGAGCAAGCTGTCCACCCCTACCGATCTGACCTGGGAGGACGGCTACGGCGTTATGGTCTGGGAGCCGGGAGACAACTACACCGGGATCTTCCTGCTCACCGTCTACAAAGACGACAGCCTGCTGGCCCAAGGGAAGTTCGACTTTGGCAGCAACGGCGGCGCCTACGACCTGTGCCTCTTCCTGGCCGAAAACAGCGTTCCTCTGGACAGCGGCGTCTACCATTTCACCGTCCAGAACCTTATGGACCTTGACTCCGCCAGCGACGACGACAGCGACGTGGCCATCTCCCCCAAGTGGTCCTACACCGCCCCCGACGCCCAGCTGGCCCCGCCTACCGACCCGGTGTGGGACTTCCCCCTCCACACCTGGCAGCGGGGCACCGATGACAAAGAACAGGGCGCTCTGCTCCAGCTCCGCTTCTGCGAGAGCGAGGACGGCAACTACCAGACGGTCTCCAACGCCTATTGCATCATTGGCAGGGATACCGTGCGGCTGCCGGTGGATACTTGGGCTTTGGAGAAGTTTGGCGCGGGGTATTACAAATTCCGCATCATAAACCTGCCCTTTGACGTGGCTCAGACTCGAAACAGTCCCTGGTCCCCATACAGCGAGCCTTACTACTACGACGGCAGCCCGGTGGAGCTCTGCGAACACCTGGATTGTGTCTATCAAAACAAGAAGGAGGCCACCTGCACCGAGGCGGGCTACACAGGAGACTACGTCTGCGTAAAGTGCAACGAGGTGATGACCTATGGCGACGTCATCCCCGCCCTGGGCCACGATCCTGACGCCGACGGCGTCTGCCGCCGCTGTGGAGAACAGGTGGGGTACTGCGGCATGATCGGAGCCCTCCCCTGGACCTACGCCCCGGAGACCGGCGCGCTCGCCTTTGACGGCACGGTCCCCAGCGGCGAGACGGTGTTCGTGGCCTGCTACCAGGATGGCCGCTTCACCGGCGTGAAGGCCGCCACCGGCAGCTCTCCCACGGTGGAGGTTGGCACGGCGTTCGACCGGCTGCGCCTCTTTTGGCTGGACGGTCAGCAGGCCCCCCAGTGCCAGGCGGTAGGGTTTACACTGGCGCAATAAAGGCAAAGGAAAACAGCGCTTCAGGCTCATGCCTGAAGCGCTGTTTTTGTATCTTTATTTGCTCTTGGGCTTAAAGATCAGGGCCACCAGCAAAGCGAAGAAAATGGCGGCGGCGACGCCTCCGGCGGTGGCCGCGGCGCCGCCGGTAAAGACGCCCAGCCAGTTTTTGTCGGCCACCGCCCGGGCCACGCCCTTGGCCAGGGTATAGCCAAAGCCCGTCAACGGCACCGTGGCCCCCGCGCCGCACCACTCCACCAGCTTGGGGTAGAGCCCCACGGCGGTGAGGAGTACGCCGCTAACTACATATGTGGTCAAAATGCGGGCAGGGGTGAGCTTGGTCTTGTCGATAAGCAGCTGGCCGATGATACACAGCACACCGCCGCAGAGAAAGGCCTTTACATATTCCATAGCGTTACACCTCGATACTGACGGCATGGGCGATGGAGGGGATGCTCTCGCCCTGTTGGCTGGATGTGGGGCTCAAAAGCGCCCCCGTGGGGCAAAAGAGGATGCGCCTCAAAGTTCCCTCCGCCATCTGCCGCAGGAGATAGCCGTTGAGGACGCTGCCCGCGCAGCCGCAGCCGGAGCCGCCACAGTGGACATCCTGCTTCTGGGCGTCGTAGAGCAGCAGCCCACAGTCATTGTGGCAGCCGGTGAGGTCCAGCCCCTCCTCCCCGGTCAACTCCAGCAGGATCTCCCGGCCCAGGGCTCCCAGGTCGCCGGTTGCCACCAGGTCGTAATAGCTGGGGTCCCGGCCCGTCTCCTTAAAATGGGCCAGTAGGGTGTCCGCCGCAGCGGGGGCCATAGCGGCCCCCATGTTGTTGGCGTCCTTGATGCCCTTATCTACGATCTTGCCGGTGGTCACATGGGTAATTTTCGGCCCCCGGCCCTCCTTGGCCAGAATGGCGCAGCCAGAAGCGGTGGCCGTCCACTGGGCGGTGGGGGTGCGCTGGCCTCCATAGGCCAGGGGGGTGCGGTATTGCCGCTCGGCGGTGCAGAAGTGGGACGAGGTCACCGCCGCCGCCGTCCGGGCCGCGCCGGAGTCGATGAGCAAAGCGGCCAGGGCAATGGACTCGCCCATGGTAGAGCAAGCGCCGTAGAGACCCCAAAAGGGCACCTGGGTCTCCCGGGCGGCGAAGGAGGAGC
The DNA here is from genome assembly GCA_905198835.1 of uncultured Eubacteriales bacterium. Taxonomy (GTDB): domain Bacteria; phylum Bacillota; class Clostridia; order Oscillospirales; family Oscillospiraceae; genus MGBC124762. Next base: position 6,152 of record CAJKDY010000018.1, on the reverse strand, counting down.
TGATGCACTGGTTCAAAAGGTCCCCCGCCAGCAGGTAGTCCAGGCACTGGGCGTCCTTCTCCCACTTTTCCAGCGCGATCTGCAGCGCCAGCTTCTGCATCTGGCACTCCGCCTTTTCCCAGCTCTTTTCGCCAAAGGTATCATCCTGGCTCAGATGGTCGAAGTACCGCTTCAGCGGGCCTTCCGCCTCTTTTTTACCGCCGACGGCGGCGTGGGCGACGATGTGGACCGGGCTTTCCAAGGCCACTGTCTGGCGGCCAAGACGTTTTGCCATGGGCTCAACTCCTTTTTCTTTGGCCTTAGGCTGTCCACTCCGATAAAAAATATGCGCAAAATGGAAATTCCCTCTTGCAATTCTCGGCAAGTCATGGTAGAATAAATGTCGAATTTTCCGGTTACAAATCGGAAACAAATTTGTTACAAAGGAGAAGCGGGAATGAAAAAACGGTTACTGGCCCTCGCGCTGGTCCTGGTCCTGTTCGCCGGGCTGTTGCCTGTGACGGCGGCCGCTGTCAGCGTGGACGACCCCAGCGTTTTCCTCACCCAGCAGACCCGCTCCACCTGCACCCTGGCCTCGGCCACCATGATGCTCCGCCGCCGGGCCATTTTGGACGGCGACGCCGACTGGGCCGACATCACCGAAAGCTCCGTCCGCCGTGCGGCCTGGACCGGCGGTCTGGCCTGGAACTTCTCCTATCACGGTCTGAGCGTGTCCGTCATGCGCAAGGCCAGCGGTTGGGCCGGCAGCTCTCTGGAGAGCAAGCGAGCCGCCCTGATCGAGCTGTTGGCGGCCCATCCCGAGGGCATCGTGGCCTACGCCTCCGGCCAGCCCCATGCGGTGCTTTTGACCGACTATGACGCCGAGACCGGCACCTTCTACTGCTGCGATCCCGCCCCCTACTACTTCGCGGGCCGGGCGCCTCTGGTGCAAAGCTCCATCAAGGGCGGCGACCAGGACACGGTCCTGGGCCGCATCACCCAGCTTTGGTACATATCCGGCGGTCTCTCCAGCGGCGCGGGCACCATGCCTGTTGAAGAGGCCTTGGAGGACATTCAGACCCCGAAGGCTTCTGTGGCCTGGATGTCCTCTCAGGACATCGACATCAACGGCGCCAAGGTCGCCTTCCAGACCTATGTGGTGGTGGACGACGCCGCCAACGAGACCTGCTACGTCAACATCACCGACCTGGCCGCCGCTTTGAAATCCACCGCCGGTCAGTTTGATGTGGGCATTGGCCCCGAGGTCCTGCTCTTCCCCCAGGTAGCCTATCCCTATGACGGTTGCGGCTCCTGGGAAAACTTCCCACCCATCGTCCCGGTCACAGCGGGACCCGATACCCGCGTCGATGGTCAGCTCCGAGATCTGGACTCCATCGCCGTCACCGACTACAACGGAAACAGCCACATTTACTATAAGCTCCGTGACCTGGGCGACGCCCTGGGCTTCCACGTGGACTGGAGCGCGGAGCGGGGCACCTACATTGAGACCGGGGTTGCTCAATGACTGACAAAAGAGACGGTTTGAACCGTCTCTTTTTTGTTACGCTTCCTCTTCCCTTTTTCGGGAAATTGCGTTATAATGGTCTTACTACTTCACAGGGATAAGAAGGGTTCCTCTTGTATTTTGAAAAGGCCTATGAGATCAGCACCATGGACCTGGACTGCTTTGACCATTGCAAGGCCTCGGCTCTGCTGGGCTACCTGCAGGACGCGGCAGGTCTGGCCGCGGGACAATATGGCGCTACCAATCCCGAGATGATCCAAAAGCATGGCCACTGCTGGATGGTGGTCCGCACCGCCTTTACCCTGACAAGGCCCCTTCGTTGGGGCGACGTCCTCACCATTCAGACCTGGCACCGGGGCGGGGAAAAGCCCCTGATGTACCGGGACTTCGAGCTGAGCGTGGACGGCCAAAGCATAGGCCAAGCCCTCTCCATCTGGGTGCTGGTGGACCTCCAGACCCACGCCATGACCCGGCCCGACCACTTTCCAGAGTTCGCGGGCACCGACGGCGGCGCGCTCATTCGCGCCACCAAGCTTCCCAAGGCCAAGCTGCCTGCCGCCCTCACGCCGGCGGGCAAGCGTTTGCTCTATTACAGCGAGACAGACGGCAACGGTCACGTCAACAACACCCGCTACGCCGACTTTCTCTGTGACGCGCTGGAGCTGCACAAAGCCCCACCGGGCACCTTCGTCAAGGAGTTTTACATCTCCTACCTCCAAGAGTGCAAGGCCGGTGAGACCCTGGAACTGCTGGTGGGCGAGACGGACGGACAGCGCCATGTGCTGGGCCGGGACCCAGGCGGCGTTCACCGCTTCCACGGCTACGCCGTCACAGGCGAAAGTTTTCCTTGACTTTTCCTCCGCGCCACAGTAGAATAGAAAAAATTTTACAATAAAGGAGCGATCTATTATGGCTGATAAATTCGGCAAGCAGGGCCTGACCTTTGACGACGTTCTGCTCATCCCCGCCGAGAGCAGCGTCCTTCCCGCCGACATCGATCTGAGGACCCGTTTGACCAAGAAGATCACCCTGAACATCCCGCTGATGAGCGCCGCTATGGACACCGTCACCGAGTCCCGCATGGCCATTGCCGTGGCCCGGGAGGGCGGCATCGGCATCATTCATAAGAATATGTCCATTGGCGCTCAGGCCGAGCAGGTGGATATGGTCAAGCGTAGCGAGAACGGCGTCATCACCAACCCCTTCTGGCTGGCTCCCGGCCACACCCTGGCCGAGGCCGACGAGCTGATGGCCAAATACCGCATCTCCGGCGTGCCCATCTGCGACAACGGCAAGCTCATCGGTATCATTACCAACCGGGACATGAAGTTTGAATCCGACATGACCCAGCTCATCGACAACGTCATGACCCGGGATAACCTAGTCACCGCTCCCGAGGGCACCACCCTGGAAGAGGCCCGGGAGATCCTGCGCGCCCACAAGATCGAAAAGCTGCCCATCGTGGATAGCGAGATGCACCTCAAGGGCCTGATCACCATCAAGGACATCGAAAAGGCCCAGGTCTACCCCAACTCCGCCCGGGACGCCAAGGGCCGGCTGATGGTGGGCGCCGCCATCGGCGTCACCGCCGATGTGCTGGACCGAGTGAAGGCCCTGGTGGACGCCGGAGCGGACGTTTTGTGCCTGGACTCCGCCCACGGCCACAGCCACAATATCATTGAGTGCGTCCGCCGCATTAAGGCCCTCTATCCCGACGTGCAGCTCATCGCCGGAAACGTGGCCACTGCCGAGGGCACCCGCGCCCTCATCGAAGCGGGCGCTGACTGCGTGAAGATCGGCATCGGTCCCGGCTCCATCTGCACCACCCGCGTGGTGGCCGGCATCGGCGTGCCCCAGGTCACCGCCATCTATGACGCCGCCCAGGTGGCCGCCGAGTACGACGTGCCCATCATCGCCGACGGCGGCATCAAGTTCTCCGGCGACCTGGCCAAGGCCATCGCCGCCGGCGGCAACGTGGTGATGCTGGGCTCCCTGCTGGCCGGCTGCGAGGAATCCCCCGGCGATACCGAGGTCTTCCAGGGCCGTCAGTTCAAGGTCTACCGCGGCATGGGCTCTTTGGGCGCTATGGCTCAGGGCTCCAAGGACCGCTACTTCCAGCAGGGCAACAAGAAGCTGGTCCCCGAGGGCGTGGAGGGCCGGGTCCCCTACAAGGGCACCGTGTCCGACACCATCTTCCAGCTCATGGGCGGTCTCCGGGCCGGTATGGGCTACTGCGGCTGCGGCACCATCGACGAGTTGCGCCAGAAGGCCCGCTTCATCCAGATCACCGCCGCCGGCCTCAAGGAGAGCCACCCTCACGACGTGAACATCACCAAGGAAGCACCCAACTATACGATCTCGCAATAATAATGCTCGGGCGGGCAAAGCTCGCCCTGCGCAAATTCTCCGCTTCGCTCCGAATTTACGCGCCTACTGGCGCGTCCCACCTCTCGGTGGGTCCCTAATAATGCTCGGGCGGGCAAAGCTCGCCTCACGCGAACTTCACTGCCACAAAAAGCGCCCCATTTCGGGGCGCTTTTTTGAAAGGATGATCCCTGTGAAAAAGTATCTGCTGGCTGGGCTGGCCTGTCTGTGTCTTCTCCTCTGCCCCGCCCTGGCGGCGGACAGCGGCCTGACGAGCCTTCCCAAGCTGTCCCAGACTGAGATCACCCAGCTTTTGCGGGACGCTCCTCTGGGCTTTGCCGGCTCCAATATGGCCCAGGACCCCTCCACCCAGGCGCCTTACGCCCTAGGTCAGGTCAGCGACGCGGCGTTGAATACCGCTCTCGGCCGCTTCAACGCCCTGCGGCGGCTGGCGGGCCTGGGCAGCGTGAGCCTGGATAGCGAGCTCGATCGCCAGAGCCAGTATGGCGCGGTGCTGTTGGCGGCCACAGGCCAGCTCTCCCACCACCCCGACCAGCCCGCCGACATGGACGACGAGTTCTACGGCTGGGCCCACAGCGCCACCTCCCGCTGCAACATCTACCAGGGCTCCGGGGCCACGCTGCCCCAGGCGGTGGAAGCCTTTTTTGACGACTCCGACGCCGCCAACGTCCCCATGCTGGGCCACCGCCGGTGGATGCTCAATCCCACCATGGCCAAGACCGGTCTGGGCTTTGCCCCCAGCCGCTACACCTATGGCGCTACCCCCTATCACTTTGCCACGCTTTGGGCCTTTGACCGCTCCGCCCCCGCCCAGGACTACGACTTTATCGCCTGGCCCGCCTCGGGTAACTTCCCCGCCAGTCTCTTTGCCGGCGACCAGGCCTGGAGCGTGACGGTGAACCCGGACAAATACGCCGTGCCCGACTACGAGGCCCTGACCGTCACCCTCTCCGGGGGCGGCCGAAGCTGGAGCTTTGACCACACCGGTGTGTACGCTCCCTCCGACACTGGCGCGTACTTTGGCCTGAACACAGGTAACTACGGCGTTTCCAATGCCATCATCTTCCGCCCGGATATGGAGGGCGGGTCCTACGCCGGGACTTACACCGTCACCATTCAAGGTCTCAAGGACCAAAACGGTGGTGACGTGCCCTTGACCTATCAGGTGGACTTTTTCGATCCGGAGAGCTCCGGCCCCGATCAGAGCGTTCCTGACCCCGGCGCTCAGTCCACTGTATTTACCGACGTGGCGCCGGGCAGCTGGTATGAAGAGGCGGTGCGCTTCGCTGTAGAGCGGGATCTCTTCAACGGCGTAGGCGGCGGGCGCTTCGCCCCCGACGCGCCCATGACCCGGGCCATGGTCATGACCGTGCTGGCCCGTCTGGACGGCGAGGACACCACGCCCTATCTGTACGGCGAGACCTGGGACCTGAAGGGCCGCCGCTGGGCCGTCACCAACCACATCAGCGACGGCCTCAACTACGCCAACCCCATCTCCCTGGAGGAGTTGGCCACCATGCTCTACCGCTATGCCCAGCTCCGCTATGACGCCACCGCCGCCCACGGCTTCCACCTGGCCGGTATGCCCGACGGCAACAGCGTCTCCTCCTGGGCCGCCGAGGGCACCAACTGGGCTGTAGATGAAAAGGTTCTCATTGGCGATGAAGACCGCAAGCTCAATCCCCAGCGCCCGGCCACCCGCGCCCAGGTGGCTATCATCCTCCAGCGGTTCCTCAGCTGAGCCTCGCAGAGTTCGCCGCCCGCAGGCGGCGAAACAGCATGATCATTTTTTCCGGCGACATGCGCGTCGGAAAAAATACCTCTCAGCCCGCAAGTGTGCGAAGCTGCGCAGCCGTTGGCGACGAAGGAGCCTTACGGATGCGGCGTGCCCCTTGCGGGTACGAAGCGAGTGCGCGCGGCGGGCTGCACCCCCTCGAAAAAAGGACCCCGATGGCGTTAAGCCATCGGGGCCCTTTTTTCGACTTTTTTACTCCTCAACAGGAGCGGCGCCGTCCTGCTGCTCGCGCATCTTGGCGAAGCACTCGGAGCAGTACACGGGGCGGTCGGTCTTGGGCTCGAAGGGGACCCGAGCCTCGCCGCCGCAGGCGGCGCAGGTAGCGGTGAAGTACTCACGGGGGCCACGGGCAGCGGCCTTGCGCGCGTCGCGGCAAGCCTTGCAGCGCTGGGGCTCGTTCTGGAAGCCGCGCTCGGCATAGAACTCCTGCTCACCGGCGGTGAACACGAACTCCTGGCCACATTCCTT
>CAJKDY010000017.1 GCA_905198835.1 uncultured Eubacteriales bacterium | reverse complement strand
CACACCGCCCGCCACGGCACCTATTTTGAGATGCTGGGCAACTTCTCCTTTGGCGACTATTTCAAAAAAGAAGCCATCCACTGGGCCTGGGAGTTTTTGACCAGTCCCGAGTGGGTGGGCCTGGACCCGGACCGGCTCTACCCCTCCGTCTTTGAGGGCAACGAGACCACCCCCGCCGACGACGAGGCTTTCCGCATCTGGCATGAGGAGATCGGCATCCCCGCCGAGCGCATCTTCAAGTTCGGCAAGGCGGACAACTTCTGGGAGCACGGCTCCGGCCCCTGCGGCCCCTGCTCGGAGATCTACTACGACCGGGGCGAGAAGTACGGCTGCGGCAAACCCGGCTGCACCGTGGGCTGCGAGTGCGACCGCTATATCGAGGTCTGGAACGTGGTGTTCAGCCAGTTTGACAACGACGGCAACGACCACTACACTGAGCTCAAGCAGAAAAATATCGACACAGGCATGGGTCTGGAGCGGCTGGCGGTGGTGTGCCAGGACGTGGACAGTCTGTTTGATGTGGACACCGTCATGAACATCACCCACAAGGTCAGCGAGATCACCGGCGCCCACTACGGCGAGACCGCCGCCAAGGACGTCTCTTTGCGGGTCATCACCGATCACATCCGCAGCGCCACCTTTATGATCTGCGACGGCGTTTTGCCCTCCAACGAGGGCCGGGGCTACGTGCTGCGCCGTCTGCTGCGCCGGGCCGCCCGCCACGGCAAGCTGCTGGGGGTGGACAAGCCCTTCCTCTTCGAGGTGTGCGACACCGTCATCGGCGAGAACGAGGGCCACTACCCCGAGCTGCGGGAGCGGCGGGATTATATCGTCAAAGTCATCCGCACCGAGGAGGAGAACTTTGCCCGGACCCTGGACGGCGGGCTGAAGATCTTCAACGATATGCTCACCGAGCACAAGGGCAAAAGCGAGAGCGTCTTCTCCGGCGCCGACGCCTTCAAGCTCTACGACACCTACGGCTTCCCCATCGACCTGACCATCGAGATGGCCCAGGACGCGGGCATGAGCGTGGACGAGGACGGCTTCCAGTCCCTGATGGAGGAACAGAAGATTCGGGCCCGTAAAGCCCGGGAGGCTCTGGGCGATCTGGGCTGGGCCGGCGTGGAATTTGGCAAGGAGGTCCCGGAGACGGAGTTTGTGGGCTACGCCCAGACCACCGTGGCGGACGCCAAGATCGTGGCCATGGTGGTGGAAAACGAGCTGTGCGAGGAGCTGATGCCCGGTGTGGAGGGCATCATCGTGCTGGACAAGACTCCCTTCTATGCCGAGATGGGCGGCCAGGTGGCCGACCACGGCTCCATCGCTCTGGACGGCGGCCACGTCTTCCTGGTCCACGATGTGCAGAAGAATAAGGGCGGCAAGTATATGCACTACGGCACGATGACCGAGGGCCCGCTGAAGCTGGGCGACACAGTCACCGCCTCCATTGACGACAGCCGCCGCCAGGCCATCATGCGCGCCCACTCCGCCACCCACCTGCTGGACGCGGCCCTGCGGATGGTGCTGGGCGACCATGTGCATCAGGCCGGCTCTCTGGTGGAGCCCGACCGTCTCCGCTTCGACTTTACCCACTTCTCCGCCATGACTCCCGAGGAGCTGGCCGACGTGGTCACGGTGGTCAATGGCGCGATCCTGGCGGGCTATCCGGTGGAGACCGAGGTACTGCCCATTGAAAAGGCTAAGGAGAAGGGCGCCATTGCCCTCTTCGGCGAGAAATACGGCGACACGGTGCGGGTGGTGTCCATGGGCCAGGCCGCCGGCGACAAGGCCGCCTTCTCCGTGGAGTTCTGCGGCGGCACCCATCTGGACAACACCGCCAAGGTCGGCCTGTTCCGCATCGAGTCGGAGTTCTCCGTGGCCAGCGGCGTGCGCCGTATCGAGGCCACCACCGGCCTTGTCTCCCTGGAGGTCATGAACCAAAACCAGCAGCTCATTTTTGAGGCCGCCGCCACGCTGAAAGCCAAGCCCGCCGAGCTGCGGGAGAAGGCCCTGCAAGTGACCGAGGAGCTCAAGGAACTGCGCCACACCATCGACAAGTATAAATCCCAGGCCGCCGCCGGAGAGGCCGAGCGCATCCTCTTCTCTGCCCATGAGGTCAAGGGCCTGAAGGTCCTCACCGCCACCGTACCCGACGCCGACGGCGCCAAGCTCCGCCAGATGGGCGATATGCTCCGGGATAAGGACCCCAAGCTCTGCGCCGTGCTGGCCTGCGTCAACGACGGCAAGATCACCTTCCTGGCCGTCTGCGGCGATGAGGCCGTGAAGCTGGGCGTCAAGGCCGGTGACGTGGTCAAGCAGGTCTCCGCCATTGCCGGCGGCTCGGGCGGTGGCAAGCCCCAGTCCGCCATGGGCGGCGGAAAAGATCCTCTTATGGTCGACAACGCCCTGGCCATGGTGGACAACTTTGTGTCCATGAAGCTGGGCTAAGGAAGAAGGTCTGATCGTGCTTCCCCAAGACCCTTATATCCTGCTCAGCTTGGTCAACACCAAGCTGAGAGACCAGTGTCCCGATCTGGACAGTCTCTGTGACGCGTTGGACGCTGAGCAAGGCGCGCTGGTGGGCGCTTTGGCCGAGGTGGGCTTCACCTACGATCCGGTCGCCAATCAATTCAAGCCCGATTGAAAGGAGCGTCTTTATGTTGTTAGATTTCCACGCCATGGAGGAAACTGTCCTCCCCCGCTTTCTGGACGGCGAGGGGACCCTGCGGGCCAAAATGCGGGTAGACGAACTGGGCAAGATCATGCGCGGCGTGCTGGAGCCCCACTCCTCCATCGGCTACCACACCCACGCCACCAGCAGCGAGATCATCTATATCCTCTCGGGCACGGGCAAGGTGCGCTATGACGACGGCGAGGAACCACTGAAGCCGGGCGACTGCCATTACTGCCCCAAGGGCCATGCCCACAGTCTTATCAACGACACCGACGGCCTATTGGAGTTCTTCGCCGTGGTGCCCAATCAGTAAACAAAAAGCGTCTGGTCGTTTGACCAGACGCTTTTTTGTTGCGGGTATGATGACGGGCAAGGGTCGTCGCGCCCTTACATCCGCCGCTCCAGGATCAGGTTGGACACGGCGAAGGTGACGCCAAACAAGGCCATGGTCCCCAGTACGCCCCAGAAGGTCGCCTGACTGAAGGGCAGCACCACGAAAAGCGCCGCCGCGCTGGTGAAAAAGGTCACGCCGCCGGCGATGGCAAAGCTCTTGTGGATAATGGTCTGGGAGCGCTCGTCGGTATCCTTCACCTTGGCCCTCTGCCGGGCCTCCTGGTTTTTCAGCAGGTACACGCAGCGGGCCAGGGTGATGGCCGCCCCCGCTGTAACGCCCGCCGCGCCGCCGATGTAAAAGCCCTGGGCAAATTCGGAGAGCCCGCTGTCCGGCACCAGGGTAAAGTAGCACACGATGCCCACCACGCCTACCACAAGCAGGCCAACGGCTGCCAGCAGTTGGTTTTTCAACCGCTGAACATAGTCCCTTCCGCCAATCATTTTTATGAGCGCCATAGTCACTCCTCCTCAAAAATAAAAATGTCCTCAATGGTCGTTTCAAAATACCGGGCCAGCTTGTGGGCCAGGACCAGGGAGGCGTTATAGCGGCCACTCTCCAGCGAGATAATGGTCTGCCTCGTCACCTCCACCGCCTGGGCCAGCTCCGCTTGGGAAACGCCCCGCTGCCGGCGGAGCTGGGCAATGCGGTTGTCCACAGGGTCACCTCCCCAAATATGTAAAGTGCGCTTTACATCTGTGAGCATAGCACACCCCGACCAAAATGTCAAGTGCACTTTACATTTTTTCGAGAAATTTCCCCTACCGCACTTCTGGCCCTTTCCAAATGGGGCAAGCTGTGTTATACTGTCTCTATCCAAAAGGAGGTCATTGGCATGTCTGATTGTCTGTTTTGCAAGATCGCCGCGGGGGAGATCCCCAGCAAGAAGGTCTATGAGGACGAGCTGTGCTACGCCTTTTACGACATCGATCCCCAGGCGCCCACCCACTTTTTGGTCATTCCCAAAACGCACATTCAGTCGGTAAGCCAGGTGGACGAAAGTAACGCCGCCACCGTGGGCCACATTTTCACCGTCATCGCCAAGGTGGCCAAGGACCTGGGCCTTGCCAGCTACCGGGTGGTGAGCAACATCGGCGCCCAGGCCGGGCAGAGCGTGCTACATCTGCATTTCCACGTTTTGAGCGGGAGAGACATGACCTGGCCTCCGGGCTGAGTATGGTCCTGCCACCGCCACCCCGTCGGCACAGCCGCCGGGGCCTACGCTAAAAACTTGCCACCGGCAAGTTTTCTGAACGCTGCGGTGACCTGGCCTCCGGGTTGATGGTTTTTCGCGAGACGAGATAAGAGGAGGAATTTTATGTTCTGTACCAAATGCGGCAAGGAGCTGAAGGACGGTTCTAAATTCTGCACCGAGTGCGGCGCGGCCTTGGACCAGACTCCGGCGCCTGCCTCCGCGCCCGCGCCTGCTCCCATACCTACTCCCGTCCCCGCGCCCACGCCCGCTTATACGCCGGCACCGACGGCTCCGACGGCGGGCAAGAAGAAGATCAGCGGCGGCGTGATCGCCCTGATCGTGGCAGTGGCAGTGCTGGCGGTAGCGGCGATCGTGCTGGTGGTATTCCTGCTGCTGGGCGACAAAGACAACGCGGCCCCTGAAGCATCCGACGATCCCGCCGTCACGGACGCCATCGACGCGCCCGACGCCCTACCCGCAGGCAGCTTTGACGCCAGCGACATGAACGGCGTCTACTACTGCGCCCAGGAGACCGGCTCCACATTGGAGCTTGCCACCACCGACGACCAGCTCTCCATCTACAAGACCTACTACAGCAGCCTGGACGTGTCCACCCTGATCCCCCTGCCCAGCTCCAACCGGTTCACCATCAACTACGGCGGGCGTCTCATCGAGTTTTTCTACTCCCCCTCCGGCGACAGCGTCACCGTCTCTGAGTCGGGCGTCTCCAGCCTCTTCACCACCGACGGCGACCGCTCCTGGGTCATCGACGCCGCGCCCCAAGTCACCGATCCCTTTACCGACCCCGATGGCTACATCCTGCCCACCGACAGCCAGTACATCACCGAGTCTGACCTCTACCCCTTTAGCGAAGAGGAGGTCAAGCTCATCCGCAACGAGATCTACGCCCGCCACGGCTATTCCTTCACCATGGAGAAGTTCCGGAACTATTTCAGCACCAAGAACTGGTACTTCGAAAACCCCAATGTGAACGTCAACACCTTTGGCACCCAGGACATGAACCAATATGAACGGGCCAATGTGGACACCATCAAGGCCTACGAGGAGCGGATGGGATGGTAAGGCAGTTTGCAGTGATGGGCGCCGCTCTATGCCTGTTTTTATCCGGCTGTGGACTGTTTGGCGGCAAGGAGGAGGTCCCGCCCAGTCCTTCGCCTATCCCCGCGGAGACGGCCACTCCCATCCCCGCGCCTACCCCGGAGCCCACGCCGGAACCGACGCCGGAGCCCACCCCTACCCCTGAGCCTGTTACCGTCCTCATCGGCAAGGACACCGGCGAGCCGGTGGAAGTGACCCTGCCCTTCCGGGGCGAGGCGGTGGAGGGTCTGTCCCTTTCAGGCAAGCTCATCTGTATAGACCCGGGCCACTGCGTCACGCCCCTGACCGGCAAGGGCTATACCGAGCTCGTCTCTCCCCTTTCCAATCAGAAGAAGGGCCTCTACTCCACCGGCACCCAGGGCAAGCACGCTACGGAGGAAAAGGTGAATCTGGCCGTGGGCCTGGCCCTGCGGGACCGGCTGGAGGAGCTGGGGGCCACGGTGGTCATGACCCGCACTGAGAGCAAGATGACCATCAGCGGCATCGAGCGCTGTGAGATCGCCAACAAAGCGGGAGCGGACGTGGCCATCCGCATCCACTGCGACGGCTCTACCGACCGCTCTATCCACGGCGTTTGCGTCCTGGTCCCCTCCGGCGATCTGCTGGGCACGCCCTCGATCCAGGACGAGAGCGTCCGTCTGGGCCAGCTGATGGTAGACGCCGTGGCCGCCCAGACCGGCGCCTATAACCGGGGCACGGTCAAGCGTACCGACCTGACCGGCTTCAACTTCTCCGAGGTGCCCAGCGTCCTCATCGAGATGGGCTTTATGACCAACGCCGACGAGGACGCCAAGTTGGCCAGCGCGGATTATCAGGCCAAGATCGTAGAGGGCATGGTCCAGTCTGTGCTGGAATGGTACGGCATGGAATGAAAGCCCTTTTCAATTGAAAGGAATCGTGATATAATAGCCGTACAGCTTTGGGCTGTACGGCTATTTATTAGGGGGGTAACAGCATGGAACTGGCGGAAAAGACCCTGGAGAGTCAATGTGCCTTTCAAGGGCGGCTGCTGCGGCTGGAGGTGGACCAGATCGAGCTGCCCGGCGGTAGGCGCTCAGTGCGGGAGGTAGTCCGGCACCCCGGCGGCGTGTGCGTGCTGCCGCTCCACAGCGACGGCACTGTCAGCGTCGTGCGGCAGTTCCGCTACCCCTACGGCGAGGTGATCACCGAGCTGCCCGCGGGCAAGCTGGAGCCCGGGGAGGACCCCTTTGCCGCCATCCAGCGGGAGCTCAGCGAGGAGACGGGCTTCACCGCCGGTGAATGGCACGACATGGGTCTATTCTACCCCACCCCCGGCTACACCGACGAGCGGCTGCACCTCTACTTTGCCCGGGACCTGCGCCCCGGCGCGGCCCACCCCGACGAGGGCGAATTTTTAGAGTGCGAGCGTCTCCGTCTGGACGATCTTCTGGACCAGGTGATGGACGGCACCCTGCGAGACGGCAAGACCATCGCGCTTATCTTGAAGGTCAAGCGTTTTTTGGAGACGGAAGCGAGCAAATAGAAAAGGAGGTTTCCCGGGATGGAGAAAACCGTTTTAGTGGTAGAGGACGAGGCCAACATCGTAGACATCCTGGCCTTTAACCTCCAGCGGGAGGGCTACCGGGTCCTCTCGGCCTATGATGGACAGGCCGGGCTGGACCTGGCCCGGAGCGAGAAGCCCGACCTCATTTTGCTGGATCTGATGCTACCCAAGATGAACGGCTTTGACGTTTGCAAGACGCTGCGGGACGACGGGGATACCGTGCCTATTTTGATGCTCACCGCCCGGGAGGAGGAATCCGACAAGGTCCGGGGATTGGAGCTGGGTGCGGACGACTATATCACCAAGCCCTTCTCCGTCCGGGAGCTGATGGCCCGGGTCAAGAGCAACATCCGCCGGGGCGACATGGTCCCCCGGGCCGCTGTCGACGACCGCCAGGGCCTTCGCCTGGGCCGCATCCGGCTGGACAGCGAGAACGCCGCTTGCTATAAGGACGACGTGCTGGTGGACCTCTCCCAGCGGGAATTTGAGCTGATCTCCTTCCTCTGCGCCAACCCTGACAAGGTCTTCTCCCGGGAGGCGCTGATGGAGCACGTTTGGAACTACGAGGGCTATGTGGGCGATGTCCGGGGCGTGGACGTGGCCGTGCGGCGGCTGCGGGAGAAGCTGGAGGACGACCCCGGCGAGCCCCGGTTCGTCATGACCCGCCGGGGCGTGGGCTACTACTTTAACTCCCAGCATACCGATTGAGCCTGCTATAGGCCCGCTCTGGGATAACACGAAAGGCGGTGAGGTCTTGCTTCGCTCGTTGCATATGAAAATGGTGCTGATCATGGTGCTGCTCATCGTAGCGCTGATGACGGTAGTGGGCGCTTTTTTGATGAACTCGGTCACCGCCTTCTATCTGGACGATTTCTACTCCAAGATGTCCACCGTCCTCACCGATGAGCAATTCGTCCGGGACGTGACCGCCACCGAGCCCGGCGAGACCGACGCGCCGGAGAAGATCCAGGCCATTTTACGCTCCTATGTGGGTCCCTTAGGGGTGGACAGCCGCACCAGGAACTACTACATCCTGGACGGCGAGACCGGTGCGTGCCTGGCCACCTCCGACGATAGCCAATCCCAGCTCACCGTCACCCCCAACCTCTCCACCGCCCTTTTGGGCTCGGAGGGCTATGCCAGCGACCCCACCGCCGACTATATGGACGTGGCCATCCCCATCACCCGGGGCGAGGGACGATATATCATCTATATTCTGGATAACCGCCAGACCTCCCAGCGCCTCAGCGACCAGCTTTTTACGCTGATCCTGGAAGCTCTGGTCTTTGGCCTTGCCATCTCGGTGCTGCTATCGTTTTTGCTTTCCAAGACTATGATCACCCCCATCGAGCGTCTCACCGACGGCGTTCGACAGGTGGCCGCGGGCGACTTCTCCAAAAAGATCGAGGTGGGTGGCAAGGACGAGATCGGCGTGCTCACCTCCAACTTCAACACCATGGCCAAGCAGCTGCGCACCACCATTGCCCAGGTAGAAAACGAGCGCCACAAGCTGGACACCCTGTTTTTGCACATGACCGACGGCGTGGTGGCCTTCTCCCACCGGGGCAAGGTCATCCACACCAACCCCGCTGCCTCTGAACTGCTGGGCCGGACCATTGGCCAGGATACCAGCTACGACGACCTCTTTGCCGACGTGGCCCCCTTCTATGACATTCTGTCCGTAGACGGCCAGCCCGGCTACCTCACCGGCGCCTGGGAAGACGAGGGGAAATATCTGGAACTGACCCTGGCCCCCTTTGACAAGGAAAGTCCGGACTCGGGCGTGCTGGTAGTACTCCATAACGTCACCGAGCAGCGCCGCAACGAGGAACTGCGGCGGGAGTTCGTGGCCAATGTCTCCCATGAGCTGCGTACCCCTCTGACCAACATCCGCACCTACGCCGAGACCCTGGCTGACAGCGGAGACGACCTGCCGGAGAACACCCGTCAGGGCTTCTTTAAGATCATTCTCAGCGAGACCGACCGCATGACCCACATCGTTCAGGACCTTTTGACCCTCTCCCGCTTCGACTCCGGCCGGGGTGAGCTCAACTTCGCCCCCTTCTCCTTTCTGGAGGCCACCGAACACGTCTGTAAGGCGGTCCGTCTGGACGCCGAGCGCCATCACCACACCCTGACCCTCCAGTCTCCCCGCCGTCTTCCCCAGGTGGTGGGTGATCGGGAGCGCATCGTCCAGGTGATGATGAACATCGTCTCCAACTCCATCAAATACACCCCCGACGGCGGCCACATCGCCATGACGGTGGGCAAGGGTGAGAACACAGTCTGGCTGGAGGTGGACGACGATGGCATCGGCATCCCCGAGGCCGACCGTGACCGCATCTTCGAGCGGTTTTACCGGGTGGATAAGGCTCGCTCCCGCCAATCCGGCGGCACGGGTCTGGGCCTCTCCATCGCCAAGGAGATCGTGGACCGTCACCACGGTACGCTGGCTTTAGTGGATAAGGACGGTCCCGGCCTTCGCCTGCGGCTGGAGCTGCCCATAGGAGGGCCGGAGACATGAGGGGAAAACGCCGCCGATTGTGGGAGGGCGCCAAGAGCCTTCTCATATTGCTTTTGACCTGCTCGGCGGTCTATCTGGCTAGCCGGGTCCTCTTTTCCCGGCAGGCTCAGACCCTTTTTGCCGCCACGGAGCCTGACGCCGCCGTGCCCTCGACCTCCTTCTCCGACCTGACCATTCGACCTGCCGCCTTTGCCGTCACCTGGGACGAGGGGCGCTACGGCGTTTTGTACCACCAGGAGGACCAGGAGGGCTATACCCAGGTCTCCGCCCTGCTGGCCGAGGCCCTCAGCGCGGCGGACACCCCCTTGCACTCCAGCCGCTCAGGCTGGCTGAAGGCCCTTACCGATCCGGGCGTATTTTGCGAATATCCCGGCCCCATGCCGCTGGACTCCCTGGCGCGCTGGCTCTCCGGTCAGGAGCGCTCTGCGCTGGCCGGCTTTCAGGCCAAGCAGCTGTGCGTCACCGCCGATGTGCTCTACTTCCGGGATCAATCCGACGGCCTGTGGGCCTGCGCACTGAACGCCGACCTGTCTGGCGCTCTGGAGGACCTCTTTGACCTCTGCTCCCCCAACGGCGCCCGCTTTGCCATGGAGGACGCCAGCTACCGTCCTCTCCGCTCCGACACGCTGACTTTGCCCGGCACGCCCAGTCTCCCGCAGTTGGCCGTCCAGGACCCGGTGACGCCGGGGACTGACGCCCAGCCCAGCGAGACCCTGCGCCAGCTTTTGCAGACTCTGTCCTTCCACCCCCAGACCAACCCCCTCTACGACATCACCGGCGGCTGGGCCATCACCGACAGCGGCGAGACCCTGCGCATCGGCATAGCAGGCCAGCTCACATACAGACGGTCCGATAACTCCCAGATCCGCTTTGAGGCGACGGACCCGGTGGACGCTACCCGGGCCCTGGCGGAGAAAACTGTGGGCGCGCTGGGCGGTAGCGCTCGGCTGACGCTGCGGCAGGTCCGCACCGAAGGCGGCGCCACTGTGGTCCGCTATGGCTACGCCTACCGGGGCGCCGCCATTTTGATCCACGGCGAGGATTGGTGCGCCCAGTTCACCGTAGAGAACGGCGCCATTACCGCCTTTACTCTCAAGCCCCGGAACTACACGGTGCTGGAGGAGCAGTCTGTGCTGCTTTTGCCCCAGGAGCAGGCCGCCGCGGCCCTGCCCGGTTCCGTGGAGCAGAGCTTAGAGCTGTTTTACGACGATAATGGCGCGGCCCAGTCCCTCTCCCCCTTCTGGGCCGTCCGGGAAAAGGAGGCCTGAGGGCATGGAAAGCGCAAAGCTGAAAAACATCATCCTCCTCATCCTCCTCATCACCAACGCGCTGCTTCTGGGCCTGACCATCTTCCAGCGCGTCGAGACCCATCAATACCGCCGCCAGGCCCTGGCCGACGCGGTGGAGTTGCTGGAGCAGCGGGGCATCTCGGTGGACCTTTCGGATATTCCCGATGATGACTTCTCCCAGCCCATGACCTTGACCCGGGATGCCCAGGAGGAGCTGGAGCAGTTCACCGACCTTCTGGGCCAGGGCACCACTCTGACCCAGCGGGGCCTTGTGTCCCTCTACACCGGACCCCTGGGCTCCGCCGAAGTCCGGGCCGATGGCGGCATTGGCGTCACCTTCTCCGAAGGCGCTTATCCCGTACCCCAGGATCAGGACCTGGCCGCCCACGCCCAGGATCTGGTCCGGCAGCTGGGCTTCCCCTGTGTCCTCACCGGCCAGGAGACCGCCGCCGAGGGTGATGCGCTGACCCTGGTACAGAGCTGCGGCGACCGCCCCGTCTTTTCCTGCGCCCTTCGGGTCTGGTATCAGGACGGCCAGCCGCGCTCCATCCACGGCTCCCGCCTTGTGGGCCAGCCTGCGGCCGACCCTTCCCAGGGCGAGTGCTTGTCTATGGCCACGCTGCTGGTGCGCTTTCGCTCGGGCATCATCGATTCCGGCGACGCCTGCACCGCCATCCGCTCCGCCGCCCAGGGCTATGTATTGTCCACCGACGCCACCGGCGTCCTGCGCCTGACGCCGGTACTGCGGCTGGAAACGGACACCAATCCCTATATTGTCAACGCCCTTACCGGCGTGGTCAGCCGGGGCTAGACGGCGATTACGGAGATTTTTCAAAATGGTTCCCTCTTTTTGTGGGATTTGCAAAAAATTTTCAAAAATTTCATTTTTGTCTTGTTTTTCCTCAGATGTGTGGTATACTATATGTGGTATATAAGCTACCACACAAATGGCTTCGCATTACATTCACCTGCCGCTCTGCCCTCCTTCAAGGGCGCCGTTTCGGATCGGCGGGTAGATTTCCCCAGGGTATGACAGGCCCTGGATATAGAGGGTTATAACATTGACAAAATATGTGATCACCGGCGGGCGTCCCCTTTCCGGTACAATTGAGATCAGCGGCGCGAAGAATGCCGCCGTGGCCATCCTCCCCGCCGCCCTTTTGGTGGATGGGGTCTGCCGCATCGAAAACATCCCCCAGATCAGCGATGTGACGCTGATCCTGAATATTTTGCAGGACTTGGGTGCGGAGGTCCGCACCGTCAACCGCACCACCGTCGATATCGACTGTTCCCATATCCGCAATCAAAGCGTCCCGGATAATCTGGCCCGTAAGATCCGTGCCAGCTATTATCTCATCGGGGCGCTTTTGTCGCGCTTTGGCTCGGCCCAGGTGCCCCCTCCCGGCGGCTGCGATCTGGGTGGTCGGCCCATCGACCAGCATATCAAAGGCTTTTCCGCCATGGGAGCGGAGGTAGACGTCCGGGGCGGCTATATCAGCGCCAAGGCCAAGGGCGGCCGCCTCAAGGGCGCCCAGGTCTACTTGGACATCGTCTCGGTGGGCGCCACCATGAACATCATGCTGGCCGCCACCCTGGCCGACGGCATGACTATCATTGAAAACGCCGCCAAGGAGCCCCACATCGTGGATCTGGCCAACTTCCTCAACTCCATGGGGGCCGACATCCGGGGCGCGGGCACCGATGTGATCAAGGTCCGGGGCGTGGACCGCCTCAGCGGCGGGACCTACTCCATCATTCCCGACCAGATCGAGGCGGGCACTTATATGGCCGCCGTGGCCGCTGCCGGAGGCGAGGTGCGCATCAACAACGTCATTCCCAAGCACCTGGAGTGCATCACCGCCAAGCTCCAGGAGATGGGCGTGGACATCATTGAAGAAGACGACGCCCTTTTGGTCCGCAGCACCGGCCAACTCCACAAGGCCAACGTGAAGACCATGCCTTACCCCGGCTTTCCCACGGATATGCAGCCCCAGATCGCCGCGTGTCTCTGTCTGGCTGAGGGCACCAGCGTACTCACCGAGGGCGTTTGGGACAACCGCTACCGCTATGTGGACGAATTCCGCCGCATGGGCGCTCACATCCAGGTGGACGGCAAGGTGGCCGTCATCGAGGGCGTGGGCCAGCTTACCGGCGCGCCGGTCCGGGCCTGCGATCTGCGGGCCGGAGCCGCTATGGTCATCGCGGGCCTTGCCGCCCATGGCGTGACGGAGATCGACTCTGTCTACCACATCGAGCGGGGCTATGAGGACATCGTCCGCAAGCTCAGCGGCGTAGGCGCGGAGATCAAGGTCATCGACACCCCCGACCCCGAGGAGGTCGCTCAACCCAACGCGGGCTGAGCGACCACCCGCCAAGATCGCGTTTGAGCGGCGGCATTTGCCGCCGCTTTTTTCATAGGAGGAAGCCATGTACATCACCATTTTTGCCAGCGGCTCTACGGGCAACTGCGCTTTGATCTCCCAGGGCGACGCCCACATCCTGGTGGACGCGGGGCTGTCCTGCCGCCGCATGGCCGCCTGTCTGGCCCACTGGAATGTGAGCCTGGAAGCCCTGACCGCCGCGGTCATCACCCATCCCCATCGGGACCACACTGCCGGGCTGGAGATCCTGCTCAAGCATACGGATTTTCCCATCTACGCCACTGCCCCCGCCCACCAGCAGCTCTGCTACCGCTACGCTATGGCCCACCGCGCCCGCACACTCCAGGCCGGAAAGCCCTTTGAACTGGCAGGGCTGACGGTGCTGGGCATCCCCACCCGGCATGACGCGCCGGGGTCAGTGGGCTACCGTTTCACAGAGGCCACCGGCAAGAGCGCCTGTATCGTCACTGATCTGGGCGTAGTGACCGGCGCCGTGGAGGATGGGGTCAAGGGCTGCGCGGTGGCGGTCGTCGAGTGTAACCACGACCTGGACTGCCTACATAACGGGCCCTATCCCTACCCGCTCCAGCGGCGGGTGGCCGGGCCGGAGGGACATCTGTGCAACGAGGACGGCGCGGCGCTGTGCGCCCTTGCCGCCCAGCACGGGGCCCACACCGTGGTGCTGGCTCACCTGTCCCAGCAGAACAACTCCCCCGCCCTGGCCCGTCAGGCGGTAGAGCAGGCGCTGGCAGGGTTCGATACCCGCGTCGAGGTGGCCCCGGTGTTCTCTAACGGTCTGCGCGTGGAGGTGTGACATGAACGTTCAACTCATCTGCGTGGGCAAGCTGAAGGAGCGGTTCTACGCCGACGCCTGCGCTGAGTATCAAAAGCGGCTGGGGGCCTTTTGTAAGCTGACTATTACCGAGCTTGCCGAGGAGAAGCTGCCTGCCGATCCCTCCCCCGCCCTCATTGACGCCGCCTTGAAAAAGGAGGCCGCCGCCATCCGGGTCAAGCTGCCGCCAAACGCCTATGTTATCGCCATGTGCGTAGAGGGGCGCATGCGCTCCAGCGAGGAGCTGGCCGCCAAGCTCCGGGAGGACGTATGGGCCGACGGCAGTGCCAAGGGGCTGGTGTTCCTCATCGGCGGTAGCTATGGACTGGACGATGCCCTCAAACGAGAGGCCCACGACCGGCTCAGCATGTCCCCCATGACCTTCCCCCATCACCTGGCCCGGGTCATGGTGCTGGAGCAGCTCTACCGGAGCTTTCAGATCAGCCGAGGTTCCCCATACCATAAATAGGAGGCGGCGATATGGAATATGACCTGCTGCAAAACTGGCCCGTGGGAGCGGATGGCGAGCCGGAAAAGGGCACACTGCTCCTGTCGGGTTCAGACGTACCCGGCGACGTGTCCATTCTCTGCTCCATGCTTACCAGTTTCGGCATCCCCTACCTCGCCAAGCGGCCGGGCCTGGGCGGATACCTCAACCTCATGCTGGGCCGTGCCGTCACCGCTGGGATCGAACTGTATGTCCCCGTTTCCTATCTGGATCAGGCTCGGGAGCTACTGGACGCCCCCGCCGCCGGGCCGGACGAGGAGGACCTCCCGCCAGAGGCGCGGTGATGTCATTTCCATTATGGGCCCCCATGGGCGGTGGCCCGCTGCCCTACAGCCGCTTCTATGAGGCCACCGGCCCCGTGGAGGACTATATCCAGCTGCGCTGAACACCAAGGCGCGGCCCCGGCAGCTGCCGGGGCCGCGCTTGATCAATCGTTGAAAATATCCAAAAACCTCTTGAATGGCCGCCGTTTATATGGTAGAATTACCCTACCATATTATGAACGGAGGTCATTTCCTATGTCCTATCGTGATACTTATGAACAGTGGCTCCACTCCCCCGCTCTCTCTGCCGAGGAAAAGGCCGAGCTGGAGGCGATCAGAAACGACGACCATGAGATCGAGTCCCGCTTTTTTGCCCCCCTGGACTTCGGCACCGCCGGACTGCGGGGCACCATGTGCGTGGGCCTTCATCAGATGAACATCCACGTCATTCGCCACGCCACCCAGGCCTTTGCCGAGGTCATTCTGGCCGAGGGTCCCGAGGCGGTGAAACGGGGCGTGGCCGTCTGCCACGACTGCCGCAACCACGGCAGGGAGTTTGCCGAGGAGGTCTGCGCCGTCATGGCGGGCAACGGCATCCCCAGCCGCATCTTTGACGCCCTGCGGCCCACGCCGGAGGTGTCCTTCGCCATCCGGGAATACGGCTGCATCGCCGGGGTGAACGTCACCGCCAGCCACAACCCCAAGGAGTATAACGGCTATAAGGTCTACTGGCAGGACGGCGCCCAGCTGCCCCCCCACCACGCCGATGCCATCGCTAAGAAGATGGGTGAGCTGGACCTCTTTACCTCCATCAAGCGCATGGACTTTGGCGAGGCCGTGAAGGCGGGTCTTGTCACCATCATGGGCCAGGAGACCGACGAGAAGTTCCTTGCCAAGGTCATGGAGCAGGCCACGGATAAGGCGGTGGTGGCCAAGGTGGCCGACCGCTTCAAGATGGTCTACACCCCCTTCCACGGCACCGGCCACAAGCTCATCCCCGAGGCCCTGAAGCGTCTGGGCATCAAGCACTGCATCCCCGTGCCCGAGCAGATGGTCATCGACGGCGACTTCCCCACCGTGGCCTCGCCTAACCCGGAAAACCCTGAGGGCTTCGCGCTGGCCGTGGAGCTGGCTAACAAGGAGGGCGCGGACTTTATCCTGGGCAGCGACCCCGACGCCGACCGCATCGGTCTGATGGTCCGGGGCAAGGACGGCAAGTTCATCGTCCTCTCTGGCAACCAGACCGGCGTTTTGATGCTGGACTACATCATCGGCGCGAAAAAGCGCATGGGCACCCTACCCAAAAACGCCGTGGCTCTGACCACCATCGTCTCCAGCAACATGACCCACAAGATCGCCGAAGTCAACGGCATGAAGAGCTACTCCACCTTCACCGGCTTCAAGTTCCTGGCCGAGAAGAAGGACAAGCTGGAGTCCACCGGCGAAGGAAGCGTGGTCTTCTCCTTTGAAGAGAGCTTTGGCTACATGCTGGGCGACTTTGTCCGGGACAAGGACGCGGTCACCGCCTCGCTGGTGGCCACGGAGATGGCCGCTTGGTACTATGACCGGGGCATGACCCTCTACGACGCGCTGATGGAGCTCTACGACAAGTACGGCGTCTACCAGGAGAAGACCATGAACCTGGTCATGCCCGGCCTGGACGGGCTCAAGAAGATGGCCCAGCTCATGGCCGACCTGCGCTCCAAACCCCCGGTGGAGATCGGCGGTATCGCCGTCAAGGAGCAGAAGGACTACAAGGACGGCAGCGTCCACTGCGTGGAGTGCGGCAAGGACTCCAAGATGGAGCTCTCCGGCTCCAACGTGCTGCGCTATGAGCTCTCCGACGGCACCAGCGTCATCGTCCGCCCCTCGGGCACCGAGCCCAAGGTGAAGGTCTACATCCTCACCCAGGGCGAGAGCATCGACGCCTGCCAGGCCAAGATCGCCAAGATCCAGGTCTGGGCGGACACGCTGAAAAACTGAACGTGAGCAACCAAAGCATCCAAAAGGTCCGCTCCGGGCTGCTGGCGGTCTCGGCGTATCGGCACCTGCTGGCCCAGAGCGTTCCGGTGCGCTTTTGCGCGCTGCTGGACGCCCTGGTGGCCGGGGAGGGGGAAAAGGCCCTGGCGGCGTACACCGACTTCTTCTTCCAGCTGAAGACCGAGGGCTATATGGGCCTTGGAGACTGGCTGTGGGACGCCATGCGCTTTCAGGACAGCCCCTATGGCCTGCTGTGTGAGCGCTCTGGGCAGGATGCGGCGCTGGAAAATGTGGCGCGCCGGGACGTGGAGGCCTTTCAGGCCGCTGCTGAACTGGACCCGGACGCCCTGGTGGCCCAGCTCCAGGGACTGCTGCCCGAATACTTCCAGGCCGCCCTGGCCCACCTGCCCCGGTGGAGCGCTGGGCTGGGCTTCGACTTCGCCAAACTGACCCAGAGCTACCGAGACAGCGGCTGCGGCCTGTTCGCCCGGTACCGGGCCCTTCGGTGGTCGGAGGGGCAGCTCTGGGGCATCGCGGAGCCGGATAGCCCCCAGCCCTGGGAACTGTGGGGCTACGCCCAGCAGCGCCAGCAGGTGCGGGACAACGCCCTGGCCCTCCTGGAGGGCGGCTGGGTCAACCACGTGCTGCTCTACGGCGAGTCGGGCACGGGCAAGTCGGCCACGGTGAAGAGCCTCTTGACCCAACCGGGGATGGAAAATCTCCGCATCATAGAGGTGGAAAAGAGCCAGCTGCGGGACATCCCAACGCTGGTGCGGCTCTTAGACAAGCGGCCCCAAAAGTTCATTTTGTTCATCGACGATCTGGCCTTTGACGCCGACGACAAGGCCTACTCCCAGCTGAAGACCATCTTGGAGGGCTCGCTGGAAAAGCGGCCGGACAATGTGGTGGTCTACGCCACCTCCAACCGCCGAAACCTGGTCAAGCAGAACTTCTCCGACCGCAGCGGGGATGAGATCGACCGGGGCGAGACCATCGCCGAGAAGACCTCCCTGGCCGACCGCTTCGGCGTGCGCGTGGCCTACTTTGCCCTGACGCCCACGGAGTTTTGGCAGATGGTGGAGGACCTGGCCAAGGTCTACGGCCTACAGATGGAGCGGGAGAAGCTGCGCCACAAAGCCGAGCAGTGGGAGCTGCGCCACCCCGGCCGCACCCCCCGCATCGCCAAACAATTCATCGCCGTTGAACTGGAGCGGCAAAAGTGAACAGGACATAAAAAGGGACGGCCCACGGGCCGTCCCTTTCCTTCGCGATTTGTTACTTTGCGCCCGCCTTGGCGGGGGTCTTCTTTTTGGCAGCGGGCTTTGGGGCCTCGTCATGGACGGTGGGCTTGGCGGCCTCCTTGATGTGCTTGTCCAACTCACCCTTGTTCTTGGGGCCGCGGATCAGGTTGGCCGGGCCCAGGATACAGCCGCCCACGCAGGCCATGCCCTCGATGAAGTTGCCGTCCAGCACCCCGGCCTTGGCCTTCAACAGCGCCGCCTTGCACTCGGCAATGCCGCTGCACTTGACGGGCTTGACCTCAAAATCGGAGCCCTTTTCCTTCAGCGCCTGGACCACCGCGCCGGCCACGCCGCCGCTGGCGGCAAAGCCCCGGCCGTAGCCCGAGGCGTCCTCCAGCTCTTCGCAGGGCAGGTTTTCGATGTCGATGTCCCGAGCGTCAAAGAGGGCGGATAGCTCTTCAAAGGTGATGACGCAGTCGATGGCGGCCATGGTTTTACCCAGCTTGAACTCCCGCTTTTTGGCCACGCAGGGGCCGATGAAGACCACCTTGGCCTCGGGCTCGGTCTCTTTGATGTGGCGGCCCAGCATGACCATCGGGGAGGGAGTCTTGGACACCAGAGTCTCGGCCAGATCGGGGAAGTTCTTCTCCACGTAGCTGACAAAGGCGGGGCAGCAGGAGGAGGCCAGCATCCCCTTTTCCAGCAGCTCCTCGCTCTCGGTGGCCGCCACTAGGTCGGCGCCGTAGGCCACCTCGCTGACCTTGTCGAAGCCCAGCTCCTTCAGCCCGGCCACCACCTGGCCCAGCTGGGCGGGGGCGAACTGACCGGCCACGGCGGGGGCCAGGATGGCGTAGTTCACAAAGCCCCACTTCTTGCCCGCTTTGAGCATGTCGATGACCTTGAGGATGTTGGACTTATCCATGATGGCGCCGAAGGGGCACTGGTATGTACAGGTGCCGCAGGTGATGCACTTGCCAAAGTCGATGGAGGCCTTCTTGTCCTCGCCCATGGAGATGGCTCCGGCGGGGCAGCCCTTTTCGCAGGGGCGCTGGTGCTTTTCAATGGCGCCGTAGGGGCAGGCCTCCACGCAGCGGCCACAGACGATACACTTGGAGTGGTCTACCGTGGCCTTGTGGTTGACAATGGTGATGGCGTCCTTGGGGCAGGCGTGGACGCAACGGGTGGCCAGACACCCCCGGCAGGCGGGGCCTACGGAGATCTCAGTGACAGGGCACTCGTCGCAGGCGATGCTCAGCACTTCTACAATATTGGGGTTACTATGGTCGCCGCCCATGGCCATCTTGGTGCGCGAACCAATGATGGCCCGCTCTTTATAGATACAGCAGCGGGTGCTGGGCTCGGGGCCGGGGATGATCTGCTCGGGAATATCCAGCACGCCGGTGGTCAGCTTTTCCTCCCAGGCCAGGCGGGCGGTCTCCCGGAGGACGCTGTGCTTCAGCTCCTGTACCTTTGTCTCAAACTGTCTCATGTGCAGTCCCTCCTTGTTTCGCCCTTTCATTCTAACGGAAACGGCTGTGAATTGCAAGCAATTCACAGCCGTTTCCAGAAAAAGTTTTGTCCCTTACCGGACCATGCGCCGGACCAGATAGCACAGCTCGTCGGTATAGGGATCGTCGTGGATGCCCGCAATGGCCTCTAATTGCTCCAAAACGCCGGCATAAGTCGCCGTGCCCTTGTATGCCGAGTCCCGCAGCAGCATACCAAATTGGGCCGCGCAGGCCGCCAGGGCCGTGTTCCGCCCCATCTGGCCTGGTTCCCCCGCTACGGGGTATTCCAAAAGCCGGCTTTCCTCGCCGTCCGGGGCCTTGTAACGGATCTTGACGGTGCACCACTCGCCGCTGTCCGTGGGCTGGCTGGTCTGGTATTTCAGGTCCACGCCGGGGATGTCCATGGCGGAATCCACACTGGCCAGTTCGTATAGAGCCGTTACCCGGTGGCCCGCGCCTAGTTCGCCGCCGTCCTTGGTATCGTCAGCAAAGTCCTCGGCGGCCATGAGGCGGTTTTCATAGCCGATCAGGCGGTAGCCCTTGACGGTGGCAGGGTTGAACTCCACCTGGAACTTCACGTCCTTGGCCACGGTGAAGAGGGTGCCGCCCATCTCCTCCACCAACACGCGGCGGGCTTCCAGCGCAGAGTCGATATATGCATAGTTACCGTTACCGTGGTCGGCCAGAGCCTCCATTTTGTTGTCCTTGAGGTTACCCATGCCAAAGCCCATAACGGAGAGAAATACGCCGCTCTCTTTCTTTTCTTCGATGAGGTCGGTAAGAGCGCCCTCGCTGGTAACGCCCACATTCAGGTCGCCATCGGTGGCCAGGATCACCCGGTTGTTGCCCCCTTGGATAAAGTGCTTCTGGGCCAACTCGTAGGCCCGCTGGATGCCCTGGCTGCCGTTTGTGGAGCCGCCGGCCTCCAGGGCCTCAATGGCGCTTTGGATGGCCAGAGGCTCCCCACCGGAGGCACCTTCCAGGATCACCGCGTCGCCGTCGGCATAGGTGACAACGGAGATCACGTCCTCGGCCCGCAGATTCTCACACAGCATAGCAAAGGCCCTCTTCACCAGGGGCAGCTTGTCGGCGTCGTACATAGAGCCGGACACGTCGATCAAAAAGACCAGGTTGGAGCGGGGCATGGCGTTCCAATCTGGCTCCGTAGCCTGCAAGCCGATGCGCAACAACATGGTGTCTTCATTCCAGGGACACGCTGCCAGCTCGGTGGACACGCCAAAGGGCGCGTCCCCGTCAGGCTGGGGATAGTCGTAGTGGAAGTAATTGATGAACTCCTCCACCCGTACCGCGTCGGCAGGCACATCGTCACCGGAGAGGAGCATCCGACGGACATTGGCGTACGAGGCGGTGTCCACATCGGCGGCAAAGGTGGACAAGGGCGAGGTCTGGGCTGAAAGGAAGGGATTCTCCGTGATGTGGTTGTACTCCTCGGTGTTGTGCTCCACCTGGGGCAGCTCCTGGGGCATGCCGGCAGGCTCGGCTGCGTCTGCCATATAGCCGTACATGGGGGCCTGGTCCACAGCGGGGGCCCAGTTGCCGCTGAGCTGATCCGGACTGCCGCCGCAGGCGCTCAGAACCAAGGCCATGGACAGAGCTAAAAAGCGCGCAAGGCTTCGGTTTTTCATGGATATCAGCCTCCTTTTCATTTGGACCCGATCCTGCCCAATTAGACGAAGGCTCCGGGGAAAGGTTCCCAAAAAATGGAGACCGCCCGAGGGGCGGTCTCTGCTGTTTTCAAATGCTCGCTCAGATGGTCTCC
The DNA here is from genome assembly GCA_905198835.1 of uncultured Eubacteriales bacterium. Classification (GTDB taxonomy): domain Bacteria; phylum Bacillota; class Clostridia; order Oscillospirales; family Oscillospiraceae; genus MGBC124762. The sequence continues at coordinate 27,316 of CAJKDY010000017.1, read as the reverse complement.
ACCTTGATGAGGTTGGTGGTGCCCGAGAGACCATTGGTAATGCCGCCGGTGATGATGACCTCGTCGCCGGATTGGAGCTTCAGGGCTTCCTTGACCAGCTTTTTGGCGGTGAAGAACAGGATGTCGGTGCTGGGCACCTCCTCGCACATCTGGGGCTGGACGGCCCAGTAAAGGGCCAGCATCCGCCAGGTCCGCTCGTTGGTGGTCAGGCCTACGATGTCCGTAGGCGGGCGGAAGCGGGAGATCATCCGCACCGTCATGCCCGACAGCGAGCAGGCCACGATGGCCTTGGCCTTGATGTTGATAGCCATGGTGCAGGTGGCGTGGGAGATGGCGTCCACGGTATTTTCAAAGGGGAACTCCGCGGCCCAAAAGCGCTTGTTGTAGTTGATGCTCTTTTCCGTCTCCTCCACGATCTTGGCCATGGTGGTCACAGCCTCCACCGGGTGCGCTCCCGCCGCGGTCTCGCCCGAGAGCATGACCGCGCCGGTGCCGTCGTAGACGGCGTTGGCCACGTCGGAGATCTCGGCCCGGGTGGGGCGGATGGAGTGGATCATGGACTCCAGCATCTCCGTGGCGGTGATGGACAACTTACCCTTGATCCGGCAGGCGGAAATAAGGTCCTTTTGGATGGCGGGGAGCCGCTCGAAGGGGACCTCCACACCCAGATCGCCCCGGGCCACCATCACGCCGTCGCACACGTCGCAGATCTCTTCGATGTTATCGATGCCCGACTGGTTTTCGATCTTGGCGATGATGCCGATGTGCTGGTCGGTGTGCTGGGACAGGAAGTCCTTCACGTCCAGAATATCCTGGGCCCGGGAGACGAAAGAGCAGGCGATGTAGTCGATGTCGTTCTCCACGCCCAGCAGCAGATCGGCCTTATCCTGCTCGCTTAAGTACACCTGGTTCATGACCTTGTTGGGGAAGGACATGGACTTGTTGTTGGAGAGCTCGCCGCCCACCACCACGGTGCAGCGGGCCTCGTCGTCGGTAAGCTCGTCCACCCGGAAGACCACAAGGCCGTTATTGAGCAGGATCTGATCTCCCACCGATAGGTCTCGCACAAGGCCAGGATAGCTGACGCTGACCCACCCCTGGTTTCCTACGATGTCCTGGGTGGTAAAGGTGAAGGGATCGCCCTCGTTTAGAACGATCTTGCCGTTTTCAAAGGTGCGGATGCGGTACTCGGGGCCCTTGGTGTCCAGCAAAATAGCAATGGGCAGCCCCAGCTTCTGGCGGACCTTTTTCACCAGTTCCATCTTCCGCCGCTGCTCTTCATGGGTGCCGTGGGAGAAGTTGAAGCGGGCCACGTTCATCCCCGCCAAGCACATCTTCTCTAACGTCTCTTCATTCTCACAGGCCGGGCCAATGGTGCAGATGATCTTTGTTTTCCGCATGGGCTCGTCCCCCTTTCCATTTTTTGTCCAAGGGGATTATATCACGGTGGACCAGTCCCTGTAAAGAAAAAACGCCTCCAGCAAGAGGCGCTTTTTTCTCGCTTATTTTGGCACTTTTAAACAGCGCATGGCGTTTAACACAGCAATGACCATGACGCCTACGTCGGCGAAGATGGCCAGCCACATATTGGCGATGCCCACCGCCCCCAGCACCAGGCACAGGGCCTTGACCCCCAGGGCGAAGACGATGTTTTGGTAGACGATGCCAAGGCATTTTCTCGAGATGCGGATGGCCTGGGCCAGCTTTCTGGGGTCGTCGTCCATCAGAACGACGTCGGCGGCCTCGATGGCGGCGTCCGAACCCAACGCGCCCATGGCTACGCCTACGTCCGCCCGGCCCAGCACCGGCGCGTCGTTGACGCCGTCGCCCACAAAGGCCAGCTTTCTCCCCCGCTCCTGCCGGGCCAGCAACTCCTCTACCCGGCTCACCTTATCCGCCGGCAGCAGGCCGCTGTATACCCGGTCCAGCCCCAGCTCCCCGGCCACAGCCTGGGCAATGGCGGCGTTGTCGCCGGTGAGCATGACGGTCTGACCCACGCCCGTAGCCTTGAGGGCGGCCAGGGCCTCCTTGGCGCCGGGCTTGATCTGGTCGGCGATAAGGATATGCCCGGCGTAGGCGCCGTCCACGGCCACGTGGACGATGGTGCCCACCCCGGAACAGGGCGTGTAGTCCACGCCCTGAGCCTCCATGAGCTTGCCGTTGCCCACGGCCACCCTCTGGCCGTCCACGGTGGCGGTAATGCCCTGGCCGCTGACGTCCTGGATGTCAGAGACCCGGGAGCGGTCGGGTTCTCTGCCGTAGGCCTTTTGCAGGCTCTTGCTGATGGGGTGGGCCGAGGCGCTTTCGGCCAGGGCGGCGTACTCGATGACCTGGGCGTCGGTAAAGGGGCTGTGGTGGACGCCGGAGACGGCGAAGTCGCCCAGGGTCAGGGTGCCGGTCTTGTCAAAGACCACCGTGTCCACCTTGGAAAGGGTCTCCAGATAGTTGGAGCCCTTGACCAGCACGCCCGCGCGGCTGGCCCCGCCCAGGCCGGCGAAGAAACTCAGCGGGATCGAGATCACCAGCGCGCAGGGGCAGGAGATGACCAGGAAGGTCAGCGCCCGGTAGAGCCACACGCCCCACTGGGCTGTCATGCCCAAGGCCAGCTCCACCAGCGGCGGCAGTAAAAACAGCGCCAGCGCCGCGGCGCACACCGCCGGGGTGTAGTACCGGGCGAACCGGGAGATAAAGTCCTCCGACCGGGACTTCCGGGAGGAGGCGTTTTCCACCAGGTCAAGAATTTTGCTGACAGTGGACTCGCCAAAGGCCTTGGTGGTCCGAACGGTCAGCACCCCGGTCAGGTTGACGCAGCCGCTGACCACCTCGTCCCCCGCCGAGACCTCCCGGGGCAGGCTCTCGCCGGTGAGGGCGGCGGTGTTTAGCGTGGAACTGCCCGCTGTCACCACACCGTCGATGGGCACTTTCTCGCCAGGCTGGACCACGATGGCCGTGCCCACGGCCACCTCCTCCGGGTCCACCTGCTCCAACCTGCCCTCCCGCTCTATATTGGCGTAGTCGGGCCGGATGTCCATAAGCTGGGCGATGTTTTTCCGGGACTTGCCCACGGCGTAGGACTGGAACCATTCGCCCAGCTGATAGAAGAGCATGACGGCGATAGCCTCCAGATAGTCGCCGCTGCGGCTGTATACCGCCAGGGCAAAGGCCCCCACGGTAGCCACGGCCATAAGAAAGTTCTCGTCGAACACCTGGCCCCGAACAATACCCCTTACCGCTTTCCACAAGATATCATAACCGATGAGCAGATAGGGGATCAGGTACAAAGCGAACCTACCCCAGCCCTCTACGGGACAAAACTGCAAAAGCACCAGTATGACCGCCGTGGCCACAATACGCCCCAGGGTCTTTTTCTGCTTGCGATTCACAAGGGCCCGCCTCCTTTTTCAGAAGTCGATGGAGCAGTCAGGCTCCACCTTGCGGCAAGCCTTCAGCACCCGCCGCATAGTCTCCATGGGATCGCTGCCCTCGGCAAAGTCCACCGTCATCTTCTGGGTCATGAAATTGATGCTGGCGGCGGCTACGCCGTCGGTGTGTCCGGCTGCCTCCTCCATCTTCAGCGCGCAGGCGGCGCAATCTACCTCGATGGGATAGGTTTTTTTCATGGGAAGTTACCTCCATGCGTTGTATTGTTGTCAGGCTTCCCCCTTGCAGGGGGAAGGCCTTGATATACGAATCGGCCCGCTTCTTATTCTTCTACATGCTCCAGGCCCTGGTCCATAATGGTCTTCACGTGGCCGTCGGCCAGGGCGTAAAACACCGTCTTCCCCTCCCGGCGGTAACGTACCAGCTTGCTGGCTTTCAAGGCCCGCAGCTGATGGCTCACCGCCGACTGAGTCACCCCCAGCAGCTGGGCCAGATCGTAGACGCACATCTCGTTGAGAGACAGAATGTATAACAGCTTGACCCGTGTGGAGTCGCCGAAGATCTTAAAAAGCTCCGCCAGGTCATACAGCACCTCGTCCTCCGGCAACTCCTCCTTCACCTTGGCCACCAGATCCTCCCGGGCGTGCAGATACGCGGTGTTGTCGTCCATGGTGCCCCCTCCTTTTAATAACATATGAGCATTTGTTCATATGTTATTATAGTTTCATCCATCCCTCATGTCAACCCCCCTGGACAAAAAAATTGGCGGCCCGGTCCAGGGCCGCCAATGAGGGAAGCAGACGCTCCCCCGCTCACAGGTACATCCGCACGTCCAGCGTCAAGCGCTGCTCCAGGTCGATCAGGTCCTTGGTAATGCCCTTGGCGTCGGCACTGGCGTGGGCATATTGATTGAGGTACTTGTGGAGCGACTTAACGCCCATATTGCATCCATCGGTGATGAGATCGGCGATGGTGGCGTCGCTGTCCTTCATGGCAAGCCTGGCATTTGTTTTGATCCAGCTCATGCCCTTGGCCATGGGGTTTGGTTCCTTGCCCTCGTCGCCGCAGCGGTCCAGCTGCTCTTGGAGCCGGCGGTCCAGCTTTTGGTGGTCGGCTTTGTTATTTTCCAGCTTCTCCCGCAGGGCGGGATCGGTGACGTGGGGCAGTACCTCGTCGATGGCGCTGACGCCCATCTTCACCCCAGCGTCGCACTCGCGCAGCAGTCGGACGGTATCCTGCTCTGGCATAAAAGCCCTCCTTTCGGCGGGGTTAGTATGCCCCATTTTCAGCAAAAAAGAGAGGCGCCGAAGCGCCTCTCTGAAATAGGTGGAAAAGGTTGTGCTGATCTACTTCAAAAGGGTGGTGCACATACGATAGAAGATGGTGGCCGCCTGGGCCCGGGTGGCGCTGCCCTGGGGGGCCAGGACGCCGTCGCCCATGCCGTTGATGAGCGCTACGCCGTTGGCCCAAGCCATAGCCTCCACGGCATAGGGGCTGACGGTGGCGACATCGGAGAAGGCGGAGAGGTCGCCGGCGGCCTGAACGTTCAGGCCCTTGGTCCCGGCGTAGCGGTAGAGGATGGCGGCCATCTGCTCCCGGGTGATGGGCGCGTCGGGAGCAAAGATGCCGTCGCCCATGCCGTTGACGATACCCTTGCCGCTGGCCCAGGCCACGGCGGAACCATACCACGCGTCGGCGACCACATCGGTAAAGCCCGCGTCCGCCGCGGCGGCGGGACTGCCCTCCAGCCGCCAGAGGATGGTGACGATCATGGCCCGGGAGGTGGTCAGCTCCGGGGAGAACCGATCCGCCGAGGTACCCACCATCATCTTCTGATCAAAGACGTAGGCCACCGCGTCTTCATACCAGCTCTTCTCCACCACATCGGCAAATGGAGTCTTGGCGGTGGGCTTGGCAGGTTCGGTAGGCTGGGTGGGGGTCAGACCGCCGCCACCGCCGGAGCCGGAGCCGCCGCCGGAACCGCCGCCGCCAAGGTTGCCGCCGGAGGTGTTCTTTTTCTCCGCGGTGGCGCTGACACTCAGGGCAAGCTCCCGGATGGCGTAAAGGTTGTCCGCCTCTTTCATGGCATTGGCAGCCACGGTGGTCTGAGCCGCGATGGCGTCAAAGTCTCCCTGGAGAGTCACATTGTTCAGGTTGCCCCTCCGGGCCACGGCGTAGAGGATGGCCTTGCCGGTAGCGGCGTCACGACGGGTGGCCTGGTAGAGTCCAGTTTGGGCAGCGGGGACCAGCTTGGCCGCTCCAGCGGCAGGGGTAACGGTGAAATCGATCTGGGCGGCCACGGCCAGGCTGTCGGGCCGGGCGGCGTAGTGTACCTTCTCCTGGCCGGCGGTCAGGGCCACCAGGGAGGCCTCCGCCGTCTCAGCCGCGCCGGTATCGGCATAATAGCCAGAAGCGGCAGGGATGCCCTCCAGGGCCAGGCGCTGGGTAGGCTCTTGGTAGGCCTTGGCAACCCTTACCATCTCGCTGCCAGGGACATAGGCCACGCTCTGGGCGGCCTGTTCGGTAATGGTGATGGTGGGAAGGGTCTGGGGCAGGGTCATAGTCAGGGAGGTGCTGGTGAGCCGCTGGCCGGTGAGGGCCATGGCGTCCTGGACCCGGTAGAGCTCGGCCTTGACGGTGGTGAGGGCGGCCAGCTGGTCCATCTCGTTATACTTGTCTCCCTCGCTGTCGGTCTTCTCCACATCCTCCAACCAGAAGAACCAGCGGCCATCGCTGGTCTCTCCCAGAGCGCCCTTGGCGGGGACCTCGGCGAAGATCAGCTGGCTGCCGTCCAGCACCTTGCCGTTTTGATCCTTCAGCAACACCACATTGTAGGAGGGGTCGCCCTTATAGGCGCCATAGAACACCACCGCGCCGGCGGGGATCACGCAGTCGGACCCGTCTGGGTACTTACCCGCTTTGTAGGCCGCGCTCAGTCTGCCATAGCCCGCCTCGATCAGCTCCACATTGTCGCTGGTGGGCCCCAGCACATCCAGCTCGGCAATGGCCAGGGTGGACATATTGGTGGCGGTGAGGCGGAGATAGGCCGCGTCGTAAGTGTACATAAAGGGATCCAGACCGCCGTCGGCGTTTTTCTTGCAGAAGAAGAGAGTGTAGGAGCCGTCAGCGTTGTAGATCACGTCGCTCTGCTCCACCCAGCTGGCCGGATTGGCGGCATTGCCGGTATAGGCGTCGCCCTCCTTCACCGTCTCCCAATTCGTCCCGTCCAGGCTGACCTCCACCTTATAGCCAAACAGGCGGTACTTGTAGAGATCGCCGGCCTGGGCCAGGTCCCCGGCGGCGTCGCCGCTATAGCCTTCGGCGGCGGGGGTGAATTTCAGCGCGGTGACCTGCTCTACCCCGCCCAGGTCCAGCGTCACGGTGGGACGACTGCCGCTCCGGCCACAGTAGACGGTGGCGGGGTCGTTGTCCAGGGCGGCGGTGATGGCGGAGACGGTCTCCACACCGGGGACGGTGTTGCCGTTCATAGCACCGCTCTCGGGGTCGTCGTCGTTTTTCTCCACCACGGCGTCCTTGGGAGAGGTCATGCTGGTCTGGGCGGTCCAGCCGGACTTGTCGATGGCCCCGTCGTGGCACACCTTGACCTCGCCCAGGGCCAGGGGCTCGGTCTCGCTGAGCAGGCGGTCGATGCCGGTGACGGTGTAGGTAAAGGCCTTGTTATTCTCGGTGGTGATGACGTCGGTGTAGCTTTGCTGATCAGCGGTGACAAAGGCCGCCACCTTGCCGTTTCGGCGGATCTCATAGCCCAGCATGGCACCGTCATTGGTGTTGGTGTTGCCCAGGGAGATGGTCACCCGGTTACCGTTGATACGCCGGTCGGTGGCGTTGGTAATGGCGGCGGTGACCACCGTACCGGCGGACATACCGCTCTTGCCCTCCATACGGTAGAGGCGGCTGTCGTCGTCGATGTACTGGATCTTCCGGGTCTCCTTGGGGAAGTTGGCGGCATAGGCCACGGTGGCGGAGTCGGGCTGGAAGCCCCAGGCGGTGAAGAAGTCCAGCACGTCCCGCTCCGCCGCGGCGCAGGCGGCCTGCATGAAGAGCTGGTCGCCACCCGAACCGGAAGGCAGGGCGGGGCTGGCCTTGTCACGGTTGCGGAGATAGGATTCCAGCCGGGCGTAGAAGAGCCCCGCCTGCTGGGCTTCGATGGTGTCATAGACCTTGTAGGCGTAGTCGTTGTCGTAGGCCAGGTGGAGCTGCCAGTACTGGGCCAGCTGCACCGCCAGGTTGCCGGTATGGCCGGTGGTGCCGGTGGCTACGGCCTTGTAGACATTTTGGTAGGAGGTGCGGAAGTTGGCGCTGGTCTCGGAGGGAATGGCGCTGCCGGTCTTGGCCAGCTGGGCGAAGACGTTGTTGGTCACCTCCACCCGCTGGTAGGCCGCTGCGTTGATGCAGTGGCCCATCTCATGGGCCACGCCCCAACCGGTGAGGTTACCGCTGACATATTTGCCGCGCTCGTCGGTCACCAGAGGCGAGATGGTGAGCACGCTCCCGGTGGAGCCAAACTCGATGCCGATGTGCTTGCCGCCGGCATACATGAAGGCCCCGGTGAACATCTGGTGGTAGCGGATGTTCATGCGGGTAAAGGGATAGGCGTCCTGGTCGGTGGCCGCGCGGTTGAGACCCTTGAACTGATAGAAGTAGTCGATCTGCTGCTCCATGGCGGCAATGGCCGTCTCCAGCTGCCCGGCGGGGTCAGGGTAGCCCGACAGGACCCGCCAGACCTCGGTGGCCGGCAGGGAGTACATCATGTTGTCCAGGGTGATCTCGGTGGCGTTGAGGAAGCAATTCCTGGCGTCGTAGGCAAAGTGGTTCACATTGTCGTTGGCAGAGCCTTCGTGCAGCTCCTTGTGCTTGGCCTCCACGGTCTTGACATAGGTCTCCAGTTCGTTTACATAATTCTTAATAGCGGCGGTGCGCTCCGCCCCGGTGACCTCATCCAACCGCAGGGTGGGAATGGCGGTAGCGCCGGATACCCGAACGTCATAGTGGTTGCCGCCCCGGGTGCCGGTATACTGCAAATAGAGGGAGCCGCCCCGCTCGGTGGCGTCGGAGCCGATCTTGGGAATGGTCACCTCGTTGCGGCCCGCCTTCAGCCGGGTGACGCTGCTTTGCCAGGCGGACACCTGGGGATGGTACTGGGTGGCAATGAGATTAAGGTTTACATAATTTCCACGGGGCGTCTTGTCGTCGGCATCGGAGACGTAGATGACCACCGTGTCCCCCGCCCCGGCCACAAAGCCCAGAGGTTGATAGTCGGACAGCGCCTGGGCAAAGCCATTGGCGGGGTTGCCGTTGGCGGTGATCAGGTTATCCACCCGCAGGATCTCGGCCAGCTTGGAGCGGTCGGCCAGCAGCTCCAGGGCGTAGTTCAGATCGGCCAGGATGATCGCCTGGTGGGGATGGAGTTCTCCGCTGACGCTGTCGGGGGTGTTGGCCCGTTCCACCAGCGCGTCGATCTGGGCGCGGGTGACGCTGTCTTTGAGCACGGTGCGCATATCGTCGGCAAAGAGGTCGGCCACCTGGTGCTCCAGGTCGTCATACTGATAGACCTTGATCTCGGCAATGGTGATGGGGGCGGTGTTGAAGGTCCGGGTACGCAACTGGAAGTGGTCGGCGGTGATGGGGCTGTCGGCCACCACTTCATAGTATTTCCGGCCCAGGGCGTCGGTCTTGGCGCTGAAGGTGGTGTTGACCAGTTGCAGCTTGCCCGCCTCGTCCCGGTAGCCCAGCTTGGCGTCAAACTGCGCCACCCGCTCGCCCTCGTAGGGAGAGAAGCGGATGGTGTCAAAGGTGTATACCCCGTCCAGCTTGACCTCCGGGCCGCAGAAGCCGCCGTAGCTGACACCGTTATCCCAGTCCCGGATCTCCAAGTAGGTCTTGGGGTCGTTGTCCATCAGGGCATTCCAGTCCTCCGCGCCGAAGATGGTCAGGGGCTTGCTGGTGTTGCCGGTGATGGCGGCGATGTGGGTCATGGCGGCGCCGTTAGCGTCCTGGACGTTCAGGAGCTTATACTTGGGCATCTCCACGCCGGTGGGGGTCAGGGGCACGCCCTCGGCGTTCTGGGACTTGGGGCTGGCGCCGTTTTTGTTGTGGGCCACCACATACATGGTGTAGCGCACGCCGCCGGTCAGGTTGGGAATGGTGTAGCTGGGGACGGTCAGGTTTTCCACGGCGGTATATTCCGTGGCGGTGGACTCTTTATAGTAAAGGGTGAACCACTGGGCGTCATACTTGCAGTTCCAGCTCACCTTCAGGGACTGGACCGCCGCCACGGCGGTAAGGTATTGGGGCGCGGGCGGAGTCTTGGAGCAGGTGACGGTGTGGGAGTAGGGCTGGGACCAGTCGCTGCGCCAGTCGCCGTTCACCGAGCGGACCTTTACCTGATAGGTCTCAAAGGACTTTACCGTGCCGTTGAAGGAGTCGCCCTGGAAGGTGTGGGTCGTGCCGGTGGCCACGGCGGACTTGTTGTAGCCCGGGCCGCTGACGTTGACCTCGTACCCGGTCACATTGGGCTGGGGGTTCCAATTGACCGTCAGGTTCTTGTAGCCCAGGCCGTCGCTCTCGGTGTTGGACACGCTGAGGACGGTGGGGATGGACAGCTGGGGCTCGGGGATACGCTCGGCGAAGTCGCTCAAGAACTCCACCTTGGCGATCTGGGCCAGCTTGCCCTGGTCAGCGGTCTTGGTGACCCGGATGGTCACCTTTTTGATGGCCACTCTGGCTCCCAGGTCGATGATCACCGAGCCGTCCTGCTCCACGGACACGTCCCGGGGCGCGGCCATCAGCTGGGCGCTGAACAGGGCCGCCTGACCCGACAAAGCGGCGGGGGCGGCAGTGCTTTGATCAATGGGGGCCTCGATGGTGACACTGTTGCCCTGGAGGTCCACGCCCTCCACCGTCACCGTCCCGGCGGTGATGGTGCTCTGGGAGTCCGCGGGGGCGGCAATATAGATGGCCTCAGCCTGGACCGTGGCGGCGGCGGCCTGACTGGCGGCCTCGTCACTGCCCTCGGGGGCGGTGATATTCAGAGAGGTGGGCAGGCTCATCTCTACGGGATTGGTCTCGCTGATGGGTGCGTCGGCCACAGGGGCCAGCGCCACCACGGTATTCTCCTTCTGCCGGTCCAGCAGATCGGCAAGGGGCGAACCGCTGGCGGTGCCCACCGCCGACTCCGGCGTCACCGCCCGGGCCAGCACCTTAGAGGAGACGGTGTGGACCGGGGTCGCCGTCTGAATGCCGCCGGCATTGCGCACGGCCACCGCCAGGTCGGCCAGGTCCACCTTCCCGCTGCCGTCCAGGTCCAGGTTGGCGTTTTCGCTGTCTATGGCGGCCACGATGGCGTCGGCGTCGGCGTCGTTGATAACGCCGTCACCGTTCACATCTCCGGCGGGGAATACGCCGAACAGGCCGTCAGTGGTCGTACGGCCCTCGTTCACCGAAGCATAGTTATAGAGGCTCAGCTGGACGCACCGACCGTCAAAGTCCAGCTCCTGGCTGTAGGGCAAATAGCCGGCGGCGGTGAGGGTCAGGGTGTAGCGTCCATCCGGGATGTCGCCCATATAGATGGTGCACTGGCCCTCTCCCTGGGCCGCCGTCACAGCGCCCGTCTTGACCAGTTGGCCCTCCTTGGCGGTCAGCTGGGCGGAAAACGCCGTCTGAGCCACCGCACCGGAGCGGTACAGCGTCAGCCGCAGTTCACCGGTGGGCTCCCCCGCCGGCTCCGCCGCCATGGTCCACATGGGGCACAGCCCCAGGACCAGCGTGCAGATCAAAAGGCAGCTCAACAGTCTTTTCTTCATGGTGATCCTCTCCCTGTCCGTTTTTATCTGTTTTCGGTCACACTTTTGACTGTTTTCAGGCGGGTCGCTTTCAGCTTATGTAAACCCGTCGCCCCTATTATAGCGAATCCTTCTTCAAGATGCAAGAACTTTTTTTATTTTCAAAATCACAAAAAATCTGTACTTTTCCTGTTGCCTGTGGTATGATGCTTTTCGGGGAGAGGAGGGTCTCCATGGAGCGGACAAAAACGGCTATTATAGAGGCTTTTCAAGATATTTTGGAGGAAACTCCGATCAATAAAATCACGGTAAAAAGCATTGTAGAGCGGTGTAAGATCAACCGAAACACATTTTATTATTATTTTGAGAGCATCCCTGAGCTTGTGGAATACCACCTGACTACCATGGCCGACCAACTCATGGACTCTTTTGATGAACCAGATCCTGGAAAAGAACTGGCACAGGTCGTCAGCTACTTTACCCAGAGGAAACGATCTGTCCTCCATATCTATCGCTACTTCCCCAGAGAGCAGTTTTTGCCCATGTTGGACAAGATCGCGGTTTACGTGATCGAGCGGAGTATCAGGCAGGCAACAGCGGAGGCTCCGATCTCAGAAAAGGATCTGACGGTCCTGATCCGCTTTTATAAAGGTGCTTTGGTCGGCGGGCTCTTAGACTGGCTGGAGGCCGGGATGAGCTATGATATGAATACGATGGTGGAGCGGCTGTGTGAGCTGATGGAGGGTTCCACCCATAACGCCATCGAAAAATCCCGGCGCAAGTAATGGGATCGATCCAAAAGCGGGAGGACACCTAGGGCGTCCTCCCGCTTTTTTGCTTGTACCATTATCCTTGTTCGCCTCTGGTGAGCCTCCGCTCCCGGTCGGCAATGCCGGCCAACTCGGGCTGCTCGGCACACTCGGCTTGCCAAAGCTGGTCTGCCTTATCTTTCCAATGCTCGGCGTAGTGGTCGCACTTGGCGCACAGGTGCTCCACGCTCTCGGGACTCATAGGGTCGGTGGAATGGGCGCCGGTCTCGGTCACCATCCTCCGCAGCATTTCCGGGTTCTCCAGCATGGGGCAGGGCCGGAGCATATTGTCATTGAAGGGCATATTGTCGTGGTAGGCCATGAAGATGGGGCTTCTGAGGGCGTCCAGCAGGCTCATCTCCCGAATGTTGGCGTTGGAGTAGTGAATGAACACGCAGGGGTCCACATCGCCGTTGGCGTTGATGTGAAGATACCGCTTACCTCCAGCAATGCACCCGCCCACATACTCCGCGTCGTGCTGGAAGTCCATGGCGAAGAGAGGCTTCTCCGCCCGGAGCTTACGGATGCGGTGGTAGACCCACTCCCGCTGCTCGGGATCGGGGAGCAACTCAGGGGCGGCGTCGTTGCCCACGGGCATGTAGTGGAAGTACCAGATGAAGAAGGCACCCATGTCGATGAGGCTCTGGTAGTATTCGTCGGAGGTGATGGACTTATAGTTCACGCTGGTGTAGCAGGAGGAAATGCCGTAGGGCAACCGCCGCTGGCGCATGATCTTCATGGCGTTTTGCACCTTTTGGTAGACCCCGTCGCCCCGGCGGGAGTCGGTATCCTGTTCGTCGCCCTCCAGAGAAATGGCGGGGATGAAGTTGCCCACCCGGAGCATCTCGTCGGCAAAAGCCTCGTCAATGAGGGTGCCATTGGTGAAGGCAAGGAACACGCAGTCATCATGCTTTTCACAGAGCTTGATAAGATCGGCTTTTCGCACCATAGGCTCGCCGCCGGTGTAGATGTACAGGTAGACGCCCAACTCCTTGCCCTGGTTGATGATGGAGTCGATCTCGTCAAAGCTAAGGTTCAGCTTGTTGCCGTACTCGGCGGCCCAGCAGCCGGTGCAGTGGAGATTACAGGCCGAGGTGGGGTCCAGCAGAATGGCCCAGGGAATGTTGCAGCCGTACTTTTCACGCATCCTCTCCTGCTGGGGCCAGCCGATGAGGTTGGCGTTGATGAAGAAGTTGGTGACCAGGGTCTTCATCACGTTGGGGTCGGTGTCCTGGACCAGATGGATGATGAAGTTGTGATAGGGGTGGTCGGGGTTTTCGATGGCCGCCCGGATCACGGCCCGCTGGGTGGGGAATTCTCCGCCGGAGAACTTGTCCGCCCAGTCCATGATCTTGGGCAGGTTGGCCTCCGGGTCCTTGTAGGTGTACTCAATAAGCTTGTCCAGCCCGAGTTTTTGCAGCGTAGCCTTGAACCCCATGATGAGATCCTCTCTTTCTAATGGTCGATTTTCAGATGGCAATTTCATCATAGGCAATCCCCATTTTATCCACAATAGGCAAACAGGGGGGAGTGCCTAAAATTTGGGCACTTCCCCCTGTTTGTCTATTAACAGATCCGTGAAATACTGTAAGAATAGATACAAAATACAAGGGGGCGGCAGCCCCGGGGAGACGTGGCGATGGAAAGAAGAAAAAGAAGGGTCGTGATCTCCGGCGCGGCCACCCTGGCTGTCCTGGCCGCGGTCTTGGCACTGATATTCCGGGGGCAGGGCGAAGAGATCCGCCAGTGTCTCCGAGCAGTCCCGCTTTTCGACCTGACGCGCCTCTTGCTCCCGGCCTTTTGCTGCACGTTGCTGGGAACCGCCGCTCAACGGGTCGCTCTGCGGCCGCAGATACCCGGTCTGACCTTTGGGCAGTCCCTGACCGTCTCCTACCTGGGCATCTTCGGCAATGTGGCCACCATGGGCGCCAGCTCCGTTCCCCTCCAAAGCTGGTATCTCTCCCGCTATGGGCTTCTGCCAGGCGCTGGGGTCGGGACGCTCACGGCCTGTTATGTCCTCCAAAAGGTCACGGTCCTGCTCTATGCCACAGCGATGCTGCTCCTCCAGGGCGAATGGATGCGCGCCTCTCACCCAAGCCTTGCCCGCTATCTTTTTTGGGGCTATGCCGTCTGCGCTTTGATCGTCCTGGCTCTCATTCTTCTCTGCACCTGGGAGAGGGCGCAACGGCTGGCGCTATGGTGCGTTGGCAAGCTGCCCGATGAGGGCAAATGGGCTCGGTGGAAATCTTCCTGGAGCGCCAACATCAAAGAACTGCGCACGCAGTCCCAGGCCCTGCTGACTGACCGACGCCGCTGCGGAGTCATCATGCTGTTATATGCCGGAAAATACTTCCTGCTCCACACAGTCTCCTATCTCAGCATCTCCCTGCTGGGGCTCGGGCCGCTCCCCTTTTGGCGGGTACAGCTTCTCTCGGCCATCATGGAGCTGATCGTCAGCACCCTCCCCAATGTGGGCGGCGTGGGCCCCGCGGAGTTTGCCTTTACTCTGCTCTACGCCCCCTATCTGGGCAGCGCCGGCGCGGCCTCGGCTATGGTGCTATACCGAATGGCCAGCTACCTCTTCCCCTTCTTCGTCAGTATCCCCTTTGTCCTCGGGCTCCGGCGTTTGGTCCGGCAGAAAAAGGGCCGCTTCGCTTTTGATTGCTCCGGGCAGCAACTTCCCATGGACAGCTTATGATTTCTGCGGTATAATCCTTGCTGTAGGCATAAGAAAAGGGTCTGCAATGTGATAGACACATTACAGACCCTCTGGCGCGGCACCCGCAAGGGGCACGCCGCATCCGTAAGGCGGCATAGCCGCCAACGGCTGGCGCAGCGGGTGGGGCGCCGCTTCGCGGCATCAAGTGGCTCTATGCGGCATAGCCGCTGAGAGCCACTAGATCGAACCGGGTTCTCATCCCACCGTATCAAAATGGAAGGGGCCCGCGAGGGGCCCCTTCCATTCTGGCGCAGCGGGTGGGATTCGAACCCACGTGCAGTTGCCTGCAACCTGATTTCGAGTCAGGCTCGTTATGACCACTTCGATACCGCTGCGTATGGGTGGAACTTGTTTAGGATACTCTATTTTTTGGCGATTGTCAACCGCCCAGCCGCATAGAAATAAAAGCAGCGGACAGGGTAAGGACAGATGAACCAGGAGGGATCGGCATGGAAAAGCATTTTGATGTGATCATCCTCGGCGGCGGCGCCGGGGGGTACACAGCGGCGCTCTACTGCGCCCAGGCAGGCTTCAAGTCCGCAGTGGTAGAGCGGCTGGGCCCCGGCGGGCAGATCGCCTCGGCAGGCCAGGTGGACAACTACCCCGGCTTTCCCGAGGGCATCGACGGATTCGATCTGGGACAGCGGATGAAGGAAGGCGCCGAGCGCGCCGGCGCGGTGACTGTCTCCGCTGAGGCCACCGCCGTTGCGCTGACCGGGGAGGAAAAAACCGTGGAGACCACCGCCGGGTCCTTCACCGCGTCCTGCGTGGTGCTGGCCACCGGCGCTTCGCCCAGGGAGCTGGGCCTGGAGCGGGAAAAAACTCTCCGGGGCCGGGGCGTGAGCTACTGCGCCACCTGCGACGCCATGTTTTACCGGGGCAAGACTGTGGCCGTGGTGGGCGGAGGCAACACCGCCGTTCAGGAGGCATTGCATCTGGCCCGGGTCTGCGGCAAGGTCTACCTCATCCACCGCCGGGATACCCTGGCCGCTCCCATGACCTGGCTGGAGTCTTTACAGCAAGCCGGCGTGGAGGTCCTCTGGAACAGCCGGGTGGTGGACCTGGACACCGACGGCCAGGTCCTCTCGGGGATCCAGCTGGAGGACACGCGCACCGGCGACAAACATCCTCTCCCCTGCCAGGGCCTCTTCGTGGCCATTGGCCGGGTGCCGGACACCGCTCTTTTCCAAGGCCAGGTGGAGCTGGACCAGCAGGGCTACCTCCTGGCTGGAGAGGACACCAAGACCAACCTGCCCGGCGTCTTCGCCGTAGGCGACGCTCGGCAAAAGCCCCTGCGTCAGCTGGTCACCGCCACCGCCGACGGCGCTGTGGCCGCCCAGGGCGTAGGAGAATATCTGACGCGAAAGGTCCGGGCATAAGCCCGGACCTTTTCTGTCAGTCCAGGTTTCCCTCGTCCAATTCCTTGAGGAGCTTTTGGTCCTCCTTGGAGGTCAGGTCCAGCTTTTCATACATGTCGGGGCGGCGCTGACGGGTGCGGAAAATGGACATTTTCCGCCGCCAGGCGGCGATCCTCTTGTGGTCGCCGGAGAGTAGCACCTTGGGCACGGCGGCGTCGTGCCACACCTCGGGCCGGGAGTACTGGGGATGCTCCAAAAGGCCGTTAAAGTGGCTCTCGTTTTCGTAGCACTCGGGGTCGGGCAGCACGCCGGGGACCAGGCGGCACACCGCGTCGGCCACCGCCATGGCGGGGATCTCGCCCCCAGTCAAAACGAAGTCGCCCAGGGACAGCTCTTCGTCCACATAGAGGTCGATAAACCGCTGGTCTATGCCCTCATAGTGGCCGCACACCAGCACCAAGTGGTCATAGTCCCGGGCCAGACGGACGGCGTGGGACTGGTCAAAGGTCTGGCCGCAGGGAGACATGTAGATGGTATGAGGGTGGTCGTCCCCGGTCACCTCGCAGATGTGCTTCCAGCACTGGTAGAGGGGGTCGGCCTGCATCACCGCGCCCCGGCCACCGCCGTAGGGGTAGTCATCCACCTGCTTTTGCTTGTTCAAGGTATAGTCCCGGATCTGGTGGGTCTCGATGCGTAAGTAGTCCCGCTCCTGGGCGCGGCCCAGGATGGATTCGGAGAGCACGTCCCCCACCGTCAGGTCAAACAGGGTCATAATGTCGATGCGGTACATTCCGTCACATCCCTTCGATCAGCGAGACTACCATCTCGCCGGCGTCCACGTCCACCTTCTTGATGAATTCCGGCACGGCGGGGATCATGTGGACGCCGTCCTCCCCCTCCACCACGTAGACGTTCTGGCGGGAGGGGGTCAGGACCTCTTTGAGAGTGCCCACGCTCTGCCCCGCCTCGTCCCGGACCGTCATGCCGATCAGGTCGGCCAGGAAGAACTGGCCGGGGGCCAGCTTGGCGTCAGAGCGGGCGATGGACACCCGCTTGCCCTTGAGGGCCATGGCGGCGTTTACGTCCTCGTAGCCCCGGAACTTCACCAACAGAGCGGTCTTGTGGACCCGGGCAGACTGAACTTCCAGGGGTTTCCCATCCACATACAGAGTATGAAAGTCCAGCAAAAATTCCGGGCTGTCGCTCCAGGGCATGAGCTTCACTTCGCCCGCGATGCCGTGGGTGTTGACGATCTCGCCGGTCTCTAAAAATTCGCTTTTCATGGTGGGTCCACTCCTCGTCCTTGGTAAAAAAGAAGCGGGCCAACGGCCCGCCGCTTTTTTAGTCCATGATCTCCACGGTGACGCGCTGGCCCTTGTGCTGGGCCACAGAGCGCATCAGCGCGCGGATCTCCTTGGCGATCCGGCCCTGCCGGCCGATGACCTTGCCCATGTCGCCCGGGGCCACCCGAAGCTCCAGGATGGTCTCGCCCCCGGAGGGGACCTCGTCCACCCGGACCTCCTCGGGATGCTCCACCAGGTTCTGGGCAATGTAGGTGAGCAGTTCTTTCATGTGGAATTGCCCTCCTTAAATGGCCCCGGCCTTTTTCAGCAGGTTCTTCACCGTCTCGGTGGGCTGGGCGCCCGTCTTGATCCAGGCCTGGGCCCGCTCGGCATCCACCTTGATAGCGGACGGCTCGGCCAGGGGATCATAGGTCCCGATCTCCTCGATGAACCGACCGTCACGGGGGTAACGGGAGTCGGCCACCACGATGCGGTAGAAGGGAGCCTTCTTGGCGCCCATGCGGCGCAGTCTGATCTTCACCATACTAACATTCACCTCCATGGTTTGGTTATCTATGGTCACGCAATGCTTGCGGTGCCAACGAACTTTTTTACGGGCCGGTGAGACACCGGCCCCTACGAGGGGCAAACAGGCTTGCCCGTGCCTGGTTTAAAAGGGCAGGCCCTTCATCTTGCCGAACATACCGCCTTTTTTCTTCATCATCTTCTGCATGTTCTTGCCGGCAAACTGCTTGGTCATCTGCTGCATCATGTCAAACTGCTTTAAAAGGCGGTTCACGTCCACTACCTCCAGCCCGCAGCCCGCGGCGATGCGGCGCTTGCGCGAGGAGTTGAGGATGCTGGGGTCCTCCCGCTCGGCGGGGGTCATGGAGAGGATGATGGCCTCGGTGCGGCTGAGCATGGACTCGTCCATGCTAGCCCCCTCCAGGGCCTTAGCGTTCATCCCCGGCAGCATCCCGGCGATGTCGCTGAGCGAGCCCATGCTCTTGAGCTGGATGAGCTGGTCGTAGTAGTCCTGCAGGGTAAAGCGGTTTTTGCGCAGGCGCTCCAGCTGCTCGGCGGCCTTTTGCTCGTCAAAGTTCTGCTGGGCCTTTTCAATGAGGGAGAGCACATCGCCCATGCCCAGGATGCGGGAGGCCATGCGGTCGGGGTGGAAGACCTCGATCTGGTCCAGCTTCTCCCCCACGCCGGCGAACTTGATGGGCTTTCCGGTGACGGCCTTGATGGAGAGGGCCGCGCCGCCCCGGGCGTCGCCGTCCAGTTTGGTGAGCATCACGCCGGTGATGTCCAACGCATCGTCAAAGGCCTTGGCGGCGTTCACCGCGTCCTGGCCGATCATGGCGTCCACCACTAAGATGATCTCGGTGGGGTCCACCGCAGCCTTGATATTTTGCAGCTCCGCCATTAGCTCCTCGTCCACGTGGAGCCGACCGGCGGTGTCCAAAAACACCATGTCGTTGCCGTGGGCGGTGGCGTGGGCAATGGCCGCCTTGGCGATGTCCACTGGGTCGATCTGGCCCATCTGGAACACGGGCACGCCCAGCTGCTCACCCACTACCTCCAGCTGGTGGATGGCGGCGGGACGGTACACGTCGCAGGCCGCCAGCAAGGGCCGCTTGCCCTGCTTTTTGAAGTGGCCCGCCAGCTTGGCGCCGTTGGTGGTCTTGCCCGCGCCCTGCAAGCCCACCAGCATCACCACCGTGGGGGGCTTGGGGGAGATGGTCAGTTTGGTCTCGCCGCCGCCCATGAGCTCGGTGAGCTCTTCGTTGACGATCTTGACGATCATCTGGGCCGGGGTCAGGCTCTCCAAAACGTCCGAGCCAACGGCCCGCTCGGAGACCTTGGAGACAAAATCCTTGACCACCTTATAGCTCACGTCGGCCTCCAAGAGGGCCAGGCGGATCTCCCGCATGGCCTCCTTCACGTCGGCTTCGGTAAGGCGGCCCTTGCCCCGCAGGCGCTTGAACGCCGCGGAGAGTTTTTCGGTCAAGCCTTCAAATGCCATGGGTCTACTCCTGTTTCAGTTTTGCGCAGAGGTCCTGGATGCGGCGGAGATAGTCGTCTACCACGGGGTCTTGGTTGGCAGCCCGGGTAGCGTCGGTCAGCTCCTGGAGCTGGTGCAGGTCCCGAGTCTGCTCCTGGAAGCGCTGGATCAAGCCGGTCTTTTCCTCCAGCTCGTTCAGCACCGCCTCGGCCCGGACGATGGCGTCCCGGACGCCCTGGCGGGACATATGGTAATTCTCCGCGATCTCGGTCAGAGACAGGTCCTCGTTGTAATAGAGGTCGTAAAACTCCTTTTGACGCTCGGTGAGCATCTCGCCGTAGAAATCAAAGAGCAGGGTCATACGGTATGCCTGGTTTTTCACGCCCTCACCTCCAAGTCATTTGTGTAAAGCGCTTCGCCTTTACATTGGCAAGTATACTACATTTTGGGCCGTTTGTCAAGCCCAAATACAAAAAGAGCCGCCTCAGTGTGGGCGGCTCTTTTGTGTTCACTCTCCTCGGATGGCGGCGCGGTAGAGTCTGCCGCTCTCGGTGAGGTCGGCCTCGGTCCAGTCCGAGAGCTTGGCGCAGTCGGAGCGGATGAGGGCGGCGGTCTCGTTCTTATTACAAAGGCTCCAGGCCACGAAGCTGACGCCCCGCTCGTTCAGCAGATCGAACCAGGCCTTGGCGGAGGTCTGGTCCACCCCGCCGCCGCCGGAAGCGTCACATAGCCCGCACTCGCTGACGAAGACGGGCACACCGGCGTCCAGGGCCTTTTTCACCTTGTCCCGATAGCTGTCCTTGTGGGTGGCGGCATAGAAGTGGAAGGTGTAGACCACGTTTGCGTCGTCCAGCCGGCTGCCGATGACCTGGTCCACATCCTGGCTCCAGGTGTTGGTGCCTACGATAACGATGGCATCAGGGTCGTTTTGCCGGATGGCGGGTAGGACCGCCTCGGCGTAGGGCTTGATCACGCTGTCCCAGGGAGAATTCTGGGGCTCGTTGCAGATTTCGTAGAGGACGTTATCGTAGCTTGCGTACTTGGCGGACATCTCGGCGAAAAACTCCACCGCCTCGGCCTGGTGGGTGGTGGGATTGCCGTCCTGGAGGATGTGCCAGTCGATGATGACGTACATCCCCAGCTTGTCGGCGGCCTTGACACCCTTGTCGATCAAATTTTTCAGCGCGGTCCGGTCGCCGCCGTTACAGTAGCCGCCGTACTCGGCGGTATACATGGCAAGCCGCACCACGTTGGCTCCCCAGTCGTCCCGGAGGGTGCGGAAGGCGTCCTCATTCACATAGTCTGGGAACCAGGCCAGACCGTGGGTGGACACGCCCCGGAGCTGGACCAGATTCCCCTCCGGGTCGGCCAGATGGGTCCCCTCCACATGGAGGGCCTTCGCCTCCCCCACCGGCACGGAGACCTCCACCGGCGGCTTAGGCGCGGGGGTGGTAGGAGCCGGAACGCCGCTGACCTCCAATGGCCCACCCTTGACGATGAAGCCCACCGTCACCGACTCCCCGGCTCCGATGGCGGCGTTGTAGTCCGCCGGGGCGACCGCAAAACCGCCCTCGGTGGATGTGACGGTGCAGCTCCAGCACTGCTCCAGCTGGGCGTTTCCGGTCAGCGTCACCTGCCAGCCGTCCACCGCCGTCTGGGCGGTTATGGTCAGGTCGTACTGGGTGAAGTGGTCGCTACCGCTGTCCCACTGGCTGGCCGCGGTCAGGGCCGCCGTATACGGCGCGGGCGCCGTGGGCGCGGAAGTCAACCCCAGCACCACCGCCACCACCGCCGCTAGGATCTGTTTAAAAATCTCCACGATGTCTCCCCTCCAAAGGTCTTGTTTGGAGGTATTTTAGCACGGTTTTGGCGGTTTGTCCACGCCATGATGTAAGAGCGGCCCCATGGGCCGCTCTGTTGCTGTCACGCTCGGGTTGGGCCCGCTCTCGCCGGTCCTTTCGCCGCCCTTGGCAAAATGCCGTTGGCCTGCGGCCAACCTGTTTTTGCCGTGCGGGCACCTCCAAGTCCGGCGGCGGGCTTACCCTCGCGCTTCGTTGCTGTCACGCTCGGGTTGGGCGGCCTTCTCGGCCCCGCTTCGCCCCTCGCGGCCCAAATGCCGCTCATGCCTTCGGCATTCGCCTGTTTTGGGCCTGTCGGGGCTCCATCGGGGCCGGGCCGCCTGCCCTTGCGCTTCTACCAGTTGAACCAGCCCGTGCTCTCCTGGCGGGCTTCCACTACGTCCATGGCGCCGCAGAGCATCTGGGCGCACTGGTCCCTGGTCAGCACCGTGTCCAGATCCAGGGCCCCGGCGGAGGTGGTGGTGATGACCCCGGCGCTCTCCAGATTGGCCGCGGCCTGGAAGGCCCAGGCAGGGGCGGACACCGTGTCGGCATAGAAGGTGGTGACGGCCACGTCGGTAACTGAGAGCATCCGGTCCAGGATCACCGCCGCCTCGGCGCGGGTCACCGCGTTATCCGGGGAGAAGACCACCCGGCCCTCGTCGTCGGCATAGCCCCGGACTAAACCTTGCTGCAGAGCGGCGGAGACGTAGCCCTTGCACCAGGTGGGGATGGTCTCGTCGTCGGCAAAGCCGGTGGTCATGGTCTGGGCCAGGGGCTCACAGTCCAGCGCGGACATGGCCATGGCGATGAACTGGCTGCGGGAGACGGTCTGGTCGGGGTGGAAATAATAGGCGTCGCCGATGCGCTCACCCACCAGGATGTCCTTTTCCGCCAAACGAATGGCGGCGTTGTAGCCCGCCACGCCGGACATATCGGCGTAAGTCACCTTGGTGGAGGGCTTACGGATGCGTAAACTCACCTTGGCGGGTTCGGAGACATTGCCCTGGTCGTCCAGGGCGATGAAGGTGAAGGAGTCCTTGCCGGTCTTATTCTCATAGGGGGTATAGACAAATTCGCCGGTGGCGGGGTCGGTGAGTTCTACGCTGCCACGGGCGGGCTTGTCCGCCAGCTGGAAGGTCAGCTGGTCGCCCTCGTTGTCCACGGCGGTGAGCCGGCCCATATAGGCCACGTTCTTGCAGGTCTCAAAGCTCTGCTCCTGGGCAATGGGCGCGCCGTTGGCGGGGTTAGAGCCAGCAACCGCCAGGGCGGCCGAGGTGAGCAATACCGCCGCCAGCGCAAGGGGCAGTAAAATTCGGATGGGATGCTTGATCATGGAAGTGGACCTCCTTTATTTTGTCGCTGTGTCCATAGTTTGGTCCCGGCGAAACAAAATATGCAAGCACCCGGCATATGCTGAAGGAGAACAAAAGGAGGTGTTTGCCATGGAAAATCAATTTTATTGTAAAGGCTTTATGCCAAGCTCCCCATATTCGCAGTCCTCCGCCCCGGCGGGAAGTCCGCCCTACACCGCCCCCGGCCCGGAGTGGTCCCGTGGCGGCGACCTGCCCTGGCCCGACGCCCTGCTGCGCCGGGTCTACTGCGACTCCCGGGGCGCTTTTATCCGCCAGGACGGCGACGGCTTTTCCCTGGCCTATCCCCTGTCCTGCCGCTCCCCCTTTCCCCTGCCGCCGCTGTTTTGCTTTGCCCGTGTGGAGTGCCTGGGCAGCCGCGGCTGGTGGGTCTTTTCCTTTACAAAGGACGGTCTCCCCCGCTTCGGTGCATAACCCGGTGGGAACTGGCAAAGACTACCTCCATCACCAGAAAGGAGGAAACGAGACATGGCCAACCTCACCACCAAGGAGCTGGACGCCCTCAGCGACCAGCTCAACTACGAGCGGATGATGGTGTGCAAGTATGACGCCGCCAAGCAGGACTGCCAGGACAGCTCTGTCACCGGCCTCTACGACCAATACGCCACCCAGCACCGCCAGAACTACACCGACCTGCTGAATTTCTTGAAGTAAAGGAGG
This sequence comes from uncultured Eubacteriales bacterium, assembly GCA_905198835.1. Classification (GTDB taxonomy): domain Bacteria; phylum Bacillota; class Clostridia; order Oscillospirales; family Oscillospiraceae; genus MGBC124762. The sequence goes on along the minus strand of CAJKDY010000017.1, from coordinate 4,088 downwards.
CCCACCACCATGACCGACCAGGAAACGATGACCGACCTCATCTTCTCGGAGAAAAAGATGAGCGACAACTACAGTATCTGGGCCAGCGAGTGCACCAACATGAAGCTCCGGGACACCTTCCTGACCCTCCTCAACCGCAGCCACAAGACCCAGTCCGACCTCTTCACCGCCGCCCAGCAAAAGGGCTGGTACAAGCCCATCCCCCAGGCCCAGGACACCATGGTCCAGCAGGCCTACCAGCAGTTTTCCAACCAGGCCCCTCAGGGCTAGAGCAAAAAACACCGTGCCGAACTCGGCACGGTGTTTTTTGTCTTCTTTTACACTTATGTGATAGCAGTGAAATAGGGTAGGTGAACGCATATCCGAAACCGGTTTGTGATCGTGGCGGACAGGCAAACGTCGGTGGCGGCATTTACCAGCGCTCGAAGATCGTCCATGGAACAATTGTGGTAAAACTCCGCATAGTCCAATTCCAGTTCAATGCTCGCCGCATAGCATTCCCAATCCACCGTTGCCGTCATTTTCCCGTAAAAGTCCCGGGCAATAGCGTCGCAAATACCTACCATTTTGTCAAAGTGCGCCTTGGCGACGGGGTCGATCATATGTGGACGTCTACGCAAGTCGTCAATACGCTTCACAATGGCTGCGGCGAACTCTACGTCCTCTTGGGTAAACTCGGGTTCGGGTATAGAATTCCAGTCCACCGTGTAATCGCAAACAATACGCTCCCTGCTCTGGTGTGCCTCCATGTCCGCACGCTCCCCCTCGTTTCACCCTTTGACGTGTTTGATAGCCTAATTATAGGTCAGATTCACCCTAATATCAATAGGTCAATTTGCCATAATTAATTTGGGGTGATTTCCATGGATCGTTTACGGGCCTTGCGCAAGGACCGAGGCTTTTCTCAGGTCAAAATGCAAATGCTGACTGGCATCGACCAAAGCGATTACTCCAAGATCGAATGCGGCAAGCGTCAGCTCTCCTTTGAACAGTGTAAGCGCGTGGCCTTGGCACTTGAGACCAGTATGGATTATCTGGCGGGACTGACAGATGATCCCACGCCATATCCGAGAAAACCATAGCACAGCTTCTCAATCATGAAAAAGCGCGGTCCTCCGAAAAGGGGCCGCGCTTTTCTTTGCGGAAAAAGATGGGCTTTGGTACTGGAAATATTGGCAGAGATGTGCTAATATAGTAAGGTATGCTTGTAAAGTGGGAGGTCATGCCCTGTTATGATGTACTTATATGTGGCCTTTTTAGGGCTGTTGCAGGGGATCACGGAGTTTTTGCCCGTGTCCAGCTCGGGACATCTGTCCCTGTTCCAGAACTTTTTCGGCGGCCACGCGCCGGATAATCTCTTCAACGTCCTGCTGCACTTCGCCACGCTGCTGGCGGTGTGCGTGTTCTACCGCCGGGACATCGCCGAGATGATCATGGAGTTTTTCCGGGCCATCCGGGACCTTTTCTCCCCCAAGCACCGCAGCGAGAAGGTGCCGGCGGCCCGGCGGCTGGTGGTGATGATCGTCTGCGGCACGCTGCCGCTGGTGGTGGTCCTGCCCTTTAAGGACATGGTGGAGTCCCTGGGCGCCAGCACGCTGTTTATCGGCTGCGCGCTGCTGGTAACGGGGCTTTTGCTCTTCGCCTCGGACCGCTTTTCCCGGGGCCAGAAAACTGAGCGCACCATGACCGTGGCCGACGCGCTGCTCATCGGCTGTGGCCAGGCTTTGGCTGTAGTCCCCGGCCTCTCCCGCTCGGGCACCACCATCTCAGCCGGGGTGGCCCGGGGTCTAGGCCGGCCCTTCGCGGTACGGTTTTCCTTCCTGCTGTCCCTGCCCGCGGTGCTGGGCGCCACGCTGCTGGAGGTACTGGACGTGGTCCGCGACGGCGCTGCCACCGACCTCTCCGCGTTCCAGCTGGGCCTTGGCATGGTGGTGGCCGCCGTCTCGGGGTACTTCGCCATCGCCTTCATCAAGCGGCTGGCCGACAAGGGCCGCTTCGGCGGCTTTGCCTACTACTGCTGGGCCGTGGGCCTTGCCACCATCATCGCCACCTTCCTTGTATAAAGGACCTTCACCACATCTACGCCAGTTTTTTAGGAGCTGATCTTTCATGGCAACCACTCCACAAAAGAAGAAGCCCGCCGCCTCTGGCGGGAAGCGGACGGCCTCGTCCTCCAGCCGCTCGGGCGGCTCCCGGAAGGCACCACCCGCCAGCCGGCCCATCCGCCGGGAGGTAGGCGCGGCGGTGTGCCTGTTTTTGGCGCTCTTTGCCGCCTTGGGCTACTTCGGTCTGGACGGATTTTTCATCACCTTCCTCTCCGACTTCATCAAGGGGTTGGTGGGCTACGGCTACTGGCTGGCCCCGCCGGCGCTGCTCATCGCCGCCTACGTGCTGGCCTTCCACCGGGGTCGCCCGGTGCGGCTGCGGCTGGCTAGCGCGCTGCTACTACCCCTGCTTTTCGGCTCTATCATGCACCTTTTCTTCGTAGGCCGGGAAGTGTGGCAGAGTACGTATCCCTGGAGCTGGGACACCTTCAAGGCCCTTTGGAACGACGGCATCGCGCTGAAATGCGGCGGTGTGGTCAGCGGGCTGCTGTGCCAGGCGCTGGCCGCGGTGTTCCACCCCATCGGCGCGGGGATCCTGCTCATTCCCCTGGCGCTATTGGCGGCGCTGTGCGCCTTTAACCGCTCGATCATGGATCTGGTCCACTGGCTCCAGGGCCGGGAGCATCCTGCCTACGAGCCCTACGAGGAGTACGAGGAGCCTCAGGACGAGCCCGAGCCTGTCCAAAAGCCCCGCAAGCACGTAACGCCGCCGCTGTCTCCGGCGGAGGTGGACATCCCCCTGGATGGCGAGGTCAAAAAGGCCCCGCCTAAGGTCCATGTGGAGCTGGACGAGCCCCCCAAGAAAAAGCGGGGCCTCTTCAGCCGGGATCGGGCCGTGCCCACCCCGGCGGAGTTCTTGACCGGCGAGGCCTCCAAGCCCCCCGCGAAGGAGCCTGCCCAGCCGGCCCATCCCTTTGACATGCCCGATCCCGGCCCCGCCCCCGGCGAGGCCCTGCCCGATTGGGACGACGCGCCCGAGGCCGAGGACGACTTCGGCTCCAAGCCCCCGGCTAAAACTCCCGCCGCCAAGGCCGACCCCGCCATTGCCAAGGTGACGAAGGAGGAGGCCGCCCAGGCCACCCAGGAGGTCACCGCCGAAATTGCCGAGGCGCTGGACCAGGCCGCCCCCATGGCCTATCAGTATCCCCCGGTGTCTTTGCTGACCCAGTCCGACGGCGTGGCCGACGACCAAGCTCTGGGCGAGCTCAAGCGCAATCAGGACCGTCTGGCCGACGCCATCCGCTCCTTCGGTGTGGAGGCCAACATCGTCAACGTGGTCCGAGGCCCCAGCGTCACCCGGTATGAGATGGAGCTGGATCAGGGGGTCAAGCTCAGCCGGGTCACCAACCTGGCTGACGACATCGCCCTGGCCCTAGGCGCGGAGGCGGTGCGTATCGCCCCCATCCCCGACAAGATCTCCACCGTGGGCATCGAGGTGCCCAACAAGCTGGTCAGCACCGTCCACATCCACGATGTGCTGGATGACGCCGCCTTCCGAAACCACCCCTCCAAGGTGGCCTTTGCCGTGGGCAAGGACATCGGCGGCAACGCCATCATCGGCAACATCGCCCGTCTGCCCCATCTGCTCATCGCGGGCACCACGGGCTCGGGCAAATCCGTTTGTACCAACTCTCTGATCATCTCCCTCTTGTACAAGGCCACCCCCGACGAGGTACGTCTGATCATGGTGGACCCCAAGATGGTGGAGCTGGGCGTTTATAACGGCATCCCCCACCTGCTCATCCCCGTAGTCACCGACCCCAAAAAGGCCGCCGGAGCGCTACAGTGGGCCGTCACCGAGATGATGAAGCGCTACCGCACCTTTGCCGACGTGGGCGTTCGCAAGCTGGAGGAGTATAACGCTAAGGCGGCCAAGACCGAGGGCATGGAAAAGCTGCCCTATGTGGTGGTGCTCATCGACGAGCTGGCCGATCTGATGCTGGTGGCCGCCAAGGAGGTGGAGGAGTCCATCTGCCGGGTGGC
>CAJKDY010000016.1 GCA_905198835.1 uncultured Eubacteriales bacterium | reverse complement strand
AGGACAACCTTGAAATAGACTCCCGACTAAACTCTCGTCCAGCCTGAAGCCCACTCCTGGTGCTTCGTGTTTCTTGTCACGTTGTTTAATTTACAAGGTACACGCCGTTTCCGGCATACCGTCCGTCTCAGCGGCTGACCGCTTCATCGGCGAACTTTGGTATCTTAGCACACCAGGCCCTCATTGTCAACCCTTTTTTAAAATTTTTTTGCTGCAAGCGCAAAACGTTTCTAAAGAAGGATTTTCCTCCGGTCGGGTGCTTGAATAATATACCAAACCAAGCGGCCGTTTGTCAACACTTTTTTGCCCAAAAATCCGTTATTTTTTCTTCATTTTCTCGTTATCCAACATTTTGTGGTCACATACCAGGTTTAACCACAAGATGTTCTCCTGCCCAGGGCGAGAAACAGCGGCACAGCGGCGCCCAGCGCCAAGTTTACCCCCCACAGCCAAGGCCCAAGACCGGCAACTACGCTGTTTGGTAGCAGACAGCCGCCGATCAGGCCGGCCAACAAAACGGGGCAGATCCCCCAGCTTTTCCCCCCGGTCATCTCCCGGCCCGCCAGAGCGGCCAGGGCCAGCAGGGTCACATCGGACAGTACCCAGGCCGCCGTACCCAGAGCCTCCAACCGCCGAAAGCCGCCGGGAAAGCCCAGGCCTTGCAGGGTCAGAAAAAACGGCAGCGGCGCCGACGCCGTCAGCTCCGGCCCCAGCGCACCCAGCACCAGCAGACACAGCCCCGCCGCCACCGCGCACCACGCTGTCAGCCACCGCCAGCCGGGGCTCTGCCCAGGCTCCGTCTGTCTGGGGAAAAACGCGCATAAAACGCCCAACGCCAACGCACCCGCCGCGGGCAGAAGGCCCCGCCCCAGGGCCAGGGCCTCCCCCTTACCGGCAACGGCCAGATTTTCCGGCCGCAGGTCGGCCAGGCCCAGGACAAAAAACAAAGCCGTGACCACCACCAGGGCTAAAAAGAATATTTGTGCCCCGCGGAAAAAGGCCGCTGGGCCCTTTCGCACCAGCCAGCCGGCCGCCAGCGTCAGGGACAAAGACAGCAGCCACGCAGGCGCCTCGGCATAGTCGGTACGGCCCAACCGGTCCACGCAGCCTCCGGCGGTCAGGGCGCTGAGCGCCATAGCCCAGAGATAATATAAGGTAAGGAGAAAGCCTTTGCCCCGCCAGGCCTCCGCCAGCCCCTGGGGCCCCAGCCGCCGCACCGCCCAGAGAACGGCCAGGGCCAGCGGCAGCGTCAACAGCGGCGCCAGCCAAGCCAGGGCGCCCGCCCCGGTCTGCGCCAGGGCGGCGGGCAGGGCCGACGCCGGCGCCAGCAGCGCTACAAACAGAGCCGTCCAGAGCTGCCGGGCGCTATAAACCTTCATCGCCCGCTCACCTCCACCGTCTCATAGCCGATCACCCGGACCTCATCCCCCTCCGCCTCCAACACCGGCAGCTGGGTCCGGCCCCGACAGGTCAGGTCGCTGAGCGCCTCCAGCACGGTAGGCGCTTCCACCCCGGCGTTTTCCTCCAGCGAGGTCAGCCGGGCAGGCAGGTCCGATGCCGCCGCCAGCAGCTCTCCAGCCTGCCCCCCGCCGCTGCGCCACACGGTAGCGCCATAACCGCTTTCCCGGTGGATCACCTCCCGGCGCAGGCAGTCCTCCACATCCACCTCCGGGCCAAGGACGATCTGCTGGATATGGGTGGTCTCCAGCCGCTGGGTCCCCAGCCCCTTCAGCTCCTCCTGCGCCACGGCGGCGTCAGCGGCGGACAGGCGATAGGTCTCCCCTTCCCCGGCGGCTGTTACCGTCACCGGACCCGCGCCGTCCACAGCAAGGGTCTGGATCAGCGTCACGTTGGTCAGCTCCCGTCCGCCGCAGGCGCACAGTAGGAAAAGGGGCGCCAGCCCAGTCAGGCTAATACATATTAGCCTGACCGCCCCACGGCATTTTTTCTGCTTCATCGTTGGTTCCTCCGGTTGCGGCTTTTCAGGACTGCGGGGCGCAGCTTGACCCAGGGGATGGGGACCCGAAAGAGGGCATGGGGCTCCACCTGGTCGCCCTTGTTGGCGGCAAAAGGCGTCAGGTAGGCGACACCAAAGCATTCGAGCCCCGCCAAGTGCCCCACCAGCGCCACCGCCGCCAAGGCGACGCCTAACAGGCCAAAGAGCCCTCCGGCCAATGTCAGGGCCAACCGCCAAAGCCGCACGCCGCCGGCAAAATCCTGGGAGGGAATGGTGTAGCCGGCGATGCCGGCTACGGCAATGACGATCAACACCGCCGGCGAAATGATCTTGGCCTCTACCGCCGCCGAGCCCACCACCAAGCCGCCCAGAATGGACACCGTCTGTCCCAGATTGCCCGGCAGGCGAAGCCCCGCCTCCTGGATGACCTCAAAGGCCAGCAGCAGCATTACCGCCTCAAAGAGCGTCCCAAAGGGCACGTCGGCCTTGGCTGCGATAATGCTCTTGGCCAGCGGCAGAGGGATCATCTCCGGGTGAAAGAGTACGGCGGCCACATAGATGGCGGGCAAAAAGAGCGTGGTAAGCAGCGCGGCATAGCGTAAGACCGTCACCCCGGCAGAGACCATCCAGTTATCCGAGCGGTCCTGCTCCGAGGCCAAAAAGAGCCCCACCGTCCCCGGTAGGAGAAAACCCACGGCCAGGCCGTCCACCAGCACCGCCACCCGGCCGGCAAGGAGATTTGCGCACAGCCGGTCGGGCCGCTGGGTGGCCAGAAACTGCGGGAATGGGGTCCACAGCGTGTCACAGAGGTATTGCTCGATGTGCCCCGCGTCCAGCGCGCCGTCTACGTCGATACTTTTCAGCCGCTTTTTTAGCTGGGCCACCGTATGAGGATCGGCAATGCCGTCGAGGTATAAGACGTCCACCGGCGTACGGCTCTGGCGGCCTACGATCTCCTCCTCCACCCGCAGGCTAACGCTTCTTAGCCGCCGCCGGACCAAAGAGGTGTTGGTGCGCACGCTCTCCACGAAGGAGTCCTTGGCAGCCTTGACGGCGGGCTCATCCTCCGGGTCGCCGATGGAACGCTTTTCCTCGGTGGCCACCGAGCAGCGAAGGGCCTTGCCCAGGGCGGTAAAGAGCAGGATCACTCCGCCGTCCAACAGGGCGAACACCGCGTCATCCATGGTGTCCACCGTCTGCACCGATAAATTATAGAGCCCACCCGAGGCCAGTCTGCAAAAGCAGTCCTCCAAAGGCAGCCTGGCCAGGGCCTGGTCCTGGGCCAGGGGCCGCAGCACATAATCGTTGACCCGCTCGGTGCGGACCATCCCCTCCACCGCGAAGAGCCGGACCTCCTTTTGCGGATCGCCGGCCAAGGAAAGGGTGCGGCTTGTAAAGTCAACGCAGCGCTCAAAGGCCTTTTGCAGGTTGTCCGCGGTCAGTGGGCCGGGGAAAATAGGCTGGCTCCGGGGGTGGGGGTGGCCCCGGTCCCGGCGGCGGCCGAAAATTGCCAATGTACTCACCTCTTGGGATAGTTTGCCGCCCGCTCGGTGGTTTATGCAAAAAGGGCGCCCCGGAAGGGCGCCCTCAGCATAAATGCCCAGCAAAAAGGCAGCCCTGCGGCTGCCCTTTCGCCAGGATCGGAGGATAGAATGAAAAGAAGTATTGTCTCTTGCATGGTTAGGATACCAGAGGGTTGTTACGAAAGTTCATGAAGAGTTGTTACGAATGTATTAAATCTCTCGGCGCGCTTCAAAGAACTGCCGGAGCAGAGCCTGGCTCTCTTGGGCCAGCAGGCCGCCCCGGACGGCGGCCTTATAGGGAAAGCCCTCGGCAAAGAGATTGACCACCGAGCCACAGCAGCCGGTCTTTTCCTCTTTTGCCCCGTACCACACGTCTTGAATGCGGGCGCTGAGAATGGCGCCGGCGCACATGGGGCAGGGCTCCAATGTCACATAGAGGGTGCAGCCGGTGAGCCGCCATGACCCCAGGGTCCGACAGGCCTCCTCGATGGCCTCCATTTCGGCGTGAGCCTGGGCGGACTGGCGTTGCTGGCGGCGGTTGCGGCCCCGGCCCACGATCTCTCCAGCAGGAGAGACCACCACGCAGCCCACAGGCACGTCGCCCGTCTCCAAGCACTGCCGGGCCAGGGCCAGCGCCTGCGTCATATACCCTTCCCGGTCCATAAGCGCCTCCTTTGGTATAGCCTGTCCTCTTGCATCATAAAGTGAAATGTGCTATGATACGGAAATCTACAAAAAAGGACGGCGATGATCTTTGGTGCAAATGCTGATCCAGGCTCTGTTGATCGCCCTCAGTCTGGCCATGGACGCCATGGCGGTATCCGTCTCGGCGGGCCTGGCCTGCAAAGAGGGCTCGGCGGCCCGCGTCGGCCTGCGGCTGGGCGCGTGGTTCGGGTGTTTCCAGTTTGCCATGCCCCTCATCGGCTTTGCCCTGGGTCAAGCCATGGCCGCCTACGTAGAGGCCGTGGCCCCCTACATCGCCTTTGCGCTGCTGGCCTTTATCGGCGGGCGCATGGTGTGGGACGCCGTGTCGCCCGGCGACAAGGACGAGGATCTATCCACGCTGTCCAACAAAAAAGTCTGCCTACTGGCCATCGCCACCAGCATCGACGCCCTGGCCGTAGGCGTGGGCGCGGCCATGATGGAGATGCCCCTGCTGCTTTCCTGCGTCATCATCGGCGTGGTGGCCTTCGCCCTGTCCTTCTTGGGGGCGGTGGTGGGCCGCAGGCTTGGTCAGCGGTTCAACCGCTGGGCCCAGGCCGCGGGCGGCGTGGTGCTGATCGGCATCGGCCTGAAGTTCCTCCTGGAGCGGCTGTTTTTCTAAGGAAAGCTCTTTTGCGAACCCTCCTGTCTTAGCATAAAAAACCTCCGGGAGCGCCGGAGGTTTTTTGCGTGCGTTAAGACGCGGGCTCCAGTTCGGCCTGGCTCTGGTCCACCACGTTGGGCTCGCCCTCCGTGCCCTCACCCTGGGTCTCGGGACGGGTCAGGGTCTCCTGGAAGGCCAGGAGCTTTTCGTAGTAGTCGGCGGTGGTAAAGGCGGCGTAGGCCTCGCTCTCCTCCACATCGGCCCGGTCCACCCGCTCCTGGACCGCGGCGTTAAAGTCCTCATAGGCCACATCCTGACGCAGCTCGTCGCTGTCGGGGTCCAGGCGGAGAATGATGTGGTAGCCAAACTCGCTCTCGATCACATCGGAGATCTGGCCGTACTCCAGGGCCCGGGTGCCCGACTCAAAGGCCTCCACCATGCTCCCGGCAGTAAAGGTGTAGCCGTCGGGATTTGTGGCCAGGCCGGTGTCCTCGGAATTGGCCTGCATCAACTCGTCGAATTTGGACGGATCGGCCCGGAGTTGAGCCAAGAGCTCCTCGGCCTTGGCCTTTTTCTGGGCAATGGTCGCCTCGTCCAAGGGCTGTCGGGTGGTCTGGTCCACGGTCATCAGGAGAATGTGCTTGGCCTTGAGGATGTCGTTTTCCTCTACATACTCGGCCACCGTCTCGGCGGTCACATCCTGAGCCAGCCGCTCGATCCATACCTGCTGGACCTTGTTATAGAGGGCGCTGGTAGCCTCCAGCTTCAAGGCGGTGGCGTCAGAGATGCCCATGGCCTGGAGCTGATAGGCGTACATGTCCTGTCCCTGCGTCTCGAGATCCGCCGCCCGGTCGTCCGCCACAGTCTGAAGATCCTCCGGGGTCAGCTCCACATCAAATTCCTTTGCCAGCGTGGGGACCAGCGCCAGCAGCACAGAGTTATCCCGGGCCGCCCGCTTCAGCTGCTCGTCCCAGGTGATCCCCTCCCGGGCCTCTCGGGTCAGGTCCATGGCCGAGCCGGAGTAGGAGCTCATCATGTCGTAGTAAGAGGTGATGTTGCCCAGCCAGTAAAGGTATTCCTCGGCGGATACATCCACCCCCTCCACGGTAAGAAGGGTGGCGTCGGCGGAGGTGCCCACAGTCTCCATCGCCACGTCGGTGGCATTGGCGGGCAGAACGTCGTCCACATAGTCCATCACCGCGTCGGCGGGGGAGGCGGTCTTTTTGCCCCCTAAAAAGATACACGCCAAAATGACAGCCGCCACCGCCACCGCGGCAACAGCCACCACCGCGGCGATCATCAGACCATTCTTTTTCGGCGCGGGCTTGTCTCCCTCGGGCTGGGCCGGCTCATCGGCAGTCTCCTGGGCGGTCTCGTCGGCAAAAAAGGGCTCGTCCCCCTCGGCGGCAAATCGCTCGTTCTCGCCGTCCTCGTCAAAGAGATCGGCCGGTTCGACCGGGGCCTCCGCCTGGGCGGGGGTCGTCTCCTCAGCCGGGGCGTTTACCGCTTCGGGGCTCTCCATCTCTGGGCGGGGGGCCTCCTCCTCGGGAGTCCCGGGCTGAAATGTCTCGTCGGTCATGGCTCCATCCTCCTAAAATGTTAGCGTTGAGGGACATTATACATCTTTTCCCCCACCACCGCAACGCTTTCGTTGTAAACTTTCTATGTCCGGCCCTATTTGCCCCGCTGGTCTGTCACGGCGGACCAGGCCTCGTAGGCCTCAAAGTCAGGCACCGTGCCCAGCCGCCACAGGCTGAGGCTGGTGACGCCGTATTGGTAGGCCAGGCGGATCTTGGCCGAAACGGAGCGGGCGTCCTCGTACCAGACCCGGTAGTGTCGGCCCTCTTCATTGTGGTAGTAGACATAGGGCGAGGCGTATTCCTCACTCCAACCCGGTTGAGCGTCTGGTTGGGTCAGTCGGGCGGCCAGGGTCTCAGGAGAGGGAGAATAGACGGTGGTCCCCACCAGCAGTCCCGCCTCGTCCACCTCCACGCCCGCCGTGGCAAAGGCCACGGCCAGGGCCACCTTGGACACATCCTCTACCCCGGTGTCCGGGTCGGTGATCTCCTTGAGGGCCTGCTCCACCAACCTGATCGGGGCTACAGGCGTGTCGGTGCGGTCGGTGCCCAGATTTTCCTCCGGCGCGGTCTGCCACTGGTAGTCGTGGGCCATGAGAATGACCTTGTCGCACACCCGGCCCAGGGCCCGGTAATCATAGCCCTTATACCACGTCTGAGGCGGCACAGCCACGTAGAGGAGCTTGTCCGCAGGCAACTTCTCCCGCACCAGAGCCACAAAGTCGGCAAAAGGCTCTTGCCGCGTAGCGGCAGCCAGGCCCTCAAAGTCGATGGTCAGGCCGCTATATCCCTCGGCGGCGGAGGCCAGAGCGTCGGCGGCCTGGTCCTGCCGCTCTTCTTGCAGAAGATATTCCAGCACATTGGTCTCGCCATAGGCGCGGGTGGCGGAGGCATAGACACAGAGGTTATAGGGAATGCCCCGCTGCGCAAAGTAATCCGTGGCCAGGTGAGGGCTCTGGGGCACCACCCAGGTATTGCCCGCTTGGTAGGTGGTGTTTACATAGAGCGACCCAGCGTCGTCCACATCCATCTGGCCCCAGCCCAGGCTGACCGCGTCCATGTGGTTTACAAGGCCGATCTGGCCATAGGACGACCCGGCGTAAAACCCGTGGAGCCAGGTCAGTCGGTCCGGGGCGGGCGTAGGCTCCGGGGGCGTGGCCTGGCACCCGCACAGCAGCGCCGCCGCCAGAGCCAGAGCAAGGATCTTCTTTCTCTGCATAGGGTCCTCCTTGATGCGTAGCGCAGCGCGTCTGGGAAGCCGCGCCCTACAAATACCAATAGATATCTCGCGTAGGGGGCGGCATCCTTGACGCCCCGGAATACAGGCACGCGGAAAGCTACAGACTAATAGCTCTTAGCTTTCTCCGCCGGCCTTGGCATAGTCCTCCACCAGCTTGGTCCCCCACCGTAGGGCGTCCTCGCCCTTCTTCAGCCGCAGAGACAAACTGGGCTTCTCCCCCGCCTCCACCACGATGCGGTTTTTGTACTTTTCCTGATTGCACACCGCGCTGACCCGCTGGAGGTCAAACTCGGACAGCAGGAAGTTCAGCGTGGTCCCCTTCTGGGTGATCTCGCTGATGCCGGTCTGGGCGGCGGTGGCCCGCATGAGCGCCACCGCGATCAGGTTATTGACCTGGCGAGGCGGGTCGCCGTAGCGGTCGATGAGCTCGTCGGTGATGTCGTCGGCCTCCTCCTCGCTGCGGATGGCGGCGATGCGGCGGTAGAGGTCCATGCGCTGCTCGGGCTGGGGGACGTAGCGGTCGGGGATGGCGGCGGAGACCGTGAGGTCGGCGGCACACTCGGCGGGCCGCTTGATGGGTTCTCCCCGCTCCTCCAAAACGGCCTCCTCTAAAAGCTGCAAGTACATATCATAGCCCACGCTGAGCATAAAGCCGCTCTGCTCCGGGCCCAGCAGGTTGCCCGCCCCCCGAATCTCCAGATCCCGCATGGCGATCTTAAAGCCGGAACCAAACTCGGCAAACTCCCGGATGGCGGAAAGGCGCTTGGCGGCCACCTCGGAGAGGACCTTGCCCTGCTTGTAGGTCAAATAGGCCACAGCCCGGCGGCTGGAGCGGCCCACTCGCCCCCGGATCTGGTGGAGCTGGGCCAGGCCCATGGCGTCGGCGTTTTCGATGATGAGGGTATTGACGTTGGGAATGTCGATGCCCGTTTCGATGATGGTGGTGCACACCAGCACGTCGATATTGCCCTGGGACATATCGGTCATGGTGGCGTTGATCTCCTCCTGGGTCATCTTGCCGTGGGCGGTAGCCACGGTGACGCCATCACCCAAAAGCTCCTGCAGCCGCACGGCGCAGCGGGCGATGGTATCGATGCGGTTGTGAAGGTAGTAGACCTGTCCGCCCCGCTCCACCTCCCGGCGAATGGCCTCGGCGATGACACCCCAATCGTGCTCCAACACATAGGTCTGCACCGGCTGGCGGTCCGCCGGCGGCTCCTCCAGCGTGGACATATCCCGGATGCCGGATAGGGCCATATTCAAGGTCCTGGGAATGGGGGTGGCCGAGAGGGTGAGCACGTCTACCTGACGGCTCAGCTCTTTGAGTTTTTCCTTGTGCGTAACGCCGAAGCGCTGCTCCTCGTCCACCACCAAAAGCCCCAGGTCCTTAAAGGCCACATCCTTTTGCAGCAGCCGATGGGTGCCCACCAGAAGGTCGATACGTCCGTCCTTTAAATTCTGCATGACGTTCTTGGCCTGGGCCGGGGTATTAAACCGGGTCAGGCTCTCTACGGTGACGGGATAGCGGGCAAAGCGGCTTTTGGCGGAAAGAAAGTGCTGCCGGGCCAGGACGGTGGTGGGCACCAAAATAGCGGCCTGCTTACCGTCCAAAATGCACTTCATAATGGCCCGGAAGGCCACCTCCGTCTTACCGTAGCCCACATCGCCGCAAAGCAGCCGGTCCATGGGCCGGGGCAGCTCCATGTCCCGCTTGATCTCGGCCACGCAGCGGAGCTGGTCGTCGGTCTCGGTGTACTCGAACTGGTCTTCAAACTCCCGCTGCCAGGGGCTGTCGGGAGAAAAGGCGTAGCCGGGCAGACGCTGGCGCTGGGCGTAGAGCTGGACCAGGCCCTTTGCCAGGTCCTGGACCGCCGCCTTGGCCTTGCTGCGGGCCCGGTCCCAGTCGCCGCCGCCCAGCCGGGAGAGTTTTCTGTTTTCGTTATTCTCCCCGCCGCCGATATACTTGCTGACCATGTCCAGCTGGGTGATGGGCACATAGAGCACATCGCTTCCGGCGTAGGCGATCTGCATGAACTCCTTGTCCACGCCGTCCACCTGCAGGGCGGTCAGCCGGGTAAAGCGGCCGATGCCGTACTGGCTGTGGACCACCAGATCGCCGGGGGACAGATCGTTATAGGAGGCCAACTTCTGGCGGTTGGAGCGGTCCCGGATGTGCCGGCGGCGCTTCTTCACCGGGGTGGCCCAACTCTGGGTGAAGACGGCGCACTTAAGGGCCGGGTACTCAAATCCGGCGGACAGCCCGCCCACCGCCAGCACGCTCTGGCCGGGCGCGGGCAGATCGTGGAGGGAGAAATCCACCCCAGAGCGGACCTTCCCGTCCCGGAGCATGGTCTGCAGGCTCAGGGCCCGGTTCTCGCTGGCCACTAGCACGGTGACGGCGTAGCCCTCCCGCTGGTAGTGGGCCAGGTCCTCCGTTGCCGTCTCCAGGCTGGCGCCGAAGGAGGGCAGCTGCTTGGCCATGACGCTGAGAAGGGTCCGGGGCCGGACCGGGTAGCGCGAGACGGTAAAGGCGTCCAAATAGGCCACCGGCCAGTCGGCCAGCCGGGCATCCATCTCCTCCTTGGTACAGGCATAGCGGGCGTGCTCGCCGGTGATCAGCTCCCGCTCCATGAGTACCTTCACATCCTCGTCCAGCCGTGAAAAGTACCGCTTGGCCCGCTCGGACAGGCGGGCGCTCTCCGATAAAAAGACGATGGCGTCGACGGGAAAATAGTCCGCGGCGGTGGCCACCTCCCGGTAGATCCGGGGCAGGTCCCGGTCTCCGCCCAGTGCCTCGGGGTCCCGGCCCAGGCTGGGCAGGACCTCCGCCGCGGGCAGGACCTCCGCCTTGTCCAGCCGCTGGACCCGGCGCTGGGTCATGGGGTCAAAGAGCCCCATGGAGTCGATGTCCGTATCCCAAAACTCCACCCGAACGGGCAGATCGTAGGCGGCGGAGAAGAAGTCCAGAATACCGCCCCGCTGGGCAAATTGGCCCACGCCCTCCACCTGGTCGCAGCGGCTGTATCCGCAGCGGACCAGAGCGTCCACCGTCTCCTCCAGGGTCAGCGGCTTGGCCGGGTCCAGGGTAAAGGCGGCCCGGTCAAAGAGATAGGGTGGGATGGTCCGCTGCAAAATGCCCTCCACCAGCGCCACCGTCACCCCGGCCTCTCCCCCCCGTAACTTCCGGAAAGCGGCCAGGCGCTTATGCTCCCACTCCCGGGAGGAGACGGCGCCGTCATAAAAGTTAAAGTCCCGGGGCCCGATCCGGACCACGTCCTCGCCGGTGAGAGCGGCCAGGTCCCGCTCCATGCGCTCGGCCTCTTCCTCGTCGGCGCAGATCATCACCACGCTCCGGCCCGTCCGGGCCCGGGCGGCGGCGGCAAAGTGAGCCCGGTGTACCGGCGAAAGGCCGCTGAGCGCCACGGGGCATCGGCCATTTTCTATGGCGGCCAACAGCTTTTCAAACTCCGGCAGGCCATTGAGCAGCTCCACGATCTTCTTCACCGGACTCACCTCCCTTCCCGCCCAGCTTTGCTGTGCGATCTTTTATTTTCTCGCAAGGCTATTAGCTAATAGTCATTAGCCTCTATTGATCTGTTCTTGCGCCCGCTCCACGCCCTTGGACAGGATCACGGGGATAGCCTTGGCGGCCCGGATCACAGCGGCGTCAATGGCCTTGGCGTCCTCCCCCTGGGGCCGGGCCAGGACCCAGTCGGCCAGGTCATAGTCGGGATGGGGCTTTGCGCCCACGCCGACGCGCAGGCGCGGATATTCCTCGCTGCCCAGGTGCTGAGCAATGCTCTTCAGCCCATTATGCCCGCCGGCGGAGCCGTTGGCGCGCAGGCGCAACTTACCCGGAGGAAGGGCCACATCGTCGCACACCACCAAGACCTGCTGGGGCGTGAGCTTATAAAACCGGGCAGCCTCGCCGGCGGCCTCGCCGGAGAGGTTCATATAGGTCACCGGCTTCATCAGCATGGTTTTGACCCCGCCCACAGCGCAGACATGGGTCAGGGCCCGGAATTTAAGACGCTGGATGGGAATATTTAGTTCCTCCGCCAAGGCGTCAGCCACAGCCCAGGCCACGTTGTGCCGGGTGCCCTCGTATTCTTCGCCGGGGTTGCCCAGAAAGACGATGAGCCGCTCCACGCCGGATGACTTTGAAAAAAACATGATTTCACCTCTTGTCACGCTCGCGTTGGGCGCATGGCCGCGCCCGCTTCTCCGTAACGCCCAATGCCCCACATCCCCAAAAGAGGGGGTGTGGGGTTGATGGGAATATGATGCTTGATATGGTCACACGCATTGCCCTTAGTCTTCCCCCTGGCAGGGGGAAGACTAAGGGCCAACTGCGCCGTTTAGATAAAGAGCTTGGAGACCGAGACCTCCTGGTAGATGCGGTCGATGGCCTCGGCCAGCATCCCGGCCACGGTGAGGTACTTGATCTTATCGCAGTGGGCGGCGGCGTCGCTGGGCGGCACGGTGTCCAGGAACATCAGCTCCTTGATGGCGCTCTTCTCAATGCGCTCGATGGCGGGGCCGGAGAGGACGCCATGGGAGGCGCAGGCGTAGACCTCCGTGGCGCCGCCGATCTCCACCAGGGCCTGGGCGGCATTGCAAAGGGATCCGGCGGTGTCCACCATATCGTCAAAGAGGATGACACGCTGGCCCTTGACGTTACCGATGATGTTCATGACCTCGCAGGAGTTGGCCTTGGGCCGGCGCTTATCCACGATGGCAAGGCCCATACCCAGCTTCTGGGCAAAGGCCCGGGCCCGGGAGACCGAGCCCACGTCGGGCGAGACCACGGTGAGGTCGTCGTGGTCGATGCCGAACTTCTCCATGTAGTATTCCACAAAGATGGGGTTACCCAGCAGATTGTCCACGGGGATGTCAAAAAAGCCCTGGATCTGCGCGGCGTGGAGGTCCATGGTCAGCACCCGGTCCGCCCCGGCGGTGGTGAGCATATTGGCCACCAGCTTGGCGGAGATGGGGTCGCGGGGCTTAGCCTTGCGGTCCTGTCGGGCATAGCCGAAGTAGGGGATGACGGCGGTGATGCGTCCGGCGGAGGCCCGCTTCATGGCGTCGATCATGATCAGCAACTCCATCAGATGGTCGTTCACCGGGCTGGAGGTGGACTGGACCAGAAACACGTCCGAGCCGCGGACGGTCTCGTAGATGGAGGCGAAGCTCTCTCCGTCGGAGAAGCGGCCCACCTCCGCGTTGCCCAGGTTGGTGCCCAGCTTCTTGCAGATGGCCTCTGCCAAGGGCTTGTTGGAATTGCCGGAAAAAATCTTGATGTCCTTGCCGTGTGCGATCATAGTTCCCCTTCTCCTTATATTCTTTATTTCTGATCCGATCCATCGGTCATTTCTTTTCCTTGTCCTGCCTGGCCTTTCTCTTTTTGGCCCAATTGTGCTTCACGGTCTGCTGGCTGCGGGCAATGGCCAGGCTGTCGCTGGGGACGTCCCTTGTAATGGTGCTGCCGGCGGCGACATAAGCGCCGTCGCCCACGCTCACCGGGGCCACCAGGTTGGTGTTGCAGCCGATAAAGGCCCGGTCGCCGATGCGGGTGCGGAATTTCCGCGCGCCGTCAAAGTTCACCGTCACCGTGCCGCAGCCGATGTCGCTTGATTCGCCTATGTCGCAGTCACCCAGGTAAGCCAGGTGGGAGATCTTGGTCTCGTCGCCAATGGCGGCGTTTTTCAGCTCGACAAAATCGCCTACCCGGACATGGTCGCCCACGTCGGTGCCGGGGCGGAGATAGGCAAAGGGGCCAACGGTGGTAAAGGCGCCAATGGTACACTCAAAGCACTGGGAGGCGTTGACCGTGGTCCCCTCCCCTACCGTGACGTCCCGGAGCATGGCGTTGGGCCCCAGCTCGCAGTTTTTGGCCACGTGGGTGTCCCCCCGAAGGATCACATTGGGCAGGAGCAGCGTGCCCCGGTCCACGGTGACCCGGGGCCCTATGTAGGCGCTTTGGCGGTCGATAAAACGCACGCCGCCATCCATGAGCCGCAGAACGCTCTGGGTCTGGGCCAGACGGGGCAGGTAGCTGGGCAGATTCTCTCGGTCCACCGCTACGGCCATATGGCCCCGGTAGGCGCACGCGTGGGTCTGAAGGACCTCCGCAAAGCCCTGACCGGCCCGAAAGGCCTCCTGGGCGGCGCCGGTCAGCTCATAAACGCTGTGGTCGCTCACGTCCCGGCCCTGGGCCTCGTAGCCCGCCAGTTCCTTTTCGTCCAGCTCGGCCTTGCCCTTGGCGATACGCTCCACGCCCTGGTCGGTCAAAAACACCGGCTGGGTGACCACGACCGCCCTCCCTCCAGGCTCCAGAAAGGCCCGGAGCTCGTCGTCCAGGCCGGCGCCCTCCGTCAGCAGAAGGGTATCCGCGGGGAAGCAGGCCGCGGCCCGCTCCCGGTCCTTGTGGTGGCACACCACCAAAAAACGCTCGACCCCCGAGCGCTTCAGGCTTTCGCACAACCAAAGCGCCGCCGGGTCAAAGAGGATCGGCTCCAGCATAACGGAGGGCTCAGGGCCCTCCCTGGGCAGGAACACAATGGCGGACGTGTTTTCCATGGCGCGCATCCCCCTTATAGCACTTGGTACTTCTATTATAGGGGTTCCCCGAAAGAAACGCAAGCCCCTTTCGGCCCAAATTCTGGGGTTTTTCCTCTGGACAAATGAGCAAAGGAGGCGTATCATGGAGACAAGGTTTTTACAAAGGAGAGAATCACCGTGGACTTTTACGCCAACAAGGGAAAGAGCGTTACCATCGACGTAGGCGGTAAGACCTACGCCCGCCATGCCATTACCACCCACTTTGTGAAGGTGGGCGAGAGCTATCTGGACCTGGTGGAGAAATACATCCTGCCCGTCTACCAAGAGGGCGACATTATTTCCTCCAGCGAGAAGGTCATCGCCCTGTGTCAGCGCCGCATTGTCACCGAGGAAGAGTGCAAGCCCGGATTCTGGGCCAAGGTACTGTCCAAATGCGTCCACCAGACCAAGGCCGGGCCGGGCATGGGATTGCCGGTGAAGATGCAGTTTGCCATCAACCACTGTGGCCTTGGCAAGGTCATCTGGGCCGCCATCTGCGCCGCGGTGGGCAAGGTGTTTCGCAAAAAGGGCGTGTTTTACGACATGCTGGGCGAGGAGGTCACAGGCCTGGACGGCTTTTACGGCGAGGACATCCCCGCCTACGCCCACATGGGCGTCCGGGTGCCGGAAAACCCCGCCGGCGTATGCGATGAGATCTACGAGAAGTTTGGCGTTGTCATGATGATCGTGGACGCCAACGACCTGCGGGTGGATCTGCTGGGCAAGGGCAAGGCGCTGGAGGGCTGGTCGGACGAGGACCTGCTGGCTTTGATCCGGGACAACCCCGCCGGCCAGGGCACCCAGCTGACCCCCTTCATCCTGATCCGGGAGCAAAACGAGGAATAATTTTCCCCTCGACAGAGTTCTACGGCCTTCTTCCGTTGGGAAATGGTAGAATATACCATCCTCTACGGAAGAAGGTCTTTTTATGGCGCTTTTTCAGTCTGGACGGTTCAACTCCCGGCGGGTCATGGAGCTGCCGGTGGAGGCCATTGCCCCCAATCCCGGCCAGCCCCGGACCCATTTTGACGCCGCGGCGCTAGCCGAGCTTGCCGACTCCATTGCCGTCCACGGCGTACTCCAGCCGTTGACGGTGCGGCGGTCCGAGGAGGGCTGGGAGCTGGTGTCCGGCGAGCGGCGGCTACGGGCGGCCAAGCTGGCGGGGCTGGACACCGTGCCCTGTCTGGCCGCCCAGGTGGACGGAGAAGAGAGCGCGCTGCTGGCGCTGGTGGAAAATCTCCAGCGGCGGGATCTGGATTTCCTGGAGGAGGCGCTGGCTCTGAGCCAGCTGACGGCCACCTACCGCATGACCCAGGAGGAGGTGGCCCGGCGGCTGGGCAAAAGCCAGGGCGCCGTGGCCAACAAGCTGCGGCTGCTGCGGCTGGACCCGGAGGCTTTGTCCCTGCTGCGCTCCAAGGGTTACACCGAGCGCCACGCCCGGGCGCTGCTGCGGCTGCCCGGAGAGGAGCAGCAGCGGCAGGCCGCACAACATGTTGTGGCCAGAGATTTGACCGTCCGGGCTACAGAACAATACGTAGAGAGTCTCCTCTCCCAGCGTCCCGCGCCGCCCAAGCCCAAGTTTATCCTAAAGGATGTGCGCATTTTCCTCAATTCTATTGCCAAGCACCTGAAGCTGGTGCAGTCGGCGGGCATCGACGCCCAGTGCCGGCAGGAGGAGGACGAGCGAGAGATCCGGCTGACCATTACGCTGCCGAAGGCATTGTGACGTATGACGGCGAGCCGCTGAGGACAGCGTATCCCAAGCCGTGTTTCGCTTCTCGCATGGTAGGGCGCGGCTTCCCAGACGCGCCGCGTCCCACATTTTTGTTCCACGTGAAACAACCCGCCCCCTTGGCGGGTTGTTTCTTTTTTTGCGAAAACAGTTGAAATCCTTTCCGCTACCTTATATAATGAGAGTAGTATGTCTATAACAAAAGAAAAAGGTAGGTACTCTGCTATGGCAAAGACCATCGCAATTGTGAACCAGAAGGGCGGCGTAGGCAAGACCACCACCTGCGTCAACCTGGCCGCGGCCCTGCAGGCCATTGGGAAGCGGGTGCTGGTGTGCGATTTTGACCCCCAGGGCAACGCCACCTCAGGCTTTGGCGTGGACAAGACCACCCTCTCCCCTTCCATCTACGAGGTGCTGGTCAGCGGCGCCAGTGTAGAAAAGGCCATTGTCCACACCCAGTGGTGCGACGTGATCGGCTCTAACAAGTCCCTGGCCGGCGCTACAGTGGAGCTGATCGCCATGGAGAACCGGGAGCGACTGTTGGCAAACGCCCTGGCCCAGGTGGCGGAGCGATATGACTACATCTTTATCGACTGCCCGCCCTCCCTGGAGCTGCTGACGCTGAACGCCCTGTGCGCGGCGGAGGCCATTCTGGTGCCCGTCCAGTGCGAATACTACGCACTGGAGGGCCTGAGCGATCTGCTGACCACGGTGCGTATCGTCAAGCGGCAGCTCAACCCCAGCCTGTCGCTGATGGGGGTCATCCTCACCATGTACGACGGTCGGACCCACCTCTCCATGCAGGTAGCCGAGGAGGTCAAGCGGTTCTTCCCCGGCAAGGTGTACGCCTCTGTCATCCCCCGGAACGTCCGTCTGTCCGAGGCCCCCAGCCACGGCAAGCCCGTCACCAGCTACGATCCCTGGAGCCGGGGCGCCAACGCTTACAAGGCATTGGCCGAAGAGATCGAAGCGCGAGGGTAGGCGCATAGGACCGATGGACCGAAGCGAAGGCGAGCGTAGGGGCCGCAGGCCCCGGAGACCAGCCTGAGTCGTAGGGAAGCGGGAGCGGCCATGCGCCCAACCCAAGCGTGACAGCATGATGTTCCACGTGGAACAAAGTAGAAGCGCGAGCATAGGCGGGCCCCAGCGGATGGACTGGAGCGAGGGGCAAGTTGGTAGGCGGCGTAGCCGCCGCGACTTGCCCCAAGTCGGAGGGAAGCCGCTGGGAAAAGCCCGCCCAATGCGAACGTGACAAGGAAAGGATAAGATAAATATGGCAAATGAAAAAGGCTTGGGCAAGGGCCTGGGCGCGCTGTTGGGTGACAAGGCCTACGCCGACGACCAGGCCGGCTCCCTCTCTACCCTGCCCATCTCCCAGGTGCAGCCCGGACTGAATCAGCCCCGCAAAAAATTTGATGACGCGGCCATCGCCGAGCTGGCCGACTCCATCCGGGAGCACGGCGTCATTCAGCCGCTGACGGTGCGGCGGCTGGGCTCAGGGTATTACCAGATCATCGCCGGCGAGCGCCGCTGGCGGGCCGCCAAGGAGGCCGGCCTCAGCGAGGTGCCGGTAAACATCATCGAAGCCGATGACAAAAAGGTCATGGAGCTGGGCCTCATTGAAAACCTCCAGCGGGAGGACCTGAACCCCATGGAGGAGGCCAACGGCTACAAGGTCCTGATGGACGAGTACGGCATGACCCAGGAGGACGTTGCCCAGCGCATGGGCAAATCCCGTCCTGCCGTGGCCAACGCCCTGCGGCTTTTGAACCTGCCCGACGCGGTGCGGTTTTTGCTGGAGGAAGGGCAGCTCTCTGCCGGCCACGCCAAGGCCATTCTGGGCGCGCCCCAGGGCGAGCCCCAGAAAAAGCTGGCCCAGAAGGTGGTGGCCGAGGGGCTGTCCGTCCGGGAGACCGAGGCTCTGGCCAAGCGCATGAGCAAGCCTGCCAAGGAAAAGGAAGCCCCGGCCGAGGACCAGTTTGCCCTTTATTATAAGGATCTGTCCCAGCAGCTCAGTCAGAGCTTTGGCCGGAAGGTGGCCTTCCAGCCCGGAAAGAAAAAGGGTCTGCTGACCATGGAATACTATGACCTGGACGATCTGGACGCCCTGCTGGCCCGGCTGAGAGGAGGGGACGCCACTTGAGCGCGCGCCCCAACAAGGAAGACCACGCCGAGCTTCAGTACCAAAGCGAGCACACCCCAGCCCGGAAGGCAAACTCCGTGCTGCCCTACCTGGCCATTCTAGTGGCGGTGGCCTTCCTGCTGCTTATTATGGCCTACTTCATGCAGCAGCGGACCGCAGAGTCGGTGGAAGGCCTGAACCAGTCGGTAAACGCCATCCAGTCCTTGGACCAGCTGGTAGAGGAAAACCACGACCTGCGGACCCAGCTGGACCAGGTCAAGGCCCAGCTCTCCGACGCCCAGGACCAACAGCTCCAGCTAGAGGAGCAGCTCCGCGCCGCCAGGAGTCAGCTGGCCCAGCTCAAAGGGGAACTGGCGGCTCTGCAAAGTCCGGAGCCCAGTCCCGCAGTCTGAACCACACACTTTTGAAGAGAGGTAATTCCCCATGCTAGACATCAAATTCGTCCGTGAAAACCCCGATGTTGTAAAGGAGAATATCAAGAAGAAATTCCAGGACGCCAAGCTGCCCCTGGTGGACGAGGTCATCGCTCTGGATGCGGAAAACCGCGCCGCTATGAGCGAGGCCAACGATCTGCGGGCGGCTCGCAACCAGCTTTCTAAGCAAGTCGGTATGCTGATGGGCCAAGCCAAAAAGGACCCCAGCAAGCTCCAGGAGGCCGAGGCCGTCAAGGCCCAGGTCAAGGCCAACGCTGACCGGCTGGCCGAGCTGGAAGCCAAGGAGACCGAGCTGGCCGAGAAGATCCGCCGCATCATGCTGGTCATCCCCAACATCATCGACCCCAGCGTGCCCATCGGCCCCGACGACAGCGCCAACGTGGAGGTGGAGCGGTTTGGGGAGCCCATCGTCCCCGACTTTGACATCCCCTACCACACCGAGATCATGGAGCGCTTCGACGGCATTGATATGGACGCCGCCGGGCGGGTGTCCGGCCAGGGCTTCTACTATTTGCTGGGGGATATCGCCCGGCTCCATGAGGCGGTGCTGGCCTATGGCCGGGACTTTATGATCGGAAAGGGCTTTACCTACTGCATTCCCCCCTTCATGATCCACGGCAACGTAGTGGAGGGGGTCATGTCCCAAACCGATATGGACGCCATGATGTATAAGATCGAGGGAGAGGACCTCTACCTCATCGGCACCAGCGAGCACTCCATGATCGGCCGGTTCATTGACCAGATTCTCCCGGAGGACAAGCTGCCTCAGACCCTCACTTCCTACTCCCCCTGCTTCCGCAAGGAAAAGGGCTCCCACGGCATTGAGGAGCGGGGCGTTTACCGCATCCACCAGTTTGAAAAGCAGGAGATGATCGTGGTCTGCAAGCCCGAGGACTCCAAGGACTGGTATGAAAAAATGTGGCGCTACTCTGTAGAGCTGTTCCGCAACTTTGACATTCCCGTGCGTCAGCTGGAGTGCTGCTCGGGCGACCTGGCCGACCTGAAGGTCAAGTCCTGCGACATTGAGGCCTGGTCCCCTCGGCAGAAGAAGTACTTTGAGGTCTGCTCCTGCTCCAACCTGGGCGACGCCCAGGCGAGACGGCTGAAGATCCGCTATAAGGACGCCGACGGCAAGATCCAGCTGGCCCACACGTTAAACAACACCTGCGTGGCGCCTCCCCGGATGCTCATTGCCCTGCTGGAGAACAATTTGCAGGCCGACGGCAGCGTGAAGATCCCCGAGGTCCTGTGGCCCTATATGGGCGGGACGAAGGTGCTGACGCCTAAAAAATAAAATCGCTTCACCTTTGACTGTGCCGGCAAAGCCGGCGGTTTTAGGCCAAAGATGTTTCACGTGAAACACGTCTGCGGGCGAAAGGAGGTTTTTGCCATGAAGCGATTCCCCGCCGTACTATTGTCCATTGCTTTTACCCTCTGTGTTCTCCCCTTCTTTTCCCTGCTGGCGGAGGCAGAGGTAGCCTCTTTTTCCGATGTGCCCGGGGGCGCGTGGTTTGCACCCTATGTAGAGCTTTGCGCAGAGCGGGGACTGTTGAGCGGCGTGGGCGAGGGGCGGTTTTCACCCAACACCCAGGTGAACAACGACGAGGCCCTGGTCATGGCGGCTCGGGCGTTGTGGCAGTCCGACGGCGGCGAGGGTCCCCTGCCCGCGGGGCTGACGCCGGAGGCGCTGGTAGAGCTGCTGGGCGAGGATCAGCGGCAGCTGGCCTGGCCGGCACTGGACGACGCCAAGCGGCTCTCGGAGCTCTGGCCCTACGACGGCTTTTGCTACCTGGCCCGGCGGTGCCCGGAACTGGGGTATCAGCTGCCCGACTACTGCTTCAACACCTACCCCGCCACCCGGCAGGAGTTTTTCGCCCTGCTGGCTCTGGCGGCCCGTGACCTGCCTGAGATCAACGATGTGGACGCGGTCCCCGGCTGCCGGGACGAGGCCATTTTACATTTGTATCGCGCCGGCATCCTTTCGGGCGCCGACGGCTACGGCAGCTTCCTGGGCCAGCGGCGCCTGAGCCGTGCCGAGGCCGCGGCGGCGCTAGCTCGGATGGCGGAGCCCGCGCTGCGGTTGGAGTTCGATCTGGAGCCCGCTCCGTGGACGGGCTATGCGCTGACCGAGTTGGGGCCGGACACAGAACGGCCCATTGAGACTTACCCTGTGGCCCTGTCGGGCAAGATCCTCACCCTGGACGGCCAAACCGTGGACTACCCCGTTGGGCGGCTCATTGGCGGCACCAGCATCGACCGCGTGGGAGAATACGGCAAGCTCCACCCCACTTTGGAGGAGCCCGGCAATCCCGGCAACCCCTGGTGGGATTCCTATGCGGTACTTGTAGACGTCAACGGAGCGTTCCCCATCCCGCCCCAGACCTACGACGACCTCTATCCCCTGTCCGGCGGCGGCTTCTTGGCTATGGAGCGCCAGGACGGCGGAGAGTACGAGGAGCAGCGCTGGTACGTCCTGAGCAAAGACGGCACGGTGGAAAAGCAGCTTCCCAGCACCTACGGCACTCCGGACAACAACTGGTACGATTACAACGAGGGCCTGTGCCCCTGGCTTGACGTGGAACGCGGCCTCTGGGGCTATGTGGACGGCGACGGCCAGTGGGCCATCCCGCCCCAGTGGAGCTGGGCCGGACGGTTCCTCCACGGCCAGGCCATGGTGGACCTCGGCAGCCAAAGCGGCGTCATCGACACTACCGGGAACCTGGTCATCCCCTTGGCGGAGCGCAGTTTGAGCCGGGGCTACCTCAGTCCCGGCAGCGACGCGCCCATGCGCTACCGCTGGGAGAATTGGGCGTACCACAACGACCAAAGCGGCTGGATCGACGACCAGGGCAACCCTGTCCCCGGCCCGGGTGTGGACCCCGACACCGGCATCCAACCCTACTACCAAAACGGCTGGTTCTGCGATGGCCAGACCTATTACGACCTGGAAGGCCGCCAGTTCAGCGAGACCTTCGATTGGTGCGGTCCCCTCACCGCCGACGGCCGGGGCTTCGCCGCCCTCAGCGGCACGGTCTACCGCATCGAATTCACGCGCTAAGGACTGCCTACTCCCCCGCCGCGAACCCGCCCAGGCCTAGGCCCATAGCCAAGCCCCGGGCAAAGCAGAGGCGGCATTCCGTGTCCTGAAGCTGTTCGGCATTGGCCACATAGCATTCCCACGCCGCCCGCTCGTCGCCCTGAAGCCGCTCCCACCGCTGGCGCTGCTCCTCACAAAGGCGACTGCACATCTGATATTTTCGGTATTCCTCCCTGTCCAGCAGCCCCATGGCGATGTTCCAGTTCTCTTGGGCTATGTAGTATAGCGCCTCGATCAATGGCATCATGGCGACTCCTCCCATTTTTTGTCACTTGTTTATGAGTGCTCATATTATATCACCTTGTTTTTAAGCTGTCAAGAGGAGGTAACGAAATTGTCTAACTTTGCAACAAGGCTAAAACAAGCTCGCATAAAAAGCGGGATTGTCCAGGAGGATGCGGCACGGCTGTTGGACGTCCGATACTCCACCTACCGTCGCTATGAACACGGGGACACCGAGCCCACCGTATCCGTGGCGGCACGGATGGCCCAGCTCTACGGTGTGTCTCTGGACTACTTGGCCGGGCTTGCGGACCAATAAGGACCGGGGCGTCAAGGATGCCGCCCCCTACGCGAGAGGTTCTGCGTGACGCGGGCCGATGAGACATTGGCCCCTACGCAAAAGGTTCGTTGATATTTGTAGGGGCCGCTGTCCCAGCGGCCCGCCCAACTCGTAGGGCGCGGCTTCCCAGACGCGCCGCAAAGATACACAAAGGAGGACAAAAACATGGCAAAGAACGGCAAGAAGGGCTTTTTTGGCGAATTCAAGGAATTCATTGCCCGGGGGAATGTGGTGGACATGGCAGTCGGCGTCATCATCGGCGGCGCATTTAAGGCCATTGCCGATTCCCTGGTCAACGACGTGATCATGCCCCTGGTGTCCATGCTCACCGGCGGCGTGGACTTCAGCGCGTGGAAGTGGGTGCTCAAGGCGGCTGAGGGGGAGGCCCCCGAAGTGGCGGTGAACTTTGGCGCGCTGCTTAGCGCCATTGTGTCCTTTATCATCGTGGCCTTCGCCATCTTCTGCATGGTCAAGGCCCTCAACCGGCTCCACCGCAAGAAGGAGGAGGCCCCCGCCGAGCCCGCGCCGGAACCCGAGCCCAGCCGTGAGGAAGTGCTGCTGACCGAGATCCGGGACCTTCTGAAGAAATGATGGACGAGGAAAAGCGACAGGACGCAGACCTGAACGCCGTGGACGAGCAAGGCCGCAGGGTCTATGACGAGACCGGGGAGAAGATCCACTGGGCCACCGGGCGGGAGCGGGTCATCGCCTGGGTTCTGGCCCTGATCGTCATCGCCATTACCATCGCCATGGCCTACGCCATCTCCACCGGCGACTTCTTCCGCCATTGAGAGGGGCCATCGAGACGGGGCTGGCCCAGCTGGGCCTTGACCCTGTAAAGGCAGAGGCCTTGACGACTTATGGCCAGCTTCTGCTGGAGAAAAACAAGGTCATGAACCTGACCGCCATCACCGAGCCCGGGGATGTGGCGGCGCTTCATATGCTGGACTGCGCCGCTTTATGCGCCCGGTGGGACTTTAGCGGCAAGACCTTTCTCGACGTGGGCACCGGCGCGGGCTTTCCCGGGCTGGTGGTGGCCATTCTGTGCCCCGACTGCGCCGTCACTCTTCTTGACCCGCTGGAAAAACGCCTTGGTTTTATACAAGAAGTTATTGATGCTCTCAGGCTTGAGAACGTCGCTTTGGTCCACGCCCGGGGCGAGGACGCCGGGCGGGATAAGGCCCTCCGGCAGCGGTTCGACTTTGCCGCGTCCCGGGCGGTGGCCGAGCTGACGGTGCTGGCGGAGCTGTGCCTTCCCTTTGTGGCCGTGGGCGGGAGCTTTTTGGCCATGAAAAGCGTGGACTCCCAGGCTGAGCTGGACGCCGCCCGGCCCCTGATCGGCCAGCTGGGCGGCCGGGTGCGGGACCCGTGGGACTATACGATTCCGGGCGTCCAGGTGGTCCACCGGGTGTGGCCCATTATCAAAACTGGGCCCACACCGGAACAATTTCCCCGGCGCTGGACAAAAATCAGGAAAAAATAGCGGGATCTCTCCCCTGTTTTTCAACGGTTTGCGTTGACTTGCGGGAAATGTCTGTGCTAAAATGAGACTGGACTAGAATTGAAAGCCGCAAGGGGGAATGCCTATGTCAGTTTGCGTCGCGATCACATCCGGAAAGGGGGGCACGGGCAAGACCTCCTTTACCGGCGGCGTTGGCTCCTGTTTGGCCGCCCTGGGCCAGCGGGTCCTATGTGTGGATATGGACGTGGGCCTTCGCAATCTGGACATCAATCTGGGGTTGACGGACCGGGCGGTGATGGACTTCACCGACGTGCTGTCCGGCCGGTGCGAGCTGAAGCTGGCCGCCACCGCCCACCCCGACATTCAGGGCCTGCACCTTCTGACCGCCCCCATGACCCTGGAGGGCTATGTCACCGAGGAGGCCATGGCCACGCTGGTGGCCCGGGCCAAGGAGGACTTTGACTTTATTTTGATGGACTGCCCCGCGGGGCTAGGCGAGGGCTTTCGCCTGGCCGCGGCGGCGGCTGATCGGGGCGTGGTGGTGTCCAACACCGATCCCTCCGCCCTCCGCGACGCCCAGCGCACCGTAGTGGCCCTCTCCCCCAAGCTGGAAACGCTGCACCTGGTGATGAACCGGGTCCAGCCCAAGCTCATCCGCAAGCTTCACACCAGCATCGACGAGGCCATGAACACCGCCGGGCTGCCCCTGCTGGGCGTCATCCCCGAGGACCCGCAGGTCACTCTGGCCGCCGCCCAGGGCAAGCCCTTGATCCTGACCACCGGCAAGGGCGCGGCCATCGCCTATCTGAACATCGCCAAACGGCTGCTTGGCCAACATGTTCCACTGATGATGAACTGATGGGGAATGGTAGGAAACCAACGCCCCCGCTCGAGAACGGGCGGAGCGAATGACTTTAAGGAGTGGTAAACTATGAATATCGCTTTGATGAGCCATGACCGCAAAAAGGAACTGATGGTGCAGTTTTGCACCGCGTACAGCTTTGTTCTGGCCAAGCACGACCTCTGCGCCACCAGCGCCACAGGCAAGGTCATTTCCGACGCCACGGGCCTTCCGGTGCAGCTCT
This sequence comes from uncultured Eubacteriales bacterium, assembly GCA_905198835.1. GTDB lineage: Bacteria > Bacillota > Clostridia > Oscillospirales > Oscillospiraceae > MGBC124762. Next base: position 25,112 of record CAJKDY010000016.1, on the reverse strand, counting down.
TCCTGCCCGGCAACGGCGGCGGCGCTCAGCAGATCGGCGCCCGCATCCCCTATAACGAGATCGACCTGGTGCTCATCTTTGCCGACCCCGCAAAGGAGGATACCGACGCGGATATGCGCTACATCCTGAACCTCTGCGATCAGTATAATGTCCCCGCCGCCACCAACGTGGCCACCGCCGAGATGCTGGTGCTGGGTCTGGATCGGGGCGATCTGGACTGGCGGCAGGTCATGAACCCCAAGGCGGGACCCCTCATTATTTAAGAAGCGCGAGGGTAGGCGCATAGCGCCCGATGGACCGGAGCGAGGGGAAAAACAGGCCGGACAAAGTCCGGCGGCATTTTCCCCGAGACGCAGGGAAGCGGGCGCGGCCATGCGCCCAACCCGAGCGTGACAGGGTGCGAAACGCACAGTCTTTGATAGCGGGCGGCCATAGGCCGCCCGACTGTTTGTACCAAGGAAAGGAAGATCCCCTATGTCCATCCAAAAACCCCGGACCCTGTCCGGCTTTATGGAGCTGCTGCCGCAAAAGCAGGCGCTCTTCGACGCTATGGTGGCCAAGCTCCGCGCCGTCTACGCCCGCTACGGCTTCTCCTCCCTGGACACGCCCCTGCTGGAGGCCAGCGAGGTACTGCTGGCCAAGGGCGGCGGCGAGACGGAGAAGCAGATCTACCGCTTTACCAAGGGCGACACCGACCTGGCCCTTCGCTTTGACCTCACCGTGCCCCTGGCCAAGTACGTGGCCCTGCACCAAAACGACCTGGCTTTTCCCTTCCGCCGCTGCCAGATCGGCAAGGTCTACCGGGGGGAGCGCGCCCAGCGGGGACGGTTCCGGGAATTTTACCAGGCGGATATCGACGTGATCGGCGACGGCAAGCTGGACATCCTAAATGACGCGGAAATGCCCGCCATCATTTATCAGGCCTTTACCCAGCTGGGCCTGAAGCGCTTTGTCATCCGGGTCAACAACCGAAAGCTCTGGAGCGGCTTTCTCGCCATGCTGGGCTGGGACCACAGGACCGCGGACATTATGCGCGCAGTGGATAAGGCGGAGAAGATCGGGCTGGAGCGGGTGGGGATCATGCTCTACGACGACCTGGGTCTGGACGAGGACTCGGTAGGCGATATCCAGGAGTTTATGGCCATCCGGGGCAGCAATGCCCAAGTGCTGGCGCGGCTGGAGGAGTACCGGGGCCGAAACGAGACCTTTGACCTGGGCCTGGACGAACTCGCCGCCCTGTGTCGGCACTTGGCCGCCTTCGGCGTGCCCGAGAGCCACTTCCAGGTGGATCTGACCATCGCCCGGGGTCTGGACTACTATACCGGCACCGTCTACGAGACCCAGCTGCTGGACTACCCCGAGATCGGTTCCCCCTGCTCCGGCGGTCGGTACGATAACCTGGCGGAATATTACACCGAAAAACAACTGCCCGGCGTTGGCATTTCCATTGGCCTTACCCGGCTTTTCTACGTGCTGGATGAGCAGGGCCTTTTGAACGAGGACTTCCTGGCCGCCCCCGCCGAGGTGCTGGTGTTGCCCATGACCGAGGACGACCGTCCCGCCGTGGCTCTGGCTACCCAGCTGCGCGGCGCCGGGCTCCGGACCCAGATCTATTTTGAGGATAAGAAATTCAAGCAGAAGATGGCCTACGCCGACAAGCTGGGCGTGCCCTTCGTGGCCATTTTGGGCGAAGACGAGCTGGCCCAGGGCAAGGTGGCCCTGAAGGACATGACCAGCGGCCAACAGCAGCTGGTCACCGCCTCGGAGGCCGCGGAGCTTGTCAACGCCGCCCTGGCTCCGCGCCGGAGCGTTGCCCCGATCAAGGAGAAATAATATGAAACGAGTGTTGGCTCTTCTTTTGTCCTGTTTCCTGCTGGCCTCCCCCGCCCTGGCGGCGGAGTGGTTCCCCGCCGTCCAGAGCTACGCCGGCTTTGCCGACGTGGCGGAGGACGCCTGGTATACCGACGCGGTGAAGACCTGCTATGAGGCGGGGCTGATGCGGGGCACCTCGGCGGAGACCTTCAGCCCCCATGAGACCATGTATGTGTCCGAGGTGGCCACCATTGCCGCCCGGATGCGCGCCGCCATCAACGGCGAGACCATTCCTCAGCTGGCGCCTGCCCAGGGGCAGAGCCGGGAGTGGTACGACGACTCTATCGACTACCTGACCGCCGCCGGCGTCAGCGTGGCCCTGCCCACCCAGCGGGCCACCCGGGCTCAGTTCGTGGCCTACCTCTCGGCGGTGACGCCCCAGAGCGAGCTTGCCGCCGTCAACGCCATCACCGCCCTGCCCGACAGCGATAACGAGGCGGTGCTGCGCTTTTATAACGCGGGCATCCTCACCGGCGTGGACGACTACGGCACCTTCCACGCCGAGGGGACCCTGACCCGGGCCGAGTGCGCGGCTATGGTGGCCCGCATCCTCCGACCCCAACTGCGTCAGCGCTTCACTCTCCAGGAAAAGCCCGCTGAGGAGGCCCCCAGCTATCAAGAGGAGCTAAACTCGGCCATGGCCATAATGGTCAACGGCCAGAGCTTTTCTATGAGCGAGTTTGTCAACGCCATGGTAAACTATATCTTTGAGGCCGATTACAACACCTATGTCAGCACCGGCCAGCGGCTGGACTGGTCGGCGGACTACGGCGTGGGGGATCTGGAGGACTTCTTTGTCACCCAGACCCAGAAGGGCATGGTGCTGGACGCGGTGCTGGACCAGCAGGCCAAGGCCTTTGCCTGCTCGGTAGACGACCTGGCCGCCACGTTGACCCCCAGCCCCTCCAAGGAGACTTTAGGGGCCTACGCGGCGGGGCTTGACTACCTGGCCGCCAAGCACATTCTGATCCAGACCTACGACCCCAAAGCAAACACGACTCTGCGCTCCGACGAGGAGGCCAAGGCTCTGGCCCAGCAGATCATTGACGCCCTGGACGCCGATCCCACCCCTCAGCAGTTCCAGAACCTGATGGCCCTTTTTAATGACGATCCGGGCATGAGCGCCTATCCCCAGGGCTATCTCTTCCGCCCCGGCGAGATGGTGTCCGAGTTCGAAACCGCCACCCGGCAGCTTGCCGTGGGGGCCTACACCACCCAGCCGGTCAAGAGCGTCTACGGCTACCACATTATCCTCCGGCTGGACCCGGCAGACCTGGACGAGCTGAAGGCCGCCTACCAAAAGGCGGTGCTGGATTCCCTAGCCCAGTCCTGGGCGGACAGCGCCACGGTGACGGTAAACCAGGTCACACTGGATAAGCTGAAGGTGCAAGAGTGTTACGAGCGCTACTGGGAGCTGCTCCGCCAGCAGGCCGGGGTCTAAGAGGTCTGCCCCATGGGATCAGCCAACGTCCGGGGCCGCTACGGCCTACCGGGCGCCAACCAGACCAAAAGGGTTAGAGTATAAAAATGGAGATGATACCAATGGACAACATCAAAACTGCCTACCGCACCCACACCTGCGGTCAGCTACGCATGGGCGACGTGGGCGCTACCGTCACCCTGGCGGGATTTCTGGAGAACCTGCGGGAGGTGGGGGCCAACCTGGGCTTCGCCGTACTGCGGGACTTCTACGGCGTCACCCAGGTGGTCATCGAGACCGAGGAGATGATGGCCCAGTTCAAGGCTCTCAACAAGGAGTCCACCATTCAGGTGGTGGGTCTGGTCCGGGAGCGGGACAGCAAAAACCCCAAGCTCCCCACCGGTGACATCGAGGTCCTGCCCCAGACCATGACGGTGCTGGGCCGCTGCCAGCACAACGAGCTGCCCTTCCAGGTGACCCGCTCCCGGGAGGCCGACGAGGCCGCCCGGCTCAAGTTCCGCTACCTGGACCTGCGCAATCCCGAGGTCAAGAATAACATTATCCTCCGCAGCCAGGTGGTGGCCGCCCTCCGCTCGGCCATGCAGGGCCAGGGCTTTATGGAGATCACCACCCCCATCCTCACCGCCTCCTCCCCCGAGGGAGCCCGGGACTATCTGGTCCCCAGCCGCAAGCACCCCGGCAAGTTCTACGCCCTGCCCCAGGCTCCCCAGCAGTTCAAGCAGCTGCTGATGGCCTCGGGCTTCGATAAGTATTTCCAGATCGCCCCCTGCTTTCGGGATGAGGACGCCCGGGGCGACCGCTCCCCCGGCGAGTTCTACCAGCTGGATATGGAGATGGCCTTTGCCTCTCAGGAGGACGTGTTCGCCGTTTTAGAGCAGGTGCTCCCCCCCATCTTTGCCAAGTACGGCAAGTATGACACCGCCTCTCAGCCCCCCTTCCGGCGCGTCCCCTACCTGGAGGCCATGGAGACCTACGGCACCGACAAGCCCGATCTGCGCATCGACCTCACCGTTCAGGACGTGACCAGCCTGGTGGGCGACTGCGGCTTTGAGCCCTTCGCGGGAGCCAAGGTGAAGGCTGTGAAGGTCACAAACTTTACAGCGACCCGGAAGCAGATCGATAAGCTCTGCGCCGATGTGGAAGTCCAGGCGGGCCAGAAGGCCTACTGGTTCAGGCTGGATGAAAGCGGCGAGCTGGTAGGCGGCATCGCCAAGTTTTTGCAGGAAAAAAAGGACCAGATCGTTGCCGATCTGGCCCTGGAGCCCAATACTTTTGTGGGTCTCACCGCTCACGCCGAGCTGCGCACGGCGCAAAAGACGGCGGGCGTTCTGCTGAAAATGCTGGGCGCCATGTGCCCGGAGCATATGGATAAGGAGCGCTATGAGTTCTGCTGGATCGTGGACTTCCCCATGTACGAGATCGGGGAGGAGTCGGGCCAGCTGGAGTTTTGCCACAATCCCTTCTCCATGCCTGCCGGCGGGGCGGAAGCCCTGCGGAAGGCCAAGGCGGGTGAGTTGGACCCCCTGTCCATTACCGCCGACCAGTACGATCTGGTCTGTAACGGCGTGGAGCTCAGCTCGGGTGCGGTGCGAAACCACGATCCCGAGATCATGATCCAGGCCTTTGATCTGGTGGGGCTGGGCGAGGAGGACGTGAAGAGCAAGTTCCCCGCCATGTACAATGCCTTTACCTACGGCGCGCCTCCCCACGCCGGCATCGCCCCCGGCGTGGACCGCATGGTGATGCTGCTGGCCGGGGAGGACTCCATTCGCGAGATCATCCCCTTCCCCATGAACAAGTCCGCCCAGGACGTGATGATGGGAGCCCCCGGCGTAGTCACCCAGGCGCAATTGGACGAGCTGAACATTGCCGTCACCGCCACCGAGGACGAAGAAGAATAATAAAAAAGCGGGCCGGTGTTCTCACCGGCCCGCCCGTCTTTTGGCCGGGGCCTTATACCATCTGGCCCAGGCGGCCGGCCACCAGGAAGGTGAGGACCACCGACACGCCGTAGAGAAGCTGGCTGGTGCGGAAGTTCAAAGGCTTACGGGTCTTCATCATCGTCGCGATCTTTTCCATGGGGAAAGCCTCCTTTTGGTTGATACCGTCATTTTACACTTACGTCAGTCCCATAAAACGGTCTTCTGCGTGAAGAGACTGGGTTTTGCTGTGGAACACCGTTGTTTATGCTGAACAAGTGTTCGCTAGAATCTGTGTTCTATTTATACAACGGCTGTTCGATTTTGTCAAGCCTTTTTCTGGGAACTTTTGAAAATTTTTTTCGTCTATCCCCCATAGATGCCCTACAAAAGATCATTTCATAAGGAGGACAAGCGTATGAAATTTCGTAAGATCGTGGCCGTCGCCCTGGCGGCAGCCTTGGGCGGGTCGTTGGCGTTGCCTGCCATGGCGGTAGAGCCCGCCGCCGGCGAGGACCAGGCGCTGATGGCCGTCACCGCCAAGGTGAAGGACACCCTGGGTCTGGATACCGAGGTCTTTACCGACTTCCAGGGCCACGCCGACGAGGACGTGCTGCTGGGCAAGCGGTGGAACCTGGAGTGGGATGGCGACGGCGTCATGTTGCACATCACCGCCGACGATAACGGCAAGATCTACTCCTATAACCGCACCGACGTTGCCAGCGACGAGCCCGTTTGGGTGGTGGAGAGCCGCTACTTTGGCGGCAAGATGAACATTCCCCGCCTGCCCGAGGACAAGTCCGGCGCGGCTTATGACGCGGCCAAGGCTTTCGTCGGCAAGGTGCTGGAGGCTCCTGTGGAGACGCTGGAGATGGAGAACCAATACTCCCCCTCCCTCCAGCAGAGTACCTACCGCTACTCGGGCAAGATCCTGCTCAACGGTTTGGATAGTCCCATCGACTGCTCGGTCTCCGTCCGGGCCAGCGATCTGACCGTTACCCGCTTCTGGCGGGGAGACGAGGGCGCTGGGTACCTCAACGGCGTAAGCGCCGTTGCCAACAACACCACCGCCGCCCAGGCCCGGTTCGATCTGCAGGGCACCCTGAAATTTGAGGCCCAGTACGTGCTGGACGACCAGGGCAAGACCGCCCATGTGCGCTATGTGCCCCTTGTCCGGGACGACTACTATGTAGACGGCGAGACGGGCAAGCTGGTCAACCTCACGGAACTCCGGGAAAAGCTCTGGCGTGAGGGCGGCGCCAACCGGGTCTATAAGAACTTCGCCACCGACGCCGAGGCCCCCGAGGCGGCCGCCGGGATGGTCAACGGCTCTCTGACCCAGGCGGAGAAGGACGGTGCGGCCATCCTGCAAAACGCCCTGACCAAGGAGGCTCTGGACAAGGCCGTGCAGAACGCCTGGCCGGAGTTTGGCCTTTCCGGTTACACCCTGGCCAGCGCCAACTATTCTATTTCCAAAAAGGACCTGCCCGAGGGGCAGGCCGCTACTGCCGAGGACTATGACATTACCTGCCGCCTGACCTACGGCAAGCAGGAGGGCCAGGTCCTGAAAAACAAGTATGTCTCCGTGGACGCCAAGACCGGGACCGTCAAGAACCTGTGGTCCAGCCGGTATTTCCAGGGCGAGGGGGAGGAGACTCTCCGCTACGCCAATACCCTGACCTCCGCCCAGCCCAAGGCTGAGGCCGTGCTGAAGTCCTTTGCCGGCGAGCACTTTTCCGCCTTAGCCCTGGCGGCCAGCACAGACGCGCAAGTGATCGACCGCCACGACTGGCAGCACACCTACACCTTCCAGCAAAAGGCGGGGGATTGGTTCTACTCCGGCAACAGCTATACCGTGGGCGTGGACGCTACCGACGGTACTATCTCCCAGCTTAGCGGCTCCTTTGACCCGGAGGTGGAGCTGGTGGTGCCCAAGTCCATCGTCTCTCCCAGTGAGGCCGCCGCGGCCTACGCCGCCGCCATGGATCTGCCCTTTGCCTATCTGGAGGTGCCCGTTTCCATCTCCCTGGCGGGCAACCAGCTCATGCCTCTTTTGAAGGAGGCCGGCTACTCCTATGTAATGGCGCTGAAGACCGGCTACACCCTGACCCAGCCCAAGGACAAATACGTCCGGGGCGTGGACGCCGAGAGCGGCCAGGCCATTGTGGATACCTATACCGCCCAGCCGGATGACGCCATCACTTATGACGATCTGGACGGCCACTGGGTCAAGACCGCCGCCGAGGAGCTGGCAGTGTTTGGCATCGGCCTGCGGGGCGGCAGCTTGAAGCCGGCGGACACTCTGACCCAGCTGGACATGATCTCTCTTTTGATGAGCGTGGAGGGCTATTCCTATGACCCCGCCAAGGCCACGAAGGACGAGACCGACTGGCTCTATGAGCGGGCCTATTCCCTGGGACTTGTGACCCCGGAGACCCGCAGCGAGGCCAAGGTCGTCACCCGGGGCGAGCTTGTGAAGCTGATCCTGGACAGTGCCGGCTATCAGCGCATCGCCGCCCTGGCAGGCATTTTCCGCTGTGACTTTGCCGACAGCGCAGGCATCTCCGCCACTGACATCGGCTACGCCGCCCTGGCTCAGGGTCTGGGCCTTGTGAAGGGCGGGGCCGACGGCGCTTACGCCGCCACCCGGGAGGCCACCCGCGGCGAGGCCATTGCCATGCTGTACCAATACATGAAATAAACCTTCCTTCCATGTTTTAAGGGCCTTATGTGGATATTTTTCCACATAAGGCCCTTTCTTTCTGTTGTGTTTTCGAATTTCCTGTGGTATAATGAATCGTTAAACTATACCTTATAAAAAGAGAGGAGGTCCCGCAGGGTGAACACTGCCCAGGAGATCTGGAAAAAGGCCCTTTTGGTCTTGGCCGAGCAGCTGACCTCCACCACCATCCACACCTGGTTTGGCGACGCCTACGCTGTGGCCCTGGAGGGGGATACTCTTGTCCTCTGTGAGCCTGAGGAGTTTAAGCGCAAGATCATCGAGCAACGCTACAAGGACAATGTGGAAAAGGCCCTTAGCGAGCTTTTTTCTCAGGACTTTTCTTTGAAGTTGGTAGACGAGGAGTCCGCCAAGCGCTGGGCGTCGGGAGAGATGGAAAAGCCCTTTATGCCGGGCACGGAGGATTATACCTTTGACAAGTTCGTGGTGGGCGCCTCCAACCGCTTTGCCTATAACGCCGCCAAAAAGGTAGCGGAAAATCCCGGTAAGAGCTATAACCCATTGTTTGTTTACGGCGCCTCCGGCCTTGGCAAGACCCATTTGCTCTACGCCATCGCCCACGCCATTCACGCCCAGCACCCGGAGTGGCGCATCCTCTATGTCAAGAGCGAGACCTTTGTCAACGAGCTCATCGAGACCCTGCGCTCCCAGGAGCGCTACACCGAGGCCTTTCGGAAAAAATACCGGGAGGTAGACGTGTTTTTGATGGACGACGTTCAGTTCATCGCCGGCAAAAACTCCAGCGAGGAGGAGCTGTTTCACACCTTCAACACCCTCCACGAACAGAAAAAGCAGATCGTCTTCACCTCCGACCGGCCTCCCCAGGAGATGCTGCGGCTGGAGGAGCGGCTAAAGACCCGCTTTGAATGGGGCCTGGCCGCAGACATTCAACCTCCCGATTACGAGACGAGGGTGGCCATTGTGAAGAATAAGGCCATCGCCCGGGGCGTTCAGCTGCCTGACTCCGTGCTCCAGTACGTGGCGGAAAACATTACCGCCAACGTCCGGCAGATCGAGGGTACAGTGAGCAAGCTGGTAGCCATGCATGAGCTGGAGGGCGCCCAGATCAATGTGGATAACGTCATTCGGGCCCTGCGGGACATGCTCTCTTCCAAGACCGAGTTCATGCCCTCCCCCGACCTCATTATCAGCGAGGTGGCTCAGTTCTATAACATTGAGCCCGAGGTCATCCGAGGCGAGGGGCAGAGCAAGAACATCTCCGCCGCCCGGAACGTGGCCATGTATCTTATCCGCAATATGAATGGCCTGAACCTACAGGAGATCGGCGCGATCTTCAATAATCGACATTATTCGACAGTCATCTCCTCCATCAAGCGCGTGGAGTCCCTACTCAAGACCGACCCCGACCTGGGGGAGATCATTCGGGACCTGAAAAGCTCCATCAACGGCAAGTTTGAATAGACCGGGTTTTCCACATTTCGATCAGGTATCCATGTGAAACCACTGTGGAAATTTTGTGGACGTTTCCCTTTTCCACATTCTTTCCACAAATCATCCTCTTTTCCCACACATGTTTTGTGGACGACCTTTTCCCGCCATTTCAAGAGTTTCTCCCCACCTCTCAACATTTTCCACACCTCTATGACGAACTACTAAAAAATATCCTTGCTTTTTTAAAGAGAGACAATTTTTGATCAAAAGAAAGGCACGGTGAATACGATGCGTTTTACCTGTGAAAAGGCTCTGCTCCAAACCGCTATCATGACCACGGGCCGGGCCGTAGCCGCTAAGACCTCGATCCCCGCTTTGGAGGGCATATTGGTGGAGGCCTTGGGCTTCTTGCGTTTGACCGGCTATAACCTGGAGACTACAGGCATTCAGGCCACCATCCCCGCCAAGATCGACGAGCAGGGGACCCTGGTCCTCTCCGCTCGCTTGTTTGGCGAGATCGTCCGCAAGCTGCCCGACGAACCGGTGACCATTTCCGCGCAAGGACTCACCGTAAAGATCGACTGCGGAGCCAGCCACTATACCATCCAGGCCATCGACCCTGAGGAATTTCCCGACCTTCCCGAGGTTGAGGGGGAAAATGAGTTTATGCTCAAGCAGTCGGATCTCAAGAGCATGATTTCCCAGACCATCTTCGCCGTGTCCAGCCAGGACATTCGCCCGGTCCACACCGGCTCTCTTTTAGAGGTGGAGGGCAACGCCTTCACTATGGTCAGTCTGGACGGCTTCCGTCTGGCTCTGCGGCGGGAGCAGCTGATCAAGAACATCGGCGATCCCAGCTATTCCTTCGTGGTGCCCGCCTTTGCCCTCAACGAGGTGGAGAAGATCTGTGCCGAGAGTGACGAAAGCGTCACCGTGACCCAGGGTCCGGCCCACATTCTTTTTACCATTGGAGACACCATTGTGGTCTGCCGCCGGCTGGAGGGAGAGTTCCTCAACTATAAACAGTCCATTCCCCGGGAGAACAAGATCTCCGTGCTGGGCCAGACCAAGGACCTGCTGGCCTCCATCAACCGGGTCAGCCTGATCCTGAGCGACAAGCTGAAAAATCCCCTGCGCTGCACTTTCGGGGAAAACCAACTCTTTGTCACCACCAAGTCCGCCATCGGCGACGCCTCGGACACCTGTCCCATGGAGGGCGACGGCCAGGGCTTGGAGATCGGCTTCGATAACCGCTACCTGTCTGACGCGTTGCGCTTTGCCCCTGCGGACAAGGTGCGCTTGGAACTCAATACCCCGGTGAGCCCCTGCGTCGTGCTGCCCGAAAGCCCCGAAGACGAGAGCTTTTTGTATCTTGTCCTGCCTGTGCGGCTCAAGGCGGGAGACTGACGAAAAACGTCGAAAAAGGGAAAGCATTCCACTTCTGGACAGAGAAAAAGCGTCGAAAAGGGTCGAACAGCATAAAAGGAGGCGTTTGGCATGGAGACGGTCTCCATCACAACTGAATATATCAAGCTGGACGCCCTTTTGAAGTTTGCCGGGCTCTGCGATACCGGCGGCGAGGCCAAGGAGGCGGTCCAGAGCGGACAGGTATCCGTCAATGGCGAGGTATGCACCATGCGCGGCAAAAAGCTGCGGCAGGGGGACAGAGTCTCCCTGAACGGACAGGACGTGGTAGTGGCATGAGGATCGACTCGCTGGAGCTGGAATTTTGGCGCAACTACCTCCATGCCAAGCTGGACTTCGCCCCCGGCGTCAACGTCTTCTACGGCTCCAACGCCCAGGGCAAGACCAACCTGCTGGAGGCCATTGCCTACCTCTCCTCTGCCCGGAGCCACCGGGCTAGGTATGATAAGGAACTGATCATGCTGGGGGTGGACAACGGTTTTTTAAACGCCCAGGTCTGGAACGGGTCCCGCTCAGTTACGCTGGAGGCCCGGCTTGCCCGGACCAGTCGGCGGCAGCTCTATGCCAACGGCGTTCGTCTCAAATCCGCCGCGGAGCTTTCCGAGCAGTTTCGCACGGTGCTTTTCTGCCCGGAGGATCTTTTTTTGGTGAAGGCCGGGGCGTCTGAGCGGCGGCGGTTCTTTGACGAGCATATCTGCCAGCTCAGAGGAAAATACGCCCTGGCCCTGGCGGAATATAAGCGTCTTCATGAGCATAAGACCCGCATCTTGAAGGACTACCCCCAGCGGCCCGACCTGCTGGATACCCTGGATGACTTTTCCCTTCGCATGGCCCAGACCGGCGCGGTGGTCATCCACTACCGGGCCCATTTCGTCCAGGCCCTGCGCCAGCATGCTCCCGCCATCCACAGCCAGTGCTCCGGCGGAGGCGAGCAGTTGGACCTTCGCTATAAGACCGTCTCTACCGTTACCGACCCTCTGGCCGGGAGCAAGACCATCTTCCAGCAGCTTTTGGAGCATCAGCAGAGCCACCGGCAGGCCGAGTTGGAGAGCCATATGTGCCTCACCGGGCCCCATAAGGACGACCTGGAGCTGACCATCAACGGCCAAAGCGCCAAGGAATACGCCTCCCAGGGCCAGACGAGAACGGCGGCGCTGGCGCTGAAGCTGGGCGCCCGGGAACTGTTTTATAGCGATACGGGCCAGTGGCCGGTGTTGCTTTTGGACGACGTGCTCTCGGAGCTGGATCAGTTCCGCCGGGAATTTGTGCTGGAGCACATCCAGGGTGGACAGGTGTTCATCACCGCCTGCGAGGAGGGGGACTTCCCCAAGGCGAAAAAATTCCGGGTGGAGGAAGGACAGGTGGTGGGCTGAATGTATCTGCACCTGGGCTACTCCACCGTGCTGCCCTTTGAGGAGATCATCGGCGTGTTCGACCTGGACAGCGTCTCCGCTTCCCGCCGGACCCAGGAATTTTTGGAGCGTGCGGAGGACCACGGAGAGCTCACCGACATTGGCCGGGGCCTGCCCGCGTCCTTGGTGGTCAGCGACTGGGCAAGCTACCTCTCCCCCGTCCGCTCGGCCACCCTGGCCAAACGCATGGCCCAGGACAAGTGGGAATAGACCAAGCGGGACGTTTGCAAAAATAAAAAATTTGTGTTATACTTTACCAGATATCACTTTCGGAGGTCTACCTATGGCTACGGATATGGAAAAGGATGAGGAACTGATCCTGGACGCTCAGGAGAGTACCCATGTAGAACACGAATACGGCGCGTCGGAGATCCAGGTCCTAGAGGGTCTGGAGGCGGTCCGCAAGCGTCCGGGTATGTACATCGGCTCCACCTCCTCCTCGGGCCTTCACCACCTGGTCTATGAGATCGTGGACAACGCCATTGACGAGGCCCTGGCCGGCTACTGCACCGAGATCACCGTCACCATTCTTCCCGGAGACGTCATCAAAGTCACCGACAACGGCCGTGGCATCCCCGTAGACATCCAGCAGCAGACGGGCAAGCCCGCTTTGGAGGTGGTCTACACCATCTTGCACGCCGGCGGCAAATTCGGCGGCGGCGGGTACAAGGTCTCTGGCGGCCTTCACGGCGTAGGCGCCAGCGTGGTCAACGCCCTTTCCGAGTGGCTGGAGGTCCGGGTCCACAAAAACGGAAACATCTACGAGATGAAGTTTGCCCGGGGCGTAGTCACCCAGGCCATGACCATTGTGGGCGAGACGGACAAGACCGGCACCGAGGTGGTCTTTAAGCCCGACCCTGAGATGTTCGAGGACACGGTCTATGACTATGAGACCCTCCACACCCGGATGCGGGAGGAGGCCTTTTTGAACGCCGGGCTGTCCATTACCACCAAGGACGAACGGGAGTACACCGACGAGGAAGGCAACGTGGTCCCCGGCAAGGAGCACACCATGCACTACGCCGGCGGCATCAAGGAATTCGTCACCTGGCTCAACCGCTCCAAGACGCCCCTCTCCGACGACGTGATCTACATGTCCGGCATGAAGGACGACTCCATGGCCGAGGTGGCCTTGCAGTATAACGACAGCTACCAGGAGACCATCCTCTCCTTTGCCAACAATGTTCACACCCCCGAGGGCGGCATGCATGAGACCGGCTTCAAGGCCGCCCTGACCCGGGTCTTGAACCAGTATGGTCAGAAGATGAAGCTGCTGAAGGAGGACGAAAAGGTCTCCGGCGAGGACGTCCGGGAAGGTCTTTGCTGCGTCATCAGCGTAAAGCTCACCGACGCCCAGTTTGAGGGTCAGACCAAGGCCAAGCTGGGCAACAGCGAGATCCGCACTCTGGTGGACAACATCGTCTCCGATAAGCTGGAGGAGTTTTTGGAGGAACACCCCCAGGTGGGCCGCGTCATCATCGACAAGGCCATGACCGCCAACCGTGCCCGGGAGGCCGCCCGGAAGGCACGGGAGAACGTCCGGCGCAAGACAGCGCTGGACGGCGCCACCCTGCCCGGCAAGCTGGCCGACTGCAACGAGCGCGACCCGGCCTTGACGGAAATTTACATCGTCGAGGGCGACAGCGCCGGCGGCTCGGCCAAGGGCGGTCGGGACGCCCGGTTCCAGGCTATTTTGCCGCTGTGGGGCAAGATGCTCAACGTGGAAAAGGCCCGGGCCGACAAGGTCTACGGCAACGATAAATTAAACCCCGTCATCACCGCCCTGGGCGCGGGCATCGGCGAGGATTTCGACCTGGAGAAGCTGCGCTACCACAAGGTCATCATCATGGCCGATGCCGATGTGGACGGCGCCCACATCCGCACGTTGCTGCTGACCTTCTTTTTCCGCTTTATGCGGCCCTTGATCGAAGGGGGATATGTCTACACCGCCGTGCCTCCCCTCTACAAGCTCACCCGGGGCAAGACCGTCCGGGTGGCCTACTCCGACGAAGAGCGGGACATGGTCTCTGCCGAGCTGCGCGCAGACAACCCCAACGCCAAGGTGGACATCTCCCGCTTCAAGGGCCTGGGCGAGATGGACCCCCATGAGCTGTGGGAGACCACCATGGACCCGGAGACCCGTACTCTGAAGCAGTACACCCTCTCCGACGCCATCGCCGCCGACGAGACCTTCACCGTCCTGATGGGCGAAAAGGTGGAGCCCCGGAAGGAGTTCATCGAGGCCAACGCCAAGTACGCTGGGAACCTGGATTTTTAATTCAAAGGGCAGGGCAATCGCCGCTGGAAAACTCCCCCTTGACAAGCTAGGCCTTGTCCTATATAATATCCTAGCCTTTTGGCGACGTCGAAGCGCCGAATTGCCGAGCAGGGACGGAGGGAAGCCGGCCCGGCCGCGAGGCAACCGAGGCGTGACAATGAGACCCGCAGCTGATACAAGCTGTTGTGGATAGGTGGTTACAAGACCACTATTTTAGGAGGTGTATCACCCATGGTTCGTACCTATCAGCCCAAGAAGCGCCAGCGCTCCAAGGAGCATGGCTTCCGTAAGCGTATGGCCACTGCCAATGGCCGCAAGGTCCTGGCCCGGCGCCGTGCCCGTGGCCGTGCCCGGCTCACTCACTAATGAAGACCGGAACATGATGCCAACGTAAGGGGCGGGAAGAGTATCCTTCTCGCCCCTATGTGGCATAAAGGAACGTTCAGACAAGGAGGCGCGGGGCGTGAAACAGACCGTCAGCATCAAAGCGCCCCATCTCTTCCGCCGGGCCTACAGCAAGGGAAAGAGCGCGGCCACACCCACGCTGGTGCTCTACGCCCGGAAAAACGGTCAGAGCTACAACCGCCTGGGCCTGACCGTGGGCGCCAAGGTGGGCAAGGCCCACATCCGCAACCGCACCCGGCGGCGGATGAAGGAGAGCTACCGTCTGCGGGAACATGCGGTAAAGCCGGGCTATGATCTGGTCATCGTGGCCCGCTCCGCCGCCGCGGATGCCCGGTTCGAGCTACTGGACCGGCACCTGGCCTCGCTTTTGAAGCGGCTGGAGCTGCTGGTATGAAGGCTCTGCTGCTCTGGTGTATCCGGTTCTACCGGAAGAACATCTCTCCAAGCCGGCCGCCCTGCTGCCGCTTTATCCCCACCTGCTCGGAATACGCCATGGAGGCCATTCAGGTCCTCGGCGCGGCAAAGGGCAGCTGGCTGGCCTTGCGGCGGTTATTGAAATGTCATCCCTTCCACAAGCAAGAGACCATCGAATATGACCCTGTGCCGGCGGCGAAGCCGCCGCGCGCCAAATCGTAAAGGGGGAATACCCTTGGGCATTATTCTCGCGCCCTTTTCCTGGCTCATCACCTTCTTCTGTCAGCTGTTTGGCAACAACTACGGTCTGGCTTTGATCTTCTTCGCCATCGTGGTGAAGATCATCCTCTTCCCCTTCTCGCTGAAGGGCAAGCGGAGCATGGTGAGGATGTCCGCCGTCCAGGGCAAGGCCCAGCGCATCCAGAAGCAGTACGCCAACAATAAGCAAAAGCAGCAAGAGGAGCTCCAGAAGCTCTACGCCAAGGAAAACGTCAACCCCATGAGCGGCTGTCTGTGGTCCTTTTTGCCGCTGCTTTTCCTCATCCCGCTCTACTCCATCATCCGTCAGCCTCTGAGCTACATGATGAGCATGGGCGATCAGGCCGTCCAGGCCGTGGCCAGCGTTTTGAACTTTGACCTGGCGGCCAACGCCGCCTACGGCCAGTTGAATCTGGCGGCCCTGGTCACCCCGGAGAACCTGGAGAGCGTCCGCGCCGGCATGGTGGGCGCGGCCCAGACCCTTTTTGCCAACGAGGCCAATGTGGAGACCATCGTCACCACCGTGGCGCAGCAGTCGCAGAACCTCTTTTCCATCGACTTCAACTTCCTGTGGATGGACCTCTCCAAGCAGCCGGTACTCCAGTTCTGGACCGACTGGTCCAACGTGGGCGTCCACCTGCTGCCCTGGGTATCGGCGGCGCTGAGCTTGCTGATGAGCATTGTCAGCCAGAAGACCAACCGTATGGCCAATCCCAATGCCGAGCAGCAAAGAAGCGGCGGGTTTATGATGTATGTTTTTTCGCCGCTGATGAGCCTGTGGATCGGCTTTGTGATGCCCGCGGGCCTTTGTATCTACTGGATCGTCAACTCCCTTCTCTCCATGGTCCAGGAGTTCCTCTGCGCCAAGTTGCTGAAGAAGGACTACGAGGCCGCCGCTGAGGCCGCCCGCAAGCAGGCCATCCTGGATAAGGAAGAGGAAAAGCGCCGCCGCGCCGCCCTGTCCGCCGAGCGGGCAAAGCGGGCCGAGGAGCGCAAGCAAAAGGGCAAGAAAAAGGATAAGGACAAGACTCCCGGCGTGGACGTGACCGCCTCCCGGGTGGGCATCCGGGCCTATGCCCGGGGCCGGGCCTACGACCCCGACCGCTTCGGCGGTGTGACGCCCTACCGGGACCCCGACCAAAGCGTGGACGAGGACGCCATTGAAAAGGCCCGGGCCGCCAAGGAGGAAAAACGGGCCGAGGCCCAGTTGGAGGCCGACGTCACCGCCCAGGTGGCCGCGGAGATGGAACAGTTCGCCGGCCAGAGCGCCGAAGAGCTGGAGCAGTCCATCGGCCAGTTAGACGAGGAGCGCGAGCAGGAGGCCCTGGCCGACGCCGAGGCCGAAGCGGAGGCCCTGGCCGCCGCCATCGACGAGCCCGCCCAGGACGAAGACCCGGACGAAACGCGGGACGGAGAATAACGGACCCGCAGACCGTAGGGGCCGGTGGTCTCGCCTGTCGGCTCGGTCGTGCGGTGGAATGCGTGCCACTGGCACGCACCGCCCTCATCGGCCCGCAAAGACCATATAAAGGAGTAGATGATAT
This sequence comes from uncultured Eubacteriales bacterium, assembly GCA_905198835.1. Lineage (GTDB taxonomy): Bacteria > Bacillota > Clostridia > Oscillospirales > Oscillospiraceae > MGBC124762. The sequence continues at coordinate 8,012 of CAJKDY010000016.1, read as the reverse complement.
GACAAAATATCTGGAAGTCACCGGCAAGACCGAGCAGGCCGCCATCGACGCGGCCCTGGCTCAGCTGGGCCTGGACCGGGACGACGTATCCGTGGAGATCATCGACCGGGCCAAGGCCGGCTTTTTGGGCATCGGCTCTACCCCCGCCAAGGTCCGGGTGGCCTATGAGGGGCCCGATGACGAGCCTCAGGCGGAGCCGGCTGCCTCTGTGGAGCCCGCTCCTCAGCCGGAAAAGGTGGTCTACGACCCCCCCAAGGCCGATAAGCCTCAGCCCATTTTGGAGCCTGAACCCACCCACCCGGTGGATGACGACGCCTCCCAGGCCATCGTCACCTTCCTTACCGGTCTGATGCAGCATATGGACATGGACTGCGCCGTCACCGTAGAGCTCTCCGAGCGGGGCGCCTACGAGGTACGCCTGGAGGGTGAGGACCTGGGCCGTATCATTGGCCGCCGGGGCGACACCCTGGACGCCATCCAGCAGCTCACCGGCTATGCCGTCAACCGTGGCCGCCGGGAGCGCATCCGGGTCCACCTGGACGCCGAGGGCTACCGAGCCCGGCGGGAGGAGTCTCTGGCCGCTATGGCCCGCCGTCAGGCGGAAAAGGCCATCCGGCTCCAGCGCTCCATCACCCTGGAGCCCATGAACGCCTACGAGCGTCATGTGGTCCACACCGCTCTCCAGGGCTACCCCCACATCTCCACCCACTCCGTAGGCGCCGACCCCAACCGCCGGACCGTCATCGAGTACGAGGCCGACGGCGAGACTGAGGAGTAAAACCGCACACCCTGCCGGGGCGGGCCGTCAGCCCGCCCCGGCTTCTATTTGCCAAAAGAGAGAGGAGCTTTATCCCTTGGCTACACCGCTTTTAGATGCCCTTTTAGACCATATCCGCCTGGGCGGCGCGCCCTTCCATATGCCCGGCCACAAGGGCCGCATGAAGGAACTGGAGGGCATGGCCAACATATCCGCCCTGGATGTGACGGAGCTACCCGACACAGGCGACCTCTATGCCGGCGATGACGCCATCGAGGAGGCGGAAAAGCTCTGGGCGTCGGCCTGGGGCATGCCCCTTTGCCAGTTTCTCACCGGCGGCTCCACCCAGGGGCTCCATGCCGCGTTGCTGCTGTGCGCCCAATCGGGCAAGCGGGTGTTGGTGGACCGCGGCTGCCACCGGGCCGTCTATAACGCCCTGGGGCTCTACGACCTGTCGCCCAGCTACCTCTGCCGCCAGCAAACCGAGCCCATGGACCCTCGGGCGGTGGAGGCGGCCCTGGAGCTGGATGACACGCTGAAAACGGTTTGTATTACCTCGCCGACCTATTACGGTGTGTTGTCTGACGTTCCCGCCATTGCGGAGATCGTCCACCGCCACGGAGCCAAGCTGATCGTGGACGCCGCCCACGGCGCGCATCTGCCCTTTTTGGGCATAGAGCCCTGCAAGGGGGCGGACCTGGTGGTGATCTCCGCCCACAAGACCATGGCGGCTTACGGACAGGCCGCGCTGCTGTTTTCCGGCGGCGCGTTTACAGACCGCGACCTCCGGTGGGCCGCCTCGGTGTGCGGCACCTCCTCTCCCTCCTTTCCTATTTTGGCGTCGCTGGACTACGCCAGGGACTATCTGGAGGGCAAGCGGGGCCAGGCCAATATGGACTGGGCTGTCCGGACCTGCCGGGCGCTGGAGGAGGCCTTTCCACATCTGCGCGTCCCGGGGGATGCGGCGCGCGACCCGCTGCGGTTCGTGCTGGTGGTGAACGCCCTGGCGGCAGACGGCTTTGCCGTAAAAGGCTGGCTGGAGCGGCAAAACGTCTTTCCCGAGATGGCCGACCGGGACCATGTGGTCTTTTTGCTCAGCGCGTCCAATACCGAAGCGGACGTGGAGCGGCTTTTTGAAAAGCTGGGCCAGCTGAGCGCGGTGTGGCCCGGGGTCTTGGATGGGCCCATGGAGGCCCCGGCTCTGCCCGGGGGTCCGACGGTGGTCCTCACCCCCGCCCAGGCCCTGACCCGGCCTAGGACCATGGCCGTCTTGGCCGACAGCGAGGGCAGGACCTGCCTGCAGCAGGTGGCTCCCTATCCGCCGGGGGTGCCCGTCATCGCGCCGGGAGAACAGATCACGAAAAAAAGTCTGGCCTATTTGCGGGAATTGGGCTATAATGTATACCAGCAGGTATATATCGACCGCTTGGAGGAGGGAGAGGAAGGATGAAGCTCATCATCGCCATCGTCAGCCGGGACGACGCCGGTGGCGTTACCCGGGCCCTGACCCAGGCGGGCTTTACCTCCACCCGCCTGGCCACCACCGGCGGCTTTTTGCGCGCGGAGAACGAGACGGTGCTGGTGGGGGTAGACGAAGAGCGGGTCCAGGCCGCTGTGGACGTGATCAAATCCCGCTCCCACGCCCGGAGGCAGACGGTGCCCGCCGGCCTTGGCATCGGCTATGACTACTACCCTTCCGCACCCGTGGAGGTCACCGTGGGCGGGGCCACCATTTTCGTGGTGGACATCGAGCATTTCGAGCGGGTATGAGCGGTTTTGTCTTGCCCAGCGCGCTGGAAGAGCAGGCCCGGCAGGGTCGTCTGGTCAGCGCCTACCTTCTCACCGGCGGAGACGACGCCGCCCTGGAAGCGCCTGCCCGGGCCCTGGCCGCGGCCTGCCTGTGCCGGGAACACCAGCCGCCCTGCGGGGAATGTAAGTCCTGCCGGAAGGTGGAAAAGGGCGTTCACCCCGACCTGCAGATCGTAGAAAAGCTCCCGGACAAGACCCAGATCACCGTGGACCAGATCCGCAAGGTCCGCGCCGAGGCCTACGTCCGGCCCAACGAGTCCCCCCGGAAGGTCTACCTGATCCGCCGGGCCTGGCAGATGAACGACGAGGCCCAAAACGCCTTTTTGAAGGTGCTGGAGGAGGGGCCGGAATACGCGGTGTTCGTGTTGCTGTCCCCCAACCCCTCCGCGCTGCTGCCCACCATCCGCTCCCGCTGCGAGCAGGTGAGCGTGACCGCCAAAGGCCAGACGGACCCGGAACTGGAGCGCAAGGCCGGCGAACTGGCGGGGCTGCTGCTGGGGGACGACGCCTGGCGGCGCCTGGCCTGGTGCGTGGCCTGGGAAAAGGCCAAGCGGGAAGAGGTCATCCCCCTGTGGGAGGAGACCCGCCGGGCCCTTTTGACCTATCGGACTGCCAAGACCACAGCCAAGGCCGTGGCGCTGTGTCAGTGCCTGGAAGAGCTTTTGGCCGCCGCCCCCAGCGGCAATATGGGCGTGCTGTGGGGCAAGCTGTGGGCCCAGGCGGGATAGGCCCCGGAAGAGAAGATCCCAACAACCTTGCTTCAAAAGAGGTGTTTTTTGACTATGACTACGGTGATCAATGCCCGCTTCAAGCCCGGCGGCAAGGAGTATTCCTTTAACCCCGGCGAGCTGACCGTGGCCGAGGGACAGGGCGTCATCGTCTCCACCCCCAAGGGGCCGGAGTACGCCGTGTGCACCAAGGCCAACCACGATGTGGACGAGACGGCGCTGCTGACCCCTCTGCGGCCCGTTTTGCGCCTGGCCACCGACGCCGACAAGCCCAAGCCCGAGCCGCCCAAGGAGCGCGTCAAGACCGACGCTGAGCGCAAGCGCGAACGCCAGGCCCTGGCGAAATGTAAGGAGATGGTGGCCCAGCGGGGGCTGGAGATGAGCATGGTCCGGGCCGACATCTCCGCCGACGGCGGCAAGATCCTGTTCTACTTTACCGCCGAAAACCGGGTGGACTTCCGGGAGCTGGTCAAGGAGCTGGCCTCCACCTTTCACGCCCGGATCGAATTACGGCAGATCGGGGTACGAGATGAGACCAAGATGCTGGGCGGCATCGGCATCTGCGGCCAGCCCTACTGTTGCTGCCGGTTTTTGGACAAGTTCCAGCCGGTGAGCATCAAGATGGCCAAGACCCAGAGCCTGTCGCTGAACCCCACCAAGATCTCTGGCTCCTGCGGGCGGCTGATGTGCTGTCTCAAGTATGAGCAGGGCGCCTATGAGGACGCCGTCAAGCGTTGCCCCAAGAAGGAGTCCTTTGTGGAGACCCCCGACGGTCCGGGCACCGTCAGCGATGTAAATTTCCTGCGGGAAAAGGTAAAGGTCCGTATCGAAAACGGCGATGAGCAGCCCAAGACCTACTATAACCAGGAAATTCGGGTCATCCGCTCGGGCAAGGGCAAGCGGCCGGAGGACTATGTGGCCCCGCCCAAGGAGGAGCTGGAGAAGCTCCGGTATATCCCGCCCGAGGCCGAGCGCAAGCTCTCCTCGGAGCCCAAGGGGGGGCTTGCTGAGAAGCTGGAGGCCCTGCTGGCCGACCAGCCCAAGCGCACTCCCACCCGCAAGCCCAGCCACCCCGGCGCGCCCCGCCGCCGGAGCGGACAGGGCGCTGGGCAGGGCGGCCATACCCAGCCCAAGGCGGAGGGAGCCAAGACCCAGGGACAGTCCGGACAGAGCCGCAACCACCGCCGCCGCAGACGCCCCCAGGGCGGCGGCGAAGCGCGAGGGTAGGCGCGCCGCCGGGCTTGGAGCCGACCGCACGGCAAAAACAGGTGAAGGCCAACGGCCTGAGCGGCATTTTGCCAAGGGCGGCGAAAGAACTGGCGACCAGTGCGCCCAACCCGAGCGTGACAGCCCCGAGGCCCTATGGCTTCGGGGCGTTTTCTCGCTTTTTGTATTGAATTCTTTTTATATATGTGTTATAATATTTCTATTCTGGGTATCTATGTCATTGCAAGGAGTTTTGGTATGATCACAGTATCCGACCTGTCCCTTCAATACGGAGGGTCCTACCTGTTCAAAAACGTGGAGCTGCAGTTCGTGCAGGGCAACTGCTACGGCATCATCGGCGCCAACGGCGCGGGCAAATCCACCTTTCTGAAAATTTTGGAGGGCGAGCTGGAGCCCACCTCGGGCAGCGTCAGCGTGGACCCCAAGGTGCGCATGTCCATCCTGCGCCAGGACCAGAACGCCTTTGACGCCTTTACGGTGATGGACACCGTCATCATGGGCAACCGCCACCTTTACGACATCGGTAAGGAGATGAACGCCCTCTACGAAAAGGAGGACTTTACCGATGAAGACGGCCTCCGGGCCGCTGACCTTCAGGCGGAGTACGCCGAGCTGGGCGGCTACGAGGCCGAATCGGACGCCAGCCGCATCCTGCAGGGCCTGGGCGTAGCCACCCAGTGGCATGAGACGGACATGGCCAGCCTGGACCCCAGGCTGAAGGTGAAGGTCCTGCTGGCCCAGGCCCTCTTTGGCGCGCCGGACATCCTGCTGCTGGACGAGCCCACCAACAACCTGGACATCAACGCCATCAACTGGCTGGAGGACTTTTTACTGGACTTTGAGGGCACCGTGATCGTGGTCAGCCATGACCGACACTTTCTCAACACCGTGTGTACCCATATCGTGGACATCGACTACGGCAAGATCAAGATGTACGTGGGCAACTACGACTTCTGGTACGACGCCTCCCAGCTCATGCAGAACCTGATGAAGAACCAGGCCAAGAAAAACGAGGAGAAGGCCCAGGAGCTGAAGGACTTCATCTCCCGCTTCTCGGCCAATAAGAGCAAGTCCAAGCAGGCCACCTCCCGCCGCAAGCTGCTGGAGAAGCTGACCATGGACGAGATCCCCGCCTCTTCCCGCCGCTATCCCTGGGTGGGTTTCTCCCCCGACCGGGAGGTGGGCAAGGATATTTTGTTTGTCACCGACGTCTCCAAGACCATCGACGGGGTCAAGGTGCTGGACAAGGTCAGCTTTGTGGTGAACAAAAACGATAAGATCGCCTTTGTGGGTGAGAATGAAAACGCCCAGACCGCCCTGTTCAAGATCCTGGTGGGCGAGCTGGAGCCCGACGAGGGCAGCGTCAAGTGGGGCCAGACGGCCACCTTCTCCTACTTCCCCAAGGACAACACCGCCTTCTTCAAAGACTGCGACGACACCATTCTGGACTGGCTGCGCCAGTTTTCCGAGGACAAGCATGAGAGCTACCTGCGGGGCTTTTTGGGCCGGATGCTCTTCTCCGGGGACGACATTTTTAAGCCCGTCAAGGTCCTCTCCGGCGGGGAGAAGGTCCGGTGCATGCTCTCTCGGATGATGCTATCGGGCGCCAACGTGCTGCTTTTGGACCAGCCCACCAACCACCTGGACCTGGAGTCCATCGCCGCGGTGAATAACGGCCTGGAGGCCGTGGGCTGCAACGTACTGCTGGCCACCCACGACCACCAGATGGTCTCCACCGTGGCCAACCGCATCTTTGAGTTCCTGCCCGACGGCACCTTTATCGATAAGCGCATGGACTACGACGACTATCTGGCCTGGCGCAAAGAGCAAGAAGAGGAAGCGTGAGCATAGGCGCATAGCGCCCGATGGACCGGAGCGAGGGCGAGGGTCGGGGCCGCAAGGCCCCGGAGACCAGCCCGAGTCGGAGGGAAGCGGGCGCGGCCATGCGCTCAATGCGAACGTGACAGCCTTGACACAAGGAGTGATACGATGAAAAAACGCTGGGCCTATGGCCTTTTCCTGGCGGTGACGCTGGTTGGGGCCGTACTGTGCCGCATCTGGCTGCGAAACGCCGCCTGGGAGGAAGGCGGACTTCTAACGCCGGGCCACCCGGCCACCTATTGTCTGCTGGCAGTGGTGGCGGTAGCGGCGGTGGGCTTTTTTCTGCTGGGCCGCTGGACGGTCAAGGACAAGAGTTTTACAAGCTATCTGGACGCCTTTTCCCTGCCCCAGAAGGGGCTTTTGGCCGTCTACGTCCTGGCCGGCGCGCTGATGGTGGCCGGCGGCGTGGCGGGGCTGATGCAGTGGTCACAAAACGTGGAGCTGACCCTCAGCGAAAAGGTCCTGAGCGTTGCGCTGCTGCCCGGCGGCGCCGGGGCGGCGCTGGTGGGCTGGATCAACGCCCAGGGCCAGGAGGCCAAGGGCCGCTTCGCCTGGCCGCTGCTGCTGCCGGCCTACGCGGGCTGCTTGTGGCTCATCGCCGTCTACCAAGCCCGGGCCACCGAGCCCAATGTGATGGGCTATGTCTTCACGTTTTTGGGCGCTGTGTGCGCGGTGGCATGCTGCTACACCGTGTCCGCCTTTTCCTTTGAAAAGCCCATGCCCATGCTGACGGTGTGGCTCAGCGGCGTAGCGCTGACCGCTCTGGGGGCCAGCCTGGTGGACGACGTCAAGGCCGGCGACACAGTCCAGATCCTGGTGACCCTTGGCTATCTATTTTACCTGGCCGGCCAGACCAAGTGTCTGCTGACCCGGGTAGACCGACCCGCTGAACTGGAGCGGTGGACGCCGCCCCGGGAGACGGAAGAGACGCAAGAAGAGGTGCAAGAGCATGAGCAATAAGTTTTATATCACAACGCCCATTTACTACCCCTCCGATAAGCTCCACATCGGCCACACTTACTGCACCGTGGCCACCGACGCCATGGCCCGGTATAAGCGGCTCAAGGGCTGCCAGGTCATGTTCCTCACCGGTACTGACGAGCACGGTCAGAAGATCGAGGACAAGGCCAAGGAAGCGGGGGTCACGCCCCAGGCCTATGTGGACAACATCGTCCAGGGCCCCAAGGGGGTGCTGGACCTTTGGAAGCTGATGAATATCTCCAACGACCGCTTCATCCGCACCACCGACGATTACCACGTCGCCGCCATCCAGAAGATCTTCAAGGCCATGTACGACAATGGAGACATCTACAAGGGCACCTATAAGGGTAAGTACTGCAAGCCCTGCGAGAGTTTCTGGACCGAGAGCCAGCTCAAGGACGGCAAGTGCCCCGACTGCGGCCGGGAGGTCCAGGACGCGGAGGAGGAGGCCTACTTCTTCCGGCTGAGCAAATATGCCGACAAGATCCAGGACCTGCTGGAGAACACCGACTTTCTGGAGCCCCGGAGCCGGGTCCATGAGATGGTGAACAACTTCATCAAGCCCGGCTTGGAGGACCTGTGCGTCTCCCGCACCAGCTTTACCTGGGGCGTGCCGGTGGACTTTGACC
>CAJKDY010000015.1 GCA_905198835.1 uncultured Eubacteriales bacterium | reverse complement strand
GTGAAGCCCATGTGCGAGAAGTGCAAGATCATCAAGCGCAAGGGCAAAGTCATGGTCATTTGCGAAAACCCCAAGCACAAGCAGAGACAAGGTTAAAAGGAGGGACAGAAAAGTATGGCTCGTATTGCTGGTATTGACTTGCCGAAGGACAAGCGCGTTGAGATCGGCTTGACCTATATTTTCGGCATCGGGCGCACCAGCGCCAACAAGATCCTGGCCGCCACAGGCATCGACCCCGACACCCGGGTGAAGGACCTGACGGAGGAGCAGGAAGCTGCCCTCCGTGAGGAGATCGGCAACCACTACACCGTGGAGGGCGACCTCCGCCGGAACGTGGCTCTGGACATCAAGCGGCTCACTGAGATCGGCTGCTACCGTGGCATCCGCCACCGCAAAGGCCTTCCGGTCCGGGGCCAGCGCTCCAAGACCAACGCCCGTACCCGCAAGGGTCCCAAGCGCACCGTGGCCAACAAGAAGAAGTAAGGAGGGAGAGAGAATATGGCTGCTACTACGAAAGGCAAGAAGACGACCCGTCGTCGTCGCGAACGCAAGAATATCGAGAAGGGCGCGGTCCACATCCGCTCTTCCTTCAACAACACCATGGTCACTGTGACCGATACCCAAGGCAACGCCATCTCTTGGGCTTCCTCCGGCGAGATGGGCTTCCGGGGCTCCCGGAAGTCTACCCCCTTCGCCGCGCAGACCGCCGCTGAGACGGCCGCCAAGGCCGCCATGGAGCATGGCCTGAAGAGCGTGGAGGTCTTTGTCAAGGGCCCCGGCCAGGGCCGTGAGGCCGCCATCCGGGCGCTCCAGGCCGTGGGCCTGGAGGTCACCCTGATCAAGGACGTGACCCCCATTCCCCACAACGGCTGCCGTCCGCCTAAGCGCCGCCGCGTGTAATAGCAAAGGAGGAATTGAGTTAATATGGCTAAGAATATGCAGCCTGTAGCCAAGCGCTGCAAGGCTCTGAATGTTTCTCCCGCCGCTATGGGATACGCCAAGAAGCAGACCAACCGCAACCCCAAGGGTCAGATGCGCCGCAAGCAGAGCGAGTACGCCATGCAGATGAACGAGAAGCAGAAGGTCAAGTTCGTCTACGGCATCATGGAAAAGCAGTTCCGCGCTTACTATGAGAAGGCCGCTCGCGCCGAGGGCATGACCGGCGAGGTGCTGCTGACCACCATCGAGCGCCGCCTGGACAACGTGGTGTACCGCCTGGGCTTTGCCATGACCCGCCGCGAGGCTCGTCAGAGCGTCAACCACGGCCACTTCACCGTCAACGGTCGGAAGGTGAACATCCCCTCCTACCTGGTGAAGCCCGGCGATGTGATCGAGGTCAAGGAGTCCAGCCGGGACAGCGTCCGCTTTAAGCGCTTCACCGGCGAGGACGCCCCCATCTTTGCCACTCCTAAGTGGCTGAGCCGTGAGAAGAACGCCCTCAAGGGCACCGTCGTCCAGATGCCCGCCCGGGACGACATCGATATGCCTGTTGAGGAGCACCTTATCGTCGAGCTCTATTCCAAGTAATAAGCTCCCCTCGATTCGTTTTTATCAACTGCTGAAGAAGGAGGGTCACACACGATATGGTAGAAATCGAGAAGCCCCGCATTGAGTGTATCGAAAACCCCAGCGAGGAGTTTCACGGCAAGTATATCGTCGAGCCCCTGGAGCGCGGCTACGGCACCACCCTGGGCAATTCCATGCGCCGTATCCTGCTCTCCAGCCTGCCCGGCGTGGCGGTCACCGCGATCAAGATCGCCGGCGTCCAGCATGAGTTCTCCACCATCCCCGGCGTTACCGAGGACGTGACCGAGATCGTGCTGAATGTCAAGAGCATCATCGCCAAGCTGCACAGCGAGGGCGCCAAGACTGTCTATATCGAGGCTGCCGGCCCCTGCGAGGTCACTGCCGGCGACATCAAGGCCGACGGCGAGGTGGAGATCCTGAATCCCGAGCTCCACATCGCCACCCTGGGCCCCGACGCCAACCTGAACATGGAGCTGACGCTGAACCACGGCCGGGGCTACGTCCCCGCCGACCGCAACAAGCCCCAGCAGTCCATCATCGGCGTCATTCCCGTGGACAGCGTCTACACACCGGTCAAGAAGGTCAACTACACCGTGGAAAACACCCGCGTGGGCGACGCCACGGACTTTGACAAGCTGACCCTGGAGGTCTGGACCAACGGCGTCATCTCCGCCCGGGACGCCGTCAGCCTGGGCGCTCGTATCCTCTGCGACCACTTTGTGCTCTTCACCGACCTCTCCGAGACCATGGGCTCCAAGTCCACGGTGGTGGAGAAGGCGGACACCCAGCGCGACAAGGTGCTGGAGCTGACCATCGAAGAGCTGGACCTCTCTGTCCGTAGCTTTAACTGCCTGAAGCGGGCCAACATCAACACGGTGGAGGATCTGATCTCCAAGACCGAGGACGAGATGATGAAGGTGCGCAACCTGGGCCGCAAGAGCTTGGAAGAGGTCATGAACAAGCTGGCTATGATGGGATTGTCCCTGGCCAGCGAAGAGAACTGAGAAACCCCAATATCGGAGGTGTTAAACGATGCGTAAACTTGGCAAGCCCACCGACCAGCGCATGGCCATGCTGCGTCAGCTGACCACCGAGCTGCTGGATCACGGTAAGCTCGAGACCACCGCCAGCCGCGCCAAGGAGGTCGCTCCCATCGCTGAGGAGATGATCACCCTGGCCAAGAAGAGCGGCCTGGCCAACTACCGTCAGGCTCTGAGCTTCATCACCCGTGAGGATGTGGCTCACAAGCTCTTTGGCGAGATCGCCCAGAAGTACGCCGACCGCAACGGCGGCTACACCCGGGTGGTCCTCACCGGCCCCCGCCGCGGCGACGCCGCTGAGATGGCCATCGTCGAGCTGGTCTGAGCCCGAAGCGCGTAAAACCAAAACCCCAGCCTGCTTAGCAGGCTGGGGTTTTATTTTTTGTTTCAAGCGGCGTTTTGGCAAATCATACCGAGTCAAGGGGCCGCATATCCAAAAGCCGGATGTCCATACTAAGGATTGTCAATACAGAAAAAAGGCAGGAGGAATCCCCTTGATGAAAGCAACTGGCGTCGTAAGACGCATCGACGATCTTGGCCGCATCGTCATTCCCAAAGAGATCCGCCGCACCATGCGCATCCGCGAGGGCGACCCGCTGGAGATCTTCACGGATAAGGACGGCGGCGTGGTATTTAAGAAGTACAGCTTGATGGGCGGCCTCAGCGATTTCGCCGGGCAGATGTGCGAGACCCTGTCCAAGCTCTCCGGCCTCACCGCCGTCATCACCGACCGCGACAGCGTGCTCTCTGTCTCCGGCGCCTGCCGCAAGGAGCTCAGCGAGCGCTCTGTCAGCGAGGAGCTGGAGAAGATCATGGAGGGGCGGCAGCTCTATGTGGTCCAGGACGGTCAGAGCCAGGTGGCTATCTGCCGCGACAGCGAGCAGTACCGGGCCATGGTGTGCGCCCCCATCCTCTCCGGCGGCGACGTGCTGGGCTCGGTCCTCTTTGTCCAGGAGGAGGGCAAGACCGCCGGCGACGCCGAGGTAAAGATGATCCAGACCGCCGCCGGCTTTTTAAGCCGGCACATGGAGGCATAAGAAGCGCGAGGGTAGGCGCGCCGCCGGGCTTGGAGCCGACCAGCCGCACAGCCGTTGGCGACAGAATGGAGCCTTACGGATGTGGCGTGCCCCTTGCGGGTACACGGCAAAAACAGGCTGGGCGTAGCCCAGCGGCATTTTGCCAAGGGCGGCAAAAGAGCCGGCGAAAGCGTGCCCAACCCGAGCGTGACAGCCCCCGGCACTTCGGTAAACCTCCAAAAGGCGATAAGTGCAGTTTTTCGGCATTTATCGCCTAATTTTTATGTAAACAGCGAGTTTTGTCGAACGATTTTCTCTCGTTTTTGCGATTTCCATCTTGCGGGAACTGTAAAAATATGGTATATTTACTCCACCGGACAGGGACCAGACCGAGTATTCTCCGCCGGGGAAAATTGGCGCGGCCCTGGCCGCCGGAAAAGAGGGAAAACGACATGGAACAGGATTTGGTGATCGTACTGGGCGACGCCTCCCAGGACTTCCAAGAGGCCTTGAGTGAAGCCATCCGGCAGGAGCCGGGAATGCGTCTGGCGGGGGTGACGGGAGACGGACAGGAGCTTTTGGAGCTGGTTCGCAGCCAGCGGCCTGACGCGGTGGTGATGGACTTGGTACTGACGGGGTTGGACGGGTTGGAGGTCCTTTCCCAGCTTCAGCAGATGCCCCAGCGGCCTCAGGTGTTGGTGGCCTCCGCCTTTCTCCACGAAGGGCTGGTGAGTCAGGTCCAGAGCTGCGGCGCGGCCTACCTGATGCCCAAGCCCTGCCGGGCGGTGACAGTGCTGGAGCGGGTGCGGCAGCTGGTCATGGGAGCGGCGCCCCAGGACGCCGCCCTGAGCCCCGGCTCGGAGAGCCTGGAGCTGCGTGTAACGTCCATCATCCATGAGATCGGCGTCCCTGCCCATATCAAGGGCTATCAGTACCTTCGGGAGGCCATCCGTCTGGCGGTGGAGGACATGGAGGTCATCAACGCCGTCACCAAGGTGCTCTATCCCACCGTGGCCAAGCGCTTTGGCACCACCCCCAGCCGGGTAGAGCGGGCCATCCGCCACGCCATCGAGGTGGCCTGGGACCGGGGCGACCTGGAGACGTTGCAAAAGTACTTCGGCTACACCGTATCCAACGCCAAGGGCAAGCCCACCAATAGCGAGTTCATCGCCATGATCGCCGACCGCCTCCAGCTCCAGCGCAAGGAAGGATAAAAGCAAATTTTGAAAAAACAAAACACTCTCCGTTGACTTTTAGCTGTTGTCAACGGAGAGTGTTTTTGCGTTGCGGCGGCATGGCGTGGCCCCCAGTCCTATGCTTTTGTTATCTCTCTATTCCGTCAACGATTGGAGGAAAACTGTAAGCAACTGCAAAGCTGTCTCCCTATCTTTGGGAGAACAGGAATTAAGGCGGGCCAGAATTTCGTCCTGCCGCATGGTCGCTGTTTCATTGTCTGCGGTCAGAATTTCGTCCGGGGTAATGTGGAGCGCAGCGCAAATCTTTATGACAGTTTCCACCCGCATATTGACTGAGCCGCGCTCGATGTCAGCATAGGCGCGGGACGATAATCCCGCAGCCTCCGCAACCTCCATTTGCGTCAATCCGGCTTTTTTGCGTATCGCCAAAATTTTGCCGCCGATTTTATAGGTATCGGATAGTAACATGCCGCAGCCCCTCCTTTGTTCCCTTTAATGGGAATTATAGTTCCTATTTTCCTTGACAGACAGGAGGTATAATGGCATAATTGTAGGAAGAATAGCTCCTGTTTTGCGTATGGGGGAAAGTTTACGGATCACGCAACAGACTTGATAGTACAACATCAAAAAGAGAGAGGTGGGGAAATTGGAGATTGTCAGCATTATCAAATACGAAGGCGACAACAGCATATTTGTATGGAAATACCCGAAGGAGGATTTTAGCACCGAGAGCCAGTTGATTGTCCACGAAAGCCAAGAGGCCGTCTTTTTCCTTAATGGACAACCGCTAGACCTGTTTGGCTCAGGACGGTATACCCTGGAGACGGCCAACATTCCCATCCTGCAAAAACTGAAAAATATCCCAACCGGCGGTGTGTCCCCCTTTCATTGCGAGGTCTACTTTGTCAACAAGGTCGAGCAAATGGCTATCCGCTGGGGCACGGACAGCAAAATTCAGTACCTGGAGCCTACCTATGGTTTTCCCCTCTCCATTGGGGCCAACGGGGAAATGAGCTTGCGGGTGCAGGACGCAAAAAAGCTGCTGGTCAACCTGGTGGGCACCGAGCGGGACTTGTCCCAGGAAAAGCTGGTGAGTTATTTCCGGGCCTTTCTCATGGCGCGGGTCAAGACCTATATCGCCCAGGTGATGAAATCCAACGCCATCAACATCTTTGAGATCGACGAGCATTTGCTTGAATTTTCAAATGCTCTGCGGGAAAAGTTACAGCCCGACTTTGCGGACTACGGTATCTCGCTGGAGCGTTTCTTTGTCACCGCCATTGCAAAGCCAGACGGCGAAACACAATACGAGAAATTCAAGGAGCTCCACTTCCGGCAGTACGCCGATGTAGCCGAGGCCCAGCTCCATCAAAAGACGGCGGTGATCGAAGCCCAGACCGAGGCCCAGAAAACCGTGATCGCCTCCCAAGCCGCCGCCACAAAGCGGGCGCAGGAGGGCTACACCTACCAGCAAGAGCGGGGCTTTGATGTGGCCGAGCGGGTGGCGGACAATGAAGCCGTGGGCCAGTTTACCAACATGGGCGTTGGCCTTGGCACAATGGCCGGAGTTGGCGGGGCCGTGGGCGGTGTGGTCAGCGGAGCGATCCAAGGGGCCTTTACCGGAACACAGCAGCCGCCGCAAGGGCCAGCTGCCCATTTCTGCGAAAGCTGCGGCGCACCCCTCCAGCCGGGAACTGCCTTTTGTGAAAACTGCGGTGCGCCCATTGCGGCAAAGGCCGCCTGTCCCCAATGTGGATATGTGTTTGAGCGTCCCGGCAAATTCTGCCCCAAATGCGGGGCAAAGCGGGAGGGACAGTAAATGAGCAAGAAAATTGTTGTGACAGTGTGGCTCCTGGGGCTAGCGCTGGCAAACCTTCTTTTGTTTGTGCTGGAGCGCGGAATGACGCCGACCTTCTGGATCACGCTGGTCTTTGTGTGGGTGACGTTCCTCTCCACTCTGGTATTTCAGATATACCTGGCGAAGCAGTCCCAGACGCCTGACGATGGATTTTTACATATCCCGGCCTTTATGGTGTCCCTGATCTATGCGGTCGCGCAGATCCCCATTAGTATCATCTTTGCTCTTGGTTCAGCGGAGATCCCCGCAAAGGTAGCCCTTCTCATTCAAGGCGTGTTGCTGATCGCCGCTTGGGCCGTTGCTTTACTCAGCCTAGGTGGAAATGATCATATTCAAAAAGTTAACAGCAGGCAGAAGGATCATCATACAGAATTGTGAGGAATCAAGATGAAGCATAGAGGCATGGGAGAAACTTCGTTTATGAAAAAGGGGGGGTATGGCCCTCTAAGCCAATTTAAGCGGGGTGAACCCTTTCGGAAGAGTACGCTAGAGAGGCAGTTTGGGATGGACTTGGTGAATGAGGCCATTCAACTCCACTTGATTGAAATTAGGCCAAATTATCAGGATATGAGCGAAGAATACCTTTACATCACAGAAAGAGGCATTGAAATTCGTGATAATTGAGGAGGAAAAGAAATGAAGCAGCTCACTTGCGAAATGTGCGGAAGCACAGATTTGGTCAAGCAGGACGGAATGTATGTATGCCAATCCTGCGCGACAAAGTATTCTGTGGAAGAGGCTAAAAAGCTAATGATCGAGGGCACAGTCGATGTGTCGGGCAGTGAGGTGAAAATCGACAGTTCCAAACAGCTTGAAAATCTCCGAACGCTTGCCCACCGCGCTCAGGAATCAAGCGACAGCAAATCTGCCGCCAAGTATTTCGAGGAGATTTTGCTTGCAGACCCAGATGATTGGGAGGCAAATTTCTACTCTGTGCTATATTCGTCGTTCAACTGCACACTTGGACAGATGGGACAATCCGCGCTGCGTGTGGGTAATTGCCTTGATTCGGTATTCGCGCTGATCGTTCAACAATATTCAGCGGAAAAAATCGCCCAAGAACAGAGCATTGCCGATTTAGACGATGAAAACTCCAGGGTCATCGTTGAGGAACTACGTAAGGTCAAAGTAAAAAACGCCTATATGGATGTGTTTAACAGAACGGTAAATTTTGCTACCATGCTTGTTTCAAATATGACTGGCCACATGGGATCAACTGATGAAATGATAAATGAGAGCATCAACAAGTGGCATGTGCCCCTGGCGCAGACGGTCGTCATGTTGGGGGATGGCTTGATTCGGTATTTTGAGGATTTCGATACGGCCGAAAAAGCTTATGGCATGGGTACAATGATGGCAAAGATTCTCTCACGTACGTCAGCGGGAAGGGAAATGTTGAAAGTGGTCAACAATAGAATGGCTGAGTTGCTGGACTTGAAGAGGAACAAAGAGCAGAAAAAAGTTGAGGCGTATTGGGCAGAGCACGCCGAAGAAAAAGCTGACCTGGAACAAGAAAAGGCCTCGTTGAACCAGCTGGTCAAGGAAGCTGAGGCGCAATTCCAGGCCATACCAGAACACGCAGTTGCCAAAGAACTTACATCAAAGATCAATGCATTGAACGCGGAACAAAAAGGATTGGGGCTGTTTAAGTCAAAAGAACGCAAGGCGCTCCAAGAGCAGATCGACGCTTTGAGCACAGAGTTAAGTAGTGTTCAAGAGCACATACGCAAGGCCAAGGACGAAACTGTGAAAAGAACAGACTCTTGGCAGATACGGATCCAAAGGATCGGCGTAGTCTTATCCTCTGTGCCACAGTAAAGCAATGGGCCGGGAGATCGCTCTCCCGGCCCCTACTTTATTATGCCCAGGTATTTGTAGATCGTTGTCCGGCTCAGATCGCGCACCCTGGCATTGACGTAAAAGAGGAACGAAACCGTTCCTCTTTTCTTTTCGTCTAAAATAAAGTATAATAGTGGCAACAAAAAACGCTGAAAGGGGGCCTTGCGCGTGGGAGCGATCGGTTTGGATACGCCGCTGAGGGTGTTTCCTGGCGTGGGGCCTACCCGGGCCAAGGCCCTTGCCAAGCTGGGGCTGTCCACCGCGGAAGACCTGCTGCGGTTTTACCCACGCCGCTATGAGGACCGGCGGACCGTCTGGCCCATCGCCCAGGCGCCGGTGGGGGTGGACTGCTGCGTGAAGGTCACCGTCACCAAGCCGGCCAGCCTGTCCCGCATCCCCGGCGGGCGGCAGATCGTCCGTTGCACCGTCAGCGACGACACCGCCGCGCTGGAGCTGACCTTTTTCAACCGGCCCTTTGTGCAGAAGACCCTGCGCACCGGCCAGAGCTACATCCTGTTTGGCAAGATCGATCTCTTTGGCGGGCGGCGGCAGATGGTGAACCCCACCGTCGAGGATGCTGCCCACCCCAAGCTGGCGGGGACCATCGTGCCCTGCTATCCGCTGACGGCGGGGCTTTCCAACACCCAGCTGATCGGCTGGGCCCGGCTGGCGGTGGAGGGCTGTCTGGCTCAGCTGGCCGAGACCCTGCCCGAGGAGGTCCTGACCGCCCAGGGCCTGCCCGGGGTCCGGGAGGCCGCCAGACAGCTGCACTTCCCCAGGGACATGGAGGCCCTGGACGCCGCCCGGCGGCGGATGGCCTTTGAGGAGTTTTTCTATCTGACCGCTGGCCTCGGCGTTTTGCGTAAGCGCCGGGAGACCGACCGGGGCACGCCGCTGAACGACGGCGACTGCAAGGATTACGAGGACCTGTTGCCCTTTGCCCTCACCGGGGCCCAGCGCCGGGTCATCGGCGAGTGCGCCACCGACCTCTCTACCGCCGTGCCCATGAACCGCCTGGTACAGGGGGACGTGGGCTCGGGCAAGACGGCCATTGCCGCTTTTTGTCTCTGGCGGGCGGCCAAAAGCGGCGCTCAGGGCGCGCTGATGGCCCCCACCGAGCTGCTGGCCCACCAGCACTATGAGACTCTTAAGGCCCTGCTGGAGCCCGCCCATGTGGTGGTGGCCCTGCTGACCGGTTCCCAGCCTGCCGCGGAGAAAAAGGCCATCCATGCCGCGCTGGCCAACGGCGACATCCAGGTGGTGGTGGGCACCCACGCTTTGCTGAGCCAGGGGGTGAGCTTCCAAAAGCTTGCCCTGGCGGTGGTGGACGAGCAGCACCGCTTCGGCGTGGAGCAGCGTTCCGCCCTGGCGGCCAAGGGGCAGCACCCCCATCTGCTGGTCCTCTCGGCCACGCCTATCCCCCGGACGCTGGCTCTTATTTTGTACGGCGATCTGGACGTGTCCATCCTGGACGAGCTGCCGCCGGGGCGCACGCCGGTGGAGACCTATTTGGTCACTGAGGCCTACCACCCCCGGCTCTACAGATTTATCGACAAGCTGGTGGACCAGGGCCGGCAGGTCTATATCGTCTGCCCCGCGGTGGAGGAGAGCGAGGCCGCCGAGGGGGACCCCACGCTGAAGACGGTGACACAGTACGCCAACCATCTGGCCAAGGCGGTCTTTCCTCGTCGGAACGTGGCCTTTGTCCACGGCAAAATGAAGGCCCAGGAGAAGGAGGCGGTCATGGCCGCTTTTGCCCAGGGCCAGGTCCAGATCCTGGTGTCCACCACCGTGATCGAGGTGGGGGTGGATGTCCCGAACGCGGCGCTGATGGTGGTGGAAAACGCCGACCGCTTTGGTCTTTCCCAGCTCCACCAGCTCAGGGGCCGGGTGGGCCGGGGCAAGCACCAGTCCTACTGCGTTCTGGTTTCAAATAACCGTAACGAGGAGACACGGGCCAGGTTAAAAGCCCTGTGCGCCACCACCGACGGCTTTGCCATTGCCCAGGCTGACCTGGACTCCCGTGGTCCTGGCGACTTCTTTGGCGCCCGGCAGCACGGCCTGCCCCAGCTCCACTCCGCCAGCCTGGCCGCCGACGTGCGCCTCATTCAGCAGGCACAGCGCGCCGCCCAGGACCTGCTGGCTGCCGATCCGGCCCTGGACAGGCCCGAGCACAGCATGATGTGGCCCCGGCTGCGGCAGCTATTTTCCGAGAACCCGGATATTTTCAATTGAGCCGGGGCGAAAAAATTACCACCGTGGCTTTTCAACATTTTTCGTGACATTCTCTGGGGGCTATGCTATACTTTTATAGATATGTAAGCACCTTCCACCAATAACGATTTGATAAAGGGTGATCTGGATATGAAAAACGGTTGGAAACGTCTGGCAAGCGCCCTGCTGGCCGGGGCGCTGAGCGTGTCGCTGGCGGTCCCCGCCTGGGCTGAGGAGCCCGCGGCAACAGAGAGGAGCGCGGCGGAGGAGAGCGCCCAGCCCTTCTCCATCACCGTGGGCGATTACGTCCCCGACATGGCCGGCCATGAGAACATCCAGGCGGGAGGGACCTATACCCTCATCGCGTTGCCGGTCAGCGTGGCCAAGAACGGTGGGGACGCGGATGTGTCTACCCTGACCCCCGCTGAGCTGCTCTCCGCGGCGGGTCAGGCCATGTACATCGGCTCGGCTGTGGCCGAGCGGGACGGGTATGTGGCTTTCCGTAACGTGCGCCTCCGGACGGCGGACGCGGTGGTCTATTACGTCACCGGTCCCAACCTGCCCACGCCCCTTTACGAGTCCACCAACGACTTTACCAGCGCCGTCGGCTCTATCGTCACCGACTCCGCCGACCATTCCGCCACCATCACCCTGGTGGACGCCAAGACCGGTTATGCCTACGCCAATGCCGCCCAGGCCGACGGCGACGGCGACTATTTCTTTGAGCAGATGGCCCCGGGCACCTACAATCTGCGGGTGACAAAGCCTGGCTACCTGCCCACCGACCGCGCTGCCGTGGAGATCCCGGACAGCAAGGAGACCATCCTTGCCCCCCTGGACCTCTCCTCGGGGGTCAAGGGCCTGTTCCGGGTGGGTGACGTCACCGGCGACGGCGCGCGGAACATGGACGACCTGGCCGCGCTGCTGCTCTACTTTGGCCGCCCCGACGCCGTACCCGCCGATTACACCGCCGATCTCAACGGCGACGGCGCCGTGGACAAGCTGGACAGCGATCTGCTCCTCACCGCCGCCGCCAAGCCCGATCCCAAGGACATCACCACCGGCACGGCCACCAACGTCACCGGGGCCAAGCTGACAGCGCGCGACTCCGGCGCCGCCGCTGACGCCAGCCAGCGCTACCTCTCCATCGGCGTGGACACCACCGCCACCGTCACCGCCGCCGCCTTTTCCCTCACCTTCCCCCTGGACGCGGTCCAGCCGCTGAACGCCAAGGGCGGTCTGATCTCCCCGGTGGACGGCTCGGGCGTTGCCAGCTGTCTGGTCCCCACCAGCGGCGTGGAGGCCAGGCTGGTACGCTGGCAGGTCGCCGGCGGTTACGCGACCCTCTCCTTCGCGCTGACCTGCGCCGCGCCCAAGGCGGCGGGAGAGCTGGCTAAGTTCTACTACCGTCCTGTATCCGGCTCCACCAACCGGTTCTATGACGGGGTCTTCGCCCTGGACCAGGCCGCCGGCGTGGTGGGCAAGGACACCGTGGTCACCCAGTATGAGCTGACCTATCCCGGCCAAGACAGCGCCGTGATCACCAGCCTTTCCATTGACCAAGTTGACGCCACCCTGACCATCCCCGCCGCCGGACACACCGCTGTGCTGGCCCTGACGGCCACCGGCGTGGATCAAGACGGTACGGAATATCCCGACCTGACCGGGATCGTGTGGACCGTGGCCGACGAAAGCGGCCAGGCCCCGGACTGGGCCAGCGTGGACGGAGGACTGCTCACTGTTACTGACGCCGCTGTGCCCGGTGACATCACCGTCATTGCCGCCCGGGGCGATGTGGTATCCGCGCCGCTGACGGTGACGCTGGAAAACGAGGCGCCCAGGGCGGACACACTTGTGGTGGAGCCTGTGGGGGACGCCGCCGCGCTGACGGTGGTTGCCGGAGCGAGCGGCCAGCTGACCTTCTCCGCCACGGTCTATGACCAATATGGTGGGGAGATGGAGGCCACTGAGGGCATTACCTGGTCCCTCTCCGGCCATCCCGACGGCGTCAGCGTGGATGAAGACGGCATTCTCACCGCCGACTGCGCTACGCTGGCCGCCAACCCAGGCGGCTACCGCTTTACTCTCCACGCCCAGGCCCTGGGACTTAGCCAGGGCGTTCTGGTCACGCTGGTGGTGGAGCCTCAGCTGGGACAGCTGGTCATCGCCGGCCCGGACAGCGCCATCATCCCCGATAAGGAGAGCGTGGACACCGAGTTGGAATATACGGTGGCTGCCCTGGACAAGCAGGGCAATCCCATGGAGCTGTCGGCGGATGATATTTCCGGCTTTTCCGTGACTCCCGCGGACCAGGGCGTAGAGGCCGGCAAGGGTCTGGACGGGCGCTTTACCGTTACGGTTTCCCCCGCGGCGCAGACCGGGGAATACACCATCACCGCCGTCCAGGGCGACGTGGAGGGCAGCTACACGCTGACCTTGACCCAAGCCCCGGACTATACCGCTATCCGCGCCCATCTGGAGGCAGAGGGCGGCGGAGCGTACACGGCGGTGGATGGAGAGGGCCTTACTGTGGCCCTCCAGGCCGTGCTGCTGGACGCCGACGGCGACATTTCCACTAGCCAGCCTGAGGCGTGGGACTGGTCGGTCTCACCCGAACTGACGGGTGTGGAGCTGACTCCCGGCAGCGACGGCGCGGCGACGCTGGAGCTGCTCGATTCCGTGCAGCCGGGGCAGTACCGCTTTGCCGTCACCGCCGCCGACTCGACCAGCGGCCTCAGCGTGACCTTGCCCATCACCGTGGAGGTGCAAAGCGCGCTGGCTTCGCTGGAGTTGACCGCGCCGGAGAGCCTGGCCATCCCGGAGACCGGGGCGGCGGAACACGCCCTGGCCGTCAATGGCTATGACAGGCTGCACAGCGCCGTGAGCAATCTGGAGGACCTGGTGTGGAGAGTCACCGACAAGGCCACCGGCCAGGAGGCCGTGGGCGTGGAGGTCCAGGCCCAGACCCGCCGCCTTGTGATCCGCTCCACCGCCGTGCCGGGCGAGGTCACCATCCAGGTGAGCTCCGCGGACGGCTCTGTGACCGCCTCGGCGGACGTGAAGCTGACCCCGGCAGGCACCAGCACCGGATTTTTGACCCTCTACCAGAGCGTGACCCTGGACACGCAGAGCCTTGCCGAACAGGAAGCCCACCACACCGAGACCTTTACCCTGAAAGAGGGACAGACGCTGCGGGTGAGCTACACGGCCATGCTGGTAGACCAGACCACCGGCTCGGCCACCCCGGTCCCCGCCGGGGACGTGAAGTGGCTGGGCGCGGGCAACGCCTTTGAAGTGGATGAAAACGCCGAGAGCGGCGTCTATACCGGCAAGGTCACCGCCGTCTACCAGGGCCAGTCCGCCTCGGCGACCGTGACAGCCACCCTCTATCCCAACATTACTGGGCTTGCCCTGGACTTTGGCGGCGGCGCGGACCGGCCGCCCTATATCCTGGCTGTGCCCAGCAAGGGTTCCAGGCTCTATCCCGCCACTGTGATGGCCCAGATCGTCCGTTCCGGTGTGGAGCAGACCGTACCCATCGCCAGCCTGGGCCTTGCCGACTACGATATCCAGTTGTTTACGGCCCTGACCGGCCTTTACGCCGAGCTTGACAGGGAGAAGGGGATCTTGAACTTCACCGTAGATCCCGCCGCCATCCAGAATCCCACAGCCCCGCCCACCGACGGCACCTCGGATATTCGCTTTATCGAGCTTTATCTGGATTACTTCCCCGACGAGACACTCTGCTCTGAGTCCATGGACCTCTACCTGGAGCCCGAGACCGCCCGCGCGGCCTCGGCCATGTTGCGCCGGGGCACGGGGACCGGCGTCTCCTTTGCCTTTGGAACGCCCAGGCCCGGAGAGGGGACCACCGCCGCGGCGGGCACGCTTTCTAACTGCTACGCGCTGGAGCTACTGGACCAGTATGGCAGCCCCATTTCCGGCCAGGTCACCTGGTCCCTCACCGGTCCTGCCGAGGTGGTCAGCCCCACCGGCGGACGCGTCTCCATTGTCGAGCCGGGTGAGGCGATCGAACAGGCATATCCCAGCTACGCCAGCATCCGCCGCCTGCGGATCGCCCCCGACTGTCCGGAGGGACATTATGAACTGACCCTCACGGCCAAGAGCGGCGATATGACCTGTGTGCTGCCCATCGATCTGACGGTGACCGGACCCATTACCGCCCAGGATCTGACCATGTCCCTCTCCGGCGAGGGACGGGTGATCATTCCGATGTACTACGCCCAGTACAATAGCGCCACGGTGAACACCAAGGCCAACACCACCGAATATACCGCCATTTTGAAGACCGCCTTCGGCGGCGAGCTGGATCTGATGGAGGGCTATTCCCTGACTTGGACGGTGACAGATCCCAGTGGCAAGACGCCCGCCGGCGTGTCCATTGCCGCCACTCGGGGCACTGCCTCGGCCACGGTGAGCGTGGCGCGTACCGCTCAGCCCACCGGCGTAGCCGACGCCTCCAAGCACACCGTCACCGCCACCCTCCGGGACGCCCAGGGCACAGTCTTTGCCGAGGCCTCCGCGCTGTTGGAGTTGAACCGCAGCGCCTCGGTGCCTACGCTGATGTCCCTTCGCAAGCGGGGCGAAACCACCAACGTGACCTCCGCGTCCTTTGCCATGGCCGCCGACGCCACCGAGACGAAGACCCAGGACTATACCTTCCATCTCCTGGATCAGTATAACGACCTGGCGGCGCTGAAGTTCCGCAAGGAGGTCAAATGGTCCTTGACCAACGCCGACCGAAGCGGCGTGACCCTCCAGGTCCTTAAGGATAGCGAGGGCGTGCCCTACGCCCGGATCACCGTGGCGAACCCCGGCTATTCGGTGAATAAGACCGTTACCCTTACCGCGTCCATCACCATCGTGGAGGAAAAGGCTCCCTCCGGACGCCAGACCATCAGCTACGCTCTGCCCATGCGCATCACCATTGGCTCCAGCGGCGGCGGTGGCGGCGGAGGAGGTGGCGGCGGCCTGGGCGACGACACCGGTGGCGCCCCGGCCAGGATCGCCATCAACGGCAACACCAGCGTGACCACCACCCAGGGCAAGGCGACCACAGCCAGCTATTCCGCCACACTGCGGGACGCCTCGGGCAAGACCTGCGCCAGCTCCTACAACAGCAGTGTTACCTGGTCTTCCACCATCCCCGCCGGGTCGGGCATCACCTTCAATAGCTCCACCCATGTCCTCACCGTCCCCAACACGGTCAAGGCAGGGACCTACACAGTCACCCTCACCGCCAAATATGGCACACGCCTTACCGCGACACGAACGGTAACGGTGACGGTAAGCGCCTCCAGCGGCACGCCCGCCAAACTGACCATCGGCGGCAATACCTCCATTGCCGCCACCCAGGGCACTGCCGCCAGCTATACTTACACCGCAAACCTGACCGACGCCGCCGGCACGGCCTGCCCGGCTACCGAGGTCAGCAAGGTCACATGGTCCGTTACCGGAGCTGCCTCGGGCATTACTTTCAACACGACCACCCGGACCCTGAGCGTTCCGGCTACGGTGCCGGTAGGGACCTATCAGGTCATCCTCACCGCGAAATACGCGCCTACGAATCTGAGCGCGTCGGCCACGGTGAATATTACCGTCTCCAGCAAGCAAACTGCCGCCGTCGCCGGGCCTACCATCGTGCCTACCATGACCGCTACCGGCACGGCGGGCAGCGTGAGTTTGAACGCTACCCAGGAGAAGGCCATGACCGATTATACCGCCGCCGGCGGGACGATCACCTTGGCGCCCACCGGGCCCACCAACCTGACCTCCGCCACCGTCAATGTCACCTCCGCCACCGTCAAGACCATGGCGGGGAGGAACCAGTCGCTGAAGGTGCAGACGTCTCTTGGCACGGTGGTGCTGCCCGCCCAGGCGTTGACGGCGCTGACCGGGCAGGGAGGAAACAATGTGTCGGTAACGGTAGCCGCCGACCACGGCGTGGTGAAGGTCACCTTTGCCTGCGGCTATGAATCGGCCTCGCTGCCGGGCAGCATCGCCCTAAGGGTGCCCACCACGGGCAATGTTGCGGTGCGGACGCTGTCCGACGGCAGCAAGGATGTGATCAAGAAGGCTGTGGTGAGAGACGGCGCGGTGGTGGCCTATGTGTCCGGCACCACCCAGCTGGAGCTAGAGACCCGGCAGCCCACCTTCTCCGACACCCAGAGCCACTGGGCCAAGGACGCCATCAGCTTCACCGCCGCCCGGGAGCTCTTTAACGGCACCTCTGCCACCACCTTCTCTCCCAACGCCACCATGACCCGCTCCATGCTGGTCACCGTGCTCCACCGTCTGGAGGACACGCCCGCCGCCGAGGCCGCCAGCTTTGCCGACGTGCCCGCGGGGCAGTGGTATACCACCGCGGTGGACTGGGCCAACGCCAAGGGGATCGTTCAGGGCACCGGCACGGGCTTTGCCCCGGACGGCTCCATCACCCGGGAGCAGCTGGCCACCATTCTGTACCGCTATGTGGGCTCGCTGGGCCTGTCCACCGGGCAGAAGGGCTCGCTGAGTGCCTTCTCCGATCAGGGCAGGGTGAGTACCTGGGCCCAGGACGCGGTGCAGTGGGCCGTGGGCACGGGGCTCATCAACGGCAAGTCCGACGGGCGCTTGGACCCCGCGGGTAACGCGACCCGGGCTGAGGTGTCCACCATCCTTCAACGGCTCATCAGTAACGTCCTGGTCCCCGCGGTGTAACGAAAGGAGATGGCTGATATGAAACGGTGTTTTAAGGCGCTGGGCGCCTTTTCCCTGACTCTGGCCCTGGCTTTGACGCTGTGGGCCTCACCTCTGGGCGCTGTGGCCCAGGCCGCCGAGGACGAGTACGAGGGCGAGTACGCGGGCTATTTGGTCATCCTGGATGACCAGCCGGCCGCCGTATCCTTCTATTCCGGTGGGGAGGCCACGCTGATGGCTGCCTACAACGAGCGCGAGGAGCTGCTGCCTCTGGCGGAGGATATGGGCATCTACAAGGCCGGCGATCTGGACCAGATCCAGAATCTGGTCTGGTCAGGCCAGGTCCTTTCCGCGGAGCCTGACTACAAAGCCGAGCTGTTTGACGTGTCCGATCTGCCTGCCGACCATCTGGACCCCACCAAGCCCGACGATCCCTACTTTATCGAGCAAAACCGGAACCACCAGTATAACCTGAAGGACTCGGATGCCCACGGCGTGGGCGTCCGCGCCGCATGGGACGCGGGCCTTACCGGCGAGGGCGTCACCGTGGCGGTGATCGACTCGGGCCTTAACCTCGATCACAACGACGTTCCCGCCAAGGTGGCCCGGGGTCGGTACTATTTCTACCGGGAGGAACCCGGCGGGCGGTATCAGTACACCGTCAACGGTGTGACAAAGAATTATAACTATTACTCCAACGACTATGTGCTGGACGACCTGCCCAACGGCCACGGCACCATGGTCTCGGGTATCATCGCGGCCAACAAGGACAACGGTATCGGCATTGCCGGCGCGGCCCCGGGCGTCACGCTGATGCCCGTGCGGTGCTTTACCAACACCCCCGGTCATTTGGGTGGCTATGTCTCCAACCTCATCAGCGGCGTGACCTACGCCATGAATAACGGCGCCAACGTCATCAACATGAGTTGGGGTATCGCCAACGACTCCGCGGCGCTGCGCAGGGTCATCACCCAGGCGGCCAACCAGGGCTGTATCCTCATTGCCGCCGTGGGCAACGATGGCAACAGCAGAGTTCAGTATCCCGCCGCCTGGGACAATGTCATCGGCGTGGGCGCGACGGATAAAAGCGGTTACCTGGCCGACTATTCCCAGCGAAACGACTCCGTGGCCGTCTGCGCGCCGGGCAGCCAGGTCTGGTCGCTGTCCAACAGCAGCAACGACCTCTATCGGCAAAATAACGGCACCTCCTTCTCCGCGCCGTTGGTGGCCGCCTGCGCCGCTCTTTTGAAGGAGGCCGATCCCACCATGACCCAGGCCGACTTTGCCCAGCTGCTCCAGGGCAACTGCGACGAGATCCGCTTTAAGGCGCCAGCCGACCAGGACTATGGCGGCGCGGGTATCGTGAATATGCGCAAGATGCTGGATGCCGTGGGCTATGCCGGGGCCACGATGACCCGAAACGGGGATACCCTGACTGCCCGGGCCGCCTATCACCCGGTGCAGGGCGAGAGCCAGACGGCCTCCGGCGCGGTGCTGATGCTGGGCGCTTATAACGCTCAGGGCCATCTGCTGGACAGCCAGGTGGCCATTCCCACCCTCAGCGGCTACGGGTCCTATTCCCTACTGGCCCAGTTTGACCACCCGGATGTGGCCACCCTCCGGGCCTTCTATTTGAAAAACGACGGCACTCTGGCCGCTGTGGCGGCTCCGGCGGAGTTGGCCGCCCGATAAAAGTGGACATATCAAAAAAGCGTCCCGGCATTTCAAAATGCCGGGACGCTTTTTTACGGGTCTTTCAGTCCCTGAGAGCCCGGAGCAGGGCCTCTTTTTCGTTGGGCAGGGCGCCGGAGATGACCTGATCCAGTAGTCTTTGGAGCGCCTGGCCCACGGCGGGACCGGCGCTTATCCCCGCGGCCAGCACGTCGCTACCCGTCACTGCCAGGTCCTTGAGAGAGAAGCATCGGCCCTGGGCGATGACGCCCTGGGCTATGTCCCTGAGCTGGGCGATGTGGTCCAGCCGCTGAGGCACCTGGCTGTGGCCCTGGCCCAGGGCGTCGCAGCGTTTTACCTCCAACAGCTGGAAAAAGGCATCCTGGCCCAGCCGCCCCAGCCAGCGGCGGACGGAGCGATCGGTGGCGTCAATGGGCGCGTCGTGACGCTCCACCAGTAGGACCACCCGTTCCCGGGTGGCGTTGTCGAATTTCAGCGTCCGAAGCATCTCCTCCGCCAGCTGAGCGCCCACCTTGGCGTGGCCGTAGAAGTGGTCGATCCCGTCGGCGTCGGTGCTTTTGCACGCGGGCTTGCCCACATCGTGGAGGAGCACGGCCAGACGGACGGCCAGGTCTGTCCGGGCGGCGGAAAGAGCGTGAAGGGTGTGCTCCCAGCCGCCGTAGCGGTGCCAGGGGTTGTGCTGCTCCAGCGCCACCAGCGGGCCCAGCTGGGGCCAGAAGCGGCAGAAGACGGTTGGGTGGGAGCGTAAAACGTCCACGTAGCCGGGACCCAAAAGGAGCTTGCGAAGCTCGGTCTGTATTCTCTCGGCGGCTACATGGTCCAGCATAGAAAGATTTCGTTCTAACGCCCCGGCGGTCTGGGGCTCAATGGTATAGCCCAGGGTGGCGGCAAAACGCAGGCAGCGCATGAGCCGCAACCCGTCCTCTTGAAACCGGCGGTCGGGGTCGCCCACGCAGCGCAGGATCCCGCTTGCCAGGTCTTCCTGGCCGCCAAAGGGATCCTGGACCTGGCCGTGGAGGTCCATGGCCATAGCGTTGACGGTGAAGTCCCGCCGGGCCAGGTCCTGTACCAGATCGGACACGAAATCCACCCGGTCGGGCCGCCGGCCATCGGAGTAGGGCCCGTCGGCGCGGTAGGTGGTGACCTCATATTGGCCCTCCTGGAGCCGCAGTGTCACCGTGCCGTGGCGGATCCCGGTCTCCAGCAGCTTGACGCCGGGGAAGCAGGTTTCGATCTCCCGGGGCAGAGCGGAGGTACACAGATCCCAATCCTGGGGCGTGACGCGGCGCAGCGCGTCCCGGACGCAGCCGCCTACGGCGTAGGCTTCAAAGCCCGCGGCGTTCAGTGTGGACAAGATCCAGCGGACCTCCTGGGGCATGGCGCGGCTCATAGGTCGTCCTCCTCTCCGCCAGCCCAGGATTCCAGGCGGCGCTTGCGCCGCTTATAGTCGGGCATCAGCGTGGCCATCAGAGCGTGAAAGCCGGGGCCGTGGTCGGGGTGGACAAAGTGGCACAGCTCATGGAGGACCACATAGTCCAGACATTCCCGGGGCGCGTAAAAAAGCCGGGTATTCAGCGTGACAACGCCCTTTTTCCAGGCGCAGGAGCCCCAGCGGCTCTTCATATCCCGAAGCCGGAGCTGGGGCATTTTGACCCCATAGGGCGCCACCAGCGGCAGTTGGCCGGCCAGAGCCTGGCCAAACAGCGCCAGGCACTGCTCCCGGGGGACCGGGGCCAGGACCTGGCCTTGGAGCCGCTGATGGGCAAAGCGGTCCTGGGCGGCGCGGATCATAGGGGCCTTGGAGGCCACAAAGGCGTCGATGGCCCCCAGGCTCACCCGGGGATGGGCGGAGACGTAGACGCTGCCGTCGGGCCGGATGCGCAGATTGAGGTTTTTCACCCGCTTGCGCTCCAGCTCATAGGTGATGACCCCGCCGCCCGGTGTGGAGACCATCCGCTGGGAAAGGTTGGCGGTCATGGCGCAAGCCCCATGGCCCGACGCTCCTTGCCCAGCTCCAGGTAGAGCTCCGCCCCTGTCCAGGCCAGGTTGGTGGGAGTGACCATGGCCTTGAAGGGAATGGGGGGGATCGAGGCGGTTGGAAAGGCGTCTAAAAAGCGGTCCAGGTCGGAGGCGGTAAAGCCCGAGAGGACCAGTAGCTCGCCGGGAACAACGCCGGGACCGTCCTTGTCGGGCACCGGGAGACCCAGCAGCGCGGCGATGGGCTTGCCCTGGTCCACAGCGGGCACCTCCAGTGCCCGGATGCCCTGCTGGGCGCAGAGGGTCTGGAGGGCGGCGGCTTTGGCGGCGGAGAAATTATAGAGCAAAACCGTGGCGGACACAGGCGGTCCCCTCCTTTCTGATCCATTCTATTGTACCCGCTTCCGGGAAATTTGGCAAGGGCGGCGGAGTGGGGATTTTTCCGGTGGGAAGGATTGCTTTTTTCACAGCAGTGTGCTAAACTTATCCACAAGATTTCAGGATGGAACGAGAAAGGACCTTAGATAGCATGATCGAGTGTTTTGACGTGACCCTTCCCGCCCTGACGGGGGAAACGCCCCGGCGGGCGTGGGTCTATGTGCCCGACTTTGCAAAGGACGAGCGGTCGCTTCGCTTCCCGGTCCTCTATATGTTCGACGGCCACAACCTCTTTTTTGACGACGTGGCCACCTACGGCAAGAGCTGGGGGCTCAAAGAGTTTTTGGAGGAGAATGAGACGCCGCTGATCGTGGCTGCCGCCGAGTGCAACCACACTGGCACGGAGCGATTGAACGAGTATTCCCCCTTCCCCGGCGAGCTGCTTGGGCACGAACGGGTCAAGGGCCGGGGTAAGGCCATGATGGACTGGTACGCCCAGGCGTTCAAGCCCTATATCGACGACAACTACCCCACGCTGCCCCAGCGTAAATACACCTTTCTGGCCGGCAGCTCCATGGGCGGACTCATGACCCTCTACGGCGTGCTTCGCTACAATCAGGTCTTCTCCCGGGGCGCGGCGCTGTCGCCCACCATCTGGTTTGCCAGGGACCGGCTCGAGCGCATGATCCGCAACGCCCGGGTGGGCCGGGACACGGTGCTCTACATGGACTATGGCCAGCGGGAGATGGACCGCCGGGGCATGGAGTGTTGGTACGGCGCGGTCACGGGGATGCTGCTGGAGAAGAAGATCAACCTCACCAGCCGCATCGTCCCCGGCGGCACCCATTCGGAAGCCAGCTGGGAGCGCCAGATACCCTATTTTATCAACACCTTGCTCTATGAACTGGACGAGGAGGAATGAGAGATGGAGGTACAGTATTTCAAGCAGTGGTCTCCGGCCCTGGGCCGGGATATGGAGTGCAAGGTCTATGGCCATGGGGGACGGCCCATTTTGTTTATCCCCTGTCAGGATGGCCGCTTTTTCGACTTTGAAAACTTCCACATGACCGATACCTGGGCCCCTTGGATCGAGGGGGGCAAGTGCATGGTCTTTGCCATCGACACCATGGACAAGGAGACCTGGTCCAACAAGCAGGGGGATCCCCGCTGGCGCGCGGAGCGCCATGAGCGGTGGATGGCCTACATCACCGACGAGATGGTCCCCTTTATGCGCCAGATGGTCAACGAGCGAAACGGCTGGACCGGCTACCCCGGGGTCATCGCCTTTGGCTGCTCCCTGGGCGCGACTCACGCCGCCAACCTCTTTTTCCGCCGCCCCGACCTCTTTGACGGTATGTTGGCCCTCAGCGGTATCTATGACGCGGCCTACGGCTTTGACGGCTATATGGACGAGCTGGTGTACCTCAATTCCCCCGTCCACTTCCTTCAGGGCATGAGCCCGGACCACCCCAATATCCAGCGCTATAACAATGGCCGGGGCATCATCTGCGTGGGCCTGGGGGCTTGGGAACAGCCTGAGACCACACGCCGGGTGGACGAGCTGTGCCGCCAGAAGGGCATCAACATCTGGGTGGACTACTGGGGCCACGACGTGAACCACGACTGGCCTTGGTGGCACAAGCAGGTGACGTATTTCGCTCCCTTTTTGCTGGATTGAGAATGCCGCGGCGCGTCTGGGAAGCCGCGCCCTACGCGGCCCTTGTAGGGACCGGCCTCCTGGACGGTCCGCCAATAGAAAGAAGGTCTTATACCAATGAAAAACATGGTCTTTCTCTCCCCCAATTTCCCCACCAACTACTGGCAGTTCTGCCGGGAGTTGAAAGACAACGGTATAAACGTGCTGGGCGTGGGGGACGCGCCCTATGAGACCCTGGCGCCGGAACTGAAGGGCAGCCTGACGGAGTATTACAAGGTGGACACCCTGGAGGACTATGATCAGGTCTACCGGGCGGTGGCCTACTTCGCGTGGAGGTACGGTAAGCTCGACTGGCTGGAGAGCAACAACGAGTATTGGCTGGAGCAAGACGCCGCGCTACGGACGGATTTCCACATTGAAAGCGGCTTTCAGCTGGCCGATATGCCCCGGGTGAAGTTCAAGTCCGAAATGAAGAAGTACTACGCCCTGGCGGGCATCCCCGCCGCCCGCTGGCATTTGGTCCAGGGCAAACCGGACGCTATGGCCTTTATTAAGGAGGTGGGCTGGCCCGTCATCGTCAAGCCCGACAACGGCGTAGGCGCGTCCGATACCCACAAGCTCAGCAGCGAAGCCGAGCTGGACCGGTTCTTCAAGACGAAGCGGGACGTTCCCTACATCATGGAGGAATTCGTCCACGCCGAGGTCAACTCCTACGACGCCATCATCGATTCCCAGGGAAACCCCATCTTTGAAACGGGCAACATTACCCCCATGTCCATTATGGATATTGTTAATGAGCGGGACAACTCTATCTACTATATCCTCAAAGAGCTGCCTGAGGATACCCGCTCCGCGGGCCGGGCGGCGGTACGGGCCTGGGGCGTGAAGAGCCGATTCGTCCATTTTGAGTTCTTCCGGCTGACCCGCGACCAGGAGGGCCTGGGCAAAAAGGGGCAGATCGTGGCGCTGGAAGTAAATATGCGCCCCTGCGGCGGCTTTACCCCGGACATGATGAACTTCGCCCACTCCACCAGTGTCTACAAGATCTGGGCGGATATGATCGCCTTTGATAAGGCCACCATCCCCGAAGGGGAGCACGCCTTCTGCGCCTTTGCCGGACTTCGGGACGGCAAGGATTTTGTGCTGAGCCACGAAGACATTATGAAAAAGTACGCTGCTAACATCCGCATGGAGGGTCGTATGCCCGACGCCCTGGCCGACGCTATGGCCAACCGGATGTATATCGCCACCTTCCCCACCGAACACAAGCTCAAGGCCTTCTACAAGGATGTACTGAAGTGCCGATAAGGAGGAAAGCGCCATGAATACCCTGGAGCTGGCCAAAATGGAGGAGTTGGACGCCTGCGCCGCGCTGATGGAGGAGGGCAGGGCCTTTCAGCGCCAGCAGGGTTTTGTCCAGTGGACCCCCGATTACCCAAACCGGGAAACGGTCAGAGAGGACATTGAGACCGGGAAGGGGTATGTTTTGAAGGTGGACGGCCAGATCGCCGGATACCTGTGCGTGGACTTTGACGGCGAGCCGGCCTATGAAAACATCCAGGGCCGATGGGGGACCCCGGAGCCCTACGCCACCGCTCACCGTCTGGCTTTGAGCGGGCAGTTCCGGGGTCGGGGGCTGACTACCACGATCTTTGAACTAGTCCGGGAGCTGTGCCTGGCCCGGGGCGTTACCGCCATCCGGGGAGACACCGACGAACAGAATCTGCGGATGCAGCATGTGCTGGAGAAATGCGGCTTTCAGCGCCGGGGCGTGATCATTTTCCAGGGCAGCGAAAAACTGGCTTACGACTGGCAGCTGACATAAGGATAGAAAAAGCGCGGCGTGGACATCCACGCCGCGCTTTTTCTGTTTTTAGCTTTCCGAATACCGGGCCAGGAACTGTCGGGTGCGCTCCTCCCGGGGATTCTCGATGACCTCCCGGGCGGGACCCTGCTCCACAATGACGCCGCCGTCCATGAAGATGACCTGGTCGGCCACATCCCGGGCAAAGGCCATCTCATGGGTGACGATGATCATGGTGGTGTGCTGGTCGGCCAGGGAGCGGATGACCTTTAAGACCTCCCCGGTCAGCTCCGGGTCCAGAGCGGAGGTGGGCTCGTCAAAGCAGAGGATATCCGGCTCCAAAGCCAGGGCCCGGGCGATGGCCACCCGCTGCTGCTGACCGCCGGAGAGCTGATGGGGGTAGTGCCCTGAGCGGTCGGCAAGGCCCATCTTGCCCAGCAACTCCATGCCCTGGGCGTCGATGGCCTCTTTGTTTTTGCCCCCCTCGTCCCGCAGGTGCCGGGCCAGGGTCACGTTTTGCAGGGCGGTATACTGGGGGAAGAGATTAAAGCTCTGGAACACCAGGCCGAAGTGGAGCCGCTTTTGCCGGACCTCGCTGTCGGATTGGGTCTTGGGATCACTGGCGTCAAAAATGACCTTGCCCCGGACAGAAATGCTGCCCGCGTCGGGGGTCTCCAGAAAGTTGAGACAGCGCAGCAGCGTTGTCTTGCCGCTCCCGGAGGAGCCGATGATGGCCAGGGCCTGGCCCTCGGAGAGGGAGAAGGAGATGTCCTTCAGGACCTCGGTGGCCTCAAAGCGCTTTTCGATGTGGGAGACCTCTAACAGTGCCATATTCTCTCCCCCTTATTTGAAGTAGTCCAGCTTCTTCTCCACCCAGCCGAAGAGCAGGGTGAGACCGCCGTTGAAGAGCAGGTAGTAGACCCCGGTGAAGAAGAGGGGCCACAAAAGGCCCGAGTAGCCGTGGGAGCTCTTTAAAAAGGCCTTGCCTGTCCAGATGATCTCCTGGACGGAGATGACGTTGGCCAGGGAGGTGTCCTTGACCAGAGTGATGATCTCGTTGGACATGGGGGGCACGATGCGCTTGACCATCTGCAAAAGGGTGACCTTGAAGAAGATCTGGCTCCGGGTCATGCCCAGAACCAGCCCGGCCTCCTGCTGGCCCACGGGGACGGACTGGATGCCGCCGCGGTAGATTTCGGAGAAATAGCAGGCGTAGTTGATGACGAACATGATAGAGGCGGCCATGAACCGTCCCGCGCCGCCGGCGGGCCAGGGAGAGCCGCTTTCCAGCAGCATACCGGGGATGAAGAAGATGATGTAGAGCTGGAGCATCAGAGGCGTGCCCCGGATGATCCAGACCACCGTCCTCGTCAGCCACCGCAGCGGGGTGAACCGGCTCATGGAGCCGAAGGAGATCATCAGCCCCAGAGGAAGGGCCCCCAGGAGGGTGACGGCAAACAGCTTCAACGTCTGCAAAAAACCCTCGTTCAGCGCGCCAATGACCGTTGCGAACATCGTTTTACCACCTTTCCATACCGTCAAACGCGGAGAGCGTCAAGCTCTCCGCGTTTGGAGCAGGCACATGGGTCTTGAAAAAAGCGCCCAGCTTACTTCTGGGGCAGGATGGCGGCGTCCACGCCGTAGGTGTGGGCCAGCTCGGCCATGACGCCGTTGTTGGCCACTTCCTTGAAGAAGTCGTTGAGCTCGGCGGCCAGGTCGGAGCCCTTGCGGAAGCCCACGCCGTACTCTTCGTCGCACAGGCCGATGGTGTAGGTGAGCTGGGCGAAGTCGGTGCCCTCGCCCACCATGGCGGCGGCCATGAGGGAGTCGATGACGGCGGCGTCGGCGGTGCCGGCGGACACCTCAAGCAGGGCGGTGCCCTGGTCCTGGGTGGGGACGGTGGCGTAGCCCAGAGCTTCCACGGCCTCCTGACCGGCGGAGCCGTTCTCCACGGCGAAGGTCAGGTCCTTCATGCTCTCGGCGGTGGGGTAGTTGTCTGCCTGGTCCACGGGCAGGACCACGATCTGGGAGTTGGCGCAGTAGGGGACGGAGCACTCCATGGCGGCCTTCACGTCGTCGGTGAGGGTCATGCCGTTCCACACAACGTCCACGGTCTTGCCCTCCAGCTCCATGACCTTGGCGTCCCAGTCGGTGATGATCTGGAATTTGGCCTCCACGCCCAGGCGCTCAGCGAAGGCCTTAGCCAAATCGGCGTCAAAACCGATCCAGTTGCCATCCTGGTCCTGGTAGTCCATGGGGGCAAAGTCGGTGATGCCCACCACTAGGGTGCCCTTGTCCAGGATGTACTGCTTGTCCGAGTCGGCGGCGGGCGCGTCGGTGGCGGGCACGTCAGTAGCGGGGGTATCGCTGGCGGGGGCCTGGGTGGCGGGGGTGTCGCCGCCGCCGCAGGCGGCCAGGGCGAAGAGCATCAGCAGGGCAAGAGACAGAGCAATGAGTCTTTTCATAATATGTATCCTCCTTCTGGTTTTTCAACTTTAGTATAGTAGCACGCTAATGCGAAATTGTAAAGAGGTAATTTGCAAAAAAACGTAAAAAAACAGACGCCCCGGTTGGGACGCCTGTTTGCTCAGGTGCTGGGTTTAGCCGATCTTGTCCAGGAACTTGCCGAAGCGCTTGGGGTCGGCGTGGTCATCGGCGGACACGGCCACCTTCTGACCGATCAAAGAGTACAGACCCAGCAGACTGCGGGCGTCCAGGACGACGGTGCTGGTGACCAGGGAGATGTCGTAGGGCTCCTGGCTGGCCAGTTCGCTGAGTTTCTGGACCTGAGCGGGGGTCTTGATGTCAATTTCTTTCATCATAGTCGTTCTAACCTTGCCTTTCTGACGGTGGCACGCTTGCGCGGCGTGCCGGGGTGGATGGGAACTCCAGGACCCTTCCTGAAGTTGCCCACATTTTAGCAGTCCTTCCGCCCATCGTCAAGTTCGAAAATCATCAAATAGCACAAAAACTTATAGTGAAATTTATGCATAACGACGAAACTGGGCGGCCCGGGACCGGTTTTCCAGCCCCCGCCAGATTTTTGTTACGCCCCCACAAAGAGGAAGACGCAGTAGGCGGCGTAGGCGGCGAGCAGCGCCGCGCCCTGCCAGCGGTAGAGCTTTTGGCGCGCCAGGGCGGGGAGGGTGAGCACCAGCATGACTCCCAGCATCAGCGGTACGTCTACCACCATAGCCGTGGCGCTGGCGCCGGAGAGGTCGAAGGGCCGGATCACGGTGGCGATACCGGACACCAGCACCAGATTGAAGAGGTTGGCTCCGATGATATTGCCCAGGCTCAGGGCCCCGTGGCCCTTGGCCAGGGCGGTGATGGCGGTGACCAGTTCGGGCAGGGAGGTGCCCAGGGCCACCAGGGTCAGGGCGATGACGCTGTCGGGCACGCCCACGGCGCGGGCCAAAATGGTGGTGTTGCCCACCAGCTGCCTGGCCCCCAGGGCGATGACCACCGCGCCCACCACCAGCATCAGGACGTCCTTGCCCGTTGAGCCATCGGTCTGGCTTTTGGCGCGACCGGGGGCAGCCTGGGGCTTCAAAGCGCCGCTCTGGCGCTTCATCTGGAGGACGGTGACCACCATATAAATGACGAACATGACAAGTAGCGTGATGCCACTGAGGCGGCTGAACTCGCCCATGAGGTAGGCGGTAGCCACATAGTAGGCCGCGGCGACGAAGAAGGCCGCCGTAGGCAGGGCAAAGGTCTTGCGGTCCACCTTGGCGGGCTTGACCACCAGGGTGATGGCGGCGATGAGGGCGGTGTTGCAGATGATGGAGCCGATGGCGTTGC
The DNA here is from genome assembly GCA_905198835.1 of uncultured Eubacteriales bacterium. Taxonomy (GTDB): domain Bacteria; phylum Bacillota; class Clostridia; order Oscillospirales; family Oscillospiraceae; genus MGBC124762. The sequence continues at coordinate 26,746 of CAJKDY010000015.1, read as the reverse complement.
CAAAGGCGATGGAGCCGTTGCCCGCCATGGCCCCCTGGGCGGAGACCATGACCTCGGGCAGCGTGGTGCCGATGGACACCACCGTGGCCCCGATCAGCAGCTCCGGCATTCCGAAGCGGTGGGCGATGGACTGGGCGCCGTCTACAAACCAGTCGCCGCCCTTGATGAGCAGCAAAAAGCCCACCACGAAGAGGGCGGCGTTGGCCCAGATGGGCAAGCCCAGACCTTCCACGTTCCCCAGGATCACATCTACGATCTGCTGCATTTCCACGACTTCCTCTCTTTTCTTAAAATAGCAAAAGCCCAAGTACGGCCAAAGGCCATACTTGGGCACGTTGGAAAAGGTGTGCTCACGTAGGCGCTATGGCGTACGTGAGTCTCGCAGTTTCAAGTAAGCCAGACCGACAAGCGGCCATGTATGTTGAACTTACTCCGCGCCGGAAACCCCGGCGCGCTTGCTACTCCCCCACTGGGTCTGCGAGAGGTACTTTACCACATTTTTGCCGGTCTGTCAAGCCGCTTACGGCCGCAGGCCCATGCCGCCCTCCAGGGTGAGGGTCTCGCCGGTAAGGTACTTAAAGTCGGGGTGAGCCAACTGAACGCATACCCGGCCGATCTCCAGCTCAGGGTCGCCGTAGTGGCCCATGGGAGGCATCTTCACGTTGGCTTTGAAGGCGTCGGGATAGGCCTTCTCAAAGCCCTCCAGCTGGGCGGTCCAGGCGATGGGGCAGACCACGTTGACGTTGATGCCGTCCGGGCCCCACTCGGTGGCGGCCACACGGGTCAGACCGCGGATGCCCTCCTTGGCGGCGGCGTAGGAGCACTGGCCAAAGTTGCCGAAGAGGCCCGCGCCGGAGGCGAAGTTGATGACGCTGCCCTTGGACTCCTTCAGGTAGGGGTAGCAGGCCTTCATGTAGTAGAAGGCGGCGTAGAGCCCGGAGTACATGGCCAGGTCAAAGTTCTCGGTGGTGTGCTGGGCCAGGGGCACGCCGGAGGCGCTGGCCTGGGCGTTGTTGATCAAAACGTCGATACGGCCAAAGGCCTTGACGGTCTCGTCGATGACGTGCTGGACGGTGGCTTCGTTGTCGCTGCCGGCGGCCACGTCGGCCTGGACGGGCAGGACCTTGATGCCATAGAGACGCTCCAGCTCCTCCTTGGCGTCTTCCAGCTTCTTCACGTTGCGGCCGGTGATGACAATGTTGGCGCCTTCCTTGGCATAGGCGGTAGCGATGCCGTAGCCGATGGAGCCGCAGCTCTTGCCGTCGCTGAGAACGGCCCGGCCCGCGCCGGTGATGATGGCGACCTTACCAGTCAGAAAACCCATGTCGATGCACTCCTTTTCAATTATGTGGTTTTTAAGCCTCGCAGAGTTCGCGCCCGCTGGCGCGAAACCATATAATCATGTTTTCCGGCGACACGCGCGTCGGAAAACATACCTCTCGGCCCCCGAAGTGTGCGAGCGCAGCGAGTGCGCGCAGGGGGCCGCAACCTACTCAAACGAAGTGAGCAAAGCTCACTTCGTTTGAAGGTATTCGTCTATCGCTTTCGCGGCCACCTTGCCCGCGCCCATGGCGGAGATGACGGTGGCCGCGCCGGTGACGGCGTCGCCGCCGGCGTAGACGCCGTCCTTGGTGGTGGCGCCGGTCTGCTCCTCCACGATGATGCCGCCGTGCTTATTGACCTCAAGGCCCTCGGTGGTGGACTTGATGAGGGGGTTAGGGGAGGTGCCGATGGACATGATCACCGTGTCCACCTCCAGCTCAAACTCGCTGCCCTCCACGGGGATGGGACGGCGGCGGCCCTTTTCGTCGGGCTCGCCCAGCTCCATCTTGATGCAGCGCATGGCCCGGACAAAGCCGTTCTTGGGGTCGCGCTTGTCGTCGGGATTGTTGTAGCCCAGGATCTCCACGGGGTTATTGAGCAGCCGGAAGTCGATGCCCTCCTCCATGGCGTGCTCCACCTCCTCTTTTCGGGCGGGGAGCTCCTCCAGGGAGCGGCGGTAGACGATGTACACCTTCTCAGCGCCCAGGCGCAGAGCGGTACGGGCCGCGTCCATGGCCACGTTGCCGCCGCCCACCACGGCCACCTTGCCGCCCTTCATAATGGGGGTGACGGGGTCAGATTCATAGGCCTTCATCAGGTTGGAGCGGGTGAGGAACTCGTTGGCGGAGTAGACGCCCTTCAGGCTCTCGCCGGGGATGCCCATGAAGTTGGGAAGGCCCGCGCCGGAGCCTACAAACACGGCCTCATAGCCCATACCGAAGAGCTCGTCGATGGTCAGGGTCTTACCGATGACCATGTTGGTCTCCATGTCAACACCCATGGCGGTGAGGTTGTCTACCTCCTTCTGGACGATGGACTTGGGTAGACGGAACTCGGGAATGCCGTAGACCAGCACGCCGCCGGCGGTATGGAGGGCCTCAAAAACGGTGACCTTGTAGCCCTTCTTGGCCAGGTCGCCCGCGCAGGTCAGGCCGCTGGGGCCGGAGCCGACGACAGCCACCTTGTGGCCGTTGGAGGGGACCTTCTCAGGAGCCTGGGTGGCGTGGACGTTGTGCCAGTCGGCCACGAAGCGCTCCAGCCGGCCGATGCCCACCGGCTCACCTTTGATACCCCGGACGCACTTGCTCTCGCACTGGGTCTCCTGGGGGCAGACCCGGCCGCAGACGGCGGGCAGGGAGGAGGACTGCTGAATGATCTGGTAGGCCCCTTCAAAGTCGCCCTCCTTGATCTTTTCGATAAAGGCGGGGATGTGGATGTTCACCGGGCAGCCGGATACGCAGGGCATATTCTTGCAACTGAGGCAGCGCAGGGCCTCGTCGATGGCGGTGGCCTCGTCGTAGCCCAGGGCCACCTCGCTGAAGTTGTGAGCCCGGACCGCCGCTTCCTGGGTGGGCATGGGGTTCTTCTTGGGATTCATGTTCGCCATGGTTATTGCGCCTCCTTTTTGAACAGGTTGCAGGTCTCTTCGTAGGCGTGGCGCTCAAAATCCCGGTACATAGCGCCCCGGCTCATGGCCTCGTCAAAGTCCACCTCGTAGCCGTTGAAGTCGGGACCGTCCACGCAGGCAAACTTGGTGACGGCCTTGCCGTCTTGATGTAACGTTAGCCGGCAGCCGCCGCACATGCCGGTGCCGTCGATCATAATGGGGTTCATGCTCACCATGCAGGGGATGCCCGTGGGCTTGGTGGCCTGGACCACGAACTTCATCATGATGAGGGGGCCGATGGCGATGACCTCGTCAAAGGTCTCGCCGTTTGCGAACATCTCATTGAGGGGCACGCACACGTTGCCCTCCCGGCCATAGGAGCCGTCGTCGGTCATCACGTGGCATTTCTCGGAGCAGGCTTTGAATTCGTCCTCCAGGATCAGCAGGTCCTTGGAACGAAAGCCGATGATAGAGGTCACCTGGCAGCCCTGCTCATGGAGCTTCTGGGCCACAGGAAGAGCAATGGCGCAGCCTACGCCGCCGCCCACCACGCAGACCTTCTTCAAGCCCTCGGTGTGGGTGGCCACGCCCAGGGGGCCCACAAAGTCCTGGATGGAATCGCCCGCGTTCAGGTGGTTCAAATGCTCGGTGGTGGCGCCTACGATCTGGAAGATGATGGTGACGGTGCCCTTTTCCCGGTCATAGCCCGCCACGGTCAGGGGAATGCGCTCGCCTTTTTCGTCCACCCGCAGGATGATGAACTGCCCCGGCTCGGCCTTGGCGGCCACAAAGGGGGCTTCGATCTCCATCCGGGTGACGGTGGGATTCAGCGCTTCCTTTTTCACGATCTTGTACATTCCGCACTCTCCTTTCGGAACTACGATACAATAATAAAATAGTAGTGACCAAAGAAAAAGTATACTAGTCCTGTCAAAAAAGTCAAGAGGAAAAACTTTTAACCTGGAAAAAAGCGGCTGTCGTTGCCGGCAGCCGCTTTTTTGCTGTGATGTAACGTTTTAGAAGTCCACTTCGGTGTCGTAGTAGCAGCACTTGAGGAGCTTCTCCATCTCCTCCACGCTGGGCTGGCGGGGATTGGAGCCAGTGCAGGCGTCGCCAATGGCGTTGACGGCGATGTCGTGGAGCCGGGCGAGGAACACGTCTTCGGGGACAAAGCCCTGGTCCACGGGATAGCTGTCCGCGCCGTAGTTCTTGATGCAGTGGGGGATCTTCAGATCGTCGTTCATGCCCCGGAGGTAGTCGATGAGCAGGCGGACCTTCTCGTCGTCGTTGGAGCCGCCCAGGCCCATCTCGTCGGCGATGACGCCGTAGCGGCGCTTGGCGGTGGGATCCTTGGCGTTGAAGGCGATGACTTTGGGCAGGTACATGGCGTTGGCCGCGCCGTGGATGATGTGGGCGCCGTAATCGGCAAAGGCCGCGCCGGTCTTGTGGGCCATAGAGTGGACGATGCCCAGCAGGGCGTTGGAGAAAGCCATGCCGGCCAGGCACTGGGCGTTGTGCATGCTGTCACGCTTGGCCATGTCGCCGTTGTAGCTGTCCACCAGGTCCTTCTGGATCATGCGGATGGCGAAGATGGCCAGAGGATCGGTGTAGTCGCAGTTGGCGGTGGAGACATAGGCCTCGATGGCGTGGGTCATGGCGTCCATACCGGTGTGGGCCACCAGTTTCTGGGGCATGGTCTCGGCCAGGTCGGGATCCACGATGGCCGCATCAGGGGTGATCTCAAAGTCGGCGATGGGGTACTTGATGCCCTTTTGATAGTCGGTGATGATGGAGAAGGCGGTCACCTCAGTGGCGGTGCCGGAGGTGGAGGAGATGGCGCAGAAGTGGGCCTTTTTGCGGAGCTTGGGCAATCCGAAGACCTTGCACATATCCTCGAAAGTGACCTCGGGATACTCGTATTTGATCCACATGGCCTTGGCCGCGTCGATGGGAGAGCCGCCGCCCATGGCGATGATCCAGTCGGGCTGGAAGGCCAGCATCTTCTCCGCGCCCTTCATAACGGTCTCTACGGAGGGATCGGGCTCGATGTTCTCAATGAGGTCTACCTCCATGCCGGCTTCCTTCAGGTAGCCGATGGCCTTGTCCAGAAAGCCAAAGCGCTTCATAGAGCCGCCGCCTACGCAGATGATGGCCTTCTTGCCCTCAAAGGTCTTCAGGGCCTCCAGAGCACCCTTGCCGTGGTAGAGGTCGCGGGGCAGAGTAAAACGTGCCATGATACATTCCTCCTTTTTTGTTGTCGGACCCGTTTTACCATACTTCCCGCCGGATGTAAAATTCCTTTTTTATCAAATCCGTCTTGCGTGATTTGATATGGCACCTATGCCAACAAAGAAACAAGCCCCAGCCAAAGGCCGGGGCTTGCGGTCTCGATCAAAAGCCTCGCGGAGTTCGGGCCTCGGGGGAGGGAGAAAAGGGGTCCAGGATCCGCTCCTTGGAGCGGAAAAGCTCCCGGACGAAGCGCTGGTCCAGGTCGGTGAGGCGGTAGTCCTGGCTGTGGATGAGTACGTCGCAGTAGACCCGAGCGGTGTCGATGCAGGTCTTTTGCACCAGGCCGTAGCGCTCCAGCAGCCGCTCCGGCACGGCGGAGACCCACATAAAGGTGCTGGTGTTTTCCGACAAAAGCTCGAACTGGCTGGAGCGCTCAAAGACGTAGATGCGCTTGTCGATATCTCCCGGCAATTCCTGCTGCCGAACGGTGGATAAAGATAGAAAGGGGACGAAGGGGTCGGCGTGGGCGATCTCGGTGTAGGGCTTGAGATCGTCGTAGCAGAGATCGTCCCGATCAGCCAGGGGATGGTCCTTAGACAGAAGCAGCACATAGCGGAACTGAGTCACCAGGTCGTGGGTCAGGCCCTTTTCCTCCAGTAGGTCCCGAAAATACCGCTCGAAGTTCTCCGCGTAGCGGATGATGCCCAGACGGTAGTCGGCCTCCACAATGTTTTTGATGGCCCGCATGGCATTGGTCTCTTTGTAGAAAAGCTCTGCGGGGACGTCGGGGTCGATGGACTGGGAGAAGCGGACAAAGGCGTCGGAGATATAGCTGGCTCGGGGGACGGAGATGGAAAAGCGCTGGCGGGCGGGGGCGCTTTTTTGGTATAGGCGCTCCACCTCGTCGATCTGGGCCAGAATGCGGTTGGCATAGCGCAAAAACTCCTCGCCCTCCGGGGTGGGCACCATGCCCCGGGGTACCCGCTTGAAGATGGTGATGCCCAGGGACTGCTCCAGCTCCTTCACCGCCCGGCTCAGGTTGGGCTGGCCGATAAAGAGGTTTTCCGAAGCCTTGCGAAGGGAGCCGGTCCGGGCGACCTCCGCAGCGTATTTCAGATGCAGGATATTCAAAGCGCGTCACCTCCGTTTTACAGCGAGATCCACCCCAGCGCGTCGGCAATGGAGCTGACCAGGATCACCACAAGGCAGATGGGGACTAGGTACTTCATGCACCAGCGGTACATCCGCTTGCGGCGAAAGCGTGACGACAGCTCCACCTCCGCCTCCAGCTTATCAAAGCCCACCACACGGACCACCAAAAAGCAGGTGGCCAGGGCGGCCAGAGGCAGCATGACGGAGTTGGCGATAAAGTCGAAGAAGTCTAAAAACTGTTTCCCCAGCAGCTCCACCCCGCCCCACGCTCCATAGCCAAGGGCCGAGCAGGTGCCCAGGATCAGAGTGACTGCCGCCATCAGAAGGCAGCTCTTGGGCCGGCTGAGATGGAGCTCGTCCTGCCAGGTGGAGACGCTGGTCTCCATGAGGGAGATAGCGCTGGTCAGGGCGGCAAAGAAAAACATGAGGAAGAAGGCCACCCCCACCAGACCGCCCACCCCCATGCTGGCAAAGATCTTAGGCAGGGTGATAAAGGTGAGAGAGGGCCCGGCCTGGAGCGCTTCCGGGTCGCCGCCGGAGAAGGAGAAGACGGCGGGAATGATCATCAGCCCGCTCAGCACGGCGATGCCGGTGTCGAAAAGCTCCACCTGGGCGGTGCTCCTTTCAATGTCTACCTCCTTGCCGATGTAAGAGCCGTAGGTGACCAAAATGCCCATGGCGATGGACAGAGAGTAGAACATCTGCCCCATGGCGGCGATCACCGTCATAAAGGAGAAGTCCTCCCAGCGGGGGATCAGGAAGTACTTGACGCCCTCCCAGGCCCCGGGCCGGGTGATCGAGTAGACCGTCACCGCCACCGCCAGCAGCACCAAAATGGGCATCATCACCTTGCTGACCCGTTCCACCCCGCTCTTGACTCCCAGTAAAATGACCGCGAAGACCAGAACGGTGAACAGAACGAACCAGAGTTCCACGCTGGGCGACGCGGCGATAAAGCCGTCAAAGAAGCCGTCTCCAGCCAGAGCCTGGGCGCTTCCCCGAAGGTACTCAAACAGGTATTTGAGCACCCAGCCGCCGATGACGCAGTAATAGGGGACGATGAGCATGGGGGCCAGGGCATTGACCCAGCCGCCCAGGTGGAACGGGAGGGTCCTGCCAAAGGCGTGGTAGGCCCCGACAGGGCTCTTTCGGGTCATGCGGCCCAGGGCGGTCTCGGACACGATGAGCACGTAGCCAAAGGTAAGGGTCAAGACCAGATAGGTCAGCAAAAACATCCCGCCGCCATACTTGGCCGCCAGGTAGGGAAAACGCCAGATGTTGCCCAGGCCAACCGCCGAGCCCGCCACCGCCAGCACATAGCCGACGCGCCCGGAAAAGCTGCTCCTGGCGCCTGGGGTCGTCTCCTTCATTCCAAAGCTCCTCCATTCTCCTGTCTTTTGTATAAAAAAGCGCGGTATACTGATCAGATACCGCGCTGTCGGACTCTTTCTTTTTCGCGCTTCAGCGCTCCAGCACCCGGACGCGCTGGACGCCCTCCACGCCGCGCAGGTGGTCCACCACCGCGGGGGCGGGCACGCTGTTGAGCTCCACCATGGTGTAGGCATAGTCGCCCTTGGACTTGTTGGTCATGTTCTCCACGTTGATCCCCTCGGCGCTGAGGGCGGAGGTGACACCGGCCAGAATACCGGGGCTGTTGCGGTGGTGGATGCAAAGCCGGGCGGTGCCGGTCCAGGGCATGGTGCACTGGGGCAGATTCACCGAGTTGACGATGTTGCCGTTTTCCAGATAGTCCCGCAGCTCCCGGGCGGCCATGACCGCGCAGTTATCCTCGCTCTCAGGGGTGGAGGCACCCAGGTGGGGCAGGGCGGCCACATGGGGAGCGGCCACCAGCTTGTTGTTGGGGAAGTCGGTGGCGTAGGCGGCTACCTTGCCGCTTTCCAGAGCGGCGATGAGATCGTCGTCCTTCACCAGCGTGCCCCGGGCCAGGTTGACGATGCGCACGCCGTCCTTCATTTTCGCGATGGCGGCGGCGTCGATCATACCCTTGGTGGCGTCCACGGCGGGGACGTGAAGGGTGATGTAGTCACAGTTTTGGTAGAGCAGGTCGATATCCTTCACCACATGGACGTGGCGGTCCAGACGCAGGGCGGCGTCCACCGACAGATAGGGGTCGTAGCCATACACATCCATGCCCATATTGAGCCCGATGTTGGCCACCAGAGCGCCGATGGCGCCCAGGCCCACCACGCCCAGAGTCTTGCGGTAGAGCTCGGGCCCGGCAAAGGCGGACTTGCCCTTCTCCACCACGGTGGAGACCTCCACGCCCGGCGTGGCGGCCTGGTCACGGACCCACGCCGCGCCGCCCAGCACGTCCCGGGAGGTCAGCAGCAGCGCGCACAGCACCAGCTCCTTGACGGCGTTGGCGTTGGCGCCGGGGGTATTGAAGACCACGATGCCCGCCTCGGAGCAGCGGTCGATGGGGATGTTGTTGGTGCCCGCGCCGGCCCGGGCGATGGCCAAAAGGCTCTCGGGCAGCTCGGCTTCCAGCATGTCGGCGGAGCGGACCAGGATGCCGGCGGGGTCTGCGCACTCGCCGCTGACGGCGTACTTGCTCTTGTCCAGCTCGTCCAGGCCCACCTGGGCGATCTTGTTCAGGGTCTTGATGTTATACATAAGTAAAGCTCTCCTTCTTTACGGCGCGTCTGGGAAGCCGCGCCCTACGGGGTTTGGATCGTAGGGGCCGATGGTCTCGCCTGTCGGCTCGGTCGTGCGATAGGACGCGTGCCACTGGCACGCATCGCCCTCATCGGCCCAGCATCAGTTCTCCTTGTCGAACTTCTTGATAAAGTCGCACAGGGCCTCTACGCCCTCGGTGGGCATGGCGTTATAGATACTGGCCCGCATGCCGCCTACGACCCGGTGGCCCTTGAGGTTGGTAAAGCCTGCGGCCACGCTCTCTTTAACGAACTTGGCGTCCAGCTCGTCGTCGCCGGTACGGAAGGTGACGTTCATATCCGAGCGGGAGCCCGGCTCCACCGCGCAGGTAAAGAGCTTGGAGGAGTCGATCACGTCGTAGAGCATCTGGGCCTTATGGTGCTTGATCTTCTCCATACCGGCCACGCCGCCCTGCTCGTCCAGCCAGTCCAGCACCAGACCCAGCATATAGATGCACCAGCAGGGCGGGGTGTTATACATGGAGTCCTTGTCGATCATAGTCTTGTAGTTCATCATCAAGGGGGTGTAGGGCAACTCATGGCCGGCCAGGTCCTCGCGAATGATGACCACCGTCAGCCCCGCGGGGGCCATGTTCTTCTGCGCCCCGGCGAAGATGACGCCGTACTTGGACACGTCCACCTGGCGCGAGAGGATGTCCGAGGACATATCGCACACGATGGGCACATCGCCGGTATCGGGGATGTAGCCCCACTCGGTGCCGTAAATGGTGTTGTTGGCGCAGTAGTAGAAGTAGCTGGCCTCAGGGTCCAGCTGCAGCTGGGACTGGGCGGGGATGTAGGTGTGGTTTTTATCCTCGCTAGAGGCGGCCAGATGGATCTCGCCGTACTTCTTGGCCTCCTTGTAGGCGATGTTGGAGAAGTTGCCAGTGACGGCGTAGTCGGCCTTGCCGGTCTTGCCGATGAGATTCAGCGGCACCATGGAGAACTGGCCCGAAGCGCCGGTCTGCAAAAACAGGACTTTGTAGCCCTCGGGGACGTTCATGAGCCGGCGGAACTTGGCCTGGGTGTCGTCAAAGATCTTCTGGAACACCTTGGAGCGGTGGGACATCTCCATCACGCTCATGCCAGAGCCTTCGTAGTTGGTGATCTCGCGGCCGGCCCGCTCCAGCGCCTCCAGGGGCAGCATGGACGGACCCGCGGAAAAGTTGTAAACACGACCTGCCATCATAATGGGCCTCCTTACCCGATTTGGGGAAATCTCCCCCAAAGAAATTACCGTTAATTATAATCTTACCGCCCCCATCTGTCAAGTTGCCCCGCAAAATGCCCGCTCTCTGGAGAAATTTCGACAAATTTCCGCAAAATTAGCCTATACTAACTGAAACTTTTTATGTATAATAGTAACCGATTGAGCCAAAGGGGCCCTTGTGACGGCCCCCAAATGACAGGAGGAAGGACTATGCCAAACTGCAAAACGGTGATCGCCTACCACGGCACGCCCCAGCAGGAGGACGAGCTGAAAAAGGTCATCGAAGCGCACAAGGGCCAGGCCGGGGCCACCATGCCCGTGCTCCAGGCGGCCCAGGAGATCTTCGGGTATCTCCCCGAGGAGGTCCAGATCATGATCGCCGAGGGGCTGGATGTGCCCCTTTCGGAGGTCTACGGCGTGGCGTCGTTCTACGCCCAGTTCTCCATGAACCCCAAGGGCAAGTACCAGATCAGCCTGTGCCTGGGCACCGCCTGCTATGTCAAGGGCGCGGGCGATATTTTGGAGGAGATCGAGAAAAAGCTGGGCATCAAGGCCGGGGGCATTACCCTGGACGGAAAGTTCTCTTTGGACGCCTGCCGGTGTATCGGCGCCTGCGGCCTGGCCCCGGTGATGATGATCAACGACCAGGTGTACGGTCGCCTGACCCCCGACCAGATCGGCCCCATCCTGGCCAAGTATCAATAAGAAGGAGGGCGAAACGAGATGAAGACGATTTCTGAGCTGACCGCTCTGCGCGAAGAGATGCAGGGCCGCATGGCCCTCCGCCACACCTCTGACTTCCCCATCGAAGCGGAGAACACTGAGGAGTACCAGCGCCATATCCTGGTCTGCGCCGGCACCGGCTGTACCTCCTCCAACTCCCCGGCCATCATTGAGGCCCTCAATAAGGAGCTGAAGGCAAAGGGACTGGACAAGGCCGCCAAGGTGGTCCACACCGGCTGCTTCGGCTTGTGCGCGCTGGGCCCCATCATGGTCATCTACCCCGAGGGTGCTTTTTACTCCCACGTCACCGTGGACGATGTGCCCGAGATCGTGGAGAGCCACATCGGCAAGGGCGAGCTGGTGGAGCGGCTGCTGCACAAGGAGGACGGCAACACCGTCCATACCCTGCCCGAGAGCCGGTTCTATAAGAACCAGATGCGCATCGGCCTGCGCCACTGCGGCGTCATCAACCCCGACGACATCAACGAGTACATCGGCGTGGGCGGCTACACCGCCCTCACCCGCATTCTCTCCGAGAAGACCCCGCCCCAGGACATCATCGACGCGGTGAAGAACTCCGGCCTTCGTGGCCGGGGCGGCGCGGGCTTCTCCACGGGCATGAAGTGGCAATTCACCGCCGACGCCCAGAGTGAAGACGGGGTGAAGTACGTGGCCTGTAACGCCGACGAAGGCGACCCCGGCGCGTTCATGGACCGCTCGGTGCTGGAGGGCGACCCCCACAGCGTGCTGGAGGCCATGACCATCGCCGGCTACGCCGTAGGCGCGCACCAGGGCTACATCTACATCCGAGCCGAGTACCCCATCGCCGTAGACCGGCTGAACACCGCCATCGCCCAGTCCCGCCAGATGGGCTTTTTGGGCAAGGACATCTTCGGCTCCGGCTTTGACTTCGACATCGAGCTTCGGCTGGGCGCGGGCGCTTTCGTCTGCGGCGAGGAGACCGCGCTGATGACCTCTATCGAGGGCCACCGGGGTGAGCCCCGGCCCCGCCCGCCCTTCCCCGCGGTCAAGGGCCTCTGGCAGCGGCCCACGCTGCTCAACAACGTGGAGACCTACGCCAACATCACCTGGATCCTGAATAACGGCTGGGAGAAGTTCGCCGCCATCGGCACCGCCAAGAGCAAGGGCACCAAGGTCTTCGCCCTGGGCGGCAAGATCACCAATACCGGTCTTGTGGAGGTGCCTATGGGCACCACCCTGCGCACCATCGTAGAGGACATCGGCGGCGGCGTGCCCGGCGGCCACAAGTTTAAAGCCGCCCAGACCGGCGGCCCCTCCGGCGGCTGTATCCCCGCCAGCTTGATCGACACCCCCATCGACTACGACTCCCTCATGGCCATCGGCTCCATGATGGGTTCGGGCGGCTTGATCGTCATGGACGACACCAACTGCATGGTGGACATCGCCAAGTTCTTCCTGGAGTTCATCATCGACGAGTCCTGCGGCAAGTGTACCCCCTGCCGCATCGGCACCAAGCGGCTGTATGACCTGCTTTGCAAGATCACCGAGGGAAACGGCACCCTGGCCGACATCGACACCATCGAGGAGCTGTGCGAGCACCTGAAGTCCTCGGCGCTGTGCGCTCTGGGCCAGTCGGCTCCCAACCCGGTGATCTCCACCCTGCACCACTTCCGGGATGAGTACATCGCCCACGTGGTGGAGAAGCGCTGCCCCGCCGGGGTGTGTAAGAACCTCTTGAAGTTCACCATCGACCCGGAGAAGTGCCGGGGCTGTACGCTGTGCGCTCGCAATTGCCCGGTGCAGGCCATCTCCGGCCAGCTGCGGGCTCCCCACGTCATCGACGCCACCAAGTGCGTCAAGTGCGGCGCCTGTATCGAAAATTGTAAGTTCGGCGCCATCAGCCGGTCTTAAAGGAGGGACGAGACAATGGAGAAGAAAATGGTCAATCTCACCATCAACAACATTCCCGTCACCGTCCCCGAGGGCACTACCATTCTGGAAGCGGCCCGGACGGTGGGTATTCGCATCCCCTCGCTGTGTTTCCTCAAGGGCATCAACGAGATCGGCGCATGCCGCATCTGCGTGGTGGAGGTCAAGGGCGCCCGCAGCCTGGTGGCCTCCTGCGTCTACCCCGTCAGCGAGGGTATGGAGGTCCAGACCAACACCGCGAAGGTGCGCAAATCCCGCAAGCTGACCCTGGAACTCATTTTGTCCAACCACCGCATGGACTGCCTCACCTGCGCCCGCAACGCCCACTGTGAGCTGCGGGAGCTGGCCGCGGAGTTCAATATCGACGCGGTGCGCTACGCCAACGACGAGCTGCTGCCCCGCATCGAGGACAGCGCTTTGCACCTGGTGCGGGATAACTCCAAGTGTATCCTATGCCGCCGCTGCACCGCCGTGTGCCGCAAGATGCAGGAGGTAGGCGTCATCGGCGCCAACGACCGGGGTTTTGCCACCCACATCGGCTGCGCCTTTGACCGGGACCTGGCCGAGGTGGACTGCGTCTCCTGCGGTCAGTGCATCGTGGCCTGCCCCACCGGCGCTTTGTATGAAAAGGACGACACCCAGAAGGTGTGGGACGCCATCCATGATCCCAACAAGCACGTGGTCGTCGGCCCCGCTCCCTCGGTCCGTGTGACCCTGGGCGAGTGCTTCAACGAGCCCATTGGCACCAATGTGGAGGGCAAGATGGTCACCGCCCTGAAGCGTCTGGGCTTTGACAAGGTCTTTGACGTGGACACCGCCGCCGACTTCACCATCATGGAGGAGGGCACCGAGTTCCTGGGCCGGCTGAAAAACGGCGGCGCGCTGCCCATGATCACCTCCTGCTCTCCCGGCTGGATCCGTTACTGCGAGCAGCACCACCCCGATATGCTGCCCAACCTCTCCTCCTGCAAGTCCCCCCAGCAAATGTTCGGCTCTCTGGTGAAGACCTACTACGCCGAGAAGGCCGGCATCGACCCCAAGGACATCGTGGTGGTCTCCATCATGCCCTGCACCGCTAAGAAATACGAGGTCCAGCGGGAGGAGCAGCGGCTGAAGAACGGCTGCATGCCCGTGGACATCTCCCTGACCACCCGGGAGTTGGGCCGGATGATCAAGCACGCCGGCCTCCTTTTCGACCATCTGCCCGAGAGCGACTTTGATCCCATGCTGGGCCAGTCCACCGGCGCGTCCGTCATCTTCGGCGCCACCGGCGGCGTGATGGAGGCTGCTCTGCGTACTGTCGTCGAGACCCTCACCGGCAAGGACTCCGCTCCCGTGGAGTTCCAGGAGGTCCGGGGCCTGGAGGGCATCAAGGAGGCCAGCTACGATGTGGCGGGCAAGACGGTGAAGGTCTGCGTGGCCTCCGGCCTTGCCAATGCCAAGAAGGTACTTGACATGGTCAAGTCCGGCGAGAAGAAGTACGACTTCATCGAGTTCATGGCCTGCCCCGGCGGCTGCGTCAACGGCGGCGGCCAGCCCCAGCAGCCCGCCGAGGTCCGCAACTTCACAGACCTTGTGGCCCTTCGCTCTGCCGCCCTCTATGCCGACGACCAGGCCAAGACCTTCCGCAAGAGCCACCAAAACCCCGAGCTTATTGCCGCCTACAAGGACTACCTGGGCGATGTCGGCGGCCACAAGGCCCACGACATCCTCCACTGCACCTACATTCCCCAGAAGCGCTACCGCACCGACGGTTAGACCGAGACAAAAGGAGCGCGTGACCGTGAGGTCACGCGCTCTTTTTTGCGCTGTTAGTCGTCGTCGCCCCAGATCCGGTGGACCCGATCCAGATGCCGCTGGAGCCGGTCCTGCTGCCATTGAGGGAGCGGAGGCAATGGGGGCCGGACAAGCGGCGGCTGGGGAAGGGGTGGCGGCTGGGCGGCCAGCGCCATCTGCTGGGCGCCCCAAGCCCGCCGACGGGCCAGCCAGGCGGGGAAATTCGGATCGTTCGCCTCCATATCCCCTTTGCTCTCGTTGCAGCTGGCGCAGACCAGATGAAGGTTTGCCGGGTCACTGGCCAGCACCCGGGCGATAAAACTGGGCAGATTCCCCTCCGCGTCGGCGTTCAGACCCAGTGTAGTGCGGATATAGGCCTGCCAGGGGGTGATGTGATCCACATGGTAGCCGCCCCGCAGAGCCCTGCGGCAGTATGGACAGGTATACCCGGCGTTGCCCAGGCCCTGGAAGTGCCGCCAGACGCCAGTCACTGGAGCGGGACGGGCGCCGCCTCTGGCGCGAAGGTAATATGGAAGCGAGCCCAGACTGATGGCGGTAAAGCTGGGATCGTAGCTCTGGACCCGCCGGATAGCGTTTTGGACGGCAGATTGGTCCAGAAACCAGCGCAAGTTGCACAACTGTCCCTGCTTACAGTCCGGGTCGCCGCACAGGCGGCACATTACTTGCCGCCTCCGCCGGAGCCGGACGGGGCGATGGGCTCAATGACCGAGGCAAAAATGGAGCTGAGCTTGGCCATGCCCTCGGCGGGCTGCTGCTGGGTGGCCCGGGCATAGATCTCGTACTTGGCCGACTTATCGGTGGAGCGGGTGTGCTCCCGGTCGGTGCTGACCTTTCCGCTGATCTGCGCCTTGAAGCCCCAGGCGGAGAAGCTGGAGCTGCCGCTGACCTCGGAAGAGGAGGAGGCCTTTTCCACCTCCTGGTTCTTGATCTCCATAGAGAAGCGTACGGTGGCCTCGTCCATGGTAAAGGCGGGCAGGGGCACCAGGGCCAGCAGGGGAGCCTGGACCTGGCAGGAGACCAGCTTGGTCTCGCCGTTCTCGCCCACCATGGGCCGCTCGAGGGTGAAGGAGATGACCTTGGCCGTCATGGCCTGATCCTTGTCCTGGGTAAAGGCCAGCTGGAAGAGGGTGTCCAAATAGACGTGGCACAGCTCCGCCTGGCCCTTGGCTACCTCGATGATGGGCTGAGAGATCAATAGCCCAAGGGGTAGACCTACGACGTCCTTCGCGATGTTGGTGTTTTCCGGCATACGTTTTCCTCCTTTTTGATCGGTCACAAAATTTGGCCCGCCGCCTCATTCAGCCGGGAGACAGCCTCGGCAGGCTCCTGGCGGCGAAAAACCAGCTCGATTTGATGGCCGCCCTGACCGGCGGCCACGGGGACGGCCTCCAGCGAGCCCTTGGACTGCTCGGTATCCAGCGCCACGTTGAGCTTGACCGTCACCTGATCGAAGCTCATGGCGTTGTGGCTGCATAGCGCCAAAAGAGGCAGCTCGACCACCCGGGAACTTTGCGTGCCGGGCAGGGCGAGAGACAGAGTTCGGGGGGTGAGCGCTCCCGGGGCGTCCGGCGCGTCGGAGGGGGGCAAAAAATAACTCAGATACTGGTCGGCGCAGGCCTGGTCCAGGCTGGCCTGAGCCTGCTGGACCGAGCGGCCGACCCCGGCGATCAGATGCTCCAGATCCATTCTCTCACCCCCTCACCAGATGACACACATTTTCCACGGGCACCTGGTGGCGGCGGCGCAGCTCCTCCAGGTCGTCAGAGACCTCCACGATCTGATGGCCTTTGCCCTGGGGGAGCCACAGGGCGTACCGGCCCGGCCATTGGTCGATGCCCTCCGCCGCCTCTCCCAGATCCGAGATGAATTTCCGTCCTCCAAAGCGGACGTCCCAATCTTCCATAGAAGCACACTTCCTTTCCTTTTCCGGCGGGCTTGACCCACCCGCTATAAAGGTATGTCCCAGGGGGGAAGAGCATGACGGTTTTTTTGGACGCTTGGGAAAGAGAAAGAAGCAGGGGCCGGGGCCCCTGCTTCTTTATGACGTTGCCTGCTTTGTTTCGGGTCTGCGGGAAAAGCGTTGGCAGGCGGGCGTGTCCACCGTTTTGTCCCGGCACCGTGGGTTGCTGCAATGGCCGCAGTCCAGGGCCCGATACTTGTGGTTGCCCACGCGGACATAGTGGCGGTAGAAATGCCGACAGGTCTCGCAGGTCATTTTTGCTGGTTCGTCCATGGCTATCACCTCCTTACACAATATACCACATGGTAACTATGTGGTCAATACCTAATTACTTAATGGTAACTAGTTGCTTTCGGCTTTTTGCTCTGCTATACTAATAGCATAACATGGTACATACCTAGTGCATATTAGGAGGTGTCTTATGGCTGACGCGCAGTTGGTAAACCGCAAGAAGTTTATATCATCTCTTGATAACGCTTTGGTTGAGCCCTTCAGTGAATTGTCAAAAAGGACCAGGGTCCCCAAATCCCGTCTTTTGGACGAGGCCATTGAGGACCTGCTGAACAAGTACAAAAAGCGAGGCGGCTGACAAGCCGCCTCGCTTTTTGCTATATTCAACGGTATCAGTCCTTAGCCTTCCCCCTGCAAGGGGGAAGGCTTCTAAAGTCAGCGCTCTTGCTCGGCCTTTTGGGCCTCCTCCAGGGCCAGGGAGAGCTGGTCGGGGCAGGAGGTGCCCTTGCCGCCGCAGTTGATGCCCCGGAGCAGGGGGATCAGCTCCTCCACCCGGTGGCCCCGGCACAGGGCAGAAACGCCCTGCAGATTGCCGTTGCAGCCGCCCAGGAAGGAGATGGAGCGCACCACGCCGTCCTCCAGGTCGATGTCGATCCTCCGGGAGCAGACGCCGCGGGGTGTGTAGGTAAACTTCATGGAATGGGCCTCCTTGCTTTATATAGTCTGCTGGAAGAGATGGATCAGGGTGGGGATCACGGACTTGGGGGAGATGTGGGCCCCGGTAAAGTGCTCCAGAGCGAAGATGGCCTGGTGGATGAGCAGGGGTCCGCCGGGCATGGTCTTGTGGCCCAGGGTCTTGGCCTCTTTGAGCAGCGTGGTCTCGATGGGGTGGTAAATAAGGTCCGCCGCCATGGCCGACCGGGGCAGGGCTTGGAGGAAGGAGAGATCGTCAAACTCCCCCTGCCCCACCATGCCCAGGCTGGTGGCGTTGACCAGCAGATCGCACTCCGCCGCGGCCCGGGCCAGAGCGGAGGGCGTCCAATCGGCCACAGCGCCCTGGCCGGGGATGAGCGCGGCCACAGTCTCCGCCTTGGAGCGGGTGCGGTTGGCCACGGTGATCCGCTCCGCCCCCGCGTCGGCCAGACCCACCGCCACCGCCTTGGCCGCCCCTCCGGCGCCAAGTAATAGGACTTTTTTGCCCTTCGCGTGAAAACCACGGTCCAAAAGGGCCTGGACAAAGCCGGGACAGTCCGTGTTATATCCGTATAATTTATCGTCTCTTATACAGACAGTATTCACAGCGCCTAGCTTTTTTGCCAGCGGGTCCAGCTCGTCCAGATAGGGGACGAGCAGCTCCTTAAAGGGCATGGTGGCATTGAAGCCGGCGTAGCCCAGGGTCTTGGCGGCGCGGAGAAAATCCTCCAGGCCCTCAGGCTTCACCGGCTGGCAGAGGTAGACGTAGTCCAGGCCCAGGGCCTGGCACATGGCGTTTTGCAGCAGGGGCGACTTGGAGTGGGTCACCGGGTCGCCGATGATACAGAGCTTTTTGGCCGTGTTGGTCAACTCGATGATCATGTTTCACGCTCCAAAAAATACCGGATGGCCGCTTCGTAGCCATAGAGGCCCAGGCCGCAGATCTGGCCCACGCAGGCAGGCGCGGTGACGCTCTTGTGGCGAAACTCCTCGCGCTGGTGGACGTTGGAGATGTGGACCTCCACGGCGGGGACGCTGACGGCCTTCAGGGCGTCCAGGATGGCGTAGGAGTAGTGGGTGAAGGCCCCGGGGTTGATGATGATGGCGTCGTAGACCCCCTGGGCGGCGTGGATGGCGTCGATGAGCGCGCCCTCATGGTTGGACTGGACGCACGCCACGCTGGAGCCGTGGGCCTGGGCAAAGGCCTGGAGCCGCTGGCACAGGGCCTCGTAGCTCTCGCTGCCGTAGACGCCGGGCTCCCGCTGGCCCAGCAGGTTCAGGTTGGGGCCGTTTAAGATAAGAAATTTCATGGGGTGTTGGCCTCCTTTTCAAAGATGGCGGCGATCTGCTCCGCCGCTTCCTGATAGGTGTCGGTGGGGGCGATGGTATGGTGGGCGTAGCGCTTGTAAAGCCCGATGCGCTCCTGGTAGAGCCGGTAGACCCGCTGGGCGTCCCCGGCCAGCAGGGGCCGGCCCTTGTGATCCTCGCCTACGATGGCCTGGGGCGGACGGTCCCGGAAGAAGATGATCCCGGTCTTGGCCAGGGCGGCCATGTTTTCCTCCCGCAGCACCATGCCGCCGCCGGTGGCGATGACCGCGCCAGTGGCCTGGGCGGCCTTCACCGCGGCCTGGCTCTCCAGGTCCCGGAAGTGGACTTCGCCAAAGCGGTCAAAGAGCTCCGGGATGGTCATGCCCGCCGCTTCTACTACCATGGCGTCGGTGTCCAGCAAGGGAAGGCCGAAGCGGGCGGAGAGCAGCTGACCCATCTTGGTCTTGCCCGAGCCGGGCATCCCGATCAAGACGAGGTTTTTCATGAGTCATCCTCCCCGGAGCGGTAGTTGCCCAGCACCCGGAAGGCGGTGGAGCACTCGATCATCTCCCGTAGCACCAGGTCCATCTCCGGCGAGAGCAGATTGCCGGAAAAGTCCACGAAAAAGCGGTATTCCCAGCTCTTCTCCAGAATGGGGCGGCTCTCCAGCTTCATCATGTTTAGCCCGCTGACGGCAAAGACGGCCAGGATCTGGTGGAGGGTCCCCACCTGGTGGGGCAGGGTAAAGAGGGCGCTGATCTTATCCCGGTCGGGGCTGAGTTCCAGCCGGGGGGCCACCACCACAAAGCGGGTGTAGTTGGCCTGGGCCTGGGCGATGTTTCGGGCCAGGACATGGAGGCCGTAGAGCCGGGCGCAGCGCTCTGAGCCGATGGCGGCGCAAGGCTGGCCGCTCTCAGAGACGAATTTGGCCGCGGCGGCGGTGTTGGAGAGGGCGCTTTGCTTCCATGCCGGGTGCGCCTTCAAATAGGGCGCGCACTGGAAAAGACCCTGCTCATGGGAATAGACGGCCTGGATATCCTCCAGCGTCACACCGTGGGGGGCCATCAGGCAGTGGTCAACTCGGAGCTTGACCTCGCCGACGATGAAGTGTTCGTACTTGGCCAAAAGGTCGTAGACCTGGTTGATGGAGCCGGTGGAGGAGTTTTCGATGGGGACCACGCCGTAGTCGCCCTCGCCCTGCTGGAGCGCGGCGAACACGTCCTCCCAGCTGCCCAGGTTTTTACGCTGACACGCCTCGCCAAAGTAGGCCACGGCGGCCTCCTCGGCATAGGCGCCGGGTACGCCCTGATAGAGGACACGGGGCTCGGCCACAGGCTGAGCGGCCTGGGATTTTTGGGCCAGATAGGCCTGGTAATCCGGCTGGTCGGCAGAGACCAGCCGCCGCTGCTGGCGGCGGGAGAGGGCCATGATGGTCTCAAAGAGAGTGCGGCACTCGCTCTGGATGGCCTGGGGGGCCAGCTCGGCCTTGGAGTCCAGTACCTCCTGTTCCCGCTTGGCGTCCAGCACCTGCATCCCGCTGCGGACCTTGTATTCGCCCACCTGCCTTGTCAGGTCCATGCGCTGGGCAAAGAGGGAGACCAGCTGGCGGTCCACGCCGTCGATCTGATCGCGCAGAGACTTTAGCTCGTCCATCAGCGGTAGTCCTCTTTCAAGTCCACATACACCTGGGCGTTGCGGCGGATGTCGGCGATCTCGTCCTCGGTCAGCGCCCGCTTCACCTTGCCCGGCGCGCCCATGACCATAGAGCCGTCGGGGATGACGCTCCGGGGGGTGACCACCGCCCCGGCGGCAATCAGGCAGCCCTTGCCGATGACCGCACCGTCCAGCACCGTGGCGCCCATGCCGATCAGGCTGTCGTCGCCCACGGTACAGCTATGTAAAATGGCGCCGTGGCCCACAGTGACGCCCCGGCCAATGGTGAGGGGCAGGCCGGTGGTGACGTGCAGCACGGCGTTATCCTGGATGTTGGTGCCGTCGCCGATGACAATGGCGTCCTCGTCGGCCCGGATGACGGCGTTATACCACACCGAGCAGTCCTCGCCCAGCTTTACATCGCCCACCACCACCGCGCCGGGGAAGACCAGGGTGGATGCGGGCGGGACAACAGGCTTGAATTTCATATCCATTCCTCCTTAAATACCCAGCACCTGGCAGGCGGCCAAGGCCGCGGCGGCTTCTACCACAGGGACGGCCCGGGGGACGATGCAGGGGTCGTGCCGCCCATTTATACGAAGTTCCACTTCTGCTCCGGTACGTAAGTCGATGGTCTGCTGGGGCAGGGCGATGGACGGGGTGGGGCGGAAGGTGGCGGTGAAGACCACGCTCATGCCGTTGGTGATGCCGCCGTTGATGCCGCCGGCGTTGTTGGTGGCGGCGGTGACCTTGCCGTCCACCACGCTCAGCGGGTCGTTGGCCTCGCTGCCGCGCATATAGGAAAAGGCTGTGCCCGCGCCGAACTCCACCGCCTTGACCGCAGGGATGGCAAAGAGGTGCTGGGCAAAGATCCCCTCCACGTTTTTTCCAAAGTCCGGCGCGCCCAGTCCGGCGGGCAGGCCAAAGACGGCGCACTCGACGGCCCCGCCTACGCTGTCGCCGTCCTGCTTGGCGTCCAGGATCAACGTTCGCATCTTCTCTCCGGCGGCATCGTCTATCACGGGGAAGGGCTTGGCGGCGGCAGCTTCCAGCTGGGCCTGGGTGTCAAAGTGGCCGTCGTACTCCCCGTCGATGACGGCGATGTGGGCGGCAACGGTGATCCCACGCTGGGCCAAGACCTGCCGGGCCACCGCTCCCGCGGCCACCAGCGGCGCGGTGAGCCTCCCGGAGAAGTGCCCGCCGCCCCGGTGGTCCTGGCAGCCCTGGCTGGCGATGAAGCCGGGGTAGTCGCCGTGACTAGGCCGGGGCGTGTACCGAAGGGCGTCGTAATCGGTGGAGTGCTGGTCGGAATTCTGGATGACGATGGCCAGGGGCGCGCCGGTGGTCTTGCCCTCAAAAACGCCGGAGAGGATATGGGCGACGTCGCTCTCCTTCCGGGCGGTGGCGGTGGGGTCCTTACCCGGGGCGCGGCGGTCCAGCTGGCGCTGGATGGCCTCCAGGTCCAGCGTAAGGCCCGCGGGCACGCCGGTGAGGGTCACGCCGATGGCCGGGCCGTGGCTCTCGCCAAAGATCACGTATTCCATGTGAGCTGACCTCCTAACCGTTGGTATTCCTGCCAAAAGGTGGGGTAGGATTTCTCCACCGCCTGGGCGTTGGTGATGGTCACCGCGCCACGGCTCCTGACGGCGGCGATGGCGGCCATCATAGCGATGCGGTGGTCGTTAAAGCTGTCCACCGTGCCGCCGGAGAGGGCGTCCACGCCGTCAAAGGCCAAAAAGTCCGGCCCCTCGGTGACATGGGCGCCCAGGGCGTTCAGGGTCTGGGCCACGGCTCGGAGACGGTCGGACTCCTTCATGCGAAGTCGAGCGGCATTGGACAGGACTGTCCGGCCCCGCCGCAGGGCCGCCATGGCCGCCAGGGGTGGGACCAGGTCGGGGCACTGGCTCACGTCCAGCTCCACAGCCCCCGGCGCTGTCAGCGTCTCAAACTGCTGGGCGATGACCTTGTCCCCTTGCAGGGAGGCGGGGTCCAGCCCGGTCAAGTCCACATCGCAGCCCAGGGCCCGGGCGGCGTACCAGAATCCGGCCTGGGACCAGTCTCCCTCCACCGTCACGTCCTGGGCGGTATAGGTCTGGCCTCCGGGGACATGGTACTGAGGCGGCAAAGACAGGGTAGCGGCGGTCTGGACGCCGAAGCGGTCCAATGCCTGGCAGGTCATGGCGATATAGTCCATGCTCTCCAGATCAGTGGTGGGCAGGATGGCCGAGGGGCCGTCCTGCAATGGCAGGGCAAAGAGGAGCCCGGTAAAGAACTGGCTGGACACGTTGCCAGGTAGGGGGTACTCCCCCGGCTCCAACAGGCCCTGGACGGTCAGAACGCCATCGGTTTGCTCAAAAAAAATATTTTTTTGTCGAAAAAGGTCGAAGTATGGCTCCAAGGGCCGCTCCATGAGCCGGCCTTGCCCGGTGAAGACGCCGCCGCCCCGAACGGCCAGGGCCACGGGGATGAGAAAGCGGAGGGTGGAGCCGGATTCGCCGCAGTCCAGCCGGGGAAGGGCCATGCGGCGCAGGGGGGACATGGAATTGGCGGCCATGCCGTGGACCACCAGGCCGTCGGCAGTCTCCTCGAACTCCGCCCCCAACTCGCCCAGGCACCGCCGGGTGGCCTCCATATCCTTGGAGCTTGTCAGGCCCCGGATCAGACTGGAGCCGTGGGCCAGGGCGGCGGCAATGAGCAGGCGGTGGGCCTGGGATTTGGAGGGCGGGGCCTGCACGGTCCCGGCCAGAGCCCTGGGTGTGATGGTAAGGGTCATAGGGGCCTCCTTTCTCGCAAGGTCGGGCCGCTGGGGACAGCGGCCCCTACAAGAGCGCCGCGGTTTAGGACGCGCCGGTAAAGACCTCCAAAAGCCCCATGAGCTCTGCCTTGGGCATTTTTCGCGCCACGGCGCGGCCCAGGGACTCCAGCACGATCAGGTGGATGTCGCCGCCGGCGGACTTTTTGTCCAGGCCGATGGCGGCGGAATAGTCGTCCATGGTGCAGTCGATGGCCGTGGGCAGGCCAAAGGCGGCGCAGAGCCCGGCGATCTGGTCGGGGACCTCAGCGGGGGTCATGCCCAGACGCACACCCAGTCCGGCGGCGGCCACCATGCCCGCGGCCACGGCCTGGCCGTGGGTCCAGCGTTCATAGTTGCCCGCCTTTTCATAGGCGTGGCCCAGAGTGTGGCCGAAGTTCAGCAGCATCCGCTCCCCGGTGTCCCGCTCGTCGGCCAGCACCACCCGGCGCTTGTGGTCGCAGCAGGTGTAGAGGACCTTCTCAATGTCCGCCATGACGGCGTCCCGGCTGGGCCGCTGGGCCAGGAAGCGGAAAAAGTTCGCGTCGAAGATGGCGCCATATTTGATGACCTCGGCCATGCCGTCGGCAAAGGTCTCGTCGGGCAGGGTGGACAGGGTCTCCGGGTCCATCAGAACGCCTTTGGGCTGATAGAAGCATCCGGCCAGGTTCTTGCCGCTGGGCAGGTCGATGGCCACCTTGCCGCCCACGCTGCTGTCCACCTGGGCCAGCAGGGTGGTGGGAATTTGGATAAAGTCCACGCCCCGGAGCATGGTGGCGGCGGCAAAGCCCGCCAGGTCGCCTACCACGCCGCCGCCCAGGGCCACTACTACGTCGGTGCGGGTCAGGCCCATCCCGGCCAGCTCCAGCCAAAGCCCCACCAGGTTGTCCGGGCACTTGCTGGGCTCGCCGGGGGCTATGGTAAGGCCCTGGACGGCAAAGCCCGCCTTCTTCAGAGACTCCGTCAGCCGGTGGCCGTAGAGTGCGCCTACGGTGTCGTCTGTGACCACGGCGCACAGCCTTGCCCTGGGGCAGAGGGCCTTGATGTGCTCCCCGGCCCGGTCCAGAACACCGGGGTCAATGACAATGTCATACTCCCTGCCCGGCAGGTCTACGGTGAGGGTCTTCATACCAATACCTTCCCCATCATAGGCGCCAGAGCGCGGACCTTGGACATGAGGTTCTGGAAGTCCTCCGGGGTCAGGGACTGCTGGCCGTCGCACTTGGCGTGGGGGGGATCGTTGTGGACCTCGATGATGAGCCCGTCCGCCCCCGCGGCCACGGCGGCCAGGGCCAGGGGCTCTACCATCCAGCTCATGCCCGCGGAGTGGGAGGGGTCTACGATAATGGGCAGGTGGCTCATCTTGTGGATGGCGGGGATGGCGGAGACGTCCAGGGTGTTGCGGGTGTAGGTCTCAAAGGTGCGCACGCCCCGCTCGCAGAGGATGACGTTCTCGTTGCCCTCGCTCATGATGTACTCCGCCGACATGATCCACTCCTCATAGGAGTTGGAGAGGCCCCGCTTCAAAAGGACGGGCTTGCTCATCTTGCCCACTTCCTTCAGAAGGTCGAAGTTCTGCATATTCCGGGCGCCGATCTGGACCACATCCACCTTTTCCTCAAACAGTTCGCAGTAGCGCGGGGACATGATCTCGGTGACAATGGGAAGACCGGTCTCTGCCTTGGCCTCCAGCAAAAGCTCCAGGCCGGGCACGCCCATGCCCTGGAAGGAATAGGGCGAGGTGCGGGGCTTGAAGGCCCCGCCCCGGAGCATGGAGGCCCCGGAGAGCTGCACGTCCCGGGCTACCTCGATCATCTGGCTCTCGCTCTCCACCGAGCAAGGGCCGGCGATGACGCCGAAGCTGCCGCCGCCGATCTTGGCATTCCCCACCTGGATGACGCTGTCCTGGGGATGGAACTTGCGGTTGGCCTTTTTGTAGGGCTCGCTGACGCGCATGATGCGCTCTACGTTGGGCAGGATCGAGAGCTTGTCGATATCCACGGCGGTGGTGTCCCCTACCAGGCCCAGAATGGTGCAGCCCACGCCGTTTGTAATGCCAACATTCAAGCCCTGCTGCTCAAAGGATCGGGCCAGGGCCTCCACTTCTTCCTTTTTCGTGCCCGGCTTCATCACGACGACCATAGTGCGTTTCTCTCCTTTACTGGTGTCACGCTCGGGTTGGGCGGCCTTCTCGGCCCCGCTTCGCCCCTGCGCGGCCCAAACACCGCTCAGGGCTTCGCCCTTCACCTGCTTCGGGCCTGTCGGGGCTCCATCGGGTCCGGGCCGCCTACCCTCGCGCTTCGATATAAAACGTCCACAGCACAAGGCTGTGGACGCCAAAATGCTATTTTGCATCATAGCACACATGATAAAAAAAGGCAAGTGTCTACGCCAGCAGCTGCCGCAGATGCTCCAGGGCGCGCTTTTCGATGCGGCTGACCTGGACCTGGCTGACGCCCAGGAGCTGGGCGCACTGGCTCTGGGTCATGGATCGGTAATATCGGAGCAGGATCACCTTGCGCTCCCGGGTCTCCAGGGCCTGGATGGCCCCCTGCAGCGCTACTCGTTCCACCAGTTCCTCCTCAGGCCCCGGCGTGCCCAGCATGGACTCCAAGGTGAGGCCGTCGGCGGTCTCGCCTTGGAGGGAGGCGACGCTCTGGGTGGCCATCTGGGCGCTAGCGATGTCCTCTGGAGCAAGACCGGTCTGAGCGGAAAGCTCAGAGAGGGTGGGCTCCCGGCCCAGGTTGGCCCCTAGCAGCGCCGCGGCGGCGCGGACGGTGGCGTGGCGCTCCTTCAGCGATCGGCTGACCTTCACCGTGCCGTCGTCACGCAAGAACCGCCGGATCTCCCCGGCGATCTTGGGCACGGCGTAGGTGGAAAACTGGGTGCCGTAGGCGCTGTCAAAGCCCTGGATGGCCTTCAAAAAGCCCAGGCAGCCCAGCTGGTAGAGGTCGTCGGCCTCCACGCCCCGGCCATAGTAGCGCCGGACGATGGACCAGATGAGTCCGGCATTTTGGATGATGGCCTGCTGACAGGCGTCCTGGTCTCCGGCCTTGGCCTGGGCCAGCAGATCGGGGGCGGGGGCCTGGGCAGAGCTCATTTCCCCGCGCCCATCCGGGGCGCGATGCGCTTGCGCATGGTGACGGTGGTGCCCTTGCCGGGGGCGGAGCGTACCCGCAGATAGTCCATAAAGCTCTCCATGATGGTAAAGCCCATGCCCGAGCGGGAGTCGTCGCCGGTTGTGTAGAGGGGCTCCCGGGCCTGGTGTACGTCGGCGATGCCCACCCCCTTGTCCCGAACGGTGACCTCAAAGAGCCGACCTTCCAGGATACGAAGGCGCAGGGTGACGACGCCCAGGTCGGCGGGGTAGGCGTGGACGATGGCGTTGGTGACAGCCTCGCTGACGGCGGTCTTGATGTCGCCGATCTCGTCCAGAGTGGGGTCCAGCTGGGCGGCAAAGCAGGCCGCCGTGGTCCGGGCAAAG
>CAJKDY010000014.1 GCA_905198835.1 uncultured Eubacteriales bacterium | reverse complement strand
ACCAGGCGATGCGGAAGGCCATCATGACGTAGGCCACGGCGTGGGCCTTGGGGAAAAGATAGCCGATCTTGGCCAGAGATTCGATGTACCAATCGGGCACGTTATGGGCCTTCATATCCTCTACCCAGCCGTCTTGGAAGCCGCCCTTCTTCACCTTGCCCTTGCGGACCGCCTCCATGATCTTAAAGGAGACCTTTGGGTCCATCCCCTGCTGGATCAGGTAGAGCATAATATCGTCCCGGCAGCCCACGGTATCCAAAACGGAGACATTCTTTTCCAAGATCAGGTCCCGGGCGTTGCCCAACCACACGTCGGTGCCGTGGGAGAAGCCGGAGAGGCGGACCAGGGTGTTGAAGTTCTCAGGCTGCGTATCCATCAGCATCTGGCGAGTGAATTTTGTGTTGAACTCAGGGATAGCAACAGCGCCGGTGGGACCCAGGATAGGGTCGTCCACAAAACCCAGTTTCTCCGAGCTTGTAAATAGGCTCATGGTATCCGGGTCATCTAGGCGGATATCGGTGCGGGCGTTGACGCCGGTCAGGTCCTCCAGCATACGGATCATGGAAGGGTCATCGTGGCCCAGCATATCCAGCTTCAGGAGGTTGGATTCCATGGAGTGGTATTCAAAGTGGGTGGTGATGATGTCCGTGCCCGCGTCGTCAGCGGGATGCTGGACAGGACAGAAATCGTAGATCTCGCAGTCCTGGGGAATGACCACCATGCCGCCCGGATGCTGGCCGGTGGTACGCTTGACGCCGGTGCAGCCGTTGGCAAGGCGGGCCTCCTCCGCCTTGGTGACCTTGAGCCCTCGCTTTTCCAGATACTTCTTGACATAGCCATAGGCGGTCTTAAAGGCCACAGTGCCAATGGTCCCGGCCCGGAAGACGTGGCTTTCGCCAAATAGCTCAAAGGTGTATCGGTGGGCGCTGGACTGGTATTCGCCGGAGAAGTTGAGGTCGATATCGGGCACCTTGTCGCCGCCAAAGCCCAGGAAGGTCTCAAAGGGGATGTTGAAGCCATCCTTTTCATAGGGCGTGCCGCAGACAGGACAAACAGCGTCCGGCATATCGGCCCCGCAGCCGTACTGGGGGTCCACATCAAATTCGGCGTGCTTACACTTGGGGCAACGGTAGTGGGGTGGCAGAGAGTTGACCTCGGTAATGCCCGACATAAAGGCCACGATGGACGAGCCCACCGAGCCTCGAGAGCCCACCAGATAGCCGTGATCCAGAGAGTCCTGGACCAGCTTTTGGGCTGACATATAGATCACGTCATAGTGACAGCGCAAAATATCGCCAAGCTCTGCGTTGATCCGGTCCACTACGATCTGGGGTGGCTCCTCACCGTAGAGGTCGTGAGCCTTGCCCCAGACCAGGTCGCTCAGGATCTGAGCGGAGTTTTCAATGGTAGGCGGAAAAAGCCCCCTGGGCAGCGGGCCCATGCGGTCACACCAATCGGCGATGAGGTTGGTGTTGGTCACTACTACCTCGAAGGCCTTCTCCTCGCCCAGATAGGAGAATTCCTCCAGCATCTCATCGGTGGTGTGAAAGTAGAGCGGGTTGGGGCTGTCGGCATCGTCAAAGCCCTTGGAGTCCAGCAAAATGTGGCGGTAGATCTCCTCATGGGGCTCCATGAAGTGGACGTCCCCCGTAGCACAGACGGGCTTTCCCAGCTTTTCTCCCAGCTTCACCACCGTGCGGTTGAAGTCCCGCAGGTCCTCCTCACTCTGGGCGGTCTGGCGGCCTTCCTTGTCGGGCCGGAGCATGAAGGCATTATTAGACAGGGGCTGGATCTCCAGATAGTCATACCATGCGGCGATGCGCTCTAGCTCCTCCTGAGGCTTATGCTCGGTAATGGCCTTGAAAAGCTCCCCCGCTTCGCAGGCAGAGCCGATGATAAGCCCCTCCCGGTTTTCGTTGATCAGGCTCTTGGGCATGATGGGATAGCGGCTGAAATGCTCCAAATGGGCCAGAGAGATGAGCTTGTAGAGATTCCGCAGGCCGGTCTGGTTTTTGGCCAGGACGATGAGATGGTAAGGCGTCCTGCGGCCACCGCCGGCCTTTTGCCCGGCCAGGAGCGGGTCGATGTCCCGCAGGAGCTTGGCGCCGCGGATACGCAGGAGTCGCAGCTCGTCCAGCAGGATACCGGCAGCGGTGACTGCGTCGTCCTCGGCCCGGTGGTGGTTGAAATCTCCCAGCCGCAGGTGCTCGGCCACAGTGTCCAGCTTATAGTTTTTCAGCTCCGGGTAGAGCCGCCGGGCCAGAGAGAGGGTGTCCACCGAGGTGGGGTCAAAGGGAATGTTCAGGTCTTGGGCGGCCTGACGAATAAAGCTCACATCAAAGTCGGCGTTGTGAGCGACCAGAGGACGCCCTCCTACGAACTCTAAAAAACCTCGGACAGCCTCCTCCTGGCTGGGCGCGCCTTGCAAAAGATCGTCGGTGATGCCGGTCAGGGACACGATCTTGGGGCTCAGCGTCCGCTGAGGATCGGCAAAGGTGGAAAAATGCTGGGGCTGGATCATGCCGTCCTTGACCAAGACCGCGCCGATCTCAATGATGGCCTCCTGCTTGGGGTCAAAACCGGTGGTCTCAATGTCAAAGACCACATATTCCTGGTCAAGGGGCAGATCTCCACTGCCGCGGATGGCCACAGTGCTGTCCACGTCGTTGCGGAAGTAGGCCTCCACACCGTAGAGGATCTTAATGTCCGACTTAGCGGCGGCGTGGTCGGCGTCGGGAAAGGCGTGAGCCACGGCGTGGTCGGTGATGGCGATGGCCCGGTGGCCCCAGGAGATAGCCCGTTTGACCACATCGCCTGTGACGGTAAGCGCGTCCATAGAGGACATCTGGGTGTGGAGATGGAGTTCCACACGCTTTTGGGGCGCGGTGTCCTTTCGGACACTGGCCTCAGCCACGGTGATGCCCGTGGGCCGGAGGACCAGATCGCCGTCGTAGCGGTCCATCTCCAAGCGCCCCTGGATGAGTAGGCTCTGCCCCATCTTTACGCCCTTGATAATAGGCTTTGCCTCGTCGGTGCGCATGAATTGGGAGACCCGAATGGAACCGGTGTAATCGGTCACATCAAAGCGGACCACGGTGTTATGGCTTTTGAGCTCTTTATGATCAATGCCAAACACAACACCCTCCACCAGTACGTTACCAAGCTCCGGGGTCAACTCGGACATATCGGTGACCGATTTCATAGATACCTTGCCATAGATGACGCCGGAGGGCTTTTTCTTGGCCTGCGGGGCGGCGCCCGTGCTGGACTTCATGGCGGCCAGGCGCTGGTTTTCGGCCTGTCCCAGAAAGGACAGGCCCTTCTGTACCTTAGTAGCGGCGGCGGTAAAGCTCACCCGCACCGCGTGTCCTACGGCGGAGGTCAGAGCCTTGACAGCAGACTGGATGTGGGCGCTTAAAAGCTCGGTGCCGCCATTGGGCAGCGTAACGGTGAGAACGTCGCCCTCCAGCGCGCCGGTGGCGCCGGCCATCAGGCCCCGGGCCGGCGCGAAGGTCTTGGACAGCTCACGGCGCAAAAGGTCCACCAGCACCGCCGGATCCTGTTCGCCGGAGAGGGCGACCTGGGTGTCGGCGGAGATGGTGGGCATGGGCTGTTCGATGGTGACAGCGCCGCCATAGGCCTTGGAGAGTTCTGTCTCCACGGCCTGGCATTCCGTTTTATTGAGAGGCGGGTCGGCCTCCAGCGCGACCTTCACGCTGCCGGGACGAGGCCCCGGCTCCATATGTAAAACCTGACACTCCGCAAGGCGCGCGCACAGCATGGGATCTTGGGGAATATAGGCGGAAAAAGTCAGGAAAAAGGGGATCTTCTTTTGTTCCGACGACAAGGTTTCTCTCTCCTTACAGTGTTTGGATCAGCTGGAACAGTTCGTCTACCAGCATGGCTTGGGGCACTTTCTTGACGATCTCTCCTTTTTGAAACAGCAGCCCCACGCCATCGCCTCCGGCGATGCCCACATCGGCGGCGCTGGCCTCACCAGGGCCGTTGACCACGCAGCCCATGACGGCCACGGTGATGGGCTTGTCCACCGTCTCAAGTCGCCGCTCTACCTCGTTGGCAAGGCCGATAAGGTCGATGCGGGTGCGCCCACAGGTGGGACAGGCGATGAGCTCAGGGCCGTCTTTGCGGACCCCTGCCGCCTTGAGAATGTCCCGGGCGGCGTAGACTTCCTCGATGGGGTCAGCGGACAAGGAGACCCGTATGGTGTCGCCGATCCCCAGAGCTAACAGGCCGCCAATGCCCACAGCGGATTTTAAAACGCCCATTTTGGGGGTGCCGGTCTCGGTAACGCCGATGTGCAATGGGTAGTCATATTGCTGGGAAAACAGCTGGTAGGCCGCCATCGTTGTGGGGACGGAGGAGGACTTCATGGATACGCAGATCTGGTCAAAGTCATACCGCTCCAAAAGACGAATATGGCCCATGGCGCTCTCTACCAGCGCCTCTGCCGTGGCGCCGCCGTATTTGTCCAGCAATGGCTTTTCCAGCGAACCGCCGTTGACGCCAACGCGGATGGGAACGCCGTGCTGGCGGCAGGCCTTGGCCACAGCCCTCACATGGTCTTCCCCGCCGATGTTGCCAGGATTGATGCGCACCTTGTCGCAGCCCGCGGCCACGCACTCCAGGGCCAATTTGTAGTCGAAGTGGATATCCACCACCAAGGGAATGTCGATGCGCTCTTTGATGGCGCCCACCGCTCTGGCAGCGTCCATATCGGGTACAGCCACGCGGATGATCTGGCACCCGGCGGCCTGCAAGCGGCGGATCTGCTCTACGGTAGCGTCAACGTCCTGGGTGGGCGTGTTGCACATGGATTGGATGGTCACCGGCGCGCCGCCGCCAAGAGGCACGCCACCCACATGGATCTGTCTTGTCATCGTCTCACCGCCCAAATATTTTCATGACATCGCTGGCCGCTACCACCGCCATAAACACCAGAAGACCCACTAGGAACACGGCGTTTACCACGCCTTCGTACTTGGGGTCCAGCCGCTTTTTGGTCACGGCGGTAAAGATCACGTTGATCAAAAGGAAGAAGATCCGACCGCCGTCCAGCGCGGGGATTGGCAAAAGGTTCATCACTGCCAGGTTGATGGCGATAAAGGCCACCAGACTCAAAATGCTCAGGAAAGCGCTGGTGGTGGTTTTCGCGTTGCCCGCCACCTGGCCCATCATGTCCACGATGCCCACCGGACCGGACACGTCCCGAAGGCCTACCCTGCCGGTGACCAGGTCCCCAAGGCCCATCCACACCAGGCGAATGGTGTTCTTGGAGTTGTTCCAAGCCAGACGAAGTTTGTCGCCCAAGTTGGCGGAATAGACCTTGGAACCCAAGGTCACGCCCAGCTTGTGAGAGACCTGGCCGTCGTCGCCGGTGATCGCGGTACGGTCCATGCTGACGTTTTCCAGTGTGATACGTTCTCCGTCACGCAGGACCTCAATGTCTGCATAGGCGCCGACGCGGTCCAGAAAGATAGCTGCGTCGCCCGCCACCAGCATCTTATGGCCGTCGATGGACAAAAACTCATCCCCGACCTGTAGCCCCTGCTCCGGCAATGTGGACCAGGGTTCAAAGCTCTTCACAGCCTCTACCTCGTAGCCCTGAATACTCAGATAGAGTCCCACAAAAATCAGGACGCCGATGAGAAAATTCATAGCGGCTCCGGCCAGGAGGATCAGCAACTTTTTCCATGCCTTGGCCTTTTGGAAGGATCGGGGGTCGGCGGTGTCCTCATCCTCACCCTCCATGGCGCAAAAGCCGCCGATGGGAAAAAGCCGCAGAGAATAGAGCGTCTCCTTGCCCTGCTTCGACAAAAGTTTTGGCCCCATGCCAATGGCAAATTCGTTGACCTTGACGCCACAGAGTTTAGCAGTGATGAAATGCCCGAACTCATGGATGGCAATAAGAAAGCCAAACATAATGATGCCGACAATGACAAGCAAAACAGTACCCATGATCCACCTCAAGTCAGTTTCAAAGAGATATGCGTCGAGCCTGGGCGTCCGCGGCTAAAATGTCCTCCAGTGTGGGCTCCGCCACCGTCGGTGCGGCGTCCATGGCCGCCTGGCACAGCTTTGGAATGTCCAAAAAGCCGATCTTGTCCTCCAAAAACAGAGCCACCGCCGCCTCGTTGGCGCCGTTGAGGGCCGCTGGGGCCACTCCGCCACGTCGTGCGGCCTGACGGGCCAGGTCCAGACAGGGAAAGTTTTCCCCATCCGGGGGCAAAAAAGTCAGGCTGGGGCAGTTCAGAAGGTCCAGCTTTGGCGCCGGGCAAGGCTTGCGTTCAGGCCAGGTCAGAGCGTATTGAATGGGAAGGCGCATATCCGGCACGCCCAACTGAGCCAGGACAGCTCCATCACAATACTCTACCAAAGAGTGTATGATGCTTTCCCGGTGTATCACCACATCAATTTTTTCCAGCGGCAGATCGTAAAGCCACATGGCCTCCATGACCTCGAAGCCCTTATTCATCATGGTAGCCGAGTCAATGGTGATCTTAGCGCCCATGGACCAATTCGGGTGCTTCAACGCCTCGTTTTTTGTAACAAGAGAAAGGGCTTTACGGTCCTTGCCGTAGAAAGGTCCACCGGAGGCGGTCAGGATCAGACGGGCCACCTCTGCTCTATCCGCGCAGCCCTGTAAGCACTGAAAAATAGCTGAGTGCTCCGAGTCTACCGGCAATAGCTCTACGCCCCGTTCCTGAGCCGTGCGCTTTACCAGCGCGCCGGCGCAGACTAAGGTCTCTTTGTTTGCCAGGGCAATATGCTTGCCCGCCTGGATGGCGGCCAAAGTGGGCTCCAACCCGGCCACGCCTACCACGGCGGTGAGGACGGTGTCTACATCGTCCAGCGTGGCGGCCTCCAGCAATCCGGCCCTGCCGCCGGCCACCTTCACCGGGGTGTCCGCCAGGCGAACGGCCAGATCCCGAGCGGCAGTCTCATCGGTAAGGACAGCTAGCCGGGGACGGTACTGCCGAGCCTGCTCTTCCAACAGCCGCACGCTGCGGTGAGCGGTGAGCGCCCCCACAGACAATCCAAGGGCGGCCATCACTTCCAGCGATTGCCGCCCTATGGAGCCGGTGGAACCCAATATGGATAGCTTTCGTTTCAACGCCTGGTCCTCCCTTCCGAAGGTCAGGGCAGCTGCGTGGCAGGCAGGAGCTGCCACAGGATCTCAATGAGTGGCGCGCAGAAGATCACCGAGTCGAACCGATCCAGTACGCCGCCGTGGCCGGGAAATATATAGCCAAAGTCCTTCAGGCCATACTGGCGCTTGATATAGGAAAAAGAGAGGTCGCCTAGCTGGGAGACCACGGCGCCCAGAGCGCCATACAGCGCCAGTAGAGGCAGATCCATAGGCCGGCTAAAGCAGCGCTCCAGGACCACTCCGTACACCACCATGGACGCCATAGCGCCCAAAAGGCCGCACACAGCGCCCTCCACTGTCTTCTTCGGCGACAGCTCCGGCGCCAACTTGTGCTTGCCAAAGAGCAGACCGCCAAAAAGGGCAAAGGTATCCGAGGCAAAGGCGGCGACCAGCGGTGTGAGGATCAGAACTTTAGAAAACCCGTCCAACTGGTCCAAACGGATAAAACTGGAGAGGAAATAAGGGATCAAGGTGGCAAAAAAGAAGGAGCCGCCCAGCTTTTCCATGGTCACGGTGTAGTTGCTTGAGATGGCGGTGATGAACACCAGCATGAAATAGGCAAAAAGAACAATGCGAGCCCACAGTGGGTCCTGCTCGTAAAACACCCAAAAAGGGATAAGGCCGGAGAGAATGATCGAGCAGACCGAAAGCGTCAGATCCTTCACAAACCCCGTAGACCACAGCACCTCATGGACGGCGATCATGGACAAGATGGAGATGGCGATGGGCAGGGCAATGGGCGGGAAAAAGTAAAAAACTAAAAAAATCAGCGGAATACACACCACTGCTACCATGATCCGTTGAAACACGATCAAGTACCTCCAAATCTTCTGGAGCGCCGTTGATAGGTGCCGATGGCGTCCAAAAAGTCTTTCTCTTTAAAATCTGGCCAGCAGATGTCCGTGGTGTAAAACTCAGCATAAGCCGCTTGCCAAAGTAAGAAATTGGAAAGGCGCTGTTCGCCGCTGGGACGAATAATGAGGTCTGGGTCAGGGATATCAGCGGTGTAGAGATAGCGGGAAAAATCCGCCTCCGTCAACTTGGCCGGGTCCTTTTTCCCCGCCACGCAGTCGGCGGCAAAGGCCTTGGCGGCGTGGATGATCTCGTCCCGTCCGCCGTAGTTCAAGCAGATGTTCATCTGGTAGGCGGGATAGACCTTGGAGACCTCCTCCACTTGGGCGCAGAGGGCCTGTAGCTCTGGATTCAGGGCCGTCAGGTCGCCGAAAAAGGCCATGTGGAACTGGTTTTTCTCCATATCCCGCAGGGTCTCCTGGAGATACCGCTTGAGAAGGCCCATGATCCCGTCGATCTCCTCCTGGGGGCGTTTCCAGTTCTCGGTAGAAAAGGTGTAGACCGTCAGATAGGAAATGCCCAGGTCCTTGGCGCAGGTGGCGATACGGCGCAGAGTCTCCGCACCGGCGGCGTGGCCGGCGCTTCTGGGCACATGGCGTTTTTTGGCCCAGCGGCCATTGCCGTCCATAATAATGGCAACGTGCTTGGGCAGGCGGTCCGGATCTACAGCAGGGCTTTGGTGTTGCCTGCGAAACAGCATTTCTCTCAACTCCCAGAGGATGCCTTGGCCGTTAAACAGCCATCAGCTCCGCTTCCTTGCCGCTCACAAGGCTGTCGATCTCCTTGCAGTACTTGTCGGTGAGCTTTTGAAGCTCATCCTCCAGGTCCTTGCGGTCGTCTTCGGTGATCTCGCCCTTCTTCTCCATGGACTTGAACTGCTCCATAGCGTCCCGGCGGATGTTCCGGATAGCCACCTTGCCATTTTCACCGTACTTTTGGACCTGTTTGGTCAGCTCCTTGCGGCGCTCCTCGGTAAGCTGGGGGAAGGCCAGGCGCAGGACCTTGCCGTCATTCTGAGGATTGATACCCAGGTCAGAGGTCTGGATAGCCTTTTCAATGGCCTTTAGGATGCTGGCGTCCCAGGGCTGGATCATCAGGGTACGGGGGTCGGGCGAGGAGACGGAAGCCACCTGCTGCAGCGGGGTCATCACGCCGTAATACTCCACCTGGATCTTGTCCAGCACCGCGGCATTGGCCCGGCCGGCCCGGACGGAGGCAAAGTCGCCCTTGACGACTTCAATGGTCTTTTGCATCTTGGTTTCAAATACCTTGTTTTCCTCAGCAGCCACTTTTTTGTTCCTCCTTTACGATTGTACCCACCTTCTCCCCCATGACCACACGGTAGATGTTCTCCGGGTCCTTGAGGGCAAAGAGGATGACGGGAATATGGTTATCCATAGAGAGAGACGTCGCGGTAAAGTCCATGACCTGGAGATGCTGGGCCAGAACCTGATCGTAGGAGATGGAGTCGTATTTCACCGCGTCTGGGTTGGTGCGGGGATCGGCGGAGTAGACGCCGTCGATGTTCTTAGCAAGCAGGATCGCGTCGGCCTCGATCTCCGCGGCCCGGAGCACAGCGGCGGTATCAGTGGAGAAGAAGGGGTTTCCCGTACCGCAGCCAAAGATGACCACGCGGCCCTTTTCCAGATGCCGAATGGCTCGGGAACGGATGTAGGGTTCGGCCACCGCCTTGATCTCCAGCGCGGTCTGGACCCTCACAGGGATCCCCCGCTGCTCCATCACATCGGCCACAGCCAGGCAGTTGAGCACGGTGGCCAGCATCCCCATGTGGTCGGCCCGGGTGCGCTCCATCTTGCCGCCGCCATCCTTCACACCCCGCCAGAAGTTGCCCGCGCCGATGACTACGCCGATTTGGACGCCTGCGTTCAGACACTTTTTGATCACGTCGCAGACTTGGCCAATGACGTCAAAGTCAAGTCCACGGCCCGCTCCCCCCGCCAGGGCCTCCCCGCTGATCTTCAGCAGGACCCGGCGAAATTTGGGCTCATCCATCACGATCCTCTCCCCTCATCATGATATGGTATGCCTCGTTGCCCGAAGATAATTATGCGTGCTATATATTGTACCTTATTTTTCCTCGTTTGCATAGGGGGTAAGCGAAAACTTTTTCGCCAAATGATAAAAAAACGGCGCCGCCCCTAGGGGTGACGCCGCTGTGCGGACCAATTATTTCTTGGAGTCGGACTTCTTGGTGGACTTTTTCGCGCTCTTCTTGGGCTCTTCCACCACCTCGGCGGGCACTTCCGCATGGTCGTGGTCACAGCCACAGTCGCAATCGCACTCGTCAAAGAGATCCAACACAAACTTCTGGGCGCAACTGGGGCACTGGATCACGCCCTCGTCCAGAGCCTCCTCGTCGATCTCCAGTAGCTCGCCACAGTTGGGGCAATCTACCTGGAAGAACTCCTCGTCCTCGTCGTCATCCTCGTCGCCGTAGAGGTCATCCTCCACGTCGGCCAGGTCATCGGAGATGGCGTCCATCTCCTCGGCCAACTCGTCCACGTTGTTTTCCAGGTCCTCGATAGATAGGCCCATATCTTCCAGCACATCGATAATGGAGGCGATCAGCTTGCCCTCCTTGGACTTCTCGGTGTCGATGGCCAGGCCCTCAGCCAGGCCCTTGAGGTAAGCGACCTTCTCGGTGATCGTCATGGTAGCGTTCCCCTTTCTAGTTTGATTGTCGTTTTGGGACTTAGCCCTTGCAGCGCTCCAGGTACTCGCCGGTGCGGGTATCGATGCGGATCTTGTCGCCGGCGGAGATGAACAGCGGGACCTTGATCTCCGCACCGGTCTCCAGGGTGGCGGGCTTGGTGACGTTGGTGGCGGTGTTGCCGGCAAAGCCGGGCTCAGTATCGGTGATCTCCAGCTCCACGAAGGTGGGCGGCTCCACGGCGAAGATCTTACCCTTGTAGGAACTGATCTTGCAGACCATGTTCTCCTTAACAAACTTGAAGTTGTCGCTCAGGGTGTCCGCGCCGATGGGGACCAGGTCGTAGGTCTCGGGGTCCATAAAGTAGTAGAGGTCGCCGTCGGAGTAGCTGTACTCCATGTCCTTGCGCTCCACAAAGGCGCCTTCAAACTTGGCGGTGGGGTTGAAGGACGTCTCGGTCACAGCGCCGGTAATGACGTTCTTCATCTTGGTGCGCACAAAGGCCGCGCCCTTGCCGGGCTTGACGTGCTGGAACTCCACCACCTGCATGACCTGTCCGTCCATCTCAAAGGTCACACCGTTACGAAAATCACTTGCGGAAATGGTAGCCATTGATGATTCCTCCAAACTATGTCTTGTCTTGATGCAAAACGCAAAAACGTACTGTCCAGTGTATTTTACCCTATTTGGATGAAAATTGCAAGGGTTTGTTTTCCAATTCTCAGAGAACGATAAGCTCCTTGGGCGCAAGGGTAATATCCCGGCAGCCGTCTTGGTCCATAACGACCACATCCTCAATGCGCACGCCGAAGCGTCCGGGCAGATAGATGCCGGGCTCTGCGGAAACCACAGCGCCTACGGGCATGGGCGTTTCATCCCGGCTGTTGGCATTGGGACCTTCATGGATCTCCAGGCCCAGACTGTGACCGTAGCCATGGCCGAAATAAGGACCATAGCCGCCGTCTTCAATGA
Organism: uncultured Eubacteriales bacterium; assembly: GCA_905198835.1. Taxonomy (GTDB): domain Bacteria; phylum Bacillota; class Clostridia; order Oscillospirales; family Oscillospiraceae; genus MGBC124762. The sequence continues at coordinate 63,677 of CAJKDY010000014.1, read as the reverse complement.
CCTTGCGGGCCGCGGCGTCGATGTCCTTGCCCCGGACCCCCGCCTTGGAGGCGGCGATCCCGGCCTGCTGGGCCTTCAGCACCAGGTCATAGACCTGGACCATCTCCTCGGTAGGCCGGCCCACCGCCACAGTGCGGGTCATGTCCGAGCAGTAGCCGCCCCATTTGCAGCCAAAGTCCATGGTGACGAATTCACCGCTCTGGATGGGCTTGTCGCCGGGGATGCCATGGGGCAGGCTGCCGTTAGGACCGGAGACCACGATGGGGTCAAAGGAGTTCTTCTCCCCACCGAAGCGAAGCATATCATAGGTCAGCTTGGCGGCGGCCTCCCGTTCTGTCACGCCGGGCTTGAGAAAGCCCAGCATTTCATCAAAGGCGCGTTCGGCAATGCGCTGGGCCTTTATCATACAGTCGATCTCATGCTCGTCCTTGGCGGCGCGGAGGTCCAGCGCCAGTTGGCCCGCCGGGACCAACTGGGCGTGTAGGGCTTTTTCGTAGGTCTGGTACGAAGCCAGGGACATATATGTTTCCTCAATACCCAGGGTCTGAACGCCAAAGCGGTCCAAACACTCGTTGACGAGCGCAGTGTAGCCCTTGCCCTGCCCCACAACGAGCACCCGATCGGCCCGGACGGTCTTTTCTGCAGATTCAATATAGCGGGAATCGGTGATATAGGCGCTCTCCCCTGCCGTCACCAGCACAATACCCTCGCCGTGAAAGCCGACGGCATAGAATTCGCCCGGCTCGCTGGTGAGCATCATAGCGTCTACGCCATAGTCCGCCAGTTTGGCGGCGATCTGCTTTAAATGGTCCATGTGCCTCTCCCCCATTCTAGCTTTCCTTTAAATGGTGCTGATACAAGGTTTTCATCGTCAGCGCGTCCTCGGCCTGGGTGCCGGCGGACTCGCAGATAAAGGTGGGCGTCCAGCCCCGCTTGGCTACAAGGGCCATCAGGGGCGCAGGATCGGGCCCAAAACCGCCATGGTCGGCAAAGGTGCGGTGGCATTTCTCGCCGCCGTTTGGGGTGAATTCGATGCGGGAAAAGTGGCTGTGGAACCGCTGGGCCCGGTCCTCGCCCAGGGCGGCGGCCATCTTGTCCAGCATACGTTCAAAAGCCTCGGCTCCGTCATCCGCTCCGAGACTGCGGGCGTAAAGGTGGCCAAAGTCCACACAAGGCAACAGCCGCTCGTCCAGTCCGCACAGCTCCAGCACCTCGTCCAGATCGCCCAGCTGGTTGATCTTGCCCATGGTCTCCGGGCACAAAGTCAGGTCGCCGTAGCCCGCCTCGTCACAGGCCAGCAGCACTGCCCGCAGGCTCTCCAGCGCGGTATCCAGCGCTTGACGGCGGGTGCGTTTCATCAGCGCGCCGCTGTGAATGACGATGCGCTGGGCGCCCATCCAGCGGGCAGCCTGGCAGGACTGGAGAATATAGCCGATGGTCTTGGCAAGGCTCTCTGGGTCAGGGTTGGCCAGGTTGATAAAGTATGGCGCGTGAAGGGAGAGACGGATGCCCGCCTCCACGGCCTTTTCCCCCAGCTTACGGGCGGTGTCCTCTCCTACATGGACCCCCTTGCCGCATTGGTACTCGTAGCAGTCCAAGCCCAGCTCCGCCAGCCATTTGGGCGCGTCCAGCGAAGATCTGTGGGTGGCGGAAAAAGAGTCTGAGTTGCCCGCGGGGCCAAATTTCGCCGTCATGTCCTCTCCCCTCTCCATTGCCGCTTGCGGCTCAGCCACCGCATAGGCAGCTCCACCCAGTAGCGCAGATACCGTCCGGGGTTGCCAGCCAGACGGATGGGCTTGACCAGGATGGAGCGCACCCCGGCCCGGTTGGCCCCCAGCACGTCGGTAAAAATCTGGTCGCCCACCATCGCGCAGGCCTCCGGCCCCTGGCCGCAGCGCTCCAGAGCCTGAACAAAACCCGTAGTTTTAGGCTTTCCGGCGTGGGCGATATAGTCCACGCCCAGGCTCTGGGCAAAGTGAGCGGGGCGCTGAGGCCTGCGGGAATTGGAGAGCAAAAAGAGCCTGACGCCGTGGGCGGCCAGCTCCTCCCGCCAGTCCAAAAGTGTCTGGTTGGCCTCGATCTCGGAATAGGGGATCAGCGTGTTGTCCACATCGGCCAGCAGCAGGACGATGCCCTGCCCGGCCAGGCTCTCGCCGGTGAGGTCGAAGACAGACCCGGCCTGCCGCCAGGGAAGCAGAGAAAACAACCCATCACCCCCAGTTCTGCCCAGCACAAAAGGCGCATAGGCTTTGCCATATGATATCACATCCGTTGCAGCAGAGCAAGGGGGAATGGCAATGGCTTTGCCAAAGCAGTTTACGCTTTTTCTGGTCACGCCGCCGGAGCAGGCTCAGCGGGCTGCCCAGTACGGACTGATAGGTGCTCAATTGGCCTATCACATCGGCAACGGGCCCCATCTCTTTCGCACCCAGGGCACCCTGACCCGGTCGGGCGGCATCCTGGTGGCCCACCACAGCGGCTTTGACGGCCGGGGCGAGGCGGAGCCGCTTTGTCAGGAGGTCATCCGGGAGTGTACCGCCCGAGGGTATCAGGGGGTGTTCCTTGACTTTGAGGGGCGGCCCTTCCCTGTCTTACGCCGTGCGGTAGAGCAGCTGGGCCCAGCCTTCCAGCGGCGGGGCTGGACGCTCTATGTTCCGGAAGAATACATCACCGCCTGTCCCAGCGTCAAGGCTGTCATTTCCACGGCGCTGTCGGGCGGGTCGCTGAAGCAGCGGCTGGGACAGGTAACTGAAAAGCTGGGGCCCCAACGGGTGGTCCTTGGTCTTGAATGGGTGGCGGAGGATTTCACGCTGCCCGCCCCGGAGGGGGCCGGGGTCCACCTGTCCCAGGAAGAGCTGGACCGGCTGCTGGAGCAGCGCTCCCCGGCGGTGTACTTTGACGAAGAGCTGTGCGCCCATTATTTCACCTATATGCACACCGGCCAGAGCGCCCACTTTGTCCTCTACGACAATCCCTCCTCCATGGTTAAAAAGCTGGCCATCGCCCACGCCTTGGGTATCCAAGAGGGTTTTTTGCCCTTGCCTGAGCGAGAGCGGTATCTCCAAACGCTGTTGAAGGAATAAAAAATTCCCGGCCTGTGTTCAGGCCGGGAATTTTTGCTCAATAGAACTTTTTCCGATTCTTGCGGGCGGCTTCGCTCTTCTTGCGACGCTTCACGCTGGGGCTCTCGTAATGCTCACGCTTACGAACCTCAGCCAGCACGCCAGACTTGGCGCAGCTGCGCTTAAACCGCTTCAGGGCGTTATCCAGGGACTCGCCCTCCTTGACGCGGACTTCCGACATTTGTTTTCCCCTCCCTCCGATACGGCTGGTCGCCCAGGCCGCAAAAGGGCCATGATCGATGGCTTTAACACTCGTATTATATGCTTGATCCTACTCTTTGTCAAGGACAAGTTTTGATGCGCGTCAGGACTTGGGCTTGAAAATCAGATTCACCAGCTTGTTTTTGACCAAAATGGTCTTAACCAGTTCCATGCCCTCGGCGGCCTTGGCCACCTTAGGATCAGCCATAGCGGCGGCCACCACTACATCCTCGGCGCTGTCAGTGGGCACCTGGATAGTGGTCTTCATCTTGCCGCCCACCTGGACGGCCACAGTGACCTCGCTGTCCACCAGCTTGGCTTCGTCATAGCCGGGCCAAGACTGCTGACAGGCCATGCCGTCAGCGTGAAAGTCCAGCATCTCCCAGAGCTCCTCCACCATGTGGGGCGCAAAGGGCGAGAGGAGCAGCAGCAGGGTCTTATAATCGCCCTTGGAGCAGCCGTTTTGGTAGAGGTCGTTGACCAGGGCCATCAGCGCGGCGATAGCGGTATTGAACTTCAGCGCCTCGATGTCCTCAGAAACTTTTTTGATGGTCTTGTGGATCGGGTTTTCGTTCTTGGGAGTGTAGTCCATGCCAGGAGTCAGCTGCTCGGAGAGATTCCAGACCCGGTCCAGGAAGCGGCGGCAGCCCTTGACGGCGTTGTCGCTCCAGGCGGCGGCCTTTTCAAAGTCGCCAATGAACATGATATAGGTGCGCATGGTGTCCGCGCCATACTGGGCGATGACGTCGTTGGGATTGATGACGTTGCCCCGGGACTTGGACATCTTCTCCCCGCCCTCGCCCAGAATCATGCCGTGGCTGGTGCGTTTTTGGTAGGGCTCCTTGGTGGGGACCACGCCGAGGTCGTAGAGGAACTTGTGCCAGAAGCGGCTATAAAGGAGATGCAGCGTGGTGTGCTCCATGCCGCCGTTATACCAGTCCACCGGGGACCAGTATTCCAGCGCCTCCTTGGAGCAAAGGGCCTTGTCGTTGTGGGAATCCATGTAACGAAGGAAGTACCAGCTGGAGCCGGCCCACTGGGGCATGGTGTCTGTCTCCCGTTTGGCTGGCGCGCCGCAGTGGGGGCAGGTGGTGCTGACCCAGTCGGTCATCTTGCTGATGGGGCTCTCGCCGTCGTCGGTGGGCTCGTAGCTCTCCACTTCGGGCAACACCAAGGGGAGCTGATCCTCGGGGATGGGCACCCAACCGCACTTGTCGCAGTAGACCATGGGGATAGGCTCGCCCCAATAGCGCTGGCGGGAGAAGACCCAGTCCCGTAGCTTGTAGTTGACCTTTTCCTTGCCGATGCCCTTCTCCTCCAGCCATTTGACCATCACCGGAATGGCCTCCTTGACCGTCAAACCATTGAGGAAGTCGGAGTTGACTAGGATACCCGTGTCGTCCTTGGCGGTGAAGGCCTCCTTCTGCACGTCCTCTCCGCCGGAGACCACCTCGATGATCTCGCAGCCGAACTTCTTGGCAAAGGCCCAGTCCCGGGTGTCGTGGGCGGGTACGGCCATGATAGCGCCGGTGCCATAGGAGGCCAGAACGTAGTCGGAGATGAAGATGGGGATCTCCTTGCCGTTGACGGGGTTGATGGCCCGGACGCCCTTGAGTTCCACGCCGGTCTTCTCCTTGTCGGCGGTGAGCTCGGTGCGCTCAAAGTCGCTCTTCCGAGCGGCCTCGGCCTGATAGGCCGCCACCTCGTCCCAGTTGCTGATCTGCCCCTTCCACTTCTCCAGCAGCTTATGCTCGGGAGAGACGACCATGTAGGTGGCGCCAAAGAGGGTATCGCAGCGGGTGGTAAAGACGGTGAGCTTGTCCCCGGTGGTGACGGGGAAATCCACCTCCGCGCCGGTGGAGCGGCCGATCCAGTTCTTCTGCTGGGTCTTGACCCGCTCAATGAAGTCCAGCTCGTCCAGATCGTCGATGAGCCGCTGGGCGTACTCGGTGATCTTGAGCATCCACTGGCTCTTTTCCTTGCGGATGACCGGCGAGCCGCAGCGCTCGCACACGCCCTCCACCACCTCTTCGTTGGCCAGCACGCACTTGCAGGAGGTACACCAGTTCACGGGCATGGTGGCCTTGTAGGCCAGGCCCTTTTTGTAGAGCTGGAGGAAGATCCACTGGGTCCACTTGTAGTAGCTGGGGTCGGTGGTGTTGATGACCCGATCCCAGTCGAAGGAATAGCCCAGCATCTGCAGCTGCTTGGTGAAGTTGGCGATGTTGTCGTGGGTGACCTTGGCGGGATGGATGTGGTTCTTGATGGCGTAGTTCTCCGTGGGCAAGCCAAAGGCATCGTAGCCCATGGGAAAGAGGACGTTCAGACCCTCCATCCGCTTTTTCCGGGCCACCACGTCCATGGCGGTATAGGGCCGGGCGTGGCCTACATGAAGGCCCTGGCCGGAGGGATAGGGAAACTCCACCAGAGCGTAAAACTTCTTCTTGTCGCTGCCCGTCTGGGCGGCAAAGACCTTCTCGTCCAGCCATCTCTTTTGCCACTTACCCTCAATGGCGCTGGGATCGTACTTCATCTTCTCAACACTTCCTCGTTGGGTGTTGGCGGGACAGGGTCGTCCGCGCACATATCTTTTGTATTATAGCGAAACCGTTTGGAGATTGCAAGGGTGTTATCAGCCCCGATGGGAAAGGATCACAGGGGCATCAAAAAAACGCAACACTCACTGGGGCGTGAGCACATCGGAGAGGTCCACCGCTACCGCGTCGGCCCAGAGGCGCTCCAGGTCGTAGAACTCCCGGGCCTCGGGCATGAAGATATGGATGACCACGCTGACATAGTCCAGTAGCACCCACACCCCACCCCGGTGGCCTTCGATGTGGTGGGGCTCCTCGCCCAGATCCTTCATAGTCACCTCGCACAGGTCGCTCAGAGCCTTGACCTGGGTGGAGGAGGTGGCGGTGCAGATGACAAAATAGTCGGCCAGAGTGGTCACATCGGTGGTCTCCAGCACAGTGAGATCGCCGGCTTTTTTACTGTCCAACGCCTTGGCGACAGCCAGGGCAAGTTCCTTCGGGGTCATAACCTATCTCCTTATCTATTGTATTTCAGTCCATGGGGATGCCCATGTCCGCCGGGTCCCGGCTGGGCGGCGGTTCCGGCGTGGCCTCCGGGGTCTGAGAGGGTTCCGGAGCCTGACTGGTCTCGACCTCCGGCGGCTGAGAGGGCTCATCGCTGGCTGAAGGTTCCGGGCTGGCGCTGGGCTTTGCCGAGGGCTCCGGGCTTTGGTCGGGGTCCTCCCCAGGCTCCTCAGACGGCGCGGCGCTGGGCGCGGCGGAGGGCTTGGACGTAGCTGCCTGGGCAGGCTTGGGATCGGTGGAGGAATGGGTGGGGGCGGTGCCGGTGCCAGTGCCCTGATAGACATAGTAGCCATTGGAGCCACGCTGCAGGATGCGCAGCTCGCTCATGTCCAGGTCCTTCAGGTAGGGGTTGAAGCTCTCGTTGAGAACGCCCAGCAGTTCCTCGGGATTCGCCTGAACTCTTCCGTTGTTGGCCGCCCGGTTGGGCATGGTCATAAAGGTCACATTGTCCACATCCAGCCCGCCGAAGATGGCCCGCTGGGCAAAGGCCAGCAGGTTGCCCACCGACAGGTCGGTCTCCACCTCATCGGCAAAGATCTCGGCAAATTCAGTGATCTTGGTGATATTTTCAATGCGCAGGCATTTTTTGATGATCTCCTTCATCAGGGCCTGCTGGGTGCGGATACGGCCCAGGTCCGCGTCGGCATACTGCACGGAGAAGGAGTTGTTGTGACGCCAGCGGACCACCTGCATGGCGTCGTCGCCGCTGAGGTGGCGGTAGCCGCCGGGTTGGTCGATGACCAGGTTTTGGGTGGGGTCTTTATACTTCATGTCAAAGGGGACCTCAAAGTCTACCCCGCCGATGGCGTCCACCAGCCGGCCGAAGGCCTCCCAATTGACCACAACGTAAAAATCAGGGTAGATACCGGTCATATCGCCCACGGCTTCCTTCAGGTAGTCCACACCCTTTTTGGTGCTGCCCTTTTCCGCATAGTAAAGACCCAGGTTCCAAACGCCGTTGATCTGCTTGTTCTTGTCCGGGTGACGGGCATCTACGATGGTATCCCGGGGAATGCTCATAACATTGAGTTTCTGGTTGGGGATATCATAGGAGCAGAACATGATGGTGTCGGTATTCCCGCCGCCGCCTGTGTCCCGGCCCACCACCAGGAAGGTATAAAACTCCTCCTTGCGCTTGGAGTCGGCCTCGGAGCGGATGGGACCGTCAATGGTGGCGTCTACATTGTCGCTGTATCCGGGGACGGAGGGCAAACCGTCCAGAAGGCCGCCCTCTTTGTTGAGGTCGTCCCACACCATCATGCCAAGAGCGGCCAGAATGACCAACGCCGCCAGCACCACAGCGGAAATCAAGATGATCTTCCGGTTTCGGCTCAGGCCGAGTATGGGCGCCGAATCGGCGGCGGGATCGTGGCCGGATTGAGCCGAGCCAGTCTTTTCTCGGGCAGGAGAGGCAGTCTTTGGGGAGAGGTTTTTGTCCAAATGGGCTCCGCCCCGTCTATCTTTCTTCATGTTCCCATTCCTTTCAGTGTCGCAGTGACTCCAGTGCCATGCGGGTATTCGGGTGGACCTCTCTCCCCTTCTCTTCCATCTCTTCAATAGACATCTCGCAGCCCAGAATCACCGCGGCGTCCAAATCGGTATAGGCCAGCTCCCGCAGCCGCTCCACGCCGGGAAAGTCCCGGTTGGGCTCCATGTAGTCGGCGATATAGACGATCTTATCCAGCAGCGTCATATCTCTCTTGCCGGTAGTATGGCAGAAGATTGCGTCAAATACCGCGTCTGGCTGGCCAAAAATATGCCGGGCCACCAGGGCGCCTGTTTTGGCGTGAAGCAGCTTTTCCGACTTTAGCTCCAGCTCGTCCAGTTCCAAGCCGTACTCACGGCAATAGTCCAGATGCCGCTGGGGGGGCCAGTATTTGGTGCAGTCGTGAAGGATGGCGGCCCGGCGGGCTAAGGTCTCGTCGCAGCCCCATAGTTGGGCCAACTTGACCGCCTCTTGCTCTACCCCAAGGATGTGCGCGTGCCGTTTTGCGTATACCATAGACAGCGAACAGGCTCGCAGGTCGTCGTCATTCAAGCGCTTCAGGTCCCGGTTTACACCATAGAGCCCGTTTCGCAGGATATAACCCCAAACGGCCACAGGCAGGTCCGCGCCGTCTCCTCTTTCACGGATCTGGGTGGACGAGACGTTATAGATCTTAGGCAGCTCCAGAAGCCGCACCTGGGCGCCAAAGCGTGCCTCAAGCATTTCCTTTTGCCGAAAGAAGGTCTGCGGGCTATCAGCCTCGGCCCGGGCAAAGGCAGCCACCCCGGCCAGGGACAGGATGACCTGGCATTCGTGCCAGGCCTGGAGCGTGAGGAACATATCCGTGCCCATCAAAAGCCATAGCTGGTCCTCCGGGTAGCGCTGGCGCAGTTGGCGGAGAGTATCCGAAGTATAGCTCTTCCCCGCCCGCTCCAGCTCCAAGTCATCCACTGAGACTTTCTCCGGCATCAGTAAGCTGTCTGCCATCAGCCGGGTCATGGCAAGGCGCTGCTCAGGCGCGGCGCTATTGCCGCTCAGATCCTTGTGGGGCGGCTGTTTGGCGGGGACAAAGATAATCTTGTCCAGCCCAAGCAGTTCAATGGCCGCTTGAGCGGCCCCCATATGCCCCAGGTGAGGCGGGTCAAAGGTGCCGCCGTAAATGCCGATGTTCATAGCATTCCCCCTTGAGAGCGATCACGAACGCTTTGCGGGCTTGCAGAGGACGATCTTGTCTTTCTTTTCCTTATTATGGCTTGGACGATAGAGGACGAATTTTGTTCCGATGACCTGGACAACCTCGGCCCGCACGGCCACAGCCAGCTCCTCCGCGGCCTCTCTGGCAGTCATCATGGAGTTTTCCAGCACCTTGCCCTTGATCAGTTCCCGGGCCTCCAGAGCGTCATTGGCCTGGACGATCAGGTTTTCGCCAATGCCGTCCTTACCGATGTGGAGGATGGTGTCGATGCCGTTGGCGAGGCCCCGGAGCTGGGCGCGCTGCTTACTGGTCAAGTCCACGCAGATACCCCTCCAGTTCTGTTTTGAATTTCTCCAGGGCTACGCCCCGGTGGGAAATACTGTTTTTCTCCTCGGCGGTCATCTGGGCAAAGGTCTTGCGAAGGCCGGGCACAAAGAACACCGGATCATAGCCGAAGCCGTTTTCCCCCTGGGGCGCGTAGGCGATGACGCCGGGGCACTCTCCCCGGGCCACCAGCACATTGCCGCCGGGAAAACAGGCGGTGACCACCGAGACGAACTTGGCGCTGCGGTCGATCTGTCCCTTGAGACCCTCCAACACCAAGCGGTAGCGGTCGGCGTCGGAAAGCCCCTCGCCACCATAGCGGGCGGAGTAGACCCCAGGTCCGCCGCTGAGAGCGGTCACGCAGAGGCCGGAGTCGTCGGCGATGGCGGGCAGGCCGGTGGCCTCCATGACGGCCTTGGCCTTCAAAAGGGAATTCTCTTCAAAGGTCTCGCCGGTCTCTTCCACATCGATATCCACGCCCACATCCGACTCCAGCACCACTTCCACGCCCAGATCACCCAGGATGCGGCGCATTTCGGCCAGCTTGTGGTCGTTTTTGCTGGCTAAGACAAATTTCATCTCTACTTGCCTCCTTATGCGTTCAACGCTCGGTTTTGCAGGGCTTGCAGCTCACGGATCCCCTTTTGACACAGTGTCAGCAGCGTTTGCAGTTCCTCCGGGGTGTAGGCCCTCCCCTCGCCGGTGCCCTGGACCTCCACCAGCCGGCCATCGGCGGTCATGACGCAGTTGAAGTCTACCTGGGCAGAGCTGTCTTCTTCGTAGCAGAGATCCAACAGCCCTTCATCGCCCACGATGCCCGCCGACACGGCGGCCACTTGACCCACAAGGGGGTCTTGTTCCAAAAGGCCATCGGCCATCAGCTTCCGCACCGCCAGGGCCAAAGCGACGTAACCGCCGGTGATGCTGGCGGTGCGGGTGCCGCCGTCGCCCTGGATCACGTCGCAATCGATGGTAATGGTGCGCTCGCCCAGCTTTTCCAGGTCCACGCAGGCCCGGAGGGACCGGCCCACCAGCCGCTGGATCTCCGCGCTGCGAGGCGATAGCTTCAGCTTGGCTATGTCCCGTTTAGACCGCTCCCGGTTGGCCCTGGGCAGCATGGAGTATTCCGCGGTGACCCAGCCCTCCCCCTCGGGAACGTGGGGCGGTGTGCGCTCCTCTACCGAGGCGGCGCAAAGGACCTTGGTGTTGCCGCAGGTGATAAGCACGCTGCCCTCGGCAAATTTCAAGTACCCGGTCACAATGTCCACCGCTCGGAGCTGGTCGTTTTGTCGTCCGTCAATGCGGGCCATAGCAGGTCCCTCCTTCTTAGATCAGCGCCTGGGCAAAGGCCACGGAATCAAAGGGCATCAGGTCGTCCACGCCCTCGCCCACGCCGATGTATTTCACCGGAATTTGTAATTCGTGGGCGATGGCCAGGACGATGCCGCCTTTGGCGGTGCCGTCCAGTTTGGTCAAAACGATGCCGGTGATGCCGGCGGTCTCTTTGAATTGCTTGGCCTGAATGAGACCGTTCTGACCGGTGGTGGCGTCCAGCACCAGCAGGGTCTCCCGACTGGAGTTGGGACATTCCCGGTCGATGACCCGGCTTATTTTATTGAGCTCATTCATCAGATTTTGCTTGTTATGGAGCCGCCCGGCGGTGTCGATGAGCACTGCGTCACAGCTCCGGGCCTTGGCGGCGGCCAGAGCGTCGAAGACCACTGAGGCGGGGTCGGCCCCTTCGTGCTGCTTGACGATGTCCACCCCGGAGCGCTCGCTCCAGATGGTCAGCTGGTCGGCGGCGGCGGCCCGGAAGGTATCCGCGGCGGCCAGCAGGACCCGCTTTCCCTGCCCCTTCATGCTGGCGGCCAGCTTGCCGATGGTGGTGGTCTTTCCTACGCCGTTGACGCCGATAAAGAGGACGATCCCAGGCTTTTGGCTCAGATCCAGGCCCTGGTCCCCTACCTGAAGCATTTGGGAGATGATATTGCGTAAAAGCTCCCGGGCGCCCTCGGCGTCCTTGATCTTCTGCTCCTTAGCCTGGGCGCGCAGAGTGTCCACCACCTCCATGGTGGTGTCAAAGCCCATGTCGGAGAGGATCAGAGTCTCCTCCAGCTCGTCATAGAAATCGTCGGTCAACTCTCCGGCAAACAGGCTGTCCAGGGAGTGGCCGATATTTTCCTTGGTGCGGGTCAAGCCCGCCTTGATCTTCTCAAAAAATCCCACTGTTTTGCTCCTTTATAGCATTTATTGCGCGAAATTCTCTAGATGGAGCTCCTTTTCCACATCGTTCAAATTGATGGTCAGCACCCGACTGACGCCCTTCTCCTGCATGGTGACGCCGTAGAGCGCGTCGGCCTCCTCCATAGTGCCCCGGCGGTGGGTGATGACGATGAACTGGGTCTTGTCCGTCATCTGACGCATATAGCTGGCGTAGCGGACCACGTTGGGATCATCCAGAGCCGCCTCGATCTCGTCCATGACGCAGAACGGCGTGGGCCGGACCTTGAGGATGGAGAAGTAAAGGGCAATGGCCACAAAGGCGCGCTCACCGCCGGAGAGCAGAGTGATGGTCTTCAGCGCTTTGCCCGGCGGCTGGGCCTTGATGTCGATACCGCAGTTCAAAATGTCGTCCGGGTCCTCCAGCTCCAGCGTGGCCTTGCCGCCGCCGAAAAGCTCCAGGAAGGTCTGGGAGAAGGTCTCGCTGATGAGCTTGAATTGGGTGGCGAAGATGGTCTCCATCTCACTGGTGATCTGGGCGATGATGTCCTCCAGTTCCTTTTTAGACCGGGTGACGTCGTCACGCTGTTCAGTGAAATACGTATACCGCTCGTTGACCCGCTGGTATTCCTCAATGGAGTCCAGATTGATGTTGCCCAGGGCCGAGATGGAACGCTTGAGCTCGCCGATGCGCTTTTGAGCGGCGCGCATATCCTCAATGGGCTGCTGCTGGGCCTTGGCGGCCTCATGGGAGAGCTCATAGCTGTCCCAGAGCTTGTCCAGGAGCTGCTTCTCCTCCATGGCGGCGGAGAGCTTCTTTTGCTCCAAAATAGAGACCTCCCGCTCCATGCTTTGGAGCTGGCTGGCCTTGTCCCGGCTCTCCCGATCCGCCTGGTTGCGCTTACCCTCCAACTCCAGCTTTTCCTGGGCCAGCCTGCGGATAAGCTCGTTCTTTTCTCGGCTGCCGTCCCGGATATCCTGAAGCTGCTTCTCTTTTTCGGCGATCTCCTGCTGATGGACCTTGTTTTGCGCTTCAAAGTCGGCGATCATCTGGAGCCGCTGGGCACGGTCGCCGGCGATGTCCCGGTGGAGAGCCTCCAGCTGGGTCAAAGCGTTTTCAGACGCCGCCTTTTCGCCTTCCAGGGCGGCCAGCTGGGCATTGCCGTCGGCCATTTGGCGGCTGAGGTCGGCCAGGGTCTGCTGGAGCTTGGTCTGCCCCTGGGCCTTGCTTTCGGCCTGGGCCTCGATGGCGGCGGCAGAGCCCTCCAGGGCCTCGATGCGGTCCTTGGCCTGCTGGGTGTCGTTCTGGGTCTGGGCGCCGCGGGAGCGGATCTGCTCCAGCTCCTCTTGGAGCTCAGCTTGGTGCTGTTGGGCCTCGGAGAGAGTCCGCTGGGCGGCCTCCAGCCGCTCAGTGAGCTGCAAGATAGCGTTTTCGTGCTCCCGCTCCTGGCCCTGGGCGGCCTCCAGCTCGTAGGCCGCGGCGGTACGCTCCCGATTGGCCTCCTCCAGGGCCTTGGCGCTCTGGCGGAGCTTTTCCTCCAAAGCGGTCATCTGCTCGCCCAGGCGCTGGAGCTCGTTGGCCCGGCTCAAGATACCCGCGCTGCGGGACACAGAGCCGCCAGTCATGGACCCGCCGGGGTTCACCACCTGGCCGTCCAGGGTGACGACCTTGAAACGGTAGCCGTACTTTTTCGCAATGTCCACCGCCTTGTCCAGGTCCTTGGCGATGACAATACCGCCCAGGAGGCTGGAGAACACGGTCTCGTATTTTTTGTCAAAGGTGATGAGCTCGTCGCCCAAACCAATGAAGCCGGGCTCGTCCACCACCGCCTCGTCTTGGAAGGTGCGGCCCCGGATGGCGTTCAACGGCAGGAAGGTACAGCGCCCGCCGTCCCGGCGCTTGAGGTAGCCGATGGCCTTCTTGGCATTATCCTCGGTGTCCACCACCAGGTTTTGCATGGCGCTTCCAAGAGCGATCTCAATGGCCACGGCATATTCGTCGGGGACCTTCAACAACCCGGCTACCGGGCCGTGGATCCCCTGAAGACTGCCGCGCTCCGATTCGCCCATCACCAGCTTGACGGATTTGGAATAGCCCTCGTAGAGCTTCTCCATCTCCGAGAGCATACGGATGCGAGACTGGAGGTTGTTCTGGTCCATCTGCAGGCCCCGATGGGCCTCCTCCGCGTCCCGAGCCTTTTTCTCCCGGCTCTGGAGGCGGAGGGTGTAGCCGGAGATGATGTTGCTCAGAGAGTCCTTGTCTTCCTGCGCCTTTGTCAGCTCCTCTTGGATCCCGTCGCGGTCGGCAGCGAGCTGCTCCAAACGTTCCTTTTGGGCAATCAGTTCCTTGTCCACAGCCTCTTCCCGGTCAAAAAGCTCCTGAGCCGCGGCGGTAAGGGCGGACAATAACGCCCTGGCCTCGGCGGCGGAGGCGGTCTCCATGGCCTGCTTGCGCCGCAGGGTCTCCAGTTCGTCAGCCAGGGTCCCGGCGGTACGACCAGCTTCCTCGGCCTCCTGAGCCCGCTGGTCCAGCGTCTGGCGCAGAGCCTCCATATCCTTCACGATGGTCTCGATCTTGGCCTGTCCCTCGGCGATCTGGGCATTGATAGAGCCCGCCCGGCCCTCCTGCTGGGACAGCTCCTGCTGGATACGCTGGGTATTTTCGATGTTGTTTTTGATCTGATTTTTGATAACAGCTACGGTACTCTCCAGCTCGCTGACGTCGGTCTCCTGGCGGGAGAGCTCAAAGCGCACCTGATCGGTCTCCATGTCCTTATCCCGGATGGCGGCGGCAAAGCCCTCGGCGGCCTCATAGAGCTTTTGCAACTCGGCCTGGGCCGCCTCCTTGTCCCGGACGGCGGCGTCGAAGTCGTTCAGAACTTTAATGCCGTTGACGCGGATCTTTTCCAGCTGTTCGAGCCACACGGAGATCTCCAACCCGCGGAGCTCGTCGCGTAAAATGAGGAATTTTTTAGCCTTTTCCGACTGTTTTTGCAGCGGCTCTACCTGGAGCTCCAGCTCGTCGATCTTATCCTTGATGCGCACCAGGTTCTCTTCAGTGCGCTCCAGCTTGCGCTCGGCCTCCTCCTTGCGGTGGCGAAAGCGGGAGATGCCCGCAGCCTCCTCAAAGACCTCACGGCGGTCGGCGGACTTGACGGACAGGATCTCGTCGATCTTGCCCTGGCCGATGTTGGAATAGCCTTCCCGGCCAAGACCGGTGTCCATGAAAAGCTCGTTGATGTCCCGGAGCCGGGCGGCGCGGCGGTTGATGAAATACTCGCTCTCGCCAGAGCGGTAATACCGCCGGGTCACCATGACCTCGGTCTCTTCCAGATCGAAGATGTGGCTGGTGTTATCCAGCACCAGCGAGACCTCCGCAAAGCCCATGCCCTTTCGTTTGGCGGTACCGTCGAAGATCACGTCCTCCATCTTGGTGCCCCGCAGGGCCTTGGTGGACTGCTCGCCCATGACCCAGCGGATGGCGTCGGAAATGTTGGACTTGCCCGAGCCGTTGGGACCGACGATGGCGGTGATGTCCTCCCCGAAGGTCAGGACTGTCTTGTCCGGGAAGGACTTAAAGCCCTGGATCTCCAGTGCTTTTAGATACAAAAGGACACACCTCCCAACATAGCATACTTTAATTAAAACATTATACCAAACTTTACCGAAGATTGCAATGTGAATTTTGCCTCTACACCGCACAAAAACGAAGCGGACCTATGGTTTTGTGTTCTAGGAGAATGGAGGCAGACATAGACTGTCGGCGAGAAGGAGGCGATGAGCGGTGAAATGGGCCAAGCTGTCACGGCGGTTTGGGGCGCTCTTTTTGGCGCTGGCAGGCATTTGGTGCCTGATGGGGGCCTCTGGCCCGGGGTCGGCAGCTGATCTAACGCTTGCCGGGTCCTCCGCCACCGCTCCGGCTCTCTGGGAACGACTGCTGGTGGGACAGTCTCCCTATTTGCAGCACGGCAAGGTTTTAACCTTTACAGATAGAGCATCAGAAAATAAGCCCGCTACCCTGCCGGAAGCTGTCGCCACGCCCACGCCGACCGGCCCGGTTTCCCTGGAGGATGAAACGCCCATCGCCCAGAACCAGAGTCAGGAGCAGAATGTGGTAGCCCAGACCATTTTGCCGACCAACGACGGTGCCTATCCCTCTGCCGGCGGGGTTTTCCTCTATAACCGCACCAGCCAGGCCGTAGATCTGGAAGCCCTGGCCAAGGAGCCAGTGGTCCTCTCCGGCCAGGGCAAGGGCCCCCAGATCCTGATCGTCCACACCCACGCCACCGAGAGCTACACACAGTCTGGCCAAGACCTTTACACCGAAAGCGACCCTTACCGCACCCTGGACGATGCTCACAACGTGGTCCGGGTGGGCGATGAGATGGCCGCGGCCTTCGCCCAGGCCGGACTCAACGTCCTCCACGATCGCACCCTCCATGACTACCCCAACTATAATGGCGCCTACACCCGCTCCAAGGTCACGGTGGAGGAGTATCTGGCTGCCTACCCCTCCATTGCCGTGGTGCTGGACGTCCACCGGGACGCCCTGGTGGGCAGCGAGGGTACGGTCTACAAGGTGGTAGCCGACAGCGAGAACCTGCCCGGCTGCGCCCAGGTCATGCTGGTGGTGGGAACCGAGGAGAATGGCGGCTCTCACCCCAACTGGCATCAGAACCTGGCCTTCGCCATGACCCTGGAGCGGGCCCTCAACGAAAAGGCCCCTACCTTAGCCCGGCCCATTGCTTTGCGCAAATCCCACTATAACCAAAATCTCTCTCCCGGCAGCCTACTGGTAGAGGTAGGCGGCCACGGCAACAGCCTGGCCGAGGCCCTGACTGCCGCCAGGACCTTTGCCCAGGCCACCGCTCCCGTCATCAAATCACTGCTGCCGGAGCAACAAACAGAGCCTCCATCCTGACGGATGGAGGCTCTTATTACCCTGAGTAGGGACGTCAATTTTGAGAAAAACAGGCCATGGGGTCCTGAGCCGCGCCATCTTGATAGAGGGCAAAGTGGAGATGGGGCCCCGTCGCTTGACCACTGGAACCCACGGCGCCGATGGTCTGCCCCGCCTCTACCTGGTCTCCCACTGACACCGCCCGTTCAGACAGGTGGGCGTAGAGGGTTCTCACGCCGTCGCCACGGTCCAGGACGACACAACTGCCGTACTTACTCTGAAACTCGGCGGTCACCACCTCCCCGCTGTGAGCGGCGTAGACCGAGGTGCCGGAAGGGGCGGTGACGTCGATACCGGCGTGCTGGGCAGTCTTGCCGGAAATGGGGTCGGTCTTGGCGCCAAAAGCGTTGGAGACCGAGGCCTGGTCAGCGGGCAAGGGCCAACGAAGGGCCTCATTCCCGGTAGACGGGGCCACGCCGGTGAGCTTGCCATCAGCGCCGTAGACCGCCCGCAGGCTGATCTCGCCGCCGTCGATGGAGGAGATGGTCTGATAGCCTCCATCGGGCATCTTGTCCTCAAAAACCTTGACCAGCTGGCCATTCCAGTAGACGTTGCCAAAGCTGCCGCTGGGAACGAAGGAGACGCCGTAAGGCTTGAACTTCTCGTTGAAGGCGTCCCGGAAATCCACGCTGTTGTCCTCGGTAGTGCTGCCACGGTCCACGGCGACCGCCTCCAGGCCGGCATTGACCTTGCCCAGCGCCGCCCATTCGCTGTCCGTCATGGCCCGGATGCCGGTCAGCGGCCCAAAGGGATCATAGCTGCCGTCGCCGTTGTCCTTGCGGCTGCGGACGGTGATCAGCCGCTGGACGCCCACGTCGCTTTGATAGACATACCGCGTGGCCCAACCGCCATCAGCCAGTTCCACGCCGTCCATAAACAGCCCGATCACCTTGCCCTCGTAGAGCATATTTCCCGCGCTGTCAAAGCTGATGCCGTAGGGGCCGTACTCCGCCAGCAGGTCCTTTTGGTCGCGCTCGCTGACCGGGTCGGACTGTCCCAGGGCCACCGCGTCCCCTATCTCGGCCACCGAGGTAATGGCCCTGGGGTCATAACTGAACTGGATCATGGTATCGCCGTCAGCAGTGGGCTTGGAGACCTTTTTGCCGTCCTTGATCTCCTGTAGGAGCTGTTCACTCCCCGCGATGGCGGCGTCGATGCGCGCCTGGTCCCAGGTGTACCAGCCCTCGGTGGGGTTCCAGCTGCGCTCGCCTAGCATAGCCTGAAGCTCCTTCTTTTGCTCTGCCAGCCAGGCCTCGTATTCCTCGGCGGTCCACCACTCCACATCATCAAAGCCGTACCCGGTGGCCGTGAAGGGGTCTCCCTCCTGCCAGGTCTGGCCGTTATCGGTGCTGTAATAGGTCTTGCCGTCCACGGGGTCCATATAGGATGTGATGTGCTGGACCTCCGTGGTGGTCTTGTCGGGGTTGTCCAGGCCGTACTTTCCGGCGGACAGCAGGTCTACGCTACGCTCGACCAGCTTGTCGTCAGCGCCGGGATAGCTGATGTCCAGGAAAAGGTCCGTGTAGCTTGGGTCGTAGGGGATGGTATAGCCCTTCCCCGCTTCCCAGGTCTCGCCCTCCAGGAAATGAAGGCTCCGGCTGAAGCCGTCTTGATACTGGGCACGGCCAGACACGTGGATGGTCAGGTGTTCCGGCTGAGCCAGGTCCTTTGGGAGGGTAAAGCGAATGGCGTCGGGTTGATAGTCCAGGCTGGCCACGATCTGGTCGGGCACGGTCTCTTGCGCCGCGGGCTGCTTGGCCGTCGTGGCAAAGGCGACGGTGACGCCTACGATCAGCGTGACAGCCAAGAGCAGCGCCGCCAGCGAGGTCTTTCGAATCTTCATAATGGCAACGATCCTTTCTTCCATGGCGTTTTTGCTGAAATGATTATAAAGGGGCGCCAGAGCGCTGCGGCGCTCCTCCATGCGGATGAGAGCGGCGGCGTAGGCGCGGCGGCGGTCCGGGCCCAGCTGGCGCACCACGGCCTCGTCGCAGCTCAGCTCCAGGTCGCGGTTGGCCAGCACATACATCACCCACACCGCCGGGTTGAACCAGTGCAGGCACAGTGCCGCCGCCAGCAGCAGCTTGGTGACCGCGTCAAAGCGGCGGATATGGCATAGCTCATGGCACAGTACATAGGAAAGCCCCTCGCCGTCGGTCCAGTCGGTGCCCTTAGGCAGGAGGATCACAGGCCGAACTACGCCGTAGGTCAGGGGCGTGGTGATGCGGTCAGAGACCCGGAGCCGGACCCTCCGACGAAGCGGATGGGCTTCCAGCCAGGCCTTTGCCGAGGCATTGTCCACCGGCAGGGCTGAGCGAAATTCCCGGCGGCAGCGGTAGTAGCTGACGGCGAAGACGGCGGCGCAGGCCAGCGCTACCGCCAGCCAGGCCACGACAGGCCAGTCGATCGGCGCCGAGGCCACCGCCTTAGTCCCCACGGCAGGGGGCGTGGCCGCGGGCACATAAGGCATAGGGGCGATCGGCAGGATCGGGCCTTGCACCAGGCTGGTTTGGACCGGCTCCGCCGCTGGGGTCAACCGCTCTAGCAGAGAATAGACGCTGAGGGCCGAAGGCAGCGCGTAGGGCACCAAAAGCCGGCCCAGCGCCACCGCCCACAGGCACAAAAAGGTCCCCTTGGGCAAATGGTCGATGGCCACAGCTCGAATGACAACGACAGCCAGGATAAAAACGCCCCCAGCCAGGCTCATATCCAAAAGACTCATAACGTGTCCTCGTCCATATCGTCCACGATCTGCTTCAATCGGGCGATCTGCTCCGCCGTCAGCTTCTTCCGCCCCAGCAGCGCGGCAAAGAGCTGATCCGCCGAGCCGTCGAAGAGCTTGCCAATCAGCTCGTCGGTCTCCGCTTGCTGGACCTCCTCCTTGGCAATGAGGGCGTGGCACACAAACCCGGGGTCGGTGCGGGCAATGGCGCCCTTGGCCACGCACTTCTTGATGACGGTGTAGGTGGTGTTCACGTTCCAGCCGATGGCGTCGCCCAAAATGGCAGAGATCTCCTTGGCGGTCTTGTCCCCCTGCCGCCAGAGTACGTCCATCACCTTCAGTTCGGAATCAAAGAGCTTCACAGACATGGTAACACTTCCCTTTCACCCAAACTATTGCAATAGTTTATGCTGTTATACTACCACGATAGTTTCGGATTGTCAATACTACTCTGATAGTTTTTTGTAAAAAATTTCAGGCAGCCTCATGGGGCTGCCTGAAAAGTCTTGAGCTCAAAGACGACCGGCGCTACCCATGCGGGTGAGGGCATCGGTGCCAGTAAGGCGCTGGATCATCTCGTAGGTGCCGGCGTCGATGCTCTTTTTCATGGCAAGGGCCTCTTCGATGTCGTAGTCCAGATAGCGCTCGCCGTCAAAGGCCACCACCCGATTGGTCTTGCCCTCGGCCAGCAGATTAACGGCGTAGTAGCCCATATGAGTGGCCACTACCCGGTCCTGGACCGTGGGCGAGCCGCCGCGCTGGACATGACCCAGAACGGTGACCCGGGTATCTACGCCCAGAGACTCATGGATATGCTGGGCCACATCGTAAGCGCTGCCGGCGCCTTCGGCCACAATGATCATAAAGTGGGTCCGGCCGACCAATCGGGAGCGCCGGATGGGCTCCAGCACATCCGCTTCAAAGTCCACCGGCTTTTCTGGGATCAGCACCGCCAATGCGCCGCAGGCCACGGCTACATTCAGCGCCAGATAGCCCGCGTGGCGGCCCATGACCTCCACCACCGAGCAACGCTCATGGGACTGCATGGTGTCCTGGAGCCGGTCGATGGCCTCGATAGCGGTGTTGCAGGCGGTGTCAAAACCGATGGTGTAGGAGGTGCAGGCGATGTCGTTGTCAATGGTACCGGGGATGCCTACCACGCTGACGCCGGTGTGGGACAGGGCCTGAAGGCCCCGGAAGGTACCGTCTCCGCCAATGGCGATCACACCGTCTAGACCCATGAATTTACAGGTGGCAGCGGCCTTTTCCTGGCCCTCCTCGGTCTGGAAGTCCTTGCTGCGAGCGGTGTAGAGCACGGTGCCGCCCCGGCGGATCAGACCGCTGCTGGCGTCATAGTCCAGGGGGAAAACATCCCCGTTCACCAGGCCGTAGTAGCCCCGGCGGATGCCAATACACTCGATGCCCAGATGAAGACAGGTCCGGGCTACGGAGCGGACGACGGCGTTCATGCCCGGCGCGTCTCCGCCGCTTGTCAAAACGCCGATACGGCGTACCGTTTTTTCTGCCATAGCGCCTCTCCCCTTTCCTTATACCGTCAGAGCCACGCCCTCGCCGGAGAGGGCGTCGGCATACTTGTCCAGCACAGGCTGAACGCAGAGCGCCAAAAACTCGCTGACCTGCTCGGGACAGCGGCCAATGTACCGGCTGGGTTCCATGTGGGCCATCAACTCGTCACGGCTCATACCAAACATGGGATCGCCCGCGATGCGGTCGATCAAGTCATTAGGCTTGCCCTCGTCCTTGACCACTTTACCCGCCTCGATGGCCAGAACACGGATGCGCTCATGGAGAGCCTGGCGGTCGCCGCCCTTTTTCACCGCGTCCATCATGATATTCTCCGAGGCCATGAAGGGGAGCTCCTCCATGACATGCTTTTCGATGACCTTTTCGTGGACGATCAGTCCGCTGGCCACGTTCTCCCAGATATTCAGGATGGCGTCCACCGCCAAAAAGCCCTCAGGCACGCTGAGGCGCTTGTTGGCCGAATCATCCAAGGTCCGCTCAAACCACTGGCTGGAGGCGGTGATGGCGCCATTCATCACGTCGCTCATCACGTAGCGAGCCAGGGAGCAAATACGCTCACAACGCATGGGATTGCGCTTATAGGGCATGGCCGAGGAGCCGATCTGATTCTTCTCAAAAGGCTCCTCCACCTCCTTCAAGTGGCAAAGCAGCCTCAGATCGGTGGCGAACTTGCTGGCCGACTGGGCAATGCCGGAGAGGGTGGACAGCACGTTGTAGTCCATCTTCCGGGAATAGGTCTGGCCCGACACGGGCACAACGCTGTCAAACCCCATCTCCCGGGCGATCTTCTCCTCCAGCGCCTTCACCTTCTCATGGTCGCCACCAAAGAGTTCCAGGAAGCTGGCCTGAGTGCCGGTGGTTCCCTTGGATCCCAGGAGCTTCAGCGTGCTCAGGCGGTAGTCCACCTCGTCCAGGTCCATCAACAGTTCGTTCATCCAAAGGGTGGCCCGCTTGCCCACGGTGACCATCTGGGCACTCTGGAAGTGGGTAAAGCCCAAAGTGGGCAGGGCCTTATACTTCTCCGCAAAGGCGGCCAGCCTGGCCAGGACACGGACCAGCTTTTTGCGCACCAGCAGCAGTGCCTCCCGCATGAGGATCACGTCGGTGTTGTCGCCCACATAGCAACTGGTAGCGCCCAGGTGGATGATTGGCATGGCCTTGGGACACTGGGCGCCGTAGGTGTGGATGTGGGCCATCACGTCATGGCGCAGCTCCCGCTCCTTTTGGGCGGCCAGATCATAGTCGATGAACTTGGCGTCCACATGGGCCTCCAGTTCCTGGACCTGCTCCGCCGTAACGGGCAGGCCCAGCTCCATCTCGCCCCGAGCCAGAGCGACCCACAGCCGCCGCCAGGTGGAAAACTTCTTATCCGGAGAGAATATGTACTGCATCGACCCGCTGGCGTACCGGCCTGACAGCGGACTTTCATAGCGGTCCTTCATGGTGTTCGACCTCGTTTCTGCACAAAAAATTTCGTATTTCATCATACCACAAAAGCCCGCCGGGCACAACCCCTATTTGCCGCCGGACCAGGGTCTTTTAGGACAAATCCACCAATTTGACCAAGGAAAATTTGGGCATCTTTTTTTCTGTCCTCGCCGTTAATCGACTGACAAAACCAGGAAAATCATATACAATCTTCGTACAAAAGCGCAAAGGATAGGAGGAATCGTCATGCGCGTATTGGATTGGAGATTGTTGGAAAGTAAACTATCCCAGGTGGAACAGCCCTGGCAGTATGGTCTGCTGGTAGAGGATATCGATGTGGACGGCTTTCGCTGCGAAAGCTACGGCGTAATGATCACCGACTGCACCACCGGCCAAGAGCACTGCCGACGCCATGTGACCATCAACGCCCAGGATGCCGCGTCGCTGCTGGACCTGCTCGTCCGGAACCGGGTCTCCCCCGTTTCGCTGGACGATGTGCTGGAGGACTGGCTGGGCCGCTGAACGATATATAAGCAAAGCCGCCGGGCAAGCTGCCTGGCGGCTTTGTTTATGGGAAGGAAGAACCTTTATCCGTCCAGATCCTGACCCCAATCGCAGGAATAGAGAAACTCCACCGCGTCGCCTGCTTGGAGCGTATAGGCTGAGCAGGCCACGCTTGGGACCTGACCATTGACCCGGTAGAGCCAGCCCGAACGCTCCCCACAGTCAAATTCATAGAGGTTTCCAATGCCCTCGATATAGGCCGAGCCATAGCCCGGGGTAATGGAGAACTCCAGATGGATGCCGTTGTCCTGACAGACGCGCTTTAAAAGGTCAAAGGCGCTTTCCCCGTCCAAAAAGTCGAGCGTTGTCTTGCTCAGCAAGGCCCCGTCGGCAGGAACTAGCTCCGCCTTGTCCTGATCCAGTCTGTCCAGATCCTCCAGCACGGTATCGCAGCGGATAGCAATGGTGCAGACAGTCTTCTTCTCCTCAGACGAGGGCGTCGCATCCGGCGTGACAGAGGGGGATGGCGCCGCTTCCGGGTTGGGCTGGACGGTCTCCGAGGACAGCGGGCTGGCCACCGGAGTTGACGCGGGCGATGGAGCCGCCGTAGGCGTGAGCGAGGGCGCTACCTCTGTAAAGGGCGACGGCTCCAGCCCCTGCTGGCCGGGCCGGTCTGCCTGCCACAGCACCACCGCCAAAACCACCGCCAGCGCCGCGACTACCACGGCAAGGCTATATCGTTTCCAGTTTTTCATTGTCCAGCCCTTCTCTCCTGATCCTCTTACCTATTCTACCCTGCTCTAGGACAAAAATCAAGGGAATTTCAGGCAGCGTCAGGCTCTCTTGAGGGCGGATGTCTCCCCATAGCGCTTGGGCAGCAGTCCCGCGACCTGGAGCATCAGGTAGATGGCGGGGATGACGATGAGCTGAGCCACCGCGCCGGGCGCGGTCTTGACCAGGTAACTGCCCACAAAGAAGCCAAAGAAGTTGTTGCCCAGTAAAATGGCTTCAAAGATCCCGCCCACTACGCGACCAAGGAGCATAGCGGGCACCATGGACAGATAGAGATCCAGATAGGTCTTTCCGGTGCGGATGTACTTCATAAAGAGCCCGGTGAGGACGCCGTAGGTGATTAGCTCCGCCGTCATATAGATGAGCCGCGGCGGCACCGGCTTGCCCGTTACCAGCATAGCCAATATCGGGCCGACCAGGCCGCAGACGCCACCATAGGCCCAGCCGCAAGCCAGGCCGCACAGCAGTACGGGAAAGTGCATAGGCGAAGCCACGCCCGCTACCTGATCGCCAAAGCCATGGAACACCGTGGGCAAAACGCAGCAGAGGGCGGCGCAAAGCGCGCAGATACAGAGCTTTTTTACTTGTGACATGATGACGGTCCCTCCTGGGTAAAAAATAAGAAGGTATGCACGTCCGCCGGACGTGGACATACCTTCTTGGTATGAATGAGATCGTTGACATGTTCAAAGATAGAAGCGCTCCGCGCTCCATGGCCGACTTCCTGCCGACTGGAAACATTTTACGTCCTGGCAGGAGCGTTGTCAAGCCCTTGGGTCAGATCTTGGAGAAACCGAAGGTGTTGACCACGGCGTCGATGGGCTGGCCCGCCTTGCACATGGGGCATTCTGAAGGAGCGTGGGAAGCATAATCCTTGATGGTGTTGGTATCAAAGATCGAGACCACCGGCAAGCCCTCCAGCTCATGGATGGCTGCATAGATGGAGGCCACGCCTACCACGCTGCCGCCATAGTACTCCACGCTCTGCTTACCCTGGAGCGCGGTGGTGCCGGTGGTCAGCGAGCACATGAGGATCAGGACCTTCTTGCCCTCCAGCATGAACCGGGCGTTGTCCCGGAAAATCAAGTTCCCCTTGCTGTCCAGCTCGCCCTTGATGATATACATATCGTCGCCCTCGCTGAGAGAGCGCCCTCCATGCTGGGTCAGCTTTCTGGCCAGGCAGGCGCCTACGGCGCTGGTGCCGTCCATGCAGAGGATGGAGTCCACCTGGAACCGGTTTTGGAGCCGGTTTGCCAGTTCCCGGGCCACGGCCCGACAGCCCTTAAGGCTATACTTCTGGGCGGTCACGTCAATAAAGTAGTTGATGTGGCTGTTGCGGGTGGCAAAATGGCCTTTAGCCGCCAGAAGCGGCACGCCGCCGATGTCCAGAAGAGGGAAAAATTTCGGTTCCATACACTTGACCTCCTTTATATTCCCGGTCCATGAAATAATCCAGCCCCCCAAAAAAAGCTGTGCAATACGACGATATATGCCTGTATTTTCACATTACTTTTTGGGTGATTTGATTATACCAGAAGAAACAGTCCTTGGCAAGGGCGAATTGAAAGATCGGGAAGTCGAACCGGCTGCACGGTCATGACGATCCGCCAAGAATGCTCTGTATGGTATCAAACAGCTTACTCACATCGATCGGCTTGCCTAGATGCCCGTTCATCCCGGCGGCCATGACCCGCTGGCGGTCTTCCTCAAAGGCGTTGGCGGTCATCGCCACAATGGGTACGCTGGCCAAAGCCGGGTCGGACATAGTCCGGATCTCCTTTGTGGCCTCAATGCCGTCCATAACAGGCATTTGGATATCCATCAGGATCAGATCGTAGGGCGCGTCTGCCGAGCGGCTTACCTTCTCTACCGCTTCGGCGCCATTCTCCGCCACGTCGATCACATAACCGGCCTCTTCCAGGATAGTCACCGCGATCTCCCGGTTCAGCTCGTTATCCTCCACCAGTAGAATGCGCCACGCGAAAGCTCTTTTGGGGATGCACTGGCACTGTGGCTTTTCCTCCCGTGCGGTCTCGCTGAGATGGAATGGGAAGGTGCAGATAAAGGTACTTCCCCGACCTTTTTGGCTTTCCACCGTGATCTGGCCGCCCATCAGTTCTACCAGATTCTTGGTGATGGCCATGCCCAGGCCAGTGCCCTGAATCCCGCTGACCGTGGAGGTGCGTTCGCGCTCAAAGGGCTCAAAAATATGATCCAAAAACTCTGGGGCCATGCCGATGCCCGTATCCTGGATACGGAATTCATAGATCGCGTGATCCCCATCCTCCCCGGCCCGCTCTGTGGCAATGACAGAAATACTGCCGCCGGATGGGGTAAACTTCAAGGCATTGCTCAAGATGTTCAGCAATACCTGATCAAGCCGCAGCTTATCGCAGATCACATAGGGGTGGATCAAGGCGCTGTCGTCCATGTGAAAATCCAGTTCCCTGTTTTTGAGGTCGGTCTGGATCATGGGCCGAAGGTCGGACAGGAGCTGGGGCAGACTGCAGGTTGTCTCCTTGATCGTCACCTTGCCGCTCTCGATGCGGCTCATGTCCAGCACATCGTTGATCAGACTCAGCAGGTGGTTGGAAGAGCGTGTGATCTTGTCCAAATAGTCCCGCAAAAGCTCACGGTCGTCCAGATGGGTATAGGCCAGCGTAGTAAAGCCGATGATGGCGTTCATGGGCGTTCGGATATCGTGCGACATATTGTTGAGGAACATGGTCTTGGCCTGGGACGCGCGCTGGGCCTTCTCCAGAGCCTCCTCCAAAAGCTCGCGCTGCTTTTGAAGCAGCTCATCGGCCTCTTTGCGCTTGGTAATATCCACAAACATGCCCACATAGGTGATGGGCGTCCCGTCCTTTCTACGGGAGAGCTTTCCCGTGGCACGGAACCAGCGGTAGCCACGGTCCTTTGTCAACAGGCGGTACTCAGCGTCATAGATGCTCTTGCCGGTATAGTCGTCAATGACGGCGTAGTATTGCTTCAATACGTCATCCCGGTCCTCGGGATGGATCAGGTCCGACCAGGCGGACAAGGTATTGGGAAAGTCTCGCTCGTCTTGGTATCCGATCATCGCGCGAAAGCTGGGGCTCCACAGCACGCTGACCATCTGTCCCTGCTGGTCAAACTCCATAGACCACATGCCAGAGCGCAGGATCTCATGGACCAGCTTCAGCGCTGTCGTTTCATATTCCAGCGCCTTTAAGGCCTCCAACCGCTCCTGGGCCAGCTGGGCTATGCGCTCGTCCGCGATCGCCTTCAAATGCCGCTCTGTGGCGTCCTCCACGAAAACGTAAAAAATATCTCCGTAGAAATCTGTGTGGACGAAATACCCGTAGTCCTCGATCCAACGGATCTCACCGTCCTTGCGCACGATGCGGTATTCCACATAGTCCAGACCGTTGCTGTCCGACGTAAAGATCTGCTGCTCGATGCTCCGCTCCGTAGCTTCCACATCCTCCGGGTGGAGCATGCCCGGAAAGGTATAACCGGTATATTCCCGAAATTCCTCCAGGTCCTTACAGCCAAACATCCAGATCAGTGCCTGGTTGGCGTAGATCAGCGTTTCCGGGCCATCGGCGTGATAGATGAAAAAACCGCCGGGCATCCCCGTGGTGATCTGCTCAATGATCGGAAAAGATTTATCACTGAGCGCCAACGGGTTTGCTTCGTCGAGTTTACGTCTGCGCATACAACCACCCCTGATTCCGGGAAATACCAAGCCTGTGCCCTTGATTTTTGGGAAATTATAGCATGAATTTCCAAGAAAAGCAAGGCAAGGCTTCTTGCGCTTCCTGTTTCTTTATTTCCAGTGCAGCGCCGCCTCGGCCCGGACGGGATTCTCCGGGTTGCCGATCATGGCGACGCCTGTGTCCAGCGCCCCCAGGGCTTCCATTTCAGCGTCGGTCAGAGTAAAGTCAAACACCTTCACATTCTCCTTGATGCGCTCCGCGTGAACACTTTTGGGAATGGGAACAAAGCCAGACTGGATGAGAAAACGCAGCATGACCTGGGCTGGGGTCTTGCCGTATTTTTGGGCAGGCCCGGCCACCTGGGGCAGCTCGTACATCTCCTGCCGCCGGGCCTGCCCCAAGGGCGCGTAGGCCATGGCGGTGACGCCGTATTTATCCATCCACTCCCGGCACACCTTCTGCTGGCAGAAGAGGTGGGCCTCGATCTGGTCGATGTGGGGCGCGATCTTATTGTAGTTGATCAGGTCGATCAGGCGGTCGGCGTGGAAGTTAGAGACGCCGATGGACCGGAGCAGCCCCTCCTCATAGAGCTCCTCCAGCTCTCGCCATGCGGTGTAATAGTCGTTGAAGGGCCAGTGGAGCAGCACGCTATCCAGATAGTCTACCCTCAGCTTTTCCAGAGACTCCAGCACCGACTGGCGGCACTTGCCCGGGGTAAAGTTGCGGAAGTGGACCTTGGTCACCACAAACAGCTCCTCCCGGGCCACGCCGCACTGGGCCAGGGCCGCACCCACGGCTTCCTCATTGTAGTAAGCCTGAGCGGTGTCGATCATCCGATAGCCCGCGGCGATGGCGTCCAGTACGCACTGCTGGCACTGAGCAAGATCCGTGATCTGATATGTTCCAAACCCCATCACAGGCATAGCGACGCCGTTGCTGAGCGTAATATGCTCCATTTGTTGCCCCTCCTCTAAGGTGATAAAAATATTATACCATACTTGACCTCTAACCCGCAAGGGTCTCGGCCCCGCAACTCTTTCTTTGAAACGGCGGGGAAATCATATATACTAGTTTTAGAAAAAATTGTGCTGTTAGGTCCTGGTTGGCCGTTATAACCATGAGGCCTCACGAAAAGAGCAAAGGTGGGATGAGAATGGAGCAAGAGACCGTACTGGAGCTTTTTGACCGCTACAGCGACACGGTATACCGCATCGCCCTGGGCTATCTCCGCTCTCCCTGGGGCGCGGAGGATGCGGTACAGGCGGTGTTCCTCAAGCTCCTGGAGCGGGATGTCACGCTCTACCCAGGCAAGGAACGGGCGTTTCTCGCCAAGATCACCGTCAATCACTGCAAGGATGTTCTTCGCCAAGCCAGGCACTATGCGGACACGCCCCTGGAGGAGCTGGCCCTGCTGGCCCCGGCGGAGGACCGGGAGGTGTTCCGGGCCGTGATGGAGCTGCCGGAAAAATACCGAAGCGTAGTGCTTCTCCACTGCCTGGAGGGGTATTCCCTGCAAGAGATCGCGGAGACGCTGCAGATCGGATCGTCGGCGGTGTCCATGCGGCTGCACCGGGCCAGGAACATCTTAAAACAACAGCTTGGGAGGGAATAATATGGAACAACATTGGAAGAGCCTCTCGGAACACTTGACGCTGCCCGAGGAGAGCCGCCGGCGCATCCGTGCCCAGCTGGCCGCTCAGCCAAGCGGGCAGGAAACCGCTTGCACCAAGAAGAACACTTTTCGTCTGCGCGCGCCCCTGGTGGCCGCCGCTCTGGTGGCGGTCATGGTCGTCAGCGTCAGCGCCGCCGCTCTTTTGGGGGTATTTGACCGTCTGAAGGAGCAAAGCGCCTTTGCCCTGCTGGGCATGAATGAAGTTTACGAGGAGTACGCCTATGATGTGGGCCTCTCCGCCGTAACAGAGGGCGGGAATACCTTTACCCTGGAAAAGGCCGCCATAGACGGGAACTTCTGCACCATCTTCTTCTCCTATCACTACGCGCAGCCGCTGATGACCCAGGCGGAGTTTGAGGCGCTGGATAACAGTTCCCCTTGGGCGGCCTACCGCTGGACGCCCGAGCTCTATCTTATGCTCAATGGAGAGGTCATTTCCGCCGAAGGCTATAGCAACAGCTTTGAGCTTCAGCAGTATGTCTCCGACCCCTCCACCGTCTATGGGGCCTGGCGGTGCCTGCTCACCGCGCCGCTTTCTTCTGCCGCTGACGGCGCGGAGCTGGAGCTGCGGGGCCGGACTTGGAAAGAGGAGGACGGTGCATGGGATCCGTTCTCCCTGGTCTTCCCCTCTCGCCCCTGCTCGTCGTCGGTGAATACGCCTGACGTGACCTTTTCTATATATTGGGGTGGCAAGGCTATGGAGATCGAGGTGGCCTCCCTCTCCCGTTCCCCTCTGGGCAATCTGCTCACCCTACGCTATGAGAAAAATCCCAACAACGGACTGGGACTTGACGGCTCCTTTGTCTTGCGGAATAAGGACACCGGGGCATATATCCCCTTTGCCCGGGTCTGGACGATGAAGGGGGCCGACAGCGCGGGGATCCTGACAGACCCCTACGAGCTTTTTGGCGACCTGAGCGACCTGGACACGCTGGAGCTGATCCCGGTCTGGTATTCCTCCGCCATAAGCCAAAGGACGACGGTCCCTCTGTCGTCTCTCCCCTGGTCCGACCCCACTCTCACCAACGGCGGCTACGCCCCTGCGTCCTACCGGGTCGCCGATGGCAACCGCCTGATCGTAGAAATGAAGCCCATAGGGCCCGTGACGACCAATTACAGCTCCATTGGAAACGGAGTCTGTTTTCTGGATAAGGACGGCAACGAGCTTTTCGACCGATGTTCCGTCGAGAAATTCAAGGACCGCTCCACTGGGACCATCACAGTGGTGACCACCATTGAGGATCCCAAAGACTTTGCCGCCAATGTAGACAAGGTCGCCGCCCTTTGGTTCTTTACCGACGACTATACCCTTTTGGAAAACAAGGCGGTCACCATCCCCTGCCCAGTCTCTCTCAAGTAGACCTGCCCCGCATGAAAAAGCACCAGCCTAGAGATAGGCTGGTGCTTTTTCTGGTCGGAGCGATAATGGCAGGGCTTAAAAGAACCTGTTACATCAATGATTTACCGACAGTCAGCAAGAGTTTTTTCAAATATCAAATAGTAGCTTTCTTCCTTGCTGTGCAAGCTCCTTCCGGAAGATACAGTTCTATCTCCGTTTCCATGGCCATAGGGATAGAGAAGAAATCTTAATGAAAAGAGGGCGAGACTGTGGAGCTCAGTAAGCTGTCAGCAGGCCGGGAGGGGTATCTCGTAGATACCGAAACAGGGCAGCCGGTACGGTTCTACCTCTGCGATCCCGAGAAAAACATCATATGCGACCACTCTATGTGCCGCTATCCTTGCCAAAAGGAAGATGACTCTGAGATCGGCTTTTGTGTGTCCACCCCCATCCAGGCCTTTCACCGCAACGGGACAGGCCCCTTTTACTTCCGACTGGACAGCCGGGGAGAATATATCCAGGATTGGGTAGAGGAGGATGACGATGACCAGAGCTGAATGGATCGCCTATGCGCAAGCCCATCTGGAGGTACGCTATGCCGTCAAAAATGGCGCGTACCGGGCAGGCCGGACCATCCGGGTCAGGGGCTGTGTCAATCACTCCCCCGGAGTAGCCCAGCCCTCCGCGGATGCGATGTACCGCCGCATGGACCGTGCCGATGCGGGCTGGGGCGTTAACGCTATCCTGGGAGATTTCCACACCGGCGAGGGGCGCATCCTTCTTTGTATGCCCTATGACCGGCGCCCCTGGGGAGTGGGCTCGGGAACACGGGGAAGCTGGAACGACTCGCGTATCCAGTGGGAGGTCTGTGAGCCCGCCGGGCACACTTATGCCGGCGGTACTATGTTGGGCTACGATGTGGCCAAGAACCAGGGGTACTTTGATCGGATGTGGAAGCTGTTGGTGGCATGGAACGTCTTTGTGGCGGTGGAGCTGGGCTATGGGGTGGACGCCATCAACGACCACGCCGAGAGCTACCGTGCGGGCATGGGCTCCAACCACGCCGACATGGGCCAGTGGCTGCCCAAACACGGCAAGAGCATGAATCACCTGCGCCATGAGGTACAGGCTATCTTGGACCAAAAGGAGGAGTACTCCGTGACCGAAGAGCAGGTGCGCCGGATCGTGGCCGAGGAGGTGGAGCGGCTACGGCCGCCTCAGAGGGTATACCACACGGTCTCCGAACTCCCCAAATGGGCCCAACCCAGCGCGGAGCAACTGCTGGCGGCGGGCATTCTGCAGGGAAACCAGACCGGCCAACTCCAACTCACCGACGACGACCTGAAATGGGTCTCCGCCATGGCCCGGCTCCTAACCCGGATCGAGTAGGCCGGCCCGGCAGTGCCAGAGTGTTGCCATGTGGCCGAAAGCAAGCAGTTCCAAAAAAGAGGAAAGCCTTGGAGCTTTAAAGCTCCAAGGCTTTTCACGTGGTCGGAGTGTAATTATAGGAACTAAAGAAACTCGATTTTAATAACTCATTCACTTTCAAGATGCAACTAAACACAGTTTTTTCCTGGCATAGAATTTACTTGTCGGAAGTCATATCAATACGTCTGAGAGGTCATTATATTGCCATCCCTATCGTATTCAGTGACCTTCTTCACATTGCCGTTGGTATCATACTCCCATTTTTTTGTATAGTCCAGAGCCCCGCTTGTAACATAATGCGAAGAACTTATCTGGTTCCCATTTGCGTCGTATTTATCTACATAAGTAAGGCAGTCCCCGTCAGAATATACTGAATATGTTTTACTCTCCGCCAAGACACCATTCTCATCATAGAAATAGAGACAATACGACTTTCCACCTTGGTATGTCAGATCATCTGAACGTGTCATGCGCCCGTTGATATCATATTCCATAGTAGTTTCAACAAACATCTCATCATCCTGGTATTGAGTGCGCCTAATCTGTTGCCCTTTCTCGTCATAATCAAAGATAAGATAGTATATCAAAAGATCCTCTGCATTGTAGTGATTTTCTCGAATACAGTCGCCATTAGAAGCATATTGATAAGTTACTGTATCAAAAAACTGTCCTCGAATAAAAGTAGTCTCTTTTATGACCCGGTTCTGCTCATCAAACTCTTGATTAACTTTAACCGCAGTTTTCTGCCCACAAGCAGATAGAAGGATGAAGATAATTGCTAAAGTGAGTATTGCAATATAACGGCAAATAATTTTGTAGTTTATCATTGTAATTTTCCTTTCAGCAATATCTACGAGACTTTTAACTATCATAGCATATCCACCAAGCAAGATAAAGGTCAAAGTCGAAAAAACTTTGCGATTTGAGGAAGATATAAAAAGGTGAGTCCTATAAGGACTCACCCATGGTCGGAGTGTAATTATAGGACTTGAAGAAAGTCAGTTATACCAACGGTTTGCTGGCAGTCAACAAGAGGTTTTCACACCTAATTTGCACTCTGCACCTAAAATTACCCGCTATTCTTTCCATAATTCTAATATATCCGAGCTTGATATGCAAGCAATAAATTTTGATGATTGACGCCGCCCAAACAAGACTACGGGCGGCGTTTTTCTATAATTTCATAATGAAGGAGGTTTTGTTACTCTGTTCGTCGGGCCCGGTAAGCCCGGCTTTTTTCATGCCATGACAAAGGAGGTATTTTCAAGATGGCAGACGAAACCAAAAAATCGGGCCCGGCCCAAGCTGTCCCCACCCCGGAAAAGGCACCGGGGCCGGAGGTGGCCGCTGGCCCTGTTCACAAGGAGCCGCCCAAAGCTCCCCAGGGCAAGGATGGCCCCGCCAAGGGCGACAAGCCCACCCCCGGAAAGGACGGCCCCACCAAGGGCGACAAGCCCACCCAGGATAAAGGAAAGTCCGCCAAGGATGGCAAGCCCAAGGAGCCGCCCAAAAAGGTGGTAAACTTCCCCGGCGGGGATAAGGGAGACAAGTTGTCCCAAGGTGACAAGGGCGGCAAGGCGGCTCCGGCGCAGACGCCCCCGGGCAAAAAGCCCCCTGCCCCGGAGGAGCCACCCCGCCCGGTGGATAAGGGAAAGATCGTTTACCTGAAACTCTCCGAGCTCCACCCGTTCCACACCTTTGGGGCCCACCCCTTTAAGGTTATCGACAGCCAGCCCCGGATGAAGGAGCTCACGGCATCCATCAAGGAGCAGGGCGTGTTCACCCCGGCCACCGTCCGCCCGGAAAAGGACGGCAACGGCTACGAGATCATTGCGGGCCATTGCCGCCACCGGGCCAGCGAACTGGCCGGGCTGGAGGAGATCCCCTGTATTATCCGGGACATGGACGACCATGAGGCCGTCAAGGAAATGCGGGACAGCAACAAGCAGCGGGGCGAACCCCTGCCTACCGAGCTTGCCGCTCTCCTGGCTCTGGAGGTAGAGGACATCAAGCACCAGGGCGGGCGGCTGGAGGGCGTTGCCGCCGGGGATCGGGGCAAGCGTTCTGTGGAGATCGTGGGCGAGGCCCACGGCATGAACTATAAAAAGGTCATGCGGTATATCCGGCTCAATCACCTGATCCCCGAATTTCAGAGCCTTGTGGATGGGCTCACCCCCCAGGCCAAGAAGATGGGCTTTATGCCCGCCGTGGAGCTCTCCTACCTCACCAAGAAGCACCAGCAAGCCGTTCTTGTCTCTATGGAGGGTGAGGGTGTTTACCCCTCTCTGGCCCAAGCGCAGAAGCTCCGGGAGTTGGAAAACAAGGGCCAG
Source organism: uncultured Eubacteriales bacterium (assembly GCA_905198835.1). Classification (GTDB taxonomy): domain Bacteria; phylum Bacillota; class Clostridia; order Oscillospirales; family Oscillospiraceae; genus MGBC124762. The sequence goes on along the minus strand of CAJKDY010000014.1, from coordinate 29,613 downwards.
CTCACCGGGGACGTGATCGACGGCATTTTAAGCCAGCCCAAGAAGGAGGTAGATAACGTGATTATCAACAGCGCCGAGCTCAACAAATATTTTGGCGATACCGCCACCCCCCGCCAGATGAAAGACCAGATCATCGCTCTGTTGGAGGACTGGAAGGCCAAGCAGCCCCCGGAGAAGGGCAAGCCCCCCAAGTCCGCCGAGCGTTCCTGACCTTGAGACAACTTGTCCCAAGGTCATTATTTTAAGGAGGTCTTGTTTTGAACATATGTAAACACCGCAGGGCCATTGCCCTGTTTCTTGCCCTGGCCCTGTGCCTGGGTATGCTCCCCACCGCCTTTGCCGCCCAGGGGCTGGGTTACTATGACCCCGCCGAGCGGTGGGTCACGTCCAGCAATCGGACGAATGAGTTGGACTCCAACGCCATCGTGAGCCGTGAGACGTTCCATTGTTGCGATTGCAACAAGGACACGATTTTTGCCGTCTATCGGACGCCGGAGTATAGTCGGGACGGGGCCTCGGCCCTGAGCCGGAATGTGATGTACTCGGACGGGACTACCGTGGACGAGCAGGGCCGGGGCTATATCCTGGACGGCACTCCCGGCGTGGACGCCTACTATACCGGCTACCATTGGACAAAGGCCGTTTGTGAAACCTGCGGAACCATCAACAGCAACATGGGCATGACGGCCTACTGCTATAACAAGAGCATTTATCGGCTGAACGATTGCGCCACTGAGTTTTTCCAGAACATCCCGGAGTCCGTTTCCTATGAGTGCGCCGACAGCCGCTACCACACCAAGACCACCAAGAGCGGAGATTATTGTATCTTCTGCTTTGGCACCCTCTCGGCTACCGTTTCCAAGCTGGAACGGCATGACCTTACATCCGCCGTCCAGACCCAGCTTGCCAACCAGCGTTTTGTGGAGGTCGAGACTTGCGCCGATTGCGGCTACTCCCATACCGGGTATCTGGCGGCCAAGGCCGTTATTTCCAGCTACTACGGCGTGGCAGACGGGCGGCCCCATACCGTCACCGTTTCCGACCTCTCCGACGCTGGCGTGTCCACCGCCATCCGCTATGGCAACACCGCCAACAGTTGCACCCTGACCTCCGCCCCCAACTATACCGAGGCCGGGGAGTACACCGTCTACTATGAGATCACCTACACCTACGGCGGCCAGAGCATGACGGAAAACGGCGTGGCCTATGTCCAGCTCCGCCCCCAGGAGCCCAACGAGCCGCCCGCTAATCTCCTGGAGTGTCCCAAGCACAGCTATGCCCTGGTCAGTACCGTGCCCGCCACCTGCACCAGCCTGGGCTATAACCGTTACCTCTGTACCGTCTGCGGAGCCACGGAAAACCGGGACTATACCGCCGCCCTGGGCCATAGCTGGCAGGATGTGACCGTTCGGGAGGCGAGCTGCGGCGTCCCCGGAAAGGCGGCCCACATCTGTACCCGCTGTGGTCAGGTCAACACCTTTGAAATCCCTGCGGTGGCCCACTCTTATAACCTCTTTTCCGTCCCCGCCACCTGCACCAGCTCCGGCTACGAGGCCGAGGAGTGCTCCATCTGCGGGGAGCGACACATTCTTAGCGTTGCTGACCGGGCCGCCCATCAGTATATCGCCACCACCACCCCCGCCACCTGTATGACCAGCGGCAGAACTACCTACCGTTGTACTTTCTGCGGAGACAGCTACACCGACGCCTACATTGAGCCCTTGGGCCACACCTGGGACTTGGGCAAGGTCATCACCCCTGCTACTTGTACCACGGACGGGGTCAAGGAATACCGTTGTACCAGGTGCAACGTGACCACTCTGGAGGCCATCCCCGCCACCGGGCACACCCCAGGCAAGTCTGACATTTGCGGCCAGCCCGACACCTGTACCGTCTGCGGGACGACCCTTAACGCCACTACCTTCGGCGGTAACGGTGCCATCCATAACTACATTGCCGATACCACCACGGCCACCTGTACCACAGGCGGCAGGACGACCTACCGTTGTACCCATTGCGGAGACAGCTACACCGACGCCTACACCGAGCCCCTGGGCCATAGCTGGGACTTGGGCACGGTTATCACCCCCGCCACCTGCACCACGGACGGGGTGAAAGAGCACCGCTGTACCCGCTGTTCCGCTACTACTCTGGAGGCCATTCCCGCCAACGGCCACGACTATGACGAGATCGTTACCCCCGCCACTTGCCAGACGGAGGGAACGATCACCCGCCGCTGTAAGAACTGCGGGGAAAGTAAGACCATCGGCTATATGGCCGCCCTGGGGCACGCCTGGGACGGCGGCACGGCTGTGACTGTCTCCAACTGTACCGGGGACGGCGTGACCGAGTACCGCTGTACCCGCTGTGACGCCCACTATTTGGCCGCCGACAGCGCCGCCGGGCATACCCCCGGCCCCGCCGCCACTTGCACCCAGGCCCAGGTCTGTACCGTCTGCGGCGTGGTGCTGGCTGGCCCCATCGGTCACACCTATGAAAAAACCGTCATCCCTCCCACCTGTCTGGAGGGTGGTAAGACGGTTATTGCCTGTGCTGACTGTGACAGCGCCTATGAGATCGACCCCACCCAGCCCTTGGGCCACGATTGGGACGCTGGGACGCCCATCACCACCGCCACCTGTACCGGGGAGGGGGTCATGGAGCACAAGTGTACCCGTTGTAACGACACCTATCTGGAGGCCCAGAGCGCCGCTGGGCACACCTCCGGCCCCGCCGCTACCTGCACCCAGCCCCAGGTCTGTGCGGATTGTGGGGCGGTGCTGAAAAAGCCCCTGGGCCACAGCTACAAGGCCACGGTGACGGCCCCCACCTGTGAGAAGATGGGCTTTACCACCTACACTTGCGCCGCCTGTGGAGACAGCTACAAGAGCGACTACACCAACCCCACCGGGCATAAGGCCGGGGACTGGATTGTGGACAAGGCGGCCACCACCTACGCCCAGGGGCAGAAGCATAAAGAATGTACGGTCTGTAAGAAGGTGCTGGAAACGGCGGTCATTGAGAAACTCTATATGACGGCCACCACCGACACCCACGGCGAGGCCGTGGTGGACGGCTACCTTGTCACCGTGACCGACACCGATACCCGGCAGCCCGTTTCCGGGGCCGAGGTGGTGCTGGACAAAAAGGACGGCCTGACCGTCCTCCTGCCCGCCCGCCGTCTGCTGGACTATAACGACCAGACCACCATCACCGTCCGGCTCGTCAGGGACGGCTCCGCCGTTTCCGCTCTGGCCGTGGCTGTCACCGACAAGAACGACAACTATGCCGCCGACACCACTGACCGGGCCGGGAAAATCACCGTCCCCCAGGGCAGCACCATCACCAACGGGGACGGCAAGGCCACCGTGGGCTGGCAGGATGCTGACCGGGATAGGCACACCCTCACCGTAAAGGTGACGGACTTTGAGACAACTCGTCCCATTGTGGGCGCTGACGTGTCCATCGGCAAGACGGGCAGTATCACCGTCACCCTGCCCCGGAAGGTGGATATGGATGAGGACAACAGGATCACCGTTACTGTCACCAATCACAAGCAGACCCCCCAGGAGGGCTTGACCGTCATCGTCAAGGCCGATCTGGGCCAGCGTGAGGAGGGCCAGACCGACAAAGGCGGCGTCCTCACCGTCCCGGCCATGCCCGTGGAGGCTCAGGAGCATGGGGCCTATATCGTGGGCTATGACAACGGCAACTTTGGCCCGGAGGACAATATGACCCGTGGAGAGGCCGCCGCTATCTTTGCCCGGCTCCTGGCCCAGCGCAAGGGGGAGCATATCTATCCCACCACCTACGCCGCCTATTCCGATATTCCCGCCGGGGCATGGTATGGCCCTTATGCTCGGTATCTCACCAGCTACGGTGTGACCTATGGCCGGGGCAACGGCACCTTTGCCGGGGACGAGCTTATCAGCCGAGCCGAGTTTGTAACGATGGCGACTCGTTTCTTCTCCGTCTATGGGGACGGTGCCCCCGACCTCATGGAGCAGTACAAGAGCTTTGACGATGTGGCCGAGGGCTATTGGGCCGCCCGGTACATCCAGACGGCGGCGGCCCGTGGCTGGATCAACGGGTACAGCGACGGCCTGTTCTACGGCGGGGCGAACATCACCAGGGCCGAGGCGGTCACGGTGGTCAATCGGCTCCTGGGCCGGGAGGCCGACAGGGACTATATCAAGGCCAACCTGCGGAAGCTGGTCACTTTCCCCGACGTCTCCACCCGGCATTGGGCCTATTACACCATCCTGGAGGCGGCCACCGGCCATGTGGCCCGCCCCGCTGAGGCTGGAGAGTCCTGGAATAAGAAGTAAACCGACCTTGAGACAATTTGTCCCAAGGTTTTTCTTTGCCCTTGACCTTGAAGGCTCTGGTGGTATATCCCCCGTCGCCGCCGTATTAAAAGCACAGGCGGGACTGGCCGTCAAGGGTGCGTAGCACCGCCGCTTGCGGCGGCTTGCCCTTGACGGACTGGCTCGGCTGTGCTATCCCCAGCGGCGGGACGGGGGTATATCCTCCAGAGCCGCTCCCTTGCCCAAGAATGGGCAAGGGCGGGGGGATTGGGTTGAACGAAAATCCTGTATGGAGGTGTAAAAAACCTGGTTGATGAAGATGTGTCCCGCCGGACGGTGGCCTTGTCTATCAACGCAAGCAAGGTGACGGCCCGTGTGCTGGCCCAGGCTCTCCAAAAGGCGGGCAGACAGATCCAGCGGGAACGGCTGGCCCGGCAAACGCCACATGGCAAGCAGACTGTGGCCCAGCTTATGAAGCAGGGCGTGGCTACGTCCAGTCTCCCGGTGGACGCTCCCAAGGACTTTGACCGGGTGGCCCGCCGCTGGAATGTGGACTATGCCTTTTACAAAGGCGGGGACGGTAAGTATCTGCTGTTCTTCAAGTCGGGACAGGCAGACGCCATCACCGCTTGCTTTTCCGAGTATTCCCGGCGGGTGCTCAGGGGCAAGACCCGGCGACCCATTCGGGAGCGGCTGGCCCTGGCAGCGGAGCGTGTGCGCCGTCAGCCCCGGAAAGAGCGGGATCGGGAGGTGGAGCGTGAGGACAGATAAGCTGAAAAAATATCTACTCCCCAACTTGCCCTATCTGTTCGCTGGCTGGGCCTTTCTCAAGCTGGGGACGGCCTACCGTCTGGCGGCTGGGGCCAACTTCCTCCTAAAGCTGGTGGGCATGGGGCAGACCATCGGCCCTGCCTTTCAAGACCCGGCCCCTGGGCTCAATGGAGCCGACTGGCTCATTGGCCTTGTGGGAATGGTGGCAATCCGGCTCCTTGTCTACTGCAAGACCCAAAACGCAAAGAAGTATCGGAGGGATGTGGAATATGGCTCGGCCCGGTGGGGTACGGAGAAGGACATCAAACCCTTTACCGACCCGGTTTTCCAGAATAACGTCATTCTCACCGGGACGGAGTTCCTCACCATGAACACCCGGCCCAAAATCCCGGCCAACGCCCGCAACCTGAATTGTTGCGTCATCGGCTCCAGCGGCTCCGGCAAGACCCGCTTTTGGCTGACCCCCCAACTTTTACAGGCTCATTCCTCCTATGTGGTGGTAGACCCCAAAGGGTCACTATAATAAGGATAGAAAGGTCGTGAAAATACAAAACAGGAGGTTACACACATGAGGAAGCAGGAGCAAAAGGGTAAAATCACAGCATTGTACGAAAGGTTATCTCACGACGATGGGCGGTCTGACGAGAGCGTGTCCGTAGAAAATCAAAAGCGCATCCTGGAGGACTACGCCCGAAAAAATGGCTTCACTAATGTCCGCCACTTCACCGATGACGGGGTGCGGGGAACGACCTTCAAGCGGCCCGGCCTGGACGCTATGGTGGACGAGATACGGGCCGGAAATGTGGCTACCGTCATTGTCAAAGACCAGAGCAGAATAGGCCGTGACGTGGTGGAGGTCGGCTTGCTCAAACGCACCTTTGACGAGTACAACGTCCGCTTTATCGCCGCCAATGACAACCTGGACACCGCCAATGGATTTGATATTATGTCCATCTTCCGGGATGTGATAAATGAGTGGTACGTTGCTGACACCAGCCGCAAAATCAAGACCGTTTTCAAGTCCAGAATGGAAAAGGGCCTGCGCTGTTCGGGGGCCGTCCCCTATGGCTATCTCGCCTCAAAAGAAGAAAAGGGCGAGTGGGTGATCGACGAGGAAGCTGCCGCCGTTGTGCGCCGCATCTTTCAGATGGTCATGGACGGTCAGAGCGTCAACGGCATCGCCCGAACGCTGCGGGCCGAGCAAATCCCCATCCCTTCCGAACACTGGAAGCGTATCGGCTGTCCTGTTCGAGCCAACAGCTACCGCGACCCCTACGCATGGTCTGCCACCACCCTGGGTTATATTCTTAAAAGGCCGGAGTACCTGGGGCGCAAGGTGCTGGGCAAGACTGTCTGTGAGAACTACAAGACTAAAAGCACCCGCAGGACAATGCCAGAGGAACAATTTGTATTTGAGGGAGCCGTCCCCGCCATCATTGACGAAGAAACGTGGCACAATGTTCAGCGTTTGCGGGAAACCAAGCGCCGGACACCCAAGCGGAGTAATGCCCCTAACCGTTTAACCGGACTGCTCTACTGTGCCGACTGCGGCGCAAAGCTGACCCACCACAACAGTCTTGTCCAAGGCAAGTACATTGACGATGCTTTCACCTGTTCCAGATACCGGGCACCTATGGAGGATTGCACCATTCACTATGTTGCCACGCAAAAGCTGGAAGCGGCGATCCTCTCCGCCATCCAGCGGATAAGCTGGTATGTCCGCAACAACGAGCAGGAGTTTGTTCAGCGGGTTCGAAAGGCATCCAGTCTGCGCCAGGAGGAAGCAGTCAAGGATTGCCGGAAACAGATTGTCCAGGCGAAGAAGCGCCACGCCGAACTGGACGGACTGGTGAAGAAGCTGTACGAGGCCAACGCCACGGGCAAGCTGCCGGATAAGCATTTCAGCCGTCTCCTTGCCGAGTATGACGAGGAACAGGCCGCGCTGGAAGCCTCCATGACGGAGTGGCAGGGCTTGCTGGACAACTGGAACGCCGACCGGGTGAGAATGACGGAGTTTATCGACCTTGCCAAGCGGTACACCGATTTTTCGGAACTGACTACGCCCATTCTCAATGAGTTTATCGAGAAAATCGTTGTCCATGAGGGCAACGGACGGGGAAAGCAGCGCCGTCAGCGGTTAGATTTCTATTTCAATTTCATTGGCGCGTTTGAGGTTCCCGCCGACATTGTGACCCCGATGGAGCAGGAGGAAGAACGCCGCCAGCAGGAGGAACAGGCAGAGAAAGAGGAACGCTCCCAGGTGCTTGCCCAGGTTCGGTATGAGAGGTACAAGCAGGAGCGCCGGGAGTTTACCGCGAGGAAGCGGGCGGGCCTGTTGACCCCGGAGGAACAGGCGGAGGAAGAACGGCGGTTAGAGCGCAATCGGGCCTATCAGCAGAAGCAACGCGACAAGAAAAAGGCCAGTCAGCCAGAGAAGCCTCGCAAACGCTCACTGAAGGAACTCGCCAAGCTGGATGGAGCCGATCTCACCCCGGAGGAAGCGGAGCGGCTTGCGGCGCACCGCCAGAAGAAAGCCGAGCAGCACAAAGCGTGGCGTGACAGGCAGAAGTCCGCACAGCCCCCGAAGCCCCAACAGCGGACGTTGAAAGAACTTGCCAGATGTGCCGAGGCAGGTTTGCCTCTCACCCTAGAAGAAGCGGAACGGCTGGAAGCCCATCGCAATCGGAAAAAGGCGGCTTTGCAGGATTTGAAAGCCCGCGCCGAAACCGACCCGGTAGCGGCGGCAGAGTTGGCGCAGCAGAGAGCGCAACAGTCAGAAGCGGTAAAGAAGTCCCGTCAGAAAATGTATGCGGACGCTGCCGCCGGAGATCCCGAAGCCCAGGCCCGGTATGAACGTATGCTTGCCGCGAGGCGGGAGAACTACCACAGGAAGAAACAGGCAGAAGCCGAAGCTGCTCAAGTCAGCTAACGTAGATACAGAAAACGCCAGGGACAACGATAGTCCGTGGCGTTTTTGTCATTACTGCCGTTCCAGCAAATCCATATATTTCTGACGTTCGCCCTCCGGGACTTTCAGCGCCGCCATAGCCTGTTCAATGGTCAGCCCCATCGTTTCCATGAGGTTTTTGATAGAGGACAAGATACCTTTAGCAACGCCTTTTTCCTCAACGCCCTTGCTCAAATTACACATGACCGACACCTCCCTTTCCATTGTCTGCGTCATTTGAATGTCGTAATCGTCCTGCAAAATTTTCCGCTTTTCCGCCTCGCTGGTTTCGTTGGAGAGAAGCACATCCAGCATCCGCAATACGCCGTCATAATTTGACCCATCCGGCCCGCCAAGGCACAGCATGATGATGGACAGCAAATCATAATTCCTGATGGGTTCTTTGCCCTCGCCGACCAGATATTCTTCCACCAGCCGATACCGGGTAATGGTGTTCTCTCGATACTGCGGCGGTTTCATGCAAATCCAGATGGAGTAGACCTTCTTGATTTTCTCATAATGGGAGCCAGTGAACTCCCTGCCGTACTGGGAAGAAATCATGCGGCAACAGTAGTATATGCCACGCTTTATCAGCGGATAGCCGGGGTAAAAATCGTTCTGGGCCTCCACGTTGATGATGAGGGCAATTTGTTCCTCGGAGTCGGGAACGATGGCGCGGAAGCGAATGTCATAGGTGACTGTCCCCTCGCGCACCGATTTGTCCTCGGTGTCCATGCCGCTGATGACTGTGCCACCCTCGTCCGGCAGCACCGGGACGGCGGACACCTGGGGTTGGCCCTCAATGTACTTCTCGGCAATATCATTGACATCGCAATCCTTGTATTCTTCCAGGCAGGACTTCATAATCCGCGCCAGGATTGCCTTTTCAGACAGGACACGCTTACAGGCGGCATCATAACCCGCGCTGTCATCTGTGACGTGCAGTCCCTGGGCGATTGTCGTTTTGAGCTCCACCATCCTCACCTTCTTTCGTTTCATTCTACCACAGCTTTGCCAGCGCGTCCACTTCTTTTTTGAAAAGAGTTGCGTATGGCGTATACACGAGAGAGATATGGAGGTGCAGTGACAGAAAAAATTTATCTTAACAGGGTTGCTTTTGGGAATTTGATATGCTATACTATAAAAATCCAAGCAAAGGAGTTTATCAATATGCGGCAAGGTATTCTTAAATAAAATTTGATAATGGGAACAAAGACAAACGTCCTCAAGGAGAGGGCTTGGTTTTTGTACCCAATTTAAGAATACTTTTGCCTTTTCATTTCATATCGTGATAGACAACGGCCAGCCTTGGCCGCAGTTTTCATGTGTGTCCTACCTATCATCCCCAGCGGTAAAAGTATTTGTCGCTGGGGATTTTTGCGCCCTTCTGGGCCTTGTATGGAGGACAATCATATGAAAATCATCAATATTGGCATTCTTGCTCATGTAGACGCAGGTAAGACGACCTTGACGGAGAGCCTGTTATATACCAGCGGAGCAATCGAGGCGCCCGGCAGTGTGGATCAGGGAACAACGAGAACGGACACCATGTTTTTAGAGCGGCAGCGTGGAATCACCATTCAAACGGCGGTCACTTCCTTTCAGTGGCACGATTGTAAGGTCAACATTGTGGATACTCCTGGGCATATGGATTTCTTAGCGGAGGTCTATCGCTCCCTTGCCATTCTTGACGGAGCGATTTTGGTTGTTTCTGCAAAAGACGGCGTTCAGGCGCAGACCCGTATTCTGTTTCATGCTCTGCAAGTAATGAAAATCCCAACTGTTATCTTTATTAACAAAATCGACCAGGACGGGATTGACCTGCCAGGTGTGTATCAGTCTATCCGAGATAAGCTCTCCGCAAATATGATTATTAAGCAGAACGTGCAGCTTTCCCCGGATATATCCATCATGGAAAACATGGGGCTGGAGAATTGGGATACCGTGATTGCGGACTGTGATGAATTGTTGGAGAAATATATTGCCGGAGAACCAATGGACAAAGAAGAACTTCTGCGGGAGGAAAACAGGAGAATCCAAAGCGTCTCTCTGTTTCCGGTCTATCATGGCAGTGCCAAGGTAAACTTGGGAATCCGACAACTCATTGAAGCGGTCACAGATACATTCCAATCACCCACCGGGCAGAACAGCTCTGAATTGTGCGGAACTGTGTTCAAAGTTGAGTACGCAAACCAGAGCCAACGCCTTGCCTATCTGCGGTTGTATAGCGGTACGCTTCATTTGCGGGATTCCGTAGCCTTGGCAGGGAAAGAAAAACTGAAAATTACGGAAATGCGTATCCCCTCAAAGGGTGAGATTGTCCGAACAGAGATTGCCCATGCGGGCGAGATCGTCATTGTACCCTGCGACAGTTTGCGGCTGAATGATGTGCTGGGAAACAAACTGCTGCTGCCCCGTGAAACGTGGAGCGACAATCCTCTCCCTTTGCTGCGGACAACAATTGCACCAGAGAAACCAGAACAGAGGGAACGCTTGTTAAACGCCTTGACAGAAATTGCGGATACCGACCCGCTTCTGCGCTATGAAGTAGACGCTGTGACCCATGAGATCATTCTCTCCTTTTTGGGCCGGGTACAATTGGAAATTATCTCTGATCTTCTGGTGGAAAAATATCAGCTCAACACAACTGCAAAAGAACCTACCGTCATCTATATGGAGAGGCCATTGAAAGCGGTAAGTCACACCATTCATATCGAAGTGCCGCCCAATCCATTCTGGGCGTCCATCGGGCTGTCCGTCACCCCTCTCCCCCTTGGCACCGGAGTGCAGTATGAGAGCAAAGTTTCCGTTGGATACTTGAATCAGAGTTTTCAAAACGCTGTATTGGATGGTATCCGCTACGGTCTGGAACAAGGCGTGTATGGATGGAAGGTAACGGACTGTAAAATCTGTTTTGAGTATGGGCTTTATTATAGTCCGGTCAGCACTCCCGCAGACTTTCGGTCATTGGCACCTATTGTATTGGAGCAGGTGTTGAAAAAGGCGGGGACGCAGCTATTGGAACCATATCTTTCTTTTACACTCTATGCGCCGCAGGAATATCTCTCCAGAGCTTATCATGACGCACCAAAATATTGCGCGAGTATTGAAACGACCCAGGTTAAAAACAGCGAGGTGATTTTTACTGGCGAAATCCCTGCCCGCTGTGTGCAAGAGTACCGCAATGACCTCACCTTTTATACAAACGGGAGAAGCGTTTGTTTAACAGAATTGAAGGGGTATCAAATCGCCAGCGGCGAACCAGTTTTTCAGCCACGCCGCCCAAACACCCGGATTGATAAGGTGCGCCATATGTTCAACAAAATTCTCCCATCAATGATGGACTTATAAAATCCCTTTGGAACAAAGGGCGCACTTCTATACATGGTCTGCGACCATGTATCGTGCGCTCTGCGAGGCTACGGCCCGGACTTCCGAAAGTCCGGGCCGTTTGCGTCGCTCCGCTCCGTACAAGGGGCTGCGCCCCTTGCGCCGCTTTGCGGCTATCCCTGCGCCCTCGCTGGAAAGGTACATCCGCTCTGCGTCTGCACCTTTCCAGCGAGGCTAAAACCGAATACCGTTACCCTTGACCGTTTACCCGACACAGCAGGTAGACGGTCTTTTGTTTTGCCAAGAAGGAGGTCAAACACGATGGACAAGTCACGCGAAGAATTAGAGAAAGAGTATGCTGAGGCCACCGCTAAGTTGGAGCAGTACCAGCACAGAGGCCAGCGGTATGAGAACCGCATCCGCTACTACACCCAAGGCGAAAGGAAGAAGCGAAACCACCGACTTATCACCCGTGGCGGAGCGGTGGAGAGTATCGCCCCGGAGGTGCGCGGCATGAGCGAAAGGGCCTTTTTTCTTTTGATGGAAAAGGTCTTTTCCCTGCCGGAAGTTGCCGCCCTGGTGAGCCAAGCCACTGACCAGCAGGAAAGCGGATAATTGGCCCTGTTCCATCTCCACGTTACCCAGGTCAAACGGAGCGCGGGACAGTCTGTTGTCACGTCCGCCGCCTACCGAGCCGGGGAGAAATTGTATAGCGAATACTATGGCGAGGTCAGCGACTACACCCACAAGGGCGGCGTGGTCTGCACAGACATTCTCCTGCCGCCCCAGGCCCCCAACCAGTACCAAGACCGCGCCACCCTCTGGAACGCCGTGGAGAAGGCCGAGCGCGGCAAGAAAGCCCAGCTTGCATATAGCTTTGACATTGCCTTGCAGAACGAGTTTTCATTGGAGGAAAACATCGCTCTTGCAAGGCAATTTGTTTCGGAGCAGCTTGTGGGCCGGGGCATGATTGCCGACTTTGCCATCCACCAGCCGGACAAGGAGGACGGCGGTATTCCTAACCCGCACTTTCATGTTCTCTGCCCCATCCGGCCCATTGAGCCAGACGGCAAATGGGGGTGCAAGCAGCGCCGCCGCTACCGTCTGGACGAGGACGGGAACCGCATTATGGGAGAGGACGGCAAGCCCCTCTTTGACGCTGTTCCCACTACCGACTGGGGAAGCCCGGAAACACTGGAACATTGGCGGGAGGCGTGGGCCGCTATGGTGAACGCCAAGTTTGAGGAAAAGGGGCTGACCTGCCGCATCGACCACCGCTCCTATGAGCGTCAGGGCCTTGACCTGCTGCCCACCGTCCATGAGGGCGTGGCCGTCCGCCAGATGGAGGCCAAGGGCATCCCCACCGACAAGGGCGATCTGAACCGCTGGATAAAAAAGGCCAACAACATTCTGCGGGATATTCGGAAGAAAATCGCCGGCCTGACGGATTGGATTAAGGCCATAAAAGAAGAATTGAGCAAGCCCCAGGCCCCGACCCTTGCCGCCCTGCTGACCGACTACTATGAGGGCCGGAACGCCGGAGCATGGAGCCGCAACGCCAGGATTGGAAATCTTAAAGGTTTTGCCGAGGCCATCAATTTTCTGACCGAGAGGGGCATCGCTACGCTGGAAGATTTAGAGACCCATATCGCCGCCCAGAGTGAACGAACGGAGGCCATCAACACATCCATGAAAGCGAAGCGTGACCGTCTGAACGAATTGAAGGAACTGCTTCGCCTTGTTGACCTCTACCGAGACACCAAGCCCGTCTATGACGAGTTGCAGGGTATCAAGTGGAAGGGCAAGCGGGAAAAATTCGAGAGGGAGCATGAGAACGAGTTGAGGACGTTCCACATGGCCCGCCGGAAGCTGGACAAGCACCGTTCCCCTGCTGGTAAAATCCCCGTTCATGCGTGGGAACAGGAACAGGCGAGGCTTCACCAGGAGTACACAGCCGAGTATGAGCAGTACAAGCCTATCCAAGACGATTTGCGGCGGCTTCAACAGGTGAAGCGGAACGCCGATGCTGCCATACACCAGCAGGAGCAGACCCAGCAGAAACGCCGGGAGGTGGAGCGGTGAACGGCATTCCCCGACTGACCTACCAGCAGTACCGAGCCGTCCGGCGGCTGGTGCATGACTGCTGCAATTATGACGGCGGCAACTGTCTTGCTCTTGATGACGGCTGGGAGCCTTGTGTCTGCGTCCAGAGTATCACCTATTCCCTGGTCTGTAAATGGTTCCGCGCCGCCGTCCTGCCAACAGACAAGGGGTTGTGTGCCGCCTTGCTCCACCGAGGACAGGCGCGGCCCTGTGCCGAGTGCGGGGCGATGTTCGTGCCGCGCTCCAATCGGGGCAAATACTGTGACGAGTGCGCCGCCAATGTGCGCCGGAGAAAGAAAGCTGCCAGCGAACGGGAACGCCGCAGGCGTGGACATTTAGAGGCTGAAAAGCCTTGCAATCAGGGGGCTTGTGGACAGTCCTCAAAGGGGGACTAATACATTCCCCTTCCCCCACTCCAACGTGGGCGGCAAAATGGCGCTCACGTGGATTAACTTTGATGAATGATGAAAGGAGAGCCTATGACCTACGACCCCAGCATGACGATCACCAGCACCATCCCCGCCCCGGAGGGGAGCGACAGCACCAGCAGAGAGGGCAAGGCCATCCCCCTGCCCGTGATGGCGGGCGGCAACGCTTCACCCGCCCCGGACGTACCGCCACCCGATATGGTAAAGACCGTTGGCGGTACGACCTTTGATATTTATTTCCATTTCAGCCAGACCAGCCGGGAAACCTTTACCGACAAGGTACTGCGCCTTATTCAATCCGATGTTGTAACCTCATAAAAATAATTTACTTTTTTCTCTATCCTTATTGACAAAACCCGAAGGGGGGTACGCTGGAGCAATGCGGGGCCTTTCTCCAGCGCCAGGGCTATAAGGTCAAAGTGTTCAACACCATTGACTTTTCCAAGTCCATGCACTACAACCCCTTGGCCTACATCCGCAACGAGGCCGACATTCTGAAATTTGTGGATACCCTCATAGCCAACACCAAGGGCGAGGGCAAGGAGAGCGACCCATTCTGGACGAAGGCCGAGACGCTCTTATATTGCGCCCTCATTGCCTACATCATCTTTGAGGGAGCCCCGGAGGACAAAAACCTCAATACGCTGGTGGATATGATCGGCGGCATGGAGGTCAAGGAAAACGACGAAAACTTTATGAACGCCGTGGACTATATGTTCAAGGGGCTGGAGAAGCGCAAGCCGGATTGTTTCGCTGTCAAGCAGTACAAGAAATACAAGCTGGCCAGCGGCAAGACGGCAAAATCTATCCTCATTTCCTGCGGGGCTCGGCTGGCCCCGTTTGACATACCCCAGCTCCGGGAGATCATGGGCTATGACGAGCTGGGCCTTGACCGCATTGGAGACAGGAAAACGGTGGTATTCTTCCTCATTTCGGACACCACGCCGACCTATAACTTCCTTGTGGCCCTGGCCTTTTCGCAGATGTTCAACCTCCTTTGTGAGCGAGCGGACAACGTACACGGGGGACGCTTGCCCCATCATGTGCGTGTGCTATGGGACGAGGCGGCCAACACGGGCCAGGTGCCAAATCTGGAAAAGCTGGTGGCCGTCATTCGTTCCCGTGAGGTGAGCCTGTGTCTGTTCTACCAGCAGTTGGCGCAATGTAAGGCCATCTACAAGGACAACGCTGAAACCATCCTGGGCAATATGGACAGCGTGATCTTCCTGGGTGGCCGGGAGTCCAGCACCATCAAGGAAATATCCGAGAATTGGCTGGGCAAGGCCACAATTTCTATGCAGACCGAGGGCCGCTCCAAGGGCCAGAGCGAGAGCTACAATCTGAACACCCAACGGCTGGGCCGGGAACTTATGACCCCCGCCGAGCTTGCCACCATGCCCGGCGATAGGTGTATCTTGCAACTGCGGGGCTTGCCTCCGTTCTACTCCCGCAAGTATGACCTAAAGGAGCACCCCAACTACAAGCACACAGCGGAGGCCGATAAAAAGCGCAACTTCTTTGACCTCTCCAAGCTCATCAAGCGGCGCATGAATCGGTTAGATCCCCTGGAGGAATACACCGTGTACGAGGTGGATGGGCTGAACGGTGAGTCCGTAGACGAGGACGAGGACATCCTCAACTATGACGACATCGACGACCCGGACGCCTACCCCTAAAGTTTGGGACAACTTGTCCCAAAGCCACCACCGCCGGAAACGGCGGTATTTTTGTGTCCGGGACTTCCCGGAGAAATGGAGGCATATATGACTTTTTTCGCTTCTGCCATTACCACTCTGAAAACTCTGGTCATCGCCCTGGGCGCTGGTCTGGGCGTGTGGGGAGCGGTCAATCTGCTGGAGGGCTATGGCTCGGATAATCCCGGGTCTAAAAGCCAGGGCATGAAGCAGCTCATGGCTGGCGGCGGTATCATCGTCATCGGCACGACCCTCATCCCCCTGCTGTCCAGCCTGTTTTAAGGGTGGCGGCAAATGGGCTTTCTCACCGACTGGATCACCGACTGGCTGAAGGAGCTCCTGGTTGACGGTATCATGGGCAACCTGGAGGGCCTTTTTGACAGCGTGAATACGCAAGTTGGGGAGATTGCGGCACAGGTGGGGACTACCCCGGCGGCATGGAACGCCGGGGTGTTCTCCCTGATACGCAATCTTTCGGAAACGGTGATCCTCCCGATTGCCGGAGTCATTCTGACCTTTGTGGCGACCTACGAGTTGATCCAACTACTCATAGACCGCAACAACCTACACGACATCGACACCTGGATATTTTTCAAGTGGATGTTCAAGACCGGGGTGGCTGTGCTCATTCTGTCCAACACTTTCAATATCGTCATGGCCGTCTTTGACGTGTCCCAGAGCGTGATAAATCGTGCGGCGGGGCTGATAAGCGGCTCTACCAACGTCTCGGCGGATATGCTGGCAACGCTGGAAACGACCCTTGAGGGCATGGACATTGGCCCTCTGCTGGGGCTGTTCATACAGTCTCTGGTGGTGGGCCTGACGCTAAAGATACTCGGCATTGTGATCTTCATTATCAGCTATGGGCGGATGCTGGAGATCTATCTGCTGACCAGCCTTGCCCCCATCCCTGTGGCGACCCTTTCCAACCGTGAGCTGGGAGCTATGGGCCAGAACTACATCAAGTCCCTGTTTGCCGTGGGCTTTCAGGGGCTTTTGATCCTCGTCTGCGTGGCAATCTATGCGGTACTCGTTCAGGGTATCGCCGTCAGCGGCGACCCCATCGGGGCCATCTGGGGCACCGTGGGATATACGGTACTACTCGCTTTTATGCTGTTCAAAACGGGCGGCATTGCCAAGAGCATTTTTGGTGCTCACTAAATTGAAATGGAGGAAAATCCTATGGCGACTACTCAGACAGCGGCGGCCCAGGCCCCTGCTGTGGACGAGGCGGCTCTGGAGGAAATGCGCCGCCTGATCTTCGACGCTCCCATTGAGGAGCTGGCCCAGGCCCAGGGTATCAGCATTGACGAGGCGGTAAAGCTCCGGGTGGAGAAAAACCTGGAGGCCGCCCCCATTCCCATTGAGGTGTCTGTGCGGCCCATCGCTCCCCAGGGCAAGCTCCTGGGCTTTGCGTCTGTCAATATCGGCGGCATGGTCGTGGACGACTTCAAGGTGGTCAACGGCAAAAACGGCGTTTTCCTGGGCGCTCCCAGCAAGCCCGACGCCACTACCCGGAGCGGCTACCGGGCCACCGCCCGGATCAATGACCAGGAGTTACAGGCCCAACTTGACGCTCTGGCGGTGGACGCCTATGGCCGGGCGGTGGAGGCGCTCCGGGCCAGAGCCGATGCGGTGCTGGCTCAGCCCGCCCCTGCCCCCATCAAGGAGCAGATGGCAAGGGCGGCAAAGGCGGCAGAAAAGCAGAACGCCGAGCGGCCCACCCCGCCCAAGGCCAAGGAGGGCCGGGATGGGCGCTGAGACTTCGGGACAAGTTGTCCCGAAGCTGGACGGGCTCTATCTTATGGACGGGATCAAGGGTCTGTTGTCCCTGCCCCGTCATTCGGTGGATATGCTTTTGACTGATCCGCCTTATGGCACGACCAAAAACTATTGGGATGTGCCTTTGCCCCTGGAGGAGTTGTGGGAGGCGGTGCGGTGGGCGGTCAAGCCGGACGGGGCCG
This sequence comes from uncultured Eubacteriales bacterium, assembly GCA_905198835.1. GTDB lineage: Bacteria > Bacillota > Clostridia > Oscillospirales > Oscillospiraceae > MGBC124762. The sequence goes on along the minus strand of CAJKDY010000014.1, from coordinate 12,069 downwards.
CCCTCTTTTTTGCTCAATGCCCCTATGACAAGGTACTGGGAGCGTCCAACCTCCCCATGCTCCGCTATGAGTGGGTATGGGTCAAGGCAAGGTCAACGGGCTTTCTCAACGCCCGCCGAGCCCCGCTGAAAAAGACGGAGAATATTTTGGTGTTTTACCAAAAGCTCCCGACATACAATCCGCAATTTGAGAAAGGCAAGCCCTATAAGAAAATCACGTCCCAGCGTGACCAGAGCCCCAACTACGGAAAATTTGTCCGTTCTGGCAGCGGCTCTGAGGATGGACGGCGGTTTCCGGGGAACTTGCTTTCGTTCCAGACTGTGGCGCATACCGTCCATCCCACCCAAAAGCCGGTTGACCTGTGCGAGTATCTGATAAAGACCTATACCAACAAGGGCCAGGTGGTGGCTGACATCTGCGCTGGCTCCGGCACAACGGCGGTGGCCGCCATCAACACGAGCCGCCGCTTTATCTGTTTTGAAACGGCCCCGGCCATCTATGCCCCTGCTCTGGAGCGCATTGCCCAGGCACAGGCGGCGGTGGCCGGGGGCGGGAAAGGAGAGTAAATGGCCTATGTGAACGTCCCCAACGACCTGTCCAAGATCAAGACCAAGCTGGCGTTTGGCTTGACCAAGCGGCAGATCGTCTGCTTTGGCGGCGGGGCGGCCCTGGGCATCCCGCTCTATCTGCTCACCAAAAATGCCATCGGCAACACGGTGGCTTTGCTCCTTATGCTGGTCATCATGCTCCCGGCCTTTCTGCTGGCTATGTATGAGAAGAACGGCCAGCCAATGGAGTTGGTGGTCGGGCACTACGTCCGGGCCCGCTTTCTGCGGCCCGGACGCCGCCCCTATATGACTGAGAATATCTATTCCCCGTTTACGGGAAAGGAGGTATCCCTTGCAAAAGGCAAAAAAGGCCCCAAGCCGAGGGGTAACAAACGGCGCAAGGCGTAGCCGGAGCCGGGCGGCCCTGTCTGCTCAAAAGACCATCCCCTATGTGCGTATGCTCCCGGATGGGGTGTGTCAGCTCCCCGGCAACCTGTTCACCAAGACCCTGGCCTATGAGGACATCAACTACTCCGTGGCGTCCACGGAGGATCAGTCGATCATCTTCAACGGCTGGAGCGCATTTCTCAACTATTTCGATAGCTCTATTCCGTTCCAGCTTTCCTTTGTCAACCGCAGGGCTCACTCCACCGGGCGGTATGCCATCAATATTCCTCCGGCCCATGATGACTTTGACAGTATCCGTGGCGAGTTCACCGATATGCTGACGAGCCAGATCGCCAAGAGCAACAACGGCATAGACCGGGCCAAGTACATCACCTTTGGCGTTCCCGCCGACGATCTGGCGGCGGCCCGCCCCCGGCTGGAGCGGGTGGAGGCCGATGTGATCGGCAATTTCAAGCGGTTGGGAGTGGAGTCCCAGCCGTTGGACGGCAAGGAGCGGCTGGCGGTGCTCTACGGCCAGACCCACCCTGGCCCCCGGCGTGAGCCGTTCCGTTTCTCCTGGGCCGACGTGGTGAAGAATGGCCTGGGGACAAAGGAGGCCGTGGCCCCGCTGGACGGCTTTGACTTCACCCAGCCCCGGACGTTCCGGGTGGGCAACTATTGGGGGGCGGCGTCCTTTCTGCAAATCCTGGCGTCGGAGCTTTCGGATAGGCTCTTGCGGGAGATCCTGGAGCTGGACGCTGAGCTCACCGTCACCATGCACGTCCAGACGGTTGACCAGTCCAAGGCCATAAAGACCATCAAGGGCAAGGTCAGCGACATTGACCGCATGAAAGTTGAGGAGCAGAAAAAGGCCATCCGAGCCGGGTATGACCCGGACATTCTGCCCCCTGACCTCGCCACATTCTCCAAGGATGCGGCGGAGCTCCTGGCCGACCTCCAGTCCCGCAATGAGCGGATGCTTCTGCTCACCTTTACGGTGGTCAATCTGGCCCCCAACAAGGAGCGGCTGGAAAATGACGTGTTCACCGTGTCCGGCATTGCCCAAAAGTACAACTGCGCCCTGCGGCGGCTGGACTGGCAGCAGGAACAGGGCTATGTGTCCTCCCTGGCCCTGGGCCGCAATGAGGTACAGATACAGCGGGGCATGACCACCAGCTCCACGGCCATCTTTGTACCCTTTATTACCCGTGAGCTCCGCATGGGCGGCCAGTCCCTCTACTACGGCATGAACGCCCTCTCCCACAACGTCATCATGGCTGACCGCAAAAAGCTAAAGTCCGCCAATGGGCTCTACCTGGGCTCGACTGGATCAGGGAAAAGTTTTTCGGCCAAGCGGGAAATCATCAATGTGTTCCTGGCTACCAGAGATAAAATCGTGATCGTAGACCCCATGGGAGAATATGCCCCGCTGGTAAAACGGTTGGGCGGCCAGGTCATTGAGATTTCCCCGGACAGCCCCAACCACATCAACCCCATGGACATTCAGATCGACGTGGCCGGGGACGAGAGCCCCCTTTCCATGAAGGCCGACTTCCTCCTGTCCCTGTGTGAGCTGGTGGTGGGCGGCAAGGACGGCCTGCAACCCATCGAAAAGACGGTCATTGACCGTTGTGTGAGACAGGTCTACCGGGAGCTTGCCCTGGGGCTGGGCTCCGGGGAAATGCCCCTGCTCCAAGACCTGTATCAAGAGCTTTTGAAACAGCCGGAGCCGGAGGCCCAGCGGGTGGCGACGGCTCTGGAGCTCTACTGCACCGGCTCCCTCAACCTCTTTAACCACCAAACCAACGTCAACCTCAATTCCCGTGTGGTGTGCGTGGTGCTCAAAGGTATGGGAGAAAACCTGCGAAAGATCGCTATGCACATCACCAACGAATTTGTCACCGAGGCGGTCAACACCAACTTTGCCACGGGAGCGGCGACATGGTGCTACTTTGACGAGTTCCATATTCTGCTCCGTGACCCCCTCACCGCCAGCTACTTTGTGGCGGTGTGGAAAATGCTCCGCAAAAAGGGGTGCGTTCCCTCGGCGCTGACGCAGAATGTCAAAGACCTTTTGGCCAGCCGGGAGATCGAGGCCATTCTGGACAACACCGACTTTATGATACTCCTGGCCCAAGCGCAGAGTGACCGGGCGATCCTGGCCCAAAAGCTGGGTATCAGCGAACACCAGCTATCCTACATCACCCAAAGCAACCCCGGCGAGGGCCTACTGTTCTATGGGGCGGTGACGATCCCCTTTGTTGACCGTTTCCCCAAGGGTGAGATCTATGACCTGCTCACCACCCGCCCGGAGGACTTGAAAGATGACGCCGGAGCGTAAGGGAAAAGCACCCCGCCAGGAGCAGACCCAAACACCCCTCCGTTTTGAAAAAGCGGAGCCGGAGCCCTTACAGCCCCAGGCCACGGCCAAAGGTACATGGCGAAAGACAGCGGGCCGTCTGGCCCAGGTCAAGGCAACCGCCCCGGAAAAAGCGGCGGGCTCTCTGGAACATGGGGAGCGGCCCCAGGCCGTCACCCAGCCGGAGGGCCCGCCGATGGAGAGCGCCGCCGATACGCCGCCTGCTCCCCAGGCCCCCGCTCCCGCCAAAAATCACATGAAGCGGGCGGCCCAGGCCGCTGTATCTGCTGGCAGTACCTTTGTCCAGAACGAGCCCCGGTCAGTCACTTCGGGACAAGTTGTCCCAAAGTCCGGCAGTCAGGTGGAGGCTCCCGCTACCCCCGCCGATAAGCTCCATGACCGGGCGTCCGTTCTGCGTGATGGCCCAACCGACAAGCTCCACCACAAGGCCGAGGCCCCTGTTCCCGGCGAGAGCACTTCCCAGGGAGTCCCGCAATGGAAGCGGCGGGCCAGGGTGAAGGCGGCCCCGGAGGTCAAGGGCCAGGAGGCCCCGCCCCACGGAGAAGCGGCGCAAGGGGACGGCCCTCCCCCTGCCGCCGAGGATAAGGGTGTAAAGGCCAGCAAGCTCCGCATGGAGCGGCGGGAGGGCAAGCTGGAAAAGGCACAGGGCAAGCTGGACAGGCAGAAGCCCGTCAAGGCTCCCGGCCCGGTCAAGCGGTCAGCGGCTTTCGCTGGCCGGACAGTCCACAGCTATGTCCACGCCAAAATCTACGAGTCCGAGCATGAGAATGTGGGGGTGGAGGCTGCCCACCGCTCCGAGCTTGTGGGGGAGGTCATAGGCCGAAAGGCCCTACACTCGACCAAGCAGCGCATACGCAACCATCCAGCCAAGGCTGTCCATCGGGCGGAGGTGCGCTACGAAAAGGCCAAGGGCACATATCACTTCCAACAGGCCAAGCTGGAACACCAGGAGCTGGACAAAAAGGGCCTTTCCAAACTATGGCAAAAGCGGCAACGGCGTAAGCGATACCAAAAGCAAGCGAGGGAGGCCGCCAAGAAAAGCGCCCAGGCCGCCAAGGGAACGGTCACGGTCACGGAGGCGCTGGGCCGGGCCGTGGTCGGGCTTGTCCGGCGTCACCCGCTGGGGGTGGTCGTTGTTCTGCTCTGTTTTCTGCTCCTGATCGTGCTCCAGTCCTGCACGACCTCCCTTGTGGCCGTTGGAAACGGTGTCTCCGGCGGGGTGGCGGCGTCCACCTATCCGGCCCAGGACGCCGATCTGACCGGGGCCGAGGCCGCTTATGCGGGGCTGGAGGCCGACCTGCAAGCTTGGCTTGACAACTATGAGGCCACCCACAGCTATGACGAATATCACTACGACCTGGACGAAATCGAACACGCCCCCTATGTGTTGCTCTCTATCCTGTCCGCCCTCCACGATGGGGAGTGGACGCTGGCGGACGTGGAAGGCGACCTACAAACCCTCTTTGACCGCCAGTACACCCTCACCGAGTCGGTGCGCCGGGAAACCCGGTACACCACGGAGCTCCAAACAGACGCCGAGGGCAACACCCACCGGGTAAGAGTGCCGTACAGCTACTACATCTGCACCGTCACCCTGGAAAACGCCAACCTGTCCCATTTGCCCGTCTACATGATGGGAGAGGATCAGCTATCCCGGTATGCCCTCTATATGGCGTCCCTGGGCAATCGGCCAGACCTGTTTCCCTCGTCCGACTATGTGGACAAGTACATCACCAACCCGCCCGCTCCCCATGAGGTGCCGGAGGGGTATCTGGCCGACCCCACCTTTGCCGCTCTGTTCACCGAGGCGGAGAAGTACCTGGGCTATCCCTATGTGTGGGGCGGTAGCAGTCCGGCTACGTCCTTTGACTGCTCCGGCTTTATCTCCTGGGTGGCAAATCAAAGCGGCTGGAACATCGGGCGGCTGGGGGCCACGGGACTTTATAACATCTGCACCCCGACCCGCTCACCCCGCCCCGGCGATATAGTCTTTTTCACCGGGACGTTTGACGCTCCCGGCGTGACCCATTGCGGGCTCTATGTGGGGGACGGCTGGATGCTCCATTGCGGCGACCCCATACAATACGTAAATCTGAATACAAGCTACTGGCAAGCCCATTTCTTCGCCTACGGACGCTTGCCTTAAAGGAGGTTTACTATGGCGACAAGCAAAACGGCCAAGCTGGAGGCCGAGATTGCAAAGACCAGGGCCAAGGTTGCCGAGGGCCAAGCCAAGCTCAAAGAGCTGGAGGCCCGGCGGGTGGAACTGGAAAACAGCGAGATCGTGGACATCGTGCGGGGCATGAAAATCTCTTTGGAGGAGTTGCCTCTGTTGCTCCAGGAGCTCCGGGCCAAGGCCCCCACTTCGGGACAAGTTGTCCCCAAGTCTGCCGAGGCCGCCAAAACCGCTGACAAGGAGGATAACGAGGAATGAGAAAATTCCGCTTTCTGACGGCGGCGCTGTGCGCCGTCGTTCTTTTGTGTGGCACGATGCTCCCGGCCCTGGCCGTGGAGCCGGTGGATGATCCCGCCGCCACCGCCCAGCCCACAGATCCCGCCCCCGATGGTACGGGCGGCCTGGACTGGCCCGGCCTTGACCCTGCCAATCCCCTGACCCCTGACGGGACGGGGACGGTAACGGACAACGCCACCGATAAGGAGGGCAAGGAATTTTTCACCATCACTACGGCGGACGAGGAGGTTTTTTACCTCGTCATTGACCGCCAGCGCAACGGGGATAACGTCTACTTCCTCAACGCTGTGACGGTGGATGACCTGATGGCTCTGGCCCAGGCCAAGGGCGAGACGGTCAAGCCCAACACCCCCGCTCCCGCTCCCACGGCTACGCCGGGGCCAAGCCCGGAGCCCACGACCACCCCGGAGCCGGACGCCAAGCCGGGGGCCAGCTTTGACCCGACCACGCTCCTTGTGGCCCTGGCCGTGGTAGCCGTGGGCGGCGGGGCTGGGTGGTATTTCAAAATCTACCGCCCCAAGCACCAGGCCGCCGCCGGGCTGGAGGACTATCCCGTGGAGCCGGAGTTTGAGGATGCTGATGATGGCCTGGACGTTCCCGCCTGGGAGGAGGACGGTGAAGGCGAGGAATGAACTTCACCAACAGTCCCTATGAGGCCCTGATGAAAGAGCCGTCCTACCTCAACCTACCGCCCAGCCCCGCCCCGGCCCCGGAGGGTACGAAATGCCACGGGTGCCCCTACTGGAAAGGGATCGCCTGTGTGTTCTGCTATCGGGAAAAGCTCAACCACGCCGGGAGGTGAGGCGATGGAACAACGGGAATTGACCCGTGAAGAAAAGGCCACTATCCGATCCCTGGTGACGAGGTGGTGTGCCAACTATGACCGGGACTATGGCTGTCTGCCCTTGGACTGCCCCTGCTATATGCTGGAGAAATGCTGGACGGGAGCCTATTGCCGCTACTTCCGGGAGTCGGTGCTACCCCTTGATCCTGGGCTGGAGGCGGCATTGAACACCCCTCGCCAACTGCGGCCCTGTCCCATCTGTGGGCGGCCCATTCCCACGGATGGGCGCCGCCGCTACTGCTCCGAGGCTTGCCGCCGGGTAGCCCTCCGCAATCAGAAGCGGGCGCACATGAGGAAAATCCGGGGCTGGCCTGTGGAAAATTAGCGTTCCAAACCCATTGCGCCGCAACGGGTCTAAAAGCGATTTTTGGGGTGGGGTGTATGTTTTTACACCCCACCCCGCTTTTTTCATATTGTGTTCCACATTTTGAGGCCCCCACTTTGGGACAACTTGTCCCGAAGCGGGGCGAAAGGAGGCAATCATGCCGAACTATTATCCGATCCAGGAGGGCACCGCAAGGCGGGCCAAGGAAATGAACAGCTTTTCCGACTATAATCCCGGCTCGGCTACGGCGCAGTACCGGGCGATGGTGGATGAGGCTGTGGCCCTGGGAGAAGCGCAGAAAAAGCGTGTTGACCCCATGTACCATGACAAGATCGACGCCCTGGTGGATCGCTATGCCCGCAAGCTGGCCGAAAACCTTAACGCCAGCCATGCCATTGCCGCCCGTGTGCCCTCTATCCTGATCTCCGGGGGCTCCAACTTTCCTGTCAGGGCCAAGCAGCGGCAGAACGCCGCCGCCGACAAGAACATGGGCGAGTTTATGGAGATCCAGGGGCTTTTGGATAAGATACGCTCCACGGGCATGGGCGGGATCAGCGCCGACGATCCCCAGGTGGTGGAAAAGCTGGAGGCCAAGCTGGAACGCCTGAAGGCCGACCAGGAGTCCATGAAGGCGGTCAATGCCTATTACCGCAAGCACAAAACTCTGGAGGGCTGTCCCGGCCTGACGCCGGAGACCGTAGAAAAACTAAAAGCGTCTATGGCCGCTGACTGGCGGAAAGACCCGGTGCCCTATCCGTCCTACCACCTGACCAACAACAACGCCAACATCCACCGGGTAGAGGCCCGCATTGCGGAGCTAAAAAACCGCTCTGAATTTGCAGGCTGGACGTTCCCCGGCGGCGAAGCTAAAATCAACGAGGAGGAAAACCGTCTGCAACTGTTCTTTGACGAGAAGCCCACTGAGGAACAGCGGCGGCAACTGAAAAGCGGCGGTTTTCGCTGGGCCCCCTGCCAGGGGGCGTGGCAGAGGCAACTCACCCGGAACGCCATCTATGCGGCGGATCGGATCGACTTCATCAGGCCGGAGGGCGGCGGCAGCATTTCCGCTCTCCAGCCCTACAACCAGCGGCCCGCTCCTGACCGGGGGGACAGGTAGTATGGAGGACTATTACCGCTATTACCGGGTATCGGAAACGCCGCCCACCGGGGACACCTTTCCCCGCCCCAAGGGGAATATGCCCGTGGCCTTTCTGAATTACCACAAACAGCGACCCGTGGAGGGCGGGGCGTTTTCTGCCTGGGGGGAGCTCTGGTACATGGAGCCCCTTTCTTCTGATACAGCGGCCCGGTTTGGGCTCCGGCCCTCTGCGGAAAACACCCGTCCGCCCATTCCCGCACAAATGGAGGCCGCTGGCACGATGACCCGGCAGACCCAAGCACACAAAAAATCCGTCCCTGACCTGGGGGACAGATAGGAGGTATCATATGGATATAAACCAAGGCTATAAAATCTTAAAGGCTGTTATGCTGGAGAATGGCCGGGGCTTTGCCCTGGGGGAGCACCCCACGGCCCCCATGCGCTATGTGACCTGGGCCAGCTATGACGATCAAAAGGGTGTCCGGCAGTATGAGTGGGGGCATTATGGAAATGACCGGGCGGCAGCGGAAAAGGACTTTTTAGACCGGGTACGGAACTACCAGCGGCTCTATCGGGTGGAAGTCAAGCACGCCGAAGTCCCCGGCCTTTATAAGTATTACTCCACCCAGCGGCCCGTGGACATCGGGACGTTCCCCAGACCGCCCCTCAACGCCCCAGATGAGATCGTCAACTTTGACAAGCGTATTCCCATAGAGGGCGAGGCGTTCCTGGCCTGGGGGTACTTGACCTACACCCGCCCCCTCACCGAGAAGGATATTTCCGACTATGAGCTCCGGCCCTCCCGTGATAATCCCCGCTTGCCGGAGGTGAAAACCCTCCCCATAGCCGAGCAGATGGCCCAGGCCCAAAAGCTGGCCCAGGAACACCAGAGCCCCGACGCTCCCGGCCAGTCCGGGCGGGAGGAACGGTGACAAAGAACAGGCGGCGGCCCGTCCACCTTCATGTCATGGTGTCCCAGGAGGAGCTGGCCGCCATCCAGGGCCGCATGGCCGAGGCGGGTATTCGCAATATGGGGGCCTATATGCGGAAGATGGCCCTTAACGGCTATGTGCTCCAGGTTGATTTATCCCCGGTGAGGGAGCTCGTCTCCCTCCAGCGGCGGTGCTCCAACAATCTCAATCAGGTGGCGATCCAGGCCAACACCTACGGCGGGGTGTACGCCGAGGACATCAAGGGCTTGCAACAGGACTATGCAAAGCTATGGGGGCCGCTCTCCGATCTGCTGAAAAAGCTGGCGGGGATTGTGAAACTATAAAGGAACGGCGGTAGGACGTTACGTTCCTACCGCCGTTCTATATCAATAATCAAATCTGGTAAACCTACACCTCTGCAAAAACGGTTGAAATAACTGGCAAGCCACCCATATTTCTGATAAATCCTGTCATTTGTTTTGTACTTTTCCAACGCAAAGCAGATTGCATCTTTATGGTCGCCTATATGAGAAAGAAATACCTCTTGTGACATTAGTGGCCCCTCACCATGATCATCACACAGCAGAGCATGGCCTAATGTTAGATAGTCAGCATACCAAATTCCATCTACATCTTGAGCCCATCCAACAAGTATAGGTGATGGCTTTAGACAAGTATCAATAACAATGCGAGGGTATATTGCGACATTGCTCTCTAACTCATAAGCTCGGATCAAACCTGTTCCAAAAACAAAATGTAACTTTTCGTCGTAAAAAAGTTGCCCTGCCGTGATAGCTCCTCTAAAGAAAATTTTACTTTTTGTGTACTGGAATAGAAATTGGCTCAGGCCATATACAAGATTATTTGCCAAATTTAGCATATCTATTTCTGAGTCATATGGAGCGAAAAATAAAATGTTATCGGAAAATATCATTGACTTAAATCTTGAAAGATTTAATGGATGTTCTGATTTTTTGTCAACCTCTTGAGTATATGTTTCAATGTATTTTGACAACAATGTCATGAGGGAGTGAACACTATCTAAATAATCGTTTTCATTAGTTGCTGACGCAATCATATTTTTATAACCGAGAATATCTAAAAACAATATAACGTGTGGCTTAACTCCCATTCAAAGCCCTCCCATTTTGTCATTTTTATAAAGTTTAATACTTTATGAGAACAATGTCAAATCCTATACCATTGCTACTTTGGGACAAGTTGTCCCGAGGTATCAGCCGGTAATGAAGTCCCGCAGGGCGTAGTTGAGCGAATAGAGCCGATCCACCAGCCAGTCAGCGATTGCCGGGATGCCATAGGGGGAAACAAGGAACGCCAGCACAAGGAACACAGCCCCGCCCAGCGTCTGGCCTCCGATGAACAGCACCACGGCCAACAGGGTCAGCACCACGCAGCCCACCACGCATACCGCACCCGCCACGCAGAACAGGAACGACACCACGGCGGCCAAGAGGGTGAGTGCCACCACCACAGGGGCGGCAAGGATTTTGAGAACGATCATAGCGGCTACCTCCTATAAAAATGAATGGGTTGTCCTCCTACCTATATTGTAACTCCGCAGGGGTAGGTACACAAGGATGTCAAAAGTTTGGATAATAGCAAATAATAATAGCCTTTTTATAGACTTCGTGATATAGTTATGTCAGATACTGTTATGTGGGAGGTGATCTGATGCCGGCAAAAAACTACGCTTATGTCAATAAAGAAATGCTTATATGGGCACGGGGAGAGACTCCATTTTCTGTTCCCGAAGAAGCTGCGGTTTATTTAAGTGGTATCTCAGCTGAACAGCTGATTGCCTGGGAAAACGGATCTGACCTTCCGTCAATCAACGAAGCTAAAAAGCTTGCTGCTTTGTATAAGGTGCCTCTTGCTTGCTTCTACCTCAGCGAGCCGCCTGAGAAACGTGTAAAGAAGTACACCGATAGGCGCACAATGAATGGCACCGTATACTGTGAAACAAGCTATGAGCTCTGGAGTGAGATTGGACGCATCACATCTAACAGAGAAAAACTCCTTGAGTTTGCAGATACCGATGAGATAGGAAACTATCCATTACCAACATTTACGCCAGACAAAACGGTTGATGATATTGCAGACGAATTAAGAGGTTTTCTCGGTGTTCAGCTCCCTTTTAAAACTAAGAGTGCATATAAAAACAACGCTTTCAACTATTTCCGTAGTGCATTTGAACACAGAGGTATTGCCGTTTCTCAGATTTCTGGCGTTTCTTTGAATGAAATGCGCGGACTATCGATTTGTTATGATACCTGCCCCATAATTGCAATAAACAACAGGGATTTTGAACGAGCTAAAGTGTTCTCCCTGTTCCATGAATTGGCACATCTTGTCCGCAGGTCCTCTTCTCTATGTAGAATTGATTTTGACGAAAGGAACGACGAAGAAGAGAAGATTTGTGACAACATTGCCGCTGCAACTCTCTTGCCCAAAAAACCATTCCTTGAAATTGCAAAAAAGATTTTTGCAAAATACGACGAATGGTCATCCGTGAGTTTGCAGGCAGTTGGGGACAAGTTCGGTGTAAGCTCCGTAGTCGTTCTTCGACGTTTGTATGAACTTGGCTCTATTCGGAAGTCAATGTATATCAAGATATATAAAATACTGAATGACGAATTTGAGGCCAATCGTGAGCTTATCGAGCAGAGTCGCAGGGGGAAAAACATCCCTGTTCATTTCTATGTGAAATATTTGAATCAGCAGGGTTATCTCTTCCCAAGGGCGATCCTGAATGCTCATGCAAACGGGAAACTGACTTATGGTGAAATGTGCAAGACGCTTAACGTGAACAGTAAGCACATCGGTAATATAGAACGGGCGGTGATGTTTACATGAAAACGGTCTATGTAATTGATGCCTGTGCTCTTATAAACGCTGCACAAAACTATAATATGGCAAAAAAATCCTTTGCCCATATCTGGGAGGCCCTTGACGAAATGATCCAACGTGGAGAGCTGATTTCCAGCGTTGAGATTATGGACGAGCTGAAAGACGATGGCCTGCAATCTTGGGCAAAGCAGCGTAAAGAGTGCTTTGTTCCTT
>CAJKDY010000013.1 GCA_905198835.1 uncultured Eubacteriales bacterium | reverse complement strand
CGAAACGCAGGCCCTTCTCGATGGCGATGGGGGTGATCAGCTCCACCTTCATGTCCACGTTATCGCCGGGCATGCACATCTCGGTGCCCTCGGGCAGGGTGATGACGCCGGTGACGTCGGTGGTACGGAAGTAGAACTGAGGACGATAGTTGTTGAAGAAGGGGGTGTGACGACCGCCCTCGTCCTTGCTCAGCACGTACACCTGACCGGTGAACTTGGTCAGGGGGTGGATGGAGCCGGGCTTACAAAGGACCTGGCCGCGCTCGATCTCGTCCTTGGCCACGCCGCGGAGCAGGCAGCCGGCGTTGTCGCCAGCCTCGACGAAGTCCAGGGTCTTATGGAACATCTCCATGGAGGTGACAACGGTCTTCTTGCGCTCCTCGGTCAGGCCGATGATCTCGACCTCCTCGCCAGCCTTCAGCTGACCACGCTCCACACGGCCGGTGGCCACGGTGCCACGGCCGGAGATGGTAAACACGTCCTCGACGGGCATCAGGAAGGGCAGGGAGTCGTCGCGGGGAGGAGTGGGGATATAGCTGTCAACAGCGTCCATCAGCTCCTTGATGCAGGCAAAGTCGGGGTCGTCGGGGTTGCCGGACTCGTTGGTCAGGGCGTTCAGGGCGGAGCCCTTGATGATGGGGATGTCGTCGCCGGGGAACTCGTACTTGGACAGGGTCTCGCGGACCTCCATCTCCACCAGCTCGAGGAGCTCGGGGTCGTCCACCTGGTCGCACTTGTTCAGGAAGACCACGATGGCGGGCACGCCCACCTGACGGGCCAGCAGGATGTGCTCCTTGGTCTGGGCCATGGGGCCGTCGGTGGCGGCGATGACCAGGATGGCGCCGTCCATCTGAGCAGCGCCGGTGATCATGTTCTTGATATAGTCGGCGTGGCCCGGGCAGTCGACGTGGGCATAGTGACGGGCGTCGGTCTCATACTCCACGTGAGCGGTGTTGATGGTGATGCCGCGCTCGCGCTCCTCGGGAGCCTTATCGATGCTGGAGTAGTCCTCGTACTCGGCCTGGCCCTTCATGGCCAGATACTTGGTGATGGCAGCGGTCAGGGTGGTCTTGCCGTGGTCCACGTGACCGATGGTGCCGATGTTCACGTGGGGCTTGGTACGTTCAAACTTTTGCTTCGCCATTTTTGATATCCTCCTTAGATATTCAAATAATTCGCTTGGGGGTATTTGTCAGTACACGTTGGTACTGATTGTATCGCATTTTCCCAGAAAAAGCAAGCCTTTTTTCCGCTTCTTCGGGAAGTCCATCGGGTCAGCCTCAGTCGTCAGACTGCTTGCCCCGCTGGGCAATGATCTTCTCGGCGATAGACTTGGGGATCTCCACGTAGCTGTGAGGCTCCATGGAGTACTGGCCACGGCCCTGGGTGCGGGAGCGAAGGTCGGTGGCGTAGCCGAACATCTCGGCCAGAGGCACATGGGCGGTGACCTGGGTGGCGCCGGTGCGGCTCTCCTGGCCCTGGACCATGCCACGGCGGGAGGTCAGATCGCCGATGACGTTACCGAGGTAATCGTCGGGGACGATGACGTCCACCTTCATCACAGGCTCCAGCAGCACGGGGTTGGCCTTGCGGCAGGCCTCCTTAAAGGCCATGGAGCCGGCGATCTTAAAGGCCATCTCGGAGGAGTCCACCTCATGGAAGGAGCCGTCGTACAGGGTGACCTTCACGTCCTCCACGGGGTAGCCGGCCAGCACGCCGGCCTGCATGGCGCCCTGGATGCCCGCATCGACGGCGGGGATATACTCCTTGGGCACGGCGCCGCCCACAATGGCGTTTTCAAAGACGTAGCCCGCGCCGGGCTCGTTGGGCTCCACGCGGATCTTGACATGGCCGTACTGGCCCTTACCGCCGGACTGGCGGGCGTACTTGGTATCCTGCTCCACGCTCTTGCGGATGGTCTCCTTGTAGGCCACCTGGGGCGCGCCTACGTTGGCCTCCACCTTGTACTCCCGGAGCAGACGGTCCACGATGATCTCCAGATGGAGCTCGCCCATGCCGGCGATGATGGTCTGACCGGTCTCCTCGTCGGTCCAGGTCTTGAAGGTGGGGTCCTCCTCGGCCAGCTTGGCCAGAGCCAGGCCCATCTTCTCCTGGCCCGCCTTGGTCTTGGGCTCGATGGCCACCCGGATGACGGGGTCGGGGAACTCCATGGACTCCAGGATAATGGGGTGCTTCTCGTCGCACAGGGTATCACCGGTGGTGGAGTTCTTCAGACCGATGACAGCGGCGATGTCGCCGGAGTAGACGGTCTCCAGATCCTCCCGGTGGTTGGCGTGCATCTGCAGGATGCGGCCGATGCGCTCCTTCTGGCCCTTGGTGGAGTTCAAAACGCCGGTGCCGGTGTTGAGCACGCCGGAGTAGATCCGGGTGTAGGCCAAACGGCCCACAAAGGGATCGGTGGCGATCTTAAAGACCAGGGCGGAGAAGGGGGCGTTGTCGTCGCTGGGACGCTCGTCGGTCTCGTCGGTATCGGGATTGGTGCCCTGGATGGGGGGAATGTCGGTGGGGGCGGGCATATAGTCCACGATGGCGTCCAGCAGCTTCTGCACACCCTTATTCTTATAAGAGGTGCCGCAGGTGACGGGGACGAACTCGTTGGCGATGGTGGCGGCCCGGATGGCCTTGCGGATCTTGTCCGTGGGGACCTCCTTGTCCTCCATCATCATCTCCATGATCTCATCGTCGAACATGCTGACGGCGTCCATGAGCTTCTCGCGATACTCCTGGGCCAGCTCCAGCATGTCGGCGGGGATCTCCTCCACCCGCATATCCTTGCCCATCTCATCGTAGTAGATGTCGGCGTCCATCTCCACCAGGTCGATGATGCCCTTGAAGGTATCCTCCCGGCCGATGGGCAGCTGGATGGGCACAGCGTTACACTTGAGCCGCTCGTGGATCATGTCCAGAACGTGGTAGAAGTCGGCGCCCATGATGTCCATCTTGTTGACGTAGATCATGCGGGGGACCTTGTAGTGGTCCGCCTGACGCCAGACGGTCTCCGACTGGGGTTCCACGCCGCCCTTGGCGCACATGACGGTCACAGAGCCGTCCAGCACACGCAGCGAGCGCTCCACCTCCACGGTGAAGTCCACGTGGCCCGGGGTGTCGATGATGTTGATGCGGGTCTGGGGGAACTGGTCCTTGGTGCCCTTCCAGTAGCAAGTGGTGGCGGCGGAGGTGATGGTGATGCCGCGCTCCTGCTCCTGGGCCATCCAGTCCATGGTGGCAGTGCCGTCATGGGTCTCACCGATCTTGTAGTTGACGCCGGTGTAGTAGAGGATGCGCTCGGTGGTGGTGGTCTTACCGGCGTCGATGTGAGCCATGATGCCGATATTTCTGGTGTTCTCTAAGCTAACTTTTCTCGCCATATCTCTAATACTCCTTGGGTCTTACCAGCGGTAGTGGGCGAACGCCTGGTTGGCCTCGGCCATCTTGTGGACGTCCTCGCGCTTCTTCACAGCGCCGCCGGTGTTGTTGGCGGCGTCCATGATCTCGCCGGCCAGGCGCTCACGCATGGTCTTCTCGCCACGGCTACGGGAGTAGGCGGTGAGCCAGCGCAGACCAAGGGTCTGCCGGCGCTCGGGCCGGACCTCCATAGGCACCTGATAGGTGGAGCCGCCCACACGGCGGGACTTGGTCTCCAGGCTGGGCATGATGTTTTCCAGCGCGGCGGTGAACACGTCAAGGGGCTCCTTATCGGTCTTCTCCTTGACGATGTCAAAGGCGCCATAGACGACCTTCTGGGCAACGCCCTTTTTGCCGTCGAGCATGATGCTGTTGACAAGCTTAGTGACTAAGACGGAATGGTATACCGGATCGGGGAGGATCTCCCGCTTGGGTACGTTTCCTCTTCTGGGCACTTCGCTTCCCTCCTTCATATTAAAATGAATTTCATAGGTACTCGAAGTTTGGCCGGCGTCTCATTGTGCCATACTGCGTTGCGCGGTCCCTCGCCGCGGGTCACATACACAAAGTATGCTCCCCTTGCTCGGGCCCGCGCGCCTTGTCTGGCGCAATGATACTTGGCCAAAGGTCGTGTATGCCCGCCGGAAACGCGCCCTATATATAGGGTACGCACGGCGGAGCGTGCGGGGAATGGGTCAGATCACTTCTTGCCGGCCTTGGGACGCTTGGCGCCGTACTTGGAACGGGCCTGCATACGGCCGGAGACGCCCTGGGTGTCCAGCGTACCACGGATGATGTGGTAACGAACGCCAGGCAGGTCCTTGACACGGCCGCCACGGATCATGACCACGCTGTGCTCTTGCAGGTTGTGACCCACGCCGGGGATATAGGCGGTGACCTCATAGCCGTTGGTGAGCTTCACACGGGCGATCTTACGAAGGGCCGAGTTGGGCTTCTTGGGGGTAGAGGTACGCACGGCGGTGCACACACCTCTCTTCTGGGGAGAGGGCAGGTCGGTCTCCTGGTTCTTGATGGTGTTGAGGCCAAACTGCATAGCGGGAGCGGTGGACTTGTAGGTGGCGCTCTTGCGTCCTTTGCGGACCAGTTGGTTGAACGTAGGCATAGTGTTCCTCCTTTCTTGATTGATGATTTTAATATTTTAACAGAATAGCCGGAAGGTTATTCCGTCAAAACCAAATTTAGAGCGTGGCGCAGCACGCCGCGCCCACAGCGATACCGCAGGCTTGCCCCAGGGCCTTCATGGTGGGGGCCTCCTCTACGGCAAGGCCCTGTTCCCGGGCCAGCTCCGTTAAGGGACCGGTCAGCGCGGGGTCGGCGTCCCGGGCCACAAAGAGCTTCTTTGCCTCTCGGGCACACAGGGTCCGGCGGACCTGCTTGACGCCCACGACGCGCTGGGTGTCCTTCAACTCCTCCAGCAACCCGACCCCTCCTTTGCGGTTTTCAGGCCGGACATACCGGCGCAATTTGGCATTATAGCACAAGGAAAAGGCCAAGTCAAGGAATATTTAATAACGCTTTTTCCTGCCGTGATAGCCCTTTCGGGGCTTAAAGACCCCAAAGCGAAGGATGAGGAACACGATGACCACGCCCAGAGCGACAAGAACTGCCTTGACCCAGGTCTGGGAGAAGAAGTCACTCAGCTGCTTCATATGGTACAAAAAGTCGCTGCGCTCGGCGGAGGCGGCGGCCACCAGCTTCACCGTGCCATAGGTGGTCTGGCCGTTGCGGACGGTGAGCTCGCCCAGGATCTGCCCGGCCTCCACCGGGGCCTCCACCGCATCGTAGTAGACGCTCAGGTCCTGCTGGAAGTCCTGGGGGTCCAGATCCTTGGGCAGGGTCAGCTCCAGATCCTGCTGGGGCTTGAGGGCCACGGAGGTCACGTCGGCGGACAACTCCACGGGGATCTCCTTCACCGGCCGCTTGGCGTCCACCAGCACCTTGCGCTCAAAGCTATCAAAGCCCCACTTCAAAAGCCGGCGGCTCTCGGAGAACTGCTGGCGGTCTACCGAGTCGTCCTCCCCCTTCACCTCCTCCGCGCCCAGCACCACGCAGATGAGCGTCCGGCCCTTGCTCACCGCGGCGGATACCAGGCACTTGCCCGCGGCGCTGGTGGAGCCGGTCTTCACGCCGATGGCCTGGGGATAGGTGTACTTGCCGCTATAGAGGGGGTTGATGAGCGCGTTGGTGGAGCTAAGCTTGCGCTCGCCGTGGAGGTTGGTGGCTGGGACGGTGTGACTGCGCACGGCCACAATGGTGCGGAAGGTATCGTTCTTTAGCGCCTGCTGGGTCATGAGGGCAATGTCGTAGGCGCTGGTGTAATGATTAGCGTTGTGGAGACCGTGGGCGTTTGAAAAGTGGGTGTCCGCCATGCCCAGCTCAGCGGCGCGGACATTCATCTTCTCCACGAAGGCCTGGGGCGTGCCCGCCACCCGCTCGGCCAGAATGTTGCACGCCTCGTTGGCCGAGGGGACCAGCACACAGTAGAGAAGCTCCAGCACGCTGAGCTGCTCGCCGGGCTGGATGTTCTGGGTGGTGCCGCCGGTCTCCAGGTCGTAGCCAAAGGTGTCCGAGGCCGTCACCAGCTCCTCCAGCGTCAGCTCGCCCCGGTCCACCGCCTCCAGCACCAGCAGGGCGGTCATGACCTTGGTGATGGAGGCAGGGTAATTCTGCTCATGGGGGTCCAGCTCATAGAGGACCTCGCCGGTGTCGGCGTCCATCAAGACGGCGGCCTTGCACTTGGCAGGCTCCATATCCCGCAGAATGTCGCTGAATACCTCGGGCTTTTCAGCCGGAGGCGTGGAAAGAGCCTCGTCCCCAGCGCTGGGGACGGCCCCGGCGGGCTCCGCCGGGGTGGCCAAAGCAGCCGGGGCCAGGGTCGTCAAGACCAAAAGCAGAACCAACAGGAAAGAAATGTATTTTTTCATGGTAAAATCTCCATATATATGTTATACTGACTGTGTATTGGTGACCGCTCCGCTTTGGCGGAGCAGGTCTGACCTGATATTATAGCATGTTCTTTTATCATCCGCAACATTTCAGGAGAAAATGAGGGGGCGCCTTTTGAAGATTTTAGTGGTAGACGACGAGCAGGTGTTGGTCAAGGGCATCAAGTTCAATCTGGAAAACGAGGGCTACGAGGTCAGCGTGGGCTATGACGGGGAGACGGCGGTGTCTATGGCCAGGAGCCAGGACTTCGACCTCATTATCCTGGATCTGATGATGCCCAAGGTGGACGGCCTGTCGGCCTGCCTTGCCATCCGGGAGTTTTCCACCGTACCCATCATCATGCTCACCGCCAAGGGCGAGGACGCCGACAAGATCACCGGCTTTGAGTGCGGCGCCGACGACTACATCACAAAGCCCTTCAACATCCTGGAACTGAAGGCCCGGGTCCGGGCGCTACTGCGCCGTAGCGCCATTCAAAGCAAGCTCCGGGGCCCGACGGGCCAGCTGGTCCGAGGCCATGTGCGCCTCGACAGCGAGGGCCGCGCGGCCTGGAAAGACGAGGCCAGCGTAGAGCTCACCGCCAAAGAATTTGACCTGATGGAGCTTTTGATGCGAAACCCCGGCAAGGTATACTCCCGGGAGAGTCTTTTGAACCTGGTCTGGGGCTACGAATACGCCGGAGAGGACCGGACGGTGGACGTCCACATCCGCCGGCTTCGGGAGAAGCTGGAGCGGGACCCGGCCAGCCCGGAGCTGATCTTGACCAAATGGGGCGTCGGGTATTACCTGCGCGGCGCCGATGCTTGAATGGGAGACCCGCTACGGTCTACAAGACACCAACGCACAGTCATAGCGCCAACGTGATCGGCGCTGCGCGAAGTATAAAGGAGGAATCTGTTATGAAGATCGCGGTTTTAGGCTCGGGCGGCTGGGGCACGGCCCTTTCCCTGCTGCTGCTGGAAAACGGCCACGACGTCACGCTGTGGTCCTATCTGGAGGAGGAGAGCGCCAAACTCCGCCAAAGCCGGGAAAACCCTGTGCTGCCCGGCGTACCGCTGCCTGAGGGGCTGGCTCTCACCTCCGATATGGACTGCGTCAAGGGCTGCGGCGTGGTGGTAATGGCCACTCCCTCCTTCGCCGTGCGGACCACGGCGGCTAAGCTGGCCCAGACAGCGGACGAGGGCACGGTGATCGTGTCGGTGTCCAAGGGCATCGAGGAGAGCACCTGCCTGACCCTGACCCAGATCATCGAGCAGGTCACAGGAGAACGCTTCCCCCTGGCCGCTCTGTCCGGACCGTCTCACGCGGAGGAGGTAGCCCGGAAAATGCCCACCTCCGTGGTGGCCGCGTCCAAGGACCGCCAGGTGGCCGAGCTGGTCCAGGACCTCTTTATGAACGAGCATTTCCGGGTGTATATCACCGACGATATTCTGGGCGTACAGCTGGGTGCGGCGCTGAAAAACGTCATCGCCCTATGCGCCGGCATCTGTGACGGGCTTGGTTACGGCGACAACACCAAGGCGGCGCTGATGACCCGTGGCCTCGCGGAGATGGCCCGGCTGGGCCACGCCATGGGCGGCCGGCGGGAGACCTTTGCCGGGCTCACCGGCGCGGGCGACCTGGTTGTCACCTGCACGTCCATGCACTCCCGGAACCGCCGCTGCGGCATCCTCATCGGCCAGGGCAAACTGCCCCGGGAGGCGGTGCATGAAGTGGGCATGGTGGTAGAGGGCTACTACGCCGCCGCCGCGGCTAAGACCATGGCGGAAAAGTATGGCGTGGAAATGCCCATCTCCGAGGCGGTCTGGCGGGTCCTCTACCGGGGCAAGGACCCCAAGAAGGCCGCCATGGAGCTGATGACCCGGGAGCGGACCACCGAGACCGAGGAGGTCTGGGCCTAAAACGGCCAAGGCCGCCTTGTTTGCCACACAAAAGAGGTGAGACAGCATGGGGAAAACTGCAAAGCGGGGACCGGGACTTCGGTTTAAGTTCGCTGTGACCTATGTACTGCTCATCGCGGCCGTGCTGCTTTTTATGAATACCTACCCGGTGCTGTTCAGCCAGGAGTTGATCTTCAACAGCAAGCGAGACTCTCTCCAGTCCCAGCTCTCCCTTCTCTCCTCCGGCCTCAGCGGTCTGGAGGATGTGACCCCCGCGGGCGCGGGACAGGTCATGGAACAGCTGAGTTTGCACAGCTTCACCCAGGTGATGATCACCGACGCCGACGGCGTTGTGGTCTACGACACCGACCAGTCCGCCGGGTCCATGGGCTCGAAGTGCGACTGGCCGGAGCTGACGCAGGCCCTGGGCCAGTCCCAGGATGTGTTCCGCGCGGAGTTTGGAGGCGGCGCCTTCCAAAGCCGGGCCGCCGCGCCGGTGACCACCGCCGGGCGGGTCATCGGCGGAGTGTGCCTTTTTGAATACGACGCCGAGCAGGGAGCGCTGCTGCTGGACATCCAGCGCAACCTTGGCACCATCTCCATCGTCGTGTCGGTTCTGGCCGTGGCGGTCAGCCTCTTCCTCTCCAACGCCGTCACCCGGCGCATCGGCCAGTTCCTCCAGGCCATCCGGCTGGTGCGCCAGGGAGAATACTCCCATCGGGTCAAGGTCTCCGGCCACGACGAGCTGCGGCAGCTGGCCGACGAATTCAACGAGCTGACCCGGCGGCTCCAGACCACCGAGGAGGTCCGGCGGCGCTTTGTGTCCGACGCATCCCATGAGCTGAAAACACCCCTGGCCTCCATCCAGCTGCTGTCCGACTCCCTTTTGCAGTCGGATAATGTGGACCCGGACATCGCCCGGGAATTTATCGGTGACATCCGCCAGGAGGCCGGGCGGCTCACCCGCATCACGGAAAAGCTCCTGACCCTGACGCGGATGGACTCCCGGGGAGAGGAGGACTTGGACATGGGTCCCACGGATCTGGCCGCGGTGGTCCGCCGGGCCGGACACATGCTCCAGCCCCTGGCCGACCAGAGCGAGGTGAAGCTCTCTCTGGACCTGGCCGACCACTGCATGGCCCCCAGCGGGGAGGACGACCTTTACCAGATCGTATTCAATCTGATGGAGAACGCGGTAAAATATAACCTCCCTGGGGGCACGGTGGCAGTGAGCCTGGACGCCACGGAGGAGGGCTGCGTTTTGAAGGTGGAGGACTCCGGCGTAGGCATCCCCGAGGAGGAGACCGGCAAGATCTTTGACCGCTTCTACCGGGTGGACAAGGCCCGCTCCCGTGCCGCCGGCGGCACGGGTCTGGGGCTCTCCATCGTCCGGGACGCCGTCCGGGGCCACGGCGGCACCGTGGAGTGCCGCAGGCGGGAGGACGCCCAGGGCACCTGCTTTGTGGTCACCTTTCCCAAGCCGGAGGCAGCGCGGGAAAAATGACCCCGGCGGCAAAATTCTTCCAAATCCCCTTGTAACCGCCGGCGGTTTGTAGTACAATAGATAATACGCCGCTACCGGATACATAGCGGCGAACTCACTTGAAAACAGGAGGTTTGCGTGATGGATTTTGACGCCATTATGTCCAAGGTCACCGAGGTGGCCCAGTGCGGCGTGGCCAAGGCCAAGGACCTGACGGAGATCGCCAAGCTGAAGGTGAACAACGCCGCCGAGCAAGACAGCATCCGCAAGGCCCAGATCGAGCTGGGCAAGCTCTATGTGGCCCTCCACGGCGCCGACCCCGAGCCGGAGTTCGCCGCGCTGTGCGCCAAGATCGCCGAGTGCAAGGAGCGCATCGTTTACAACAACGAGCGCATCGCCGACATCAAAAACGCCGAAGGTATCACCGACGCCGACATCGAGGCCATGGCCGCCCAGGTCCCCCTGGACGACGACGAAGCCGACGACGGCGAGCCGGAAGAGTGAACAACGCAAAAGCGCAACAGAAAGGACGGCCCCACGGGGCCGTCCTTCTCTTTATATTGCCTTCCCCCTAGCGGGGGGAAGGTGGCACGGCGCAGCCGTGACGGATGAGGGGGCATTGCAAGCCTAGAAAGGCACCCTCATCAGTCGCCTGCGGCGACAGCTTCCCCCTGCCAGGGGGAAGCCTAAGACCTCACTTCCCCCACACCGTCACGCTGGGGGACTGGGGTACTTGCGCCCTGTTCAGCCAGAACAATTTGACCTTGGGCGTGTCGGGGTCGATCTGGGCGGTGGCGGCATCCATCCACACCAGCTCGGCCAGCCGGCCGTCGTCGTCGTAGCAGCCCACCAAAATGACTCCGTCCTCCGCCATATTGCCCTTGTTCACCGTGACCTGGCCCGCCCCGGTGACCGACCAGGCCACGTCCTGGTCATCCTTGCCCACGCGCCTGCCCGCCCGGTCCAGGCCGGCGCCGGTGGAAAAATAGCCCACATCGCCGTGGTCTAAGCAATATTGCTCCGCCGGGGAACCCATGTCGCAATAGATCGTCAAATTGCCGTAGCTGGGAAAGGCGTCTTCCCCAATGGCGGTCACGCTGTTGGGGATGGTAACGCTGGTCAGATTTGCGCAGCCTCGGAACGCCCCCTCCTCAATGGTGGTCACGCTCTGGGGGATGGTCACAGCCGTCAGACCCGTGCAGCTACCGAACGCGCCCACTCCAATGGTGGTCACCCCTTCGGGGATGGTCACGCTGGTCAGGCCGGTACAGCCCGCGAACGCTGTCTCCCCAATGGTGGTCACGCTCTGGGGGATGGTCACGCTGGTCAGGGCCGTACAGTCAGCAAAGGTATCCGTCTCGATGTTGGTCACCCCTTCGGGGATGGTCACGCTGGCGAGGCTCTCGCAGTTAGCGAACGCGTTCCCTCCAATGGTGGTCACGCTGTTGGGAATGGTGACGCTGGTCAGGTTTGCGCAGCCTTGGAACGCTCCCTCCTCAATGGTGGTCACCCCTTCAGGGATGGTCACGCTGGTCAGGCCGGCGCAGTAGTAGAACGCATATTTCCTAATGGTGGTCACCCCCTCGGGGATGGTCACGCTGGTGATGTCTTCGCGACTGTTGAACGCGTTTTCCCCAATGCTGGTCACCCCCTGGGGGATGACCACGTCGCCGCCTGGACCCTTATATTTCTCCAGCACGTCACCGTTAAGGATAAAATCGCCGTCGGCGGCCAAAGCGGCCGCGGGCAGCAGGGCCACGGCCATCACCGCCGCCAGCGCCACGGCCAGAAATCTCTTCCTCATGGTCCCTCTCCTATAAAACAGCTTCTTTCCATCTACGATGGAAAGAAAACGGCGCGCGCCGTTTGGCTCAGTATATCACGCCCTGGGCGAAAGGTCAATCACCTGGTCGGCCCAGGCCCGGAGGGATTCTTGGTGGCCGGTCATGACCATGGGCTTTTGGAGGGCCTTGAGCCGTTCCAATATCCTCGCCTGCCGGGCGGGGTCCACTCCCGCAAACGGCTCGTCCAGCAGTAGCCGGGCGCTGGGCAGGGCCAGGCATCTCCCCAGGGCCAGCCGGCGGGCCATGCCACCGGAGAGCTGGGCGGGATAGGACCGCTCCTCCCCCGTCAGCTCCACAAAGTCCAAAAGCTCCGCCGCCAGAGCCCGGTCCGGGGTGGGCATCACGTCCAGAAGATGCTGCTCCACCGTCCGCCAGGGAAAGAGGCGGTCCTCTTGAAATAAAAACGCGCTGTCCGTGGGATAGCGGTCAAACAGGGCCTTTAAAAGGGTGGTCTTGCCCACTCCCGACGGCC
Organism: uncultured Eubacteriales bacterium; assembly: GCA_905198835.1. Classification (GTDB taxonomy): domain Bacteria; phylum Bacillota; class Clostridia; order Oscillospirales; family Oscillospiraceae; genus MGBC124762. Next base: position 71,541 of record CAJKDY010000013.1, on the reverse strand, counting down.
CGGCAAGCAGGGTCAGGCCCTGGTCTGGGAAGGTGAAGTCCGCGTGGTCGAAGACGAGTTTGTCCCCAAAGCGGACGGTGAGGTCACGCACCTCCATGCTCGCCCCTCCTCTCCCAAAGCCGCCACAGCGCCCAGATACCCCGCTCCAGCAAAAACGACAAGATCACCACCGCCGCCGTCCAGGCAAAGAGGTCGGCGGTCTCCAGATAGACTTTAGAATTGTAGACCTGGGTGCCCAGGGCCAGCCGGGGACGGCTCAGCGCCTCGGCGGCCACACCGGCCTTCCAGGCAAGGCCCATGGCCGTGCGGCAGCCTGCGGCCACGGCGCTTCTGGCGCTGGGAATGTAAACGAGCCGGACCAGCTTCCACCCGTCAAAGCGATAGGCCCGCCCAAGCTCCAGAAGCTTGGGGTCCACGCTCTCGATGCCCTGGGCCGTAGCGCTCCACACCACCGGGGCCGACATCAGCGCGGCGATGACCACCGGCACCCAGCCCGAGCTGCACCACAGCCAAATGAGTAGGATAAAGGAGGCCACCGGCGTGGCCCGGACGATCTTCATCAGCGGCGTCAGTGCCCAGCCAATAGGGGCCTTCCACACCGAAAGGGCCGCCACGGCCATGCCAAGCAGCGCGCCCAGCGCGCCGCCCAGGAAGACCCGTCCCAGACTTGTCAGGCACGTAGTCCAGAACGGCCCCGTCCCGGCCAGCTCAAAAAGGCGCGTCAGCACCTCCCAGGGTCCCGGCAGCAGCAGCGACTGCCCCACCCGCCAGGCCAAAAACTGCCAGACCCCCAGCCACAGACACAGGGGCAGCAGGAGCTTCCATATTCTTTTCCCGGCGGGCTCTCTCATACCCTGGCTCAGTCGGCCTGGTCAGGCATCAGATAGAACGCGTCGTCGGGGATAGCGCCGCCGATGGCGGCGGGGTCGGCGGCGTAGAGCACCTCATAGTAGCCCTGGATGGCCGAGCGCATATCCACGCCGTCCAGATAGACCAGATTGCACTGGGGAATGGCCTTCCTCGCAATGGCGGCGGAGGGGGCGATGCCGAAGTCAGCTACCAACTGGGCCGGGTTCATCTCGGTCTCGTCGGCCAGGTTCCCCGGCTCAGACATATACTCGATGGAGGCCGCATACTCCCGCAGGAACTCACGCACCGTCTCGGGATGTTCCTGGGCAAACGCAGTGCGGACCACCATGCAGCCCATGGTGAGCTTGGAGCCGTTTTCCAGCGCGTTCCAGGCGTCGGAAAGGCTGATCTGGGCGGTAAGTTTCCCTTCGCTCTTGGCCTCCAGCGCCGTGGCGGCGGGGACGGGGAGCATGCAGTATTGGCCCTCGCCCTGGAGCATGGTGGCGGTGACCTCCTCGGGAGCCTGCCAGACGATGTTCACATCCCCGGCCACGCCGCTCTGGTCCAGCAGATAGTTCAGCACATACTCAGGATTCGCGCCCTGGCCGGTGGCGTAGAGGGTCTTGCCCTTCAGCTCAGAAAGGGAGGTGATGGGCTGGTCCGCCGGACCCAGAATGTAGAGCACGCCCAGGGTGTTGATGGCGGCCATCTGGATGGCACCATTGGACTTATGATAGAGGTTGGCGGCCACGTTGGTGGCCACGGCAGCAATGTCAAACTCGCCGTTGGTCAGCCCTGCCATCACCTGCTGATTATCGGTGCACAGGGTGACGGTGTAGGCGTTGCCCGTGGCGTCGTTCAGGTTGTCGGCCATGAGCTTGGCCGCGCCCACGCCAGTGGGGCCGGACAGGACGGCCAGGTTCACTGCCGCGCGCTCCGCGGTGGGCTCGGCGCTGGGGGTGGGCTCTACCGAAGGCGAAGGCTCCACGCTGGGGGCGGGTTCGCTTTCCTTGGGTCCGCAGCCGGTGAGACATACAGCCAGGACCAGGCTCAGCGCCAGAGCAAGGCTCAACAGCTTTTTCACATTGGTTTTCATGGGGAGTTCCTCCGTTTCCTCTTAGAAATCATTCCTAGTAAGCATAGCCTTTTGGTAGACAATTGTCAAGCCCGGCGCATAGAATAGGGCCAAGGAGGGTTGCATCATGGCTGAAAGAACCTGTACCGGCGCCCAAGGGCCTTGCTGCCGACTGGACTGGCTCCAGCGCCGCCGCGCGCTGGAAGATATGCCCACCACCCACATCGACGCCAGGGACACGCAAGCGTCAGCGGGCTGCGGCAGCTGCTGCCGCTGGGGCGAACTGGAGGCGCGGCTGGAGTGCCAAAACAAGCTGCTGTGCGACATTTTGGGCGCGCTGAACGCCCTCGCTGCCGCCCAGCTGGCCCAGCAAAAAGGTTAAAAATAGGGACCTGCCCCAAGGGCAGGTCCCTATTTTTCCCAGATGTTTAGCCCTTGCAGCAGCTGGTGCCGTGGGTGCCCAGGTCAAAAGAAGCGCACTCGGTCTGGTCGCACTTGGCCACGGCGGGGTCGCAGCAGCCCACCTTGATGGCCTTCAGCGAGCAGTAGTCTTTGTCGCCGCAGTGATGGGCGCAGCTGGTGACGGAGCACTGGATGGATTGGTTGACGTTGTCGTTCATAAAAGGCATCTCCTTTCGCGCTTTCGCATGAGATAGTATGCGCCGCCCCAGGCAAGGTTATGCGTGGGGGCGCATATACTATCGGGAAAGGATGTGATTTCATGGACTTACGCAACCGGCAGATCACCATTGGGGAAATTCTGGAATACCCCGGCGCTCGGGAGCTTTTGCGGAAAAAATTTCCCTTTGTCTTTCGCAAGCAGTTCTCCGGCTCGGCCAAGTCGGTGACTCTGGAACAGCTCATCGCCCTGGTAGGCGGCTTTTTGCCCCAACGGACGCTGGCCGAGACCATCCAGGCTCTGGAGCGGCTCTAAGGGCGCGTTTGGGGGGCTGTCACGTTCGCATTGGGCGTCCTTCTCGGCCCCGCTTCGCTCCTGCGCGGCCCAAATACCGCTCAGGACTTTGCCCTTCGCCTGTTTTGGGCCTGTCGGGGCCCCATCGGGGCCGGGCCGCCTATGCTCACGCTTCCCAGCCGTCCACGATAGCCACCACCGCCGCGTCCACCGGCGCTTTGTCCGCGCCGATGGCCCGGCGGGCCGCGGTGCCCGTGGCCACCAGCACGCCTTCGCCGACCCCCGCGCCGATGACGTCAGCGCACACCCGCAGCTTGCCGCCGCCAGCCTCGTCCAGCGGGTCCCAGCCCTCTACCAGCAAGAGCTTACACCCAGACAGTTCACCGGATTTTTTGGTACACCAAACCGAACCTCGGACCCGGCCCAGCTCCATGGTCTCTCTCCCCTCTATACGCCGCCAGCGCCGCCAAGCGGCCCAGCGGACAGATGCGCAAGCCCGCCCGGCGCAGCGTGTATAGCCGCTCCCGGACCAGCCGCCCCAGCGCTCCCGTCCCCAGGTCGGACAGGCCCTCCTCCGGCGTCCACACCGGCCTCCCCGCCAGCAGCGCCGCCAAAACCTGCCGGGCCGGCTCTTCCAGGCAGACCCCGGCATAGACCTGGCAGACGGTCTGGCCCGTCAGCACCGGCAACACCACGCCGTCGCTGCCGTCGCCCAGCAGCCCCGCGGCGTCCAGGGCGCTGCGCAGATATACCCCCAAGGGCTCACCGGGCACGTCCAGCAGCGCCAGACCGCCCTCAGCGGGCATAGTGGCCGCTGAGCACCCGGCACATCAGAATGTGGAAGGCGCTGGACAGGCGGTTCATGGTCTGCAAAATATCCCGCTGAGCCTGGGTGGGGCGGCTGGAAAAGGCGGTCACCGCCACGGTCTCCGCCGCCCGGGCCTGGGCCCGGAGCTCGTTGAGCGCTGCATAGACAAAGCCCAGGGAATGGTTGGGCAGCTTCATATACTCCACGCCAAACACTCCTTGTGGGTCGTGGGACTGCCGCCGCAGTTCCTGGGGTGACAGGCCGATGATGTTCTGCTCGGGCAGCGGCTCGTCCAGCACCTCGCTGCGGATGATCTGGCGGCACAGCTCCACCACCGTCTCCAGATCGTCCACCAGTCCTTTTGGCGCATGGCGCTCCACCAGCTCCACCTGGGCCCGGACCACCTTGGCCTCCAGCAGGTCCATCTGCCCCCGAAAGCGGATGCGGGGGTGGTCCTTGGGCACCAGGATCTCACCGTTCAGATGGGTCCAGTCCTCCGGCTTCTCCTGGAACCGCCGGCCATTGAGCCCTTTGTACTCCGTCTTCTTCTCCATGTCCCCATCCCCTTGTCCATACAGTTCTTTTTTGTAGTATAGCATAGATGGGAAAAAGTATGCAACGACCACTCTTGACGCTGACCGGAAAATGTGGTATAGTACCTCCGCACCCCAAAAACAGCATATGCTACTGTGGCTCAATGGTAGAGCATCTCACTCGTAATGAGAAGGTTGTCAGTTCGATTCTGACCAGTAGCTCCAAAAGGCCTCGGTCCCGGATGGGATCGAGGCTTTTTGTCGTGCTTTTGCGGTAGGGATAGCCGCGGCGCTTACCACGACGCTTACAAGGTTTACAATTTGTTCTATATTTTTTCAGTTCCATTTCAGATTTGGTTGGTAGAATACCGGCATAGCAACAAGCGCAGTTGCGATTTCCCGCCTATGATCCAATCGGGTCGAGGTCACTGCCCACCTGGCGGAGCCGAAGCGGCAGGCCAAAGACAACTGACGTAAGTCAGCGTACATATGCAAGGGGCGCCGCATGGACGCGGCGCCCCTTATCTGACGCTCCCGGACCTCAAAGGCGTCCTTCAACGGTTGAGGAACCAGGCGGCGAAGTTGAGGTAGACGGCGAAGGTGAGCCAGGCCAGGTAGGGGGTCTGGAGCCAGGCGGCGGTGGAGTCCAGTTTTTCAAATGCGGCGGTCATCCAAAGCACCAGGGCCCACAAAGCAATAAGCCACAGCAGGGCCGGAGCGAACCACATGAGCTCAAAAAAGATCAGCGGCCAGACAAAATTCACCGCCAGCTGGGCAAAGAACAGCCCCAGGGCCAGGGTCCGTTCTCTGGACGCCGGCGCGCACCAGATCCGGGCGGCGGAAAGGGCCATCAGGGCGTAGAGGATCGGCCACACCACGCCAAAGACCCAGCCCGGCGGCGACAGCGGCGGCTTCACCGCGGCGGCCTGGTAGAGCTCCATCCCCTCTGCGCTGAGCCACCCCGCCAATGCGCCTACGCCCTCGGTCAGGATCAAAAGCGGCAGGAATATTCGCCAGTTGAACTTCTTCACACAGCATCACCCCTGCCAGCATATGGTCTCCAGCGGAAAATATGCGTGGGCGGCTGAAATTCCGGCTACCAATTGGGCACACTTTATGATACAATAGCTTTGCTTAGCCAGTGCAAAGCGCGAGCTTAGCAAAACTTGTGCCTACGGTCAATACGTCTAACAGAATCGTACCCCAGAAAGGAGCGCCGCCTATGGCAAGCAGCGCCAACCACCCCATTCTTGTGCTGGGTCACAAGAACCCCGACACCGACTCCATCTGCGCCGCCATCGCCTATGCCAGGCTGAAGTCGGCGCTGGACTCGGAGCATATCTATGTGCCCTGCCGGGCGGGGCTGGTGAACCGGGAGACGGAGTTCGTGCTGGACTATTTCGGTGTGGAGAGTCCCATGCTCTGTACCGACGTCAGCCCCCAGCTCCAGGACGCGGACTACCGCCATGAGCGGGGCGTGGAGCCGGGAATGAGCCTGCGGCGGGCCTGGCACACCCTGCGGGACCGCAACACCGACACGCTGTGCGTGGTGGACGAGCTGGAGCATCTCATGGGCCTTGTGACCGTTAAGGACCTGGCCGGCGGCAGTCTGGATCTCATTGACGAACGTGTGCTGGCCCGGACGGAGACCACCTATGAAAACATCGCCCAGACCCTGGAGGCGGAGGTGGTGGCCGGATCGCTGGCGGACAAGGTGGTCCAGGGCCGCATCGTCATGGGTGCGGGCACCCCTGAGGCCATGGAGGCCGCCATCGGCCCGGGCGACGTGGTCATTCTGGCCAACCGGGCCGACTCCCAGCTGGCGGCTATAGACGCCGGGGCCGGGTGCATCGTGGTGTGCGGCGGGGCCAAGGTCTCCTCCACCATCCGGGCCCTGGCCCAGGAGAAGGACTGCGTCATGCTGGTGACAGCCTGTTCGCCTTATGTGGCCGGGCAGATGATCGTCCAGGCCGCCCCCATCCGCCACTCCATGAAGACCGAGGACCTTGTGACCTTCACCCCCACCACCCTGGTGGAAACTGTGCGCAAGCAGATCGCCGAGCTTCGATACCGCTACTTCCCCATAGTGGACGAGGAGAACCGTTGCCTGGGGTTGATCTCCCGGCGCAACCTGCTGAACCTGCGAAAAAAGCAACTGATCCTGGTAGATCACAACGAGCGGTCCCAGGCCGTGGACGGCCTGGAGGAGGCGGAGGTGCTGGAGATCATAGACCACCACCGCATCGGCGCGCTGGAGACGGCGGGACCGGTGTTTTTCCGCAACGTCCCCGTAGGCTCCACCTGCACCATCGTCTCCCAGCTCTACGACGAATCGGGCGTGGTCCCTGACCAAGTCACCGCCGGGCTGCTGCTCTCGGCCATCTTGTCGGACACGCTGATGTTCCGCTCCCCCACCTGCACCGACATGGATCGCCGCCACGCCCACCGGCTGGCGGAGCTGGCCCAGGTGGAGATGGAGCAGTATGCCGAGACCATGTTCGACCGGGGCGGCGACGTCTCGGGCAAGTCGCCGGAGGAGATCCTGCGCACTGACTATAAGATCTTCTCCAGCGCCACGGTACGTTTTGGCGTGGGCCATGGGTACTTTATGACTGAGAAGAACCTGGAGGCGGCCCAGGCGGCGCTGACGCCCTATCTGCCCACCGCTCTTGCCAAGCAGCGGCTGGACTATATCTTTTGTATGTTCACCTATATCCCTACCGCCACCACAAAGCTGGTGATGGTGGGCGAGGGGGCGGAGGAACTGGCCCAGCGGGCCTTCCGCGTCAGCGTGGACGGCGGCATGGCCACGCTGGAGGGCGTGGTCAGCCGAAAAAAGCAAGTCATCCCCGCCCTGCTCAGCGCCATCAAGCAGAACCCGAGACCTTAAGATCAGGAGGCAAACCATGAAAAAAAGCTGGATACGCGCCGCGCTTTCCCTGCTGCTGGTCCTTGCTCTGCTGGCAGCGCCCGCTTCGGCGCTGACGGCGGAACAGACCCGCCAACTGCTGGAGGAATACTATGTAGACCCTGTAGACGAGAGCATTTTGAGCCTGCCCACGACGCAGCAGATGCTGGACGCCCTGGGCGACCCCTACACCCAGTACCTCACCGCCGAGGAGTACCAGGGCTTTATGGACTCCATGAGCGACGAGACCCTGGTGGGCATTGGTATCTCCATCTCCGCCCAGCTGACGGCGGAGGACCCCTTCACGGTGGACGAGGTCTTTGAAAATGGCCCCGCCGCCAAGGGCGGGCTGGAGCCCGGCGACGTGATCGTGGCGGTGGATCATATGGACGTCCAGGGCATGGAGCCCGACGACATCGTGGCCATGATCCGGGGCCGGGAGGGCTCCCAGGTCTCCATTACATACCTGCGCGGCGGCAGCCGCCGCGCGGTGACGCTGACCCGGGAGACCGTCTACATCCCCGCCACCACTGGCAAGCTGCTGCCTGGCGGCGTGTGCTACATCCAGTGCACCACCTGGGGCGAGGAGACCCTGGGCCACTTCCATCAGATCATGGGCCAATACGCCAAGGAGACCCAGTGCTGGCTCATCGACCTGCGGAACAATCCCGGCGGGCTCACCGACGCCGCCACCCATGTGGCCGGGCTCTTTTGCGGACCGGGGAACATGCTGTCCCTACGGGCCCGGACCCAGGACGAGGAGAGTCCCGACGGCTACGCCTACGAGTTCTATCCCTCCCGTTCCGTCCCCGCCACCACCAAGCCTGTGGTCATTCTGGTCAACGAGTACTCCGCCTCCTCCTCCGAGGCCTTCGCCTCCGCTTTGCGGGACTACCGCGCCGCGGTCATCGTGGGCAGCCGGACCTATGGCAAAGGCGTGGCGCAGGGCATTTTAGACGAGAAAAACTACCCCGACTACTTTGATGGCGACTGTCTCAAGCTCACCATCGCCCGGTTCTACTCCCCCGGCGGCAACACCAACCACACCCTGGGCGTCATCCCCGACTTCTGGGTGGAGGACCCGGTGGCCGCGGAAAATCTGGCCCTGAATCTGGCCGGCGCCTTTGCCCAAGACCCGGAGAACTGGCTGATGACCCGCAACGAGGTGGCCGATCTCTTCGTGGTGGATACCCAGTTTGAAGACGCTTTGGACGCCACCGCCGAAAACCGGGCCATCAACACCCTGCGGGCCTATGGTCTGGTCAGCGGCAAGGACGACGGGCTGTTCCACGCCTCGGACACCCTGACCCGGGCGGAGCTGGCCCAGATGCTGGTAAACGCCCTGCGGTGCTGGACGCAGTCGGATGGGACGGCGTTTGAGGACGTGGACGCCCAGGCGTGGTACGCCGACGCCGTGACCGCCATCGCCGCCCAGGGGATGATGGAAGGCACCGGGGAGGACCGCTTCTCCCCCGAGCAGGTCCTGACCCGGCAGGAGCTTTTCACCGTTCTGGGCCGTCTGGGCTGCTGGCTCAATGATGATCTGGACCTGGCGGTCCGACAGGCTACTCCGGCGGACTGGGACCTACCGGCGCTCTCGGGCTACGCCCAGTGGGCCAGGCCCTCAGTGTGGCTGCTCAGCTGCTCTCTGGACGACCCAGACAGCCCCACCAATCTTCTGTGGGACGACCCCAACGCCATCGACCCCAACGCTCCCGCCACCCGGGGCGAGGCCGCCCAGGTGCTCTATTTCCTGCTCTATTACCTCTCCATTTTGAACTAGACCACGCCGCCCTTCGCGTAAAAACGCCCGCAAGCCCTTGGCTTGCGGGCGTCCTCTTTACTTTTAGGACCACACCGGGTCGATGAGAAAGCGTCCTGGGATGATATCGCTTCGAAGCAGTTCCTCCAACTCCGCGGTCCGGCGGTAGACCGTCTGGGCCATAGCCTCGCCCCGGACCGCGTCCAGAGCGGTGATGGGGAAGTTCTGATCCGTGCCGTTTGGCTCGCCGCCATTGTAGCTCAGGGCGTTTTTTACCATCGGGTCAGCCAGCTGGTCGCTCCAGTAGTTGCGCTTGCGGTTGCCAAAGCTCAAAAAGCTGGTCACAGACGTGGTGAAGCGGCCGTTGTTGCGGTCAAAACCCTTAGCGTAGTTATCAAAGGAAATACAGCGCTCCAGCCGCCGGAAGCCCTCCGGGCCCACTATGGGGCCGTGGCTGCTGTCCCCTGAGCCCAGCTTAAAGCCGTTGCCGTTGCCCTCCCAGACGGTGGTGATATATTCGCCCAGGGTGACCTCCTCCGGCCCCGACTTGTCCGCCTTGCGTACCACTACCTTCATCTCCAGCGGCAAGACAAAGCGTCCCTGGTCCAGGGCTTCAGCAAAGGCCGGGCTCTCCTTGCACATCAGCCGTACCAGGCCCAGGTCCCGATCCACCGGAAGGCCCCGATCCACATCCTGCTGGCCGGTGTAGCAGTCGATGCCGCCGTTATTCCAGGCGTAGCAGTCAAGATAGGTCACGTCGTTGTGGTTATTGAAGTTGTCATAGGCGTCGTCGGCGTTTTCAAAGGCCCGACAGTTGTCCAGCAGCGTGTGGGCGCCCAGGGACAAGCTGACGGAAAAGCCGTCGGCGTCCTGGCCCTTTTTGTAAATGTCCAGATTGCGGTAGGCGTCGCACTGGCGCAGGGTGCAGTGGTGGGCGGAATCGGAGAGATAGAATCCGGAGTTGTGGTTATAGCGAGCCACCACGTTCTGAGCCAGATTGTAGCCGCTACCAGAGCCCCGCATCCGCACGCCCACGCCGGGCGCACCTTGGACGATGAGGTTTTCCAGGGTGACGTTGCTGCCGTTGATGGAGATGCCGGTGGCGCTTACCTCCTTCTCCGTGTTGAGCAGACCGTCGCTCCACGCCGAGAAGTCCAGGATCGTCGTCCCCTTGTCACTGCCCCGGATGGTCAACGGCCGGGTTGCCTTCAACTTTAGCTCGCTGTCGCAGGGGATTGCGCCGCCGCGCAGCCGAAAGACCGTCCCCGCGGGGGCCTTGGCCGCCTGCTCTACAAGCTCGGCCCAACTGCCGATGGGGACCTCCTCCGACAGCTTTATTGACCCGGCGGCGCTTAGGGGCCGGAGCCCAGACATGCTATCCAGCACAAAGACTTTGGCCGAGGAGGCGGCATTTTGGGGGTCAAAGAGGAAGCGCATATCCTGCCAGCCGCCGGCGGCCAGCTCCACCGTCTGAGCCTGCAGGTCCAGCAGCGCGCCCTTCGCGTCATAAAGGGCAGCCAAAGCCAGGCCCTCCACCGCCTGGTCGGCGGAGCTTGCCACATGATAACTCAGCTCCACGCCGCCGGAGACGTTCACCAGACTGCGCATAGTCACCTCCGTCTCCAGCGCCGAAGCAGCCGTGGCCAAGCTCAGGGCCAGCGTCAGAGTCAAAAGCAGTCTTTTCCACATAGCGTTCACCTCACAACACTGGACAGCACTTGTCCGATGGGGGCATGGAGGACCAAGTCGGCGTTGTCGTCATAGGGGGTGGCGTCCTTGTTGATGAGGACCAGCCGGTTTCCCCGGTAGTAGCGCACCAGACCCGCCGCGGGGTAGACCACCAAAGACGTACCGCCGATGATGAGTAGATCCGCCTCCTGAATGGCCCGGATCGCCCCCTCCATCACCGCTTCATCCAGCCCCTCCTCATAGAGCACCACGTCGGGCTTGATAAGCCCGCCGCAGGCGTCGCACCGGGGCACGCCGGGAGCCGCCTTCAGATAGGCCGCATCGAAGAATTTGCCGCACTTGGTGCAGTAGTTTCGGTGGACCGAGCCGTGAAGCTCAAAGACCGCCTTGGACCCCGCGGCCTGGTGGAGCCCGTCGATATTCTGAGTGACCACGGCCCGGAGTTTGCCCTGGTGTTCCAGCTTCGCCAACGCCAGATGGGCCGGGTTGGGCTTGGCGTCCAGCATCAGCATCTTGGCCTTATAAAAGCGGTAAAACTCCTCGGTCCGGGCCACAAAAAAGCTGTGGGACAGAATGGTCTCCGGCGGGTAGTCGTACTGCTGGTGATAGAGACCGTCCACACTTCTAAAATCGGGCACCCCCGACTCGGTGGAGCAGCCCGCGCCGCCGAAGAAGACGATGTTTTGGCTCTCTTGGAGCCATTGCTCCAGCGTTTCCAGCTCGTTCACGTCTCTTCCTCCTTAGGCGTGGTTGGCGGCAAAGATATCGGCCACCTCGCTGATGGTGATGTAGGCGTCGGGGTCTACGTCGTGGATCACGTCCCGGACCCGGCCGATCTGGAAGCGGTTGACCACAAAATAGATCATGGCCCGGTCCTGACCGGTATAGCCGCCCTTGGCCTCCATGCTGGTGCCCGCGCTGCCAAAGGCGTCCCCCAGAGCGCGGCAGACCTCCTTGGGCTTGACGGTGACGATGAAGGCGGCCTTGGAGCGGTTCAGGCCCTCCACGATAAAGTCCAGGGTCTTCAACGCGGCAAAATAAGTGACGATGGAGTAAAGCGGCAGGATCCAGCTGCCCACCACGAAACCGCAGAGGATGTAGAGCAGGGTATTATAGAGCATCACAAAGGTGCCCACCGACAGCCCCAAACGCTTGGCGAAGATCACCGCCAGCACCTCCATGCCGTCCATGGCCCCACCGTAGCGGATGGCAAGGCCGCTGCCTATACCGGAGATGGCCCCGCCAAAGAGAGCGCACAAAAGCAGGTCCGTCCCCGCCAGCGGGGAGGCAAAGGACACATCGATGGGCAAAACGTCCGTAATGAGGGCGGCGCACAGCGCGTAGACGGCCACAGCATAGATGGCGTAGACGGTGAAGGCCGGCCCCTGCTTGCGAAGGCCGTAGAGAAACAGCGGCACGTTCAGCGCCACCAGGAAGAAAGACAGGCTCAGCCAATCAGGCGTCACCTGGCTCAGCAGCATAGACGTGCCCGACATCCCGCTGTCGTAGAGCTTGACGGGCATGAGGAACACCGTCACCCCAAAGGCGTTGATGATCCCGGCCAGGGTCAGGCACAGGAAATTTTTCACCCGCAGCTGACCCTTGAGCTTCTTCACTCCGGCCACCTCCTTTTTTCTTTTATTGTATCTTATCACACCCCAAAAGGCAAGGTTGCATTTTTCTGGATTTGGCGTATAATAGAGCCAACCTGGCCAAAAGGAGGGCGCTCCCACCATGAAAATTCGGGATAACCACACCATGCTCTTTGACTTTTACGAGCTGACCATGGGCAACGGCTACTTCCAAACACCCATGAAGGACAAGGTCTGCTACTTCGACGTCTTCTTCCGGGACGTGCCCGACGGCGGCGGCTTCGCCATTGCCGCGGGGCTGGAGCAGGTCATCGACTACATCCAAAACCTCCGCTTTGACGACGACGACATCGCCTATCTCCGGAGCAAGGGCTGCTTCAAAGAGGAGTTTTTGGACTATCTTCGCTCCTTTCGCTTTGAGGGCGATGTGTGGGCCGTGCCCGAGGGGACGCCCATCTTCCCCGGCGAGCCCATCCTCACCGTCCGGGCCAAGGCCATCCAGGCCCAGTTCGTGGAGACCTTTATCCTGCTGACGCTGAACCACCAGAGCCTGATCGCCACCAAGACCAACCGCATCGTTCGCTCCGCCCAGGGCCGGCCGGTCAGCGAGTTCGGCTCCCGCCGGGCCCAGGGCCCGGACGCCGCCATTCTGGGGGCCCGGGCGGCCTATCTGGCCGGGGCCAGCGGCACCGCCTGCGCCATGGCCGACCAGATCTACGGCGCCCCCGCCACCGGCACCATGGCCCACTCCTGGGTCCAGATGTTCCCTGACGAGTATACCGCCTTTGAGACCTACTGCAAGCTCTACCCCACCGCCTCCACCTTGCTGGTGGACACCTACAACGTCTTAAAGTCCGGCGTGCCCAACGCCATTCGGGCCTTTGACGCTGTTTTGAAGCCCCAGGGCATCAAAAACTGCGCCATCCGCATCGACTCGGGCGACCTGACCTACCTGTCCCAAAAGGCCCGAAAGATGCTGGACGCGGCGGGCTGGACCGAGTGTAAGATCGTGGCCTCCAACTCCCTGGATGAATACATCATCCGGGACCTCATTCAGCAGGGCGCCCAGCTGGACGCCTTCGGCGTGGGCGAGCGGCTCATTACCTCCAAGTCCCAGCCCGTCTTCGGCGGGGTCTATAAGCTGGTGGCCATCGAGGACGACGACGGTACGGTCATTCCCAAGATCAAGGTCAGCGAAAACCCCGCCAAGATCACCACCCCCCACTTCAAGAAGGTCTACCGCCTCTTCGAGCCGGACACCGGCATGGCCTTTGCCGACTATATCGCTGTTCACGACGAAAAGGTGGAAGGGCCCCTGGAGCTCTTCGATCCCCAGGCCACCTGGAAGAGCCAGACCCTCACCGACTACAAGGCCGTGCCCCTGCTGCAGCCCATCTTCCAAAGCGGCAAGCTGGTCTACCAGACGCCCACGCTGGAGGAGGCGAGGGCCTACTGCGCCCAGCAGGTGGACACTCTCTGGGACGAGGTCAAGCGCTTTGAGAATCCCCACAACTACTACGTGGACCTCTCCCCCAGACTCTGGCACATCAAGCAGGAGCTGCTGAAAGAGCAAGGACACAAGGCGTAAGCAAAAAGGCGAGACAGCTAAGGGATTTATGACCTCTGGAGGAATTGGCATAGTCGCATTTCACGACTATGCCAATTCCTTGTCGTTTTTTTGTAGCGGCGGATTGAACTCTCTGACACAGTTCTACACGATCTGTATGCGCTGTACCTGTGTACTTGCGTAGAGCAAAGTGTAAGGTTTGCTTCACTGTGGTTTTCCTTTTCGGGACGTCTCCCTTCTACAGGGAGGGGGACTTCTCATCCTGCTTGGATGGACTGGCCTTAGTGATGACAGATGCATCCGACAGATAACTTCCAGGACCCCTTGCAGCCTGTGCCGAAGGAGGCGTTGGCTTGGTCATATACTTTTCCAGGATAGTCAGCAATTCAGTGCTAAGCTCCTCTACACCTTTTTCCTTGATGGCATTACCAGTCAAGGTGACGAGTTTTTGGGCGTAGCCAGACACATGACTCTCAGGCTGCGATTGTTGATGTAGTACCCAGTTCCATCATATTCCACCCCTTCCGTTTTAAAGATAATGCGGATGCCAGAGCCTGAGGGACTGCACTTGGTATAGGAGTCCATGATGTCCACAATATCCTGCACCAAGTCAGACAGAGTGCCATCCCCTCTACACAGTGGCCGATATCCGCAGTGCGGTATTCGCCAAAGATACCCATACCAATCCTGCCATAGCGGCGGGTAGCCGAGCAGGCAGTCCCTTTTAGTTTTTGCGGCAGCTTTTTGTGCATTCCATTTTCACCTTTTCTCTGAGAGCAGCGCTGTACCACGCTGGATTGGAGCGTTCCCTTGTAGTCCATAATGCTTTGGGTCACTTCGTCCCTTACTTAAGAGCCCCGTGAGCAGGCAACAATTAACCTTGAGGGCAAATCTTTCCTGCCAAAGTCAACCCACCCGCAAAAAATGCGGGTGGGTTGATAGGTGATTGTATCATTCACATTCAGTCAGTAAAAAGCTGAGTATTAAATTATACAATCGGCTTGAAAGGTTGCTCTAATCGTGGTATAATTCACGTGGGATTCTTCTCGTGATGAGGTGAGTACGATATCATGTGTGAAAAGCAACAAGAAACACATTGTTTAGTAGACTTAACTCCGGACGAAATAAACCTTTTGGGGACTGCTCAGCTCACCGAACATGAGATTATTTCTGACGGCATCGTGTTAACCCCCTTTTCTTTAGCGGATTTTATTGTAAAAAAATGCAAAGATTACTATCATCCTTCCGGGGCAACAGTCGTTGGTGACTTTTGCTCCGGAATGGGTGTATTTATCAATGCGCTGAACCGGTATTTCCCGAATACAAATACACTTTCCTTTGAAAAAAATCAGATGTTGTTCCAAATGTCCTGTCGCTATTATGCATCCGTGCAGAACAGTATTGAGCACCTGGATACTCTATTCGATACAGAGGAATACACAGATTGCTTTGACGTTTTGGTAGGCAATCCCCCCTATGTTCGTGTACAGAACATGCCGCAAGTCCTGAAAACGCGCCTTGATGGCGATCAGTTTTACAGCAGATTTGTAAGGGGAGCATACGATTTGTCGGTCGCTTTTATTGCGAAAGCGATTCAGTTGCTAAAAGAAGGTGGTATATGCGGGCTAATTTTGCCTCGAAAAGTTTTTTTCTCTGCCTATGGGAAACAAATTTGCGAACACCTTGCCCATCATGTTCGGATTCTGGAAGTCATCGATTTTGGAGACAATCAGATATTTGAAGATAAAACAACCTACATTTGTGTGTTGATTTTTGAAAAGGCCATGCCAACAGCAGAATATAGCTTTCATTATGATTATGCCCCGCTTGCAAAAGCGGCCAAAATTGAGGACATTCTCAGGTCATTGCAAACACACAAGAGTACTTATAGCAGCAGGCAGCTTTTCTCCTTTCCTTGGGAATTCAGGTCA
Organism: uncultured Eubacteriales bacterium; assembly: GCA_905198835.1. Classification (GTDB taxonomy): domain Bacteria; phylum Bacillota; class Clostridia; order Oscillospirales; family Oscillospiraceae; genus MGBC124762. Next base: position 55,914 of record CAJKDY010000013.1, on the reverse strand, counting down.
GAAAGGGAGAACGCCTTTTTACAACAAATTCGAAAAAACGGACTACCGCTGACCTCCATGTTTGCAATCTCGCAAGGATTCCGCACTGGCAACAACAAAGCATTCATTGTAGAAGGTGTCTTTCCGCGGGAACCATGCATCCGGGACTATGTAGACGGTACAAATATAAAGCGCGGATACATTTTATCGAGACAAAGGATTATATGGCCCTATACATCTTGCCAGGGCAGAAGTATGATCGTGCCAGAAGCTCATTTTGCAAAGCAAAATCCCCACGCATATACAAGATTGCAACAACAGATAGAGGCAGCTCAGATTGGAAGAAAGGACTGGTACGGGTATAGCCGGCCCCAAAGCTTGTCTACGATGGATAGCCCAAAAATATTTATTAAGGAAATGATGCCGCGAGCAGAGTTTGCTGCAGATGTGGAGGGGAAGATATGCTTCAGCGCAGGATACGCGCTCGTTCCGTTAAATAATATGGAACAACGCGAAATGCTGGCATGGTCATTCATCCTGTCGACGGAGGTCATGGAATATCAATATCGCTGCATAGGTACAAATCTACACAGTGGGTGGTTTCGGATGTACAAAAGCCATGCGCAAAACATTTTCCTGCCAAGAATTGATATTCTGCATGACGAACAACTGATGTCCACAGTAGCTCAGTTGTCAAAGAAACCGGAAAACGACTCGTTGTGGCATCAGCTTAACTGGATAGTTGCTGGTTCTTTCGGTTTTTCTAAGAGGCTAGTCAATAAAATTGCCTCCGAATTAAGCAAATATCATGCCACGTCAATGCCCCGGAAAGGACACACCAGTACAATACCGGAAAGCCCAAACGGACAAATGGATAAATATGATGACGTGCTGGTAGATACCGCCTATCCTGATTTAACGCCGGAAGAACGGGAGAGGTATCTCCCTGTAGAATTAACTTGCTACAATACATTGCATGAAAGCCACCCGGAATATCGGACTTTGGTAACCTATCAAAACGATAAGAAAATGCCTGTTCAGAGATGGTATAAGTACACACAGGGATATTCAACCACCCTAGTGCATCGGCTGCTTTCGGAGTTTCATGCTTCAAGCAAAGATATCGTTTTTGACCCGTTTTGCGGTGGCGGCACTACACTGCTGGCAAGTAAGAATAACGGTATCAAATCTGTAGGTTGTGATGTTTCCCCCCTGTCATGCTGGATCACCCGCGTTAAAACACATGACTGGACATCTGAAAATGCGAAACACATCTCTGAATCTATTCGTATGCTTAAACAGGGTTTTATATATGATTTCGGAGACTTGCAATTTAAAAGCTTCCTTTTGAAAGCGTTTTACCCGTACATACTGGCGCAGACAGTGCATATACAGCACTGGATTCGGGCAAGTGAGCTTGAACCAATAGAAAAGGATTTTTTGTTTTTGGCGCTGATATCTGTGCAGGAGGAAATCAGTGTAATGCGAAAGCACGGGTCCCATTATCGATTTTTAAACGATGAGAGCCATGTAGGCGTGAATAAACTAAATATTAAACTAATTGATGAAGATGCAGATGTGACCGAGATATTTAAGAAAAAGGTTTGCACTATGCTGGATGACATTTCAGTGCTCACACATAATGTCGGTTCAGCAAAACCACACGTGTACTGCGCAGATATTCGGGATTTTAGCATTGCTGCTCCCAAAGCGAGTATTGTTATTACATCTCCTCCATATCTCAACAGAAATAATTACTTCTCTCAGCAAAAGACGGAATTGAGCCTTTTGAATTTGGTTGGGAGCAACAAAGAATATACGGATTTAGTAAAGAAATCGTTTTGTTCCCACACGGAGGCAGCACTCCCTGAGAACCCTGTTTGCTCTGTGCCAGAAGTCAATGCGATCATCGATGCGGTACGAAAGCAAAAAAGCAACAACGCCAAAATTCCCCATATGATTGCAGGGTATTTTAATGATTTGGACACATTTTTCAAGCGGCTACCGATGTTTTTGCAGGATAAGGCAAAGGTTGCTTTTGTCGTAGCGAACTGCCGCTGGAATGGTGTGGTAATCCCATTGGATCACATTGCATGCAAAATAGCGGAGCAATATGGCTTTACGGCGAAAAAAATTATGGTCGCGAGAATGAAGGGAAACAGCCCGCAGCAGATGCGGAAATATGGGAGAATTTCAGTTCGCGAGTCAATCGTCATTCTTGAATATAAATAGAGCAAGTGAGGGATCCGGCCGTAGGAATCCCTCACTTGCTTTATTTTCTGCCTGCTCTCCATGTTTCCCAAAGCTTTTTGAATTCTATCGGATCTTTTACGCAGTTAAGTTCTGATAGAATCGCAGACAGGGGATTGTTCGCCGTCACGTCCAGCTTCTCATCGACAAGGCTGTCTGCCGCAATCAGATAATCGTATCCTGCCCACTGGAGCATGTGGATATATTTCAATGGGGTTTTCTTAGTCACACCCCAGTTACCGTCTAACACACTGATCCAAATATAATCCTTATCACGAATCCGCAAGTGGTCGTCTTTTATGTATCCGCGGTAAAACAAGCTACGCGCAATTTGTTCTTTTGTGCGATTTTGGATATTCTTTCCATGCCGCTCTCTTCCCCCTCCAGTAGCCTTCGATTGAATGAGCACCGGCATATTATACCTAAGGGAATACGTGACAAAATCCTCGGACACCTTTGTGTTATCTACATGGGTCCCCCCCAAATAATGAATTAGGGAAGGAACCTCAACATCCGCAGCGATACCGCCCAAATAGGCATATTGTTTTTGCTTTAGTACGATCTCAATGGCGGCTTCCGCAGGGTTAAAAAACGAACGAGATTGCCATAGCTTTCCCCATTGACCGCACATATAGTTTTGCCACTCCACGCCACTTCTCGCCCGCGTGGCAACACTACAATCATATGCGGCCTGCATACAGTTTCGGATAATTTGGTTTTGGATCTTAGAAGGAACATCTCCCTCGCACCCGCGGCTACGCATATACTCCCAGGCCCTTTCTCGAAGAAACGAATTGATCGGGGCTTCAAGCGAAAGAGAAACTGCATCCCATTCAGCACTTAGCCGTTCCCAGATATCGGCGTGTTTGAGCTGGATGCTTTGGGGGTCAAGAGCAATGGCCGATATGCGTTTGTCAAAGTCTTTCTCCCATGTACATAGAACAGTGTCAAAAAAATACTCGAAGGCTTGTATCACATAAGGAAGCCACGCTTCTTTTGTTCCGCCAATGATTAGAATGCCCTTTAACTGCGGATATCGAGCCTTAAAAAGCATAAGCTCTCCCAGTTTGAGTTGCAACTTATTCTCATTGCTATGGCCTGGTGTATCGGGATTACAGTAAGTTACGGATGCAAATGCCTCTGGAGCTTTTAGCGACGGAAAGCACGCATCAACCTGGATGTCATAAGAAATCCCTTTCGCCCTATCTTTATAGTAAACCAGTCTGCCGCTATCCCATGCAAGCTTGGATTTAATTTCTTTTTCCAGTGCAGGCCCGATTTCTTGAACTTTTGCCAAAGATATACTCTGATTGTGATATGCACTATCAAAAATTCTAGATCTATCCATAACAGCCTCCTGCAACTTTGTTTATAAAATTATATCACGCTTCGAGAAAAAAACAAGACTGTCCTCTTTCGTGGTGGGAAGCATATCAAGAGGTAAAGCATAGCAAAAAACACAACTTTTCTCTTACAGCCTATGTAGTTTTATTACATCAAAGGAGGGCGCGTGATATGGGCAATACACTTGAGGCGCGCTGGTATTATAGATCCCCATGAACAATGCACCGAAAGGAGCCATTCGATCAAGAAATTGCTCAAACTCATGGATCGGAATCGCAGTCAGCTGTAAGATACCCTGACAGGGAAGTAGCGTAAAGCCCTTGAAAAGTATGATGACTGCGTCAATGAGATGCACGATATTATAGAACTGGAGATATTCACCTATACTTTCCGGCTCGGTGTTAAGCTGATGCTTGCTGTAATGATGGACACTCCCAATGATGCATAATGAGAAAAAGGTCTCACAGCAGACAGGGTAGCCTACTGAAAGACCTCTTGTCGTTTTGCCCCCGCTTGAAGAAGTCGGCTCAAATTTGCTTGTTTCTGCAAACCCTCAAGCCCCGGCCATGTGGCCGGGGCTTTCTTTATATCAGATCAGGCCGTGGGCCAGGCAGTAGTGGTATACGCCGTCCTCGCCCACGGGGGCGCACACGTCGTCCGCCGCGGTCTTGAGTTGCGGGGAGGCGTTGCCCATGGCCACGCCGTGACCCACCGCCTGGAGCATCTCCAGATCGTTATCGCCGTCGCCAAAGGCCAGGGCCGCCGCCGGTTCCAGGTGATAGTGTTCCAGCATCCGCCGGATACCCTCGCCCTTACCGCCGTCGGCGGGGATCACGTCCACCGCCCGGTCCCACCAGGCGGCGATCTTGGCCCGGTGGGTGCCTTGGAGCAGTAGCGGGCGCTCCGCCTCTCGGCAGCCCAGCATGACCTGGTAGACCTCCTGCTTTGCCACCTGGTCGAAGTCCTTCGCCACCTCCACCTCCCGTTTGGCGAAGGCGTAGTATTGGATCAGATCCTCGTCCTTCCCGTTGGCCGCCATGCGGTCACGGGTGGCGATGGAGACGGGCCGACCCAGCGCCGCGGCGTTTTCTAGGATGGTCTGGACATCCTCTTTGGGCAGAGGATCGCTGAAGATGGTCCCCGAGCGGTCAAAGCAGTAGGAGCCGTTAAAGGTAAGGAAAGCGTCAAACTCCACGCCGTCCAAACGGGGCAGAGTCAGCGGCCCTCGGCCCGTGGCCAGGCAGAGGATCACGCCCTTTTCCTTGAGCCGCCGCAGGGCCTCCAGGGTCTTAGCGGATGCCTCCTTTTTGCCCATGTCGATGAGCGTTCCGTCGATGTCAAAGAAGATGATCCGGATCTCGTCCATACTACGCCCTCCTCTTTCCTCACAGATACAAAAGGGCGGTCCTTTTGGCACTGCAGAAGGACCGCCCCCGTGTCTTTACTTTTCCTTTACTTCCCAAACAGGCCCTTGACCTTGCCCAGCAAGCCGGCGGCCTGGTCGCCGGCCAGCTTGGCCTTGACGCCGTCGATGATGCCCTTGACCTGCTCGTCGGGGAGGTCCACACCGATGACCTTCTCCACCGCCTTCACCGGGTCCTTGGCAAAGAGATCCTTGACCTCAGGGTCCTTGGTGATCTTATTCACCAGCTCTTCGATCTTCGCCTTGATATCCATGCTGTTTCCTCCCTATGTTAAATTTTAGTAGGCCACGCCCCAGTAGACCATGTGCTTGGCAGGTTTGCCGCAGATGGGGCAGGTGTCGGCCAAATGCTCCTGGGCAAAGGGGATGCACCGAGAGGACATCCCAGCTACCTCCTTCATCTTCTCCTCACATTCCACATCGCCGCACCACATGGTCTTGATAAAGCCGCCCCGCTCGGCCTGGATGGTCTTGGCCTCCTCCAGGGAGAAGGCGGGGTAACAGTGCTCGTCCAGATTCTTCTTCGCCTTGGCAAAGAGACCGTCGTGGACGGCCTGGAGGGTCTCCTGAACAGTCTTTTCGATGCCATCCAGGGAGACGAAGATCTTCTCTGCGCTGTCCCGGCGGACCAGAACGCACTGGTTTTGCTCGATATCCTTGGGGCCCAGCTCCAGCCGCAGGGGCACGCCCTTCATCTCGTACTCGGCGAACTTCCAGCCCGGAGCCTTGTCGCTGGCGTCCATCTTCACCCGCAACCCCGCGGCGGTAAGGCGGTCCACCACGGCCTGGTTGGCCTCGATCACGCCGGGCTTGTGCCCGGCAACGGGGATGACGATGACCTGGATGGGAGCCACCTTAGGGGGCAGGACCAGGCCGTTATTATCTCCGTGGGTCATGATGATACCGCCGATCATGCGGGTGGAGACGCCCCAGGAGGTCTGGTGGGGATGGTGGAGCTGGTTGTCCGCACCGGTGAAGGTGATGTCAAAGGCCCGGGCGAAGCCGTCGCCAAAGTAGTGGCTGGTGCCGCCTTGGAGGGCCTTTTTGTCGTGCATCATGCACTCCACGGTGTAGGTCTCCTCGGCGCCGTTGAACTTCTCCTTGTCCGTCTTCTGGCCCTTGATCACGGGCATGGCCAGGACGTTTTCGTAGAAGTCGGCGTAGACGTTGAGCATCCGCTGGGTCTCCTCCCGGGCCTCGGCCTCGGTGGCGTGCATGGTATGGCCCTCCTGCCACAAAAACTCCCGGTGGCGCAGGAAGGGGCGGGAGGTCTTCTCCCAGCGCAGGACGCTGCACCACTGGTTATAGAGCTTAGGCAGGTCCCGGTGGGAGTGGATGACGTTTTTATAGTGCTCACAGAACAGGGTCTCAGAGGTGGGCCGGATGCAGTAGCGCTCCTCCAGCTTCTCGCTGCCACCCATGGTGACCCAGGCGCACTCGGGAGCAAAGCCCTCCACATGGTCTTTCTCCTTTTGCAGAAGGCTCTCGGGGATGAGCATAGGCAGGTACACATTCTCATGTCCCAGGCGCTTGAACTCAGCGTCCAGCGCAGACTGGATATTCTCCCAGATGGCGTAGCCATAGGGCCGGTAGATGAACATCCCCTTGATGGAAGAGTAGTCGATCAGCTCCGCCTTTTTACACACGTCGGTGTACCACTGGGCGAAATCCTGCTCCATATCGGTGATCTGCTCCACCATTTTCTTGTTGTCTGCCATATCCATCCATCCTTTGTTTGTTGAAGTCAGTTTATTGTATGCTAAATCGCACGCCGCGTCAAGTAGGGGCCGATGTCCTCATCGGCCCGCGTCCTCTCACGCGCTCAATACCGATTGACCCAATTGGCCACCAGCGCTGCCGGGACAAGCCATAGCAGCAAAAACACCAGTAGCGCCCCGGCGGACAGCGATGTAAACGCCTGGGCCAGGCACAGGTAGAAGGACAGCGCCAGCCCCACCGCGGCGCTAAGGAAATCGAAAAACAGGCCCAGCCGCACCGCGCGCAGCAGCCGTCTGCCCCCCACCACCGCGTCGGCGTAGGGTCCCAGGCCCTCCCGGCAGAGGACGGCGGAGAGGGTCTTTTCATGCTCCTGCCGCTTGGAGGAAAGCTCCCGGCGGCGGTCCAGGCTGGGGAACTCCATGCGCTGGGCGGGGAGCTTAAAGCGCTGGCGGAGCATATCGGGGATGACCAGGAAATCCCGGGTGGCCAGGATGGGATCCAGGCCGTTGGAGATCAGGGTCTGGAGAGCTGGGCGAATGGAGTTATGCAGGGTGTAGTGCAGCACGAAGATGGCGCAGAGGTAGCCGTCCACCGCGCAGAACACCGCACCCTTTACCTTCAGTCCCGGCGCGATGGGCACCCGCATCAGCTCCATAAAAGCTCCCGAGCCCACCGCCACCTGCTGCCCACCAATGTCGCCGGTGACGCCGCCTTCGTGGAAGACCACCCGGCTCACCCGGCGGTAGAGCCCGCCCTTGGTCTTCAAAAGATCGGAAAAGGGCTTTTCCATGCCGCTGCCGGTCTCCCGGATCAGCGTGGCGGTATAGGCCACGGCGTTTTCCAGCGACACATCCCCGGTGAGCTTGATACCGTTGAGGGTCACGCTGCCCGGAGGAAAGAGGTCGGTATCCGTCAGGATCACGCCCTGACCCCGCCCTTTCCAGCTCAGACCGTCCCAGCCACCCAGGGCCGCGCCGATCTTACTCAGCCGCTCGGACAGGGTTGCATAGGGCATGGCAAAACTCAAAAAGGCGGTGAAGCCGCACCCGGCGGTAAGACAAGCCGACAAACACCAGAAGAAGCTCTCCGGATGCTGGCGGCCCACCGAGGCGATGAGGGCCAGCAGCGCCGAGCAAAGCAAGATCAAAGGCGCGGCGATATGGTAGGCCCGCTGGACGCCGTCGGTCTCCTGGACCTGGCTGCCGTAGCCCTCGGCTTTGCCCGTCCACTTGACAAAGGCGTCCCGGCCATCCCACATCCGCTCGTCCAGCGTCACTAAGTAAGGCTCGGCGGCCCCGGCGGCAGTCTTGCAAGACTGCCACGCTCCCCGGCGCTTCAAAAGCCGTCCCCACAGCGCGAAAAACAGCATCAGCGACACGATGGCACAGTAGGGCATAGCCCCGGAGCGGTCTCCCAGGACAGGCATGGTCAGCGCGTCCGCCCCGGCGGCGGCCAGGGCGAATAAGAGCAGCGTCTCGCTCTCCAGGCGAAGGCGCACCAAACACACGATGCCGTGGGCCAACACGTCCAAAGCCAGCAGGGCGCTGACGCCCATAGCCAAGGCCGAGACCTGAAGGCACAAGGTCCGGTTGTCCGCCAGCGCGGGCACCATGGGAAGGCCCAGGCTGGAGGCCAGCATCAGATAGAGCTGGGGCAGGAACCACAGCAAAGAGAAAAAGCAACGGGTGTGGAGAAACCCCAGGCCCTTTTTATACCGGCTGGCCAGCTTGCCCGGCGGCACATCGGGCCGGGGCCGGTGGAGCACCCGGCGGCGGCGGGGGGGCGGGACGTGGGTGGGCTCCCGCTCCCAGTCCACCCCGGGCAGCAGCCGCTCCCGCTGCGCCTGCTCCGGGTCCTCCGGCGCGTCGCCAGCGAACATCCCCTGGGCGTAGCGATCCCCCTTTTCAATGAGCCGGCCGATGCGGCCGGTGAGAGAACCGTCCTCCTCAGGCAGCTGGATGACCTTCTCGCTGAGGTGGACCGGCTGGGGCTTGCGCTTCCACCAGGGAATTTTTTCCTCGGTTTTTGGCTCCGTCTCGGTCTTTTTTTGCTCGTTTTTTTGCGCTGGCTTTTGCGCTGCTTTGGCCTCTTTTTGCTCCGCCTTTTCCTCGGCCTTGGCCGACTCTTTTCCCTCGTCGCCCTCGGCCTCAGGCGGGTCTTTCTCCGGCCTCGCCGCCTTGGCGGGCTCCGGCTTTGACTGGTCCTTGGCGGCGTCTAAACTCCGCTCCCGGACTAGCTTGCCCGAGCGGTCCAAAAGCCGCAGGGTGGGCTCCTCCACCTCGTCCTCCGCATGGGGCGGCTGGGACGCGGCGGACTCCAGGGGCGCAAACTCGTTCAATATCTCGTCCAGATCAGGCCCCTCCGGGCCCTTGGGGGTCTTGTTGCTCATGACGACGCGTCACCCCTTTCCCAGCCGCTGGCGCACCGCCTCAAAGATGACGATGGCGGCGGCGGCGCTGGCGTTCAGGGAGTTGAGCCGTCCCTTCATGGGGATGGCCAGACGCGCGTCGCAGGTCTCGGACACCAGGCGGCTCATGCCCGAGCCCTCGCTTCCGATGACGATGGCGGCGGGCCCGGTCAGGTCAGCCTGGTAGATCTCGCTCTCGCCGTCCATAGCGGTGCCGTAGACCCAAAGGCCGCGGGCCTTCAGGTCCTTCAGGCAGGCGGTCAGATTGGGCACCCGGGCCACGGGCATATAGCTCACCGCCCCCGCCGAGGTCTTGGCCACCACGGCGGTAAGACCCGCCGAGCGACGCTTGGGGATGATGACGCCGTGGGCCCCGGCGCATTCGGCGGTACGGATGACGGCCCCCAGATTGTGGGGGTCGCTGAGCTCGTCGCAGACGATGACCAGGGGCGGCTCGCCCTTTTCCCGGGCCACGTCCAGAATGTCGTCCACGTCGGCGTACTCCCGCACGGCGGTGACAGCGATGACCCCTTGGTGGGCGTGGGTGACGCTCATGGCGTCCAGCTTGCGCCGGTCGCACTCCACCACTACCACGCCCCGGCTCCGAGCCGTGGAGGCCAGGTGCCGCAGGGCCGCGTCCACATCGCCCTTGGCCAGGTACAGCTTGTCGATGCTGGCTCCGGCCCGCAGAGCCTCCAAAACGGCGTTGCGCCCTTCGATGACGCCGTCCGCGCTCTCCTGCCTGGATCGGTATTCCTCCTGGGACATCAAAGGCCGCCTCCTTCCGCCAGTGGCAAAATTTTTACTGATATATCATACCACAAGGGTCTCCAACCGTCAAGAACAGTCCGGCAGGACCGCGCCCGGCGGTCGATTTTTTGCCCCGGGTCGCGCTTTGTCGAAATTTCCCCTTTTCAAGTGGGGAAAATGTTGGTATAATATTCTTCGTACACCTCTAATAAAAAAAGGGGGCCTAGTCATGAACCGCGTGAACGTGACCATTGCCGAGCGTCAATTCACCCTTTTGGCCGACGAGGGGGCCGAGACCCAGAAGATCGCCGAGTATGTGGACGGCAAGCTGACCGAGATGCTCTCGGCTGGCAAGCTCTCCCTCATCGACGGCTGCATCCTCACAGCCATGAACATCACCGAGGAGCTCTTCAAAGAGCAGGAAAGCTCGGAGAATCTCCGCCGCCAGCTGAAGGAATATCTGGAGGAGTCCACCAAGCTGAAGCTGGAGCTGTCCGAGGCCAAGCGGGAGATCTTTGCCCTGAAGGGCCAGAAGTAACCTCCATGCTGGAGCTGCTCTCCCCCGCCGGGTCTCCCGAGGCCGTCACCGCCGCCGTCCAGTGCGGCGCGGGCGCCGTCTATCTGGGCTGCGGCGATTTTAACGCCCGACGGCGGGCCAAGAATTTTAGCCGGGAGGATCTGGCCACGGCGGTGGAATACTGCCATGTCCGGGGCGTGAAGGTCTATCTGACGCTGAACACCCTCCTCTCCGACCGGGAACTGAGCGCCGCCCTGGACCTGGCGGGCTACGCCAACGCCATCGGCGTGGACGCGGTGCTGGTCCAGGACCTGGGCCTGGCCCGGTGTCTCCACGCCCGGTTCCCCGACCTGCCCCTCCACGGCTCCACCCAGATGACCGTCCACTCTCTGGACGGCGTGGAATTCTGCGCCCGACTGGGGCTCACCCGGGTGGTTTTGAGCCGGGAGCTGTCCCAGGACGCCATCGCTCACATCTGCCAAAATAGCCCCATCGAGATCGAGGTCTTTGTCCACGGCGCCCTTTGTATGTGCTACTCCGGCCAGTGCTTTTTGTCCGCCATGGTGGGCACACGAAGCGGCAACCGGGGATTGTGCGCCCAGCCCTGCCGCCTGCCCTACGGCGGCGGCCATCCCCTGTCGCTGAAGGACGCGTCTCTGGCGGGCTATTTACGCGAGCTGGACGAGATGGGCGTTGCCTGTGTCAAGATCGAAGGGCGGATGAAGCGGGCGGAGTATGTGGCCATCGTCACCCAGGTCTACGCCGCCGCCATCCGGGAAAAGCGGGAGCCCACCGCCCAGGAGCTGGACCAGCTCCGCCGGGCCTTCTCCCGCTCGGGCTTCACCCAGGGGTACTACCTGGATCAAAAGGGCCCCGAGATGTTCGGCGTCCGCCAGGCCGAGGAGGACCCGGAGGACCTCTACGCCCAAGCCCGGGACCGCTATCGGCGGGAAGCTCCCCTGGTGGGCGTCTCTATGGCCGCCTCCATTCAGCCCGGCCAGCGCGCGGCGCTGACGGTCTCCGATGGCCAGGGCCACACTGCCCATGTCACCGGCGCCGCGCCTGAGCCTGCCCGGACCCGACCCTTGGAGGCCCAGGACGTAGAGGAGCAGCTGTCCAAGACCGGCGGAATGCCATATCATGTCAACCATTTTGCCCTGGACCTGGCCTCCGGGCTGTCCCTGCCCAAGTCCGCTCTCAACGCCCTGCGGCGAGAGGGACTGGACGCTCTGTCCGCCCTGCGCGCTACCCCGCCGGCGCGGCGGGAGCTGGAGCTGCCGCCCTGTCCCACGGCTGCGCAACCCCAAAGCGAACCTCCGCTTATTTTCTCTCTGAGCCGTTGGGAACAGCTGACGGACGATCTGGCGACCCTGCCCCACCGCTTCATCGACCTGCCGGTGGAGCTGCTGGCCCAGGACCCGGACCGGGTCCAAGCGGCCCAGGCCCTGGGGGTCCGCTTCCGGGCGGCGCTGCCCCGGATCTGCTGGGACCGGGAGCGTCCGGAGCTGGAAGCGCAGCTGGAGGCTGCCGCCTCTTTAGGCGTCACCGACGCGCTGGTCCCCACCTGGGACCTGGCGGACATTGCCAAGACCCACGCTCTTGCCCTCTGGGGCGACTTTGGCCTGGGGGTCTATAATACCCGGACGCTGGAGGCCATGGCCGAGCTGGGCTTTACCGGGGCCACCGCCTCCTTTGAACTGAAGTGGCCCATGATCCGGGACCTGAATAAACTCCTGCCCACCGAGGCCATTGTCTACGGTCGGCTGCCGCTGATGCTGCTGGAGCAGGCCCCCGGCGGCGCGGCATCGGACGCCCTCACCGACCGCCTGGGCGTCACCTTCCCCTTGCGCTGCATTCCCGGCGGGCGCTATGAGCTTTTGAACTCCCAGGTGCTCTATCTGGCCGACAAGCCCGAGTGGAAGCGCGCCGGCCTTGCCGGGGCCCGGCTGGTCTTTGCCGACGAAACGCCCCAGCGGTGTCTGTCGGTGGTCCGGGAATATCTTCAGGGCGGCCAGCCGCCCAAGGGCTTTACCCGGGGACTTTATTACCGAGACGTGGAATAGAGAGGTCATACGCTATGGAACTGCCCATCCAAAAACTTCGGCCCAATGCCGCCCTGCCCCAATACGCCACCTCTGGCTCAGCGGGGCTGGACCTGCGGGCCTGTCTGGACGCGCCCCTCACCCTGGCCCCCCGCGACGCCGGCGCGGACCAGGGCGTCTGGAACTGCGCCAAGGTGCCCACCGGCCTGGCCATGGCCATCCCCGAGGGCTATGTGGGGCTGATCTTCGCCCGCTCGGGCCTTGCCACCAAGCACGGTCTGACCCCCGCCAACTGCGTGGGCGTCATCGACAGCGACTACCGGGGCGAGATCGTGGTGGCCCTGGTGAATCTGGGGGCCGAGGACTACGTGATCCAACCCGGCGAGCGCGTGGCTCAGCTGGTCATCGTCCCCTGCGCCCAGCCCAAGCTGGTGGAGGCCGACGCCCTGACCGAAACGGGCCGTGGCGCCGGCGGCTTTGGCTCTACGGGAAAATAGAAGCGCGAGGGTAAGCGGCCCGGCCCCGATGGAGCCCCGACAGGCCCAAAACAGGCGAACGCCGCAGGCGTGAGCGGCATTTGGGCCGCGCAGGGGCGAAGCGGGGCCGAGAAGGCCGCCCAACCCGAGCGTGACAACAAGGAGGTCCTTCTCCATGCACATCCTCTTAGCCAGCGGCTCTCCCCGGCGACGGGCCCTTTTGGAGCAGCTGGACCTGACCTTTACCGTCTGCCCCGCCGACGTGGACGAGACCATCGCCCCGGGCACCCCGCCCGACCAGGCCGTGGCCCAGCTCTCCGTGCGCAAGGCCCAGGCCGCGGCGGCGCTCCATCCCACGGCCCTTATTTTGGCGGCGGACACGGTGGTGGCGTTGGATGATACCATTCTGGGCAAGCCCCACTCCCCAAGCGAGGCCCGGTCCATGCTCCAGGCTCTCTCGGGCCGTACCCACCGGGTGTATACCGGCTTTACCCTGCTCCAAGGAGCGCGATGCAAGAGCGATGTGGTGTGTACCGAGGTGGACTTCCGCCCCCTCACGGGCAGCGAGATCGACGCCTATATCGCCACCGGCGAGCCCATGGACAAGGCCGGGGCCTATGGCATCCAGGGCAAGGGCGCGGTGCTGGTGAGCGGGATCCGGGGCGATTATTTCAATGTCATGGGTCTGCCCCTTTGCCGGCTACATCTGGCCCTTCAAGACTTTGCCGAAGGAGGCGCCCAATGAAGAAATTTTTTGGCTCCAACGGGATGCTGGTGGTCCTGATCGCGGCGCTGCTGGCGGTCATCACCCTGGTGGTCTCCCTCATCGTCTCCGGCGCCGACCCCCTGGCCAACATCGTGGGCGTGGTGACCACCCCCTTCCGCCAGGCCGGGGCGGCCTTCTCCAACTGGAGCGAGCGCGCCTTTGACGACCGCTACCGCACCGAATACCTGGAGGAAGAGGTGGAGCGGCTTCGGCAGGAACTCTCCGCCATGGAGGCCAAGGCCCGGGAGGGCGAGGACGCCATTGAGGAAAACCGCAACCTCCGGGAGCTTTTAAAACTCCAGCAAAAGCGCTCGGACCTGAAGGTGGAAAACGCCACTGTGACCACCCGGACCCTCTCCAACTGGGAATCCTCCATTACCATCAGCAAGGGTAGCAACTACGGCCTGGAGGTAGACCAGTGCGTCATCGACGCCTACGGCAACCTGGTGGGCGTGGTCAGCGAGGTAGGGGCCAACTGGGCCACGGTGCTGACGGTGGTGGACACAGGGCTGGACATGGGCGGTATGGTATCCCGCACCAACGATGCCGCCGTGCTGGAGGGGGACTTCTCCCTGATGACCCAGGGTCGCTTGAAGCTCTCGTTCCTGCCTGAGGACGCGCTGCTGGTGGCCGGGGACGAGGTGCTGACCTCCGGTCGGGGCGGGGTGTATCCCGCCGGACTGGTGGTGGGCAGCGTGGAGAGTGTCCACGCCGACGCCTCGGGCATGACCCGCTACGCCGTAGTGGAGCCCAAGGCGGACCTGGACCATCTCAAGCAGGTGTTCGTCATCACATCTTTTGATACAGTGGAGTGAGACCATGACCACACGCCATCAAGTCCACAAATGGCTCATATACGCCCTGGCCCTGGCTCTGGTCTGGTTTGCTGAGGCCATGGTGCTGTGGCGCGTTCCCTTTTTCGGTGTCATTCCGGTACTGCTGCCTCTGGCGGCGGTGGCGGTGGCCTTTTGGGAGGGCGCCCGTCTGGGCGCTGTCTTCGGTCTGTGCGTGGGGATACTGGCCGACGCCATCTACCCCGGCACCCCCGGCGGCATGACCCTGGGGATCTGTCTGATGGGCCTTGTCACCGGCGCCGCCAGCCAGTACGGCGTGCGGCAGACTTACCTTGGCTACCTCCTGTGCGCCGGGGCGTCCATGGCCGCGCTGGAGCTGTGCCGGGTGGCAGGGGGACTGCTGACCCAACTGGGCAGTCTGGAGGCTCTGATGTTGGTGGCCCTGAAGGAGGGCGCGTGGAGCCTTTGCTTCACTGTGGGCATCTATCCCCTCTTTAAGCTGGTCTACAGCAGAGTGGGCGGGGACAAGCTGGAGGTGCGCCATGGATAGACGCCGGGGACTTTTTCGCACCGCCAGCCTGCTGCTGGCCTTTGTGGCTGTGCTGGTGTGCTTTCTGTTTGTACTCTATGACCTCCAAGTCACCAACCACGCCGCCTTTCTGGCCCGGACGGTGAAGTCCGTAGGCCACAGCGAGACCGTTCCCGCCGCCCGGGGCGACATCACCGACCGCTACGGACGGCCTATGGTCACCAATCAGGTGGTCTACCAGGTGAGCCTGAACACCTCCCTCATGGGCAAGGAGCGAAACGCCATCTTGCTGGAGCTGATCCACCTGGCCCAAGACCACGGCGTAGTCTGGGCGGACACGCTGCCCATCGGTCAGGCCCCGCCCTACACCCTGGCCCTGGCCACCGCCAGCCAGAGCGCCCAGAACAACTTTGCCACCCTCCGGGATAAAATGGACTGGGACGCCAACAGCGGCCCCGGCCTGCTAGCGCAGCTACGGGAGGAGTACGACGTGGACGAAACCCTCTCCGACGCCGACGCCAGGGCTCTGTGCGGGGTCCTGTATGAGTTGGCGCTGCGCTCTAAGGAGGTCATCTGGCAGAGCTACGTCTTCGCCAGCGGCGTGGACATCGACTTTATCTCCGCCGTCCGGGAGCACGGTCTGGCGGGTGTCAACATCGAGCCTGTCACCACCCGAAAATACGCCACCACCTACGCCGCCCATGTGCTGGGCCGCACGGCCAAGATGGACCGGGAGGAGTGGAAGATCTATCAAGAGCAGGGCTACGCCATGGACGAGATCGTAGGCAAGGACGGTGTGGAAAAAGCCTTTGAGTCCCTGCTGCGGGGCACCGCCGGTGTCCAGGTCGTGGAGCGAAACGACAAGGGCAAGATCGTCTCTCAGTCCTGGCGGGAGCCGCCCCAGCCGGGCTATAATGTCGCCTTGACCATCGACCTTCCATTACAACAGAAGGTGGAGGACACCCTGGCTGAAAAGATCCCCGGGCTGACAAAGGACGTGGAGGGCGCGGCGGCGGCCATGGTGGACGTCCACTCCGGCGCGGTGCTGGCTCTAGCCTCCTACCCCACCTACGACTTGTCCACCATCTACAAGGACACCGAGGCCTACAACGCCGCCAAGGACGACCCCCTGGAGCCCTTTAACAACAAGGCAACTCTGGGTCTTTACGCCCCTGGCTCCACCTTCAAGCCGCTGGTAGCCACCGCCGGACTGGAGGAGGGGATCATCACTCCCACCACTCTGATCCGGGACACGGGCCGGTACACGTATTATAAAGGGATGCAGCCCCAGTGCTGGATCTACCGCCAGTTTGGCGGCACCCACGGCAACGTGAACGTGACGAAGGCCATCGAGGTCTCCTGCAACGTGTTTTTCTACGACGTGGGCCGAAGATTGGGCATTGAGACCATCGACGAATACGCCCGCCGCTTCGGTCTGGGCCAACCCACCGGCATTGAGATCCCCGAGAAGACCGGCGTGGTGGCGGGGCCGGAGTACACCGAAAACGTGCTGGGCCAGACCTGGTACGACGGCTCCACCCTCTCCGCCGCCATCGGCCAGGAGAACAACCAATTTACCCCCCTGCAGCTGGCCAACTACACCGCCACCCTGGTCAACGGCGGCAACCGCTACAGCGCCCATCTCTTCAAAAACGCCAAGACCGCCGACTATACCCAGACGGTGGAGGAATATGAGCCCCAGGTGGTGGAAACCATCTCCATCCAGGACAAAAACCTGGCCGCCGTCAAAAAGGGCATGCTGGATCTGACCACCACCGGCTCTCTGGGCCGCTACTTCCGGGACCTTCCCTTCCAGGTGGGCGCCAAGACGGGCTCGGCCCAGGTGAGCAACTCCACCTCCAACGCCGTGTTCGTGTGCTTCGCCCCCTATGACGATCCCCAGGTGGCCCTGGCCCTGGTGGCCGAGCACGGCGGCAGCGGCAGCGATCTGGCCGCCCTGGCCGCCGACATTTTGGAGTTTTATTTCAGCAGTCAGAGCGGCTTTAGCGTGGCTGTTGAGGAAAATACTTTGCTGAGGTGACGAAACCGTGTTTGACGACGCCATCTTCCACCCCTTTGACCCCGCCTGTAAATCGCCCCAGGGCGCCGTGGCCGCCGGGTCCAGTGTGACGCTGTCGCTCCATCCGCCCCGGGATATGGGCTATCTACAGGCCTGGGTCACCCTGCGCTATGAGCAGCGCGACGACTACATGGAGGCCTATCCCATTCCCTGGCTGGACTTTCACCTGGACGTGGACACCTTCCAGGTGGAGGTGCCCATCCCCGCCGATTACCAGGGCCTTGTCTGGTACTCCTTCCAGATGGACTTCTCCACCCCGCCCTACCGCATGGAATCGGAAGAATACCAGCTCACCGTCTACGACGACTCCGACAAAGTCCCCACCTGGTTCGGCCAGGGGATGTGCTACCAGATCTTCCCTGACCGCTTCTGCCGCCTGGGCCTGCCCGCTGAGACCGGCCCGGGGGACCGCATCGTCCACGAAAACTGGTCTGACGCGCCCATCTACAAGCCCGAGCCCGGCCGAGGCGTCACCAACCGGGACTTCTTCGGCGGCAGCTTGAAGGGCGTGGAGAGCAAGCTGGACTACCTCTCCGGCCTGGGCGTGGAGACTATCTACTTCTGCCCCATCTTTGAGGCCCTGGAGAACCACCGCTACGGCACGGCGGACTATGAGAAAATAGACCCCATGCTGGGCACCCTGGCCGACTTTGAGCGCCTTTGCAAGGCCGCCCACAAAAAGGGCATCCGCATCATTCTGGACGGGGTCTTCAACCATGTAGGCTGGGCCAGCCGGTATTTCAACGCCACCGGCGTCTACGGCGAAGGCGGCGCGGCCAAGGACCCCAACTCCCCCTACCACGACTGGTTTTTGTGGCAGAAATGGCCCGACGAGTATAAGTCCTGGTGGGGCTTCCACACCCTGCCCGACTTCAACAAGGAAAACCCGGAGTTTTTGGAGTATATCTGCGGGGAAAACGGCATCATCCGCCAGTGGCTCCGCCGGGGCGCGGACGGCTGGCGACTGGACGTGGCCGACGAGCTGCCCGACCACATGGTCCACTCCATCCACGAAGCGGCCCGGGCGGAGAAGCCTGACGCCATTATCATTGGCGAGGTGTGGGAGGACGGTTCCATCAAGACCGCCTACGACGTGCGCCGCAAGCACGTCTGGGGTGGCCATTGCGATGGGCTGATGAACTATCCCCTGCGCTCGGCCCTCATCGGCTACCTGCTGGGCGGCGACGCCACCGACTTTCGCTGGGAGATGGAGACCCTCCGGGACCACTATCCCCCCTTCGCCTTCCAAAACTCCATGAACGCCCTGGGCACCCACGACACTCTGCGCATCCTTACCTTCCTGGGCGTGGCCCACGACCACAAAAACGACTGGTCCAAGGACCAGCGCGCAGAGTACGTGATGACCGAGGAGGAACACGCCAAAGGTCTGGAGCGATTAAAACTGGGCTACGTCATCCTCTTCGCCTTCCCCGGCGCGCCCACGGTCTACTACGGTGAC
The DNA here is from genome assembly GCA_905198835.1 of uncultured Eubacteriales bacterium. Lineage (GTDB taxonomy): Bacteria > Bacillota > Clostridia > Oscillospirales > Oscillospiraceae > MGBC124762. Next base: position 37,379 of record CAJKDY010000013.1, on the reverse strand, counting down.
GAGGCCGGTATGACCGGCTTTGAGGACCCCTTCAACCGGAGGACCTATCCCTGGGGAGGCGAGGACAAGGAGTTGCTTGCCTATGTGGCCAAGCTGGGGCAGCTGCGCAAGCACCACAAGGCCCTGCGAGAGGGCGAGCTGGAATTCCTGGCCGCCCACAAGGGTCTGCTGGCCTTCGAGCGCGACTGCGAAGAGGAGACCCTGATCGCCGCGGTGAACCGGGACGGCCAGAGCCGGAGCCTGGAGCTTCCCTGGGAGGCGGTGGACCTGCTGACGGGCAAGACCTTCCCCGTCCAGGCCAAGCTCCCCGGCCACAGCGCCTTCCTTCTGGCAAAGCGGTGAGCCGCCGTCTTCGCCATGTGGTGACGCCTGGCCAGGCCGGGCTGCGGGTGGATCAGGTGGCAAAAGAGGTCTTTCACCTCACCGCCAGCGTCCTGCGCCGGGTCAAGTGGCTGGAAGACGGCATCACCCTAGACGGCCAAAAGGCCTTTGTCAGCGACCTGGTGGCCCCCGGCCAGGTGCTGGAGGTGCTGGTGGACCAGCCCGGCCGCCAGGCCAAGGTACTGTCCTATCCGGGAGTGCTGGACCTTGTCTATGAAGACGACCACATCGTGGTGATCAACAAACAGGCGGGGGTGCTGGTCCACCCCATCGTCCCCGCCCAAGTGGACACCATCGGCAATTTTCTGCTGTGGCACTATAATACCTCCGGGCAATCGGGCACCCTCTTTCACCCCGTCCACCGGCTGGACCGGGGCACTACCGGGCTGCTGGTGGCAGCCAAGCACCCCAGCGCCCAGACCGCCCTCAAAGAGCAGCTCCACACTCCGGACTTTCAGCGCCGCTATCTGGCCCTTACCGCAGGAGCGCCGGAGCCTATGGCGGGCACGGTGGACGCCCCCATCCAAAAGGCCCCGGACTCCCCCATCCGCCACGGCGTCTTCCCAGACGGCCAGCGGGCCGTCACCCACTACGAGACCCTGTCTCTCCACGGTCCCTGGGCTTTGGTGCGCCTGACGCTGGACACGGGCCGGACCCACCAGATCCGGGTCCACATGGCCCACATCGGCCATCCCCTGCTGGGAGATTTCCTCTACGGTCAGGAGTCGCCCTATATTACCCGGCCCGCCCTCCACTCCGCCCAGCTCTCCTTCCTCCACCCCATGACGGGGCGGCGGCTGGACTTTACTCAGCCCCTACCCAAGGACATGGCCCGGCTGCTGGAGGAGTAAAAAGCGAGGTTTTCCTACAAGTCGACACTTTTTTGGTCCCTTGTCGTTCCAACCGGCTGGGGCCAACTTTATAATGGGGACATCAAATCAAAAGGAGATGTTCCCTATGAAAGACCTGGACACCGTTTACGCCGAGCGTATCGCCTCTGAATACGCCCAAAAGCCCGCCTCCAAGCTCATCGCCCTGCAAAAGCTGGACCGCAAAGCCAAGCTGCCCGCCACCGTCTTCACCTACACCTTTGGCATCCTGGGCGCTTTGATCCTGGGCTTTGGGATGTGCCTTTGTATGGGCCAGATCGGAACGGGCCTGTCCTTTGCCATGCCCCTGGGCGTGGTCATCGGCCTGGTGGGCATCGCCATGGTGTGCGTCAACTATCCCATCTACAAAAAAATGCTGGCCAATGGCAAGCGCAAGTACGCCTTTGAGATCATGGAGCTGGCCAAAGAGATCTCCGCCGGGAAGGAATAAGCCGCACAGAAAGGGAGGGACGGCAGCGTGAACAAGTCTGAGAGCAAGTATTTCAATACCGCCCGGCGCATGGACGAGGCCCTGCTCTCCCTCCTTTCGGAAAAGGAGCTGGCCTACATCACTGTCAAGGAGCTCTGCCACCGGGCCGGGGTCAACCGCTCGACCTTCTACCTCCACTATGAAAGCATCGCCGACCTTCTGGAGGAGACCATCGCCATGGTCAACGACCGCTTTGCCATCACCGTCCCGGACCCGGAGCCCCGGCAGCGCGCTATCGACATCGAAAACGCCGCGCCCCGGGAGCTGTTTTTCATCACCGATCAATATCTGCTCCCCTATCTCGAGTCCGTTCGGGAAAACCGCCACGTCTACAAGGCCATCCACGACCAGATGGAGACCTTTGGCTCGGAAAAAGCCTATCAGCGGTTCTTCGAGGCCGTCTTCTCCCCCATCCTGTCCCGGTTCGGCGTGGTCCGGGAGCAGCATGAATACATCATGACCTTCTACCGCTACGGCCTGGTGGCCGTGCTGATGAAGTGGGTGGAGGGCGGCTGCGCCGAGGCCCCCGAGCAGATCGCCCAGGTCATCAAGCTGTGCGTAGGGGAGCACCGCCTATGACCCGCACCGTCGCCTGGATCGTTCGGGCCGCCGGCTGGTGGTCTACCCCGCTGTTCGCCCTCTATAACGGCGTTTTGGGTGTGTGGTATTCCTCCCTTTGGCACGGGAGTATCTGCGCCTACTATCTGCTGCTGTCCCTGCTGCGAAGCGTGCTCCTGACCGCCGAGGCACGCCGCCGCAGCGGGCGGCTCTCCAAGGACCGGGAGCGGGCCGTGGCCAGGGCCGTCTCGGCCCTACTTTTTGTACTCAACGCCGCGCTGATCGCCCCGGCTACCCTGATGGTGCTGGACCAGCGGGGCGTGCGCATGGGCATGATCCCCGCCATCACTACCGCCACCTACACCACCTATAAGATCACCGCCGCCTGCGTCAGGCTAAAGCGCGCCAAGGCCTCGCCCTGTGCCCGTCAGCTGGCTAGGCTTCGCTTTGTGGACGCTTTGGTGTCCATCCTGGTGCTACAAAACACGCTGATCACCGCCGTGGAGGGAGCCGTCACCGACAAAATGCTCCTGCTGAGCGCCATCACCACCGCCGCCATTTTGCTGGTCATCCTGGCTTTGTCCATCCTCTGGCTGGTCTGGGACGCCCAAAAACGTCGGCGGGAAAAATTCACGCCTTGACATTCCCCTTCGCTTGTGCTATCATACTATCCGTATCTGGGCGGCCTACTTGGAGAGGTGTCCGAGTGGTTTAAGGAGCCGGTCTTGAAAACCGGTGACTCGAAAGAGCCGTGGGTTCGAATCCCACCCTCTCCGCCATACACCCTCCCATCAGATCACAACACTTTCGCCATGCAGAAGTACCCAAGTGGCCGAAGGGGCTCCCCTGCTAAGGGAGTAGGCGGGTAATCCCCGCGCGAGAGTTCAAATCTCTCCTTCTGCGCCAAGAGAAGTTGACAGACTTCACAAAAGTCTGTCAACTTTCTTTTTTATTGCGGACGGCTATGGCTCGGAACTCTCTTGTCATCCGGCCCCGTCTTTGATATACTATGGGTCGAGGTATCCCTCCATGCCGTGACCGGCTGCCCGGCCAGGGCGGAAGGGACCCCACAAGAACAAACAGGATCGAGGTGGCCGTATGGAACTGAGCGAGAGAGAGCTGCGCGGGATCATGAAGCCTGATACATACCTGCTGTATGAAACCAGGCCCAACGCGCCGTCCAACACCAGCATCCGATTTGTCCTGGAGATCGCGGAGGACGTCCAGGGCGATATTCTAAACGAGGCGGTCAACGAGGCCATCCAACGCTATCCCTATTTTTCCGTTCGTGTAAAGGTCGAAGATGGGAGCTATGTATTTGTGCCCAACCACCTCCCCATCGTTGTGATGAAAACAAAGCTCCCGGCGGCGCCCCTTGGCTCCAAGGAAGTGAATTATCATCTGAATTATATTGATTACCAGGATGATACGATCTATTTTAACGTCAGCCACAGCATAGCCGACGCCTCGGGATACATCCCCTTTATCAAGTCCGTGCTGTATCAATACCTGGCGAGAGCCCACAGCGAGTCCATCAGCGCCCAGGGGATCAACCTGCCCGACACGCCGCTCTTACCTGGAGAGCTTGATTTCCCGCATGCGGAAACTCTGCCTGAGTCCGATCTGCTCTTCTATCAGGCTCCCCCCATGGGCTATTTCCCCGCCGACGATTACATCCGCGCCATGCGAGAGCCCGATCCCAGCGGCAACGGGTATTACTGCATCAGTATCAAGCAGCGGGAATTCATGAAATACATCCACTCCAATGACGCCAGTCCCGCGGCCATCATTGCGGTGTTTCTGTTCAAGGCCCTCGCTCCGCTGTTCCCCGGCGAGGAAGAGGTCTTCTCCGCGGGGGTCGCCTGCAACTTCAAAGACGCGGTGGGCTGCCCCCACGCATTCCACTCCTTGAGCAACGCCCTGCATATCCGCTATAAGAGAAGCTATCTCGATATGCCCATCGACAAGCTGGGGACCATCACAAGGGGCATGATCATGCTCCAGTCCCAGCCGGAAAACGCAGTCGCCCACATGAAGGAAATGCTCCAACACTATGAAAAGGTCGACCTGCTCCCCACCCTCGCGGAAAAGAAAGAATATTGCCTGAACAACGGCTTGTTCACCAAGGGCTGCAAGGACACCTACAACGTAAGCTATGTGGGTCAAACGGACTTTGGCGCCATGAACCAGTATGTCAGGTCCCTGAACACTCTGCTCTACGGCAACCTGCTGGTGGAAATAAACGCCATTGGCAATATGTTTTATATCGCGCTCAATCAAGTAACGCGGACCGACCGATACATCAACGCCTTTTTACGCGAGCTGAACGAGGCGGGGCTATCCTACAGCTTGAGCAATTACAGAACCAAAAACATCGCCCCCTTCGTGTTTGAAGACTGAATGGCAAAAAAGAGAGACGTCCCAACGGGACGTCTCTTTTTTCATGCTCTGATCTTTATTCCGGCGGGTCGCGGCGAATGGTCAGGCTGCCGCCCAGGGCGGGCCGAATGGTAACGCCGGTGATCTTGTTGGCGGCGGCCTCGCTGCCGGTTACGGCCTCCAGATGGATGAGCATCTCCATCTCCTGAGAGCCGTCGTCGTGGATCTCCAGGTAGCACTCCACCTGACAGACGTTCTCCGTCACCCATGTGCCATCCACCATGCCGCCCTTTTCACAGATCAGCTTGTAGATCCCCGGCCCGGTGTAGTTCTGGTTGGTGAACTTCCACCAGGGGAACTCGTAGCTGCCCCAGTTGTCGTCGCCCTCTACGGAAATGGGCAGGTTGGTGATGATCAGGTTGGTCAGGCCGCCGGTATAGGGCAGCTGGTCGGCGGGAACCAGGTTGGGCGGATAGGCGTTGCGGATGTGGAGGTAGATCTCGTTGCCGTCGCCAAAGGCCGCGCCGATAGCGGTGCCGGCGATACCGCCGTTACCGGGGTCGTAGGCCAGCACCTGGTGGGGATAGCCCACCCAGTCGTCAAAGTTTCCGTCAATACTCACGCTGTCGCCGGGCTTGAAGGCCTCGGTGGGCGTAAAGCCCTCGGGGCTGCCCTGATACTTGATCTGGTCGATCATATCCCCCTGCTTGAAGCCGCCCAGGTTCAAGGTCTCCAGATAGGGCGGCAGACTGGCGGCGGGAATGGTGAACTCATAGGAACGGATGGGCTGACCGTCCGGGGTGTTACCAATGACCACCGGGGTGATCTCCCAGACGTTGCCGTCGCTGTCCGTGACCCGGACCGTGGCCGCGCTGCCGGTGGCTTCCGCCTTCAGATTCAGCACCTCGCCCAGATCGCTAGACACGGAGAAGCAGCCGCCGGAACGGGCAAAGAGGTTGGCCAGGTTGGTGCCCGAGCCAATGGTGTCGATGGTGAGCTTCAAGCCCTCCTCCGTCCAATGGGCCTCGGCGGACTGGAGCCCCGTCAGGTCGGCGGGTTCAAACTCCTCGGGGAAGGGCGTCCACTCAAAGCCGGGACGGCGGTTGACGGTGTAGGGCCAGTCGCCGTAGTGGGGGACAGCCGTACCGCCAGAGCGTTTCACTGGGGCGTAGGGATAGGGAATGTCGGCCAGGGTATCGTCATAGGGATGGGTCTCGGTACGGCTTTCCACGGCCAGCTCGGGCATATGGGTCGCCACGTTGGTCTTGGTATGCTTGCCGTATTTGGCGCCTCCCACAAAGGCCTCGCCCAGGGCGTAGCAATTGGGGATATCGGCGCTGACCGTGGCCGCGGCGGTGTTGGCGAAGACGTCTGTCTTGGCCTCCAGCGCGCCGGAGACGGCACAGGTGGTGTAGCACGTGTCCAGCGTGCCGCCGGACCAAAGGCCTACCAGACCGCCCACGGTATCGGTGCCGGTAACGCTGGCGGTAGCGAACTTGCCGGACCTGGTGCGGCCCGCGGCGTAAGAGTTGGCCACCGCGCCGCCGGTCAGGGTCCCGGCAAAGCCGCCGGAGGTGGCTGCGTCCACGCCGATAGCGGCATAGCTGGCGCTCACGTTGCCGCCGGCGATGGTCCCGGCAAAGCCGCCGGCATACTTCCCGCCGGTGACCTTCTGGACATCGTAGCCGGTCTTGACCTTGCCCTCCAACCGCACGCCGCAGTCCCGGAAAACAGCGCCGGAAACGCCGCCGGCTACGCCGCCTACATTCCAGCCCTCGCCTGTCACCCGAAGGTCCCCGGTCCCGATGACGACACAGTTCTCCACCGGGTCAGAGCTCTCCCGGATGCAGCCGATCAAGCCGCCCACCGAGCCCTTTTTCTCGATGCTGTCCGTCGCCTTTCCCTTGGCATAGCCTCCGGACACCTGGACGTCCTTGACCGTACAGTTTCGGATCGCACTGCCGTTGCGCAGACGGTAGACATTGCCCACCAGACCGCCCACATTGTGGATGTATTCCCCGCCGGTCACCGTGCAGTTTTCCACCGTGCAGTCGCTGACAGTCAGCGCGCCGTTGTCCACATAGCCGATCAACCCGCCCATATGTCCCCCTGCCTTGGTCCCCTGGGCGGTGACTACGCAGTCGTTCACCGTGCAGCCAACGACCTCGCCCCTGCTCAGCCGCGCCGCCAGGATGCCGGTGGAGCCGGTAGAGGTCCCGGCGGCACCCACCACATCGCAGTTCTTCATATGGATATCGCGCAGCTTGCCCCGGACCCGGTGGAACAGCCCCGCGTGCTCCACCTTGTCTTCGGTGTAGTAATAGGGGCGGATGCTCAGGGCCTGAATGGACCGGCCGTTGCCGTCATAGGTGCCGTTGAAGGAGCTGACGGTGTCGTAGCCGGTGCTGGCGTCGCCGGGGCTGCCGTGGGCCCCGATGGGGGTGATCATCAGGTGATACTCCGTAGGCATGGAATACACATTGGTGGCGTAGTCCCAGCTCTTATCCCAGTTGCGACCCCAGACCTCGAACCCAGCCACGGTGACGTGTCCGGCATCATTCACCGCCCGGCTCTCCCCGGCCAGGGAGTTGCCGTTCCTATCAAAGGCCAGATCGCCGTAGTAGATGCCGGCATCGATGTCCAGATCCTGGACGTACTCCCGGTTATCGCCAAAGAACCGGCCGATGTTGGCCAGCTGCCGCAGCGAACGGATATGGGTCTTCTCCGGGTCGCCGCCGGGTTTTGCCCCATTGCAGGCGGTGCGGCCAAAGAAGGGATTCACCCAGGCGGTGGTCTCCACTACAGTGGGCTCCTCGCCCCAGTTGACAGGCGTCTGGCCCTGGATCGTCACCTCCGCGTAGTATCCCGCCGGGGGCACCACGTCTAAGGCGGAGGAGGGAATGGCGTAGATGTAGTAAGCCGCCGTCTCCGCGTCGTCACTTACTGTATTCAGTTCCTCGTCCACCGCGCCCAGATAGCGGGCAGCCACGGTGCCCTCCAGCGTGGTCATGCCCGCTGTCTTCACCGTCAGCTGGGCCGTACTCTCCCAGGATCGGTGGAGCATTTCCGCGCTCAAAAAGGCATAGCCGTCGGCGTTGATGGCCCCCGTGCGGCTCAGATCCAGCGTGCCCTGCTCCGCGCCATTGAGGAGGTAGGAATACTCCGTCCGGTAGCCCGAGCCGGACAAGAACTGCTCATAGTAGGCCAATAGCGACAAGGGCGCGGGCGGGGCTACCGCCTCCAGCCAGTCGCCGTAGTGGGGCAGAGATACCGCCTCGCCGTTGACGGTGAGGCGCAGGGTGGGATAGGGGTAGGGAGCGGTCAGCGGGCCCGCCAGAGGCCCCTCGGTCTCGGTGCGCTCCACCAGGTTATAAGGCCGGGTCTTCACGCCGGCGTTCTCCCCGTCGATAAAGGGAGCTCCCAGGCCCAGATCGGCCCGTTTTGTCATCAAAAGCGAGTCGTTGAAGGCGGTGACGCCGGGAACGCTCACCACGTCGTTGACCCCGGGCTTGACCAGGTAGGAGACGTTGGCGCAGCTGCCCACGCTTACCGCGCCGTAGACCTTGTCGCTGGTGGGGACGCTGCCGTAGTCCACCGCGGCGTAGGCGTTTTGCACGGTGATGCGGCTCGATCCCGCCGTGGTGCCCACATGGGGCACCAGCAGTCCCGCCGCCTCAGAGGTAGCGCTGGCGATACAGCCGGCGGCATAGCTATTTTGGATGGTGGCCCGGGCGTCGATGGACTCCAAACCGCCCACCAGGCCGCCCACCTGATTACCCGAGAGATGGCTGGCGGCATAGCTGTTTTTTACCGTAACGCCGCTGCCCCTGCCAATCAATCCGCCCACCGTGCCGCCGCGCACCACCGTGGAGGCAAAGGAGCCGTCGATGGTCACATTGCCATTGGCCAGACCGATGAGCCCCGCGGCGGTGCCGTTAGACTGGATGCGCGCCGCGCTGGTATAGGGCGCGGTGAGGTAGACCTGGCAATTTGTCACCATGGTATTTTGGGCCATGCCCGCCAGGGCGCCGGCGGAGCCCACACCGTTGACCTTGGCGTCGGAGAGCACGATATTCTCCAGGACCATATCGGTGGCTCTGGAGAAAAGTCCGGCATAAGGCATGCTGGTGGCGTTCAGATTTTCAATGGTCCGGCTCTGACCGTCAAAGCGCTCCAAGTTGGCGTTGGCGATGGAGGTAAATGCCCGGTCCCCGTAGGTCTCCGCCCAGTGCTGGCGGGTGTCCTTGTTGTTGTCGGGCGTGGTCTTGGCAAAGTCGATGTCCCGGGTCTGGACGGCGGCGGTGATGGCGCTGCCCAGCTGGGAGGTAGCCGCGTTCAGGTTTTGCAGGTGCCGGCCATAGGCGATCTGCACCCGCTGGCCATCCCGCCCGGCAAAGAGGCTGTTGGTCTTTACCGACGCACTCTGGGGCAGGGCCGCCAAGCCCTCAGAGGAGGCGGGGTCATACCAGACGGTGACGGTAACGGTGACGTCCGAGCCGGGGACGACGCCGCTCTCCTGGACCCATCCGGCAAAGGAACTGCCGATGGTCCAGCCACCGTAGGCTGCGTTTTCCGGTATCTTGGAATAGGTGGTCTTCAGCGTGTCCAGCACCACGGTGTTGGTGGCGCCGTCGTTATACTTCCCCTTTTCCACAATGGTCTTGGCGCTTGCGCCGTCGGAGAGGGAGATGGCGTAGAACACCCGGTCTGTGTCCACCGCGCTCTCCGACGTGGCGGTGATGTCCAGCACCAGCTCCTCGGCATTGGTCAGCTTCAGCCGGGGCTTGGGCAGTTGCTGGGCGTCGGGCCGGGAGAGATCCAGCGCTCCGTCGGCGCCGTAGTAGCCCAGCAAAAAGCCGCCAGAAGAGGTAGCAAAGGCGTTGCGGCCCGCCCGGACCCGGCAGCTGTCGTCGCCGTCAGAAAAGGCGCAGATGGCGTTGTAGGTCGCCTCGGTGAGGGGTCTGCCGTCGCCTTCTTCGGTGTAGAACACGCCGTAGACCACGCCGGAGGCGGGGTCAAACTCCACCAGATAACAGCTTTTCTCCGCGCGCAAAGCAGAGTCCACCGACCCGGGCAGCACCAGCCAGTCCGGATCGGTGGAGGAAACGTCTGTGGAGACATATTGGAGCTTTGTTTCGCTGTCCAGCTCGGGGACAGCGGAGGCGGGGACCTCCGCGGACATTCGGCCCACGCCGCTTCCCAATTCCAACTCGCCGGCGGCGGCGGAGCGGAGGGCGGCAAGGTGATTCTGAGCGGCCAGGTAGATGGTCCTGGCGTTGTCGTCCAGCTCGGTGAGCTTCAGATCCCGGCGGTAGGCAATGACCGATGGGATAGCAATGCCGGCCAAAATGCCGATCAGGGCCACTACGATGAGCACCTCTGCCATGGTGTAGCCGCCAAGGCGACGCTTTTTACGCTCTCTTTTCTGCATCCATGCTCATCTCCCTTCACTCCACGGTAAAGCGCTGGGGGTTCACCGGCGCTACGGAAAATTCCAGATCCCAGAGGCTCTGCGTCTCACCGGCCTGGGCCACGGACAGTTTCACATCCACCGACTCCACTGTGTCGCCGCTTTCATGGAGGGTAAAGGCCAGATCGGACAGGTGCAGCCCGCAGTAAGCGTCCAGGCCCAAAAGGGCATACGCCCTGCCCCGGCTGAGACCGCCGCCATTGGTAGCGGTGACGCCCTGGGTGGTCAGGTAGCCATCCTCATCCAGGCTGATACACACAGGGGTCTGGTAGACTCCGCTGGCCAGGATCATGGCCCCATCGCTCTCCACCGAGGCGATACGGCCATAGCGGATCTGGTCGGTAACGATCTGGGCCGCGGTGGAGGCCACCGTCTGGGCGTCGGCCAGGGCAATGGACTTGTTGCGCTGCCACAGTGCCTGGCTGACTCCCAGGGCCGCCGCCGAGCTCAAAAGGCCCAGGATCAAGACGGCCACCAACGTCTCGGCCAGGGAGAAGCCCTTTCTGGCTCTGCGCGTTCGTCTCGCCGCCATGCTCACCCCTCCTTGCCGTAGACCACCAAACCGCCCAGGCCATCGGCGGTGTAGGAATACACCTGGTCCAGGGTCAGGGTGCTGGGGCCGCCGGTGACGCGGATGGTGACGGAGTCGTCGGTGTTATGGTCAAATGCGTGGGTCTCGGCGTCGGACAGGGCGGGATAAAAGCCGTCGTCCGGGTCGCTGTCGGCCTGGCGCATCTGGGCGTTGATGGACATGGAGGCGTTGACCATAGCGGTGAGCAGGACGATGGACAGGCTGACCACCAAAAGGGCCACCAGGACCTCCGTCAGGGTCTCGCCCCGGCGGGATCGCGGCTTTCGCTTCTCCCTTCTCATAGAAAACGCCTCCTTCCCTTTGGTATTTTTCCGTCAAAAATCAACCCTGTGTAATCACCGCACCCGCTTCATTCCAGGAGACGGTAAGGGTCTTGGTGGTTCGCCACCGCTGGCCCGCGCCGACGCGCTCAGGCTCGGAAGTGGTCTCCTGGACCTGGGCGGGGACGGTGAGAACAGTGGGATAGTAACTGGCGCCCTCCTCCTCCAGCCAGAAGCGGGCGGTGAGGGTGTAATCCTCCTCCAGCGCCAGCTCCCACTTCACCTGGCTCAAAAGCGGCTCGTCGCCGCCCACATCCAGACCCAGGCCGGTATACTTCACGCCCCCGTGCGCGTCGGGAACGGCAAGGCCCGCCTGAGCCCACCATTCTTCGGGGATGGCAGTGGCCTGAAACAGAGCCTCCAGGTCATCCTCCAGCCAAGGGCCAAAGGCGCCGGCATAGGCGCTGGTAGCCAGTTCCAATTCAAAGGGCAGCGCGCCGCTGTCCGGGTCCACTCCCTTGTTTTCCTCCATCACCGCCGAGGCGGTAAAGGTCTTGCCGCTGAGCTCACTTCGCATCAGCTTGGCCGCCGAGGACACGGCCAGGTAGCGCTGCTGGTCGGTGCGCAGATGGGTATAGCGCCCGGCATTGGCTCCGGCGGCGGTGAGCGCCGCGGCCCCGGCGGTAATACAGATCAAAAGCACCAGCAGGGCGATGATGATGGAAGCGCCCCGGGTACTCCTGAGCTTTCTGACTACCCCCTTCATTTCTTCGCCGCCTCCGCTGCCGCTTTGGCTTCTGCCTCCGCCTTGGCGGCCGCCTCCGCCTGTTCTTGCTTCAGGCTCTCCGGGGCCAACTCATAGAAGTAGATGGTCCCCTTCACCGACACGCTCTCTGTCTTGATGTCGCCGCCGGCTGTGCGGTTTTGGAGCATCCCGGAGCGGTCTGTGACCACCGTGTCCATAGGCCGGATGGAAAGGCCGTCCAGCAGAGAGCGCTGGCCGGTGCGAGTCAGGCGGGTCAGGATGGCCCGGGCTTGATCGTAGCCAGGAGCGTCGAACTCAAACTCGATGGGCCGGGTGGCAATGCCCTCGGCAAAGCGGACCTCAGGGAAGCTGAGCTTGGGCTCCAGGCCCATAAAAATGCTGTCAAACTGGACCATCAGGGCCTCCAGATTATTATATGGCGGCATGACGGTGATCTGGTCCTTGGGGAGGGCGAAGATCTCGTCCAGCTCCGCCTTCATTTTGTTTCGCTGGCTGAGCTTCACCGTGGCCACCGTGGTCTGGAGCTCCAGGTCCTCCTTTTCCAGCTCCAGCTCCTCCAGCCGGTTTTCCACAGGACGGTGGACGCACAGGAAATAGAGCCCCACCATCAGCACCAGCACCAAGATCACCAGCATGACCTTTTCCCGGCGGGTAAAGTTGCGCATGAGCATTATTTCGCCACCTCCTCGGTCTTGCTGGCGTCGGACAGGACAATGACCATGTTGGTCAGCGGATAGGTGGCGCCGGAATCGGACGTGGCGTCATAGACGCTGACGCTCACCGAGTCCACCATCTCCTCGGCATTCAACCGGGTGATGAGGGCGGAGGTGCTCTCCAGCGTCAGCCCCTCCAGCACCAGCGACATCTGCCGCCCGGCCACCGAGAAGCTCCGCACCGCGCAGACGGGATAGACCTGCCGCTCCATCAGGCTCAGCACTTCCAAACGGTCTTGGATGGTACGGTCGAAGTTCTCATAGGTGTAGCGGTTATACTCCTCCTGCACCTCGTCATAGTCGGCGTAGCCGGCCTGGAGCTGGGCGATGTTGGCGCGCATCCGGTCCACCTCCCGCTGGGCGGTGTTGACCCGCCCCAGCTGGGTGCCCACGCCCCAGCTCACCAGGATGGCCACCAGGGCGATGAGCACGATGACAGGCAGGGCCACCACGGGGCTTTTGGAGAGGTCCCGCTCCCGCACGGCCAGATTCATCGTGGTCTTGGAGGCCACCGCCTTTTCCTTTTTCGCCATGGCCCTCACCCCCTTTGCAGCGCCGCGCCCAGAGCCAGCAGCGAGCCAGGCTCCCGCTCAAGCTCCGGCAGCAGAGCTTCCCAGCCCTTGACGCTCACGCTGAGCGTAGTCTCCAGCGCCTCTACAAGCGGCGTGATGCCCACGCCGCCGCCCCGGCAGCAGACCTGCTCCACGGGGTGCTCGGCGTTGGAATAGTTATAGTAGTTGACCGCCTTGAGGACCTCCAGGGCGATGATATTGTAGATCTCCTTGCACCGGTCCAGATCCTGGCAACCCTGGTAGTTGGTCTCCCGGTAGCCGCAGGCCAGGTAGGGGGCCACGGAGAAGTGCTCGGCGATGGCCTCGTCCAGCGCGGCGCAGCCGTAGTCCAGGCTCCGGCCCGACTGGTAGCGGCCCTGGCGGAACATATGGATGCTTACCGCCGCGTGGCCCAGGTCCAGAAGGCAGCAGCTCCCCTGGCCCGCCTCTTCGCCGCCGAATTTTGCTAGGACGTTGACATAGGCCACCTCGTCGGGGATGGCCACCTTTAGTTTGAAGCCAGCCTTGTGGAGGATATCCTCGTACATGGCGATGGTCTCCTTGGCGGTGGCGGCGGCCATCAGGTCCAGCCGCTTGCCCTCGTCCAGCCGGTCCAGCACGGCGTAGTCGTAAGAATACTTCTCCTTCTCCTGGGTGATAAAGTCCCGAAACTCGTAGGAGAGGTTCACCTTGAGCTGCTGATGGGTCATGGCTGGCACATCGAAACGGCGGCAGAAGCACTCCGCGGAGTGCAGCGCCAGCGACGCGTCCTTGGCGTGGAGCTTATGGGTCCTCTTCACGCCCTTGAGAAAGTCGGCCATCGCCGCGGGAGAGACGATGCGTCCCTCCTTCACAAGCCCTTCGGGCAGCGGCTCCACCACCGGCTCCCGGACCTTTTTGCCGTCCCATTCCACCATATGGACGCTGCGGTTGCCGATGTCGATGCCAAGCTGTACCTGGCCCATGGCAGTCAACTCCTCTCCTCAGAATCTCTCAAGCTCTCAAAACAGTCCGAAATACCACGTCAATACCCGCTGGCCTGCCAGCAGGCAGGGCCATGCGGCCAGGGCAATGGCGGGACCAAAGGGAAACTCCCTGCCCCGGCCCGCTCGCAGGATGGCAGCCAGCGCAAGGCCCATGACACAGGCCAGGATCAGCAGCAGCAAGCCACCGTCCGGGCCTAAATACAGCCCCAGAAGGGCCAGCAGCTTGATGTCGCCGCCGCCCATGCTTTCTTTTCTCAGCACCTTGTCGGCAATGAGGCTGACACACAGCACGCCGCCGCCAATACACAAAGCGCCCAGCGCACCCCACCAAAGCCGATGGATCGGATCCGGGTAGCTGACCAAAAAGGCCAGCCAGCTCACCGCCCCGGCCAGCATGGGGCCGTTTGGCAGCTCCATGGTGTCCAGGTCGACCAGAGCCAGCCACACAAGGCAGCTCTCTAAAACGAGGGCCTCCACGCTCTGGAGGGTCAGCCCTAAGGACCACACCGTGGTGAGGTAGACGAGCCCCGTCAGGCTCTCCACCGCCAGACACCGGGGCGGGATCTTGGCCCCGCACCAGCGGCAGCGGCCCCGGCGGACCAGGTAACTGACGATGGGAATGAGGTCCAAAGCGTCCAGGGTCTTGCCGCAGACGTCACAGTGGGACCGGCCCTTGAGATAGGGGACCTTGCGGACATACCGCCCGGCGGAGCAGTCCAGAAAGCTGCCGATGCAGGCCCCCAGCAGAAAGACCAAAAACAGGATGTAGGCCCGCAGGAGCCAGGGAAAATAGCTGGGCATGGGTCCTCACGCTCCTTTTCCTGCGTGGGTCTCCCGAAAACGGGGAAAGCGCGGGAAAAGGGCCAGTGTGCCTGGCCCCTTTCCCCCGCCGAGGGGCGCGGGTCACGCGCCCCTCGAGAAAGGGTGGAAACTAAAATTAGTCAACGCTGGTGATCGCGACTTTGTAAGTGTCAGCAGCCTTGGTGGGAATTGACTCGTTCGACGCAGCACTGGCATCCTTCACTACAGTCAGAGAAGTCATCTCGCCAGTGTCGTCAACCACAGCGGTGGCCAGCCACGGGCCAGTCTTATCCATGGTCGGGTCGCTCAAAATCTTGGTGACAGCGGCACCACGGACAGCGCGGACGTTGGCGTTGATGACCTTGGTCTCGGCATCGCCCAGCACGCCGGTGAAGATGGGCACGGCCACGGCGACCAGGATGGCCAGGATGGCGATGACCACCAACAGCTCAGCCAGGGTAAAGCCCTTTTTCTTGTTGACCTTTTTCATACTCTTTTCCTCCTTGTCAAAATACATGTATTTTATTCCATCACGGGGAGGTCAGGCCCCGCGTATGAAACCAAAGGGAATTAACCCGCCACCAGGGTCTCCATGGTAAACATGGGCATGTAGATGGCGATGACGATAAAGCCGATGAACACGCCCAGGAAGACCGTCATCATGGGCTCCAGCATCCCAAGGGCCTTTTCCGAGGCGGCGGCGGCCTCCTCGTCGTAGTAAGTGCCGATGGTGTTCATGGTGTCCTCCAAAGCGCCAGTTTCCTCGCCCACGCTGACCATCTCGATGAGCATGGGGGGCAGGTAGGGGTTGTCCCGGAGGGCCACGGCCAGGCGCTTGCCCTCCTCCAGATCGGCCACCGATTCGTCCAGGGTCTTGGCCACGGCGGGGTTATCCATGACCCGGCTGGTGATGGCCAGCACCCGGTTGATGGGCAGACCTGCCGTGAGCAGCACGCACAGGGTGTTGGCAAACTGGCTGGCGGCGTTCATGATGCCGATCTTGCCGATGACCGGGAGCTTCAGCTTGAATTTGCCCATGTTGAGCGCCCCCGCCGGGGTCTTGCCGTAGAGCTTGATGCCGATGAGAATGGCGGCCAGCGCGCCGATGAGCACCGGCCACCAGGCCACGAAGAAGTCGGAGATGGCCATGAGGATCAGGGTCGGCAGAGGCAGGTCCTCTCCGGCGTTTTCAAATATCCCGATCATGCTGGGCACCAGCACCACCATCACGATGCCCACCACTACGAAGGCCAGGATGATGAGGATGATGGGGTAGGTCAGAGCGGACTTGACCTTACGCTTTAGCTTATGGGCCTTTTCGTAGTAGTCCTTCAAGCGGGTAAAGCAGATCTCCAGGGAGCCGGACTCCTCGCCGGCCCGTACCGTCTCGATAAAGGCGGCGGGGATCTTCTTGCCGTTTTTCTCCAACGACTGGGCCAGGGAGTAGCCCGCGGACACGTCGGCGGCACAGGCGGTCAAGATCTTCTTCATCAACTTGTCGCTGGTCTGGTCGGCGATGAGGGAGACCACCTTGCCCATGGGAAGGCCCGCTCGCAGCATGATGGCGAACTGGCTGGCGGTCAGGGATAAAACCTTGTCGCTGACCCACAAGGGCTCGTTAAGGTCCACGTGGACGCCCTGCTTCTGGGTCATCTGCTCGATCTTTTCTACGATCATATCCTGAGCCTTGATCTGGGCCACGGCTTCGTATTCGCTGTAGGCTTCGATGACGCCGCTGACGCTCTTGCCGCTCTCCACGCCTCGGGCGCGGTATTTGTAGGTGTTCACGCTTCCACGGGCCTCCTTTCTCTAGGGTCTGGCGGGGGCTTTAAATTCTCGGACGGCCCTCCCCGCTCTTCCAGCCGCCGGGGGCCTGGAAGCCGCCGCCGAGCATGGTGTTCTTGCGCATGTTCTCCGTATCCCGGGCCGCCGCCACGGCGGTCTCGGGAGAGATGATCTGCTTGCGGTAGAGGTCCAGAATGCAGTTGTCCATGGTCAGCGACCCCTCGCTGGCTGAGGTGGACAGCGCACTTTCGATCTGGGGCGTCTTGCCCTCCCGGATCAGGTTTCGGATGGCGGCGTTGACCATCATCAGCTCGCAGGCGCATACCCGGCCCTGGGTCTTCCGGGGCAGCAGCTGCTGGGAAAGCACGGCCATGAGGGTGGTGGAGAGCTGGAGCCTGATCTGCTGCTGCCGCTCTGCGGGGAAGACAGTGACCACGCGGTCCACCGTCTCGGCGGCGGAGCCCACGTGGAGGGTGGCAAAGACCAGGTGGCCGGTCTCGGCGGCAGTGAGGGCGGTCTCGATGGTGGCGTTGTCCCGCATCTCGCCGATGAGGATCACGTCCGGGTCCTCACGCAAAACGGCCCGGAGGGCGTTGGCGTAGCTATCGGTATGTAGGCCGATCTCCCGCTGGCTGATGACGCACTTGTCAGGGGCGTAAACGTACTCGATGGGGTCCTCCATGGTGACGATGTGGCAGGCCTTGGTGTGGTTGATGCGGTTCAGAATGGAGGCCAGAGTGGTGGATTTACCGGAGCCCGTCTCGCCTGTGACCAGCACCAGGCCCTTGTTGAGCTCGGGCAGGCGGCTCACCGCGGGGGGCAGGCCCAGATCGTCCAGCTCAGGAATTTTTTCAGACAGCAGACGGATGGCCGAGGACACGCCCACCCGCTGGCGGAAAATGTTGACGCGGCAGCGGATGGGGCCGGGGAAGGTGATGGCCAGGTCCCACTCGCCAGGGCCGTCCAGGTCCTCGCCTGGAAGCATCTCCTTGGCGTAGGCCAGGCACTCCTCCGGGGTGAGGACGTACTCGTCCATATCCTGCAGCGCGCCGTCGATGCGGAAGCGAGCCGGCAGGCCGGGACAGAGGTGGATATCTGAGGTGCGGCGCTCCTTGGCCAGGGCGATGAGGTCGTTAAGCGGAAGCATTGGGCACCTCCTCGGTGGAATTGACGGTGCGGACGCCCTCGTCGATGGTGGTCACGCCCTCCAGCACCAGCTTGATACAGTTCTCCCGCAGAGTGGTGAAGTCCTCCTTTTGCAGCTGCTCCATGAGCTCTGCCTTGGAGTGGCCCTCGGAGATCATCATCTTGGCCTTTCTCGACAGCACCAGTACCTCGAAAATACCCATGCGGCCCTGGTAGCCGGTGTGGTAGCAGTGGGGGCAGCCCTTGGCGTGGTAAATTTTCTGCTGTGTCCCCGGGGGCAGGCCCAGCCAGCGAAGCTCGTCTTCATCGGCCATGACCTCTTCCCGGCACTGGGGGCAGAGCCGCCGGACCAGGCGCTGGGAGATCATGCCCTTCAGCGCGTCGCCGATGAGGTAGGGCTCCACGCCCATGTCCAGCAGGCGGTTGATGCCCGCCAGGGTATCGTTGGCGTGGATGGTGGACAAAACCAGGTGGCCGGTGATAGCCGAGCGCATGGCGATCTCGGCTGTCTCGCCGTCCCGGACCTCGCCTACGGCGATGACGTCCGGGTCCTGGCGCAGGATAGAGCGCAGGCCGCTGGCGAAGGTCATACCGGTCTTCTCGTTGATCTGGACCTGGTTGACCCGGTCGATATGGTACTCCACCGGGTCCTCCAGGGTGACCACGTTGCTCTCTGGGGTGTTCAGAATGCGGATCATGGTCTGCATGGTGGAGGATTTGCCCGAGCCGGTGGGGCCGACGATAAGCACCATACCGCTGGCGTTTTCCAGCAGGGTGTGGTACTTTTTTAGGTTGTCCCCGGAAAGGCCCAGGTCTTCCGGCTTGTGGAGCTTCAGGGACCGGTCCAGCAGACGGATGACCACCTTCTCGCCGTGGATGGTGGGCAGGGTGGAAACACGAAGGTCCACATCGTTGCCCCGGACCCGAACGGCCACCCGGCCATCCTGGGGGATACGGTGCTCGGCGATGTCCATGCCGCCCATGATCTTGAGCCGGGAGATCACCTGCTCTTGCAGATCCCGGGGGATGGTAATGCCCGCGCGTAACAGGCCGTCTACACGCATACGAACCAGCATTTCCTCCTCCTGGGGCTCCAGGTGGATGTCGCTGGCCCGGACGGTGACCGCCTGTTCCAAAATGGAGTTGACAAGCCGCACCGTAGGGGCGGACTGGCCGCCCTCGGCGTCCAGGTCGTGGGTGGCGGAGGCGACGGTTTGATTCTGGTCGGGCCGCTCGGCGGCGGCCATCTCCTCCAAAGCCCGGACCGCGCCCTCGTCGCCATAGAGGGAGGCGATGGCCCGATCCACCGCCACGGCAGTGGCGATGCGGGGGGTGATGCGCTTGCGGGTGGCCGAGCGCACGTCCTCGATGGCCATGAAGTTCAGCGGATCGGCCATGGCCAGGATCAGCTCGTCCTTGACCAGCTTCACCGGGACCACGCTGTGCTTTTTCGCCAGAGACTTGGGCACCAGCCGGGCAAGCTCGGTGGGGATCTGGACACGGCTGAGGTCGATAAAGGTAATTCCCAGCTGCATCTCCAGCGCCTCGATCATCTGCTGCTCGGTAATGACCCCGGAGCTCAAGAGCACCTCGCCCAGCCGCTTGTGGGTCTCCTTGCCCACCCGCAGGGCCTCTGCAAGCTGCTCTTGGGTGATCAGCCCCACTGAGACCAGCAGGTCGCCCATCTTCATATATGCCATATGTACGACCTCACTCCCCGCAGAAAGGCTCACGTTTCGCCCCATGCAAATTTTACTTATCTATTATACTACATTTTCACCAAATCGCAAGAGTTTTTTCAGGATTTTTTGAACACATTTATGTAATCCGCGATCTAAACGCATGCGCCGCCGCAAACAAAACAGCCCCGACACTTGCGTGTCGGGGCTGTTTGTCTTACTTGGTGCTTGGACTAGGTCTCTTACTTCGCCAGCTTCACGTAGCGCTGGAGCACAGCGGAGACCTCGGCGCGGGAGGCGTTGCCCTGGGGGTCCAGAGTGCCGTTGCCCTTGCCCTGGATGATGCCGTTCTGGACGGCCCAGCGCATAGCGGCCTCGGCCCAGGTGGAGATCTGGTCCACATCGTTGAACCCAGCCATGCCCATGGCGGCGTCCACCTCGGGAGAGCCGGCGTAGCGGTAGATCATGACCACCAGCTCCTCACGGGTGATGGAGCGGTTGGGGCCGAAGGAGCCGTCGGTGTAGCCGTTGATGACGCCGGCCTCAGAGGCCCAGTCCACAGCGGCGGCGAACCAATCGCCGGTAGTCACGTCGGAGAAGTCCACGCTCTTATCGGCCTTGGTCTCGCCGTCCAGACGATAGAGGACGGTGGCCATCATGCTGCGGGTCATCGTGGCGTTGGGAGCGAAGTGGGTATCGCTCACGCCGTTGAAGAGGTCGCGGGCGGTGACAAAGTTCACGTCGCTCTCAGCCCAGTGGCCGGGCACGTCCACAAAGCTCTTGGTGTTGTTCACGACCTTGACCTTGGCGTTCTCGTCCAGGTCGAAGATGACCTCGTCGTCCACCACCACGCTGTCGCGGATGATCTCCTCGGTGCCGTCGGGCTTGACGATCACGGCCACCAGACCGCTGCTGGCGTTGTCCACGGGGACGGCGACCTGGACGCTCTCGGCGCCGTGGCCCAGGGTCACGTCGATGGTGGTCTCACCAGCGGGGGTGGTGGTGGTAACGGTCTTGGTGCCGTCGGGCTTGGTGTCGGTCACGGTGACGGTGCCGTCCTTGGCGGTCTCGGTGACACGCTTGGTGCCGTCAGTCAGCGTCTCGGTCTTCTTATCGGTGGTGTTGGCGTTGCTGCCGCTGCCGGAGCTGCTGCCGGGACGGTAGCCGCCGGAGGTCTTGGTGCCCGCGGCGGGCTTGAAGGCGTCGCTGGCGGTATTCAGGTCGGTGACGGCCTTGGCGATGTCCTCATCGGTAGCCTCAGCGTTGTCCACCACATCCTGGGCAGCCTGGATGGCGTTCTCCAGCGCGGTCTTGACAGCGGCGGTGACCCAGGTCTTGTCCGTGTCCACATCGCTGCCGTTAGCGCTGGTCAGCACGCCCTCCATCTTGGCCTTGGCGGCCTCGATGGCGGCGGTCAGGTCGGTCTTGTCGGCGGCCTTGGTGCCGTAAGCGGCATTCTCAATGGCGTCGGTCAGAGCCTTGGTGGCGTCGGTCAGAGCCTTGGCGGCGGCGTCCACCTCGGCCTGGGTGGCGGTGTCGGCCACGGCCTTTGCGTCGGTCAGAGCCTTGTCAAAGGCGTCCTTCACGTCCTTGGCGATCCACTTCTCGGTGGTGGGCACGTCGGCGCCGTCCTCAGAGACTTTCACGCCAGCCACGTCCACAGCCTCAGCGGCAGTGATGGCCGCATCCAGCGCCGTCTTGTCCACCTGGGGCGGGGTGACGGTGGTGGCCTTGAAGGTCACGCTGATGGCAACGTCCTTGTCGGGCATGGTGAACTTGTTGTTCGCCACGGTCACGTCAGCGCTGGTGATCTGATCCACCTCGTAGCCCTGCTCAGGGGTGATGGTCAGGGTGATCTCGGTGTCCTTGACAGCCTTGGCCGCGGAGGCGGTGGCGGTGCCGTGCTCACCGGCGGTGACGGTGATGTTGTGCTCGGTGGGAGTGGGCGTGGTGCCGGCGTCCTCGGTGACAACGATCTTGAAGATATAGTTGCTGCCCTCGGCGCTGCCGATCATATAGGTGCCGGCGGTGGCCACAGTGAGCTCGGTGTACTCGGGATCATTGGCCTTGATCCGGCCCTCGCCGCCGGGAGTGGTGCCGGTGTGGGCCAGCGTGGAAGCCTCCACCACGGTGGCGTCGGTCTTCATCAGCGCGATCTGGCGGATGCCCACGTCGGTAAAGGTCCCCAGCTTGTTGCCGCTGGCATCCTTATCCTCGGTGTCGCCGCCGCCCTGGACCCACCAGATCTGGACCTTGGCGTTGTCCTTGGCAGTGGTGAACTTGATGGCAGGGCCGTCAGCCTTGGTGGCGCCGCCCATGTTGAAGCGGACCACCTTGGAAACGGCGTTGTCGCCGGAGGGATCATAGGCGTTGTCGCCGAACGTATCAGCCTTCCACTCCTTGTTGCTCTGGTCGTACTTGGTCTTGGTGGAGGGGACCAGAGTAAAGTAGTTGTCCTCGGCGTAGGCGCCGGAGGCGGCGGAGCCGGCAGCGGCCTGAGTCAGCGTCTTGGACTCAAAGGTGTGAACGCCGCTGGGCGTGGGAGTCTGGGTCTGCTTGAAGGTCACGTTGATGGTGACGTCCTTGGCGGGCATGGTGAACTTGTTGTTCGCAACGGTCACATCGGCGCTGGTGATCTGATCCACCTCGTAGCCCTGCTCAGGGGTGATGGTCAGGGTGATCTCGGTGCCCGCGGCGGCCTTGGCGGCAGAGGCGGTGGCGGTGCCGTTGGCGCCAGCGGTGACGGTGATGTTGTACTCAGTGGGAGTGACCTGGACCTCCTTGAAGGTCACGGTGACGGTGACGGCCTCACCGGGCATGGGGAAGGTGTAGGTGCCGTCGTCCTGCTTGGTCACGGTAGCGGCGGGCGTAGTGGCGACCGCGTCCACCTCGTAGCCATTGGCGGCGGTGGGGGTGACCACGACGGTGGCGCCCTCGGCGGCCTCGGTGACCTCGGCGTCACCCACCTTCACGGTGAAGCTGCCGTTGGTGGCGGCGGCCTTGGTGATGGCGCTGGTGGTGGGCGTCACGCCGGTGGACTTGAAGGTCACGGTGACGGTGACGGCCTCGGCGGGCATGGTGAACTTGTTCTCGGTAACAGTGACCTCGCTGTTGTCAGCCTTGGTGACCTTCACGGTGTCCACCGTAAAGCCGGTGTTGGCGGGGGTAGCCACGATGGTGACCTCGTCGCCCTCGCAAGCGGAGTCGGCGTCCACGCCGCCCACGGTGGTCTTCACGGTGCCGTTCTCGGCGGCGGCCACGGTGATGTCATAGGCGGTGGGCACGGGGTCCACGCCGGGCTGGACGACCTCAACGCGGTAGATCTGCAGGGTGTTGGTGCCGCCCAGATAATAGGTGCCAGCGGTGGCCAGGGTCAGTTCCGCCATCTTAAACTCGTTGGCGGCATATTCCGCGCCGGTCACTGCAGCCGCGCCGATAGCCTGGAGGCTACGCGCGCTACCGCCGACATTGGCAGCCCAGACCTTCACGGTGGAGTTGGCGACAGTGGTGGTGAACTTGATGCCCTTATAATACTGGCTGCTGCTGAGTTCTACCTTACCCTGGGCATTCCAGCGGTGGGTGCCGTAGAAGCCGTCGTCAAACAGCATATCGCTGTTTTGAACCGCAGCCTTTGCGCCGGTGTCCTTATTGCCCAGCAGGGTGAAGAAGCCCTGGGTGCCCAGGTTCGCCACGGTATTGGCGGCGGTTCCCTTGGGCTGGTTCTCGATCTCCTGGGCGCTCACCTCGTTCATGTTCAGAATGAACGCGTCCTGCTTCTTGGTGCCGTCCTTCTTCTCCAGAGCGTCAAAGATGTCCATGGCGCCCTGGAGGGCGGTCTTGGCGTTGTTTAGCTCGGTGGTGGTGGAGCTGGGCGCGCCAGTGCCGTCCACGGCGTTGGCCACGGCCTCAGCGGCCTTGATGGCATTATTATAGGTGGTGCCGTCGGACACGGGCACAAACTTGGCGCCCGCCAGCACATCGGCGGCATTGTCGGCATACCAGATGCCGATGACCTTGTTCTTGGCGGTCTGGATCAGCTCCTTCAGCTCGGTGGGATCGCCGGCAGGCTCAGCGGGGGTGCCCGTGGCGGGGACCAGGGTCTGCAGGATGTACTTGCCGTACTTCACCCGCACCTGATACTCCGTGCCGTTGGTCAGGCCGGAGATGGTGGCGCTGGCCTTGTCCTCGGCCTCGGTGACGGTGGCGTCGGTCCAGTCGGCGTCAGAGGCGGTCTTATACTGATAGAGGTCCTTATAGGCCTCCTGGTAGTTGGTAATTTTCAGCGCGCCGTCCAGAGCCTCCAGCACGGGGGTGGTGGCCCGGGTCAGCTCGATGTGCTGGAAGGCGGGCAGGGTCTCGTCGTCGCCGGGGTCCTGGACATAGATGCCCTGGACAGCGGTCATATCCACACCCTCAATGGTGGCGGGGATGGTGACAGAGGCAGCGTCAATATCCACCCACTTGGCGTCGGAGCCGTTGCCGTTCAGGCTGTACTTCCAGCCCGCCTGCACATTGGACAGCACCCGGGTGGAGGCGTCCACGTCGGCCCGGGGCACGGTACCCTCCTTCTTGGCCACGGTGACGGTAAAGTCAGCGGTGGCGGGGGCGTCCACGTCGGCGTGGCTCACCTCGCAGGTGTACGTGCCCGCATCAGCCACCAAAATGCCGGTGATGGTCAGGGTGCTCTCAGTATGGCCGGTGTGGCCCTCAATGGTGCAGGGGGCGCTGCTGATGGAGATGTTGCTCCCGGCAGTCAGCTCCTGGTTGCCCTTCTTCCAGGTGAAGGTCAGGCCGGTCTGGTCGGCGGCGGGAGTGCCGGTACTCTCGTTGAGCACGGCGTCGGCGCTCAGGGTCAGGGTATCGCCGGAGGTCTTGGCTACGGTGGCGCCGGAGCCGGTCTGGCCGGTGACCTTGATGTTCTTCTTGGCGGTGCTCAGGACCTTAACAGTCCGGCTGTCCGCGTCGGCCACATCCCAGAGGTCATTGCTCTCCGCGCCGTAGCTGGCAGCGACGGTGTACTCCACGTCGTCCGTGTTCGAAGAGTTGGCGGGCAGAGCCACCTTCACGTTCCAGCCGCCCACGGCGGTGCTGCCCTCGTCATAGGGCTTATCGCCCTCGGCGGGAGCGGAGACGGTCACGCCGGTATCGGGCGTGACGGTCACATACTCATAGGGCTGCTTAGCGGCGTTGCTGGGTAGGCCGGTCAGCTCAAAGAGCAGGTAGCCGCCCGCGGCCACCACCTGGGTGTTCCGGGGCTGGGACAGGGTCAGGGTGGTCTCGCCCTTGCCCACGGTCACGTTCAGGGTGACCACCTTGGGCTGGCCGTCCGTATCGTTGCGGGTACTGGTGGCGGTGACGGTGGTGCTGCCCACGCCCACGGCGGTCAGGGTGGCCTTACCGTCGTTGTCCACATCGCCGGTGCTCACGGTGACGACAGTCTCGTCATTGGACGCGAAGGTGACCTGGTCGGCGTCGCTGGCGGGCTGGATGATGCAGTCGCCGTCCGCCGTCACCCAGGTGGTGGCGATCTCCACGGCCACAGGCTCGTCGCCCATCTTCATGTTGACCGTGCTGGACGCGGGAGCCGTTAGGGTCATGGTGTCCACCACGGCCCGGCGGACCCGCAGGGTGGCGGAGCCGGTGAACTTGGTGCTCTCGCCGCCCTCGGTGCCCTGGGCGTTATCGGTGGAGGTGGCCTTGATGGTGTACTGGCCCCGGACCGCGTTGGCAGCCACATTGACGACGGCGGTCTTGCCGTCGTCATTGCCCGTGACAGTCACGGTGCCGTCCACGACTTCATCCTCGCCCTTAAACACCTTCCAGGAATCGGCTGCCACCGTGCCGCTGGTGCCGCCGGTGACGGTAGCCTTCAGGCTCAGGGTAACGTCCTGGCTGCGCACGTCCGCGTTCAGGTTCTCGTTGTCCTGGTCATCGGTGATCTTCACGCCGGTGACGAACTCGGAGGTGGTGGAAGCGGGGACCCACTCCACGCGGTACACAGTGGCGTCTTTCGTGCCCTTTCCAATCGTATGGGCGCCCTGGGTAAGTTCCTTGGTAACGGTAGCAGGGGTAGTCTCCCCATATGTACCTACCGACACTTTCGTTCCATCGATCGAGATGTCCGCTTGGGCAACACTGGTCGCACGGCTACCCACAAGGACCTTCACCGAACCAGATTGACCCTCCGGCACGGTAAATGTAATGGTGTCTACACCCAACTTAACACCTCTTGTGTACTTGTTCCCGTCAACGGTAATTTCGCTCACGGTCCTCATACTAGAGGTATCTACGGTAAAAAATGTATTCGTCGTTCCATCCACCCAGACGTATGTACTGTCTGCGGCAGCCGCGGGCACCACCAGCAATGTGGCGATCATGCAGACCGTCAGAATTGCCGAAAGCGCGCGCTTCCATGTACTTCTCATCATCGATCCCTCCAAGTAAAAATTAGTGTATTTTGCCCATAAGGGTCCTAAGATAGCCCTATTCTACCACTCACTTTTTCCAATTGCAAGCCCTTTTGTTTCCATTTTGTAAATTTTCTTCCAGCCCGTTTGATACCTTATATATAATGTAGAGGCCGGGCGGTTGCGAAGAAACGACCCCGACACTTGCGTGTCGGGGTCGTTTGCTGCTAGCGTGCATGGGCTGTCACGCTCGGGTTGGGCGCGCTTTCGCCGGTTCTTTCGCCGCCCTTGGCAAAATGCCGCTGGCTTCGCCAGCCTGTTTTTGCCGTGCGGTCGGCTCCAAGCCTGGCGGCGCGCCTACCCTCGCGCTTCGTCTCTTACTTGGCCAGCTTCACATAGCGCTGGAGCACAGCGGAGACCTCGGCGCGGGTGGCGTCGCCCTTGGGGTCGATGGTGCTGGCAGTCTTGCCATTGATGATGCCGTTCTGGATAGCCCAGGTCATGGCGGCGGTGGCCCAGTCGGAGACAGAGGCGGCGTCGTCAAACTTCTCCATATCCTGGCCCTCCACAGCGGGGGCGCCGGCGTAGCGGTAGATCATGACCACCAGCTCCTCGCGGGTGATGGAGCGGTTGGGACCGAAGGTGCCGTCGGTGTAGCCGTTGATCATGCCGATCTCAGCGGCCCAGCCCACAGCGGCGGCAAACCAGTCGTCGGCAGCTACGTCGGAGAAGTCCACAGCCTTGTCCACCTTGCCCTCGCCGTCCAGACGATAGAGCACGGTGGCCATCATGCCGCGGGTCATGGTGGCGTCAGGGGCGAAGTGGGTATTGCTCACGCCGTTGAAGAGGTCACGGGCGGACACGAAGTCCACATCGCTCTTGGCCCAGTGGCCGGGCATATCCACAAAGCTCTTGGCCTTGTTCGCGATCTTCACCTTGGCGTTCTCGTCCAGGTCAAAGATCACCTCGCCGTCCACCACCACGCTGTCGCGGATGATCTCCTCGGTGCCGTCGGGCTTGATGATGACGGCCACCATGCCGCTGTTGGCGTTGTCCACGGGAACGGCCACCTGGACGCTCTCGGTGTTCCGGCCCAGGGTCACGTCGGTGGTGATCTCGCCGGTGGGGGTGGTGACGGTAACGGTCTTGGTGCCGTCGGGCTTGGTGTCGGTCACGGTGACGGTGCCGTCCTTAGCGGTAACGGTGGTGCGCTTGGTGCCGTCGGTCAGGGTCTCGTTCGTGGTGGTGTTGCCGGTGCTGCTGGAGGAGCTGCTGCTGCCGCCGCCGCTGGGACGGCTGGCGGACTTGGTGCCCTCCTGCTTGGCGGCGTTGAAGACCAGGGTGGCCTCGTTCAGGTCGATCAGCGCGGCCTCGATCTCCTCGGCGGTGGCCTCGGCATTCTTGGTCACAGCCTCAGCCTTGGCGATGGCGGCGTCATAGTCGGCCTTCACAGCCTCGGTGACGAACTCCTCGCCCCGCTTCACGCTGGCGGCGTCCTCGGCCACGGTGATGTCCTCGGCGGCCTGCTTGGCGGCGGTGACGGCGGCGGTCAGGTCGTCCATGGTCACGTCCTTCTCACCGGTGTGGAGGTTGGCCTCCACAGCGGCGTCCAGAGCGGTCACAGCGTCGGCCACCTGCTCCTCGGTGGCGGTCTTGTCGTCGGCCACGGTCTGGGCGGCGGCAATGGCCTGCTTCAGAGCGGCCTTCTCGGCGACGGTGGCCCAGAGGTCGGCCTTCAGGATCTCCGCGCCGCTCTCGGCGGTCTTGGCCATATCCAGCATGGCCTGGGCGGCCTTGATGGCGGCCACCAGCTCGGTCTTATCGGCCTCGGGCTTGGTGTAGGTGGCCGTGGCGGTGGCGGTATCCTCGCCCATGGTCACGGTGACCTTATACTCGCCCTCGGCGTCGGCCTGGTCCAGCCAGGTCTGGTCCTTGTGGTCGGTCTCGGCCTGGCTCACCATGTGGAAGGAGATCCAGGCATTGGCGTTGGCCGCGGCGGCCTCAAAGCTCAGGGTGGCGCTCTTGGTGTCGCCGGAGCCGAACTGGACGGCCTTGCCGTCCTTGGTCACGGCAAAGGTCACGGTGCCGGCCTCGTTGCGCGCATAGCTGACCAGCAGCCAGGGCAGCTGCACGTCGGCGGCGGGCCGCAGGGTCTCGGCGGTGGCGCCGTAATAATTATAGGTAGGAGCCAGGGTCTCGTAGTTGTCCTTGGTGATGAACACGATGGAAGCGTCCTTCACGGCGGGGTCGGCGGGCTCCACGGTCTCGTCCTTGTAGGTGGCGGTCAGGGCCACGTCATTGGCGGGCATGGTGAAGGTCAGCTCGGCCTTGGCCGCGTCCTCGGCGCTCAGGGTCAGGCCGGTGGCGGTCCACTTATCGAAGACCTTGCCGGCGGGGGCGGCGTTGGCGGTGACGGTGACGCTCTCGCCCTCGGCGGCGGTAGCCTTATCGGCGGTGCCGTCGGTGACGCTCACGTTGTACTTGGTAGCCTCGGGCACCTTGGTGCCGGTATCCTGGGCTCTCTCAAAGTCGGTGGTGGCGGTAGCCAGAGCGGTCACAGCCGCGTCCACCTCGTCCTGGGTGGCGTTGTCGTTGTCGAGCACACCCTGGGCGACACCGATGGCGGCCACGTAGGCGGCCTTCGCCTCGGCGGTGACCCACTTCACGCCCTCGTCCACGTTGGCAGCGTCGGTGTCCACCTTGATGGCCTCGACGGCGGCGTTGGCGGCGGTAATGGCGTCGGTCAGCGCGGTCTTGTTCACCGCGCCGGGGGCCAGCTGCTCCACGACGCACTTGACCTCGCCGATGGCCTCGTAGTTGTCCCCGGACCAGGTCAGGGTGACGGTGTGGGTCTTGGCCTCGGTGGCGGCGGCAATGGTGTGGGTGCCGGTGTAGGTGTTGTCAGACTGCTTGGTCAGGGCGATGGCGCCGTCCTCGCTGCAGGAGATGGTGGGCGCGGCGGCCTCCTGGGGCACGCCGGTGACGGTGAAGGTCACCTCGCCGCCCTCAGCGGGCACGCCGGAGGGGCTGGCGGTCAGGGTGATCTGGGGCGCGTCGGCCTTGGTGATGGTCAGCTTCGCGGAGCCCGTCACCGTCTCGTAGCCGTCGGCGGTGATCCGGAAGTACACCGTCTTGTCCACCACGTCCCAGGAAGCTGGAGCGCTGGTGGTGGTATAGCTGCCCTCGGCCTCGCCGTACATGACGGTAGCGCCGGTGGCAGGCTCGGTGACGTTCACCTCCACCGCGTGACGCATGCAGTCGTACTTGACGTTCACGTCCTCGGCGGTATAGACGATGGTCTTGAGCGGGGCGGCCTCCACGGCGGCGGTGGAGACCTCAGGAGTCTCGTTCTCATAGGTAGTGCTGTCGGTCTTGGCCTGAGCCTTGACCTTGATGACCTTGCCCTCGTCGGCAGCGGCCACGGTGTAAGTGGCGGTGGCGTTGTCGGCCACAGGGGCATCGCCCACGGTCCAGACAAAGTCCACATCAGCGGCGGGGATGTCGTCGCTCACCACGGCGGTGAGCACGTCGCCCACCACAGGAGCGCCCTCCAGAGCGGCGTCGCCCTTCTGCAGAGAGACGGTCTTGGTGGACAGGTCCACCTTCGTGGGCGGGGTGACCTGGGTCGCCCGGAAGGTCACGTTGACGGTGACGGCCTGGCCGGGCATGTTAAAGGTATAGGCGCCGTCCTCCTGCGCGTCCAACGGGTTGTCGTTAACGGTGACAGCGTTCACCTCGTAGCCACCGTCAGGGGTAATGGTCAGGGTGATCGCGGTGCCCATGGTAGCCTCGGTGGCGGAGGCGGAGGCGCTGCCGTGCTCACCGGCAGTCACGGTGATGGCGTAGGCGGCATCCTTGAAGGTCGCGGAGACCATGACGTTGTAGGCGGGCATGGTAAAGGTACCGTCATCGTTGACCGACACGGTGGTCGTGCCGTCGTCAGCCTTGGTCACGGTGATCTTGTCCAGCTCATAGTGCGCGTCGGCGGTAGCGGTCACGGTAACGGTAGCGCCCGCGGCGACCTGTGTGGCCTCCTCACCGTCCACCGTCACGGTGATGCGGCCGTGCATGATAGTATTATCCGTGGAGACTTGATAGGTCTCGGGCTCGGTGGAAGGCTTGTTCACGGTGATGGTGCCGCCGATGTTGGCGGTGTCGCTCTCACCCACCGTCAGGGTAGCGGTGTAGGCGATGGTGCCCAGCGCCGTCTCGGTGGCATTGGCCGTATAGCTGGCGGTATCTACCGCGACGGCAGCGCCGCCGTCTTCAGCCATCAGAGCCTCAATGCCGCCCTGGACATACTGCTTCAAAGCCGTGTCCTGGGCAAAAACCTCTTCCGGGTTTTCGACCTGGGGCGCACCCAGCGCGAAATCAATGGCAGTGTTTTCGGCGCTGTCTTCCAGGCCCAGCTCCGTCTTGATCGCGCTCACGGCGGCGGCCGCGCTATCATACGCGGCCACGGCGGGCACCACCAGCAGTCCGGCGATCAGGCAGATCGTCAGGACCAGAGACAGCGTCCGCGTCATGGTCTTCTTCATACTGTCATTCCTCCATGAAATATAATGTATGGTCAATATATATAAATTGCCCCAATGGGCACCTTTGGTGTAGTTTACCATGGCACAAGGCGCTTTGCAAGGGATTTTCTCTCGCTTTTTCGCCGTTTTACCGCGCCAAATTCTGGATGCGGGTTGTGCAGAATGTATAGAGGCCCAGACAAAAAAACGCCGGGGCCTTCAGCCCCGGCGTTTTCCTCTTTTGCTTAAAGGTTGAAGTACCGCTTGGCGTTGTTGAAGCACACGCCCTCCACGATCTGCTTGAGGGCCTCCTCGTCATTGGGGTACTCGCCGTTCTCCACCCATGTGCCGATGAGGTTGCAGAGGATCCGGCGGAAGTAGTCGTGCCGGGCGTAGCTCAGGAAGGAGCGGGAGTCGGTGAGCATGCCCACGAAGTTGCCCAGCAGCCCCAGGTTGGCCAGGGACTTCATCTGCTCCTCCATGCCGGTCTTGGTGTCGTTGAACCACCAGGCCGAGCCGTGCTGGATCTTGCCGGGGACCTCGGTACCCTGGAACACGCCCAGCATGGTGCCCAGCTGCTCGTTGTCGGCGGGGTTCAGGGAATAGAGGATGGTCTTGGGGCACTCGCCGGTCATGTCGAGGGCCGAGAGCAGCCGGGCGATGTCGCCGCCGCAGGTGTTCTGGGCGATCATGTCAAAGCCGGTATCCGGGCCCAGCTTGCGGTACATCCGCTCGTTCATGTTCCGAAGGCAGCTGTAGTGGAGCTGCATCACGATGTTCAGGCGGTGATACTCGCGGCCCAAGTGCATCAGGATGGCGGTCTGGTAGCCCTCGGCCTCGGCCACGGTCACTTCCCCGCCGTTCATCACCTTCTGGTAGGCGGCGTTGGCCGCTTCGTCGGACACGGGGCGGTAGGGGATGTAGTCCAGGCCGTGGTCGGTGGCCCGGCAGCCGTGGGCCACGAAGAACTCCAGACGCTGGGTCAGCGCGGCCTTCACGTCCTCCAGAGTGTTCAGGCTGTCCTTGCCCACGCTCTTAGCCAGAGCCTTCATGTAGTCGGCAAAGCCCTCCTTATTGATGTTGATGGCCTTGTCGGGCCGGAAGGAGGGAGCCACGGTGAACTTGATGGTGGGGTCGGCGGCGATCTTCTCATGCCACTCCAGAGAGTCGATGGGGTCGTCGGTGGTGCCGATAAAGGCCACGTTGGACTGCTCGATCAGCCCGCGCACGGTCATGGTGGGGTCGTTTTGCAGCTTGTCCTTGGCCAGGTCCCAGACCTCCTTCACGGTCTTGGGGCCCAGCACACCGTTGTAGCCGAAGAACTTGCGAAGCTCCAGGTTGCACCAGTGGAACATGGGATTGCCGATGGCCATCTGCAGGGCCTCGGAGAACTTCTCCAGCCGCTCGATACCGGGCTTGTGGCCGGTGATGTACTCCTCGTCGATGCCGTGGGAGCGCATGACCCGCCATTTATAGTGGTCGCCAAAATAGGTTCCGTCGGGGTTCTCGCCGCCCAGCCACACCTGGCACAGGTCCTCAAAGCGGCGGTTTTCGTAGATCTCCCGGGGCGGGATATGGCAGTGGTAGTCGCAAAGGGGCATCTTCTCAGCGTAGTCGTGGAAGAGATGCTTCGCGGTCTCGGTCTCCAGCAGGAAGTCTTTGTCCATAAAGGGTTTCATGGGTTTAAGCTCCTTTCTGTCATGTTGGTTTGCTATCCTTTTCCATTATACCGTGAAATTCCAAAAGCGCAAGACCCAAAAAGCGCTTTACACGACCCTGCTCACAAAATGCGTCGCCAGGCCCAGGATGCGGACCTTCTCCACATCCGAGCCGGTAAAGATCATGGGCGCGTAGTTGGGATTCTCCGGCCACAGCGCCACGCCGCCGTCGATATACCGCACCCGTTTCAAGGTGGCTCCGCTCTCAAAGTCCCCCTCCACCAGCACCGCGGCGATCTGGCCGTTTTCTACCTCGGGCTGAGACTTGATGCACACCACGTCCCCATCGTGGATGCGGGCGTTGACCATACTATCCCCCTTGCACATCAAAGTGAAGTCGCACTTCACCCAGTCGGGCACCTGGTCATAGCCCTCAATGTTGGGCTCGGCCAAGATCGGCTCACCGCAGGCAATGGCCCCCAGCCGGGGCACCCGCCGCGACCCGGGCATGGCGACGATGTTGTCGGGCAGCTCCGACTCCGGGCCGATCCCCACGTCCTCCGCCCTGGACAAGAGCTCTCCCAAAGAGACGCCCATGCCTCCCGCCACCTTCTTCAGCGCCGCGATGGTGGGCTTGATAGGCTCTTTCGTGCTGGGGTTTTCCCCCCGCTCCAGCATGGCGATATAGCCATTGGACAGCCCGCACGTCACGGCGAACTGCCGTTGGGACAGCCCCTGGCCCTCCCGGTATTCCCGGATCACTTCACCCAAAGTCACCGCTCCCGCCTCCTTTCTGTGTTCTTTTATTCTACATAGCGCAAGGGGCGGCTGTCAAGGGGAATGAACAACAAATTTCACATTTTCTGTGAAATCCGCTTGACATTCGACTCGAACTATTGTACTATATCCGTGTAGCGCATTACACAGAAAGGAGCCCTGCCATTCCCTATGAGTACTATGTATGATCTCCCCTGCTTTACCACACAGCGCTGGCCCGACCCGCCCACCTACGGCATCCCCGATCCCCAGCAGGCAGACCCGCTTTGCCGCTGCGCCTGCTGCGGGCTGGAGGTATACCCCGGCGACGCCGCCTACACCGACGCGCCCAATGCCCCCGACGGCCCCGGCGCCGTCACCGTCCACCAGGACTGTCTGACCGACTGGGTCTGCGACCTAGGCGACGAGGCCCTGGCAAACGCCTTCGGCTTCCACCCTGTCGGACCATAATCACAAAATCGATCAAGGAGGATACAGAGATATGACCACATTACAGCTGAGAAGACTCTGCCATCTGGTAGAGAAGGAGGGGTGGAGCGTTGGGAAGGCGGCCCGGGCCGTGGGGGTCTCCCCCTCCTGGGCCCGGCGCTGTCTGCGCGCCGCGGGCTTACGGGCCCGTAGACCCAAAACGCTCTACGCCGCGTATGACCGCAAGACCACCGCCCTGGTGGTCCTGGGCACCGCCCAGGATCTGAGCCGCGCTCTGCGCCTCTCCCCCGCCACCATCCGCGCCTACGCCAGCACCGGCAAAGGCCGCCTGCACATCATCCGCTTGGACGAAAAGGGGTATGAGATTTGAACGCGAAGCAAAAGGCCGCCCCTCTGGGGCGGCCTTTTCATGTCCCTTCCCGGTCGTGGTAGACCTTGAGCTCCGGCCCGGCTGTCCCCGTGATTATGGGCCGAGCCTTGTCCTTTCCATGCTTGGCCTTGCCCTGCAGCTCAGGCACCGGGGGCGCGTCGTTTCGGGGACGGGTGTGCGTCCAGTCCGGTCGGGCCATGCCTTTCTTTGCCATACGCTTGCCTCCTTACGGTAAGGATACAAATTAGCTTGCCCTGGGAGGGGTACAAAAATGCTGGAAGACATAGGCCCGCTCATCAAAGTTCTTCTGGGCATAAAAAACACCATGCGTTTCCGCACGGTGCTTTTTATCGCTTGATTCAGTTTTGCTCGTCCAGCTCCTCACAAAGTTTCTGCAGTTTCTTGCCCGTCTCGTTGAGCATATGATTCTCATCATAACCTACTTCTCTAATTTTAGCCTGCAGCGCGTCCAGTAGCCGATCTACCTCCACCTCGTCAATGTACCACTGGGCGTTGGGGATAAAATGAGAGACCAGTTCCTTTTGATCCTCGGTGATGATCATAGTTACTTCTTTTAATAATTCCTCTAGCGCTGCACGGCCTTCTTCTGGAGGTCCATCTAATTTCCACCATCTATTTTGATCCATTTGAATCCTCCTTTTCCTCTTTTTAGGAATTCAAAAATCGCCTTTGTAATTTGTTTGTCATTTTTCCCTTTTGCATACTCGTTGAAAGAACGATTAAGTTCTGTTAGTGCTTTTTTGCGGCTATATTCATCTGTTTTAATCAATAGTTCTACGCCACCATCGTGCCTCACGATAGTTAAACAGCGAACTCCATCATGTCCCAAAAAGAAGGTAATATCTTGATCTGAGAAGCTATGATTCCCCGGATGGTTGTGCATCACGACCAGACCCGTTCCATACAGCGAACTGCCAAAGTCCAGTGAGTCGTCAGTGCCCAAGAAAACCTTCGGCTCTGCGTCTCCCGGTCGGAACACAAAAGCGACCTCTTTGCCCTGGTTCTTTGCTCTTGCGTACCGTAGGAGTTCCTGGTGCTGTTGCTGGACCGTGGCGCACTGTTCCGCCGTCCAGCCCGGAACCTCCACCCGTGGAACTCGACTGATGGCACCGTCTGTAATCGCTGTGATCTTCTTGCCTTTTTGTTCTCCTATTGTACTCCCGTCTTCGCCCTTCGTCAACTCAGTTTTGCTTTGCTCCGCAGTCTCGCCATCCTTCACCTGGATGGTCCCGGGCTCTCTGTCCGCAACGGCCCTTCCATACCTGTCCTCAATCTGTGCCATGGCAGCCTTGGACTCTGCCTGGACCTGGGCGAGACGGTCTCGGAGCGGCTTGGATTCTTTCAGAAACCGGGCTTTCTTCTCGGTCCGCGCCATTTCCTCCAGTGTCCTTTTCGTGGCGTCCGCTACTCTGTCTCCCAAGCTGCGTCCCTTTAGGTTGACATCCTGAGCGGTTTGGGGTATACTAGGGTTGAGAGTAGGCATTATCTCCGAGCCCCCGATGAGCGCACGTCGTTCATCTGTAGGAGATTCGGTGCCTACTCTTTCTATTGTTATGATCTCCTCTGGTGTGAAGTAGTAGAGGACATTATCTACACCTTTCCCTTGCACTTCCTCAATCAGTCTGGCACGCATATCCACCAAGTACGGAGCCCCATCAATATACACTGTGGTTTTCAAATGGTCGATTCCGGCAATTTGTTGGCGTCCTCTTCTGTCGCCTTGTCCATTGAACCAAACGCCATTATTGGCTATACGTTCAATGTTATCCAGCACAACTATACTTTCTAGCGGCACCGTTCCACCATCTGCTGGAGACAGCATTTTATTCAGCGATGCCTTTGTAATCTTTAAGACATACTCATTTCCATCCCGCATCACGTTGCTGGCCGGGATGTAAGCCGCGCTGTGTTCGTTTAATCCCAGTCGGTCCCGCGCCCGGGTGATCGCATCGCTTCGCAAGGAGTTTCCCACCGCGGGAAGCTCCCCTCCTTGCGTGGGAATATCTTGCGTGGACAAGTTGATGATGGGCACCGTGGGTTTATCCACGTTGTAAGGCTTGTTGAGCCGATATTGTCCCACCTCCGGGCCCATGCTGCGGAAGTCGCGCCCCAGCGCCGCGCTTTGCTGGTTATACTGGTGCAGGTTATATCCCTGTACGCTCCCGCCCATGAGAGCGCCGGAGATAAACCCGCCGGCTCCGGCCAGCGCCACCTGGCCAACGCAATCCAGAAAAGCTCGACGCTCTGCCTCTTCTTTGCTCATGTTCTCCTTGTCCATGTAGGCCTGCACGGACTGATTGAACTCCGACTTCTGCCCCATGATGGCCGCGTCGCTAAGAATGTTCGCGATTTCCGTGGCCATCTCCTCGCTGGCCTCCACGCCGCCCTGCTTCAGCGTCTCCTTCACCCAGCTTCGCCAGCCGCTTACAGTCCGGGGTTTCAGCAGATTGTCCACGGAAAACTTCTCAAAGAAGATCTCCGCCGCCCCAGCGGCCACCCCTCCGGCGACCGCCTGGTCAATGGTGCCGCCCCGGTCGATGATATCTCTGGCATTGCTGATCCCGGCGGTGGTGCCCATCAGATAGACGGAATGCGGGCCCATCACCGCCACCGTCGCCGCGCTGTCCACGGTACTCATGCCGACGGAGTACAGGAAACTCAGCGTATTTCCCCAAAAGTTGTCTCCGACCTTGTTCTTGATCCCCTCCGCCACCGTGCCACGCGTGGTGTCCACTATGTCGCCGATACCGGCACGGTTATACGGCGGGATATAATCCGGGTCTCCGGGGTCACCTCTGCCAGAAGATATTGTGAAAACATCCGCCACGCGAAACGGCTGTAAGATCACCGACCCGAGGGTCTGCCCCACAGGGTGTTCGTCTGCCGCTTTCCGCGCATTCCCGATGACCTCTTCCCGGTGTTTCAGCGCCTCCACGCGCTGCTCGTAGCCGTACAGGTCGTCGAAGTCATACCCCGCCGCTCTGTCACTCCCCTCTTTCAGGGCCGTTTTACGCTCCGCCAGAGCACTGTCCATGCGTTCCATGATCTGCTGCACGCTGAGCCCTTCCGAGTAAGGCGTACCGTACCCGCCGACATAGGCGCTAACGGCGTCCGGGGCAAGGCCGTAGTCCCGCACCAGTTCCTCCTCCATCTGGGTAAAGCGGGCGGCGTCTTCCGGGGCTCCGCCGCCGCCCGCCTGTCGGTAATTGATGAGTTCATAGAGCTTCTGCTGATCCGCGATCACCTTTTTTGCATCGGCGTACTGCCTTGTGGCCGCTGGGTCCTCGCTCAAAGCCTGTTGCGTCCGCTGGGACCTATCCTCATACCGCGCCAGCGACCAGTACCCCAAATCACTCTCGGCTTTTTTCAGCGCTTCCTTTGAGGCGGTCAGACTGGCGTCCAGTGCGTCCAATCGGTCCTTCGTGGCCCTTTGCAGATCGCCCGCATTGCCCGCTCGGCTCAACCCCGCCCACTGTTGGCGGGTGGTCTCCCGCTCCTTTTGGAGCCTGTCCACCTCCGCCTGGGACGTCTTCACTGCGTCCTTGGCGTTGTACCACTGCTGCTCTATCCCCAGCCGCTCCCGCTCAGCGGGGGTCATCGTGGCCGCTCGGGTCAGCTGCCGCTCCTGATAGGTCAGCGCCGTCGGCGTGATGTTGGCGGTGTTGGCAGCTCTGGTCCTGGCTCCCTCCATGCCCCCGGTCATTTCCGGGTGGTTCTTGGCGAAGTTCTCCCGCCGCTTTGCATCTCGGCTGGCCGTTGGCGTTGCCGCAGGGG
>CAJKDY010000012.1 GCA_905198835.1 uncultured Eubacteriales bacterium | reverse complement strand
CCACGGTCTTGCCGTCGTCGTTGAGGCGCATATAGAAGGCCTTGATCTCCTTGGGGTAGTCGGTGACGAAGACAGGGCGCTTGTATACCTGCTCGGTGAGGTAGCGCTCATGCTCGGTCTGGAGGTCGCAGCCCCAGGAGACCTTGTAGTCAAATTGGTCATTGTGCTGCTCCAGCAGTTTGACGGCCTCGGTGTAGCTCACCCGGGCAAAGTCGCTGGAGGCTACATGCTGAAGACGCTCCAGCAGGCCCTTGTCCACAAAGGCGTTGAAGAATTCCATCTCAGCGGGGCACTTCTCCAGCACGAAGTTAATGATATACTTGATCATGTCCTCGGCCAGGTCCATGTCGTCTTGGAGATCGGCAAAGGCGATCTCCGGCTCGATCATCCAGAACTCAGCGGCGTGGCGCTGGGTGTTGGAGTTCTCCGCCCGGAAGGTGGGACCGAAGGTGTATACGCTGCCAAAGGCCATGGCAAAGTTTTCGCAGTTGAGCTGGCCGGAAACGGTGAGGTTGGCCCGTTTGCCAAAGAAATCCTGGCTATAGTCCACGCTGCCGTCGGGAAGACGGGGCGGGTCGGCCGGGTCCAGGGTAGTGACCTGGAACATCTCCCCCGCACCCTCGCAGTCGGAGGCGGTGATGATGGGGGTGTGGACGTAGACAAAGCCCCGATCCTGGAAGAAGCAGTGGATGGCGTGGGCGCACACCGAGCGGACCCGGAAGGCGGCGGAGAAGAGGTTAGTCCGGGGCCGCAGATGCTGGATGGTACGCAGATACTCCACGCTGTGGCGCTTTTTTTGCAGGGGGTAGTCGGGGGTGGAGGCGCCCTCTACCTGGATGGTCTTGGCCCGTAGCTCCAGGGGCTGCTTGGCCTCGGGGGTCAGCACCACCGTACCGGTGACGATAAAGGCCGCACCCACGTTTTGCCGGGCCACGTCCTTGAAATTGTCTACCTCCCCTTCGGCAAAGACCACCTGAAGGTTTTGGAAGGCGGAGCCATCATTGAGTTCCAGGAAGCCGAAGGTCTTCATGTCCCGAATGGTGCGGCCCCAGCCACAGACGGTGATGTCCTTGCCGTCGTAGTCCGCCATGTGGTCCAAAAGGGCGCGAATGGTGATGCGTTTCATATCTCTGTCCCTCCGTTGGGCAAAATTCAATGTATATTATAGTATACTCCAATCGGTTTTACAATCCCCACTTTTGCGCTTCATATTTCCCGCCAAAGGCTCATATGGTGGAAGGGAATCGGAAGTTGGGGAGTGTGTTGCGCGTGAAGGAAAAGATCGAGGAGCGGTGTGAGATGCTGGCCCAGTACATCATAGAAAGCGGCGCCACCGTCCGCGCCGCCGCCGCCAAGTTTGGTCTGAGCAAATCCACGGTACACAAGGACCTGTCCGAGCGGCTGCCGCGGTTCCGGCCCGGGCTTTATGAGCAGGCCAAGGCCGTGCTGGACAGAAACAAGGCTCAGCGCCACCTCCGGGGAGGCGCGGCTACCAAGCGAAAATACAAGGGAGAGTGAGGAGAGCTCCGGCGGGCCCAAGCCCGCCGGAGTTTTTTTGCGCAATTTTTTCGGCGGGAAAAGCCCTGTTTGTTGTGCCTAATTTTACCGGAGACGGGAAAAAGCCCCAAGGTATTGTTACAAAACAGTGACAAGGGGTGAAGGCTGGGAAACAAAAAGGGGTTGACGGGTGGTGGGAAAAGGTATAAGATACATATTGTAACTAATTTGTAATCTTTATCCTGCCCTCTGGGGCAGTCCCATGAAACAGACAGCGAGAGGGTGAACACCCATGGACGAACTTCTATATCCCGGCCTCCCCAACGTGGAGGAGACCGCGCCCGCCCAGCGGCTGAGCCGGAAGGAGCGCTGGGAGCGCAAGTTGGATGAGCTGCTTTTTCGTTACGACGCCTTTGTGCAGCGCCACCGTCCCAGAGCCCGCTGGTTTTTGGCCGCGGCGCTGACCCTGGGCGCTGTGACCACCGCCGCCACCCTGTATACCGCTGGCTACGCGGTGGTGGTGGACGGCCAGACCCTGGGCGTTGTGGCGGATACGGCCCAGTTTGAGGCCATTGAACAGCGGGTAGAGAGCCGTGTGGAGGCCATTCTGGGCCGGGACTATTCCCTGGACGGCCATGTGAGTTTTGAGCGGCAGCTGGTGGCCAAGCGGGACCTCTCCGACCTCAGCGGCTTTGAGACCTATCTCTTTAACCAGGTGGACGAGGTCACCCGGGGCTATGTGCTGAGTGTGGATGGTCAGGACCTGACCGCTCAGGCGGACAGCGCCCAGCTGGAGGCTCTTTTAGAGCGGCTGAAGGCCCCCTATGTGAATGAAAATACCATTGTGGCCGAGTTCACCGTGCCGGTGAACCTGACCTGCGAATATGTGGGCCGGGACCAGATGAAGCGGGACCTGGCCGATGTGGAGGCCCTGTTGACCTCCAACACCAAAGAGGCGGTCACCTACACGGTGGTCAAGGGCGATACCTATAGCGGCATCGCCGCTCGTTACGACATGAGCGTAGACGAGCTGATGGACATGAACCCTCAGGCCAGCCTAAAGCGCCTGATGATCGGCGATGAGCTCACCGTCTCCGCCAGCGTGCCCTATCTGGGCGTGCGCACGGTGGATCAGATCCGCTATGAGGAGCCTATCCCCGCGCCGGTGGAGTATGTGGATGACGACACCATGTACCAGGGCGACTCCAAGACCCTGGAGGCCGGAGCGGACGGCGTGCAGCAGGTGGACGCCCGGGTCACCTACCTCAACGGCGCCGAGCAGCAGCGGGACATCACCGCGGCCCAGGAGCTGACCGCCCCGGTGACTAAGGTGGTGGCCAAGGGCACCAAGGAGCGGCCCAAGACCATGGCCAAGGGCAACTTCATCTGGCCCGTCCGGGGCACCATTACCTCCCGCTATGGCTACCGTACCCTCTTTGGCACCTACAACTTCCACGGCGGTCTGGACATCGCCGTGCCCTATGGCACCTCCATCAAGGCCGCCGACGGCGGCAAGGTGATCACCGCCGGCTGGCACAACAGCTACGGCAACTATATCATCATCGACCACGAAAACGGCAAGCAGACCTACTACGCCCACAACTCCAAGCTCCTGGTCAGCGTGGGCCAGCGGGTCTACCAGGGCCAGGTCATTGCCAAGGCCGGTTCCACCGGCAACTCCACCGGCAACCACTGCCACTTTGAGGTCCGGGTCAACGGCCAGCGGCAGAACCCCCGCAACTATTTGCCCTGACGCCAATAAAAGAGCAGCATAAAAAACACCGCCTCATGGAGGGCGGTGTTTTTTTATGCAAATGCGAATATTTATTCACGCACAACGAATACGGAAAAATGAAGTGTTGATTTTGTGGAAAATGCCATTGCATTTTACCTGTATCTCATGTATAATCCAGATAATTCCCGTTCTATCAGGAACGGCAAAAGGAGATCGAATGAAAATGAAGAAATATGTTGCATTGCTGTTGGCCCTTTGCATGGTCTTCGCCCTGGCTGCCTGCTCCGGCGGCGATACCACCCCCGCCACCGACGCGCCCGCCAGCGACGCCCCTGCTACCGACGCGCCGGCCACGGACGCCCCCGCTACCGATGCCCCCGCCGGTGAGCTGGTCACGGTGGAGCCCGGTAAGCTCCACATGTCCACCAACGCCGCCTTCCCTCCCTATGAGATGACCACCGACGACGGCGGTTTTGAGGGTATCGACGTGGAGGTGGCCACCGCCATTGCCCAGAAGCTGGGCCTGGAGCTGGTGGTGGACGACATGGGCTTTGACGCCGCCCTCACCGCTGTGCAGACCGGCCAGAGCGACATCGCCATGGCCGGTATCACCGTCACCGAGGAGCGCACGAAGGTCATGGACTTCTCCGACAGCTACGCCACCGGTATCCAGGTGGTCATTGTCAAGGAGGACTCCCCCATTGCCACCGTGGACGATCTTGCTGGCGCCAACATGATCGGCTGCCAGAAGGCCACCACCGGCTACATCTACTGCTCCGACACCCCCGAGAACGGCGGCTACGGCGAGGACCATGTCACCGCCTATGACACCGGCGCTGTGGCCGTCCAGGCTCTGGTCAACGGCCAGGTGGACGCCGTGGTCATCGACAACGAGCCCGCCAAGGCCTTTGTGGCCGCCAACGAGGGCCTGAAGATCCTGGACACCGAGTTCGCCGTGGA
Source organism: uncultured Eubacteriales bacterium (assembly GCA_905198835.1). Lineage (GTDB taxonomy): Bacteria > Bacillota > Clostridia > Oscillospirales > Oscillospiraceae > MGBC124762. The sequence goes on along the minus strand of CAJKDY010000012.1, from coordinate 81,759 downwards.
GGACTACGCCATTGCCGTCCAAAAGGACAACACCCAGCTGCTGGACGCGGTGAACGCCGCCATGGCCGAGCTGAAGGCCGAGGGCACCTTCCAGGGCATCGTGGACAAGTACATCACCGCCGAGTAATTTCTCACCCGACGTGACCCCAGAAGGGCGGCCTTCCAACCAAGGCCGCCCTTCTTTTTCAAGAGAGGAGGGGACGTATGTTTCAAGATATGATCGACTGGTGCGCGGAGCTGTGGCCCCGGATCGAAACGGCCTTTCTCACCGGCGGGCGCTGGAAGCTCTATCTCAAGGGGCTGGGCACCACGCTGGAAATGACGGTGATCGCCCTGTTTTTTGGCGTGATCTTAGGCCTGATCGTCGGCATGATCCGCACTGCCCACGACCAGCAACGGCCTGACCTGAAAAGCTCCCGGCTATGGGGACGGTACTTGCTGTGCCGGCTTTTTCGCCTGAACCCCAAGCACAAGCCACCTTTCCGCAATCTTGCCTTGGGGATCGTCAACTGGGTGTGCAAGCTCTACACCACGGTCATTCGGGGCACCCCCATGCTGGTGCAGCTGTTCATCTGGACCTTTGTCATCATGCGGGAGGAGCGCAACAAGGTGTTGGTGGGCATCATCGGCCTTGCTGTTAACTCTGGGGCATATGTGGCGGAGATTATACGAGGCGGACTCATGAGCGTGGACCAGGGGCAGTCCGAGGCCAGCCGGTCTCTGGGCATGGGCTATCTGGACACCATGCGCTTTATCGTGATCCCCCAGGCCTTTAAAAACATCCTGCCCGCCCTGGGTAACGAGTTTATCACCCTCTTTAAGGACACGTCTCTGGTCCAGGCCATTGGCGGCATGGAGATGCTCTACTACGCCTCTACCATTGGCGGACGAACCTTTGACTATATGCCGCCGCTCATCGGCATCGCACTGCTGTATCTGCTGGTGGTCATCGTGCTGACCTGGCTCCAGGGCAAGCTGGAAAGGAGGCTGCGTCAAAGTGATCGACGTTAAAAACCTCTCCAAATCCTTTGGCGACCATCTGGTGCTGGACAACATCGACCAGCACATCGCCCCGGGGGAAAAGGTCGTGGTCATCGGCCCCTCCGGCTCAGGGAAGTCCACGTTCCTCCGGTGCCTCAATCTGCTGGAGACCCCCACGGCGGGGACCATCACCTTTGCGGGCACCGTCATTACCGACCCCAAGGTGAATATCAATGCGGTGCGTCGGCAGATGGGCATGGTGTTCCAGCACTTCAACCTTTTCCCAAACATGACTATCCGCAAGAACATTACTCTGGCCCCCGTACGCACCAAGCTCATGACCCAGGCCCAGGCCGACGAGGAGGCCATGCGGCTTCTGGAGCGGGTGGGCCTTTTGGAAAAGGCCGACGCCTACCCCGCCCAGCTCTCCGGCGGGCAGAAGCAGCGCATCGCCATTGTCCGGGCCCTTGCCATGAAGCCTAAGCTCATGCTCTTTGACGAGCCCACCTCTGCCCTGGACCCTGAGATGGTGGGCGAGGTACTGGAGGTCATGAAGGAACTGGCCCGGGAGGGCATGACCATGGTGGTGGTCACCCATGAGATGGGCTTTGCCCGGGAGGTGGGGTCCCGGGTGCTCTTTATGGACGAGGGCAAAATTCTGGAGGAGAACACCCCTCAGGAGTTTTTTGCCCACCCCAGGGAGCAGCGCACCATCGACTTTTTGTCTAAGGTCCTTTGAGAAAAACAAGAAAAGCCACCCTGGAGGCAACGCGCCTCCGGGGTGGCTTTTTCGGGTTTAAAACGGCGTGTTCTGTCCCTGCTCTCTTTGTTGGTGAGTGGTCAGAGTGACCCAGCCGGGGCCCACGGCGGCCTCCGGGGGCGGCACCGAGCCGGGAGAGACCACGCCGGGGAGCTGGGCGGCTTGCTGCTGCTGGAGCTGACGTTCCAGGCGCTGGGCCTCCGCCTGGGCCCGGCGCACCTGAGCTGGGGTCACCTGGGCGGTGGGCCGGGGAGTGGGGCCCTCCATGTCGTCCACGGGCCAGAGGTTTCCCTGGGCGTCTACCTCCATGATGCCCATGGGGTTATTGGGCAGCACGCCGGGAGCGGGACGGGTGGCGAAGAAGGCCACAAATTTGGCGGAGAACACGTCGCACATCACGAAGTTCTGGTTGGTCTCGTCGTAGAGGACCACAAAGCTGCGGCCCACGGCGTAGATAATGCCGCTGCGGCGGACCAGGGTCTGGACCCCTACCAGGAAGTCGATCTGGACGTAGTGGCCCAGGTTTTCGGCCAGCAGCTGCTGAAAGGACCCCTCCAGGCCGGGGGAATCCATGATGCCGCTGTCCACCTCCGTGGGCGTGTTGATCATATTGCCGCTGTCCTCCATCTGCTGCTGGACGCGGCGCAGGCCTTCGGTTTGAATGGCCATGGGCAAAACTCCTTTCTAAGTCGTGATGGGGCAAGGGAGAGACTTTATGTATCGGCGTAGGCGCTGGTGGGATTGTAGAAGCAGTGGTCGCCGATACGCAGGGCGTAGGTCCCTACGCCGGAGGGAAAATTGGGCCGGCAGGAGCTGGAATAGGGGTTGAAAAACCATAGAGCCTGCCCAAGCCCGCTTAGCCGCCCGCCGGCGATGGCCCACTCGGCAATGGCGTAGTGCTGGGCCTCGGGGCGCATATTGTAGATGTTCTGGGCGTTATACTCCCCGCCTACGGTCTCCATGGCGCAGACAAACTGCCGGGGCTGGAAAACGACCTGGGAGAGGGTGTCCAGGCGCCCGTACTCCCCCTCGGTGGTCCGCACCCGGTTCATCACCACGCTGGCCACCGCCTCCATGCCGGTCTGCCCCTCGCCGCCGGCCTCGCACTGAATGAGCCGGGCCAGAAGCTCCGCGTCGGAATAGGCCATAACAAGCCTCCTTTCAAACAGGCTCACTCCAACCTATGCTAGGGCGGACCTGAGAGCCACAAAAAAAGCGCGGGTCTCATAGGGAGACCTGCGCTTGGGTCGACTGGGAGGCGGGGCGCTTGCGACGATAGCGTCTGCGGCGCTTGCCCTTGCACTGCACGGGAGGGTTCTGGGCCGCGGCCAGATAGGCGTCCTTTTTGACGCCGGTATTTCGGAAGACGGAGCAGTTGGCCCAGAGCTTTTTGCGCCGGTCGGCGGTGACCTCCAGGCGCAGGATGTATCCCCGGGTACACTGGGGGCAGTTGAACTTGCTGTAATAGTAGCCGTCCTCGCCCTTGTGCCACTGGCTGACCCGGATCACGCCCTGGCACTTGGGACAGACGGCCTTGCGGCAGCCCCGATTGCCCAAGAGTTTGTCCAGACTCTCAAAGGGTCCCTGCCAGAGCGCGGCCCGGCGGGGCAGGGCCTTCTGACCCTTGGGCGGCGTATGGGCGGGGCGGACGGCATCGTCCAGCTCGGCCTGACCAAGCAGCCGGGCGATGCAGGCGGTATACACCGCGTCGGCCAGGGCGTTGTGGGGGTCAAAGATGTCGGGTACGCCGCAGTACTCCGCGCACCACTCCAGCGAGAGGTTGTCCGACGCGCCCACCGCCCGGCCAAAGGCCAGCTGGATATCCACAAAGGTCTCGGGCAGACGGGCCTTGAGCTGCCAGTACTTTTGGTTTTGCAGCAGCACGGCAAGGTCGCTGTTGCCCCAGGAGGCGAAGACCCGGTCCTCGCCGCACCAGTCTAAGAAATCCTCCAGCGCGGCGGGAAAGTCCAGCTTGGAGTCCTGGTAGAGGGCCAGGTCGGGAAGGGCCGCGGCGGCGGGAGAGAGACGCTTATGGATCCAGGGGCGAATGTAGGCGTTGAAGTGGTCCAGGATGGGCCCGCCGGGGGTCTGGAGCTTGACCGCGCCGATCTGCAAGATCTCATCCAGCCGAATGGGATCATAGAGTCCGCTGTTCCACTCCAAATCGAATACGATCACGCCCGGATCCCTCCTCTCTTGCCGCAGATGGTCCTATTGTACGGCAAAATGGGGAAAAAGGCAAGGCGTAAAAATATGGGGCCGTTTTATGTGTCGGAAGGCGTGGACTCATCCCGGCCACCCCGGGGACCGTCTCCCTTCCTCTGGCCAGGGTCAAAACCCTCCGGGGGCTGGGGCCGCTCTCCCTCCTGGCTGGGGTCAAAGCCCTCGGGGGGCTCAGGCGGCCTTTGACCGTCCCCGGGGCGGGGGCCGTGGCCGTGCCCGGCGCTGTTTTGCTCTTGCAAGACGCCGTCCACATAGAGCTGGTAGTCACCGTCAGAGGCGAGACCGGGAAGGGACAGGGTGAGGCTCTGGTGGGACCGCTGGGCGGTATCCGACCACAAAAGGTTTCCCTCGGTATCCTTCAGCTCCAGGGCGCTGCCCTGGGACAAAGGGGAGGACAGGCTGAATTCCAGGAAGGTCTGGGCGGAGCCGGCGGAAACGGGGTCGTTGCGAACGCCGTAGGCGGCCAGGGTCCCGCCATTTACGAGAATGTCCCGGTCGGCGTCGATGCCGCCGTCAGGGGAGCGGTCATTGGACAGGGTCACTATGCTGCCGCCGTTGATGACAAGCCAGCCGTTAGAGTCGATGCCGTCTCCTTCCGCACCGTTTCCGGCGTTGACGGTGAGGGAGCCGCCGTTGATGGTGGTGACGGAGACGTTGTCCTCGTTGGTGTTGATCCCGTCATCCTGGCTGTCGATGCGGATGGAGCCGCCGTTGAGGGTGAGGTGGAGCTCGGTGTCCAGGCCCTCGTTGTCGGCCACGACGCGCAGGACGCCGGTATCGTCGCCGTTGTCCCCTTCGATATTCATGGACATCCGGGAGTAGACAGCCCCGTCGTAGCGGTGGAGGTTGTCGGTGGTACCGGGGGCGTAAATGCGGGCCACGTGGGAGCCGGTGAAGGTATTCTCGCTACCGGCGGCCAGGATGATATTGGCCCCGGCGGCGGAGGTGTCTACGCTGGAGCTGGCCTGATAGCCGGCGTTTTCTCCTTTTTCATAGGACACAAAGTCCCGGTCGCATTCGTAGACGTTGTAGAAGATCAGGGCGGGGGCCACGGTACACTTTACGCTGGCGTTGTCCAGCACCAGCGTCACCACTGCGCTGGGGTCGTCCGTGGCCTCCTCCCCCAGGTCCACGGCGATCTGGCCCTGAGAGAGGGCGCCGCTGAGGCGGTAGGTCCCCGGCTGGGTGATGGTGAGCAGGGTATGGGCGGCGGCCTCAGCGGCGGCGTGCTTTTCACCCTCTTCCCCCTCGCCGTAGGTCTGGTCGGTGTTGTCGTGGTAGTAGATGATCTCCCCGCCTACATAGACGGCCGCGGCGGGATCGGTGGAGACGGCCTGGCCGTCCACGGTGACGCCGCTGTCGGCGAGAAGGATCACGGTCTCCTCCCCGGCAATGGCAGTCTGGGTGACGTTGGGAGCGGCGGGCTCGGCGCAGGAGCTGGTAAAGGCCAAAAGGCCGGCCAGAGCCAGAGAGCAAAAACGGTGCAGCATGGTTCAAACCTTCCTTTCCAATGGGAATACAGCCATTATGAGGGCGCGACCTAAAAAGAGGTTGAAAAAAATGTGAAAATTCTTATAATGAAGAGAAGCGATCAAGCCGGGCCTGGCCCGGAAGGAGTGTGTTCCCTGTGAAGAAGACCCTGTATCAAAATGCCCTTCGGGCAGGAAAGCACGCCGCCCGCGCCCTTTTGTGGCTGGCGGCGGCGGGGATGCTGGGCGGGCTGTGCGGCGCGCTGGGCGCGCTGTTTCATAAGCTCATCGACCTGGCTACCCAATGCCGGGAGGCAAATGCCTGGCTCCTCTGGCTGCTGCCGTTGGGCGGGCTTGTCACCTTGCTCTGCTACCGGCTTTGCAAGGTGCGCTTTGACGCCGGGACCAACCTCATTATTACCTCCGTGACCACCAACGAAGCGGTCCCCGCGGCCCTGGCCCCGCTGATCGTGGTGGGGACCACCCTTTCCCACCTGCTGGGGGCCTCCGTGGGCCGGGAGGGGGCGGCGCTGCAGCTGGGCGGCAGCGTGGGCCACAACGTGGGCAAGCTCCTGAGGCTTCGGGCCGAGGATGTGCGCCTTTGCGCCATGTGCGGCATGGCGGCCTGCTTTTCCGCCATGTTCGGCGCGCCGCTGACAGCCTGCGTGTTCGTGCTGGAGGTCATCTGTGTGGGCAAGATGAGTTACCACGCGCTGCTGCCCTGCCTCGCCGCCTCCTGCGCCGCCTTTATGACGGCCACCGCCCTGGGGGCGGAGCCGATGCGTTTTGAGCTGGCCGCCGCGCCGGAGATCCACTGGCTGGTGCTGGCGCGGGTGGCGGCCTTGGCGGCCTTATGCGCCCTGGTGGGAGTAGCGCTCTGCTTTGGCCTGGAAAAAGGCTCCCACCTGGCCAAAAAGTATGTTCCCAACGCCTACGCGCGCATTGCCCTGGGGGGCCTGGTGATGGCGGCAGTGGTGGCGGCCTTTGGCCTTTATGACTACGCCGGGGCGGGCGCCCAGGTCATCGTCCGGGCCGTGGGCGGTCAGGCGGACCCCTGGGCCGCACCGCTAAAGCTGTGCCTGACCGTCCTCTGCGTGGCGGCGGGCTTTCGGGGCGGGGAGATCGTCCCTACCTTATATATTGGCGCCACCTTTGGCTGCGCGGTGGGGCCGCTGCTGGGCCTGGAGCCGGGTTTTGCCGCGGGCCTTGGCATGATCGCCCTGTTCTGCGCGGCGGTCAACTGCCCCATGGCGTCCCTCTTCTTGGCCGCCGAGCTCTTTGGCACCCATCAGCTGGTGCCCTTCGCGGTGGCGGTGGCGGTGACCTTCGCGTTGTCGGGCCGGTTCGGTCTCTACGAGAGTCAGGTGTACCGGCTCCAGGAGGAGTAAATAGCCCCTTGTTTTGACCCTTGCAACAAAAGGCAAGGTGTGATATCATGGTATTTAGTGAAATTTGCCCATAGGGGCGGAAGTTTTTTGACACGGAGGGATCGTCTATGAAAGCAAAGCGGTTTTTGGCCCTGCTGCTGACCCTGGCTATGATCTGCTCCTTCGCGGTGACGGCTTCGGCCGCCAGCGCGGAGTATGCCTTTGCGGCCGGTGAGCTGACTGCGGCGGCGGACAAGGAGACCCTGTCCGGGGCCTCCTTTGCCGACAACTACATCGCCACCTTCGGCGAGCTCACCAAGCGCACCGACTCCAGCGGCGCGGTGAAGAGCGTGGAGGTAGGCAAAAACGGCGCCAGCGGCTTCACCTTTACAAACGGCGGCGCCGCCGACGTGACGGTGGAATTCTCCTCCACCGGCGGGTCCAATACCTCCACCGTGGGCCTCTGGGACGCTAACGGCGCGCTGGTGGCCAATAACGAGGGCGTGACCACCGTCACCGGCACGGGCAAGACCGCCCTGACCTGGACGGGCCTTCCCGCCGGGACCTACAAGATCGTCTCCCCCGACGCCACCGAGCACAACCGGGGCGCGCGGGTCTACTCCATCAAGATCGTGGACGCCGCCGGAGCCCGTGCCCCCCGGAAGGCCTGGGCCGACGTGGCCGCCCCTGCCATCGCCGATGTGAAGGCCGAGGATGGGAAGATCACCGTCCGCTATACTATGGAGGTGGGCTATGACGGGGCCGACAGCGTCAGCGTGTCTATGAACGGCGGCGAGGCCATCCCCGGCGAGGAGGGCGTGGCCGTCTTCACCCCCGCCGCCTCCGGCAGCTATACCTTTATCGTCACCGCCGCGCGGGAGGGCGAGGCCGCCAAGACCGTCGCCAGCCAGGCGGTGGCCTTTACCCTGCCTCTGGCCGTTCCCGCCGTTGCCAGCGTCACCAGCACCGGCGGCGGCAAGATCGACGTGGTGTGGGACGCTGTGACCGAGGCCACGGGCTACAACGTCTATCTGGATGGGACCTTGGCCAACACCGCGCCTGTGGCCGATACCCACTATGAGGCGTCCGGCCTGGCTGTGGGCAGCACCCATTCCTTCGCCGTCACCGCCCTGCGCGGCGGCGAGGAGACCGCCAAGAGCGAGGCCATGGAGGGCGTCGCCACCCAGGAGGCCCAGCGGGCCTGGCAGTTCGACACCTTCGGCGTGTCCACCCGCGTCGAGAAGAACTACGCTAAGGGCGACCTGAACCGGGACGGCCAGGTCAGCGTCATCTCCACCGACGGCGCGGGCAAGATCCTGGCCGCTTCCAGCGACGGCCTGGCCTTCTACTATACCGCCATCCCCGTCACCCAGAACTTCACCCTTCGGGCCAAGGTCCACGTGAATTCCTGGGAGAACCGCAGCTACCAAAACGGCTTCGGCGTGGCCGCCCTGGACCGCATTGGCTCCGGCTCTGCCGAGGTCTGGAACAACTCCGTGCTGGTGGGCGGGATGCGTCTGGCCTACTATTATGACAAGGCAACTAACACCCAGTTCTCCGAGCAAGACCCCGGACGGCTGGGGGATAAGTACAATATGCGCCTTGGCATCGCCTCCCTCTACCGCAGCGGCGTGACCTGGGACGGCCTGGAGGCCATGGGCGGCGAGATCACCTTCCCGCCCGGCTTTGCCTCCTACACCCAGCCCCTGGAGTCCTTCGCCGTGGCCGAGGGCAAGGCCCCGGGCACCTATAATATTGTGGCCAACGGCGCGGAGCTGGAGTGCGAGGACCTGTCGGCGTTGACCGCCGACTTCATCTTGGAGGTCCAGCGCAACAACACCGGCTACTTTGCCTCCTACTACACCGACGACGGCCAGCTCATTGGCCGCCACAAGACCTATGACCCCAAGGCGCTGGACCAGTTGGACAGCGAGTATGTCTATGCGGGCTTTTTCACCTCCCGGCTCATGGACGCCACCTTCTCTGAGGTGAGCTTGAAGGTCAACGACCCAAGCGAGGATCCCGCTCCCGAGGCCAAGCCCAAGACTTTGATCTACCCCAACGTGGTGATCCACTCCGCCCCCAACGCCAACAGCGCCGACTATGATCTGATCGTCATGGCCAATGTGGCGGGCGAGGTCCACACAATGGTCAACGGCGGCAGCGCGTACTCCGGCCGGGTGGAGACTCCCAACGGCCGGGCCGATATCATGGAAAAGCTGGAGCCGGGTCAGAACGATATCGCCGTGGTCTTCGTCCCCGACGCGGACCAGACCTTCTCCGACCCCGATCTGGCCCTGGGCTCTACCGATGGGGTCTACGCCTCCATCTCCGTCACCTATGACACCCGCCTAGCGGGCCGGAGCCAGATCTATGTGGCCCCCGCCGGCACCGCCCAGGGTGACGGCAGCCGGGAAAAGCCCCTGGACGTGCAGACCGCCTTGGACTTGGCCCAGCCGGGCCAAGTGGTGGTGGTCACCGAGGGGACCTACGCGCTGGATACGGGCCTTGTGATCCGCAAGGGAGTCAGCGGCGCAGAGGGTAAGCCCATCTACCTGGTGGCCGACCCCGCCGCTAAGACCCGGCCTGTTTTGGACTTCGGCGGCACGGGCACGGGCCTGCTGCTGCTGGGCGATTGGTGGTATATCTACGGCCTGGACGTGACCCGAGCCAACGACGAGGGCGTCACCGTCTCGGGCAGCCACAATGTGCTGGACCGCATGGAGATCTACGGCAACCTGGCCACCGGATTGCAGATCAGCCGCTCCAGCCGGGCCGACTACAACATCGACTACTGGCCCAGCTACAACCTGATCTTGAACTGTACCTCCCACCACAACATCGACCCCGGCTACTCCGACGCCGACGGCTTCGGGGCCAAGCTCACCTGCGGCGTGGGCAACGTCTTTGACGGCTGCGTGGCCTACCGCAACTCCGACGACGGCTGGGACCTCTACGCCAAGGCCGAGAGCGGCCCCATCGGCAAGGTCATCGTCCAGAACTGCGTGGCCTACGCCAACGGCTATTTGGACGACGGAACCCCCGCCGGCGACGGCAACGGCTTCAAGATGGGCGGCGAGAGCATCACCGCCTACCATGAGCTCCGCAACTCCGTGTCCTTCCACAACAAGAACTGCGGCGTGACCACCAACTCCTGCCCCGACCTGCAGCTGTTCAACGTCACCGTCTTTGACAACGACCACCTGAATGTGAACTTTTACACCAAGCTGGCCAAGAACACCGACTTTGGCGCCACCGGCGTTCTCAGCTGGCGCACTGCCCCCACTCCGGAGAGCTGGGACCAGTTTGCCCCCACCGGCAGCCAGGACCCCGCTAAGGTGATGAACGACACCAACTACCTCTGGAACGTAGACCAAAGCGCCAACGCCAGCGGCGTCCAGCTCACCGCCGATGCCTTTGTCTCTTTGGAATTTAAGGGCCTGGCCCGTCACGCCGACGGCACGGTGGACCTGGGCGACTTCCTGAAGCTCACCGACAAGGCCCCTGCCGGCGCGGGCGCCACTCTGAGCGGCAAGACGTCTTTGGACGTGGCGGCTCTGGTGGGCGGTCAGAACGTACTCGACACGCCTGTCACCCCTGTCGCCCCGGTGGACCCTGTGACCCCGGTCCAGCCCGCCGAACCTGTGACCCCGGCCACCCCTGCGGGGACCTATGTGGTCAAGAAGGGGGACAGCCTTTGGAAGATCGCCAAGAGCGTCTACGGTGACGGCACGAAGTACATTCTCATCTTCCAGGCCAACCAGGATAAGATCAAAAACCCCAACGCCATCTATGTGGGCCAGGAGCTGGTCCTTCCGGAGGCGTAAGCGGAAATATAGAAAAGAGACGGCCTTGGGGCCGTCTCTTTTTTTACACAAAAAACTTTTGAAAAGATGGGGAAAATTCTTGCATAAAAGGAAAGGGTGTGCTATCATGATAATCAGCAAAATGCCGAAATGGCCAAAATTTTTTATATGGAGGGAGTACACCATGCACAAAAAGCAGATCAACCGACTTCTGGCGGCAGTATTGTCTATCATGATGATCCTGTCTCTGGTGGTCATCCCCGCCGGCGCGGCCCGCCCCATGGGCGGCGAAACCGTGGCGGAGACCCCCGCGGGAGAGGACGCGGGCGCGCATCTGAGCGCCGTTTCCCGCCCCGCCGTCAACACCGAACCGGCGGCAGAGCTCTTTGCCGGCGCCACCGAAGTGGACGTTTGGGACTTCGGCGCCGAGCAACTGGCCAACACCGCCGAGTATACCTTCAACAACCACCTGAATGTTGAGGTCATCAACAGCTGGTATGAGGGTATGGTGGACAAAGACGGCAACCCTGTTACCGTCAAGACGGGCCAGGCCGGCAACAACTTCCCCAGCACCGGCATGCCCAACACCGCCGGACTGAGCTACTCCACTGCCGGCGCCTTCAACCACCGCCTGCGTACCGATAACACCGCTTTGACCCGTGACAGCGGCGACACCTCTACCGGCGACGGCAAGGACCCCTATGTGGCTGCCGACGCCACCTATAAGGGCCTGCTGTACTCCAACTCCGCCGCCAACCCCGCGGTCCATTTCGCTCTGGAGTGCCAGGCGGGCGACACCGTCACCGTCATCGTGGCCTCCAACGGCACCGACTCGCTGATCCAGTTCAGCAAGGCCGGCGCCCCTGCCGCGAACCCCGAGGATCCCGCCGAGCCCGACGTGGTGGAGGCCTCCGACGTCTTTACCCGGGCCAGCCGCACCAAGGCCCAGACCATGGTGTTCCACGCCAAGGAGACCGGTACTTATAAGATCAACTCCGTCAACGAGAAGCTGGTGGTGGACCGCATCTACCGCGAGCACGCCGTGGACGTGGCCGTCTCCGGTAAGGTCACTGAGGCCGATGGGATGCCCACCGGCTACTCCCTGGTCTTCACCAACACCACCACCGGCGCCGAGACTGCCATGGCAGTCTCCCAGGGTGCCTATTCCGGCACCCTGAAGGCCCCTTACAGCTATGATGTGAGTCTGAAGGACGCCAACGGCTTTGCTGTGCTGGTGGGCAACGAGGTCACCGTCACCAAGGCCAGCGCGTCTGTGAAGCACAATGTCATCACCCAGGGCGTGGACCGGGTCACCGTATCCGGCGCCATCACCGGCCTGGGCGATAAGGCCACCGCGCAGAAGCTGGAGGGCAACCTGCTGTTCACCCCCACGGGCGACGGCATTGTCTATATCCCCGCGGTGACGGTCACTGTTGCTGACGACGGGAGCTGCACCTACTCCGTCGAGGTGGAGAAGGATATGCCTGTGAGCATCTCCGCCAAGAAGCTCAACGACTGGGAGATCACCACCCAGAACATCACCGACCGTGCCTTTACCGAGGACACCACCCTGGACCTGGTCTTTGCCAAGAAGGCCCTCTGGCCCGTTACCATTACCACCACCGGTATGACGGCGACTGATCTGGCGGGCACCAAGTTCACCTTCACCAACCTCCATGAGGCCGGTGAGACCGAGGACCAGGTGGCCGTGCCCTTCAATCCGTACAGCGACAGCAACCTGACCGGCTCCATCTACAACTACGCCTACACCTTTACCGGAACTACCGGCGTGGAGCTCCGGGACGGCGTTTACGATGTGACGGTGGACGATCCCCACCAGAAGGCCACTGCCAACCTGGTGGTCAACGGCGCTGCCGCCACCCTGACCATCCCCTTTAAGACCCCCGCTCCCTACGTGTCCAACGGCGTCCACGATTTTACCCCCAATGGCGTCACCCTGGCTATGGTGGACGGCATCAGCGGTGATCCCACCCAGTTTAAGCCCCACAATTCCGGTCACGGCCTGGCCGGCAAGGGCGACATCACCATCAGCCTGGCTGAACTCTCCAACATCACCATCAGCGGCTGCTGCTATTCCCAGGTGGGCGGCACGCTGCTGGTGCCCACTGCCACGGCGGGCGGGCAGGACGTGACGGTAGAGGTCGTTAAGGAGGGCGTGGCCAACTCCGAAGATCCCGAGTACGCCATCAAGGGCGTAGAGGGCGACGTGGTCATCACCTTCCCCGCCACCGGTACCTCTTATATTCACAAGATCACGGTGGAAGCGGCTGTGATGCCCACCATCGCCGCTGATGACTACAAATTCGGCGCCTTTGAGGGTTACGCCCAGGGCGACGCGGTCACTTCTCCCGTCGACGGTCTGGCCTTTGGCGGTTCGGCCAAGTGGTGGAACACCAGCGACGGTATGAAGTTTGACAACGGCACCATGACGGTGAACATGAAGGAGAAGGGCACCATCACCGTGACCGGCTGCCAGTGGAGCTCTGATAAGACTCTGGCGTCGGTGACCTCCGACGTGGGCACTGTGACGCTGGACGAGAGCGGCAGCGATCCCGTCTACACCATTGCCAACGCTGAGGGTCTGGTCACCATTACCCTCCCCAACAACAATACCTACATCCACGGCATCAAGGTAGAGTATCCCACCGTGACTTACTACGGCACCGACTGGGACTTCCGCAATGACGGCGTGGGCCAGGGCACTGCCTACTACCCCGCCAATGACGCTGAGGGCAAGGTCTTTGCCGACAAGAACGGCCTGGGTGAGTTGGCTGTCAAGGGCGGAAAGTTCCAGGGCCATGATACCACCTATGGCACCGCCGGCAACGGCTACACCATGACTGTGCCCGTGATGACTGCCTGCACCGTGAAGGTGGCCGTGGGCTACAACTGGTGGGTCTGGGCCGACGGCACCAACGTTACCTCCGACTTCACCGAGGAGACCCCCGCTACCCATGAGAATACCGGCACCAACAATGAAAACGGCTTTGTGACCTTTACCTACACCGGGACCGACCCCGGCGAGGTGGTCATTCATGTCCCCGCAGCCCGGGCTGCCACAGAGACCCTTACCAAGATCGGCGACTCCTATATTGCCCGGGTCCTGGTGGAGTATGATTCCTCCGTGGAGCTGCCCGAGCCGCCCAAGACTGATGACATTGTCTATCATGTGGGCGCCAGCCGCACCGCCGATGGCGTGACCGAGTTCACCACCATCACCGACGCTCTGACCGCCGCCGAGCAGGCCAAGCGGGCTGTGGGTCAGCGCATCACCATCGAGATCGATCCGGGCAACTACGAAGAGCAGCTCTACATCAAGGTCAAGGACCTGACCCTGAAGAATGCCAAGGCCGACCAGGCCACCCTGGAGCTGAAGAACAAGGGCGTGGACATCGGCGACAACGAGGTGCGCATCACCTGGTACTACGGCCATGGCTACAACTACTATTCCATGACCAACGGCCACCGCTATAACGCCGACGTGATGGCCGCCAACCAGGCCAACGGCTATCCCTCCTATAAGAATGCCGGCGCCGGTTCCACCGACGACAGCTACTGGAACGCCTCTGTGCTGCTGGCTGCCGACAACTTCCAGGCCGAGGGCATCATCTTTGAGAACTCCTTCAACCAGTATGTCTCCGCCAAGAGCGTGCTGGACACCATCGAGCCTCAGGGCGCCCAGGCCAAGGAGGGCAACGTGGCCCGTGCCTCCATGAAGACCGTGGGCGACACCAAGGTCCAGGAGAAGGCCTATGTGGAGCGCGCCGGCGCGCTGTCCATCAAGAGCGGCTCCAACATCTTCTTCAATAAGTGCGCCTTTATCAGCCGTCAGGATACCTTCTACGGCGCTGAGGGCTCCAAGGTCGCCTGCTACGACTGCGACATCTACGGCGGCACCGACTACATCTACGGCGGCATGACCCTGGTGGCCGCCAAGTGCGATCTTCTGTTCAACACCAGCGAGGACAACAACGATGTGGGCTACATCACCGCTGCCCAGCAGAAGAGCCAGCGGGGCTACCTGATGTGGAACTGCACCGTGGACTCCACCACCCCCGGCGTCAACACCGCCTCCGCTTACCGCTCCAAGCCCGGCTACTTTGGCCGTCCCTGGGAGTCCACCACCGGCGAGGCCGTGTTCTACGCCACCGACATCAAGGCCACCGATCCCGTCTACTTCGGCGTACCTCTGGACAAGCAGACCGATTCCTCCACCTCTCTGATCTGCCCGGTGGGCTGGAACAACTCCCTGGGCGGCGAGTCCGCCAAGAGCGCCGAGCTGGGCAGCGTGGAGTTCTATGACGATGTGAACAACACCGCCAAGCGCGTCAGCTGGGCCACCGTGCCCAGCCAGGCTCCCACCGTGGCCGACTTCCTGGGCGACTGGGATCCGTTCACGGAGAACAGCCTGGATATGACCATCAGCAACCAGACTCCCACCGCCGCTCCCGCCGCGACAAAGCCGGTCACCGCGATCAAGATCACCACCACGCCGAAGGATCTGGGCGTGGGCGAGAAGCTGCAGCTTGCGGCCACCGTCACCCCCAGCGACGCCACGGATCCGAGCCTTGACTGGACCTCCAGCGACCTGAGCGTGGCCACGGTCAGCGAGACCGGCGAGGTCACCGCTGTGGCCGGCGGCGTTGTGGACATCACCGCCTCCAGCAAGAACCACATGGTCAACGACCACATCCGCCTGACCGTGATCGTCCCCGTGTCCGGCGTGACGCTGAACAAGACCACCATCAACATGGGCGCGGGCCGCACCACCACCCTGACCGCCACCGTGGCTCCCGACAACGCCACCAACAAGGACGTGACCTGGAAGTCCAGCGATGAGAAGGTCGTCACCGTGGACGCCACCGGCAAGGTCAAGGGCGTGAACGAGGGCACCGCCACCATCACCGTCACCACCGTGGACGGCGAGAAGACCGCCCAGTGCGCCGTCACCATCGTGGGCACCGTGCCCACCACTCCTGACGAGCCCATCGATCCCAACGGCGCTATCGTCATCCTCCACTCCAACGATGTCCACGGCGCCATTGAGGGCTATGCCAAGATGGCCCAGCTGAAGGCCGACTATGAGGCCAAGGGCGCCACCGTCCTGGTGATGGACGCCGGCGACTTCAGCCAAGGCACCACCTACGTCTCCGTCAGCCAGGGCGAGACCGCCATCGAGCTGATGAACCTGGTGGGCTATGACGTGGCCACCACCGGCAACCATGAGTTCGACTACGGCGCGGACAACCTGAACACCCTGGATACCAAGGCCGACTTCGACATCCTGGCCGGCAACATTATGAAGAACGGCCAGAACGCCTACACCAAGAGCGTGATGCTCACCGCCGGCGACAAGAAGATCGGCGTGTTCGGTCTGGAGACCCCCGAGACCGCCACCAAGGCCCATCCCGCCAAGATCAAGGGCCTGACCTTCCTGGCCGGACAGGAGATGTATGGCGCCGCTAAGGCTATGGTGGCCGAGCTGAAGGCCGACGGCGCGGACTACATCATCTGCCTGGGCCATCTGGGCATCGACGCCCAGAGCGAGCCCAACCGCTCCATCGACCTGCTGGATGCCACTGTGGGCAATGTGACCGGGATCGACGTGTTCATCGACGGCCACTCCCACTCCACCCTGGACGACATCGTGGCCGTCACCAACGCCGACCGCACCGTCAACGGCGCTCAGCTGACCTCCACCGGCACCAAGTTCGCCAACATCGGCGTGGTCACTATCGCTCCCGACGGTACCATCACCACCGAGTGCGTGGCCACCGACGACATCACCGTGGACGAGACCAACGCCGCTGTGAAGGCCGTGGCCGACAAGGCCGCCGCCATCAAGGCTGAGGTGGACGCCGACTACGGCGCCAAGTTCGCCACCAGCACCGTGGACCTCAACGGCGACCGGGCCCCCGGCAACCGCACCGAGGAGACCAACCTGGGCGACCTGATCACCGACGCCATGCTGTGGCTGGCCACCAAGGACGACCTGGGCGTGCCCACCGAGAACGTCATCGCCCTCACTAACGGCGGCGGCATCCGCGCCCCCATCGCCAAGGGTGACGTGACCAAGAACGACGTCAACACCGTCCTGCCCTTCGGCAACACTGTGGCTGTGGACTATGTGAAGGGCTCTGTGCTCCTGGAGGCCCTGGAGGCTTCTACCGCCGTCACCCCCACCGCCATGGGCGGCTTCCCCCAGGTGGCCGGCATTACCTTCACCGTGGACACCACCAAGGCCTTTGTGGCCGACGGCCAGTATCCCGGCACCACGGTGGATAAGCCCGCTTCCATCAACCGCGTGACCATTACCTCCATCAACGGCAAGGCCTTCGATCCCGACGCCGAGTACGCCGTGGTCACCAACGACTTCGTGGCCGCCGGCGGCGACAGCTACTACGCCCTGTCCGTCTCCGAGAAGATCACCGACACCGGCGTGGCTCTGGACGAGGCGCTGATGGAGTACATCACCACCGTACTCAAGGGCACCATCGGCAGCGACTACGCCGAGCCCCAGGGCCGCATCACCGTGATCACCGCTGAGAACGTGGCCGATCTGCTGACCGACGCCATTGCTGAGGCCGAGGCCCTGGCTGCCGAAACTGAGACCAGCGAGGACGGCTCCGACGTTCGCAAGACCGAGCTGTGGGTCACCCCGGAGGCCATGGAGGCCTACAACGAGGTCATCAAGGCCGCGAAGGATGTGGCGGCCAGCGAGACGGCCACTGCCGAGGACAAGATCGAGATGATCAACACCCTCAACGAGGCCACCGCCGCCTTCAAGGCGCTCCAGCAGGAGGGCACCAAGAAGACCACCGGCGGTTCCGGCATCGGCACCGGCACCAAGCCCAACACCACCATCACCGAGAAGCGGACCAACGACAACGGCGACGTGACCACCATCACCACCCAGCCCAGCGGCGACAAGACCATCACTGTGGTCAACAAGGATGGCGAGACCGTGGCTGAGATCAAGCTGCCCGCCAGCATCTCCGCCCCCGCTGTCAAGTTCAAGGACGTGCCCGACGACCACTGGGCCGCCAAGTCCATCAACGACATGGCCGGTCTGGGCATGGTCAAGGGCGTCAACGAGGCCAATGACGTCTTCGACATGACCTCCTCCATGACCCGCGGCGCCGTGGCTACCATGTTCTTCCGGCTGTCCGACGGTAAGACCGGGCTGGAGTCCACCTTCGCCGACGTTCAGGGCCACTGGGCCGCTGACGCGGTGGCCTGGGCCTCCAAGACCGGCGTGGTCAACGGCTACTCCGCCGAGGCCTTCGGTCCTGACGACGCCATCACCCGCCAGCAGCTGGCCGTGATGCTCTGCCGCTTCGCCAACCTCATCGGCATGGACACCAAGGCCCATGTCTCCGCTCTGGACGCCTTCACCGACGCCGACCAGGCCGACACCTGGGCTACCGACAGCCTGGCTTGGTGCGTGAAGACCGGCGTGATGAAGGGCCGCGGGGACGACACCCTGGATCCCAAGACCAACATCACCCGCACCGAGGCCACCGTCATGTTCGACCGGCTTATCGGTTTGATGAAGTAAGCACGAAGCGCGAGGGTAGGCGGCCCGGCGCCGATGGAGCCCCGACAGGCCCAAAACAGGCGAACGCCGAAGGCGTGAGCGGCATTTGGGCCGCACAGGGGCGAAGCGGGGCCGAGAAGGCCGCCCAACCCGAGCGTGACAAGGAAGCGCGAGGGTAGGCGCACCGCCGGGCTTGGAGCCGACCGCACGGCAAAAACAGGCTGGCGAAGCTAGCGGCATTTTGCCAAGGGCGGCGAAAGAACCGGCGAAAGCGCGCCCAACCCAAGCGTGACAGACCCCCGCATAAAAAAGGACGGTCCCTACGGGGACCGTCCTTTTTTGCGCGCGTGGGGCGGGTTTGTTGGGGGTTACAAAAGGCGTGGGGCACCACATCTTGTGCTTTGTGAAAAAAAGCAAAAAATCTTTGTATCCCTCTTGCTTTGTTGGGCAAGGTGTGCTAAAATACACTCAGTATGGTGCCGGGGAATCGGCAAAATGCACTTATTTTAATAGGAGGGAACACGATGAAAAGATCAACCAAGCAACTGCTGTCATTGCTGCTGGCCATTGTTATGGTCTGCGGCTTGATGGCGCCCGCTATGGCCGCGCGCCCCATGGGCGGCGACGTGGCCGAGACGCCGGCGACGGAGACGGCCACCCGCCCCCGCTCCAGCAGCGTTAAGAAGGCTACGCTGATGGAGACCACCGGCGAGGCGAAAACCTATAAGCTGGACTTTACCGACACCGAGCTGTCCAGCGTCGCGAAGGACGCCTTCTATGCCGCCGGCAAGTACGGCACCGACGACTTCTTTACCTTTAGCGATAACAACATCGCCCGGAAGGAAGTCGGCACCGGTGACGCGGCTGTTCCCGGCCTGAACGTGGCCAAGAACGGCGGCAACTACATTGGCTTTGCCATCACCGGCACCGACGCCACCGTGAAGGTCACCTTCCGGGGCGGCAGCAGCAGCGGCAAGGTCAGCGGCGGCGCCGTCGTCCCCTATACGGGCGGCACCGCGGGCACCGCTCTGGTGGACGCCAACAACGACACCAGCAACATTGCCAGCAACCAGGTGACGGTCACCGCCACCTATACCAATGTGGCCACGGGCGACTACCGCATCGTGGAGACCGCCAACCAGACCTCCGTCCACGTGCTCTCCGTTGAGGTCACCGAGACCAACGGCAACGTGTATGTGGACTGCCAGCACACCAGCACCGAGCAGAAGAACGCCGTGGCCGCTACCTGCACTGCCCCCGGCAAGGAGGCGGACACCGTCTGCTCCAACTGCGGGAAGATCCTCACCAAGGGCGCTGCCATCGAGGCTCTGGGCCATAAGTATGAGAACGGCGTCTGCACCCGCTGTGGCGACGAGGAAGTCACCGTCATGACCGGCGGCTCCTGGAAGGCCAATCTGGACTCCGTGCCCGGCGCCACCGGCACTGCCACGGACAACACCCAGTATGAGGTCACCGCGGACACCCAGGTGAAGACCGAGGGCATCACCGCCGTGGAGCTGTGGGTCCCCGCCGACAAGTATAAGTATAAGGGTGAGACCGGCGCTGAGGGCTTTGACGGCTGGCTGGCCGGCAACACCAACGGCGCGTTCACCGAGGCTGATGGTGTGGTCACCTATACCGGTGCCAAGTTCGTCTTCAAGGCGAAGGCGGACGGTATCCTGACCATCTACACCAAGGTCAACAGCAGTACCGCGGAGAACCAGAAGCCCTACTTCTGCCTGAATAAGGAGGGCAAGCACGCTACTGCCAACAGCGGCAAGTGGTTCGCCGAGTCTCAGGTTCCCCTGAAGGATGCCGTGCAGGTGAAGAACGGCGACGAGATCACCGTGGGCTTCAAGGGCGGCAAGATCATGCTCTACGGCTTTGACTTCACCGTGTCCATCAACGAGAGCTGGAAAGCCAATCTGGACTCTGTGCCCGGCGCTACCGGCACCGCCACGGACAACACCCAGTATGAGGTCACCGCGGATACCCAGGTGAAGACCGAGGGCGTCACCGCCGTGGAGCTGTGGGTCCCCGCCGACAAGTATAAGTATAAGGGTGAGACCGGCGCTGAGGGCTTTGACGGCTGGCTGGCCGGCAACACCAACGGCGCGTTCACCGAGGCTGATGGTGTGGTCACCTATACCGGTGCCAAGTTCGTCTTCAAGGCGAAGGCGGACGGTATCCTGACCATCTACACCAAGGTCAACAGCAGTACCGCGGAGAACCAGAAGCCCTACTTCTGCCTGAATAAGGAGGGCAAGCACGCTACTGCCAACAGCGGCAAGTGGTTCGCCGAGTCTCAGGTTCCCCTGAAGGATGCCGTGCAGGTGAAGAACGGCGACGAGATCACCGTGGGCTTCAAGGGCGGCAAGATCATGCTCTACGGCTTTGACTTTAAGAGCGGCAGCATGGAAGAGGTCACCGCTGAGTGGACCGCCGCCGCCCAGGGCGCGGAGGGCGCTACCATCACCGGCACCCCCGACAACACCAAGGGTACCATCACCGTCACCGTGACCGGCCCCAAGGTGGGCGTGATCACCGACGAGGCCGCCGGCACCATGACCACCTATGCCGACAGCCTGACCGTTCAGATGCTGAACGCAGCTGGCGATGTGGTCGCCACCAAGTCCGACGTCACTGCCAGCGACACCCACAGCATCGTCTTCAATCCCCCTCTCTCCGGCACCTATACCTTTAAGGCCAGCCTGCAGCGCGAGGGCGAGACCGACATCCCCGCCGGCGAGGGCTCTGTGTCCGGCTTTATTCTGCCTCTGGAGAAGCCCGCCATCTCCTCCGCCGCCTCCAACGGCGCCGGCACTGACGGCAAGGTGGGCATCACCGTGATGTGGGGCGCCGTGACCGAGGCCGACACCTACAAGGTCTTCGTGAAGGAGACCTCCGCCGCCGCGTGGCCCACCGACCCCGCCACCACTGTGACCGCCGTGGACGGCAAGGCCACCTACAGCTATGTGGTGCCCGGTCTGACCGCCGAGACCTCCTATGACTTCAAGGTCTCCGCCACCCGTACCTCCACCAGCGAGACGCTGGAGTCCGAGCCCGCCACCGCCGTGGCCGAGGCTGAGAAGGTCACCGCCTGGACCGAGGTCACCTTCGGTACCTCCGCCACCGATATGTCCAACTGGGTGGTGGGCGGCCCCAACGCCAAGCCCCTGACCAACTATCAGGACCCCGGCAAGACCGCCACGGTGAACACCACCGCCGACGGCAGCTACACCGCCGAGTTCAAGAACTACAAGGGCGAGACCGTGAAGCATGAGATCACCGGCCTGACCGGCGATCTGAACACCGACCCCCAGGGCCGCGTGCTGCTGAGCTCCCGGGACGGCGCCGGTAAGATCAAGGAGAACGAGGGCGCCGACGGCCTGCTGTTCTACTACACTCCCATCCCCGCCGGCACCAACTACACCCTGAAGGCCGACGTGGAGGTCCTGCGCTGGAACACCAGCAACACCCAGAACGGTGTGGGCCTGGCCGCTATGGACCGTGTGCCCGCCGAGAGCTGGACCGGCTCCGCCAGCAACAACGCCGGCAACTACTGGGACAACGTCTACTTTGCCGGCGCTGCCCGTACCGCCTTCAGCTATGACCGCAAGAACAGCGTGATCTATAGCAATAAGGACCTGGGCTATGACTCCGCGTCCAACACCAAGTACAGCTACTATATGGGACTGATGTCCATCGCCAAGTACGGTATCCCCGTGCTGGACGACGGCACGGCCTACACCGGCGCTTCCGGCCCCGCCAACTACTACGAGCGCCGCTTCCCGCTGGATACTCGCATCCCCGCTGACGGCGTCACCGCCAAGGCCGAGGGCAACACCAACCGCTTCAACACCATCGGCAACTACTCCGGCAAGCCCGCCGGCTTCAGCCTGATGCATGAGAACAGCGACTTCATGAGCAAGTACGAGCTGACCAAGTTCACTCTGACCATCCAGAAGAACAACACCGGCTATATCTCCACCCTGTCCGTCAAGGACGCCAACGGCAAGGAGACCGTGCTGGGTCAGAACATCGACTACTTTGTCAAGGGCGCTATGGACCTGAGCGGCGACGAGCCCTATCATGCCGACGACGTGTCCGGCCGCAAGGACCTCCCCGGCATCCAGAAGTGCCTGGACAAGGACTATGAGTATGTGGGCTTCTTCACCGCCCGTGAGATGGACGCGCTGTTCACTAACGTGCAGCTGACCACCATCCCCGAGGAAGAGGATGCCGACCCCGTGTCTCCTCCCATCACCTATATCGCCCCCTCCATGAGCATCAGCTCCGGCGACAGCTCTAACAGCGAGGACTTCATCTTCTCCGTTTCCTCCAACGTGGAGGGCACCGTCACCGTGACGCAGAACGGCTCTGTCCTGCCTGAGACCTATCAGACCAAGTTCAACGACCTGGGTCTGGTGGACCGCGTGGACATCCCCGTGAAGCTGAAGAACGGTAACAACACCTTCACCGCTACCTTCCAGCCCGATCCCAACCAGAAGTTGCCCGCCGTCTTTACAGAGCTGGCCAACACCGAGACTATCACCAAGGACTGCATCGTCAAATATCAGCAGAAGTTTGGCGATCTGAAGAACCTCTACGTCTCGCCCACCGGCCGCAGCACCAACTACGGCACCAAGGCCCGTCCGCTGGACGTCTACACCGCCGTCAGCGTGGTCCGTCCCGGCCAGAACATCATCCTGCTGGATGGCGTTTACAACCTGACTAAGACCATCCGCATCAACCGCGGTATGAACGGCACCGAGGATCAGCCCATCTACTTTGTGGCCGAGCCGGGCGCCCACGTGGTGCTCAACGGCCAGCGCAAGGCCGGCAGCGTCCTGGTCCATGGTTCCGACTGGTGGATCTTCAAGGACTTTGAGGTGGTCGGCGCCAGCGGCGTTGGCTTCCAGGTCAGCGGTAACCACAACATCGTGCAGAACATCAAGATCCACGACAACCTGACCACCGGTCTGCAGATCAGCACCCTGTCCTCCTCCACCGACCGCCCGCCGGTGCGTCCCACCGAGGACAAGATCGACGGCGATCTGGAGATCACCGATTGGGGCGACTGGCCCTGCTACAACACCATCCTCAACTGCGAGTCCTACCGTAACTACGACAGCGGTTACGACGGCGCCGACGGCTTTGGCGCCAAGGAGCGCTGCGGCACCGGCAACGTGTTCGACGGCTGCGCCGCTTACTGGAACGCCGACGACGGCTGGGACTTCTACGCCAAGACCGCGCCCGATCAGGGCCCCTTGGGTCGTACCACCATTATCAACTGCGTGGCCTTCCAGAACGGCTACGAGGTCCGCAAGCTGGCCGACGTCAAGAACGTGATCCCCGAGTTTGAGGACGACGGCTACAACGCCAAGATGAACCTGGACGCCGACGGTAAGATCGTCCTCACCGAGGCCGGCAACGGCAACGGCTTTAAGATGGGCGGCTCTCACCTGCCCGGCGCTCACCGGGTGGAGAACTCCTTCGCCTTCTACAACAAGGCCAAGGGCATCGACTCCAACAACGGCCCCGACATCAAGGTCGTCGGCTGCACCTCCTACAACAACGCCCAGGAGAACGTGGGCCTGAAGAGCGATTTCGCAGTCCTGAACTACTTGGTGGAGAAGACTGTCTCCTTCAAGGACGATAACGCGCCTGACTATGTGGATCAAAAGGAAGGCGTGATCAAGAAGATGAAGGACTCCGCTCCCGAGGCCGACAGCAAGAAGGGCCAGACCAGCACCTCTGTGTATAACTACTATCAGTGGGACGGCACCCAGACCAAGGGTGTGGGCACCGTTACCGGCAACATCACCGCCGACAACTTCGTCTCCCTGGACTTCGACAACACCCAGTGGGTCAACGGCGCTGTCCGTGACGCCGACGGCACGCTGGCTCTGGGCGACTTCCTGAGGCTGACGGGCGTCACCGACGCCGGCGCCGGCGAGCTGGTCAACAACACCACCCCCGTGGAGAACCCCGACGCTGTGGTCAATCCTCCTGAGGAGGGTCCCTCCGGCGGCAACGGCGGCGCTGTCAGCGGCGGCAACGGCGGTAGCATCAGCGAGATCACCAACAAGAAGGACGAGGACGACAAGCCCGCGGATAGCTTCACTGCGAAGAGCACCACCGACGCCGAGGGCAACACCGAGATCGTAGTGACCGACGCCAACGGTGAGACCGTGGCCGACGTCAAGATCCCCGCCACCATCCCCGCTCCCGAGAGCAAGTTCGAGGACGTGGCCGACGATCACTGGGCCGCTGACGCCATCAACAACATGGCCGGTCTGAGCATTGTCAACGGCATTGGCGACAGCATCTTCGGCACCGACAACGAGCTGACCCGTGCGCAGCTGGCCACCATGCTCTACCGCTTCGCCAACGGCAAGGCGGGCATCTCCAACACCTTCGCCGACGTGCCCGCCGACCAGTGGTACACCGACGCCATCGGCTGGGCCGTGAAGGTGGGTGTGGTCACTGGTTACTCCGAGGACGCCTTTGGTCCCAACGACGTCATCACCCGCGAGCAGCTGGCCGTCATGCTGTCCCGCTTCGCCAAGCTGGTGGGTCTGGATACCGAGACCACCGTCTCCGGCCTGGTGGACTTCTCTGACCGCGGCACGGTCAGCGAGTGGGCCAAGGACGGCATGAGCTGGTGCGTGAAGAACGGCATCATCAACGGCGTGAGCGCTGATACGCTCAGCCCCGCCACTTCCGCCACCCGCGCTCAGACCGCTCTGATGCTCGACCGCTTCATCGGCCTGATGAAGTAAGAGCCGAAGCGCGAGCATAGGCGCGCCGCCGGACTTGGAGCCGACCGCACGGCAAAAACAGGTTGGCCGCAGGCCAACGGCATTTTGCCAAGGGCGGCGAAAGAACCGGCGACCAGCGTGCCCAATGCGAGCGTGACAGCCACAGCACAACCATCCTAGCGACTCAAAGGGCCGCCCCAAATGGGGCGGCCCTTTCCTTTTTACGCATAATGTGGTACAATATTCTTATTCAAACTATCCATGAAGGAGAGATGGCCAATGAAGCGCTGGAAGGCGGCGATTTTGCTGCTGGGCCTGGCGTTTGCCCTGTGCGCCTGTGAGAGCGCGGCCCCGGCGTCAACACCGTCCATGGCGGTGCTGGCGGAGATCACCGACGAGCCCGGAGTGGCTCCCACGCCTGAGACAGAACCGAGCGCGGAGCCTGCCGCTGCAGAAACGGCCGATCCCAAGGGAAATAGTGAGTCCATCGATGAAAACGGAAGCTATGACAGCGCTGACGATGTGGCCCGCTACATTGCCGCCTACGGCGAGCTGCCGGACAACTACATCACCAAGGACGAGGCCCGGGACTTGGGCTGGAACGGCGGCTCGGTGGAGCGCTACGCGCCGGGGATGTGCATCGGCGGCGACCGCTTTTCCAACCGGGAGGGGCTGCTGCCCAAGGAAAACGGCAGGGTCTGGACCGAGTGCGACATCGATACTCTGGGGGAAAACAGCCGGGGAGCCAAGCGCATCGTCTACTCCAACGACGGCCTGATCTACTACACCGACGATCACTACGAGACCTTTGAACGCATATACATAGAGGATTGAGGAATAAAAAAATGCCGCTGTGTTATCCAACACAGCGGCATTTTTAAAGTTCTGCCTATTTGGCCTGGGCTACGATGTCCTGCATGGTCTGGAGCTCCTGGGCAGTACAGATATCCTGGGCGATACACTGCTGATACACCGGCTGCATGGCCGCCCGGAAGGCGTCCAGCTCCTGGTCGGTGGGGATATAGAGCTTGGCGTCGGAGGCCTCGATCGCGTCCCTGGCGGTCTGAGTGCCCTCGTCAATGAGGCGGTCGTTGTAGGCGCCCATATCGTCGGCGCAGGTACGCAGGATCTCCTGGAACTGGGTGGGCAGGCTGTCAAACCACTGAGCGTTGACGTAGAAGGGGTCCACGTGGAACTGGTAGTTCACCTCGGTGAAATACTTCTGGACCTCGTAAAAGCGCATGTTGTCCACGTTGATCCAGGGATTATCCTGACCGTCGGCCACGTTGGTATCCAGGCTGATGTAGAGGTCGGAATAGGGGATGGAGATGGTCTCGGCGCCCATGGCCTCAAAGGCCATAATGGTGGTCTCCATGGTGTTGGTGCGCATCTTCAGCCCCTTCAGGTCCTCGGGGGACTTGATGGGCCGGACGTTGTTGGACATCTGGCGGTAGCCGCCGGCGTCGCAGAGGTCAAGGATCACCGTCCCGGTGGCTGCTCCCGCCTCGTCGCAGACGGACTGGGCCAGGTCGCTGTGCAAAAGGGCGGTGATCTGGGCGCGGTTGGCGGTAAGGAAGGGAAGGGTAAACATCATCAGCCGGGGGGAGAAGTCGTATTGGCCGCCCCGCATCCCCTGAATGGTCCCGGCCATGCACTGCTCCAGCATCTCGCGCTCTGAGCCCAGCTGGCTGTCGCCCACTACCTCCACGGTCACATGGCCGTGGGTGGCGGCGGACATGTCCTGGGCAAACTGGGCCAGGGACACCGAACGGGGATTGCCCTGGGGCTGGGCGTGGGCGATGGTCATGGTGAAGTAGCCCAGCTTTTCGTAGGGATCCTCGCCCTGATGGGCGGAGGGCTCAGCGGAGGGGGTAGACTGGGGCTCCTCGGTTTCGCAGGCGCATAAAAGTCCGGCCAGTACCGCGCAGCATAGCAGCAGAGCAAGTGTTCTTCGTTTCATGGTGGAGCCCTCCCTTAACATTGTCGGGCACGTTCTCCTGATCCTAGTGTATACTATACCAAACTTTTACGCAATGGTCAAGGATGTTTGGTGATTTTCACTATATTTCTTGACGCCTAGAGTTGGACAGGGTATGATAGAGCAAAGGAGGCGAGGAGATGGAGCTCCACAGCTGGAATGTATATGAGGTTTTTGGCCTGGACCGGGCCGGGGAGGGCGGCCGGCTGACCGCCTGGAGCATTGGGACGCCTGAGACGCTCAGCGCCCGCCGCCGCCGTCCGGCGGTGCTGATCCTGCCTGGCGGCGGCTACGAGCACGTTTCGCTCCGAGAGAGCGAGCCGGTGGCCCTGCGGTTTTTGGCCCGGGGCTGGACGCCCTTTGTGCTGGATTACTCCGTCGCGCCCAGCCGCTTCCCTGTGGCCCTTAGGGAGGCGGCTCTGGCCATGCGGCTCATTCGGCAGGAGGCGACGGGCTTGGAGGCGGATCCCGCGCAGGTGGCCTGCGTGGGCTTTTCCGCCGGAGGGCATCTGGCCGGGACCTTGTGTACGCTGTTTGACGCGCGGGAGGTGGCCGACGTGGCGGAGCCCGGGGTGGTCCGGCCCGACGCGCTGGGGCTGTGCTACCCAGTGGCCGTCAGCCACGGCAGGACCCACGAAGCCAGCTTTGCCAACCTCTGCGGCCAGGACGGCGCGCTGCGGGAGCGGCTGAGCCTGGACCGGCTGGTCCGGGGCGATATGCCGCCCACCTATCTCTGGTGCACCCGAAACGACGCCTCCGTCCCCTGCCGTAACACCCTGGCGCTGGCCCAGGCCATGGAGGAGGCGGGGGTGGACTTTGCCTGCCAGGTCTACCACCATGGCGCTCACGGCCTCGCTACCGCGGACGTTCAGGCTTTTCCCGCCGGCTGTATCCCACCCCACAGCCGGTCGCTGGAGAACTGGCCGGAGGATATGATGGAGTTTTTTGCCGAATGTGGGCTGGCTATCCGGGATGAATAGAAAAAAGGCTTCCCCTTGCAAGGGGAAGCCTTTTTTCGGTCAAGACCTGGTCTTGGCCCAGGGGACGCGGCTGGGGGCCAGGGGCGTTTCGTAGAAGCGGGCGGTCTGGTCCCGGTGGGTGTCGTTCCACTTGTTGAAGCCCTCGGGGCAGATGTGGTCGCCGTCGATGGCGCAGTCCAGGAACTCGCACAGGCCATAGTCCCGCCAGGGCCGGGCCAGGTAGACGCTGCCGGGGGCCACGCCCGGCTGGGCGGTAAGGCGGCAACGCTTGAACAAAAAGCCCTCGGCCTGCTCCAAGGCATGGGCCGGCGCGGCAATGTAGCCGTGGCCCCGAGCCTCCACCAGAGAGCGGATCTCGCAGTCCTCAAACAGGGCCTGGCCGCAGCCAAAAATGAAATCCACCGTCCCCTTGATGCGGCAATTTCGGAAGGTCTGGCGGCAGGTCGTGTCCCGCCGGAGAGGGTCGGGCAAAAAGCCGTCGTAGCGCTGGATCAGATCCCGGGGCAGAGGACCCAGGAACAGGGTGTCCTGGGTGGAGGTCAGGGTGCAGCGCTCCATGGTGAAATCGTCGCCGTACACCGTCAGGGCCACCTCCTGGCCCTTGTCCTCGGGGCGGAGGGCGTCGTTGACGATGGATAGGTCTTCCATGCGGACGTGGTCGGCGCACACCGCTACCGTCCAGGTGCGGAAGGTGTTGTACTCCCGGCCCTGCTCGTCCAGCTTCTGGGCATAGTCGTCCCAGCACAGGCGAGTCCGGTCCGCCCCCGCGCCCCGGAGGGTGAGCCCGGGCGTGGTGAGCAGGAGCTTTTGGCGGTATTCGCCGGGGACAAGCTCCACCAGAGTCCCGGCTGCGGCGGCGTCCAGGGCCTTTTGCAGGTCGTCGTCAGGGGTCAGTAGCATAAAGAACCACTCCTTTTCAGCACATAAAACCAGCTTTTTTCTTATATAGTTTGCACATAGTATCCTAGCATTTTCTGGGAGAGAGTTGAAGTTTTTCACAGCCATTTCTATGTTTTATCCATGATGAGTTATGTTTTATCCATATACAAAGAGCGGCCCGGAGATGTATAATAACATAAATTGTGGGGTGTCATGCCCCCTATTCTGGGCGTTTTTACCAAAGGCGCCGGAGAAAAACCGCGAAGGGAAGACCCATGAATAGACAGTTGACCCTCCAGCAGTATCGAACCATCGACCTGCTGCTCTTCGCCGCCATGCTGGCCCTCTTCGAGTTCCTCATCGTCCGCTTTGCCACGGGCTCGATGTTCGGCACGGTATCTCTGGCGGCGGCCCTCACCGCCATCGTGTATATGCGCTGGGGCTGGTGGGGCGGACTTCACGCGGCGCTGGCCGGCGCGCTGTTTTGCTTTTATCTGAGCCTGGCGCCCTCCGCCGTCCAGATCATCGGCTGGAACGACTACCTGACCTACATAGTAGGCAACCTCTTTTCCCTCCTGGCTGTGGCGGGGCTCGAGGCCCTGGGCAAGGAGCGGGTGAGGCAGAGCGTGTGGCTGAGCCTCGGGTTTGCCTTGGCGGTGATCGTACTGATGCAGGGCGGGCGGATGCTGGTGGCCCTTACCCTGGGATGTCCGCCGGAGGAGTTGGTCAGGAGCTATTTCCTATATGATTGCCTGTCCATTCTCTTTACCTTAGTTATTATCTGGATCGTCCGCCGTCTGGACGGCGTTTTTGAGGATCAAAGGCACTACCTCCTGCGTCTTCAGGAGGAGCGCGAACGAAACAACACAGAACAGTGAGCAAAGGAGAGGTCGATGATGAAAGCAAAAGCCGCGGATTTCATCCTCTACGATCAGGCCACCGGCGCCTACCGGATAGACCCCGAGCAGGCCGTACGGGATGACGTGGAGAAGCACCACTGGCTCCATGTGGGGCGGACCCTGGCAAAGGACTGGCGCCTCTACTTGATGCTGGTGCCGATGCTTTTGGTCTTCCTGCTGTGGCGCTACCTGCCCATGTACGAGCTGCTGGGCTGCTTCAAGGTCGGCGACCAGGTGCTCACCGTCAACGAGCAGGCCTTCGCGGGCTTCTCCAACTTTAAACTGCTCCTCACCGGCGGCAGCAACGCCGCCATGTCGGTGGAGTTCTGGCGGGCCATGCGCAACACCTTCCTGCTGAGCTTCTACGGTCTGTGCTTTGGCTTCCCCATGCCCATCATCCTGGCTCTGTTCTTCAACGAGGTCAAGTCCAACGCCGCCCGCAGCGTGATGCAGGTGTTGACGTACCTCCCGAAGTTTATGTCCACCGTCGTGATGACCTCGCTGGTCATCATGTTGGTCAAGCAGGGTTCCAGCGTGCAGGGCGTAGGTAACGCCATGGGCGGCGTCATCAGCCAGGCGCTGGCCGGGCTGGGACTGATTTCCGAACAGACGGCAAAGGCGGGACTTCTGAACGACCCGGCCTTCTTCCGAACCATCTACCAGGTCAGCGGTATTTGGGAAGCGGCCGGCTATGACTCCATCGTCTTCTTCGCCGCCATCATCGCCATCTCGCCCACCAGCTACGAAGCCGCGCAGATCGACGGCGCGAATAAATGGGCCCAGATGCGCTACGTGGTCTTGCCCAGTATCCTCTCCACCGTAGTCATCATGCTCATCACCCGCATCGGCCATCTGCTGATGGTGGGCTACGAAAAGGTCATCCTGCTCTACAACGTCAACACCTACCAGACCGCCGACGTAGTCTCCACCTTCTCCTACCGCTACGGCATGGAAAATAACCGCACCGGCCTTGCCTCGGCGGCTGAGATGATGAACAACGTGGTGGGCATGATGCTGGTCATCGGCGCCAACACCATCGCCAAGAAGGCCTCCAATACATCCCTCTATTAAGAAAGGGCGGTGAGACAAAATGAAAAGAAAACTTGAGATCTCTGAGTTGATCTTTAAGATCATTAGCTACGTACTGCTGGGTGTGTTCGCGCTGTGTTGTCTCTACCCCTTTGTCTACGCCATCTCCTCCGCCATCAGCGGTCGCTACGCGGTGGAAAACAGCATGGTCTTCCTGTGGCCCGATCCCCGTAACACCGGCATCCAGTTTGAAGCCTTTGGAGAGATGTTTGGCAACAATATGTTCTGGAACTCCTACTCCAACACCTTGTTCCTGACCCTCTACGGTACGCTATGGTCCATGCTGACCGCCATTCTGGGCGCCTACGCGCTGAGCAAGAAGCGCCTGATGTTCCGTAAAGGCTTCAACTTCTTCTTGGTATTCACCATGTGGTTCTCCGCCGGCATCGTGCCCCAGTACCTGAACTACATCGCCACCAGCAAGGCCTTCGAGGCCGTGGGGATCACCGACGACAAGTGGCTGGTGGTCATCGCCATGGGTATGGCGGCCATGAACATCATCCTCTTGCGCAATGCCTTTGAGGGCGTGCCATCTGAAATAGAAGAGGCCGCCATCGTAGACGGCGCCACCGAGATGCAGGTGCTGACCAAGGTATACATCCCCATGAGCAAGTCCACCATCGCCACGGTGTCCCTGCTGTTCGCCATCTCCCGCTGGAACGGCTACTTCTGGGCCCGCCAGATGATCGACAACTCCTACGAGCACCCCTTGCAGGTCTTCCTGCGTAACCAGTTGGAGCAGTACACAGACTCCGAGTACATCGCCGGCTGGAACCGCAGCTACGCGCCGGACTCCATCATCTACGCGCTGGTGGTCTGCTCGGTCATTCCCATCCTTATCATCTACCCCTTCATCCAAAAGTACTTTGCCAAGGGCGTTAACGTCGGCGGCGTGAAGGAGTAAAGAGATAACACCATGGACCAAAGGTCCAACCTAATTTCAAGGAGGAAAAAATGAAAATGAAAAAGACACTTGCTCTTGGCCTGGCCCTGCTGATGCTGCTGGGCGCTCTGGCCGGCTGCGCCCCCTCGATCGGGGAGATCACCCCCTCTGACACCCCTGACGGCCCCGACGGCCCCACCACTACTTCTGATTACAATAACCCCGACCTGGCTTTTGCGCAGGGCACCGTCCTTCGCATGGCCACGGGCTATAACTCCACCAAGACCGGCTTGTTCTTTGATCCCGAGGTGGCCGGCTCCGGCATCACTCTGGCCGACGGCCACACCTACAACACCGGCGATCTGAAGCCCACCTGGGTGGAGGTCCAGAATCAGCTGGGTATGGTCTTTGAGGACAAGTACCAGGGCAACTCCGACTCCAAGGAGTTTGAGTACTGGAAGGAAAAGCTGACCGATGTGGACATGGTGGCCGGCACAGCCAGCCAGCTGGGCGAGTACGGCGTGGCCGGCAGCCTGGTGAACATTGCCGAGCATCTGGACCAGATGCCCAACTTCAAGGCCTATCTGGACGCCAACCCCATCGTCCGGATGTCCATCACCAGCGATACCGCCAACGGCGGCATCTACTTCAGCCCCTACTTCGACGGTGTCAACGACATCGAGCGTATGCCCCTGATGCGTACCGACTGGGTCCGCAAGCTGCTGGACGGCGAGGGCGCCTTTGCCGCCGAGAACTCCGGCACCACCGCTACCCCCGCCTACGAGCCCTATATGCCCACCTCTGGTAAGGTGGACGTGGACGTGGTCACCGCCGACGGCACCAGCGTGGAGACCATCTCCAAGGACTATGACGCCGCCGGTAACATCATTGCCAAGATGAACGCCGTGGGTCCCATGAGCGGCGTGGACGCTGTCAATATGCTCCGCGACTACATCGACCAGGCCTACAACGGCTACTACGGCACGCAGCGCTCCGACCTCTTCATCGGCCAGAACGCCGCCTGGGACGCTGACGAGCTGGTGGCTCTGCTGCGCTGCGTGGTCTCCAACGCTCAGACCCTGAACGGCACCGACCAGATCCAGGGCCTGTTCTCCCGCGAGGACAATAACAACCAGCGTCGTCTGGACATGGTCCATCTGGCCGGCGTCCTCTTCGGCGTGCGCGGCCTGGAGTCCCGGAAGGACTTCCTCTATGTGGACACCGACGGCACCCTCCACGACGCCCGTCAGGAGGCGGCCACCTATGAGGCTCTGGATAAGATGAATAACCTGGTGAAGGAAGGCCTGATCTCCACCGCCTTTGTCAACACCGAGGAGGTCAACTCCAAGCAGTACCTGACCAACGACCTGGGCTTCATGCACTTCGACTACAACCAGACCCAGACCCTCTTCAACGACGATCCTGAGGTGCTGGATAAGGCCAATGGCGAGGAGTACCGGGCGGTCATGGTCCCCGTGGCCCGCTGGTTCGACGGCACTGATCCCAACGGCGTTTATATGCGCTTCGCTGAGTCCTGGCGCAGCGTGAAGCCCGGCGGTTGGGCCATCTCCGCTGCCGGCGTCAAGGGTAACGACGACAAGCTCAAGGCCTGCCTGGCTCTGATCGACTTTGCCTACACCGACGAGGGCATGCTCCTGCTCAGCTACGGTCCCAAGGTCTTCCGCTCCGAAAAGACCTTTAACTTTAACGGTCAGCAGATGCCCGAGATCGCCGATGCCACCCGCACTGAGCTGTGGGAGAAGGCTGGCGGCAACTACACCAACTACGCCCGTCAGTACCTGGGCTCCACCCTGTCCTTCGTCAAGTGCCAGTCCTTCGAGTACCAGTGCACCACCGATGCCGGCAAGGAGGGCGCGGGCTACATCTCCAACGCCATTGCTCTGGGCACCATCAAGCATCCCATTCTGGACGTTGACAGTTCCAACTGGTGGTACACCAGCGTGCCCACCACCCTGCCCACCACCAAGGTGGAGAACGACCAGATCAACAGCTACTCCAACCTGGGCAGCGTGATGTTCGGCACCTCCAAGGATCAGAAGAACATTCTGGTGGACATCATCGTCGGCGGCTACAAGGAAGAGGGCATGAACGACGCTGCCTCCGCCGCCGCCACCGTGGCCGGCGCCTACTCCGGCTCCCAGTATCTGGAGCTCCAGAACCGCGGCTGGCAGCGGGCCATCGACTTCTACGACACCATTAAGTAATTGATCGCTGCCTCTAGCGCAGCTCGGTAAGGCCGCTTTCCCCAGTCTCCGCAAGGAGGCTGGGGAAAGGTGAAACAGGGAGGTCGCTATGTATAAAAGACAAGTCAAACTGCAACGAGTGTTTTGCATGATAGCCCTCATCGCCAGCGTGCTGGTCTTTGCCTACTCGCTGGGGCTGGTGACGGATCTCTACGACTCGTTGTATACCGCCATGTATAACCCCAACGACTACGACGACTCTGCCGTCACCGGGGCCAGGATCTTCTACGACATCCAGCCCTTTAATAACCAGCTCATGCTGGCGGGCCTTGGTCTGATCATTCTCTCCCTGGGCCTGTTCCTTACCAACACCCATGTCCGCCGGCGCTACTACATCGGCAACTATGTGTCCACCGCCATCTGGTCCGTGGCCGCTCTGGCCGTGGCTGTGTGGGGTCACATCCAGGTGGAGGCCTTCAAACTTCAATATCTCACCACGGTGAACTTTGAAGAACTGAAGACCTATGCCGAGCGCAACAAGAGCTACTACACCGAATCCACCTTCTGGTTCGACGCGCACTATATTGTCCTGGGCG
The DNA here is from genome assembly GCA_905198835.1 of uncultured Eubacteriales bacterium. Classification (GTDB taxonomy): domain Bacteria; phylum Bacillota; class Clostridia; order Oscillospirales; family Oscillospiraceae; genus MGBC124762. The sequence goes on along the minus strand of CAJKDY010000012.1, from coordinate 47,323 downwards.
TGCTGGTGCTCGCCGTGGTCATTTTGGTGGGCAACGTCATCTGGAAGATCAGTCTCATGAAGCAGGAGGCCGCCCTTCTCAACGGCTCTGCCGCCAAGACCCAGAGCGGCGCTGCCGCCAAGGCCCAGTGAACCACGCCTGGAAGGGAAAGCCCACCGCGCTTATGAATTAGAAGGAGGCGACAGCATCATGAATGAAGAGCAGATGATCCGGCGAGATAGGATGCGCTTCAAGAAAAACAAATTGTCCGCCAATCTCACGCTGCTGGCTATCGTGCTGGATGTGCTGTACTTTGTCAACATCTATCAAAATGACGCCGGTTCCTATTACCATAACTGGCTGATCGGCGTCTCCATCGTCTATAACCTGGTCTTTATGCTGGCCGCGTTCCTCTCGGAAGAGGGCGCGAAGAACTACAAAAAGGCCTACTCCATTCCCCTGGTGCTCCTGGGGATCGTCCAAGTTGTCCGCGTCTTTATCCTCCCCTGGCAAGCGCACAGCTACATCGACGTAGAGGCCGGCTTCCCCGAGCCCCCCATGGGCGACGGTCAGTTTATTTACCTGATCGTTTTGCTCATCGCCTCGGCGGTCTGTCTGGTGGCCGCAGCTGTGGTCAACTTCATGAAGTGCAACGCTCTGGAGTCCCACTTAAAAATGCTGGAAGAGCGCTCCGCTGAAAGCGGCGCTCTGGCCGGCAAGTCCGCTTGAAGGAGGGGTCAAGATGGCTGAACTGAGTTTACAGCATATCGACAAGATATACGACAACAACGTCCAGGCGGTCTTTGACTTCAACCTGGACGTGAAGGACGGCGAGCTCATCGTGCTGGTGGGCCCCTCGGGCTGCGGCAAGTCCACCACCCTTCGGATGGTGGCTGGCCTGGAGGACATCTCCAAGGGCCGGCTCTACCTGGACGGCAAGGATATCACCCAGACCCCCGCCAAGGACCGGGATATGGCCATGGTCTTCCAGAACTACGCTCTTTATGGCCACATGACCATCTACGAGAACATGGCCTTCTCCCTGACCCTGCGCAAGGAAAATCCCAACGTCATCCACAAAAAGGTGCTGGCGGCGGCGGAGATCCTGGGCCTGACCTCCCAGCTCAACAAAAAGCCCAACCAGCTCTCCGGCGGCCAGCGCCAGCGCGTGGCCATGGGCCGGTCCATTGTCCGAAACCCCAAGGTCTTCCTCTTTGACGAGCCTCTTTCCAACCTGGACGCCAAGCTCCGCGGCGCCACCCGCCGGGAGATCCTGCTCCTACATAAGCGGCTGAAGGCCACCATGCTCTACGTTACCCACGACCAGACCGAGGCTTTGACCCTGGCTGACCGCATCGTGTGTATGTCCATGGGCCACGTTCAGCAGGTGGGCACGCCTTTGGAGCTTTACGATTCCCCCAACAATGTCTTCGTGGCCAGCTTTATCGGTCTGCCGCCTATGAACCTCTTTGACGTGAAGGTGGACGGGGACGACCTGGTCATCCAACAGGACCAGGGATACCGCATCGCCCTCACCGCCCAGGAGAAGCAGATCCTGGCCGCCTATCAGGGCAAGGAGATCATCATGGGCGTCCGGCCCGAGGACATCGAAGAGGGCGCGGGGATCCCCATGGTGGTGACCAACAACGAGAACCTGGGCATGAACACCCTGGTCTACGGCAACATCGGCGGCCCCGGCGGCGTGAAGCTCTGCGCCAAGCTGAAGGGCTGGATCGGTCATCAGCACGGCGACAAGATCCAGGTCGCCATCCAGCGCAAGCATCTCTTTGACAAAGAGACGACCAACGCCATTCGGTAAGGGGGCGAGAGACATGGAAAAGAAGAAACTGGGCTTTGTGGGAGGTCTCAAGGAATTCTTCCGCAAGCGCATCGTGACGTTGAAGCATAAGCCCCAGAACATCCCGATGGTCATGCTGGTCATTACCTTCCTGTACTACTCGCTGAATTTGACGAAGATCTCCAACGCCACCGCTACGGTGAATGTGACGCCCATGGGCCTGTGCGGCTTCATCGCCATGCTGTTCTCCATGCTGGCGCTGGTGTGCTTTATGAACTCCTTTCCCAGCCGCAAGCCGGTGAATAAGCCCATGCTCATCCTCATGTTCGTCATGATGCTGGGCGTGCTGGGGGCGGACGGGCTCTACTACAATACGGTGCTTGCCGCCGCCCAGATCATCAAGCGTACACCGGACAAGATCGCCATTATGAACAGCGTCCTCCAGGTTCTGATGACCCACATGATCCTGATCGCGGTCTCCCTCGCCATTGTGGCGCTGATGCCTGTTTACAGCAAGCTCATCCGCAAGATCAAGACCAGCGTGGAGGTGGAGGCCGGCGGCGAGATGGCCGCCATCGACGTCTCCGGCGAGGACTGATATGGCAAGCAAGCCCGAAAAGAGCCACCGGCAGAAAAAGCAGCAGCACAGCGCCACGGAGTACTACAAGCTCAACACCCAGGCCGTGGAGGACCTGGCCTCGGCGGACGCGTCCAACTCCCCGGCGGTCACTCCAGAGGAGTTGGAGCGATATGGCGCCACCAAAAAGGGCGTCCTTCCCAACTGGCTGAAGGTCTGCTTCGCGAAATTCTGGTTTGCCGGGGCGGTGGAGTTTTTCATGGTCACTGGCCTTGTGCTGATCTATCCCGGCATCGCCCTGCTGGAAAACCAGATCGTGGTCGTGGGCATCGTGATGGGCATGGTCACAGACCTGCTTACCAACAATGTCCTACGGTTTATGGCCTATCCGGAGGGGGCCAACGACCACTGGATGATGTTCCCGAAGCCTGGCTTTTTTGCCTTCTTTTTTAACATCATCTACGCCATGCTTTTGGTCCTGCTGGTCAATCTGCTCTACATTGCCACCAACCTCGGCTTGAACGCCGTCTTCGGTGGGGGTCACCTGAGCATGGAGCCCATTTCCTTCGGCCTTTTCTATCTGCTCTGCGATCTGGCGCTGGTCGGGCTGAAAAATCTCGTCATCCACTTGGTCTCATCCCGGAAAAACAAGAATGTGCAGGAGGGTTAAGTCATGTCTACCCTGGAGCTGAAAAACGTCAACAAAATATACCCCAACGGATTCCACGCGGTTCATGATTTCAACCTCACCATCGACAAAGGTGAGTTCATTGTCTTCGTTGGACCCTCCGGCTGCGGGAAGTCCACCACGCTGCGGATGATCGCCGGACTGGAGGACATCTCCAGCGGCGACTTCGAGATCGACGGCAAGCGGGTCAACGAGCTTGGCCCCCGGGAACGGGAGGTGGCCATGGTCTTCCAGAGCTACGCCCTTTACCCCAACATGACCGTCTTTGACAACATCGCTTTCGGCCTCACCCTTCAGGGTGTGGACGACGACGTCATCGAAGAGCGGGTGCTCAAGACCGCCAAGATCCTGGGCTTGACCGACTACCTGGACCGCTTCCCCCGGGCCCTGTCCGGCGGCCAGCGTCAGAGAGTAGCCATCGGTCGGTCCATCATCCGCAAGGTGGGCATCTTCCTGATGGATGAGCCCTTGTCCAACCTGGACGCCAAGCAGCGCGTGACCATGCGCTCCGAGATCGCCCAGATCCACCGGGAGGCTGGCGCCACCACCATCTACGTCACCCATGACCAGACCGAGGCTATGACCCTGGCCGACCGCATCGTGGTCATGAAGGACGGCTACGTTCAGCAGATCGGCACCCCCAAGGAGCTGTATTTCGCCCCCGTCAACGTCTTTGTGGCCGGCTTTATCGGCGAACCGCCGATGAACTTTATCCGCTCCACGGTCCAAGGGGGCAAGATCGCCTTGGGCGACAACACCCTGGATCTGGCCCCGGTGCTGGGCGACAAGCTCTCCGCCTACGAGGGCAAGAAGATCGTCTTTGGTTTCCGTCCCGAGGCCATCGAGCTGGGCAAGGTGGAGGAGGCCTACCAGATCAACGCCTCTGTGGAGCTCACCGAGATGCTGGGCGACAACACCAACGTCTATGTGGTGGCCGGAGAGGAGCGCGCCATTCTCAAGGTCGATCCCCACGATACCCCGGAGATGGACGCCACCATCACCTTCTCCATCCCCTACAAGAGCGTCTACCTCTTTGACGACGAGACCGAAATGGTCATCCAGTGAGGAGTAAGGGCCCTTTCAAATGGACAAAAGCTCCGAGTTCTATGGAACTCGGAGCTTTTATTTTTTCCTTGCCAGCCATATTTTTCTGGACTTCTTGTCCCAGGTGCGGTATACTATGGATATGGACAAAAAGGATGTGCAAAGGAGGGGTCCCATGCTGCAGATCGGCCTTCGACTCCACGACGGTGAGAAGCTGCCTCTGGAGGAGCTGCTGCCCATTACCGCGCAAAAGGGGTTCAAATGCGTCCACATGGCCCTTGGTAAGTCCCTCAAGGACGTGCCCAACGGCCCGGCCAATTTGAATCCGGGCTACGCAGGCTATCTCAAACGCCTGTTTTGGGAAAACGGCCTGGACATTGCGGTGCTGGGGAACTACCTGAACCTGGCCCATCCCGACCCCACGGCCCTGCGGGACATCCAGGAGCGCTACTACGCCCACATCCGCTTCGCCGCCTACCTGGGCTGTGCCATGGTGGGCACGGAGACGGGCGCGCCCAATCCGGAGTATAAATTCTGCCCGGAATGCCGCTCCGACGAGGCCCTTTCTACCTTTATCAAGAATTTTAAGCCGGTGGTCCGTTGCGCCGAGCAGTATGGCGTCACCGTCGCCATCGAGCCGGTGGTCAAGCACATCGTATGGAACCCCAAGCGGTGCCGGGCGGTGCTGGACGAGATCGGCAGCCACAATTTGCGGGTGCTCTTCGATCCGGTGAACCTGCTGAGCATGGAGAATTTGCCCCGCCGGGACGAGGTCCTGGCCGAGGCCATGGAGCTTTTGGGCCCGGACATCGCCATGGTCCATTTGAAGGACTACCTCCCTGAGGACGCCGGCGGCCAGCTCAAGGCCGCCGCCCCCGGCCACGGCGGCATGGACTATACCGCTGTCATGCGGTTTTTAAAGGCGGAAAAGCCCTATATCTACGCCACGCTGGAAAACACCAACCCTGACAACGCCGAGGACTGCCGCAAAGCCATGGAAGCGGCCTACCTGGAGGCGTAAGAGAGCATGGATACCATCCTCTATGTGGGCGAGCACCCCAGGACCTACGATGTGCGCTGGCACAGCCATGAGCACTGGGAGCTTGTGTACTGCACCACCGGCGAGGGCGCCTTCCGGCTGGAAAACGGTACGGTGATCCACTACCGGCACAAACAGGCTGTGGCCATCCCCCCCGGAGAAGTCCACATGAACAACTCCGACCAGGGCTTTACCAACATCCATCTGACCATGGAAGCGCCCGCTTTTCCTTACAAAACGGCCTTTTTGGTGGAGGACGACGCGCAGGGAAATATGGGCGCCGCCTTTGCCCAGGCCCGGTTTTACGCCCAGTCCGACCTGCGCCGCCGGGATCTGGTACTCTCTGCCCTAGGAGAGCTGATCACCAGCTTCATGATCGCCTTTCGGGACAACGGGGAGTTTTCTCCGGCAGTGGAGATGATCCGCTCCAGCATCATCCGCAACTTTGCCAGCCCTGCCTTTGAGCTGGACGGCGAGATCCGCCGGATGCCCTTCAACTACGACTATCTGCGTAAGCTCTTTCAAAAGGAGATGGGGCTGACGCCGCTGAAGTACATGATGGACCTTCGTATGAAGCGGGCCCGGACCATGCTGGGCGCCGCCTGGACCAGGGAGTATTCCGTGGCCGAGGTGGCGGAGAACTGCGGCTTTTCCGACGCGCTTTACTTCTCTCGGGTGTTCAAAAAGTACTATGGCTGCTCCCCCACGGAGTTTGTCAAGCACAGCAAAGGGGAGGGATAGCCACCGCCATATCCGTATTGTGAATATTTCGTATCGTTTCTGACATATGGTTATGCAATACCATATATTATAATGGCATTTACAAGGGAAAATATAGCCAATTCCAACAAACCCGCCTCTTTTTACAAGGGCCCGGGCAACCAAGGAAACCAATTTTAGGAGGAGTTTTATTATGGGCATCGACATTCGCTATTCCACCGGACCCAACGACGTCAAGCGCTATACCACCGAGGAGCTCCGCCGGGAGTTCCTGATCGAAAACCTCTACCAGCCCGACCAGGTGGTGGCGGTCTACTCCCATGTGGACCGCATGGTCACGATGGGCTGTATGCCTGTAAAGGAGAGCGTGTCCATCGACAAGGGCATGGACGTGTGGCACACCTTCGGCGTGGACTACCTGCTCCAGCGCCGGGAGATCGGTATCTTTAACATTGGCGGCGACGGCGCCATCACCGTGGACGGCAAGGTGTACGAGCTGGGCTACAAGGATTGCCTCTACATCACCATGGGGGCCAAGGAGGTCCTGTTCTCCTCTAAGGATGCCGCCAAGCCCGCCAAGTTCTACATGGTCTCCGCTCCCGCCCACTGCGCCTATGAGACCCGGCTCATCAAGATCGCCGACGCGGCCAAGAAGCCCCTGGGCGCCATGGAGACTTCCAACAAGCGGGTCATCAACCAGTTCATCCACCCCGATGTGCTCAAGACCTGCCAGCTCTCCATGGGCATGACGGTGCTGGACCCCGGCAGCGTTTGGAACACCATGCCCGCCCACACCCATGAGCGGCGCATGGAGGTCTATATGTACTTTGAGGTGCCCCAGGACAACGTGGTCTTCCACATGATGGGCCAGGGTCAGGAGACCCGCCACATCGTCATGCAAAACGAGCAGGCCGTCATCAGCCCCAGCTGGTCTATTCACGCCGGCGCCGGCACCAGCAATTACACCTTCATCTGGGCCATGGGCGGAGAGAACCAGACCTTTGACGACATGGACACCATTCCCACCACCGAGCTTCGGTAAAACTTCTGAGAGGGGGAGCGATCCCATGAAATTTCATCTGCTGACCGCCACCTCTGTCTCCGCCTGCTTTGAACTGGAAAACGACGCGCCCTATTACGCGCCCCAGACCTTCGATGTGACGTTGGACGGCCAGACGGTCCTTCAGGACGTGAAGACTAATGTCTTCTCCCTCTTTGACCTGACGCCGGACACAGCCTATGAGGTGGCGGTGGAAGGGGACGTGACCGCCTTCCGCACCCTGCCCGAGAGCGCCTGCTTGAACGTCATGGACTTTGGGGCCAAGGCCGACGGGGTCAGCGACGATACCGCCGCCATCCAAAGCGCCATCAACGTCTGCCCCAGCGGCGGCCGGGTCATGGTGCCCGCGGGGACCTACCTCATCCGGCCCCTGGTGCTCAAGTCCGATCTGACGCTGCACTTAAAAGAGGGCGCGGTGCTGAAGGCCGACCCGGTGGAGGAGCACTATCCGTTGCTGCCCGGCGAGCCGGAGGACGGAGTTACTGGGGCGAATATCCAAGTGAACTCTTGGGAAGGAACGCCTGCCCTGGGCCGCCAGAGCATCTTGTCTGCCTATTACGCGCAGAATATCACCGTGGTGGGCCAGGGCGTTATCGACGGCAACGCCTCCTTTGACACCTGGTGGAAGGACGTGAAGGCCCGGACCATCGCGAGGCCCAAGCTGGTGTTCTTCAACCGCTGTGAGCACGTGACCTTCCATGGCATCCTGGGCCGCAATTCCCCGGCCTGGAACTTCCACCCCTTCTTCTGCAAGGACGTAGGTTTTTACCAGATCGCCGTGGAGGCTCCGCCTGATTCCCACAACACCGACGGCACCGACCCCGAGAGCTGCGATGATGTGCGCTATATCGGCGTTCGGTTCTCCGTGGGCGACGACGCCATCGCCATCAAGTCGGGCAAGATGTACATGGGCATGAAGTATAAGACCCCCGCCACCCATCACCTGATCCGCAACTGCTTGATGGAGCGGGCCCACGGGGCGTTGACCCTGGGCAGCGAGATCTCCGGCGGTATCAAGGACCTGACGGTGAGTCAGTGCCTCTTCTCCCACACTGACCGGGGCCTTCGCATCAAGACCCGGCGAGGTCGGGGCGAGCAGTGCGTGGTGGACGGTGTGGAGTTCTCCAACATCCAGATGGACAACGTCATGTGCCCCATTGTCATCAACATGTACTACTTCTGCGACCCTGACGGCAAGACCGAATACGTCTGGACCAAGGAGGCCCTTCCCGTGGACGAGCGGACCCCCCACATGGGCTCCTTCACCTTCCGGGATATGATCTGCACCGACTGTGAGTGGGCCGCCGCCTACTGCTACGGCCTGCCGGAAATGCCCATCGACAGCGTCACCATCGAGAACGTGTCCTTCACCTTTAAGCCAGGCGCCCAGTCCGGTCGGCCCGCTATGATGAGCTACATCGAGGACGTTTCCAAACTGGGGCTTTACTTCAACTGCGTCAAGAAGGTCAAGTTGAAGAACGTGAGACTGGAGGGCCAAGAGGGAGCGCGGGTCATCACGGAAAACGTGGGGGAGGTGGACGATCAATGAACCTGATCGAGCGCTATGTTCAGCAGATCCTGGACGGCTCCACCCCCGACAAGCCTCTTTGGAACATCGAGAAGATCCACCAGGGCAAGATCAACGGCTGGAACTACATTGACGGGTGCATGATGATCGCCCTGCTGAATCTTCATGAGATAACGGGGAGTAAAATTTACTTCGAGTTTGCCGAACAGTATTTGGACTACTACGTTCTGGAAGATGGGTCCATGCGGGGCTACCAGGAGGAGGACTACAACCTGGATAACCTGTGCGAGGGCCGCCCCCTCTTCGATGTCTACGCCGCCACGGGGAAGGAGAAGTACCGCCTGGCCATCGAAAAGCTCTATGGTCAGATCAAGCGCCAGCCCCGGACGGCGGAGGGGAACTTCTGGCATAAGAAGATCTACCCAAACCAGGTCTGGCTGGACGGGCTCTATATGGCCCAGGTCTTCTACACCAAATACACCACCCAGTTTGAAGGCTGCGCCAACTACCCCGATATCTTAAAGCAGTTCCAGACCGTTCGGGCCAAGATGTACGACGACAAGACCGGCCTCTACCGCCACGGCTGGGACTCCAGTAAGAGCGCCTTCTGGTGTGAGCCGGACGGCAGGAGCAAAAACCCTTGGCTTCGCTCCCTGGGCTGGTTCTCCGCCGCCTTGATCGACGTGACCAGCCAGTTGGCGGTTGGTCATGAGGACATGAAGGCGGAGCTCACCGGCATTGCCCGGGAACTGGCCGGGAATCTCGCCAAATATGTAGACGAGAAGGTGGGCATGCTCTGGCAGGTGCCTGACCAGCCCGGAAGAGAGGGCAACTACCCAGAGACCTCCGGCTCAGCTATGGCGGCCTACTTCTTCCTCAAGGGCGCGCGCACCGGTATTTTGGACAAGTCCTATGCTCCGGTGGGGGCCAAGATCTTCCAAAATATCTGCAAGACCTATCTCACCGAGGTGGATGGCAAGCTGAATCTGGGCGGCATTTGCCTGGTGGCCGGCCTTGGCCCGGAGAACAACCGACGCCGGGACGGCAGCTACGAGTACTATATCTCCGAGCCTATTGTGGAAAACGACGCCAAGGGCCTGGCCCCCTTCCTGATGTGCTACACCGAGCTGCTTCGCTCCGGGCAGGACCTGTCCTTCCTGGAGAAGTAATGGAAACGCTGGGTATTTAAGCAGCGAAAAACAACTAGGAGTATTACGAAAATCATTTTATAAAAGGAGTTTGATCATCATGGTAAACGACAAGAGCTTTCGTCTGGACGGTAAGGTAGCCCTGGTCACAGGCGCTTCCTACGGCATCGGCTTCGCCATCGCCAGCGCCTACGCCAACGTGGGCGCCACCATCGTCTTCAACGACATCAAGCAAGAGCTGGTGGACAAGGGCCTGGCCGCCTACAAGGAACTGGGCATTACCGCCCACGGCTACGTCTGCGACGTCACCGACGACAACGCGGTCAAGGAGATGGTGGCGAAGATCGAAAAGGAGGTCGGCGTCATCGACATCCTGGTCAACAACGCCGGCATCATCAAGCGTATCCCCATGCTGGAGATGACCGCCAACGACTTCCGCCAGGTCATCGACATCGACCTCAACGGTCCCTTCATCGTCTCCCAGGCCGTGCTGCCCTCCATGATCAAGAAGGGCCACGGCAAGATCATCAACATCTGCTCCATGATGAGCGAGCTGGGCCGTGAGACCGTCTCCGGCTACGCCGCCGCCAAGGGCGGCCTGAAGATGCTGACCCGGAACATCTGCGCGGAGTTCGGCGCGGCCAACATTCAGTGCAACGGCATCGGCCCGGGCTATATCGCCACGCCCCAGACCGCGCCTCTGCGTGAGAAGCAGCCCGATGGCTCCCGCCATCCCTTCGACGAGTTTATCTGCTCCCGGACTCCCGCCGGCCGCTGGCTGCAGCCCGAGGAGCTGACCGGCCCCGCTATCTTCCTGGCCAGCGACGCCTCCAACGCCGTCAACGGCCACATTTTGTACGTTGATGGCGGCATCCTGGCCTACATTGGGAAACAACCTTGATAGGCGATACGGAAACTGATTTTTAAGAGGAGAGCATATCATGGAGAAACTCAACTATAAGGTCCTGAGGGCCTCGGGCTATCAGGGCTATATCCTGGAGAAGGCGCCGGAGAAGGTCTTACAGTTCGGCGAGGGCAACTTCCTCCGGGCCTTTGTGAACTACTGGTTCGACGTGGCCAACGAGAAGGCCGGCTGGAACGGCAAGTGCGTGCTGGTCCAGCCCATCGCCCCGGGCCTTGCTAAACTCATCAATGAGCAGGAGGGCCTCTACACCCTCTACCTCCGGGGCCGTGAAAACGGCGAGAAGGTGGACCGCAAGCGGGTCATCTCCTCGGTTTCCCGTTGCCTGAACCCCTATGAAAAGGCCGACTTCGACGCCATGATGGACGTGGCGGTGTCCGACGATCTGGAGTATGTGGTGTCCAACACCACCGAGGCGGGCATTGTCTACGATCCCGCCTGCCAGCTCACCGACGAGCCCGCTTCCTCCTTCCCTGGCAAGCTGACTCAGGTGCTCTACAAGCGCTGGCAGGCTGGGAAGTCCGGCCTTGTCATCCTCTCTTGCGAGCTCATCGACAACAACGGCAAGGAACTCCTCAAGTGCGTCAACCAGTACATCGACCAGTGGAAGCTCCCCGAGGGCTTCAAGGCCTATGTGAACAACGACTGCACCTTCTGCTCCACCCTGGTGGACCGCATCGTTCCCGGTCGCATCCGGGACGAGGCAGAGGTGGCCCGGCTGGACGCCGAGAACGGCTACACCGACCCCCTCACCGATGTGGGCGAGGTCTTCGGCGTTTGGAACATCGAGGGTCCCGCGTGGCTGGAGGAGAAGCTCCCCTTTAAGAAGGCTGGGGTCAACTGCCCTGTGGTGCCCGACGTGACCCCCTATAAGAAGCGCAAGGTCCGCATCCTGAACGGCGCTCACACCGGCTTTGTGCTGGGGGCCTACCTGGCGGGCTTTGACATCGTCCGGGACTGCATGGAGGACGATACCGTCCGGGGCTTTATGAACAAGATGCTCCATGAGGAGATCATCCCCACCCTGCCCCTGGACAAGAAGGACCTGGAGGACTTTGCCTCCGCCGTCCAGGACCGGTTCAACAACCCCTTCGTCAACCATGAGCTCATGAGCATTTCCCTGAACTCCACCTCCAAGTGGCGGGCCCGGAATATGCCCTCCTTCCTGGAGTACATCGAAAAGACCGGCAAGCTGCCCCAGTGCCTCACCATGTCCTTTGCCGCCTACATCGCCTTCTTCAGTAACGACATCCAAGAGCGCAATGAGAAGGGCCTTGTGTGCAAGCGGCCCAAGGGCGACACCTACACCTGCTCCGACGATGGCTGGGCCCTGGACTTCTACTATGCCCACAGAGGCGACAGCGTGGAGGACCTGGTCCATGCCGTGATGACCAACGAGCAGATGTGGGGCCAGGACCTGACCAAGATCCCCGGCTTTGAGACCGCCACCGTGGCCAATGTCAAGCTCATCCGGGAGAAGGGGGCCAAGGCCGCCTACGCCGCCTGCCTGTAAGGAATTCCAAAGCCCATCTCCCGCTGAGCAGTTACAGTGTAAAGCGGGAATACCCTCCGCTCTTTGAAGCGGTAGCAAGGGAGCGAGCAGAAAAATGCCCGACTTTATCAAAATTCACCCCAACGACAACGTAGCCGTGGCCCTGCGGCCCATTCCCAAGGGGACGGTGTTTGAAGGCGTCAGCGCCAATATGGACATCCCCCAAGGCCACAAGATGGCCCTGAAGGCCATTGCCCTGGGCGAAAATGTCATCAAATACGGCTTTGCTATCGGCCACGCCACCGAGGCCATCGCCCCGGGGGACTGGACCCATACCCACAACATGCGGACCAATCTGGAGGGGGAGATGGAGTATACCTATTCCCCCAAGGCAGTCCCTGTGGCTCCCGTCCCCACCGCCACCTTCCAGGGCTACCGCCGTAAGGATGGCCGGGCCGCCACCCGCAACGAGATCTGGATCATCCCCACCGTGGGCTGCGTCAACGATGTGGCCAAGGCCCTGGTGCGGGAGAATCAAGACCTGGTCAAGGGCTCCATCGACGGGCTCTATACCTTCACCCATCCCTTCGGCTGCTCCCAGACTGGGGAGGACCACGCCCAGACCCGCAAGCTGCTGGCCGCCCTGACCCGCCACCCCAACGCGGGAGCGGTGCTGGTGCTGAGCCTGGGCTGCGAGAATTTGACCCACGAACAATTCCTGGCTGAGCTAGGTGACTTTGACCCCGACCGGGTAAAGTTCCTCACCTGCCAGGATGTGGACGACGAATTAACTGCCGCCCGGCCCATTTTGGAGGAGTGCGCCAAGTTCGCCTCCCAGTTCCAGCGGGAGAGCATCCCCGCCAGCGAACTGGTGGTGGGCATGAAGTGCGGCGGCTCCGACGGCCTTAGCGGTATCACCGCCAACCCCACCGTAGGCCGCTTCAGCGACCTCTTGGTGGCCATGGGCGGCTCCACAGTGCTCACCGAGGTGCCTGAGATGTTTGGCGCGGAGGGCTTTTTGATGGACCGCTGTATCAGCGAGGCGGTCTTCCAAAAGGCCGTTTCCATGATCAACGGCTTCAAAAACTACTTCATTCGCCACGGCGAGGTGGTCTACGACAACCCCAGCCCGGGCAACAAGCAAGGCGGCATCACCACCCTGGAGGACAAGTCCTGCGGCTGTGTGCAAAAGGGCGGCTCCGCCCCCATCATGGACGTGATCGGTTACGGCGAGCAGGTGACCACCAAGGGCCTCAATATGCTCTACGGTCCCGGTAACGACCTGGTCTCCGCCACGGCTCTCACTGCCGCCGGGGCCCACGTCATTTTGTTCACCACCGGCCGGGGCACCCCCTTCGGCGCTCCCGCCCCCACCATGAAGCTGGCCACCAATACGCCTCTGGCTACGAAAAAATCCACATGGATCGACTTCAACGCCGGGGTGGTAGCCGACGGCAAGAAGACCCTGGACGAGGCCGCCCGGGATCTGATGGACCTGGTGCTGGAGGTCTGCTCGGGCAAGAAGACCCGGGCCGAGGAGAAGGGCTTCCGGGAAATTTCGATTTTCAAAGACGGAGTCGTGCTGTAACCAAAAGAGAGGAGCCGTGGGCATGGCGATCGGCGTTTCCAAAAAAGATGAATCCTTTCGCCAATACGCCCTCACCGGCCCGGCGCTGAAGGTGCTGCTGGCGGTGTGTTTGCCGCTGGCCCTATACCAGGCGCTCCAGAGCATCTTTTCGATCCTGGATACCCTGATGGCGTCCCACATCAGCGCAAGCTCGGTCTCCGCCGTGGCGGTTTTGAACCAGATCAAGTCCATGATCTCCGCCATTGGCGGCGGGCTTTCTATGGGCGGGTGCATCAAGATCTCCGAGAGCTATGGTAAGGGGGATTATGACGCTGTCCGCCGTCAGGTCTCCACGCTATACGCCATCACTGTGGCTGTGGGCGTGGTCCTCATCGGGCTGCTCATTCCCTTTGCCCGGCCCTTTTTGGCCCTGCTGCAAACGCCCCAGGAGCTGATCGACACCGGCATCGGCTATTTCCGGGTGGAGATCCTGACGCTGGTGGTGGTCTTTTTCAATAACGTCTACATCGCCACCGAGAAAGCCCGGGGCCACTCCCGGAAGATCCTGATCTTGAATCTTGCCGTTATCCTGACCAAGCTGGGTCTCACGGCGCTCTTTGTCTACGTGCTGGACCAGGGGGTCATGATGATCTCCGTGGCCACGTTGTGTGGACAGCTGCTGCTGCTGGGCTACGCGATATGTACCATGCCCCACGACGAGGGTGCTTTTCGCTTTGGCCGGAGCAACATCGAGTGGAAGCGCCGGACCGTTCTGCCCATGCTGAACCTCTCCTACCCCGTGGCGGCGGAGAAAATGCTTTTCCAGGCGGGAAAGGTGACGGTGAACTCCATGGCCGGGGCCTACGGGTCCCTCACCGCGGGCGCCCTGGGAATCTCCAACAACATCGGTGGGCTCACCACCGGCTGGCAGTCGGGGATGCAGGACGGCGCGGCGCCCCTGATCAGCCAGAACCGGGGCGCGGGCAAGTACCGCCGGACCCTGCGGCTCTACATTTGGCTGATCGTGGTCAATGTGGCCATTGGCGCCATTGGCCTGGTGGCGGTGACCCAGACCTTGCCCTGGTTGGCCCAGGTCTTCGCCCAGTCCAAAAATCAGTTTGACCCGGTCTTCCAGCAGATGATCGTGGATATCCACAGCTACGAAAAGCTGGGCTACATCACCCTGGGACTCCACTCGGCCACCCTGGCGCTGCTGCTGGGCTATGGCTATACCAAGCTGACCCTGATCCTCAACGTCTCCCGCGTGTTTATCTTCCGGGTGCCTGTTTTGTGGTATTTGCAGCACTATACCGCCATGGGCTCCGAGGCCGTAGGCGTCACTATGATGGTGTCCAACATCTCCGTGGGCATATGCGCGGTGCTGTTTGCCATTCCGGTGATCGTCCACATCCTCAAAAAGGACCGGGAGACGGCCCAGGAAACCTTAGAAACGTAGATCCATTGTAAAATCGCAATTTAAAATAGGAGGGAACCCAATATGAACGACATTCTCAAGCGCATTTCCGACATTGGCATCATCCCTGTCATCGCCTTCAACTCCGTGGACGAGGCGGTGCCCCTCTGTAAGGCTCTGGTGGCCGGCGGCCTGCCCGCGGCCGAGGTGACCTTCCGCACCGCCTGTGCCGAGGAGTGCATCAAGATCATCAACAAGGAAGTGCCCGAGATGCTGCTGGGCGCGGGCACGGTGCTCACCTGCGAGCAGGCCGACAAGGCCATGGCCGCCGGCGCGTCCTTCATCGTAGCCCCCGGCTACGATCCCGCCGTGTGCCAGCACGTGCTGGACAAGGGCGGCATCATGGTCCCCGGCACCTGCTCCGCCGGCGAGATGCAGCAGGCCATGAACCAGGGCTGCCAGGGTCTGAAGTTCTTCCCTGCCGAGGCCAACGGCGGCGTGGGCATGCTCAAGAACATCGGCGCGGCGCTGAAGTCCGCTCGCTGGATGTGCACCGGCGGCGTCAACGCCAAGAATGTCAACGACTACCTGGGCTATGACCAGATCATGGCCGTGGGCGGCACCTGGATGTGCAAGAGCGATATGATCAAGGCCGGCAAGTGGGATGAGATCACCGCCATGTGCCAGGAGGCCGTGCGCACCATGCTGGGATTCACCCTCAAGCATGTGGGTATCAACTGTGGCGACGCCGCCCAGGCCGCCAACGTGGCCAAGGCCATCGGCGCCATCTTTGGCTTCCCTTATAAGGAGGGCAACTCCTCTGACTTTGCCGGCACCGTCGTGGAGGCTTGCAAGGTGAAGAAGCCCGGCACCATGGGCCATATCGCCATCGGCACCAACGACGTGGATCGGGCCATCTACCACCTGGGCCTCCAGGGCGTCAAGTTTATGGACACCGACAAGGTGGTGGACCAGGCTACCGGCAAGACCAAGGCCGTCTACATCGAGGGCGAGTTCGGCGGGTTTGCTATCCACCTGGTGAAGAACTGAGAAGCGCGAGGGTAGGCGGCCCGGACCCGATGGACCGGCGACAGGCCAAAAACAGGCGAACGCCAAAGGCGTGAGCGGCATTTTGGCCGCGCAGCCGGGAAGCGGGGCCGAAAAGGCCGCCCAACTCGAGCGTGACAACAGCGTACATACCTAAAATTGAAATATAGGAGGAACCCTACATGAAAGTCATTACCTTCGGCGAGCTCATGATCCGTCTCCAGCCCTACAACTACGAGCGCTTTGTCCAGGCCGACCATCTGGAGTTCACCTTCGGCGGCGGCGAGGCCAACGTGGCCGTGTCCCTGGCCAACTACGGCCTGGACGCCGCCTACGTCACCAAGCTGCCTGCCCACGCCATCGGCCAGGCCGCGGTCAACAGCCTGCGCCGCTATGGTGTGGACACCTCCCTGATCACCCGGGGCGGCGACCGCGTGGGCATCTACTTCAACGAGAAGGGCGCTTCCCAGCGCGGCAGCGTGTGCATCTATGACCGGGCCCATTCCGCCATCCAGGAGGCCACCAAGGCCGACTTCGACTGGAACAAGATCTTTGACGGCGCCGACTGGTTCCACTTCACCGGCATCACTCCGGCTCTGGGCCCCAACGTGGTGGAGATCTGCAAGGAGGCCTGCCAGGCCGCCAAGGCCAAGGGCGTGAAGATCTCTTGCGACCTCAACTACCGCGGCAAGCTGTGGACCCGGGACCAGGCCCGGGCGGCCATGACGGACCTCTGCCAGTATGTGGACGTGTGCATCTCCAACGAGGAGGACGCCAAGGACGTGTTCGGCATCGAGGCCGAGGCTACCGATATCTACGGCGGCAGCCTGAACCATGAGGGCTACAAGTCCGTGGCCAAGCAGCTGGCTGATAAGTTCGGCTTTGAGAAGGTGGCCATCACCCTGCGTGAGAGCCACAGCGCTTTCGACAACGGCTGGTCCGCCATGCTCTATGACGTGGCCAGTGGCGAGTACTGCTTCTCCAAGAAGTACGACCTGCATATCATCGACCGCGTGGGCGGCGGCGACAGCTTCGGCGGCGGGCTCATCTACTCCCTGCTCACCGGCAAGTCCACCCAGGACGCGGTGGAGTTCGCCGTGGCGGCCTCCGCGCTGAAGCACTCCATCGAGGGTGACTACAACATGGTCACTGTGGCCGAGGTGGAGAAGCTGGCCGGCGGCGACGGCTCTGGTCGTATTCAGAGATAAGAAGCGCGAGGATAGGCGCGCCGGGGGCGATGGAGCGGCGACAGGCCAAAAACAGGCGAACGCCGTGGGCGTGAGCGGCATTTTGGCCGCGCAGCCGCGAAGCGACCCCGACAAGCGCGCCCAACCCGAGCGTGACAGCCCCACAGACAGATGCAAAAAAAGAGACTGGCCAGCGGCCAGTCTCTTTTTTTGCTCACATCACTTTTTCTGGACCACGCTGAGGATGCCGCACAGGATGCCGCCGATGGGAAAGACCACCCAGCCCGGGTGCCACAGGTTCCACACAAAGCCCAGCAGCAGATAGAGGATGGTGGCGGACATCATGATGACCCCGGCCCAGGGATTCTCCTCCGGCTTGGGCCTTTTTTGGCACGCCTCGCCCTCCATCTTCGCCGTCTGGATGCCCAGATAGACAAAGGTCCACACGCAGGCGGCCAGGATCAGCATGAAAAGGGCCACCGCCCGGGCCTTGGCGGCCTCGTTTTCCCCCGCGTGCCAGCCCAGCAGCACCAACAGCGTCACATTCAGTAGTACGCCCACCACCGCCAGAGTGATGCCCAGGCGGAATTTTTTGCGAAAGGCCTCTTGTTCTTCGTCGGTCCACAGCATGGGCACGTCGGGATGGGCCTTTAGAAAGTCACCGTGGCTGATGCCGCCCCAGACAAAGAGGAACACGGCCCCGGCCAGGAAGAGGAAAAAGGGCAGGACTACCAAAGGGTCCCCCTCCTCCACCCGGGTGGAGACCATCAGTAGGGCCGAGATACCGGTCAGCACCAACGCCACGCCCCAGGCGATCATCCTGGAAAAGCGGTCCATGTGCGCGGCCCAGGCGGTAAAGACCGCCCGATCCTCCGCCTCCGGCGGCACATCCTCCTGAAAAGGGACCGGCGGGTCTGTCAGTTCCTGGCGCATCAGCTGGTCCAGGGAGCAGTCCAGCAGGTCGGCCAGCTCCACCAGCGTGGCCGCCTCAGGCATGGCCTGGCCCGACTCCCACTTGCTCACCGCCTGGCGGCTCACCCCCAGGGCCTCGGCCAGGGACTCCTGGGTATACCCGGCCCGTTTGCGCAGCCGGGCCAGATTTTCCGGAAAATAATTCATTCCTATGACCTCCTTGTTGTGGATGTCCTCATTCTAAGGTAGCCCGGGCCAAAAAGCCACCAACCCAGCGTATCAAGGGGGAAAATTTTCCGCAACTTCAAGTTGCCACGCAAGCAACGCAGGCGGTTTTCGGCTGCCGAAGCCCAAAACAAAAGGACACGCCGACGGCGTGTCCTTTTGTTTTGGAGCGGGTGACGAGGCTCGAACTCGCTACCTCCACCTTGGCAAGGTGGCGCTCTACCAGATGAGCTACACCCGCGACAACGGTGGTATTATACAGCCTTTTTTCCCGTCTGTCAAGAGTTATTTTATCCAGCCGCTGGCCACCACCGTATCCCCATCGTAAAATACCGCCAGCTGGCCCGGGGTAGGGGCCCGGACGGACTCGTCGGCCCGGAAAAGGCCCTGGTTGCCCTGGACCTCCAGCGTCCCCGGGGTCAGGGTCCGGGAGTGGCGGAAGCGGGCTGTCAGGCGCGGGGGCAGGCCATCGGCCAGGAACTGGAGGCCTTCCACGGTGATCTCGGTCCGGCCCAGATCGCTGCCGTCGGACAAGACCACCTTGTTTTCCCCGGGCAGAATGGCCGAGACGTAGTATTTGTGGGGCCCGGAGAGGCCCAGGCCGCTGCCCTGGCCCAGGGTGTAGTGGTGGATGCCCTTGTGGCGACCCAGGACGTGGCCCTCCTTGTCCACAAAGTCCCCCTCCGGGCAGGCAAAGCCCCGGCGCTCCAGCCACGCGGCGTAGTCGTTATCCGGGATAAAGCAGATCTCCATGCTGTCGGGCCGCTGGGCGGCGGCCAGACCGAACTGGGCGGCCAGGGCCCGGACCTGGGGCTTTTCGTACTCGCCCAAGGGGAAGATACACCGCGCCAGCTGCTGCCGGGTCAGCCGGGAGAGCAGATAGGACTGGTCGTTGCCAACCGCGCCCTTTTTAAGCAGCCCTCCCTCCGCTACCTGAGCGTAGTGCCCGGTGGCCACAAACCTTGCGCCCAGAGCGTCTGAGCGTTGCAGCAGCGCGTCAAATTTCACCGCCGGATTGCATAGGGCGCAGGGACTGGGGGTTTTGCCGGCCAGATAGCCCTCGGCGAAGGGCTTGCAAACCCGCTCCTCCAGGGCCGGGCGGATGTCGATGATCTCCAGCTCCAGCCCCAGCTGCTCCGCCGCCTGGCGGGCGGGGGCGGCATCGCCTACGCCGTTATCTAGGTAGACACAGGAGACCTGGAAGCCCCTCTGGACTAAAAGGGCCGCCGCTACGGCGGAGTCCACTCCGCCGCTGAGGCCCAAAACTACCTTATTTTCCATGGTTTTTCTCCGTTGTCACGCTGCCGGGTTCCTTGGCTTCCCCCTGGCAGGGGGGCGAGTGGGCCCCAGAGGGGCCCGAGCTACGAGCTGACCGAGCCGACAGGCGAGACGCTGGCGCCGCAGGCGACTGATGAGGGCGCCCTTCAAGGCCTGCGACGCTCCCCTCATCCGTCACGGCTTCGCCGTGCCACCTTCCCCCCTCTAGGGGGGAAGGCTTGGGAGTGGCAGCGCGTTTTTCCAGATAAAACATCAGGGCTGTCAGGTCCGCCGGGGAGACGCCGCTGATGCGGCCGGCCTGGCCCAGGTTGGCGGGCTGGACGGCCTTCAGCTTCTGCCGGGCCTCCAGGCGAAGACCGTCGATGTGGTCGTAGTCCATGTCCGCGCTCAGGGGGCGGTCCTCCATGCGCTTCAGTTCGGCGATCTGCCGCTCCTGCCGGGCGATGTAGCCCGCGTACTTCACCTGGATCTCCACCTGTCGGACTACCTCTGGGTCAAGGGCGGGGCGGCCGGGATCCTGCCCAGCCAGGTCAGCATAGGTCACCTCCGGGCGACGCAGAAGCTGGGCCAGGCGCTCGCCGCCGGGGGTGCCGGTGCGCTCCAAGCGAGCGATCTCGGCCTCTACGGCGGCGTATTTGGCCTCCACGGCGGCCAACCTGGCGTCGCTGACCAATCCGATGGCGTGGCCCAGCCTGGTCAGGCGCTGGTCGGCGTTGTCCTGGCGGCAGCGCAAGCGGTACTCGGTGCGGGAGGTCATCATGCGGTAGGGCTCGCCCGTGCCCCGGGTCACCAGGTCGTCGATGAGCACGCCGGTGTAGCCTTCCCAGCGGCTGAGGACCACGGCCTCCCGGCCCAGCAGCTTCATCGCGGCGTTGATCCCCGCCAGCAGTCCCTGGGCGGCGGCCTCCTCGTAGCCCGAGGAGCCGTTGAACTGCCCCGCGCCATAGAGGCCGGGCACGGTCTTGCACTCTAGAGTGGGCAGCAGCGCCGTGGGGTCCACGCAGTCATACTCGATGGCGTAGGCCCGCCGGGTCATTTTGGCGTGCTCCAGGCCGGGGATGGTAGCCAGTATTTCCAGCTGCACATCCTCGGGCAGCGACGAACTGAGGCCCTGGACGTACAGCTCCCCGGTGTCCAGGCCCATGGGCTCGATAAAGAGCTGGTGGCGGGGCTTATCGGCAAAGCGGACCACCTTGTCCTCAATGGAGGGGCAGTACCGGGGGCCTACCCCCTCGATGACGCCGGAGAAGAGGGGCGAGCGGTGGAGATTTTGCCGAATGATGTTGTGGGTGGCCTCATTGGTATAGGTGAGCCAGCACACCGCCCGGTTTTCCGGCCCCGCGCTCTGGGAAAAGCCCGGCGCGTCGGCGTCCCCTTCTTGCAATTCCATCTTGGGAAAGTCCACAGTCTTGGCGTCTACCCGGGGCGGCGTGCCTGTCTTGAACCGCCGCAGGGGCAGGCCCAGCGCCCCCAGCGAGCGGGTGAGCTGGGTGGCGGCCTGGAGGCCGTCAGGGCCGCTTTGCCGGGCGACCTCCCCGGTGATGGTGCGCCCGCCCAGATAGGTCCCGGTGGCCACCACACAGGCGCGGACGGGGTGGACTGCGCCGGTATCGGTGACCACAGCGGCCACTCCTGTCGGATCGCGTCGAATTTCCACGATCTCCGCCTGCTTCAGCGTCAAATTTGGCTGATTTTCCAGGACGGACTTCATATAAGAGCGGTACTTCTGCCGGTCGGCCTGGCACCGGAGGGACCACACCGCCGGGCCCTTGCCCCGGCCCAGGAGCCGGGACTGGATACAGCAGGCGTCGGCGGCCCGGCCCATCTCGCCCCCCAGGGCGTCGATCTCGGCCACCAGCTGGCCCTTGCCCGCGCCGCCGATGGCGGGATTGCAGGGCATATTGCCCACGCTGTCCAGATTCACACAAAAGCACGCGGTCTTCAGCCCCAGGCGTGCCGCCGCCAGAGCGGCCTCGCACCCGGCGTGGCCCGCGCCGATCACGGCAATGTCGAAGCTCTCGGCCTGATATTCCATGGGCCACACCTCCTTATATAATGTAGTGGGACGGAACATGCCTATTCTAGCGCAAGCAAGGCCCATGGTCAAGAAATTTCAATATTTTGCGTTGTCACGCTCGGGTTGGGCGCGCTTTCGCCGATTCTTTCGCCACCCTTGGCAAAATGCCGCTGGGCTGCGCCCAGCCTGTTTTTGCCGTGCGGGTGGCTCCAAGCCCGGCGGCGCGCCTACCCTCGCGCTTCGTTGCTGTCACGCTCGGGTTGGGCGGCCTTTTCGGCCCCGCTTCGCCCCTCGCGGCCCAAATGCCGCTCGCGTCTGCGGCGCTCGCCTGTTTTGGGCCTGTCGGGGCTCCATCGGGTCCGGGCCGCCTACCCTCGCGCTTTCTGCATTATTTCAGTTATGTTACACTTGCCGAAAAGCTATTGACCTTTTTCGCGGGATGGTTTATCATAGCCAACGTAAGGCGAGGGGGTATTTGTCCCCAAGTCAAAAATTTGAAGGAGGAATCTTCACATGAAAAATCTGAAGAAGGTCCTGGCTCTGGGTCTGGCCCTGATCATGCTCATGGGCATGTTCACCGTCGTCTCCGCTGCCGAGGATCAGATGACTGCCTCCGATCTGACCGACTGGAACACCGTCACGCACAAGGACGCTGTTTCCCTGATGGTCGATCTGGGCATCATCAAGGGCAAGGACACCGGCGACTTTGACCCCACTGGTAACATTGACCGTTCCAGCTGGGCCAAGATGGTCTACTTTGCCGCTACCGGCTCTGAGGACGCTGATGCCTATCTGGGCACCGCTTCCGGCCTGGGCGACATCGCTGGTGACTGGGCTGAGAGCTACATCAGCTTCCTGAAGGCCAACAACTACATCTCCGGCGACAACTTTGGTAACTACAATCCCAAGAACAACGTCACCGTGGCTGAGGCCTGCAAGATGATGCTGACCGTCCTGGGCTATGACGCTGAGGACCGTGGCTATCAGAACGACCCCGCTTGGTCCGGCAAGATCATGAACGACGCTAAGCGCAACGGCCTGATGGACAACGTGGACAAGTCCCAGACCGCTCTGGTCCCCCTGACCCGTGAGAACGCCGCTGAGATCGTGCTGAACGCTCTGAACGCCAACATGGTCGAGGGCATTCCTCAGTGGGACGCTGGCAACCGCTACATCACCACCTACCAGAAGCTCTACACTCTGGGCTATGACGTGTTCAACATGGTGAAGGTCACCGCTACCGTCACCGGCTTTGACAGCAACGGCTACGCCACCTTCGCTAACGCCAAGGTCACCGACCAGCTCTCCTGGAGCATCGAGTCCGCTCTGGCCGGCAAGGTCAAGGCTGACGCTAAGCTGGTTGGCGAGGAAGTCAACGTCTACGTCAAGGCTGACGGCGCCAAGTGGGACGATCAGGGCGAGCAGAACGTCAACGGCTCCTTCATGAGCGTCATCTCCACCAGCGCTGCTCAGGCTGATTCCGCTCCCATCAAGGTCATCACCTCCGGCATCACCCGTTGGCTGGACCTGACCACCCGCGGCACCAGCAACTTCGTGGCCACCAACTGGACCAACGATGACGACACCACCGCCGCTTACTACCTCAACGGCAAGGAGTCCAACGACACCGCCGTGAAGGCTGCCGCTGCCAAGCGGGGCACCGTGGTGGAGTTCTACACCGACGAGAACGGCAAGATCGGCACCGTCAAGGCCTATGAGTACACTGTCGATCAGGTCGAGAACGGCGACGCTTCCAGCAAGACCCTCTCCGACGGCACTGTCCAGGTTCGCGTTCCCGGCGTTGTGAACAGCTGGGTCGACGCTGACAAGGTCACCGGCTGGCAGGGCCTGGTGGACGGCGATGTGGTCCTGGTCTACCGCACCGACCTGGGCTCCAACACCTACAGCTACACCATCGAGAAGGCTGACAAGATCACCGGCAAGGTCAGCAGCTTCAGCACCGGCAACGGTGAGCTGACCATCAACGGCACCAAGTATCGCGCTTCCGAGCAGCCCAGCGCCGGCAGCATCGGCGACGTGACCTTCAACGCCACCGGCAACGGCAACGGCGAGAGCGTGTTCAAGAGCTGGACCAGCAGCTACAACCTGGTCGACGAGTACGACTTCTATCTGGACAAGAACAACTCCATCGTGGCTGGTATCCAGCTCACCGAGAGCGTTGACTCCAGCAAGGTCTGCATGGTCCTGGAGACCGAGGTCGCTGACTCCGGCCTGGGCGTGACCGGCAACCTGCGCGCCAACCTGCTGTTCGTGGACGGCTCCACCGAGATCGTGGCCATCTCCAAGGTGGCTGTGAACGATGGCAGCAAGGTCATCATGAAGAACGTTGTTGACAAGGTCACCAACGAGGATCGTCAGATCAGCACCAGCGCCGCTCAGCAGGCCCTGGCTGGCCGCAAGGACGCCGAGGTCATGCAGAAGTTCTTCTCCTGGCGCTCCACTGCTTCCGGCTATGAGCTGACCGAGCTGAACGCCACCAACGACGTTCGCAACTGGGAGAACCCCTACACCCTGGGCAATGGTAGCGCGAAGATTGCCACCATCATGCAGGAGGGTTCCTTCGCTAAGACCCCCGGCGCCACCGTGGGCGGCACCAACTCCAACCTGGCTGGCTGGAAGGTCACCGCTGACAGCAACACCACCTTCGTGGTCGGCAAGCGCAACAACAACGACGACACCGTTGCTTACAGCGTGTACAAGAGCTTCCGCAACGTGCCCACCATGGACGCTACCATGATGACCGCCATCTGCGCCAACACCAGCAACGACGCTGCCAAGGACGAGAACACCGTGGCTAAGTTCGTGTACCTGGAGACCGGCGCCTTCAAGGACGATGTGCCCGATGGCTACGTCTTCATCTACAGCAACGACCTGCGCATCGATCCCGAGCTGGCTGACGACGACGTGTACCTGGTGCCCGTCATCGACGTGGACGGCAAGCAGACCGAGATGCGGGTCACCGGCTCCCTGGCCGCTGAGATCTCCTCTGATCCCACCGTGCTGAACGGCAGCCGCACCTATCTGGGCAACTTCTTCGCCATCGGCGAGATCGACGAGAACGGTGTTGTCTCCTCCCTGACTGACGGCGCTGAGAATCCCAACGAGGGTAGCGCTGTGTCCCTGGTCAAGCTGATCGCCATGGGCGGCGATGTGGTCACCCTGGAGGACGCCAGCTATGATTACGACGACGCCACCAAGTTCGTCTTCGTGGACATGGGCTGGACCGACGGCAAGCAGGCCAACAACGACCTGAACAAGCGTGAGCCCGACAAGGACGACATCGACTTCAAGGGCGCTGGCGACTTCAGCCCCAACGGCTTCTACAACGAGAACGATGTGACCGCCGAGGGTGCTGAGACCAATGCCAACGGCGAGACCTACATCAGCGTTGACGCCGTGGTCATCTGCCCGGCCAACAGCACCACTGCCGATTACGTGTACGTGCTGCGCACCATGTGGTAATCTGAACCTCTCTGAGGGAAAGAAAACCGCATAACTCCAAGCAAAGAGGACGGTCCCTTCGGGGACCGTCCTTTTTTGATTTGGTGCCCCGGGAGGGGGGCACCAAAGGGGGGAGCCCGCTACGCGCACTCGCCCCGCTCGCACAGGCCACAGGCTGAGAGGAAAGCCAGGCCCCGGTTGCGTCGATTGCTGAAGCGTGGTATAATACTGTGTAAAGAGACGCCCGAGGGGGAATGGATATGAAACGTCTGGTGATCGACGCCAAGGCGGTGGTGAAGAATCTGGAGGCCATGCGCCGCCACGCCCAGGGGGCCGCCATGTACGCGGTGCTGACCGGGGATGCCTATGGCGCGGGGCTGGAGCGGATGGCTCTGCTGCTGCGGGACCACGGCGTGACGCGGGTTGCCATCTCCGAGCCCGCCGAGGCTCAGGCTCTTCGGAAGGCAGGGCTTGTGGAGGAGGAGCTTTTGATGCTGCGCTCCACGGTGAACCGGGACGAGCTGGAGACCCTGATGGACCTGGGCGTGGTGTGCTCCATCGGCTCGGCGGAGGCGGGCATGGCCCTCAACGCCCTGGCCGAGAGCCGCTCCACCATTGCCGAGGCTCACGTGCAGCTGGACAGCGGTATGGGCTATGGCGGCTTTGTGCTGGACGAGGTGGATAAGGTGCTCTCTGTGTTCCAGAACCTGCAAAACGTGGCCATTTCCGGGATCTATACCCACTTTCAGTCCGCCTCGGTGAAGGCCAAGGCGGTGGCAGCCCAGCTGGACGCCTTTGGGCAGGTGGTCCGGGATATTCAGAAGGCAGGCTTTGAGACCGGCGTGGTCCACGCCGCCGGCAGCTTTTCCACCATTCAGTTCGACTTCTCCCACCTGGACGCCGTCCGGGTGGGCTCAGCCCTGCTGGGCCGGTGCAAGCGCAGTCGGGACGACGGCTTGCAGAAGGTGGGCTATTGCGAGGCCACCATTGAGGACGTGCGCTGGCTGCCCGCGGGCCACCGGGTGGGCTACGAGCATCCCGTGCGGTTGAAAAGGCCCACCCGGGTGGCCACTGTGGCCGTGGGCTATCAAAACGGACTGGGGGTGCGCGCGCCGCGGCCCATGGGGCTGATGGAGGCGGTCCGCCGCTGGCGGGGCAAGGATCTGCCCGCTGTCCGGGTGGCCGGGCAAAAGGCCAAGATCGTGGGCCGGATCGGCGCCATGGAGACCCTGATAGATGTCAGTAACCTCCGCTGCGGCGGCGGGGACCTGGTCCAGCTGGAGATGGACCCGCTGTTTTGCCGCGGGCTGTCCCGGGAGTACCGCTGATGCGGGCCGTGGTCACCCGGGTCAGCCGGGCCAGCGTCGCGGTGGACGGCGCTGTGGTGGGGCAGATCGGGAAGGGCTATCTGGTGCTGCTGGGGGTAGGCCCCCAGGATACCGCCGAGACTGCCGACAAAATGGCGGAGAAGATCTGCAACCTTCGGGTATTTGAGGACGAAAACGGCAAGATGAATTTGAATCTCCAGCAGGTGGGCGGGGCCATTCTGGCCGTCAGCCAGTTTACCCTTTACGCCGACACCTCCTCCCGACGTCCGGGCTTTTCCGGCGCGGCCAAGCCGGAGTTGGCGGTGCCACTCTATGAGCGATTTATGGATTCCTGCCGGGAAAAGGGCTTTGAGGTTCAACAGGGAGTATTCGGCGCTGACATGGCGGTGGACTCGCTGAACGACGGGCCGGTGACCATTTTGTTTGAAGTGTGAGGTGGTAGAGATGAAACGGATCACGGCGATCTTGCTGGCCTTTGGGCTGCTGGTTTTGCCCTGCCTGGCGGCGGAGGCCACGGTGCAGAGCGTGGACATCGGCGGCACGGCGGTGGAGCTTTCTATGTATACGGTCTATAACGAATGGGGCTTTGCCACCAACTATGTGAAGCTCCGGGACGTGGGGTGGTGCCTCAAGGACACGCCAAAGAAGTTCCAGGTGGACTACGACGGCTCCACCCGGGTGGACACTGGCCTTGACTACCAAAGCGACGGTACGGAGATGACGCCGCTGCCCGGTGGCGCTACGGCGGTGGAGTATCGGGCGGTGGTCACGGTGGACGGCGTAGGCCACCCGATGGACGCTTATCTGATCACGCCGCCCGGGTCTGACGGGGGGAACTTTTACTTCAAACTCCGGGACCTGGGCGCCGCCATCGGCTTTGGTGTAGGCTGGAGCGCGGAGCGGGGCGTATATATCGAAACGGAATAACAAAGAACGCCTTTCCCGTCGGGAAAGGCGTTCTTTGTTGTCGTTTCTTATTCCGGCAGCTTTTCCACCAATTCGGCCAGGGGGTTGGGCTCGTAGTCCTCCAGGATCCCCGCGTCGCAGGCGGCGGCCAGGGTGGGGTCGATGGGTAGGCGCGCCAGGATGGGAAGGGCTAAGTCGGCGGCTACCTGTTCGAGCTTGCTCTCGCCAAAGATGGCGTGACGGTTGCCGCAGTCGGGGCACTGGAAGTAGCTGTAATTCTCCACCAATCCCAGCACCGGGATCTCCATCATCTGGGCCATTTTCACCGCCTTGGTCACGATCATGCTCACCAGGTCCTGGGGGGAGGTGACCACGATCACGCCGTCTACCGGCAGAGACTGGAACACCGTCAGGGGCACGTCGCCGGTCCCGGGCGGCATATCCACAAAGAGATAGTCCAGGTCGCCCCAGACCACGTCGGTCCAGAACTGCTTCACCGCCCCGGCAATGACGGGGCCACGCCAGACCACGGGGTCGGTCTCGTTTTCCATCAGCAGGTTGAGGCTCATCACCGGCAGTCCGCCCTTGCTCTCCACCGGGAAGATGCCCACCTCGTTGCCTTCGGCGCGCTGGTGGATGCCAAAGGCTTTGGGGATGGAGGGACCGGTGATGTCGGCGTCCAGAATGCCCACGCGCTTGCCCGCTTTGTGGCAGGCGGCGGCCAGGGCGGAGGTCACCAGGGATTTGCCTACGCCGCCCTTGCCGGACATGACGGCAACGACGTGCTTGATGCTGGACAGAGGATTCATCGGGGCCTCAAAGCCCTGAGGCTCCTGGCGCTCCGAGCAGCTCTCGCCGCAGGTGGAGCAATCGTGGGTGCACTCGCTCATATTGTATCGTTCCTTTCCTTTTGAGATGGTTATTTTGAAAAGCTGTGGGCTTTGCGTCAAAACTTAGTAGTGGTAGATGCTTCCCCCAATAAACTCCCGGACCAGGGAGTCGGGTGGCACCAGCGCGGGGTCGATGGGAATAAAGCGGTCAAAGGCCTGGATCAGCGCCACCAGCTCCTTGGCCCGGGGATTCTCCGGCGGGATCTCGGCCAGCAGGGGCCGGGCAAAGTTTGCCATCACCGGGGCCTCATAGGCCAGGGCGGTGTCAAACTGGATGTGGGCGGTGTCCTTATAGGGGGAGATATAGAGCTTCTCGCCCCGGCGGACATTGGCCCAGTTGGCCAGGGTGGCGGCGGCGTCATAGCCCCGGAAGTTGTTGTCCCGGACTGCCCGGCGGGCCAGACGCAGCCAGGTGCGCTTAAATACCATCTCCGTGCCGTCTACAATGTCGCTGCGGGCGGAGATATAGAGCCGCAGGGCGTCGGGATGGGCGGCGGTGATGCGGGGGTTCAGAGCGTGAATGCCCTCGAAGATGGCCACTTCGTTGGGCCCCAGCTCCACCCTTCTGGCCTTGGCGGGGTTTCGCAGCTGCCGGGTAAAGACGAAGTGGGGCACGTCGATGGGCTCTCGGCGCTCCAGGGCGGTGAAGTGGGCGCTGAGCAGCGTCCAGTCCAGCAGGTCCGGGGATTCCAGATCCACCTCGCCCTCGGGGGTCAAGGGCAGGGCGTCCCCCGGATGCCGTTCCACAAAGTAGTGGTCCAGGGCGATGGGGTGGGCACGTAGCCCCCGGCGCTCCAGCTCCTCCTCCAGCTTCAGCGAGGTAGTGGTCTTCCCGGAGCCCGAGGGGCCCGAGAGCAGTACCACCGGGCTTTTGGACAGATTCTGCTGGATAGCGTCGGCCACCTTAGCGATGCTGGCTTGGTAGCTTTGGTCGCACTTGGCGATAAACTCCGCCGGGGCCTTCGCCGCCGCTTCGTTGATCTCCTTTAGTTGGTAGGCCATATAAGCGCCTCCCTTTGGGATAAGATTTCCTCCAGCCGTTCCAGGTATTCCTTGGGGTATTTGGGGTTGGTGTGGCGCTTTACGGCGCCGCCGCGGCGGTCGATGAGTTTGGTGACGCCGCCGGAGCCCAGGGCCAGTACGCTGCCCAGCTCCTCCATCATCACAATGTTGTAGAAACTGGCCCGATCCCGCCGGGTCCAGCCCAGGTTCTCCATGGCCCCGGTCATGTACTTTTGCCGGTAGAGGTAGTAGGGCCGGTAGCCAGCTAGGGGCAGGACCTGGGCGGCATAGGCCAGCATGGCGGCCACCTCTTCTGCCGAGGGGAGCTGCTGGGGGCTGGACAAAAGCCCCGCGCCGTGCTTGAGAGCCAGAGTGTGGACGGTGATCTCCTCGGGGGCCAGGGTCAAGAGCTCGTCCAACGTGGCCCGGAAGCCTTCTTCACTGTCCTGGGGCAGACCGGCGATGAGGTCGGTGTTGACGGCGGCAAAGCCCGTCTGGCGGGCCAGGGCATAAGCGTGGCGGAACTGCTGGGCGGTGTGGTGGCGGCCCATGGCCCGCAAAACGTCATCTGACAGGGTCTGGGGATTCACCGAGATCCGGTCCACGCCGTGGGCTTTCAGTACGGCCAGCTTTTCGGCGGTGATGGTGTCGGGCCGCCCGGCCTCCACAGTGAACTCCGCCAACTCTCCCCGCCCCGGCCAGCGGTCCAGGGCTGTCAAAAGCCGGTCCAGCTGTGGGGCGGACAGGGTGGTGGGGGTACCTCCGCCCATGTAGATCGACCGAAGCCGCAGACCCTTGCGCAATATGTAGTCGCCTGTCCAGGCGATCTCCCGCTCCAGGGCGTCCACATAGGGCTCTACCATGGCCAGGGCGCCCTTTACGTCGTGGGAGATAAAAGAGCAGTAGGCGCAGCGGCTGGGGCAGAAGGGGATGCCGATGTAGACCGAGAGGTCTCTAGGGCCCAGCTGGGCGTCGATCTCCCGGGCTTCCTGGGCGCAGCGAATGGCCAGAATGGCCTTATCCCGGTCCAGATCATAAAGTCCGGTCAAAAGCTGGGCGCACTGGGGCGAGTCCGCCCCCCGTTCCAGCCATTTTCGCACCAGCTTGGCCGGGCGTACGCCGCTGAGCGCGCCCCAGGCGGGCTTACCGGTGTGCTGGCAAAGGGCCCGGTAGGCAGCCATCTTCACCAGCCGCTGCTCCTGGGCGGGGCGGTCGGCAGGCGTATCCAGTCCGAATTCTCCCAGCTCCGCCGCACCTTGATACTGCTGCCCATCCACAGTGAAGACCGCCGCAGCCCGGTCGCCCGTCAGGGTCACAAGGCCCTGGTGGGGATCTGACGCTTCGGTAGTCACCGGGTCCTGGGGAAGCAGCATGGTGACCATCTGCTCCACGGCGTAGCGGTGGTCATGGCCTTGAAAAATCAGTCTCATAGGCCCAGCTCCCGCAAGTAGGGATTGTTGTGGCGCTCAAAGTCCAGGGTGGTGGGCGCGTCGTGGCCGGGGTGGATGGCGTAGTCGCCGGGTAGGGCGGCCAGTCGTTTCAGCGAGCGGGCCATGGCTTCTGCGCTGCCGCCGGGAAAATCGGTGCGTCCCATGGAGAAGCGGAAGAGCGTGTCCCCGGTAAAGAGGTGCTCGCCGAGCTGGAAGCAGCATGAGCCCTGGGAGTGCCCCGGGGTGTGGAGCACATGGATGTGAAAGCCCGTCAGTTCCAGGCACTCTTCCTCCAAGGAGCGCAAATTGTCCCAGTACCCCGCCCGCTCCAGCTGGACCGGCAAGGGGAAAAGCTGAGGGTCGGACCCGGCGGCGTCCAGGTCGTGGAGGTAGACGGGCAGGAGCGGGTAAACGCGGCAAAGCTCAGGCACAGCCCCCACATGGTCAAAGTGCCCGTGGGTCAGCAACACTGCCTCCGGCGTCAGACCTAAGTCGGCGCAGGCCCGGACCACGGTCTGGGCGTCTCCCCCGGGGTCGATGATCAGGCCCCGAGCGCCGTTTTGCAGCAAGTAGCAGTTGGCCCCAAGGGGCGGCAGGGGCAGGCGGTGAACGTCCATGGGGTCACGCTCCTTTTGATTACAAATCGTTAATTTTCTGCTTCCTTATCCCGCAGGTAGACGTGCTTGGTGTGGGGATTCGAAGTGGGCCGGGCGTCGATCTCAAAACGGTCCAGACTCTTGACCAGCTGGGTCAGCTTCTGGAAGCCGTAGTTGCGGGGGTCGAAGTCGGGCTGCTGCCGGAGCAGCAGATTGCCGAGCTCCCCCATGAAGGCGAAGCCGTCCTCGTCGGCGATCATGGCCAGGCTCTCGGCGATCAGGTCCACTACCGCCTGGGGCACTCCCTGGGCGTTGACGGCGCCCTCCGCCCCCTTGCGGCGGCTGGGCCGCTCGGTGGGCTTGGCGGCGTCCCAGGCCTCGTCGGGGGTCTCGCCGGTGGCGGTGGCCGCCCGGATGACCTCGATATAGATGAACTTGTCGCAGGCCACGATAAAGGGTTCCGGGGTCTTGCGTTCGCCCAGGCCGATGACCTTTTTGCCCGATTCCCGCAACCGCAGGGCCAAGCGGGTGAAGTCGGAGTCGCTGGATACCAGCACGAAGCCCTCGCAGGGGTTGTTATAGAGGAGGTCCATGGCGTCGATGATCATGGCCGAGTCGGTGGAGTTTTTGCCGGTGGTATAGCCGTACTGCTGGATGGGCGTCAGGGCGTTTTCCAGCAAGATGGGCTTCCAGGAGGCCATGTTGGCGGCGGTCCAGTCGCCATAGATGCGCTTGATGGTGGGGGTGCCGTAGACGGCCACCTCGTTCATGATGGCCCGCATGGCGGTGCGGGGGGCGTTGTCGGCGTCGATCAGGACGGCCAGACGGCTCTCAGCGGGTTCAGGCATGGGCCCCTTCCTTTCTCAGCACGGTCTCTACAGCCTGGAGCTGCTCCACGGTGTTGACCCCCAGCATTTCCGTCTCTGAGCAGGTGTCGCACACGGAGACCTTCAGGCCCTTGGACAGCAGATAGCCGGGGACGTCGGTGATATAGTATTCCCCTTGGGCGTTGTCATTTTTTAAATGGCCCAGCGCCTCTAAAAGAGCCTGGGCCTGGAAGACGTAGACCCCGGTGTTGACCTCGCTGACAGCCGCTTCCTCGGGCGTGCAGTCCTTGGCCTCCACGATGGCATGGAAGGCCCCGGCCTGGTCCCGGATGACCCGGCCGTAGTTGCCCCCCTGGTCGATGTGGGCCGACAAGAGAGTGCAGGCCGCGCCCTGGGCCAGATGGAGGTCGATGAGGGACTGGTAGGTGGACTTCTTCATCAAAGGCGTGTCCCCGCAGCACACCAGCACATGGCCGTCCAGGTCCTGAAAATGCTCCTGGGCGCACTGGACGGCGTGGCCGGTGCCCAACTGCTGGGCCTGAAGAGCGCTGGGGTAGTCGGGGTAGGCGGAGTGGATATACTCCCGCTTATAGCCCACCACCAGGACTACGTCCTCCTTGGGCAGAAAGTCCAGAGCGGTCAAAACATAGTGTAAAAGAGGCTTGCCGTCGGCCAGGCGCATGACCTTGGGCAGGTCCACCCCCTCGGTCTGGAGCCGGGTGCCCTTCCCGGCGCACAGCACCAGGGCCTTGACTTGCTTTCCCATGGAGAATTCCCCCTTCAAGATCGTTACCTTATATTATAGCATAAGTGTGATTGCTGTGCAACGCCTGGTCTGCCGCCAACCTTCGGTTGATTTTTCGCCGGGGATGTGGTAGGATACAGTCAAATTTCAGCGGGGAGGTGAGCGCGGTGCGGAAGCTATGGGTGTCAGAGCCGGTGGGCTTTGCCCGGGAGATGGTGGCCATCTACTTTGAAAAGCATGTGGCCCGGGCGTCGGCGGCCCTGGTGTACTGGCTGATCCTGACCATTTTCCCGCTTCTCATCTGCATCAACTCCTTTATTTCCTGGCTGGAGGTGGACGTGGCCTCAGCGCTGGAGGTGTTGGAGCCTATTTTGCCCGCGGGACTGCTGGGGGTGGTAGAGGATTATCTCCACTACGCCAACGTCACCGCCGAGGAGTCCCCCGCCTTCTTTATCGCGGGGGCCTTTACCATGGTGGTCTTTGCCTCGGCGGCGGTGCGGAGCCTGATGGATATTATGACGGAGATCTATGAACGCAAAGGGTATGGCCCGGTGGTGCGCTTTGCCGTCAGCGTGGGCTTTTCCCTGCTCTTTTTGGTGGTCATCTATCTCTCCATGGTGGTGGTGCTCACCGGCACGCGGCTTTTCCATGTGCTGGAGGCCCGGCTGGGTCTTACCATCTTCAGTTGGCTGCTGGACTGGCCCTGGCTAAAGTTCGCGTTGCTGTTTGGCACGGTGTTTTTGCTGGTGAGCCTGATCTATCTGGTGGCGGCCCCGCCGGGAAAGCCCCGGGCGCCGGTATTTTTGGGAGCGCTGCTCACCTCGGCGTGTTTGGCGGCGGGCTCGGCGGTCTTTTCGCTGTTTATGAGCCTTTCCAGCCGCTATTCGCTGATCTACGGGTCGCTGGCCACTTTGATCATCCTGCTTTTGTGGCTCTATCTGTGCGGAAATGTGCTGATCTTGGGAAATGTTTTCAACTGCGTTCGTTATCAACGAAAAAAACAGAAAAATATTTCTAAAAACCCTTGACACCGGTCCCAACCTTTGGTAGAATAATCGAGCGCCTGCATGGGCGCAGTCTGCGATGATGCGGGAGATTGCTCAGAAATGAGGTAACTTCCGCGGAGTATGTCCGTTGATCGGGCGGCTGAGAGGACCTATTTCATGGGCGTATATCGCCCGGATATGGGAAACAGCCGGCTTGCTATGCCGGCTTTCTTCATGTCAGGGAGTGATACGCACGGAAACGTGGATAGGAATTGTCTCACCGATACGAAGCGCGACAGCAAGACAACTTCGTATTTAAGGAGGAAAAACCATGGCAGCACAAAAAGAAATGATCCGCATCCGCTTGAAGGCCTACGACCATCAGCTCATCGACCAGAGCGCCGAGAAGATCGTGGAGACCGCCAAGCGCACCGGGGCCAGTGTCTCCGGTCCCATTCCCCTGCCCACCAAGAAGGAGGTCGTCACCATCCTTCGGGCCGTCCACAAGTATAAGGACTCCCGGGAGCAGTTCGAGCGCCGCACCCACAAGCGGCTCATCGACATTCTCAAGCCCTCCCCCAAGACCGTGGAGGCTCTGATGGCCCTCGAACTTCCCGCTGGCGTTGAAATTGAGATCAAGCTCTGATCTCACCTAACTTCGTTGTACCGCGTCTACCTTATAAATAGGTAGGCAGGTCATGTTAGCTGAGCAATAGGCACGGACCTAACTCACCTAACCAATAACCTTTATGAGGAGGAAGAAAACCAATGGAAAAGGCCATTATCGGCAAGAAGGTCGGCATGAGCCAGATCTTCGACGAAGCCGGCAAGGTCATCCCGGTCACCGTCATTCAGGCGGGCCCCTGCACCGTGGTGCAGAAGAAGACCGAGGACAAAGACGGCTACAACGCCGTGCAGCTGGGCTATGAGGACGTCAGCGCCAAGCGCCTGTCCAAGCCCGAGCTGGGGCATCTGAAGAAGGCCGGCGACGACCTCAAGCGGGTACTCCGGGAGTTCGATCTGGACAACTATGACGAGCTGAACGTGGGCGACGTCATCACCTGCGATCTGTTTGCCGCGGGCGACCGTGTGGACGTCACCGGCATCAGCAAGGGCAAGGGCTACGCCGGCGTTGTCAAGCGCCACGGCTTTCATGTCCAGAAGGTGACCCACGGCGGCGGCCCCATCCACCGTCACCCCGGCTCCAGCGGCCCTGCCACCGACCCCAGCCGTGTCTTTAAGGGCACCAAGAAGGCCGGCCACATGGGCTCTGAGCAGGTCACTGTCCAGAACCTGGACGTGGTCCAGGTGGACGAGGAGTTGGGCCTGATCGCCGTGTGCGGCGCCATCCCCGGCCCCAAGGGCGGCGTGGTGCTGGTCAAGTCCAGCGTCAAGAAGCTCATCGAGAAGAAGGGCGAGGCCGGCGTGTCCAACAACCCGCAGAAGGCTTCCGCCCGTGTCAACCCGCAGAAGGCCTCTGCGCGTAACAAGTAAGAAAGGAGAGAAACACAATGCCTAAAGCGAATCTTTACAACATGACCGGCAAGAAGATCGGCGACGTGGACCTCTCCGAAGCCATCTTCGGCATCGAGCCCAACACCTATGTGGTCCACGACGTGGTCAAGAACCACCTGGCCAACTGCCGGCAGGGCACCCAGAGCGCTCTGACCCGGGCCGAGGTGGCCGGCGGCGGCAAGAAGCCCTGGCGTCAGAAGGGCACCGGCCGGGCCCGTCAGGGCTCCACTCGGGCTCCCCAGTGGACCCACGGCGGCGTCGTCTTCGCCCCCAAGCCCCGGGATTACAGCTACACCCTCAACAAGAAGGTCAAGCGCCTGGCGCTGAAGTCCGCCCTCTCCGCCAAGGCTGCCGAGGGCAACGTGCTGGTGGTAGATGACCTCAAGCTGGACGAGGTCAAGACCAAGGAGATGCAGAAGTTCCTGGACGCCGTGGGTGCCAAGAAGGCCGTTCTCATCACCCCTGAGGTTCGGGAGAATGTCTACAAGTCCGCCCGGAACATCCCCGGCGTCAGCACCACCACCGCTACCATCCTCAGTGTCTACGACATCGTCAATGCCCAGCAGATCATCGTGGACAAGGCCGCCCTTTCCGTCATCGAGGAGGTGTTCGCGTAATGAAAACCGCTTACGACATCATCAAGCGCCCCATCATCACCGAGCAGTCCATGGCTGACATCGACATGAAGAAGTACGTCTTCGAGGTCGCCAAGGACGCCAACAAGATCGAGATCGCCAAGGCTGTGGAAGAGGCCTTCGGCGTGAAGGTGGCCAAGGTCAACACCCTGAATATGCAGGGTAAGCTCAAGCGCATGGGCGCTCAGCCCGCTGGCCGCCGCCCGGCTTGGAAGAAGGCCATGGTCACTCTGACCCCCGATTCCAAGACCATCGAGCTCTTCGAGAACATGGTGTAAGGAAGGAGAAGAGAAATGGCTATCAAGACTTTTAAGCCCACGACGCCTTCCCGCCGCCACATGACCGTGAGCGCCTTTGAGGGCATCGACAAGAAGGCCAAGCCCGAGCGCAGCCTGACTGAGAACCTGAAAAAGCATGCCGGCCGCAACAGCTATGGCCGCATCACCGTCCGCCACCACGGCGGCGGCAACAAGAAGAAGTACCGCATCATCGACTTCAAGCGGGATAAGGAGGGGACCGCCAAGGTCATCAACCTCCAGTACGATCCCAACCGCTCCGCCAACATCGCCCTCATCGAGTACGAAGACGGCGAGCGCCGGTACATTCTGGCCCCTGTGGGTCTGAAGGCCGGCCACATCATCATGACCGGCGAGCACGCCGATATCCTCCCCGGCAACTGCCTGCCCATCGCCAATATCCCCGTGGGCGAGCTGATCCACTGTGTGGAGATCTACCCGGGCAAGGGCGCCCAGTTGGTGCGCAGCGCCGGCGTGGCCGCGCAGCTCATGGCCAAGGAGAACGGCATGGCTCAGGTTCGTCTCCCCTCTGGCGAGGTCCGGTATATCCGCGAGGAGTGCAAGGCCACCATCGGTCAGGTGGGCAACGCCGACTGGGCCAACATCCAGATCGGCAAGGCCGGCCGCAAGCGCCACATGGGTTGGCGTCCCACCGTCCGCGGCAGCGTCATGAACCCCAATGACCACCCCCACGGCGGCGGCGAGGGCAAGAGCCCTGTGGGTCGTCCCGGCCCCGTCACTCCCTGGGGCAAGCCCGCTATGGGTTACAAGACCCGCAAGAAGAAGAACCGCACCGAGCAGTTCATCGTCAAGCACCGCAACGCGAAGTAAGAAAGGAGCGTGTAAACAATGTCTAGAAGTGTTAAGAAAGGCCCGTTTTGCGCTCCCGAGCTTCTCAAGCGCGTGGATGAGCTGAACAAGGCCAACGACAAGAAGGTCCTGAAGACCTGGAGCCGGGCCAGCACCATTTTCCCCTCCTTTGTCGGTCATACCTTTGCCGTCCATGACGGTCGCAAGCACGTGCCCGTTTACGTTACCGAGGATATGGTGGGTCACAAGCTGGGCGAGTTCGCCCCCACCCGGACCTTTAAGGGTCACTCGGGCACTAAGACCGGGCAGTAAGGAGGGCATAGGAAATGGAAGCGAAAGCATTTGTGAAATATGTCCGTATCTCCACCCAGAAGGTGCAGATCGTCGCCGACCTGATCCGGGGCAAGGATGCCAAGCTGGCCGCCGCCATTCTGGCCAACACCCCCAAGTCTGCCTGCGAGCCTCTGGCCAAGCTGCTCAAGAGCGCCTGCGCCAACGCCGAGAACAACTTCCACATGGACCCCGAAAAGCTCTATGTGTCTGAGGTGTTCGCCACCCCCGGCCCCATAATCAAGCGGATGCGGCCCCGGGCTCAGGGTAGAGGGTTCCGGATCAACAAGCGCACCAGCCACATCACCCTTGCGGTGAAAGAGCGCTAAGGGAGGAGGAAGAATATGGGACAGAAAGTCAATCCCCACGGTTTGCGCGTGGGCATCATCAAGGATTGGGACTCCCGTTGGTTCGCCTCCAATGAGAAGGTGGGCGATCTGCTGGTGGAGGACTACAATCTCCGCAAGGACCTGAAAAAGCAGCTCTACGCCGCCGGCGTGCCCAAGATCGAGATCGAGCGCCGGGGCGACAACAAGGTGGTCATCTATCTCCACTGCGCCCGGCCCGGTATGATCATCGGCAAGGGCGGCGAGGACATCGAGAAGCTCCGCGCCAGCATCGCCAAGCGCCTGGGCAAGGAGGTCGCCCTCAACATCGTGGAGGTCAAGAGCCCCGACACCAACGCCCAGCTGGTGGCTGAGAACATCGCCCAGCAGC
This sequence comes from uncultured Eubacteriales bacterium, assembly GCA_905198835.1. GTDB lineage: Bacteria > Bacillota > Clostridia > Oscillospirales > Oscillospiraceae > MGBC124762. The sequence goes on along the minus strand of CAJKDY010000012.1, from coordinate 9,206 downwards.
TGGAGAAGCGCATCGGCTTCCGCCGGGCCATGAAGAACGCCATGGGCCGGGCCATGCGCATGGGCGCCCTGGGCATCAAGACCTGCTGCTCGGGCCGTCTGGGCGGCGCTGAGATTGCCCGGGTGGAGCACTATCACGACGGCACCATCCCCCTGCAGACCCTCCGTGCCGACATCGACTACGGCTTTGCCGAGGCTGCCACCACCTATGGCCGCATCGGTGTGAAGGTGTGGATCTACAAGGGTGAGGTGCTCAGCCAGACCCTGCGCACCACCCCCCGCACCATGGACACCACCAAGCCCTTCCGGGAGAAGGGCGACCGCCGGGATCGTCGGGACCGCCGGGACGGCGACCGTCGTGGCCCCGGTGGCGACCGCCGTGGTCCTGGCGGCCGTGACGACCGCCGTGGCGGTGGCCGCTTCGGTGACCGCAAGCCGGCGGGTCCTGTTTACCAGGCCCGTCCCCAGATCGTTACCCCTAAGCCCGCCCCCGCCCCTGTGGAGGAGGCGCCCGCCGAGGCCGCTGAGGCCGTTACTCCCGAGGAAGGAGGCCAGGAATAATGCTGCTGCCCAAGAGAGTCAAATACCGCCGCGTCCACCGCGGTCGGATGAAGGGCAAGGCCACCCGAGGCAACACCGTCACCTACGGTGAGTTTGGCCTCCAGGCCACCGAGCCCGCCTGGATCACCAGCAACCAGATCGAGGCCGCCCGTATTGCCATGACCCGTTATACCAAGCGTGGCGGTAAGGTGTGGATCAAGATCTTCCCCGATAAGCCCATCACCGAGAAGCCCGCTGAGACCCGTATGGGTTCCGGTAAGGGCTCCCCGGAGTACTGGGTGGCCGTGGTCAAGCCCGGCCGGATCATGTTTGAGATCGCCGGCGTCCCCGAGGATGTCGCCCGCGAGGCTCTGCGTCTGGCCTCCCACAAGCTGCCCATCAAGTGCAAGATCGTGGCCAAGGAAGCCGATGCCGCTGCCGAGGCTGAGAAGGGTGGTGAATGAAGATGAAAGCCAGTGAAGTCCGTAAGATGAGCACCAAGGAGCTTGAGAGCAAGCTGATGGACCTGAAGAAGGACCTGTTCCAGCTTCGTCTTCAGCACGCCACCAACCAGCTCGATAACCCTGTGCGTATCGCCCAGGTCAAGCGGGACATCGCCCGGGTCAAGACCATCATCCGCCAGCAAGAGCTGGCCAGCCGATAAAAGGAGGTAGACGAAGATGGAAAACAGAACCTCTTCTCGTAAGACCAGAGTCGGCCTGGTGGTCTCGGACAAGATGGACAAGACCGTAGTGGTGGCCATCGCCGACCGTGTGGCCCACCCTCTGTATAAGAAGATCGTCAAGCGGACCTACAAGCTCAAGGCCCACGACGAGCAGAACGCCTGTGGCGTGGGGGATCGCGTCCGCGTCATGGAGACCCGGCCTCTTTCCAAGGACAAGCGGTGGAGAGTGGTCGAGATCATCGAGAAAGCCAAGTAAGGAGGTGCCAGTATGATCCAACAGGAGAGTTATTTGAAGGTTGCCGATAATACCGGCGCCAAGGAGATCAAGACCATCCGGGTGCTGGGCGGCTCCAAGCGGAAGTTCGGCAACATCGGCGATGTGATCGTGGCCTCCGTCCGTAAGGCCCAGCCCGGCGGCCAGGTGAAGAAGGGCGAGGTGGTCCGCGCCGTCATCGTCCGCTCCAGCCGGGGCGTCCGCCGCGCCGACGGCAGCTATGTCCGCTTTGACGACAACGCCGCCGTCCTCATCCGCGACGACAAGAACCCCCGCGGTACCCGTATCTTTGGGCCGGTGGCCCGGGAGCTGCGCGACAAGGATTACATGAAGATCCTGTCCCTGGCTCCTGAAGTGCTGTAAGGGGGTAGCGAGATGAACAACATGAGCATTCGCAAGGACGATACCGTCATCGTCCTGTCCGGCAAGGACAAGGGCAAGACCGGCAAGGTGCTTGAGGTCATGCCCAAGGATAAAAAGGTCGTGGTGGAGAAGGTCAACATCGTCTCCCGCCACACCAAGCCCCGCCAGCAGGGCGAGCAGGGCGGCATCATCAAGAAGGAAGCCCCCCTCTATGCCTGCAAGGTCATGCGGGTCTGCCCCAAGTGCAACAAGCCTACTCGCCCGGCTCACAAGGTGCTGGCCGACGGCAAGAAGGTCCGCGTCTGCAAGAAGTGCGGCGCTGAGATCTGAGAAAGGAGGGAAAACCGACAATGGCTGATAAGAAGATCGAAGAGGCCGTAGAGGCCGTGAAGGATAAGGTCGAGGCTGTGGCCGAGGACGTGAAGGCCGCCGCCGAGCTGGCCGCGGAAGAGGTGGCCGATAAGGCCGCCGAGGTCAAGGCTGAGGTCAAGACCAAGGCGAAGGCCGCCAAGGCCAAGGCTGAGGACGCCGTGGAGGAGGTCAAGGCCAAGGCTGAGAAGAAGGTCGCCGCCAAGAAGGCGGAGACCAAGGCCGCCAAGGCTGCTCCCTCCACCGACGGTATGCCCAATCTCCGGGCCAAGTACGTCAACGAGGTGGCGCCCGAGCTGATGAAGAAGTTCGGCTACAAGTCCGTGATGCAGATCCCCAAGATCGAGAAGATCGTGGTCAACTGCGCCTGCGGCGAGGCCCGGGACAACTCCAAGGTCCTGGAGGCCGTGGTGGGCGACCTGGCCGCCATCACCGGCCAGAAGCCCATCATCACCAAGGCCAAAAAGTCCGTGGCAAACTTCAAGCTCCGCGAGGGCATGCCCATCGGCGCGAAGGTGACCCTCCGCTCCGACAAGATGTGGGAGTTTTTGGACCGCCTGTTCAGCGTGGCCCTGCCCCGCGTGCGTGACTTCCGGGGCATCAACCCCAACTCCTTTGACGGCCGGGGCAACTACGCTCTGGGCCTGAAGGAGCAGCTGATCTTCCCCGAGATCGACTACGATAAGATCGACAAGATCCGGGGCATGGACGTGATCATCTGCACCACCGCCAACACCGACGAAGAGGGCCGCGCTCTGCTGGAGCTCATCGGCGCTCCCTTTGTCCGCTGAAAGGAGAACTGAGAAATGGCTAAGAAATCCATGATTTTGAAGCAGCAGGCGAAGCCCAAGTTCTCCACTCGGCGCTACAACCGCTGCAAGATCTGCGGTCGACCCCACGCCTATCTCCGGGACTACGGCATCTGCCGTATTTGCTTCCGTGAGCTGGCCTACAAGGGCCAGATCCCCGGCGTCAAGAAAGCCAGCTGGTAAGACCAGCGTATCCGTAGGCCCCTGTGGGGGCCTACGGAATCCCCATGTCATGGACCGAATTTGTTCGGTTTATGAATAGTCCGACAATGGCAACAGGTCGGGACGGTGCCTAAGCCCTGATACCTTGCCATTGAACCGGGTAACCGGCCCGGTAATCTAAATAGGAGGTAATCTCATGCAGATCACAGACCCCATTGCGGATATGCTGACTCGCATCCGCAACGCGTCCAACGCCGGCCATGATACGGTGGACGTGCCTGCCAGCAACATGAAGAAATCCATCGCGCAGATCCTCCTCGACGAAGGCTATATCAAGAATTATCAGCTGGTCGAGGACAACCTTCAGGGGATCATTCACATTACCCTGAAGTACAACGCCAACAAGGAGAAGGCCATCACCAACCTTCGCCGCGTCAGCAAGCCCGGTCTCCGGGTGTATGCCGGCGCCGACGAGCTGCCCCGGGTCATCCGCGGCCTTGGTATCGCCATCATCTCCACGTCCAAGGGCATCATGACCGACAAGGCCGCGCGCGCGGCCCACGTCGGCGGTGAAGTCCTGGCGTTCGTGTGGTAAGGGAGGGCGAAGAGTATGTCGAGAATCGGAAGAATGCCCATCGACCTCCCCGCGGGCGTCGAAGTCAAAGTGGCTGAGGGCAACCACGTCACCGTCAAGGGCCCCAAGGGCACCCTGGAGCGTGACCTGAGCCCCATCATCACCATCAAGCAAGAGGGCGCCGTGATCCATGTCGAGCGTCCCAACGATCTGAAGGAGAGCCGCTCTCTCCACGGCCTGACCCGGACTCTGCTCCACAACATGGTCGTAGGCGTCACCGAGGGCTTCAAGAAGGAGCTGGAGGTCAACGGCGTCGGTTACCGTGTGGCTATGGAGGGCGGCAAGCTGGTCATGAACCTGGGCTTTTCTCACCAGGTGACCATGGAGGCTCCCGAGGGCATCAAGCTGGAGACCCCCGACGCCAACAAGATCGTTGTCAGCGGCGCTGATAAGCAGCGTGTCGGTCAGTTCGCCGCCGAGATCCGCGAGAAACGTCCGCCCGAGCCTTATAAGGGCAAGGGTATCAAATATGCTGACGAGGTCATTCGCCGTAAGGAAGGCAAGACCGGCGTCAAGAAAAAGTAAGGAGGTGCCTAAGTTATGATCAAGAAGATCGATACCAACGCTCAGCGGCTGCGCCGCCATAAGCGGGTCCGCGCCAAGATCAGCGGCACCCCCGAGCGTCCCCGTCTCAACGTGTTCCGCAGTGAGACCAACATCTATGCCCAGATCATCGACGACGTAGCGGGTGTGACCCTGGCATCCGCCTCCTCTCTGGAGAAGGGCTTTGGCGCCGGCTCCAACTGCGAGGCTGCCAAGAAGGTGGGCCAGGCCGTGGCCGAGCGCGCCAAGGCCAAGGGCATCAGCGTCGTGGTCTTCGACCGGGGCGGCTATGTCTACCACGGCCGGGTCAAGGCTCTGGCCGAGGGCGCCCGCGAGGGCGGCCTGGAGTTTTAAGGAGGGAGGAAGAACAAATGCCTAAGTTTGAAAAAGAGCAGAGCGAGTTCAGCGAAAAGCTGGTCTACCTGAACCGTGTTTCCAAGACCGTCAAGGGCGGCCGCGTGGCCAAGTTCACCGCCCTCATGGTCATCGGCGACGAGAAGGGCCGCGTGGGCTTTGGCACCGGCAAGGCCGCCGAGGTCCCCGAGGCCATCCGCAAGGGCATCGAAGACGCCAAGAAGAACCTGGTGAACATCACCCTGTCCGGCACCACCATCCCCCATGAGATCATCGGGGAGTTCGGCGCCGGCCGTGTCCTCCTCAAGCCCGCCGCTCCCGGTACCGGCATCATCGCCGGCGGCCCGGTCCGTGCGGTGATGGAGGCCGCCGGCATCCGGGATATCCGGGCCAAGTGCCTGCGCTCCAACAACCCCCAGAACGTGGTCTCCGCCACCTTTGAAGGCCTGAAGGCCCTCCGCGGTCCGGAAGAGGTGGCCAAGCTCCGGGGCAAGAGCGTGGAAGAAATTTTGGGTTAAGGAGGAGACGACACTATGGCTAAGTTGAATGTGAAGCTGGTCAAGAGCCTGAACGGTCGGCTCCAGAAGCACAAGGATACCGCCGCCGCGCTGGGTCTTCGCAAGATCGGAGACGCCACCGTGCAGCCTGACAATGCCGCTACCCGCGGCAAGATCGCCCTGATCGGTTACCTCCTTGAGGTCACCGAGGAAAAGTAAGGAGGCGCAACAATGAATTTGCATGATCTCTCCCCCGCCCCCGGCTCCACCCAGGTGGGGAAACGCAAGGGCCGGGGTCCCGGCTCCGGCAACGGCAAGACTGCCGGCCGCGGCCACAAGGGCCAGTGGGCCCGTTCCGGCGGCGGCGTGCGCGTGGGCTTTGAGGGCGGCCAGATGCCCCTGGCCCGCCGCGTGCCCAAGCGGGGCTTTAACAATATCTTTGCCAAGCCCCTGGAGGCCATTAACGTGGCCAGCCTGAACAAGTTTGATGACGGTGCTACCGTCAATGTCTGCGACCTGCTGGACAAGGGCATCCTCTCCAAGTGCGAGAACGGCGTGAAGGTGCTGGGGAACGGGACGTTGACCAAGAAGCTCACCGTGCGGGCCTCCGCCTTCTCCGCCTCCGCTAAGGAGAAGATCGAAGCGGCGGGCGGAAAGGCCGAGGTGATTTAATTGATCACGACCATCCGTAACGCCTGGAAGATCGAGGAGCTGCGCAAGAAGATCCTCTTCACGCTGTTCGCGTTGCTGATCTTCCGGCTGGGCTCGGTCATTCCCGTGCCCTTTATCAATTCCGACGCCCTGGCCGACGAGCTTGGCCGCCAGTCGGGCACCATCTTTGGCCTTTTGAACGCCATGAGCGGCGACGCCTTTGCCCAGGCGACGGTATTCGCCCTCAGCATCCAGCCCTATATCAACAGCTCCATTATCATCGAGCTGCTCTGCATCGCCATTCCCGCCTTGGAGCGCATGCAGAAGGAGGGCGGCGAGGAGGGCCGCAAGAAGATCGCGGCCATCACCCGGTACACCACCGTGGCCATTGCCATTCTCCAGGGCTTTGGCTACTTCACCCTGATCCGCAGCTGGGGATTGCTCAATCCCAGCGTGGGTATGCCCGGCTGGCTCATGGGCGTGATCATCGTCCTGGCCTTTACCGCGGGCTCCGCCTTCCTGATGTGGCTGGGTGAGCAGATCACCGAGTTCGGCATCGGCAACGGCATCTCCATGATCCTGTTTGCGGGTATCGTGGCCCGGGTGCCCAGCATGATCTCCAGCATGATCTCCGGCGTCAGCATCTGGAGCGAGGTCTCCAGCCAGGGCGCTGAGGCGGTCGTCTCCAACCTGACCCAGACCAGAGGCTATACCGCGGCCCAGGCTCAGAGCTATGTGGACTCCGCCATGCACCCGGTGATGATCCCCCTGTTTATCATCGGTATGCTGCTGCTGGTCATCTTCATCGTCTTCATCACCAATTCCGAGCGCCGCATCCCCGTGCAGTACGCCAAGCGGGTGGTGGGTCGGAAGATGTACGGCGGCCAGGCCACCCACCTGCCCATGAAGGTGAATATGTCCGGCGTGCTGCCCATCATCTTTGCCCAGTCCATCGCCTCTTTGCCCGCCACCATTGCCGCGTTTGCCGGCGTGACCAAGGACAGCGGCGGCTTCGGCGGCGGCTTCATGCGGGTGTTCGATTCCAGCGGCGTGGTCTACGCCATCGTCTACTTCCTGCTCATCGTGGGCTTTAGCTACTTCTACTCCTCCATCCAGTTCAACCCCATCGAGGTAGCTAACAACCTGAAGAACAACGGCGGCTTCGTTCCCGGCTTCCGTCCGGGCAAGCCCACCGCCGACTTCCTTCGCAAGGTGCTGAGCAAGATCACCATGTTCGGCGCGCTCTATCTGGCCGTCATCGCCCTGCTGCCCATCATCACCGGCAACATTATCGGCAACTCCGCCCTCTCTCTGGGCGGTACGTCGATCATCATCGTAGTGGGCGTGGCGCTGGAGACGGTGAAGGCCATGGAGGCCCAGATGCTCATGCGTCACTACAAGGGCTTCTTGGAGTAAGCGCCCATGAAGATGATTTTTCTGGGCGCGCCGGGGGCCGGCAAAGGCACCCAGGCCGACATTTTTGCCAAGCGTTTGAACATCCCCACCATCTCCACCGGCAACATTCTCCGCGCCGCCATTGCCGACGGCACCGAGACCGGTCTCAAGGCCAAGTCCTTTATGGACAAGGGCCAGCTGGTCCCCGACGAGGTCATTTTGAACATCGTCAAGGAGCGGCTGGAGCAGCCTGACTGCCAGAAGGGTTATATCTTGGACGGGGTGCCCCGCACCCTGGCTCAGGCCCAGGCCCTGGAGGATATGGGCGTCAAGTTCGACCAGGTGGTCTCCATTGAGGTGGCCGACGAGGTCATCGTCAAGCGCATGAGCGGCCGCCGGGCCTGCACCCAGTGCGGCGCCACCTACCATGTGGAGGCCGCGCCCCCCAAGGTGGAGGGCGTGTGCGACAAGTGCGGCGGAGCCCTGGTCCAGCGTGCCGACGACGCCGCCGAGACCGTGCTGGACCGCCTGAAGGTCTTCCATGAGCTCACCGAGCCCTTGAAGGACTTTTACGCCCAGCGTGGCCTTTTGAAGCTGGTGGACAATCAGCCCACCATTGAGGCCACCACCGCCGTCATCTGTCAGGCTCTGGGGCTGTAACGCCATGGAGATGATCTCACTCAAGACCCCCGAGGAGATCGAGCGGATGCGGGTGGCCGGACGCATCACGGCCCAGGCCAGAGCACTGGCCGGATCCCTGGTGAAGCCCGGCGTCAGCACCTACGAGATCGACCGGGAGGTCAAACGGTTCATCCAAAGCCACGGCGCCAAGCCCTCGTTTTTGGGGCTCTATGGCTTTCCCGCTTCCATCTGCGCCTCGGTGAACGAGTGCGTGATCCACGGCATCCCCTCCAGAAAGCAGGTGCTCCGAGAGGGGGACATCGTGTCGGTGGATGTAGGCGCCTTCGTCGGCGGTTTCCACGGCGACTGCGCCGCCACCTTCCTGTGCGGCAGCGTCTCTGACGAGGCTAAGCGGCTGGTGGACGTGACGAAGCAGAGCTTCTTTGAGGGCATCAAGCAGGCCAGACCGGGCAACCGGGTCCGGGACATTGGCGCGGTGGTCCAGAAATACGTGGAGTCCTTTGGCTTCAGCGTGGTCCGGGACTTTGTGGGCCACGGGGTGGGCCGGAAGATGCACGAACCGCCGGAGGTGCCCAACTACGGACCCGCCGGACACGGCGCACGGCTGACCCCGGGCATGGTCATCGCGGTAGAGCCTATGGTGTGCGCCGGGGACTGGCATGTGGAGAACCTGGACGGCAACTGGACCACCGTCACCGTGGACAGGAGCCTTGCCGCCCACTATGAAAACACCATTCTCATTACGCAGGGCGAAGCGGAGATCCTCACCGATCCTGGAGACGGTACGCTGTGACGTTACCGTAGGACAAAAGAGGATCCCAGCCGCCGGAAAAAGCGGCACAACGCAGCGCAATCGGGCGCGAAGCGCCTTGGCAAGGAGGAAATGAGATTTGGCAAAGGATGATATGATCGAAGTGGAGGGCGTGGTCACCGAGGCCCTGCCCAACACCACCTTTAAAGTGGACATCGGGAATGGACACATCATTCTCGCCCACATCTCCGGCAAGCTGCGGATGAACTTTATCCGTATCCTGCCCGGGGACAAGGTCACGGTCCAGATGTCGCCCTACGACGTCACCAGAGGGCGGATCACCTGGCGAACCAAATAACAGCCCGCAAGAAACATCAACGACCTTCCCAATCGGGGGACTTTGCTTACAAGCTCAAATTGCTCCGCCGGGAAGGGGCCATCAAGGCATTCATAAGGAGGTTTAACATGAAAGTCAGACCGTCTGTGAAGCCCATGTGCGAGAAGTGCAAGATCATCAAGCGCAAGGGCAAAGTCATGG
>CAJKDY010000011.1 GCA_905198835.1 uncultured Eubacteriales bacterium | reverse complement strand
ACAACACGGTGGAGGCGCAAAACTTCACCCCCGGCCACAGGGTCAAGGTCATGCTTTTGGACAGTCTGGGCGGCATGACGCCCCTGTGCCAGCCCGCCGTCGCCCACAGCGGACAGTAAGTCCAAGCGCGAAAGCAAAACGCACGGCGCAAGCCGTGCGTTTTGCTTGCCTTTTGCCCTGCTTTCAGTTATAATTGACCTACGTCAGGCGCAGGGAGTTGCCGCTATGTATAACCACCAACTGGATACCTTCCTCCAAGTCGCCGACGCCGGGAGCTTTTCCAAGGCGGCGGAGGCGCTGTATATCTCCTCCACGGCTGTGATGAAGCAGATCAATTTGCTGGAGGAGAGCCTGGGCGTGCAGCTTTTTGTCCGCACGCCCCGGGGACTGACCATGACCGACGCTGGGCGGTCCTATTATCAGGACGCCAAATACATGATCCAGTACGCCAAGGACGCCCAGGCCAGGGCCAGAAACGCCATGCAGGGCAACGAGCGGGTGATCCGCATCGGCGTTTCGCCCATGACGCCGGGGCAGTTCTTGATGTCCCTTTGGCCCCAGATCCAAGAACAGTGCCCGGACGTCAAATTCAAGATGGTGAACTTCGACAATACGCCGGAAAACTCCGTCAACATCCTGCGGGACCTGGGCCGGGATATCGACATCGTGGCGGGGCTCTTTGACCAGGCTTTTCTCACCGAGCGCAAATGCGCCGGGCTGGAGCTCTGTCGCACGCCTATCCGCTGCGCGGTATCCATTTACCATCCGCTGGCGGCAAAGACGAGCCTGACCGCGGAGGACCTCCACGGGGAAAACTTCATGCTCATCCGGCGAGGGTGGAACAAGTACCTGGACGCCCTGCGGGACGATCTGTGGCGGGGGCATCCTCAGATCAACATCATCGACTTTGATCAGTTCACCCTGGAGGCCTTTAACCGCTGCGAGAACGGAAACAACGTTATTATGACCATCGACGCCTGGGACAACGTCCACCCCATGCTCAAGACCCTGCCGGTGGATTGGGGTTACACCATTCCCTACGGTCTGCTCCACTCTCCTGAGCCCTCTCCCACGGTGGGGAGCTTTTTGGACGCGGTGGCCCAGGTGTATCGGAAAAGTTAAAGCAGAAAACAATACCCCCTCCGGGAAACAGCTCCCGGAGGGGGGTTTCTTATAACCTGAGGGTTTATGCTCCGCAACTTATCTGAACTTCCGCTTTCCGTACCCAGACGCTACAATGGGGACAAAGGGGGAAGTTTTTATGAATAACTTTATTTTTCAGTATCCTACAAAGGTGTATTTTGGCAAGGACTGCGCCAAGGAATACCTGGCCTGCCTGCTGAAAGAGCAAGGCCCTACCGTCATGCTGGCCTACGGCGGCGGCTCGGTCAAGACAAACGGCGTCTACGACCAGATGCGGGACATTCTCGCCCAGGCGGGCAAGACGGTGGTGGAATTCTCTGGCATCATGCCCAACCCCACCTACGCAAAAGTGCAGGAGGGAGCGAAGCTCTGCCGGGAGCATGGGGTGGACTTTATTCTGGCCGTGGGCGGCGGCAGCGTCGTCGACTGCTGCAAGATCGTCTCCGCCCAGGCGATGCTGGACGAGGATATCTGGGAGATGGAGTTCACCAAACGAGAGTACCCCACCCGTTTCATCCCCATGGGCGCCATCGTCACCGCCTCTGGCACGGGCAGCGAGATGAACAACGGCGCGGTCATCACCCATGAGGAAAAGAAGCTCAAGGCCGGGGTGCTGGGCGCCTATAACACCTTTGCCATGCTGGACCCAGAGTACACCATGAGCGTGCCCTTTTCCCAGGTGATGTCCGGGGCCTTCGACACCCTGAGCCACGCCATGGAGACCTATTTTGGCAAGCCCCACGACCACAATACCCTCTCCGACGGCATCAGCGAGGCGGTGATGCGTAGCGTCATCGCCAATATGCGCCTGCTGCTGGCCGACCACCAAAGCTATGAGGCCCGCAGTGAGCTGATGTGGGCGTCCGCCATGGCGGAAAACGGCATTTTGAAGATCGGCAAAGTCACCGACTTCCAGTGCCACCAGATGGAGCACCAGCTGGGGGCCTATACCGACTGCAACCATGGCCAGGGCCTTGCGGTGCTGCACCCCGCCCTCTACCGTCACATCTACAAGGAGGGCGTGGCCAAGTTCAAGTCCTTTGCCGTCAACGTCTGGGGCATCGACCCCACCGGAAAGACCGACGAGGAGACGGCCCGGCTGGGGGTGGAGACGCTGGCCGCCTTTATCCGGGAGGTAGGCCTGCCCACCAGCTTTGCCCAGATGGGCATTCCCAACCACACCGACTACAGGGCCATCGCCGACTCCTGCAACCTGACAGCGGGGTGCTGCAAAAAGCTGACCCATGAGGAACTCTATCAGATCTTTGAGGAATGTAAATGAGGAGGACACACCAGGAGCAAAGTCGTAAGCCATCTCTCCGTTGTATGTTTTGCCAAAATGCGGTATAATCATCTTATCCCCAAAAATGAAAAGCGAGGTCAGTATCATGCGCAAAGATTTTTCTCCCAACCCCTGGTTTTACCCTCTGCCGGTGCTCATTGTGGGCACCTATGACGAAGGCGGTGTCCCTGACGCCATGAACGCCGCCTGGGGCGGTCTCTACGACGCGGACAAGGTCATCCTCTGCCTCAGCTCGGGCCATAAGACCACCAAGAACATCAAGGCCAAGGGCGCCTTCACCGTGGCCTTTGCCGACGCCGAGCACGTGGTGGCCTGCGACTATGTGGGTGTCGAGTCGGGCAACAAGGAGCCCCGCAAGGTGGAAAAGGCCGGGTTCCACGTGACCCGGAGCCAGCATGTAGACGCGCCCATTCTCGATGAGCTGCCTGTGGCTTTCGAGTGCAAGCTGCTGGAGATCACCGATAACGGCAACATCATCGGCCAGATCGTCAACATCAGCGTGGACGAGAGCGTCCTTACCTCCGACGGTAGGGGCGTGGACGCCGCCAAGGCGGGCTTTATCTCCTTTGATCCCTGCGCCAACACCTATGTAAAGCTGGGCGAGGTCGTGGGCAAGGCCTTCTCCGATGGCGTCCAGATCCAATAATTGCCCCCATATCCCTAAAGGGCCGTGGCGTTGCCACGGCCCTTTTTTACTGCGCGGAGCATCAACTTAAACTTTATACTCATAAACGAATTGAAACTTCTGTTTTCCCGACGGCTGGGCTACAATGAAGACACCAAAACAGGGACCGACCCCAACCATTGATAAGGAGGAAGTCATTATGGAATTTACCACTTTATCTAACGGCCTGAAAATGCCTCTGGAGGGCTTCGGCGTGTTCCAGGTGCCCGACGCGGCCATCTGCGAGCAGGCGGTGCTGGATGCCATTGCCAGCGGCTACCGACTCATTGACACCGCCGCCGCCTATGCGAACGAGGAGGCAGTGGGCAAGGCCATCGCCAAGTGCGGCGTGGCGCGGGAGGAGCTGTTTATCACCACCAAGCTGTGGGTACAGGATGCCGGCTATGAGGAGGCCAAGGCCGCCTTCCAGACCTCTTTGGACAAGCTGGGGCTGGACTATCTGGATCTCTACCTCATCCACCAGCCCATGGGCGACTATTATGGCGCGTGGCGGGCTATGGAGGAGCTTTACCAGGCCGGTAAGATCAAGGCCATCGGCGTGTGCAACTTCTATCCCCATGTGCTGGCCGACTTCTGTGAGACGGTGCAGGTCAAGCCTATGGTAAATCAGGTGGAGCTCCACCCCTTCTTCCAGCAGGAGAACGCTCTGGCCGTCATGAAGGAATACGGCGTGGTCCCCGAGGCCTGGGGCCCCTTTGCCGAGGGCAACCACGGCATCTTCACCCATCCCGTGCTGACCGCCATCGGCCAGAAGTACGGCAAGACCGCCGCCCAGGTGGCCCTTCGGTGGAATCTCCAGCGGGGCGTGGTGGTCATTCCCAAGTCCACCCACGTCGAGCGCATGGAGCAGAACATGGACGTGTGGGACTTCATCCTCTCAGATGCCGACATGGCCGAGATCGCCGAGCTGGACATTGGTCACAGCGAGATCGTAGACCACGCCAGCCCCGACTTTGTGAAGATGCTCCACACCTTGAAGGTCCACGATTGATACGAAGGAGGAAACGACCATGAAGATGAAAAAGACCCTGGCCGCCTTTCTGGCGGTGGCGATGGTGTTCTCCCTGGCCGCCTGCGGCGACCGGCAAAGCGCCCCAGACCACACAGCTGACCCCATCCCAGCACAGACCGCTCCCGCCTCGGCGGAGACCCCTTCCGCTGAAGACCGTAAGGCGTTGGTGGTCTACTTCTCCGCCCAGAACCATACCGAGGCGGTGGCCCAGACCATCGCGGAGCATATGGGCGCGGATATTTTTGAGCTGATCCCCACCGTCCCTTACACCGAGGATGATTTGAACTGGCGTGATGAGGATAGCCGAGTGTGCAGGGAGCATGACGACCCGGCCCTTCAAACGATAGAACTGGAGACGATTACCCCGGACAACTGGGCGGACTATGATATCGTGTTTGTCGGTTATCCCATCTGGTGGCAGAATGCCTCCTGGGTCGTGACCACCTTTGTTTCCGCCAATGACTTTGAAGGGAAAACGGTCATCCCGTTTTGTACCTCGTCCTCCTCGGGATATGGAGAGAGCGGCAAAAACCTGGCTACCGCCGCCAACGGCGGTGACTGGCGGGAGGGCATCCGGTTCCGTAGTAGTGTAGACCCCGCCGATGTGACCGCGTGGCTGGACGAGCTGGAACTGTAAACATACAAAGGAGGCATACGCCATGAAACGAGTATTATCCCTCATTTTGGCCCTTGTCCTGACCCTGGGCCTGGCCCTGCCCACCCTGGCCGCGGAGGCCAAGACCTTCACCGATGTGAGCGCCGATGCCGACTACGCTCAGGCGGTAGCCTGGTGCGTGGAAAACGGACTGATGAACGGCGTGGACGACGGCAGCCGCTTTGACCCGGAGGGCTCCATGACCCGCTCCATGCTGGCTACGGTACTCTACCGTCAGGCGGGCGAGCCCGCCGTCACTGGCGATCTCAGCTTTACCGACGCCCAGCCCAATGCGTGGTACTCTAACGCCGTGGCCTGGGCCAGCCGGAGAAACCTTTTGCAGGGCTATGGCAACGGTCTGTTCGGCGTGAACGACCCGGTGAGCCGGGAGATGCTGACGGTGGTCATGGCCCGGCAGAAGGGGGAGGACCCCGCCTGGACCGGCGACGCGGCTCTGGCCGTCCCCGCCAAGCGCTCCGAGGCTGCGGTGGCTTTGATGGATACCTTTGCCCCGGAGATGCCCGTGTCCACCCCGACGCCTGACCCGGAGCCTGCCGGCGGCAAGGTGCTGGTGGCCCATTTCTCCGCTACGGGCAGTACCGAGCGGGTGGCCGGGTACATTGCCGAGGCTACCGGCGGCGACCTCTTTGAACTGGAGCCGGCGAACCCCTATACCTCCGCCGACCTGGATTACGGCAATTCCTCCAGCCGGGTGACCCGGGAGCATAACGCCCCCAGCCTGCAGGACGTCGCGCTGGTGAAAACCACCCCGGACAACTGGGCGGACTACGACGTGGTCTTTATCGGTTACCCCATCTGGTGGGGCATTGCCGCCTGGCCGGTCAACAGCTTTGTGAAGGACAACGACTTTACCGGCAAGACCGTCATTCCGTTCTGCACTTCCGCCAGCTCGCCGCTGGCGGGCAGCGGTGAAAAGTTGGCCGCTATGACTACTACTGGAGACTGGAAGAGCGGTCAGCGGTTCTCCAGCGGCGCCTCCCAGTCTACCGTGAAGACCTGGGTGGACGGCTTGGAGTTCTGAGGATACGCCTGCGTCTGGATCGTGGAGTGGGTCCAAAAAACTGGACATTTGACGGCGAAGGGTTGCATCTGTCCTTGACGGGTGATATACTGTGACCACGATCCATCCACGAAGGGGGCGGTGACCATGCCGATCGTTCGCGACGCCACTCTGGCGGATGCCGAGCGGCTCTTGCGGATATACGACTACTATGTGAAAAACACCGCCATCACCTTTGAGTACGAGACCCCGTCCCTGGAGGAATTTCAAGGGCGTATGCGGCGGACCATGGAGCGCTACCCCTACCTTGTCATCGAGCAGGACGGCGCGGCGCTGGGTTACGCTTACGCCGGCGCCTTCGTGGGTCGGGCGGCCTACGACTGGTCCTGCGAGGTGACCATCTACCTGGACCGCCGCGCGCAAAAGCAGGGGATGGGCCGGAGGCTCTACGAAGCCCTGGCGGCCAGATTGCAGGCGATGGGCATCCTGAACCTCTATGCCTGCATCGGCTACCCGGAGGTGGAGGACGAATATCTGACTACCAACAGCGCGGATTTTCACGCCCACCTCGGCTTTGCGCAGGTAGGCCGGTTCCACCGGTGCGGGTATAAATTTGGCCGCTGGTACGATATGATCTGGATGGAGCGGATCCTTGGGGCGCACACAGCCCACCAGCCGTCCGTGACCCGCGACCTCAAAAGCCGGCATGAAATGGGATGACCAACGCGTAACAGAGCGCCCCGTGAGGCCGGTTGACCTCACGGGGCGTTTTTTCTTTGCCTATGGAGTAATTTTCAATTCCCGCCACACCCGCAGGATGACGACGCCCGTTACGGCGAGGGCCAGCACATCGGCAATGGGCGCGGCCCAGAAGATGCCGGTGACGCCCAGCGCTATGGGAATAAGCAGAGAAAATACGATGAGCAGCACATCCCGCAGGATGGACAAGGGCGCGGCGGCCTTTGCCTTGCCGATGGACTGGAGGAAGATGGCGCAGACCTTTTGCACGCAGGTAAAGAGGATCAGCGACAGATAGATGCGCAGACACAAAACGGCAAAGTCAAAGTACATGGGGTCGTCCGCCGAACCAAACGCCCGGATGAACACGCCGGGGATTGCCTCTACCAGCACCGTGCAAAAGAGTCCCACGATGGCTGTCCACTTCACCATCAGCTGGAACAGCGTCCGCACCCGGTCATATTTCCCGGCGCCGTAGTTATAGCCCACGATGGGCTGGGCCCCGGCGGCAATGCCAATGGCGATGTTCAGCACGATCTGAAAGAGTTTCATAATGACCACAAAGGCCGCCAAGGGAACGTCTTCGCCATAGACCGACTGCGCGCCATAGCGCACCAGCAGGATGTTGTTGACGACGGTGATGACCACAATGGAGAGATGGGTCAGCAGGCTCGACGTGCCCAGGGCCATGACCGGCTTCAGCAGCTTCCAGCTGGGTCGGAAGCTGTGCTTGTTTATCCGAAAGGTCTTGGCCCGGGGCAGGTAAGCGACGCAGATCAGAAAGCTGACGAATTGCCCCAGAATGGTGGCCCAGGCCGCGCCCCGGATGCCCAGGTCCAGCACAAAGATAGCCACCGGGTCGCCAATGATGTTGAGGATCGCGCCCGCCTGCATGGCGGCCATGGCGTATTTCGGACTGCCGTCGGCCCGGATGATAGAGGCCAGGGTGTTTTGGACCATGGCAAGGGGCATCATGGCAAAGATGATGACGCCATAGTCGTGAGCCATCGCAAGGTTGGCATCGGTAGCGCCGATGAGCCGGAGCAGGCCGTCGCCCCACAGATAGGCGATGAGAACGACCACCACGCCGGAGCAAAAGGACCCCAGCACGGCATTACCCACAGAGCGGTGGATGTTCTCTCCCTTGTTTTGGCCCAGCGCCATGCTCAGCCAGGCGGCGGCGCCGTCGCCAAAGAACAGGCTCAGCCCCCAGCCCACTACGGTGATCGGGAAGATGACGCCGGTGGCGGCGTTGCCCAGATAGCCCACGCCGTTGCCTACAAAGATCTGGTCTACGATGTTATAGAGGCAGGAGATGATCAGGGAGAAGATGCAGGGGATGGCAAATTTGCGGAGCAGGACGCCCAGGCGCTCCGTACCGAGATAGCTGCTGTTTTCCATCAAAGAAACCTCCGTTTTCTCAGCAAAAAACGGCATATGCAGACGCATATGCCGTTGCTCATCACCCACCAACACATCGCCGCATCCGTACCGTGATCAGACTTACGCGCACCGGGCGCTGCATGTGTCGTTGATTGCCTATTTAGTTCTCCCATAGTTTAGCACTTCGCTGCTTGGATCGCAAAGGGACTTTTGCACAAAATTGCCCTGGTGACGCCTACGATATTTGCGGCAAGAGGATTCATCCCGTGGGTGGTGGCGATTCGATCAGCCGGCACGGCTACGTCCCGACCGGCAAGGATCACATTGTATTTTGAACAGAGCTATGATATCATAAAGCATGTGAGAAAGAGGAAAGACCACCTAAAAAAGGAGGAGACGCACGGTGTGTTTTGAGAATGTGAAAAAGAAGCTGGGTTTTGGCTTTATGCGGCTGCCCATGACGGACGGGGAGATAGATCTTCCCCAGACCTGCCGGATGGTGGATGCCTTTCTGAACGCTGGCTTCAACTATTTTGACACCGCCCATGGCTACCTTCAGGGTAAGAGCGAGCTGGCTTTGAAGGAGTGCTTGACCTGCCGTTACCCCAGAGAGGCGTACATCCTCACCGACAAACTCACCGGGGATTTCTTCAAGACCCAGGCCGACATCCGCCCCTTTTTTGAAAGCCAGCTGGAGGCCTGCGGGGTGGACTATTTCGACTTCTACCTGATGCACGCCCAAGGCGCGGGGAACTACCCGCACTTCCGGGAGTGCCAGGCCTATGAAACGGCGCTGGAGCTGAAGGCGGAGGGGAAGATCCGGCACTTTGGCATCTCCTTTCACGACACCGCCCAGGTGCTGGAGCAGATCTTGACGGATTACCCCCAGATCGAGGTAGTGCAGATCCAGTTCAACTATGTGGACTATGACGATCCGGCGGTCCAAAGCCGTGAGGTCTACGAGGTCTGCCGGAGGTTCAATAAGCCTGTCATCGTGATGGAGCCGGTGAAGGGCGGCAATCTGGTGAACCTGCCGGAAAAGGCGCAGCTGATCCTGGACCAGCTCCGCGGCGGGTCCCCGGCCAGCTATGCCATTCGCTACGCCGCGGGCTTTGAGGGGATGGAGATGGTCCTGTCGGGCATGAGCAGCATGGAGCAGATGGAGGACAATATCAGCTATATGCGGGACTTCCAACCGCTTAGTAAGCGGGAAATGGAAGCGATCGATAAGGTGCGCGAGGTATTCAAGGGGATGAACCTGATCCCCTGTACCGCCTGCCGGTACTGTGTGGACGGCTGCCCCATGCACATCTCCATTCCCGACCTCTTTGCCGTGATGAACACCAAGCAGATCTATCACGACTGGAACGCCGACTATTATTACGGCCAGGTCCACACTAAAATGGGAGGAAAGGCCAGCGCCTGCGTCAAGTGCGGCAAATGTGAACAGGCCTGTCCCCAGCATCTGCCCATCCGGAAGCTGCTGACGGACGTGGCTAGGGAATTTGAGAAATAAGGAGCGAGAAGCATGGAATATCGTAAGCTGCCTCACGGAGCAAGGGGAGAGCAATTCAGTGCCCTCGGCTTGGGCATGGGCGGTATCCAGAAGGCTTCGGACAGCGAGATCGAGGCGGTGGTCCGAACCGCTTTGGATCACGGCGTCAACTTCTTCGACCTGTGCGCCGGAGGGAGAAACGTCTACGCCCCCTTTGGCCGGGCCATCGCCGGACGGCGGGACCAGGTGTTCTTCCAGCTCCATTTCGGCGCGGTCTATAACGCAAAAGGAGAGTATGGCTGGAGCCGGGACCTGAAAGAAATTCAAGATATGTTTGACTGGGAGCTGGACACCCTGGGTGCCAACTACGCCGACTTCGGCTTTCTCCACTGTGTCGATGAGGAGGCCGACGCCGAGCGGATCATCGACGACGGTATTTTGGACTTTGCCCAGGAGATGAAGGCGGCGGGTAAGATCCACTACATCGGTTTTTCCTCTCACACTCCTGCCGTAGCCCATCAGATCCTGGACGAGGGCGTGGCGGATATGATGATGTTCTCCATCAACCCCGCCTACGATTTGGAGCAGGGAGACGAGTACGGCATTGGCACCAACGCCGAGCGCGCCGAGCTCTTTCGCCGCTGTCAGGCGGAGGGTGTGGGCATCTCGGTGATGAAGCCCTTCCACGGCGGCAAACTGCTGAGCGAAAAGGCCTCGCCCTTCCGCATCGCCATGACCCGCTATCAGTGCATCCAGTACGCCCTGGACCGGCCCGGTGTCCTGGCGGTGGTGCCCGGCGTGCGGGGGATGGAGGATCTGAAGGCCCTGCTGGGCTTTGGTGACGCGCCTGAAGCGGAGAAGGACTACTCCGTCATCGGTCAGTTCACCCCCGCGGCGGCTCTGGGCAACTGCGTCTACTGCAACCACTGCCTCCCTTGTCCCGCCGGGATCGACATCGGCCTGGTGAATAAATACTACGACCTGGCCCAGGTAGGGGACGACATGGCGGCGGGCCACTACGACAAGCTGAGCGTCAAAGCGGGGGCCTGCGTTGGTTGCGGCCACTGCGACCAGCGTTGCCCTTTCCATACCCCCCAAAGCGCGAAGATGAAACAGATCGCGGCCTATTTTGAAGGCTGATCCCTTCCGACCATCGACGAATTTAACAGCTCCGATGGATATCTATTGACATCAAAGCAAAAGCATGCTATTATATTTTGCGGAGAGGAGGCACGCCAATGAAAAAACGGCAGGAGTGTGGGCCGCTGCTGAAAATGATCAACGATGAGCTGGAGAAGAATGCGAACAATGTTCTTCGCGGCCAGGACCTGACGCTCACGCAGTTGGGCACGCTTTTGGAACTGCATGCCGTCTCGGACGGACAGCTTACCTTGAAGGAGCTGGAACGGCGGCTCCATGTGGCGCAGTCCACGGTGGCGGGGATCGTTTCCCGCTTGGAGCGGAAAGCCCTGGTGCAGGTATTTGGCGACATTCAAGACCGGCGCGTCAAGCTCGTCAAGCTCACGCCTGCGGGCCTGGAGCGCGTGCAAAGGACCGACGTGTACCGCATACAGGCGGAGGAGCGTCTGCTCTCCGGACTGACAGAGACGGAAAAAGGCATTTTCTATTCTCTACTCAAAAAGGTCTGCGATACGTTGCGGTAAGAAAATACCCGGGAGCGGGTATTTTCTTACGACATAATAATAGCTTGCTATTGATATCTTGCTAAGATTTGGGAGGAATTTATGAAGAATAATTTAAACGAGCTGTTTCGCGATACGCCGGTCCCACAGGCGGTCATGAAAAACGCCCTGCCGGCAATGGCGGCCATGTTGATGGTATTGATCTACAACCTGGCGGACACTTTCTTTATCGGCCAGACCCATGACGCGCTCCAGGTGGCTGCCGTCTCCCTGGCCACGCCGGTATTCCTGATTTTCATGGCAGTCGGCACCGTGTTTGGCATGGGTGGCACCTCGGTCATTTCCCGCGCGCTGGGGCAGGGACGGCAGGACTACGCGAAAAAGGTCTGTTCTTTCTGTATGTGGGGCTGCGTTGCGGTGGGCGTTGCTATGTCGGCCTTTTTCCTGCTGTTCATGGAGAACATCCTCGGCTGGATCGGGGCCACGCCGGACACCTGGGAATACGCCAAAACATATCTGACCATCGTAAGCTGCTGCGGTCCCTTTGTCCTGGTCGGGAACTGCTATTCCAACGTGATCCGGGCTGAGGGGCAGTCCGGGAAAGCTATGATGGGCCAGCTCATAGGCAACCTTCTCAACGTGGTTTTAGACCCGATCTTTATTCTGGTCTGCGGATGGGATATTGCTGGTGCGGCCATTGCCACTGTGATCGGCAATGTGGTTGGTGCAGGCTACTATATCCTATATTTTCTGCGGGGAAGATCCACTCTCAGTATTCATCCCAAAGACTGCGCCCTGGGCGGCGGCGTATGCTCCGGCGTTTTGTCTATTGGTATTCCGGCGTCCTTGGGATCACTGCTCATGAGCGTCAGCCAGATCATCGTCAACGCTCTTATGACAGACTATGGCGACATGGCGCTGGCGGGGATCGGCGTGGCCATGAAGGTGACGATGATGACCGGCATGATCTGTATCGGCTTTGGGCAGGGGGTCCAACCCCTTTTAGGCTACTGCGTTGGAGCGAAGCTGTGGGAGCGGTTCAAAAAGGTGATGAAGTTTTCCCTTGCGTTTTCGCTGGCGCTCAGCGTAGTTATGACCGGGGTATGCTATCTCTTTGCGGATGGGATCGTGAGCGCGTTCCTCACCGATGCGGCTGCCTTTGACTATGCGGTACAGTTTGTCCGCATCCTGCTGACCACCAGCTTCCTGTTCGGCGTATTCTATGTGTTCAGCAATGCGCTTCAAGCTATGGGCGCGGCCACGGCGGCGTTGATCGTCAACCTCAGCCGACAGGGGATGATCTATATCCCGGCGTTGTTTCTTTTGAACGCCGCTTTAGGCGCGGCCGGGCTGGCGTGGGCACAGCCGGTGGCGGACCTCCTCTCCACCGCGTTGGTGGCGGCCCTCTACCTTTATACCCGTAGAACGGCTGAAAAAAGTGCCGAGGACAAGGGGGACATCCTCCTGACCGGCGTGGAGTAAATAGGACTTCCAGAGAGCTCCCCGTTGACTTTACATGGATTTTACACAACGCTGATAGTAAATTTTACAACCCTCTTGCTATCTTCAAGAAAAGGAGATAACATGGAGGTAAACCTTGCATGGATATTTTCAATGTGCTTACCTTGATCGGCGGGCTGAGCTTATTTTTGTTTGGCATGAATATCATGGGCCAGGCGCTGGAGAGACGGGCAGGGGGGCAGCTTCGGTCCCTGCTCGAAACATTGACTACCGGCAAGGTGGCCGGACTGCTGACCGGCCTTGGTGTCACCGCCGTGATCCAGAGCTCCTCCGCCACCACCGTCATGGTGGTGGGCTTTGTCAATTCCGGGCTCATGACCCTCAAGCAGGCCATCAATATCATCATGGGGGCCAACATCGGCACCACGGTCACGGCGTGGATCCTGAGCCTGGCGGGTATCGACAGCGGGAACCTGTTTATCCAGCTCCTGAAGCCCTCGTCCTTCACACCGGTGCTGGCCTTTGTGGGGATCATCCTCTATATGTTCGTCAAGGACGCGAAAAAGAAAGACACCGGCATGATCCTGCTGGGCTTTGCCACGCTGATGTTCGGCATGGAGACCATGTCCGGCGCGGTGGCCGGACTGCGGGACGTTCCTGCCTTCCAGCAGCTGTTTCTCCTGTTCAAAAACCCGGTCCTGGGCGTGCTGGCCGGTACGGCCCTGACCGCCATCATCCAGTCCAGCTCCGCCTCCGTGGGCATTTTGCAGGCGCTGGCGGCCACCGGTCAGGTATCCTATGGGGCGGCCATCCCCATCATCATGGGCCAGAATATCGGTACCTGCGTCACGGCGCTGATCTCCTCGGTGGGGGCCAACAAGAACGCCAAGCGGGCTGCGATGGTCCACCTCTGCTTCAATATCATCGGAACGGCGGTGTGGCTGTCGGTCTTCTGCCTGGCGCGGTGGCTGCTCCATCTGCCTCTGCTGGATGAGCCGGCGTCCCTGTGGGGCATTGCCGTGGCCCACTCGGTGTTCAACGTCCTGTGCACGGTGCTGATGCTGCCGCTGTCCGGCCTTCTGGAGCGGCTGGTGACGGCCCTTGTCCCGGACGCCAAGCAGCCGGAGACCTTTTCCGAGCTGGACGAGCGGCTGTTTACCACCCCCTCCATCGCTCTGGAGCGGTGCCAGGTCGTGGCCGCCGATATGGCTCAGACCGCTGTGTCGGCCCTAAAGGGATCGCTTGACCTGCTGCGGGACTATTCACCCGAAGCCGCCGCCGCTATCCGGGAGCAGGAGACCAAGACCGACCATGACGAGGATATGCTGGGGACTTACCTGGTCAACTTGAGCGCCCGGCAGATCAGCGAAGCGGACAGTCGAGAGGCGGCGAAGTTGCTGAAGATGATCGGGGACTTTGAGCGTCTCGCGGATCATGCGGTCAACCTGGTGGAATCCGCGGAGGAGCTGCGCAGCAAGGACCTGCGGCTCACCGAGGCGGCCACGGGGGAACTGGCGGTGATCTCCGCGGCGGTCAACGATATTTTGGATCTGGCCCTTGCCGCGTTTCTCCACAACGACCTGACAGCCGCCGCCAAGGTGGAGCCGCTGGAGCAGGTCATCGACCGGCTGAAGGAGCGCCTGCGTA
This sequence comes from uncultured Eubacteriales bacterium, assembly GCA_905198835.1. Classification (GTDB taxonomy): domain Bacteria; phylum Bacillota; class Clostridia; order Oscillospirales; family Oscillospiraceae; genus MGBC124762. Next base: position 75,323 of record CAJKDY010000011.1, on the reverse strand, counting down.
CCCGCCATATCCTGCGGCTGCAAAAGGGAGGCTGTACCATCGACGCGGGCTTTGCGTGGCTGGATATGCTGACCAACCTGGAGCGCGCGGCGGACCATTGCTCCAATATTGCCGGGTGTGTGATAGACGCCGCCCATGACAATTTTGACCTGCATCGATCTCTGCGTGAGATGCGCGACGACAGCGAGGATTTTCAGGAGCGCTACCGGGAGTATATCCATAAATACGCGCTGCCCTGACGCGCTAGAGAGCCGGGGGAGAGTATTCGGGGGCGTGGGAGCCGCCGGCTGGAGGGAAACGCTATGACAAAAAAGATATTTCGCTCTATTCTGACCGCGTCATCGGCGGTACTGCTGGCCAGTTTGGTCATCATCATGGGGTGTCTGTACGAGTACTTTGGCTCTGTGCAGGAACACCAGCTCAAGGATGAGCTGAGACTGGCCGCCTACGCGGTGGAGGAGAGCGGGCAGGACTATTTTGAAAAGCTGACCTCCCGCGACTACCGCTATCCGTGGACGCCGGATTACCGGCTGACCTGGATCGCGTCGGATGGAACGGTCCTGTTCGATACGGTGGACTCTGCAGACCAGATGGATAACCACGCGGACCGCATCGAAGTCCGGGAGGCCTTCACCTCTGGCGAGAGCAGCAGCGTGCGCTATTCTAGCACCCTGACCCAGCGGACGCTGTATTACGCTCGGCTACTGAACAACGGAACGGTGCTGCGCATTTCTATCAGCCGGAACACGTTGCTTACACTGGTGCTGTTAATGTTCCAGCCTATCTTGCTGGTCGTGGTTTTGGCCATCATCCTGTCCGCCGTCCTTGCGGGCTGGATGTCCAAACGGATCGTCCGCCCGCTCAATACGCTGGATCTGGAGCATCCGTTGGAAAACGACGCCTATGAGGAGCTGACGCCCCTTTTGCGCCGGATCCATCAACAGCGCCAGCAGATCTCCGCCCAGGTTCGGGATCTGCAGAAGAAAACGGATGAGTTTGAACAGATCACCGGCCATATGCAGGAGGGCTTTGTGCTGCTGGACAACACCGGGAAGATCCTGAGCATCAATCCGGCGGCGCGGCAGATCTTCGGGGCGGAGCGATCTTGCCATGGGCAGGATTTTCTGACGGTGGACCGGGATCACAGTTTGTATCTTGCCATTCAAACGGCGCTGGAGGACGGACACGGCGAGATCCGCGAAACGCGAAACGACCGGGAATTTCAATTTGATATCAGTGGGATCGAATCGGACGGGATCGTGATCGGCGCGGCGCTGCTGGCCTTTGACGTGACCGAGCAGGCGGCTGCCGAGCGCAGCCGCAGGGAGTTTACCGCCAACGTGTCCCATGAGCTGAAGACCCCGCTGCAATCTATCCTGGGCAGCGCGGAGCTGCTGAAAAACGGAATGGTGCGCCAGGAGGATATTTCCCGTTTTTCCGACGTTATCTACACCGAGGCGGCGCGGCTGGTGGCTCTGGTGGACGATATCATCCATCTGAGCCGGCTGGACGAGGGGAGCGCGCCGGCGCCGGAAGCCGTTGACCTCCTGGAGACGGCGCAGAAAGCCGCAGCCGCCCTGCAAGACAGCGCGGCAAAAAGGCAGGTCCAGGTCGCCGTGACAGGGGAGAATGTTCGTGTGAACGGTGTTTCCGGCTTTTTGTATGAGATGCTTTACAACCTCTGCGATAACGCCATTCAGTACAATGTGGAGGGCGGAAGCGTGGATATTTCCGTCGCACGCGGAGAGAAGGAGGCCGTAGTCACCGTGAAGGATACCGGTATTGGTATCTCGGCGGAATACCAGGACCGGGTGTTTGAACGCTTTTTCCGGGTGGACAAGAGCCGCTCCAAGGCATCTGGCGGCACCGGGCTGGGCCTTTCCATCGTCAAGCACATCGCCCAGTATCACGGCGCGGTCATTGAGCTGCAAAGCGAGCCCAGCCAAGGTACTACCATTTCTGTCCGGTTTCCGTTGCAGGCGCCGGACGTATGAGCGAGGGAAAAAGCCGGGGGTCCTGTTCCCATCAGGACCCCCGGCTATTGCCGTCCATAGTTTATCTCCAGTTTAAGCCTTTCCGCAAAGAATATGCTATACTGGCGGTGTTTCTATGGGGAGGTGCCGCATGACGATCAAAAAAAGACTGCTTATCTCCAATATTCTGATGATCGTAGTCCCCGTCATTGTCGCTTTGGCGGTGGGAGTATGCTGTATTGCGCTGCTGTGGCTCATGCTCCAAAACGGCGGCGTTCTGCCGCTGGAGGAGGAAGAATTGCTGGACAGTTTGGGGGAAACGCTCCAGGCCAACGGACTGCGATCAAGTGTGCTCTCCGGCATAAAAGTGGCGATTGTCCTGATCGTGCTTGTGCTGCTGTGCGCAGTACTGGCGGCCATCTGGGGAACCAATCGCTTTTTGATCCACTTTGTGTTCCAGAAGATCAACGGACCCCTTATGATTTTGTCCGAAGGCGTTGGGGAGATCGGGAATGGCAATCTGGACTACCGCATCGACTACCAAGAGGAAGACGAGTTTGCCCCAGTGTGCGAGGCGTTCAATGAAATGTCCGCACGGCTGAAAACCTCCGTAGATCACACCCGGCAAGAGGAGGAGAGTCGAAAGGAACTGTTGGCTGGCATTTCCCATGACCTGCGTTCCCCGTTGACCTCCATCCAAGCCTATGTAGAGGGTTTGCTGGATGACGTGGCCAAAACGCCGGAAGCACGGCAGCGATACTTGCTGACTATCAAAACGAAGGCGGAGGACATCGACCGCATGGTGTCCCAGCTGTTCTTATTCTCCAAGCTGGATATGGCGGAGTACCCGATGGAACCACAGGCCCTCCGGCTGGATGAACTGGTTTCAGCTCTGATTGCGGAGACAGCGCAAGAGAACCAAAGCAAGGGGCTGAAGGTATCGGTCAAACAGCTTTACCCAGTGCACGTCACGGCGGATAGGTCGCTGCTGCGCCGGATGCTGACCAATATCATGGACAACAGCGCCAAATACAAGACGGCAGATTTAGGCCAGCTATGGATCGACCTGGATGAGGCCGGGGCGCATTGCCGTATTACCCTGACCGATGACGGCCCCGGCGTGCCGGAGGAAGCCCTGCCACGGCTCTTTGACGTCTTCTACCGCAGCGACCTGGCCCGCAAGGACCCTGCGAAGGGCAGCGGCCTGGGGCTTGCCATCGCCGCCCGGATGGTGAAGCGTATGGGCGGGACAATCACCGCTCAAAACGCCCCGGACGGAGGATTGGAGATCACCATCTGTCTGCCCAAGGAGGACGGCCATGCCAAAAATTCTGATCATTGAGGACGATCCCGATATTGCCGCCATTGAGCGGGACTATCTGGAACTGAACGGCTGTCAGGTGGACATTGCCGCCGATGGGGAGGCCGGGTTTTCACAGGGCCTGCAGAGCGGCCATGACCTGATCTTGCTGGACGTGATGCTCCCCGGCATGGATGGCTTTACGGTGTGCCGCAAGCTCCGGGAGAGCATCGACGCGCCCATCCTGATGGTGACAGCCCGCCAGGAGGACATCGATAAAATCCGGGCCCTGGGCCTGGGGGCGGACGATTATATCGAGAAGCCCTTTTCCCCCAGCGTGCTGGTGGCCCGCGTCAAAGCCCATCTGGCCCGTTACGAGCGACTCACCGGCGGGAGAAAACAAACCGCTGAGATCAGGATCGGCGGCCTCAGCCTGCATACCGACACCCACCGCCTCTATGTGGAGGGCCTGGAGGTGGAGCTGAAAAATAAGGAGTACGAATTGCTGCTGTTTTTCATGCTCCATGTGGACATCGTGTTCAGCCGGGAGGAGCTTTACGAAAAGATATGGGGATTGGAGGCCATGGGAGACAACGCCACCGTGGCCGTCCATATCAACCGGCTGCGGGAGAAGATAGAGCCCGACCCATCGCAGCCCCGGTACATTCAGACGGTCTGGGGCGCGGGATACCGGTTCCAGGGGAAATAGACCGATTGGCAGGAGCATTCCCGGAGCGCGGCCGCGCTCCGGGAATGATTTTATCTTTTGTTTAACTCCATCAAAAACTTGGTTTAACATCGTCTGCTATTCTGTGCTCATCCAAGAGACAGGAGGCGCTTTTATGAAAAAGTTACAGGAAAAGATCATGGCCGCCAGCTTCGGTAAGCTGCTCAAGCGCTGGATCATTGCCGTACTGTGCGTGACCCTTCTGGGCGGCGGGGCATCCGCCGCGTTGCTTGCGCCCCAGATCGGCCAGGTCATCACCGCCGCTCAGAGTGCGCATGAACAAAGAGACCGGTGGGAACACGACTTTCAGAACAACGTTTATGACAGGGAAGAGGCGCACAGAGACCGACTGGACGCAGAGAATATTTTTTACTCCAACGTCAGCTGTCCCTCCACCGCCGCGGTCATTTCCGTGGGCGTCACCATCCTGCTTTGCAGTTTGCTGGCGCTGTGCTTTTGGCTGTTGGTAGCGGTGTGGCTCTATCAGGCGGCGGTGCTATCCGGGATGAATGGGCCGCTGTGGGGTGTGCTGGGATTGCTGGGCAATGTGTGCGCGGCTATCTTGTTCGCCATTGTCCGCGGCTTCCTCCGGAAGAAATGCCCCGATTGTGGACGCTGGCAGGATAATAAGGCGGCCTATTGCGCCGCCTGCGGCGGCGCCATGGTCAGAAAATGTCCGGCTTGCGGCGCAGACTGTCCGATAGGTTCCCGGTTTTGCCCCGCCTGTGGCACAAAGCTGGAGGGCGCCGCTTCTAAAGGAGAAGCCACATGCTGACCTGGGAATTCTCCGTGCTAGACTTTATCCAGGTCCATCTTCGCAGCGGACTGGGCGATGCGGTGATGCCGCTGATCACCCATCTGGGGGACAGCGGGGCGATCTGGGCCGTGATGAGCCTGGGACTTCTGTTCCATCCCAAAACGCGTAAAGCGGGGGCCGCCATGGCGGCGGCTCTCGCGCTGGAGGTCGTCTGCTGTAATCTGGTCCTAAAACCCTTTGTGGCCCGTGTACGCCCCTGCGACATCAATACGGCCGTAGGGCTTCTGGTACCCCGCCCCGACGATTTTTCCTTTCCCTCCGGGCACACCGGGGCCTCCTTCGCAGCGGCGTTCGCTCTCTATTTCAGTAAAAGCAGGCTATACCTCCCGGCCTTCATTTTGGCGGCGCTGATCGGCTTTTCCCGGCTGTACCTCTACGTCCACTATCCCACTGACGTGCTGGCGGGGACGCTACTGGGCGTGCTTCTGGGCTGGGCGGGTTACGCCCTGGTCTCCCGGACGGGAGATCTGAAAGCGGCAAAGAAAAAAGGATGAGATGATATGCTGCTGAACTTATTTCAAGGCTTCTGCATGGCGCTGGCGGACAGTGTCCCAGGGGTATCCGGCGGAACGGTGGCCTTTGTCCTGGGCTTTTACGAGCGGTTTATCGGCGCGCTACACAGCCTGTTTGGGAAAAGCAACACCGCAAGAAGGTCTGCCTTTTTCTATCTGATAAAGCTGGGGGCGGGCTGGGGAATCGGGCTGCTGCTCTCCGTGTCCGTGCTGTCCCGGCTCTTTGAAAGCCATATTTACTTCCTCAGCTCCGCGTTCCTTGGGCTGACCTTGGCGGCGATCCCCTTTATCGTCAAGGAGGAAAAGCGGTGGGTGATCGGGAAATACCGCAACCTCACCTTTGCCGCGCTGGGCATGCTTCTGGTCTGCGCCCTGACCTTTTTCCACGCCTTACCAGTCGGCAGCGGGGCGGTCAACTATGTCCAGCTGCAACCCCCGCAATATGGCTATCTGTTTTTATCCGGCGCTTTGGCGATCATGGCCATGGTGCTGCCCGGCGTTTCCGGCTCCACGCTGCTGCTGATCATGGGGGTCTATCTTCCCACCGTCAGCGCGGTCCATGCCCTGTTGCATTTTGATCTGGCGGTGCTTCCAGGGCTGATGGCGCTGGGGCTCGGCATCCTGACAGGGGCGGCGATTTCCATCCATGCTCTGCGAAACGCCCTGCGGAAATACCGTAGCCAAATGCTATACCTGATCCTGGGCCTTATGCTCGGCTCAGCGGCATCCATTGTCATGGGGCCGACGACCCTCTCAGTCCCGAGACCGCCGCTCTCCCTCGCAACTTTTCAGCCGGTGGGTTTCCTCTTGGGCATTGGGGTCCTGCTACTTCTGGAATGGCTGAAAAAGGTGACGGCGCAAAAGGAGCAGGCGGGGCAAGAGGATATTATGAACATGGAAACAGATCGTGGGGGCGCCCATGAGAAATCGACATAAGGGCGAAAAGAACACGCTGTTTTTCTCCGGGGTCATGACCATGTTTTGCTCCCAGCTGGCGGTAAAGGCGCTGGGGCTGCTCTATCGCTTGGTGATCACCAATGTAGAAGGGTTTGGGGATGTGGGAAACGGCTTTTATTCCGCTGGTTTTCATCTCTATACCCTGCTTCTGGCGGTCTCTTCCGTGGGGATCCCCAGCGCCGTTTCCCGGCTGGTAGCCATGCAGGAGGCCACAGGAAACCGGGGCGGCGCATACCGCATTTTCAAGACGGCATTGGTCTTATTCTTTGGCATTGGTTCCCTATGCTCCGCATTGCTTTTCTTCGGGGCGGATCTTGTCGCAAGGTCGATCCTCAACATGGACGGCGCGCAGCATACACTCCGGGCGCTGGCGCCATCCATCACCTTCGTCTGCGTTTCCTCCGTGATCCGGGGATACTTTCTCGGCGTGGGTGACGTGCGGGCGTCCAGCCGGTCTCAGGTATTGGAGCAGGTGGTCAAGTCCGTTTTGACCGTCTTGTTCGTGCTGGCGCTGACGGCCTATTCGGCGGAGGTCATGTCCGCCGGGGCCAACCTGGCTACCACGGTGGCAACGGCGGCAAGCGCGGGTTATCTGGCGCTATTTTATATTCGGCACAAAGGAGGCGCCCCTTTGCCCAGCCCCGGAGGAGAGAGCGTCTGGCAGCTATGCCGGTCGATCCTGGCCCTCTCCATCCCTGCGTCCCTGGGGGCCATCATCCTCTCGGTGGGACGGGTCATCGATACCGGCACGATCACCCGCGGGATCGCGGTCGCCTTTGCGGATGGAATACCGGGAAAAGCCGGTATTCCCAGCGCCGCCGCCCTCAACGCGGAGGCGGTGAGGCTGGCCGGGATGCTGTCCAAAAGCGATTCTCTGATCAATCTGCCGTTGGCGCTGAACATCGCGTTGGAAACCATGCTGGTACCTACCGTTGCCTCCGCCCTTGCGAAAGGAGATCGAAAGGAGGCAAGGGGGAAGATCTCCTTTTCCCTGATGGTGTCCGTTCTGCTGATCTTTCCCTGCGCGGCGGGGCTGATCGTCCTGGCCCGGCCCATCTATCAGCTGATCTACCAAAACGCCCCGGAAGGCTATGAATTCCTCCAGCTGGGCGCGGTCAGTATGGTCTTCGCGGCCATGAACCAGACCATAAGCGGCAGCCTACAGGGGCTGGGGAGGGTGACGGTAACGGCCCGCGCCATGCTCTGCGGCGTGATCGCGAAGGTGGTGTGCAACCACATCCTGATCCGACTTCCCTCTGTCAACATCTACGGGGCGTCCATAGGCTCTATCGTGTGTAATCTGGTCGCCTTTTGCATCGGACTTTATCATCTCAGAAAGGCATTTCCCTTAAAGCTGCCTGCCATGCGGTATTTGGTCAAGCCGTTATTTTGCACAGGCACAATGGCTGTTGGCGCGGAGGCGGTCTATTCCGTCACCGCCCGCGCCTTTTCCTCCAACGATGCGGCTGTTTTCCTGACGATCCTGGCGGCGGTCATTCTGTACGCGGCCTTGATCCTGGTGACCAGGACGCTGAGCAAGGAAGACATTTCCCAGCTGCCCGTCAGCGAAAAAATGCAAAAAGTGTTACGAAGGTTTGCGGCTTGATTTCCCCCGCTCCACGGGCCTGCTTTACGCCCTGTTGCGGTCCCAAAGCGGGATAAAACTTTTTCTACAACTATTTCGGCACAGAGCGCGGCAACGCTCAAGCGATCATGGTGTTATCGATCGTCCTGTACTTGCCCCAAATGACGCTTTATTTCATTCAGCAACAACTCAGCTACGGGGCTAAAAACCTGATACTTTTTCCAGATGAGGTACATCGGCGTTTCCAATCTTGGCGCCAGCGGCCGAAAGCATAGCTCGCTGTCGGCGCCCGTGCTGATGATCTTGTCAAAGGTGATGACGTACCCCAACCCTTCCCGCGCCAGAATACCGGCATTATAGGCCAGATTGAAGGTAGCCACGATGTTCAGCTGATCCAACTTCTCCGTAAACCATTTGGGCAGATCCTCCCGGATCCCCTGGCGGGAGGTGATGATGGGTAAATTCAATAATTCCTCCATCTGGACAGCCTCCTTGGCGGCAAGGGGGCTGTCCTTTCGCATGATCACGCCCCAGGTGTCGATGGCGGGCAGTTTCAGATAGTTATATTTGGACAGATCCACTTCCTGAGAGATCACCACAAAGTCCAGCAGCCCACGATCCAGCCGTTCCGCCAGATCGTCCGTGTCGCCGCTATACAGGTGTACCCGGATGCGGGGATAGCTCTCCTGTAAAACCTTGATCCGTCTCGCCAGATGCTTGATCCCATCGGATTCGGCACAGCCGATGCGGATGTCGCCGCCTGTAATTTCATTCAGCGCCTTAAATTCGTCCGCAGTTTTATCTACCATGTCCAGAATCTCCTCCGCCCGTTTGCGAAGGAGCATCCCCTCCTCTGTGAGCCGAACGCTGAAGCTGCTGCGAGTAAACAGTTTCTTCCCCAGCTCGGCCTCCAGCTCCTTGATCTGCTTGGATAATGTAGGCTGAGAAATGTGCAGTCGTTCCGCCGCATGGGTAACGCTGCCCTCGCGGGCTACGGCCAGAAAATATCGTAAAACGCGAAGCTCCATATAAACGCCTCCCGCCCATAGTATAGCAGGAATCGTTATTCGTTTCAAGAATAACACGATATAGAAACTAAGTATTTGCTATTTCATTTCCCTGCTTATACAATAAGGGCAGAAGGGGGTGGTGACTTTGGAGGACAAAGACGCCTTGCGGCAAAACCTGATGGACGCGGGCTGTGACCCGGTACTGACAGGGCGATGCCTGTCACTGATGGAGCAGAGACGGGAGGAAGAGGCCCTTACACTTCTCGCCAAGCACCGCAAAAGCCTTTTGGAACACTACCATATGGCGGAAAAGAAAATTGACTGTCTGGATTACCTCGTTTATCAAATGGAAAAGAAAGCAAAACAACAAGGAGGAATGTAGGATGGAAGAAAAGCTGACGTTGACCCAGGAATGGGACAAGACCTTTCCCAAGAGCGAGAGGGTGGAGCATCGGAAAGTGACTTTCCACAACCGCTACGGCATCACCCTGTGTGCCGACCTCTATGCACCCAAGGGGGCAGAGGGTAAGCTGCCCGCTATCGCCGTGTGCGGCCCCTTTGGTGCGGTCAAGGAGCAGTGTTCCGGGCTGTACGCCCAGACCATGGCGGAGCGGGGCTTCCTCACCATGGCCCTTGACCCCTCCTTCACCGGCGAGAGCGGCGGAGCGCCCCGGTACATGGCCTCCCCGGACATCAACACCGAGGACTTCCAGGCGGCGGTGGACTTCCTAAGCGTTCAGGAGAATGTTGACCCTGACAAAATCGGTATCATCGGTATCTGCGGCTGGGGCGGTATGGCCCTGAACGCCGCCGCCATCGACACCCGGATCAAGGCCACCGCCGCCATGACCATGTACGACATGAGCCGGGTCAACGCCAAGGGCTACTTCGACGCCGAGGACAGCGCCCAGGCCCGGCAGGAGAAGCGCAAGACCCTCAACGCCCAGCGTACCGCTGACTATAAAAGCGGAGAATACACCCTGGGCGGCGGGGTGGTAGACCCGCTCCCGGAGGATGCGCCCTTTTTCGTGAAGGACTACCACGACTACTACAAGACTCCACGGGGTTATCATCCCCGGAGCCTCAACTCCAACGGCGGCTGGAATGTGACGGGCTGCCTATCCTTCCTCAACCAGCCCATCCTGGCCTACGCCGGGGAGATCGAGAGCGCCGTCCTCCTGGTCCACGGGGAAAAGGCCCACTCCTGCTATTTCAGCCGCGACGCCTTTGCCAAGCTGACCGGGGACAACAAGGAGCTGCTCATTATCCCCGGCGCAGTGCATACCGACCTCTATGACCGCACCGACGTTATTCCCTTTGATAAGATTGAAAACTTTTTCCGCCTGTACCTGAAATAAGGAGGTATCTATTATGAAACGAGTTTTGATCTGCCTGTTGGCACTGGTCATGACCCTGCAGGTGAGCGCCTGCGCCGCTCCGGCGGCTGTTTCCGTTACGAAGGCGGAGGAGGACACGCTGGAGCTGGCCTTGGACGGCGTGCCTGAGAGCACGCTGATCACTGCGGCATATCATAGCGGAAAAATGGTGGGCTGTGCGGTGAACGCCGTCCTGGCCGGGACTGCTGCCGTAGTAGCCCAGTTTGGGCACACACTGCCGGAAGGGAGCACCTTCAAGAGCTTTGTGATGGACAAGGATGCCCGCCCGCTCCTGCCCGCCCAGGACCTAACGCTGCCCGACAGGAGCCGGGTGCTGGTGGCCTACTTCTCCGCCACCAACACCACGAAGCCGTTAGCGGAGTATGCAGCAGATATTCTGGATGCCGACCTCTATGAAATCGTGCCAGAAGTTCCCTATACTTCGGCTGACCTGGCCTATTATACCGGCGGACGAGCTGACCAGGAACAGAATGACCCCGACGCCCGCCCCGCAATTAACGGTTCTGTGGATAATATGGATGGCTACGACGTTGTGTTGATCGGCTACCCTATCTGGCACGGTCAGCCACCCCGTATCATCAGCACTTTCCTGGAAAGCTATGATTTTAGTGGTAAGACTGTTGTTCCTTTCTGCACCTCTCACTCCAGCGGATATAGCGACAGCACTATCAAGCCTCTGGCACCTAATGCCAACTGGCTTACTGGAAAGCGCTTCCCCAGCGGCACCTCCCGCAGCACGATGGAAAGCTGGATCAATGGTCTGGACTTGCCCGAAAAGGAGAAAGAATCCTTGCCCTACGACGGCGTATATCCTCAGCATAAACCCTACGGCACGGCTGTGGGTGCTATGCCTGGCCGGGTGGTCTGGGCCCATGATCCGGCCTCGGTCAGCTGGGACGGCAGCGGCTACTGGTGGGAGTTGGACCACTTTGACGAGAGCGCCATTCAAGCGATGGTGGATCGCTCCATCGCCTCCCTGGGTGGAAAGGACACAGCAAAGGAAGGCTGGACGGCTCTCTTTGCCGCCAACCGACAGAGCCGTGGCCTCACCGGCGGCTATACCAAGGGACAAAAAATCGCCATTAAAGCCAACATCAATGGCTCTGCCGTTATGGACGACGATACCTCTGGGCGTACCGCCATGAGTTATACAAACCCCGTGCTGCTCAAAGCCCTGCTCACCTCTCTGGTGCGGGACGCGGGGGTGGCTCCCTATGATATTACCGTCTACGACGTGTCCCGGCTGTTCCCGGAGTACATGGTGGAGCTTTGTACCCAAGGGCAGCTTGACGGTGTACACTTTGTAGGCCGGAACAACGGCGTGGCCGATGAGAATGCCCCCATCCAGTGGTCTCACCCCTTCAGCGGCAAGGTCAACTATCTGCCCACCTGCGTCACCGAGGCGGAGTACGTCATCAATCTGGCTAATTTGAAGGGCCACAGCTACGGCATCACCCTGTGCGGCAAAAACCACTTCGGCTCCTTTCTCAACGGCAACCTGATGCGTCCCCCGGAGGGGGCCAACCTCCACCAATGGCTCACCCGCAACGAGATGGGCATTTACAGCCCGCTGGTAGACCTGATGGCAAACGCCGACCTGGGCGGCAAGACGGTGCTCTATATGCTGGACGCCATCATCTGCGCCCCCAGCGAGGGCGCGTCCATCACCGCCGACAATTCCAAATGGCAGCAAGCGCCCTTCAACGGCCACTATACCGCCAGCGTCTTTGTCTCCCAAGACCCGGTGGCCATCGACAGCGTAGGGGCCGACTTCTTGATGAACGAACCGGCGGTCACCAGCCGCAACGGCTCTTTGCGAAATAACGCTACGGTGGAGAATTATCTCCATGAGGCGGCTCTGGTGTCCCAGGCCCCCTCGAAAACGACCTACACCGACAGCCAGGGCCACACCGTTTCCAACCTGGGCGTCCATGAGCATTGGAACAACTCCACCCAAAAGCAATATAGCCGAAACCTGGGCAAGACCGAGGGGATCGAGCTGATCCAGCTCCCGGTAAAGTAGTGCCGTGCCAACCGCAAAGAAAAAGCCTTGAAATCTTATGATTTCAAGGCTTTTTTGGTCCGAGTGGCGGGGCTCGAACCCACGGTCTCCTGGTCCCAAACCAGGCGCGATACCAACTTCGCTACACCCGGATACAACGAGATATTATAATCGAAACGGAAGGGGATTGCAAGGTTTTCTTGGCTGTGGTACAATGCTTTTTATCGAAGAAACGGAGGAGAAACGAGATGCGGATGCGGAAAAAGGCCCATTTGGCCGAGCGCATGGAGCGGCAGGGCGCGCTTTTATGCCAAACTCCATGGGAGCATAAGGGCCGCTGGGCAAAGCTGCTGCCCGGCTGCCGGGAGGTGCGGCTGGAGCTGGGCTGCGGCAAGGGCCGCTTCACCGTGGAGACCGCTAAGGCCGAGCCTGATGTGCTCTTTGTGGCCGTGGAGCGGGTGGCCGACGCCATGGTCATGGCCATGGAGCGCGCCCAAGCACTGGGCCTTGTCAACGTCCGCTTTATCGACGCCGACGCCCGGGGCGTCACCGACTGGTTCGCCCCCGGCGAGGTGAGTCGGGTCTACCTGAACTTCTCCGACCCCTGGCCCTCCAGCCAGCAATCCAAGCGGCGGCTGACCCATCCGGACTTCCTGCGGCTCTATGCCGGAGTGATGCCCGCCGGCGGTGAGATCCATTTCAAGACCGACAACAAGGACCTCTTTGAGTGGTCCCTGTTCCAGTTTCCCAAGGCGGGCTACACGCTGACCGAGGTGACCCGGGACCTCCACGCCAACGGGCCTCGCGGCGTGATGACCGACTACGAGGAGAAATTTTACAACGAGGGCAAGCCCATCTGCCGCTGCGTGGCGGTGAAAGGGGAGACCCTATCGGCACGGCTGACGCTGGTGCGGCCAGCATCTGAGCATGAGGCCATGGTCCGAGCCTATCGGCAGGCCTTTTTGGATGCCGGGGAGGTGTGCAACGGCTCATCGGGGTTGGAGACCATGACTGACTATGAGACCTGGCGTACCGTCAACGCCCTGGGCAAAAACCCCGGCTGGATGCCCGGTGACACCTTCCTGGCCCTGGACGGCCAGGGGCAGATGGTGGGCATCGTCAACATCCGCCACGCCCTCAACGATGCCCTGACCCACATCGGCGGGCACATCGGTTACTGCATCCACCCAGATCTTCGCCGCCGGGGCTACGCCACAGAGCTTCTGGGCCTGGCCCTGGCCTACTGCCGGGACGAGCTGGGCCTGGAGCGGGTGCTCATCCACTGCTATGACGACAACGCCGCCTCGGTGCGTACCATCCTCCACTACCAGGCGACCTTGGAGAATAAGGTGCCCGACGCCGACGGCCACCTCATCCGCCGCTACTGCGTGGAGCTGTGAAGACGGATGACAGGGGAGGCCTGTATATGTCTCCCAATGGAAAAGATAAGGAGTAATAAGCTGATATTATATCTTCTTATTGAATATTTTGCTTATAATAAATAGGGGTGGCGCTTTCGCGCCGCCCCCTATTTTTTCGATGTTCAGCCGTTCTCCTTTGGCCCCTGGAGCAGCAGGGTCAACAGGGCGTTGAAGCAGTCCTCGGGGGCGTCGTGGTAGTGGCGGACGATCTTGTCGCCCAGCTCCTTGGAGGGGACGGCCAGGGTCAGGGAGAAGAGAGGGCCTGCGTCGTCGGTCAGGCCCAGCTCCACATGACAGCGGCCTTCGCCCTCGTCCACCAGCTGTGCGGTGACCTGGGCGTCCCGGCGCAGGGCGGCGTTGAGAACGGCCAGGGCGCGGTTTGCCTTGCCCCGGATGGCGGTGGAGAGGCTGTCTTCCATAATGCCGCTATTGGCGCGGCCCTTTTCGGTGATGGTATAGAGTCCGCCATCGTCCAGCACCAGCTGGCCCCGGGTCACCAGCTCGCCTACCTCCTGGGCGAAGAGGAAGTAGTCCACCTCCTCGCAGTCCAGCACTAAGTCTGTGAGAGCGTCAAAGCTAATGGGCGCGGCCACACGGCTCATAATGTATAAAACCAGCAGCTTCACATCCAGCGGTCCTCGAAGAAATCCCATGCCGCCGCCTCCTTTCTCGAACTTATGTTTATCTCATTATAGCTCATTTGCGCCAAAAGCACAAGGGGCAATGCTGTCCTACCTTCCCGGTTCTTGCCGGGGCAAGGCGCGCATAGGGTAGAGGGAAGGGGGGCGGCACTGTGGCGCGCAGAGGGGACAGCATGACCTACGGCACGGCTCTGCTCACCTTCAGCGGCCTGTTTGGCCAGCTGGTGGGCTTTTTCTACCGCATTGCCCTGTCTCGGCTCATCGGCTCGGAGCTGATGGGCCTTTACCAGCTCATCATGCCGGTGTATTCGGTCCTGAGCTCGCTGACGGCGGCAGGGCTCACCGTGGCGGCGTCCACGCTGTCGGCCCGGTACGCGGCCCGGTCGGACCTAGGGTCGGTGCGGCAGGTGCGTCGGAGCTGTCTCCACATCTTTTTCCTGCTGCTGGCGCCGCTGGCGGTAGTGACGGTCCTGCTCTCCGACCCCATCTCAGTCTACGTTCTGGGCGACGCCCGGACCCGGTTGGGGCTTTGCCTGCTGTTACCATGCCTGCTGCTCACCGGTATCGAAAACCTGCAAAAGCACTGCTTCTTTGGCACGGGCCGGGTCACGCCGCCGGCGCTGTGCGAGATGGCCGAGCAGGTCATCCGTGCCCTCGCCGTGCTGGGCTTTTTGCTGATCCTGCGGCCCCGGACCGGGGAGGGGACCGTGGGGGCCATCGTATTGGGAATGTGCGCTTGCGAGGTGTTTTCCGCCACCGCGCTGACCGCCCTCTTCCGGCGGTATATGGGCCACGGACCCTTGGGGCGGCTGGAGCCCCGGGCCCTCCGGGGCGAGATCGCCCGCATCGCCGTCCCTGTGGGGGCCACGGCGCTGCTTGGCAATCTGATGGGCTCGGCCAACGCCATCCTGATCCCTCAGTTGCTGGTCAAGGGCGGGGCCACGGTGAGCGAGGCCATGAGCGATTTCGGCATTGTCAACGGCATGACCTTGCCCATGCTCTTAATGCCCTCGGCCTTCATCGGCGCGCTGGGGCTGGTGCTGGTGCCCAAGCTGGCCCAGACCTCGTCTTTGGGCCGGGAGGGGGAGACCAGGGCCCAGCTCAACCGGGCGGTGAACGCCACGTCGTTGCTCATCCTGCCAGCCATGGCGCTGCTGTGCGTCATCGGCCCTACCTTAGGTACGCTCTTATTCAACGAACCAAAGGCCGGGCAGCATATTTTCCCGCTGGCGGTAGGCGTGGCGCTGAGCTGCTATCAAGCCGTGCTGGGCAGCGCTCTCAACGGCTTAGCCCGGCAGCGCGCCGCGGCCCGGAATATGCTCATTAGCGATGGGGTGCAGCTGGCCTTCACCTGGTTTTTGGTGGGCGATCCCCGCATCGGCATGGCGGGCTATGTCACTGGGCTTTGGGTCAGTTCCCTGGTGGGCGCATGGCTCAACTGGTGGGATATCCGCCGCTGCTCGGGCATCCGGGCCGATACCTTCACCGCCTTGGTAGCGCCGGGGCTGGGGTCACTTCTGATGGGCCTTTGCTGCCGACTGCTCTTCCACAAGCTGCTGGATACAGGCCTTGGCGCGCTCTGGTCCTGCGTGAGTACCTCCGCCTTCGGCATCGTCCTCTATCTGGCCGCACTGCAGGCCCAAGGTGTGGGCCGGGGACTGCTGCGACCCAGGACGTAGACTCAGCTCTGGGCGAGCAGCCCCAGTAGCGGCTCGAAGTCCGCGCCCTGCAGGGGATCGCCGCCCCGGTCCAGAGTGGCCTGGGCGGCCTTGGCCACAAAGTCCACAGCGGCCTGGGTGGCCTGGGACAAGCTCTGCCCAGCCAGCAGCTTGCCAAGACACACCGAGGCGAAAAGGTCGCCGGTGCCGGAGAAGCGCCCATGGGCCAAAGGCGCCTGGGCGGTATATACCTGGCCGGTCTCCCGGTCCAGACAGCCCGCGCCCAGGGTGCTGGGGGCCAGGGAAAGGCCTGTCAGCACCACTGAACGGCGGCCATCCAGACTGAGACGGTTGAGCCAATCGGTGGCCTTATCCAGACTGGGGTCGGGGTCATAGTCCTCGCCCAGCAAAATGGCGGCCTCGGTGAGGTTGGGGGTAATGACGTCGGCCTGGGCGGCCAGCTCCGCCATCCGGGCGCAGAGCTGGGGCGTGTAGGTCCGATAGGGCTGGCCGTTGTCGCCCATAACGGGGTCTACCATGGCCCAAAAGCCGGGGCGCCGGAAGTCCCGCAGACAGGCCGTCAGCGTGTCCATCTGTTCGGCAGAGCCCAAAAAGCCGCTGTAAAAGCCGTCAAACTGCGCGCCCAGGGCCTTCCAGTGCTCCAGCACCTGGGGCATCTCCCGGGTGAGGTCCAAAAACACCTCATGCCCGGTAGTGGGAAAGGCGGTGTGGGCGGATAGGTAGGCTGTCAGCAGCGGATAACACCGCACGCCCATGGCCGAGAGCGTGGGCATCACCACGCTCAATGAGCACCGGCCAAAGCCGGAGAGGTCGTGCACGGCGATAATATGTTTCATATCAGGGAGCCTCCTTTGTGGGACATCGCATTATTATAGCTCCATCGGATTGACTTTTGCAAGGGGAAATGGTACACTAGTTTTACTTAGCGAGCACAAAGTGCGAGCTTAGTAAACCTTGTGCCTATGGCGCAATGCAACACGCACGCGGGTATGATGGAACTGGCAGACATGCGAGATTTAGGTTCTCGTGCCGCAAGGCGTTGGGGTTCAAATCCCCATACCCGCACCAAATACAAGGACACCCGGCGGGTGTCCTTGTATTTGCATCGGGAGCGTTTGTTCAAACGCCGTATGAGGTGATAAATATGCAGTATACAGCCTCTTATCAGTCGCCCTTGGGCCCCATCACCCTGGCCGCCGACGGTCAGGCGCTGACCGGAGTCTGGTTCGATGGGCAGAAGTATGACAAAAGCGGTCTGGACCGGGAGTGCCAGGAGAAAAACCTGCCGGTGTTCCACCAGACAAAAAGGTGGCTGGACATTTACTTTTCCGGTCAGGCCCCGGACTTCACGCCGCCTATACGCTTTACCGGAACGGACTTTCAAAAGGAGGTCTGGGCCATTCTGGCCGCCATCCCCTACGGCGAGACCTGGACCTATGGGGACATTGCCCGACAGCTTGGCCTGGAGCGGATGTCCGCCCGGGCGGTAGGCGGCGCGGTGGGGCATAATAGGCTCTCTATCCTAGTGCCCTGCCACCGAGTGGTGGGGACCGGCGGCAGGTTGACAGGCTACGCCGGTGGGATAGACCGGAAGATCGCCCTCTTGAAGCTGGAGGGCGGATGGAAAGAGACGTTTGTCGGCCCAGGATGGCAGTCAAGGGCTGAATAGATAGTCAAAGAGGGCCTGAGGTGTTCTGAAGCAAAGAGGTTCTTGGGCCATTTGCGCCTCGAGCTGTGGAATGGCGTGGGCCCAGGTGGCGGCGGCAAAGGGGACTCCCGCCGCTCTTGCCATATCCCGCCCTATGGGCAGATCGTCCACCATCAGCAGCTCCTCTGGGGTCAGCCCCAGGCGGTCCATGATGTCCAGCAGGGGCCAGGGCTGAGGCTTTTGACGCTCTGCGGGCAGCTCGCTGCCGTAAATAAGGTCGGGTTCCGGTAGACCGCTCCTGGCATAATCGCGCAGGATGTTTTCCCGCCGGGAGTGGGACACCACGCAGATCCAGCCGCCCCGGTGCTTTTGCTCTCGGATAATACCCGCGATACCATCGTACACCTCCGGTACGTGGCTTGCCACGTAGTCCATCCAAAACCGGGTCTCAAAAGCCAGTTCGTCGGCGCTCAGGCCCATCACGTCCTTGTAGTAAGTGCTAAGGCCGGGGTCGCAGTTCATGCGAAAATACTCCTCCAGCGTCATAGAGACCTGCCCCGGGCGCAGCAGCTCCGCGCAGGCCAGAAAGGCGGGGTAGTGGACGTGGGCGGTGGAGTCCACTACAGTGTCGTCGTGGTCCAGCACCAGGCAGGGGCAGTGAAGCGCGGCCATAAGGCACCTCCTTTGAGATGGAAAGGGCACGCCCGTGGGCGTGCCCTTGTTGTGATTTCGTGACAGGGGGAAGACCTTACTGAGCCTGGCCTTTCTTGTTCGTCAGAGTCTTGATAACAAACAGCGTGCCGACGGTCAAGACGATGCCGATGGGCAGACCCAGCAGAGCGGGAGCGCCCAGGTGGACCAGAAGGCCCGTGATCACATAGGTCACCGCCGAGATCGCCGCCACAGTGATGGCGTAGGGCAGCTGGGTGGACACGTGGCTGACGTGGTTCACCTGCGCACCGGCGGAGGCCATAATGGTGGTATCGCTGATGGGGGAGCAGTGGTCGCCGCACACAGCGCCGGCCAGACAGGCGGACACGCCCACGATCAGCAGGGTGGAGCCCGGCTCAAAGACGGCGGCCACGATGGGGATCAGGATACCGAAGGTGCCCCAGGAGGTACCCGAAGCGAAGGCTAGCAGGCAGGCCACCAGGAAGATGACGGCGGGCAGCATGCTGTAGAGCCCGGAGGAGGCGCCCTGCATCACGTCGTGGACGAACACGTCCAGGCCCAGAGCGCCGGTCATGTTCTTTAAACTGACGGCCAGGGTCAGGATGATGATGGGCGGGATCATGGCGTTGAAGCCCTTGGGGATGCACTCCATGGCGCCCTTGAAGCGGATCAGGCGGCGGGCCACCATATAGATCACCGTAAGCACCAGAGTAATGAGGCCGCCCCAGGGCAGGGCCACGGTGGCGTCGGTGTTGGCGAAGGAGCCCACGAAGTCGCCGGCGCAGTCTGTACCGCCCCAGGCGTCCACGCCAAAGAAGCCGCCCACATAGATCATGGAGAAGACGCAGGAGATGATGAGCACCACCACGGGGAGGACCAGGTCGATGATCTTACCCTTAGAATTGCCCTCTTCGTTGTCGGCGTTCTCCAGCGCGCCCAGGTCGCCGTTCAGCTGGGCGCTCAGCTCCTTGACCTTCATGGGGCCAAAGTCGAACTTCATAAAGGCCAGACCGATGATGAACACGAAGGTCAGCAGGGAGTAGAAGTTGTAGGGGATAGCCCGGACGAACAGCTCCATGCCGTCGTAGCCCAGCTCCAGATTGTTGTCCGAGATGACGCCGGAGACGGCGGCGGCCCAAGAGGAGATGGGGGCGATCATGCACACGGGAGCGGCGGTGGCGTCGATGATGTAGGCCAGCTTAGCCCGGGAGATCTTGTGCCGGTCGGTGAGGGGGCGCATGACGCTGCCCACGGTGAGGCAGTTGAAGTAGTCGTCGATGAAGATCAAAACGCCCAGCACAAAGGTGGCCAGCATAGCGCCCACCCGGCTCTTGACGTTCTTCTCCGCCCAGCGGCCAAAGGCGGCGGACCCGCCCGAGGCGTTGACCAGGGCCACGATAGCGCCCAGGATCACCAGGAACAGGAAGATGCCGGCGTTGCCCTTGATGGCCTCGATGAAGCCGTCGTTGACCACGGCGTCCACCGTGGCGGCGGGGGCGAAGTTGCAGGCCAGCATGGCGCCCACGATGATGCCGATGAACAGCGAGGAGTAAGCCTCCTTGGTGATCAGGGCCAGGGCGATGGCGATGACGGGCGGCAAAAGCGCCCATGCGGTTGCGTACATAATTGATCCTTCCTCCTTTTTCTCGTTGGCGACAAGAGGCGACAAAAAGCCCCATGGACCGCGCGTCACGACCCATGGGGCACAAAGCTCCAAAGCACGATAGCGCTCCACTGGTCGTGACAGTCCGCCGGGTATTTCCCATGCGGCCCAGGCAAGCAGTCTCAGACACGGCTGCCGCCTTCGGCGAAACTCCCTTTCTCCCGGCGGCTGTCAGGCCGCGTGTTCGGGGTACTGATGGGCTTCGCGCCTCTATCGTTGCGGGTATCTTAGCACGTTAGAGCGTGGTTGTCAAGCACATTCCCCGGGAAATGGCAAAAAATACAAAAACCGGCAGATCATCTGCCGGTTTTTGTAGAAAAGGAAGGTGGATCGTTATTCTGCCTGGGTCAGAGACTCTGGGCCAAAGCCGTAGGGCAGCAGCTTGCGTAGCGGCAGAGTCACATAGTCTCCGTCGGCGCGGGCCACCAGCACGGTGAGGTCGGGGCAGAATTCATAAAGGGCCTGGCGGCAGACACCGCAGGGCCAGCAGTAGTCGGCGCTGTTGCCCACCACGGCAATGGCCTCCCAATCGCCCACATGGCCCTCGCTGACAGCCTTGGACAAGGCGGTCCGCTCGGCGCAGATGGTGGGGCCGTAGGCGGCGTTTTCAATGTTGCAGCCGGTAAACACCGTGCCGTCCTTGCACAAGATGGCCGCGCCAACAGGGAAGTGGGAGTAGGGCACATAGGCACGCTCCAGCATGGTAAAGGCCGTTTTCACAAGCTCGTCATGGGTCATATAGGAGCCTCCTCTCAGTCGCCCCACTTGTAGCCCAAGTCGGGCCGGACCGTCACATCCATGATGTCCTTGGCGTCGTAGAACTGCAAATACCGCTTGCGCTGCCAGCGCAGGGTGGTGCCGTCGGGGTGGAGCCGGTCGCAGATGACGGCGGAGATGTCGCTTTTCACCTTAGAGTAGCTTTCGATACCCACCGAGCAGAAGACCCGGAAGCCCTGCTCCTGGAGGTATTGGAATACCGGGCCGGTCTGCTTGACGTCGTCGCCGCCGTCGGGCCGGGCACCGTGGGGGTAGAAGAGGATCTTGGTGGGTCCCACCAGACTGCCCACCTCGTCCAGCCAGCGCTGGGTGTCCTCCTGGGTCTTCTCCAGGGAGCGGTTAGTCAGGTTCACATGGCCCCAGGTGTGGGAACCGAAGGTCCAGCCCGTCTCCCGGAGCCTGGCCACGATGGGCCGCACCGCCGCGCGCTCACGGAGCCGCTGAAGCTCCCACACCACCTGCTCATTCTCCGGCAGGGTGCGGTCTGTCTGGGTGCGGTAGCCCAGAATGCCCTGGTAGCCGGTGAGGGACAGACAGCCCTTGGCCCCCGAGGGGGAGAAGTCCGGGTGCGCTCGGACAAACTTATCCAGGATGGTGATGGCGTCCAGGTCCTGGGTCAGGAAGGTCTCCTGGGTATAGGGATCGGTACACTCCGCCCAGATCTCCCCGTCCTCGCCCAGCACTAGCTTGCTGGTAAAGCCCTGCTCCAGCATATAGTCATAGTAGTTTGTGTCGTCATAGGATATGATCAGCGGTTTTTTGCCTGCGGGCACGGCCAGTTCCTGACGCTCCATGCGGGGTTGGCCATCCGCGTTGACGGTCTCCTTCCAAACGTCGTTGATGTCCACCAGCACATAGCCTTTGTCATAGAGACTTTGGAGGATCTTGTTGTATTCGTCCACCGTTACCATCCAATCGTCCAGCCCCTCCCGCTGGCTCTTGGAGGCGGCACAGTCGTGGAAGGCCCACTGGGGATAGGCGATGACCGGATGAAAGAAGATATGCTCCACCACCTGATTTTTGCCCCAGGCCACATAGCCCTCGGGAATGACGGGCCCCTGGGGCGTAGGCGTCGGCCCTTGGGGAGAGTCAGAGGCGGCGGGCAGGGTGGGGGCGTCGCTGGAGGCAGGACCCTGGGGCGTGGGGGTGACCTCGGGCGCTACGGTGGACACCGGCGGCTCCTGTCCGGCGTGGTCGGCCAAGAGCCGCTCTCGGCTCACACCCTTCGGGCCACCGCCGCCACAGGCAGTCAGGCACAGCGAGAGCACACACAGCAGAGCCGACAGCCGCAAAAGGGGTCTGCGGGTCATAAAGAGCCCCTCCTTTTTCGTCAAATTTCGTCAAGACCTATTATACAGGTATTTGCCGGGCAATGCAACGCCCGGGCCATAAAAAGTGTCCAGTCTTTTGCCGGGTGACTGATGGACAGAGTATAAAAAAACTCCCAACGCCCTATGTGACGTTGGGAGTTTGGCTTATGTTCCGAGCTTAGTCGGTAACGTAGGGCAGCAGAGCGATCTGCCGGGCCTGCTTGATGGCCACGGTCAGCTGACGCTGGTGCATGGCACAGGTGCCGGTGGTGCGGCGGGGCAGGATCTTGGAGCGCTCGGAGACAAACTTCTTGAGCTTGGCGGCGTCTTTGTAGTCGATGTGCTCCACCTTATCCACGCAGAAGGTACAAACCTTGCGGCGCTTACGCCCGCGGGGGCGCTGTTCACGATCCATAGGCATGGTGAAAACTCCTTTCGTTCCCCGGTTTTCAACCGGGTCAGGTTTTGTCAGAAGGGCAGCTCGCCGTCATCGTCGTCCAGCTCGGTGAACTGGTCGGCGCCGGCGGCAGGCGCGTCATAGGCGCTGGGCTGGGGCGCGGGGTAGGTCCGGGCCGGGGCGGAGGAATATCCGCCGCTGGGGGCCTGGTAGCCGCCGTCGCCATCCCGGCGGGAGTCGCCGAAATAGATATTGTCGGCAACCACTTCCGTGGCGCTTCTCTTGTTGCCGTCCCGGTCGGTGTAGGGCCGGATCTGCAAGCGGCCCTCCACAATGGCCATGCGGCCCTTGGAGAAATACTTGGAGACGAACTCGGCGGTGTTGCGCCAGGCCACGATGGTAACAAAGTCGGCCTCGCGCTCGCCGGTCTCCTTGTTCTTGCGGTCACGGTCCACGGCGATGCGGAAGGTGGCCACAGGCAGGCCCGTGGTGGTCTGCTTCAGCTCCGGATCCGCCACCAGGCGGCCCATCAGAAAAATCTTGTTGAGCATAGCTGCCTCTCCTTACTTTTCGTCGTTGCAGACGATGATGGACCGCATCACGTTGTCGTTGATACGTAGCTGACGGTCCAGCTCGGCGGGCAGGTCGGGGGTGGCGGTGAAGGTCATGAGAACGTAGTAACCCTCGGTGAGATCGTTGATGGGGTAGGCCAGATGCCGCTTGCCCCACTCGTTGACCTCGCCCAGGGTGCCCTTGCTCTCGACCAGAGTCTTGAACTTCTCCACCAGGGCGGCGGTGGCGTCCTCAGCCAGGTTGGGATTGAGGATGTAAACCACCTCGTAGTTGCCGTTGATCTTTGCCATGTCTTGTGCACCTCCTTATGGTCTAATGGCCTCCGGTCCACGCCGGAGACAAGGAAATAGGGCTTGCCGCCGCGCCAGGGGCCCGGCAAAAGGCCAGGCAGCTATAGGCAAGCCCTATTATTATATCGGATTTTCAGAAGTTGTCAAGCCTGAATTTGCCTGACCATTCATAAAATGGTCATAATTTTGGCGTATACTGGGTCAAAAAAAGAAGGGGAGTGCCTTACAGTGTGGTGGCGGTATCTGATGCTGATCCTGACGGGGATGACGCTGGCGGCGGGGGTCTACCTGACCAGCCGCTTTTACAAATTTGGCTGGACGGCCAAGATGTCCGGCGACCGGCGCTGGCTGCGGATCGTCGTTTCGGCAGGGTTGGCGGGGCTGGTTTTCGGCCTCTTGTGGCTCAAGCTGGGAACGTTCAGCGCCGTGGTGGCCCTGTTGCACCTGGTGGTCATCTGGGCATTGAGCGACCTTGTGTTTTTCCTGATCAAGAAGTTCCGCAAGGCGGATTTTCGGCGCTACTGGGCGGGCATCGCGGCCATCACCGTCACGGCGGTCTACCTGACCGTGGGCTGGGTGATGGCCCACCATGTGTGGGGCGTTCACTACACCGTGCCCACGTCCAAGGCCGTGGGCAGTTTGCGCGTGGCCCTGGTGGCTGACGCCCATGTAGGCACCACCTTTGACGGCGCGGGCTTTGCCCAGTGGATGGCAAAGCTCCAGGGCGAGAAGCCTGACGTGGTGATCGTGGCCGGCGACTTTGTGGACGACGATACCTCTCTGGCCGATATGCGCGCCGCCTGCGCGGGCCTTGGCAGCCTGGATACGCCCCTGGGGGTCTACTACGTCTACGGCAACCACGACAAGGGCTATTTTGATAACTCCATCCGTGGTTACGACGGCGACGACCTGGCGGCGGAGCTGGAGGCCAACGGTGTCACCGTGCTGCAAGACGAGACCGTGCGGCTCACAGGCGGCTTTTACCTCATGGGCCGTAAGGACCGCTCTGAGGAAATGCGCGGCGGGCGCATGAGCATGGATGAGCTGGTGGCGGACGCCCTTGGTGTGGTCTGGGCCCGGGATATGTCGCCGGACTCCTACATCATCGTGGCCGACCACCAGCCCCAGGACTACGATGCCCAGGCCCAGGCGGGGGTAGACCTGGTCCTCTCAGGACACACCCACGGTGGCTGGCTCTTCCCGGTCAATATCATCAACCAATACACCGGCAACGACGACCAGATCTACGGCTATGAGCGCCGGGACAATACCGACTTCATCGTCACCTCCGGCATCTCCGACTGGTCGCTGCAATTTCGCACCGGCTGCAAGAGCGAATACGTCATCGTGGATATCCAGGGGCAGTAACGCATAAATAAGAAGGGCCGCTTCCTCCGGGAAGCGGCCCTTTTGTTCAGCCCTGGTTCTTTTCGTAGATGAGGCGCAGCCCGTCCAGCATCAGACTGTCGTCTACGGTGATGGAGCGGCGGCACTGGGGGATGACCACCTTGGCCAGACCGCCGGTAGCCACCACGCTGGCCAGGGGCCTGCCAAGCTCCGCCTCTACCCGGTCGATAAGGCCGTCCACCAGTGCGGCATGGCCATAGATGGCCCCCGACTGCATGGCGTGGAGGGTGTTGGAGCCGATGACCCTGGGGGGCAGGTCCAGATCGATCCGGGGCAGCTGGCTGGTGCCGGTGGCCAGAGCGTCCACGCCCAGGCGGGGTCCCGCCATGATGGCGCCGCCCAGAAAGCGTCCGTCGGCGTCGATGACGCTCATGGTGTCCGCCGTGCCCAGATCGAAGATGGCCAGGGGCTTTTCGTACTTGGCCGTGGCCGCCACCGCGCCCACCACCAGGTCGGCGCCCAGCTGGCCGGGGTCGTCGATCTTGATGTTGACCCCGGTCTTGATGCCCGCGCCCACCACAATGGGGGCGCGGTGGGTGACGATCTCGGCGGCCCGGCGGATGGCCTCGGTGAGCTCGGACACTACGCTTGCCACGATGGCGCCCTCGATACCCTTGCGGTCCACCTGGTGGAGATCGCAGAGGCTGCGGAAGATGAGGGCGTATTCGTCGGCGGTCTTCTTGCGGTCGGTGGCGATGCGGGCGGTGAATACCGTCTGCTCGCCCTCCAGGCAGCCCAGCACGATATGGGTGTTGCCCGCGTCGATGGCGAGGATCATAAAATCCCTCCTGAGATCACTTTTTCCGGGCGTTGATGATACGGACGATGACAGGAGCCAGCACCAGATTTACCGCCAGCTCCAGCAGATAGTTGATCCCAGCCAGGCCAAGGATAGCGTAGAACAGGGGATCGGCGGCGTTGCCCGTCTGGGCCGCCCAGCCCTCGGTCCAGGCAAGCAGGGTATCCTTAAAAAAAAGGAACATTCCCGCCACAAAGAGTGCGGTGTTGACAGTGGGGGCGCAGATACCGGCCACGATGGTAGCGGCGGTGGCGTTCTTGCCACAAAGAGCGCGGTAGACCAGCGCCGCCACCGCTCCGGCGGCGATGCCCTTGACCAGACAGACCAGAGCACAGAGCAGGGGACTGCTGTTCCAGAGCACAGCCCCGCCAGCATCTAAACTGATGATACAGAAAAGCAGCACCACCGCGCCCATAACGCCGCCCAGATAGGCGCCCGCGCCTACACCGTAAAGGGCGGCTCCCACGACGATGGGGACTAAGGTCAGAGTGATAGAGAAGGGAAGAGCGGGCACGAAGCGGGTGAGCAGGGCGGAGATCAATTGCAGTACGATAATGAGTGCGGTAAAGATTGCTAGGGTCGTGAGTTTTCGCGTGTTGGTCCGTTCCATAACAAATACCTCCTGCTGCTGTCCACGGTGGGTACAGCGCAATATGTACCCCTTGCGGGGCCGGAACTATTATAATCCTTTCTCCAAAAATTGCAAGTCAAAAAAGCGCCTGAGCATTTCGCTCAGGCGCTTTGGCTGTGGGGGAGCAGACGCTTACGCGCCGTAGCCGTCGGGGTGGCTCTGGTGCCAAGTCCAAGCATCGGCGATGATGGCCTCCAGCCCCCGCTCCGGCACCCAGCCCAGCACGGCCTTGGCCTTGGCATTGGAGGCGATGAGGGTGGAGGGGTCCCCGGCCCGGCGGGGCTCCACCGTGGCGGGAATGGGTTTGCCGGTGACCTTGCGAGCAGTGTCGATGATCTCCTTGACCGAGTAGCCGTCGCCATTGCCCAGGTTGAAGGGCCCGCTCTGGCCGCCCTTGTCCAGATATTCCAAGGCCAGCAGATGGGCCGAGACCAGGTCCCGGACGTGGATATAGTCCCGTACGCAGGTGCCGTCGGAAGTGGGGTAGTCGTCCCCAAAGATGCCCACATGGTCCCGCTTGCCCAGAGCGCACTGGAGGACGATGGGGATCAGGTGGGTCTCCGGGGCGTGGTCCTCGCCGATCATCACGTCCACGTTGGCCCCGGCGGCGTTGAAGTAGCGAAGGGCGGCGTATTTGATGCCGTAAGCCCCGTCGCACCACTTCAAAAGCCCCTCGATGGCCAATTTGGACGCGCCGTAGGGGTTGGTGGGGTCGGTCCTGTCCGTCTCCTCGATGGGCTGCTTTTCCGGCTCGCCGTAGGTGGCGGCGGTGGAGGAGAAGACGATCTTTTTCACGCCGTGGTTCTTCATGGCCGTCAGCATACTCACCGCGCCGCCCACGTTGTTATCGTAATACTTCAAGGGATTGCCCACGCTCTCGCCCACCAGGGAGAAGGCGGCGAAGTTGATGACCCCGTCGATGGCAAATTCCGAGAAGACCCGGTCCAAAAAGGCCCCGTCCTTCACATCGCCTACCCGCAAGGCAGCTCCCTTTACAGCTTGCCAGTGGCCGGTGCACAGGTTATCCACCACCACCACGTGGTAGCCCTTCTCCACCAGCAGAGCCACCATATGGCTGCCGATATAGCCGGCGCCGCCGGCCACCAGGATCGTTTTCATACCAAAAACCTCCTCATTTCACGCTTTCAATAAATTTTAGAAAGGCTTTTCGACCTTCCGGGGTACACTTGTAAACGCCCGCGCACTCCAGCACCCGGGCAAAGACCTTGCCCACCTCGTCATGGAGGATGTCCATGACGTTGGCCTCTGTAAAGGTATATGCCTTCATAAGCTCCTCAGCCCAATCGGCGTGCTTTTCCGTATCGGGATCGGCCCGGAGGTCCCCGCCGCGGACCAGAGCGTCGGCCAGCTTTTGCAGCTCGCCCTTCAGCCGGGCGGGTAGCACCGCCAGACCCATGACCTCGATCAAGCCGATGTTCTCCTTCTTGATGTGGTGGAGAGCAGGGTGGGGATGGTAGAGGCCCAAGGGGAATTCCTCGGTGGTCAGGTTGTTGCGCAGTACCAGGTCCAGCTCATAGTCCGCTCCCCGCCGTCGGGCGATGGGGGTGATGGTGTTGTGGGGCTCGCCGCCAGTCTGGGCGTAGATCACGGCCTCTTCATCGGTATAGCCCCGCCAGGTGGTCAAGATCTTGTCTGCCAGGTCTGCCAGCCGCTTGGGGTCCTTGCAGCGCAGCCGGATCACGCTCATGGGCCACTTGACGATGCCCGCGGCTACGTCATCATAGCCGGGGAAGGCGATCTCCTGTTCCATGGGCGCGCGCTCCATGGCAAAGGTGTAGTGCCCGCCCTGGAAGTGGTCGTGGCTCAGGATAGACCCGCCCACGATAGGCAGGTCGGCGTTGGAGCCGACGAAATAGTGGGGGAACTGGCCCACGAAGTCCAGCAGCTTTTCAAAGCAGGCCCGGTCGATCTTCATAGGGGTGTGGGCAGAGTTGAAGCAGATGCAGTGTTCCTTATAATATACATAGGGACTGTATTGCAAAAACCAGGGGCTGCTATGAATGGTGATGGGAATGACCCGGTGGTTGCCCCGGGCCGGGTGGTCCAGACGGCCCGCGTAGCCCTCGTTTTCAGCGCAGAGCTGACACTTGGGGTAGGCGTTCTGGGGAGCGTTCTTGGCCGCGGCAATGGCCTTGGGGTCCTTCTCCGGCTTGGAGAGATTGATGGTGATGTCCAGCGGGCCGTATTCTGTATGGGTCACCCACTTTACATCCCTTGCAACGCGGTAGGTACGGATATAATCAGTGTCCTGGCTGAACTGATAGTACCAGTCGGTAGCCGCCTGGGGCGACTGGGCGTAGAGCTGGGCAAACTTAGCGCGGACTTCCGAGGGCCGGGGCGTCAGCACCGCCATCAGCTCGGTGTCCAGCAAGTCTCGTCCGGCGGGGCCGCCGTCGATGCGCCCTTGAGCCACAGCCCAGCTCAGGATATCGCCCAGGATGACCTCCAAGGGCGGCCCAGGCGCTGTCTCGGACGGCGGTTCAAAGCGGTCCAGCTCCAGCACATGCAGCAGCCGGTTGAGGGCCCAGGTCCGGTCGCCGGGGGAGAGGAGACCCCGGTCCAAGCCGTAGTCCACCAGCTGGACCAGGGCCAGGTCGATATTTGTCATAGCGGGAGACCTCCTTTACGCGATGCGCACGCCGCCCACGGGCCGGATGGACACCACGTGGCAACTCCCGGCGCCCAAGACGGCCTCGGTGCGGCGCTTGAACTCGTCCAACACGTCCAGGGGCACGAAGGCCTGGGCCGTGCCGCCAAAGCCGCCGCCGTGGACCCGGACGGCGCCCAGCTCCCCCAGCAGCCGCTGGCACAGGGCGATGGTGAGCATCAGCGCCTGCTCCTTCACTGCCCCGGTGGGGATGACATTTTGCAGGCAGGTGGCCGAGGATTCCCCGGACTGGCGCACCAGGGTCAAAAAGTCGTCGAACAGTCCGGCCTTTAGGGCCTCCGCCTCCCAGCGGGCCCGGCTGTCGTCGGCGTAGAAGTGCATGGCCCGGAGGACAGCCCGGTCTCCGGCCTTCTCCCGCAGGGCGGGGAGGGCGGCGTAAAAGTCAGGCTCGGGAATGTCCCGCAGGACCTCCTTGCCAAAGTGCTGACTGACGGCCCGCAGTTCGTCGGTGACGGCGGCGTATTCGCCGGTGAGGTCGGCGTGGCTGGCGTGGGAGTCCAGGATGCAAAGGGCGTAGCCCTGCTTGTGGAGGTCCAGCTCCATCTGCTCCACCACCGGGTCAGCCGGGTCCTTGAAGTCGATGGACACCACGCCGCCCACGCTGGAGGCAGCCTGGTCCATCAGCCCGCAGGGCTTGCCGAAGAAGACGTTTTCCGCGTACTGGCCGATCTGAGCGATCTCCACCGCCGTGGCCTTGCCTGACCAGAAGAGGTCATTGAAGATGGAGCCAAAGAGCACCTCGAAGGCGGCGGAAGAGGAAAGACCGCTGCCGCCGGGAACGGTGGAGGTCATGTATACCCGCAGCCCGTGGCCGCCAAAGTCGCAGCCCAGCTCGGCCATCCGGGCGGCTACGCCCCGGATCAGGGCCTGGGAGGTGTTCTCCTCGCCGCGCTGAGGCGTCAGGTGGGAGAGATC
The DNA here is from genome assembly GCA_905198835.1 of uncultured Eubacteriales bacterium. Classification (GTDB taxonomy): domain Bacteria; phylum Bacillota; class Clostridia; order Oscillospirales; family Oscillospiraceae; genus MGBC124762. Next base: position 45,531 of record CAJKDY010000011.1, on the reverse strand, counting down.
CACGCGCAGAGCGGGATAGCCCTCGCTGAGGACCTGGACGGTGTGGTCATCGGTGACGTCTACCGCCGCCAGCAGGTCCAGATCCACCGCCGCCGCCAGCACATGGCCGTGTTGATGGTCGGTGTGGTTACCGCCGATCTCCGTGCGGCCCGGCGCGGAAAAGAGGCCCTGGGCGTCGGCTCCGTAAGTCGCTGTAAAGCCGTCCAGCACCTGCCGCGCCCGGTCCCGGGCGTCGGCCAGCCCCTCCGGGCCATAAAGCCGAGTCAATATGGCGTCCAGGCCGCCTTGTTCCAGGCGGGTCTTCAGTGGGTCCATCGCCCTCACCTCCAAAGAGTATAATATGCCAAGGTCAGTATACACGAATTTGCCGGGTTTTTCCATAGTAAAATTTTCCTTGGGAGCCTGTTTTTACAGGGAAAGGAACATTTTGTTATATCGTCCAAAGAACCGGGTCGCATTTTGTCGAAATACACAAAAATGACAGAACGCTTGCGTTTGAGTTGTTTGATTTGTCAAAAAAGTATTGCGTTTTTGAAAGCACTGTGCTATCATCAAGACTGTGAAGCGAACGTCCGCTTGTTTCTCTCTCCCTGCGGTCGAGAGAAGAGCGGCTGCCGCGTCGCAAATTTTAGGAAAAGAGGAGATCTCATATGAACAAGAAGTTTTTGGCCCTGCTGCTGGCCGCCGTTATGATCTTCGCTCTGGCTGCCTGCGGCGGTGGCGACGACACCCCCGCCACGGACGCGCCCACCACCGACACCCCTGCCACCGACGCCCCCGCCGCTGAGGGCAACGCCGCCAAGCCCCTGGTGTGGTTCAACCGCCAGCCCTCCAACAGCTCCACCGGCGAGCTGGACATGGACGCTATGAACTTCAACAAGGACACCTATTATGTAGGCTTTGACGCCAACCAGGGCGCCGAGCTCCAGGGCCAGATGATCCTGGACTACATCACCGCCAACATCGACAAGATCGACCGCAACGGCGACGGCGTCATCGGTTACGTGCTGGCCATCGGCGACATCGGCCACAACGACTCCATCGCCCGTACCCGCGGCGTGCGCAAGGCTCTGGACACCGCTGTTGACAACGGCGGTACCATCGTGAGCGATCCCGTGGGCATCAACGCCGACGGCTCCGCCTCCGCTGTCAAGGACGGCAAGCTGACCATCAACGGTAAGGACTACACCGTGCGTGAGCTGGCCTCTCAGGAGATGAAGAACTCCGCCGGCGCCACCTGGGATGCCGCCACCGCCGGCAACACCATCGGCACCTGGGTCTCCACCTTCGGTGATCAGATCGACGTGGTCGCCTCCAACAATGACGGCATGGGCATGGCCATGTTCAACGCCTGGTCCAAGGAGAACGAGGTCCCCACCTTCGGCTATGACGCCAACTCCGACGCTGTGGCCGCCATCGCCGACGGTTACGGCGGCACCATCAGCCAGCACGCCGACGTGCAGGCCTACCTGACCCTGCGTGTGCTGCGTAACGCTCTGGACGGCGTGGACATCGACACCGGCATCGGCACCGCCGACGACGCGGGCAACGTGCTCAGCGACGACGTTTACAAGTATGAGGCCTCCCAGCGTTCCTACTACGCCCTGAACGTGGCCGTGACCGCTGAGAACTACACGAACTTCCTGGACGCCACCGTGCCCTACGCTCCTGTGGCCAACCAGCTCAGCGCCGACACCCATCCCACCAAGAGCGTGTGGCTGAACATCTACAACGCCGCGGATAACTTCCTCAGCGCCACCTATCAGCCCCTGCTGCAGAATTACGATGACATCCTGAACCTGAACGTGGAGTACATCGGCGGCGACGGCCAGACCGAGGCTAACATCACCAACCGTCTGGGTAACCCCGATCAGTATGACGCTTTTGCCATCAACATGGTGAAGACCGACAACTCCGCGGCTTACACCAGCCTGCTGGCCCAGTAATTCAAACCAGCGGCACGTAAGCGCCCATAAGTAAAAACTCACTGTTAGGGGGAGGGAATTCTCCGCTCGGAGGAAGTAACGCTCCGTACGGTAGAAGGAACTCCCCCTTCCGCTTTTTTGTAAAGCGGGTAAGAAACTGCAAACGGGGGTGACGAGAATGTCTGATGTGCAAGACGGCGTTGTGCTGTCGATCCGCGGCATGAGTAAATCCTTTGGCCGCAACCGGGTGCTGGACCACATCAACCTGGATCTGAAAAAGGGCAGCATCATGGGCCTGATGGGCGAAAACGGCGCGGGAAAATCCACGATGATGAAGTGCCTGTTTGGTACCTATCAGAAGGACGAGGGAACGATCTTCTTGAACGGGAAGGAGATCAACTTCTCCGGCCCCAAGGACGCGTTGGAAAACGGGATCGCCATGGTCCACCAGGAGCTCAACCAGTGCCTGGAGCGCAACGTGATCGACAACCTTTTCCTGGGCCGCTATCCCACCAGCGCCGGCGTCGTGGACGAAAAGCGCATGAAAAAGGAGGCCGCCGAGCTGTTTCGGCGGCTGGATATGACGGTGGATCTCAACCAGCCCATGCGCAAGATGTCGGTCTCTCAGCGCCAGATGTGCGAGATCGCCAAGGCCATTTCCTATGACGCCAAGGTCATCGTGCTGGACGAGCCTACATCCTCTCTGACCGTCAAGGAGGTAGAGAAGCTCTTTTCCATGATGCGGATGCTCAAGGAGCAGGGGATCGCGCTGGTGTATATCTCCCACAAGATGGACGAGATCTTCTCTATCTGCGACGAGGTCTCCGTTCTGCGAGACGGCAACCTGGTCATGACCAAGAAGACCGAGGACACCAACATGAACGAGCTCATCGCCGCCATGGTGGGCCGCTCGCTGGACAACCGTTTCCCGCCGGTGGATAACACCCCGGGCAAACCCATTCTTTCTATCCAGCACCTGTCCACCAAGTATGAACCCAACCTCCAGGACATCACCTTCGATGTCCGGGAGGGCGAGATCTTCGGGCTTTACGGGTTGGTGGGCGCTGGGCGCACAGAGCTTTTGGAGACCATCTTCGGCGTGCGCACCCGGGCCGCCGGACGGGTCTATCTGGACGGCCAGTTGATGAATTTCGCAAGCGCCAAGGATGCCATGGACCACGGCTTTGCCATGATCACCGAAGAGCGCAAGACGGACGGGCTGTTCCTCAAGGGCGACCTGACCTTCAATACCACCATCGCAAACCTGGGCCAGTATATGTCCGGGGTGTCCCTATCCAATAAAAAGATGGTGGACGCCACGGCCAAGGAGATCAAGGTCATGCGTACCAAGTGCATGGGGCCCGACGATATGATCACCAGCCTCTCCGGCGGCAACCAGCAGAAGGTGATCTTCGGCAAGTGGCTGGAGCGCTCGCCCAAGGTCTTCTTGATGGACGAGCCCACCCGCGGCATCGACGTAGGCGCCAAGTATGAGATCTACGAGCTGATCATCCGCATGGCCAAGGAGGGCAAGACCATCATCGTGGTCTCCTCGGAGATGCCGGAGATCCTGGGCATCACCAACCGCATCGGCGTCATGTCCAACGGGCATCTATCCGGCATCGTCGATACCAAGCAAACGGACCAGGAAGAGCTGCTGCGGCTCAGCGCGAAATACATTTAAGGGGTGAAAACACATGGCACAGAATCTGAAGATCCTCTCCGCCGATGAGGAGCTGGCGCTACGCCAGCCTATCGACGACTATATCGGCGGCATCCAGGCCAAGATCGACGCCCTCCGGGCGGACGGTACCAGCAAGGTAGTGGCCATCCAGAGCAAGATCGACGCCACCAAGCGGGACAAGGCCCTCACCAAGGATGAGCGCGCCCGCCGCATTCAGGCAGAGAAGAAGGACCTGGTCCAGGCCAAAAAGGTGGAGAAGGCCAATCAAGGCGAGGTCGCCAAGCTCATCGCCGAGGCCAAGAGTTACCTGGCTGCCCACTACAACAAAGAGTACTATGAGAAGGTGGCGGCCAGCTGCAAACTGGAGAAGGCCGAGGCCATGGTGCGCTACAAAGCCCGCCTGGCCGAGCTGGAGCGGGAGCATCGGGAAAATGTGGCCAAGCTCTCCGACCACCATGAGATCAAGGACGAGAAATACGTCTACAAAAACCGTCAGTTTGACGCCAAGCTGGAGTATCAAAAGACCCTCCAGGAGATCAAGGACCGGCGGCACAACGCCTTCGCCCACAAATACCACCTGATCGATCTGCTGACTTTGTCCAAGTTCTCCATGGGCGAGAACATGAAGCAGCGCTGGGAGAACTATAAGTACACCTTCAACACCAAATCCTTCTTGCTGAACAACGGCCTCTATCTGGCTATTGCCGCCATCTTCATCGCGCTGTGCTTTATCACCCCCGCGGTCAAGGGTCCCAACGTGCAGTTGCTGACGGTCAACAACATTCTGAACATCCTCATGCAGGCCTCTCCCAGAATGTTCCTGGCCCTGGGCGTGGCCGCGCTGATCCTGCTGGCGGGCACTGATCTATCCATCGGGCGCATGATGGGCATGGGCATCACCGCCGCCACCATCGTGATGCACAAGGGCATCAATACCGGCGGCGTGTTCGGCCATATCTTTGATTTCACCGGTATGCCGGTCATCGTGCGGGTGTTCCTGGCCCTGATCGTGTGTATCGTGCTGTGCACCATCTTCACCACCATCGCCGGCTTCTTTACCGCCAAGTTCAAGATGCACCCCTTCATCTCCACCATGTCCACCATGCTGATGATCTTCGGCCTTGCCACCTACGCCACCAAGGGCGTGTCCTTCGGCGGCATCGAGAGCGATATTCCCAAGATGATCATCCCCAAGATCGGTGGTTTCCCCACCATCATCCTGTGGGCGCTGGCCGCGGTGATCGTGGTGTGGTTCATCTGGAACAAGACCACCTTCGGTAAGAACCTCTACGCCGTGGGCGGAAACGCCGAGGCCGCGGCGGTCTCCGGCATCTCCGTGTTCAAGGTCACCCTGGGCGCTTTCATCATGGCCGGTATCCTCTACGGCTTTGGCTCCTGGCTGGAGTGCATCCGTATGTCCGGCTCCGGCTCGGCCAGCTACGGCCAGGGCTGGGAGATGGACGCCATCGCGGCCTGCGTGGTGGGCGGCGTATCCTTCACCGGCGGTATCGGCAAGATCTCCGGTGTGGTGACGGGCGTGTTTATCTTTACCGCCCTGACCTACGCTCTGACCACCCTGGGCATCGATACCAACCTGCAGTTCGTCTTCTCGGGCATCATCATCCTGGTGGCCGTCATGCTGGACTGCTTGAAGTACGTGCGTAAAAAGTAATTTACCTCGCGTCAAACGAAGCGGAGACGGACAATGGTCCGTCTCCGCTTTTTACATATTCTTTTTGATCTGGTTGATGGCGTTTTTCTCCAGCCGGGACACCTGGGCCTGGGAGATACCGATCTCGGCAGACACCTCCATCTGGGTCTTGCCCTGGAAAAAACGCAGGGCTAAGATGCGCTTTTCCCGCTGGTCCAGGCGGCTCATAGCTTCGCTCAGGGCGATGCGCTCCAGCCAGCTCTCGTCGGTGTTTTTCTTGTCCCGGACCTGATCCATGACGTAGACGGTATCACCGCCGGACTCGTAGACCGGCTCATAGAGGCTCAGCGGGTCCACGATAGCGTCCAGAGCGAAGACCACCTCCTCCCGGGGAATGTCCAGGATCTCGGCGATCTGGTCCAGTGTCGGTTCACGCTGGTGCTCGGCCAGATACTTTTCCTTGGCGCTGAGGACCTTATAGGCCGTATCCCGCATGGACCGGGACACCCGCATGGCGCTGTTGTCCCGGAGATACCGGCGTATCTCGCCTACGATCATGGGTACGCCATAGGTGGAAAAGCGCACGTCCAGGTCGATATTAAAATTGTCAATGGCCTTCATCAGCCCGATGCAGCCCACCTGAAAGAGGTCGTCGGCATTCTCGCCCCGGCCCATGAACTTTTGAATGACCGACAGCACCAACCGCAGATTGCCCTGGATCAGCTGGTCCCGGGCCTCCATGTCGCCCTCCTTGACCTTACGCAGCAGCGCCATGGTCTCCTCGTTTTTCAGCACCTTCAGCTTGGAGGTGTTGACCCCGCAGATCTCTACCTTTCCCTGCATGAAAAAGGCCCTCCCCAGTCGGAAATACTGATTTCAGTATCTCCCTGGGAAGGGCTTTCATACCGCCGCGGGGCGGGGTTTATTTTTTTCTCGTTGACCGCTTTCGATGGACTTTGCCCACGGCCTTACCCGGCCCGCCGCCAGGTGTGGGGACTGAGCATGATGAGCAGCGGGAAGATCTCCAGCCGGCCCAGCAACATATCCAGCATGAGGACGATTTTCGAGCCGCCGGAGAACATGGCGTAGTTCCCTGTAGGGCCCACCAGTCCTAGGCCCGGGCCGATATTGTTCAGGCAGGCCAGTACGGCGGTGAGGTTGGTCTCCAGCGAAAAGCCGTCGATGGCCAGGGCCAGAAAGGATACCACCAAAATGGCGCAATAGGCCGCCATGTAGGTGTTGACGCCCTGGATGGTCTCGTCGGAGATGGTCCGGCCCTCCACCTGGACCAGATTCACGCTGCGGGGCCGCAAAAACTGCCGCAGCCGGGCCCGCATGGATTTGACCAGCAGAATGAGCCGGGCCGTTTTGACGCCGCCGCCGGTACTGCCCGCGCAGGCGCCGCAGATCATCAGCACCACCAGGATACTTCGGGAGAACTGGGGCCATAGGTCAAAGTCCACCGTGGCAAAGCCGGTGGTGGTCATGATGCTGGACACGGTGAAGGCCGCGTGGTGGAAGGCGTCGCGGAAGGTGGGGTGCTGAAAGGCGATGTTCAGCGTGATCAGGCAGATAGAGCCCAGCATCAAGCAGAGATAGATCCAAAGCTCCTCGCTTTTCAACACTTGTTTTACTTTGCCGATGAGCAGGAAAAAGTACACCGAGAAGTTGATGCCAAAAAGGGCCATAAACACCGTGCACACCGTCTGCAGATAGGGCGAGTAGCTGGCCATGGAGTCGTTTTTCACGCCGAAGCCGCCGGTGCCGGCAGTGCCGAAAGCGGTGCAGAGGCTGTCAAAGAGGGGCATGTCGCCCAAAAGCAGGAAGATGACGTTCAGCACCGTCAGAGCCACATAGATGCCGTAGAGGATGGCGGCGGTCTGCCGCAGCTTGGGGACCAGCTTGCCCACGCTGGGGCCGGGGCTTTCCGCTCGGAGGATGTGGACGGAGTAGCCGCCCTTGCCCATGGGCACCACGGCCAGCAGAAATACCAGAATACCCATGCCGCCCAGCCAGTGGGTAAAGGACCGCCAGAACAAAAGGCCCTTGGACATGGACTCCACCTGGGGCAGAATGGAAGCGCCGGTGGTGGTAAAGCCGGAGATGACCTCAAAGACCGCATCCACATAGCTTGGGATCTCCCTGGAGAACCAGAAGGGGAGGGCGCCCACCAGGGACAGTACGATCCAGCCCAGAGCGGTGATCAAAAACCCCTCTCGGGCGTAAAAATGCCGGTCCGCCTTCCGGCAGAGAAGGCACAACCCACAGCCCAACAGGGCGGAGACCACCATAGTAGTGACAATGGCCCGCAGGGCGTTTGCCTCGCTGTGGAGCAGACAGACGATGACGGAAGGGAAGAGAAACACGCACTCCAAAAGGAGCAGAAAGCCCAATATCCGGCCGATGATCTTTCGGTTCATAGTTCTGTGTCCTCTCAGTCCGCGAAGATGCTGTCCAGCCCGGTGACGGCCCGGCCTCCGGCGGTGACTACGATAATGGTGTCGCCGGGGTAGAAGCAGGTGTCGCCCTTGGGGATCAGGGTCCGGCCCTGGTGGGTGATGCAGGAGATAAGAATGCCGCCCTTCAGCGGGATGTCCTTGAGGGCCTCGCCGCAGTGGCGGGTGCCGGGTCCGGCCTGGAACTCCAGGGCCTCGGCCTGGCCGTCCACGATGGGGTGGAGGGCCAGCAGCCCCTCGGCGTCCCGGGCGGTGGACATGGCCCGGACGTAGCGGACGATGTTGGAGCAGCACAGGGCCTTGGGACTGATGATGGAGCCCAGGCCTACCTTGCGAAAGAGCTGGTCGTACTCCACCCGATTGATCTTGGTGATGACCTTGGCAACGCCCAGATGCTGGGCAAACATAGAAAGGACCACGTTTTCCTCGTCCATGCCCGTCAGGGTGATGACCGCGTCAAAGCTCTTCAGACCCTCGGCCTCCAGGACCTCCTGCCGGGAGCCGTCGGCCTCGATGATGGTGGCCTTGGGAAGCCGCTCGGCCAGGGTGACGCACCGGGCGTGGCTCTGCTCGATGATCTTCACGGCGATGCCGCTTTCCAGGCACCGGGCCGCCAGATAGAAGGCGATGCGGCTGCCGCCGATGATCAGCAGGCTCTTGACCTTGTGCTCCACAAGGCCCAGACTGCGCACCAGCTGGGCCAGGTCCTGCACGCCGGCGGTGACAAAGATGGTGTCCCCCGCCTGCAGCACAAAGGAGCCACCGGGAATGTGGACTTGGCCGTCTCGCTGGACGGCGCATACCAGCACCTTGACCCGGGCAATCTCGTAGAGCTTGTGCAGGGGGAGCCCTGCCAGCTTGGACCCCTCCGCCACCGGCACCGCCACGATCTCCACCCGGCCTTTGGCAAAGCTCTCACGCTTGAGGAAGGAGGGGAACTGCAGCAACTGATAGGCCTCCAGCGCCGCGGCCTGCTCGGGGTTCACCGTAAAGGATAGCCCCAGTTCATCCTGCATGGACACCAGCTGGTCGGCATACTCCGGGTTGCGGATGCGGGCGATGGTGTGGCCGCAGCCCAACTTCTTGGCCGTCAGACAGGTCAGCAGGTTCAGCTCGTCCAGACTGGTGGCGGCGATGAGCAGGTCGGCGCTCTCCACCCCCGCCTCCCGCAACGTGGCCATAGACGCGCCGTTTCCCACCACCGCCATCACGTCCAAGGTCTCGGTGCTCTCGCTGATGACCACAGGGTCGGAGTCGATGATGGTGACGTTATGGTCCTCCTGAGACAGCTGCCCAGCCAGCGCCGCGCCCACCTTGCCGTCGCCCACGATGATGATGTTCATATCCATCCCGCCTTTTCAGCGTGGAATTTCCTGCTAAAAGATTATTATAACACAGAAAGCTCCATATGCAAGGCTAAAAAACCGGGCAGGGAGGACCCTGCCCGGTGGAGGCACGTGATCGCTAAGTACCGCCGCCCGATTTTCCTTATTCGGAATAGGGCTTGTCGGTCTCCACATAGACGCCGCGCTGAGTGGTCCAACCCACCTGGAAGCCCAGGGCCTTCCCTAGGTCACGCAAGCGGAAGTAGGTGTACCCGCCGCCGGTAGTGTCCGTGATGACAAAGGTTTGCAGGTATGTCATCTCTCCGTCAATGCGCACCCCGGTGGCCGAGTTGCCTACGCAGTCCTGGGGGCCGCTGAAGGGGGTTTGATGCTCTGTGCCGTTGGGGGTGTAGGACCGTCCGGTATCAATGGACACGCTCCCATCCCATGTTACGTCAAAGAAGTTCAAGACTGCCGCCAAGTCCCGCAGCTTTATATAGTTGGTGTCGTTGCCGTTTTCGTCTTTCAGCGCGTACATCTGGAATTCTACCGCAACGCCATCAATGTCCACAGCCTGAGTAGAGGGGTAAGCAGTGGCGCCCCATGTTCCCCACGGGATGTCAGGGGGGAGCACTGTGGGGTCTTGCCAGGTAGGGTCAAGAACTAGGCCAAAGCGACCGTTGTCTTCTACATAGCGGTACCGACCATTCTCGTAATCGCCGTTCTCGCCAATGGACTGCCCATAGTCATAGAGGCAGGGGACGACCTCGTTGCCAGACTTGTCGATATATCCGCACTTGCCGTCCTTCCAGACCAGGGCCAGGCCGCCCTCAAAGTCCCATGCGCTGTCGTAGACCAGAGGAATTACTACCTGACCGGTAGCGTCGATGAAGTCCGTTTTGCTTCCCATGCTCACCGCGGCCAAGCCGCTGGAGAAGCTGCTCACATAATCATATTGTGGTGGGATGATCTCTTCCCCGACGGCGTTGACAAAGCCGAACTGCCACATACCGCTGCTGTCTTCGCGGTAGATTGCCGCCAAGCCCTCGGAAAAGTCATCGACATAGGCTTCATATTCCAGTGGAACGACCATCTCCCCGGCTGTGTTGATATAGCCGTATCTACCCCCCAGGGACACTGCGGCCAGCCCTTCGGAAAAGCTATGCACCTCATCGTAGTCCGGGGAGATGACCACATTGCCCGTTTTGTCAATAAAGCCCCACTTGCCGCCGATCTCCACCGCGGCACGGCCATTGGAAAAGGACCAAGCGCTGTCATACTCCAAGGGGATGACCGCCTGCCCGGTCTTATCGATGAAGCCGTACTTCCCATTGCGTTCCACCAACGCCAGCCCCTCGGAAAAGTCCGATACGGTGTCATAGTCCAGCTGGGCGATCACCTGTCCCTGCGTGTTGATGAGGTAATAGAGCAGGTATACAGAGTCATCCGGCAACGGCCATTCCACGATCGCCACGGCTACGCCGTCTTGAAAGTCCCAGGCGGCGTCCAGGACCAGGGGAATGACCACCTTCCCGGTGGTGTCGATATAGCCGCATTTGCCATCCTTGTGTACCCGGGCCAGGCCTTCGGAAAAGGGCCCGACCCCATCAAACTCTTCCACGAACGTCCCGGTGTTCAGGTCGTAGAGGGCATATTCCATGCCCCATTTGTCCAGCGACACATTGAGCCAGCCGAGCTGAGAATTGTAGCTATAAGCTATCTCGGTGCAAAACTGCACCTCCTCGGGTAGCCACAGGATATCTGTCTCCGCTCCGGCGGCGGGGAGGACAGCCAAGCCAAGGACCAGGACAAGCGCGAGGATAAGCGCGAGGAATTTCCGCAAGGTCATAGAGATCACCCTTTCTGAAATTTAGGAGTTGTCCCTATTATAATGATTTCCAGCGGAAAAGTCAAAAAGACAGGAAGACGGTGTTTTTGCCGGGTGGGACTGGGCAAAAACACCGTTCCTCAGTCTTGTTCTGGGTGATCTGGAGGCCTTCTAAGTACCGCCGCCCCGCCGGGGGCGGCGATGGAACTCGTTTACCAGTCGAAGCCCATAGCGCCGGAGCAGCCGCAGTCCGTGTCGCCCTGGTCAAACACCGTGGTGGGGACCAGGATGAAGGGCTGGTAGTCGGCCATGGAGATGGTGGCGGTGGGGGCGTCGTTATCCTGACAGCCGCAGCAGCAGGGGCGGCAGCAACAGCAGCAGCGATCGGGCTGGACGGCCTGGCGGGAGCCGCGGCGGCAGCCGCAGCGGTTATTCTGACCACACATAGCTTGGTAGCCTCCAGTGTCTTTTGTTGGGGCCGTAGCCCCACACCGCAGTATACGCCCACTCCCGACAAAGGGTGACGCCCCCAGTCCCTTCGCGTAAATGGGGGATTGCTAAATTCCAAAAGGTGTAGTATAATACTTAAAGTCTTGACCCGCCCGGTGGCGGAGCAAGGCCGCACTAGTCGGGGAGTTAGCGGTGCCCTGTACCTGCAACCCGCTACAGCAGGGATGAATCCCGGCCCCCGGACCATTTCTGTGTCGTCTGACCCTCATAAGCGGCGATGATGGACCGGTCCCGCGCAAGGCGGAGCCGTGAACCGTGTCAGGTGGGGAACCAAGCAGCACTAAGCGGTCCACCGCTTGTGCCGTGGGGGCGCCGGACCTGAGTTGGCTGTGAGGGTAACGGACATAGAGGTGGCTTCAAAGGCCGGTGTGCGGCCGTGCTCTACTCCTGGGCGCATTTTTATACTGGCCCTGCCATGGGCAGGGCTTTTCGACCAAGCGAGGAGAATGATCGTTGTGGAGGTGACGTGATGTACCAGGCTCTATACCGCAAATACCGTCCCAAGACCTTTACCGACGTGGTGGGTCAGGCCCACATCACCGACACCCTCCGTCGCCAGGTGGCGGAAAATCGCCTGAGCCACGCCTATTTATTTACCGGCACCCGCGGCACTGGCAAGACCACCTGTGCCAAAATTCTGGCCAAGGCGGTGAACTGCGAGCGCCCGGTGAACGGCGATCCCTGCAACCAGTGCGCCGCCTGCAAGGGTCTGGACAGCGGCGCGATCTTGGACGTTCTGGAGCTGGACGCTGCCTCCAACAACAGTGTGGACTATGTCCGTGCCCTGCGGGACGAGGCGGTGTATACCCCCGGCAGCGTGAAAAAGCGGGTCTACATTATCGACGAGGTCCATATGCTCTCCAACGCCGCCTTCAACGCCCTTTTGAAGATACTGGAGGAGCCGCCGGAGCATCTCATGTTTATCCTGGCCACCACCGAGGTCCATAAGGTCCTGCCCACCATTAAGTCCCGTTGCCAGCAGTTTGCCTTTAAGCGCATCCTGCCCGGCGACATTGCCGCGCGGTTGACCTATGTAGCTGGGCAAGAGGGCATTGAGCTGACCAGCGAGGGCGCTGACCTTCTCTCCCGCCTGGCTGACGGCGGCATGCGGGACGCGCTGAGTTTGCTGGATCAGTGCCGGGGTCAGGGCGGGGCCATTGACGAAGCCGCCATCATTGCTTCCCTGGGCATGGCGGGCAATCTGGAGACGGCCCAAATGCTCACCGCTCTGGCCAAGGGAGACACCGCCGCCGCCCTGCAGGACCTTGCCCGACTCTACACCGCCGGCAAGGATATCAAGACCATGCTGGGCGAGCTGTCCAGCCTGTGCCGGGATCTGCTCATCCGCAAGACCGCGCCCCAGGGCGGTGCCGCGCTGCTCACCGGCGGCTATGACGATGCCACCATGCGGGGCCTTTCCGAGCTTTTGACCGCGCCCCGGCTTATTCAGATGCTGACAGTGCTGCAACAGACTGTGGGAGACCTGGCCCGCAGCGGCAACCAGCGGACCGACGCCGAGCTCTGCCTCATCCGCCTGGGGGACCCCAGCCTGGACGGCAGCGCGCTGGGATTGTCGGCCCGGGTGGCCCAGCTGGAGACCATGATGGCCTATCCGCCCGTCCGGCCCAGCCAGGCCCAGAGCGCTCCCGAAAAGCAGCCCGCACCTGCAAAGCCCGCGCCATCCGCTGTTCCACCCGCGGAGTCGGAGGATGCGCCGCCGCCTTGGGACGACGCCGACGCGCCGGCTCCGGACGATGTGGAGCCGCCGGAGCCTGTTGGCGTGGCGCCTTCCGTCCCGACGCCTCAGCCGTCTGCTACCGCCCAGAGCGGGGGAGGGGATCGGGATTTCTGGCCTGCGCTGCTGCCGGGGTTGAAGCCCTTGCTGTCTCCGGCGGTGTGGCCCTTTGTGTCCAATCCGGCCATGGCCACCGGCGTTTTGTACGGGGACGAGCTGACCCTGGAGGCCAAGGTCAGCGTCACCAAGGCGATGATCGACAAGCCTGAGGTGTTGGACGCGATCGCCCAGGCCGCCCAGGGCCGCCTGGGTCGGCCTATTCGGGTGAGCGTCTCCGCGCCGACGCCCACGGTGGGTACGATGGACGATCTGCTGGCCATGGGCCGGCAGTGGGAATAAACACAACATCAGTTTGAAGGGAGCTGGATCACCAATGGCCAAGGGATTCAACAGCCGCGGTATGGGCGGCATGGGCGGCGGCATCAACATGAATATGATCAAAAAGGCCCAGAAGATGCAAGAGGATATGCAGAAGATGCAAGAGGAGCTGGAACACGCCACCTACACTGCCGCCGCCGGCGGCGGCGTAGTCACCGCCGTGGTCTCGGGCAAAAAGGAGCTCAGCGAGCTCACCATCGACCCCGAAGCGGTGGACCCTGAGGATGTGGAGATGCTCCAGGACCTGATCATCGCCGCCGTCAACGAGGCCCTCCGGGCCGCCGATTCCGCCGCCGCCGAGAGTATGCAGCGCCTCACCGGCGGGCTGAATTTGCCGTTCTGAAACGCTTTAAGGTAAAAAGAGACGCCCTATTTGGGCGCCTCTTTTTTTCATAGTATGGCTGAAGGGATCCTCCCGCGGGCTAAAAAACGTGCCACTGGCACATTTTTTTGCGCTTCTAGCGGCGCGCCGCCCTTTTCTCATCGCTCATCCGTAAATCAAAATGAGGTCACATCCTGAGATGTGACCTCATTTTGGTACGGCTGAAGGGATTCGAACCCCCGACCTACTGGTTCGTAGCCAGTCACTCTATCCAGCTGAGCTACAGCCGCATACACTGCCTTATTGACAGCTTGTATATGTTAGCACACTTCCCTGGGAAATGCAAGCGGTTTTTTCAAACTTTTTCCCGGCGAGGCGAAAAAAAGTGTTGACAGTCCTGCTTCAACATGGTAATATAATGCTTGCGCTAAGCGATAAACGCTTTGCGCAAGGCTTTGCGCGAGTGGTGGAATTGGTAGACTCGCTGGCTTCAGGTGCCAGTGTTCGCAAGGACGTGCGGGTTCGACTCCCGCCTCGCGCACCAAAAAAGAAGGACACCCATCGGGTGTCCTTCTTTTTTGGTGCTTTCTTACCGGGGCAGCTTGCTGGCCACGGTGTCGGCGGCGTCCTCAGCCATGCGGCCGACCTGCTTGACGGCCTTGTGGGCGGCGTGCTTGATGTTTTTCTCGTTTTTCATCATGGTCGCCCCTACTGCGGCCCCAGCCGCCATTCCCAGGCCAATGCCCTTCAAAAACGGATGCGATGTCATGGGTATCCCTCCTTTGCCTTTGTTAGTATGACCCGAATTCACAAAAAATCCATTGCGCATTGCCGTCAATTTCTGTATAATAAAAACAGTATGCGAACGCCAGAGGAAAGGAGGCCACGGGTGTGAAGCTCCAATCGAAAGGGAAAACGCAGGAGCCCACCTCATTTTTCCAGAAATGGACGGAGCTTTACCTGGCCTGTATGGCCACTGCGTGGCTGCTGTACACCGGCAGCGGCTATGAGCATATTAGCCAAAGCAAGGCCCTCCTCTTTTTCTCGCTTACAGGGGCCTTTGTGTTGGTGTCTGTGCTGGGCCGGTTGGAGCTTTGCTTGATCGGTGGACGCAAATGCCTGAGCCCCTTGGAGTGCTGGAAGAAATGGAATATGACCCAAAGGGCGGTTTTCCTCTACTGGTGTGCCGCGCTGGTCTCCACCCTCACCTCAGCACACCTCAATGTGGCCTTTCTGGGCAATGCCCGCTATGGCGGTTTTGTCACGATCACCCTATATTGCTGGAGCTTTCTGCTGCTTTCCGGCGGCTATACGCCCCGGCGGTGGCTCTTGTGGCTTCTGGCCGGCGCGGTGAGTTTGAACTGCCTTTTGAGCCTTGCCCAGTTGCTGGGATATAACCCCCTCGGCCTATATCCGGCGGGCATGACCTATTATGACGCCAACCTCCGCTACGCTGGAACCTTTCTTGGCAGCATCGGCAATGTGGACATTCTCTCCGCTGTGCTGTGCGTTGCTATCCCGGTGCTGTGGATCTCGGTCCTCCGCCTGAAAACGCCCTGGCGGTTTGTTCTGCTGATCCCCTTGGCGCTGTGTTTAGCTGTGCTGTTCTGGGCGTTTGTAGCCGGCGGGGTAGTGGCCGTTTTGCTCAGCGTTCTTTTCACTCCGGCGGTCCTGGCCCGGGAGAAGCGGCGCAGAGTGCTCTTGCTGGCCTTAGCGGTGGCGCTGCTGGTGGTCGGAGTCTTCACGGTGTATGCCGTCGGGGATCAGATCGGTGGCTTTCCCGCTGAGGCCTCGGCCTTGCTCCATGGACAGTGGGACGACAGCTTTGGCTCTAGCCGGCTCTACATCTGGCGAAAGACGGCGGAGCTCATATCCCAAAGGCCGTTGCTTGGCGGCGGGCCGGATACCCTGGGCCTGCGTGCCGACATTGGCTTTGAGCGCTTCAACGAGACCACCGGCACCGTGATCCGCGCCCAGGTAGACGACGCCCACAACGAATATCTGAATATCCTGGTCAATCAAGGGCTGCTGGGACTTGTGGCCTATTTGGCTGTCCTTTTGTCGGCCCTGGTGACATGGCTGCGCCGGGCGCCGGGGGACAATGTGGCGGCTATCTGTGGCGGCGGTGCTTTCTGCTATGGGATCCAGGCGTTTTTTGGGATCGCGTCTCCGGCGTCCACGCCGCTCTTTTGGATCTGCATGGCCCTATGTGCGGGCAGGAGAGAGGACAAAGGAGAATGAAGGCCATAAGGAGAGTGTAGAGTATGTTGACAATGCGGAAACGAAAGATCATCAGCTTAAATCTGGCAGTGGTGCTCATGCTTTCGGTGGCTTTCCCCGCCACTGCGGCTGAGACTGCCGAGCCAGACCCTCAGGGCCTGGAGGAAGTCCTTTTGGCCAAGCGCCTGGAGTACATGGAGGCACTGGGCGGGGAGGAGCAGGCGGAGCTGTCCGCGGAAGAGCCCTATCGGCTCCAGGTGGGAACGACGGTATTCAAGTCCGACCAGGACCGAAGCGGTGCGGGCTGGGCCTACACCGCCGCCAACCATTGCCTGGTCCTGGACGGCTATCAGGGCGGAGGCATTGCCGCCAGCGGCGACCTGGTCATCTACACCTATGGGGAAAACCAGGTCACGGGGAAGGACGGCACCTCTTACGGTCAGGATGGGATCGCGGTAGAGGGTGAACTTGAGATCAATGTGGAGCTAGGCAGTACTTTGGATGTCGTTGGGGGCAGCGGACGTGATGGAGCGGGGGGTGGTATTGGCGCCAACGGCTATTTGACCTGCTGGATCACAGGCGGTCTCTACGCCTTAGGCGGAGACCTTACCTCGGCCGTTGACGTTGCTGGCTTGGGACTTGGCTCCGCCCAAGGCTTGTCGCTCTATGGTATTGGCGACCAAGCAATTGTGGGAGCTCTTGGCGGTCAGGCGAAAAACGGTTTGGGCGGCTGCGGCATTTTATCTCCTTATGTCTATATTGACGTCAACTGTGTAGCGGTGGGCGCTTCC
Source organism: uncultured Eubacteriales bacterium (assembly GCA_905198835.1). Classification (GTDB taxonomy): domain Bacteria; phylum Bacillota; class Clostridia; order Oscillospirales; family Oscillospiraceae; genus MGBC124762. The sequence goes on along the minus strand of CAJKDY010000011.1, from coordinate 28,646 downwards.
GGCTATATGGGCGGCGATGGTATTTTCTTTGTCGACAACTGTACCCTTGGCGTTATAGAGGGCTATTTCGCCGGCGGCGAGGCCTCAAGCTCCAATATTCAAGATGGAGTTCCCATCCGAAGCAGAGAGAGCGGGGTCAGTTGGTACTACAATAAGCATACCACTCTGACCGAAGCGGGGCGGGAGCTTGCTGTCACAGTGAATGAATACACCCTGCGGCTCAGCGGCAACGGTGGGAGGTATAACGGTCAGACCTATTTTTCCGATACCCAAAAATACCCGTCGTACTATCGGCTGTCGGACTATACTTTCCAGCGGGACAAATATGCCCAGGTAGGCTGGAGAGAGTCGAACGGTGACTTTGTCGCATTGAATGAGCTCTATATACCAGAGGCCAATACGACCTTGTCCGCAGAGTGGCTCATGGTAGACCCAGGGGACATTGTGATCAACAGCCTTTCCCGTACCCTGGACGACGGCAGTCACTACCGCCGCCAGCGCACCGCCCTGACCTTGCCCACGCAGCTTCAGGGGGATAATGATAATAAAGATGTGTTAGGCTGGTCCGATACCGTGGACCCACGTATCGACCTGGACACATACACCATGCGGGGGATCTGGTACGAAGGGGGAGACGTGATCCTGCCGGATAAGGACCGCGTGCAGCTGCTCTACGACTACCGTGAGGGCGGAAGCTATGCCCGCTATCACCCCAACGGCGGCACGATCCGGGATGGCGGCACGATCCTGGTTCAGTACACGACTCCTACCGGCGGAGATCTGGCGGTCTACGCCTTGGATGACAGCGCCATGACCCCGCCCCAGGGCTGCGTCTTCCGGGGGTGGTCCCGGGCTGCTGATGTGGACACGGTTCGCTATAAGGCGGGGGAGACCATCTCCCATCCCTCCACGCAGACCAGGGAGATCATCGACCTCTACGCCGTATGGGAGCAGGTGGAGTTTGTGGAGACTCTGGAGCCGGGGGTCCAGGTGCGCAGTAATACGGACAGTGGCAAGATCACGGTAGAGCTGAGCCGGGACTGGTGCCGGGAAAATGGTAGCCAAACGGTGATCGCTGCCGGCTTTGCCACGGATGGCACCGCCAAACTGCTGCGCACCGCGGTTGCTTCTTGTGAGGAGCAGGACATGCAGTTGACACTCAGCTGCTCGCCCCAAGCCCCGGTCCAGGTCAAGCTCTTTGCCCTGGACGATCGGCAAGCGCCGGTCTGCGCCTGTCTTGATACGGTCGTCTTTTTGCCCTAGGACCAGAGCTGACATTGTAGATCCCTTATAAGAAAGGAGGCCACGCCCATGAAGCTCTTGCTCAGGCAGGGGCGGTTCATCGATCCCGCCGGCGGCATTGGCGGCGTCATGGATATTTTGCTGGAGGATGGCCGCGTGGCCCTCATCGCCAGCACCATCCGTGAGCCGGATGCTCAGGTGCTGGACCTGGCGGGGCTTGTAGTCTGCGCCGGGCTTGTGGATATGCACGTCCATCTCCGGGACCCCGGCCTCACCCATAAGGAGACCATCGAGACAGGCAGGGCCGCCGCCGCTGCCGGCGGCGTCACGGCGGTTGCCTGTATGCCCAACACTAAGCCGGTGGCCGACAGCCCGGAGACTATCCGCTATATTCTGGAAAAGGCCGCGGGTCCTGGGACTAAGGTCTTTCCCATCGCCGCGCTGACCGTGGGCGAGGCAGGGGAGACCCTCACCGACTCCAAGGCTCTGCGCCAGGCGGGGGCGATGGCCCTCAGTGATGACGGCGTGCCTGTCCAGAGCGCCAACGTCATGCGTGACGGCTTGATCCTGGCCGCCCGCCACGGCATGGCCGTCCTGTCTCATTGCGAGGACGCCGACATGGTGAAAAACTACGCCGTCAACGAAGGCCCGGTGTCCCGGGCCCTGGGCATCCCCGGCCGGCCCGCCATTGCCGAGGAGCTGATGGTGAGCCGGGACGCCATGCTGGCCGAGGAGACCGGCGCGGCGGTCCACATTTGCCATGTGTCCACCGCCAAGAGTGTGGACATCATCCGCCGCTATAAGCGCCGGGGCGTGAAGATCACCTGCGAGACCTGCCCCCAGTATTTCTCGCTGACCGAGGACGAGGTCTTGGCCCAGGGTTCCCTGGCCCGGGTAAACCCGCCGCTGCGGACCAAGGCGGATGTGGAGGGGGTCATCCGGGGCTTGCAGGACGGCACCATCGACGCCATCGTCACTGACCACGCGCCCCACGCGCCCGAGGAAAAGGACCGGCCCCTCACGGAGGCTCCCAGCGGTATGGTGGGGCTGGAGACCTCTCTGGCTGTGACGCTGACCTATCTCTACCATGCGGGTAAGCTGTCCCTGCCGGATATTTTGCGCAAAATGACACTGAACCCCGCCGCCATTCTCCGGGCTCCGGTGGGGCGGCTGGCCATCGGCAGCGCCGCCGACGTCACTGTCTTTGACCCCAATGAGACCTGGACGGTGGACCCGGAGAAGTTCTATTCCAAATCCCGTAATACGCCCTTTGCCGGGCATACCCTCCAGGGTAAGGTCAAGTATACCATTGTAGACGGTCAGATCGTCTACCAGGGATAAAAAGGAGAAATTATATATGGCATTCGATACGTTGCAAGAGAAGATCCGCAAGCTGAAAAACCCCACTGTGGCCGGTTTGGACGCCCGGCTGGAGTACATTCCCCAAGCCCTGGTGAGATCCTGCTTTGACAAGTACGGCGAGAGCCTGGAGGGTGCGGCCCAGGCGGTGTACCGCTATAACTGCGACCTCATGGACGCCCTTCAGGGCGTGGTCCCCGCCGTCAAGCCCCAGGCGGCCTACTACGAGCTGCTGGGCTGGCCCGGCGTCAAGGCTCTGGCGGATACCATCCAGTACGCTCACGACAAGGGCTACTACGTCATTGCCGACATCAAACGCGGCGACATTGGCTCCACCGCCCAGGCCTACGCTGAGGGCTGGCTGGGCAAGAGCGCGGTAGGCGGCAAGGCCCTTTCTCCCTTCAACGCCGACTGCGTCACCATCAACGGCTACATGGGCTCCGACGCCATTTTGCCCTTCCTCAACATCGCCAAGGACGAGGGCAAGGACGTATTCTTGCTTGTGAAGACCTCCAACCCCTCCTCCGGGGAGCTCCAGGACCTGATTGCCGGTGACCGGCAGGTCTACACCGTCATGGCCGACCTATGTGCCCGACTGGGCAAAGGCTCAGAAGGCGAGAGAGGGTATCAGACCCTGGGAGCCGTGGTGGGGGCCACCTATCCCGCCGAGCTCAAAGAGCTGCGCCGCCGCATGGAGCACACCTTCTTCCTGGTCCCCGGCTACGGCGCTCAGGGCGGCACCGCCGAGGATGTGCGCCACGCCTTTGACCGCTATGGCTGGGGCGCGGTCATCAACTCCTCCCGGGGCATCCTTTGCGCATGGAAAAAGGTGGAGAATGGCGAGGAAAATTACCAGGAAGCCGCCAAGCAGGCTGCCATTGCCATGCGGGAAGACATCAAAAAGTACGTCACCATTGTATAAAAAGAGAGAAGGCGACGCCCATGCAAGAGAGCTGCAGACTGATCGACAAACACCAGGTCGGGCCCAATACCTGGTGGTTCCAGCTGGAGTGCGGCCGGATGATCGAAAAGACTTTCCGGGCGCCGGGCCAATTCGTCCACATCAAGTGCGGCCACTCCCGGCTGCTGCGGAGGCCCATCTCGGTGGCGGCCTGCCAGGACGACGTGCCTGAGGGCGGCCTGTCCATCGTCTTCGAGGTCCGGGGCCAGGGCACCGACTGGCTGGCTCGCCGGGAAATCGGGGACAAGCTGGACGTGCTGGGACTTCTGGGCAATGGATTTAGCATGGACCCCGGTGGACGGTATCTGCTGGCCGGTGGCGGGATCGGCGTGCCGCCGCTATACGGCTGTGCCCAGTATACTGGCGGCAAGGCCGTGGCGGTACTGGGTTTTCGTGCGGCGGAGCGGGCCATTTTGTTGCCCCAGTTCGCGGAGGTCTGTCAAGATGTTCGCCTTTACACCGATGATGGAAGCCTTGGCGTAAAAGGCTATGTAGCTGACGGCGTGCGGGCGGTGCTTGACAAGTACAAAGACTTTACAGCTGTTTTGGCCTGCGGGCCCAAGGTGATGCTCCGGGGCGTGGCAGCGGCGGCGGCGGAATATGGCCTGCCCTGCCAGGTGTCCATGGAAGAGCGCATGGCCTGCGGCGTAGGGGCGTGCCTGGGCTGCGCGGTCCAGATGGCGGGCGGCTCCATGAAGCACGTTTGTAAGGACGGCCCGGTATTCAACGCCCAGGAGGTGGACTGGAATGTCTAAGGTGGACCTCTCTGTGACCCTGGCGGGCGTCCGGCTGAAAAACCCCATCGTGCCCGTATCGGGCACCTTTGGCTTTGGCCAGGAGTACGGCCAGTATTTTGACGTGGAGCGGCTGGGCGGTATGTGTGTCAAGGGCTTGACCCTGCACCCCCGAAACGGTAATCCGCCGCCCCGGATTGCCGAGACCCCCATGGGGATGCTCAACTCCGTGGGTCTGCAAAACCCCGGTGTAGACGCCTTTTTGGAAACGGAGTGGCCGCGGCTCATGGAGTTGGACACGGTCATCATCGCCAATATCTCCGGCAACACCCCCGCTGAATACGGCCAGATGTGCGAAAAACTCTCCGCCGCGGGAGTTCCCATGATCGAGGTCAATGTCTCCTGCCCCAACGTGAAGGCGGGCGGGCTGGCCTACGGCACCCGGCCCGAGCTGGCCGCGGAGGTCACCCGGGAGGCCAAAGCCCATGCGGGCAAGACGCCGGTGATGGTAAAGCTCTCGCCCAACGTCACCGACGTCACCGAGATCGCCCGGGCCGTGGCCGATGCCGGAGCGGATGCCATTAGCCTCATCAACACCCTTCGTGGCATGCGCATCGACCTCAATACCCGCCGCCCCATCCTACATATGAATACCGGCGGGCTGTCCGGTCCGGCGGTGCTACCGGTGGCCCTGCGCATGGTGTGGGAGGTCCACAACGCCGTGGACCTGCCCATTTTGGGCATGGGCGGGGTCTATGACGCCGCCACGGCGGTGGAGATGCTGCTGGCGGGAGCCACGGCGGTGGGCATGGGCAGCGCCATCTTCGCCGATCCCATGGCCCCCATCAAGACCATCGAGGGCCTGGACGCCTGGTGCCAGGCCCACGGCGTTACCGCCGCACGGGACCTGACCGGCGGCGTGTTACCCTGGTAAGACTGAGAGGAAGAGAAGCGATGACACGTATTTATCTCATTCGCCACGCTGAGGCTGAGGGCAACCTTTACCGCCGCAGCCAGGGGCAGTACGACTCCCTGGTGACCGACCGTGGTCTGGAGCAGATCGCGGCTCTGCGGGAGCGGTTTCGGGACGTCCCTGTGGACGCTGTCTATTCCAGCGACCTCTACCGCACCATGAAGACCGCCTCCGCCATCTATGAGACCCATGGCCTGACCCTGCACACCGATCCCGGCCTGCGGGAGGTGGACCTGGGCTGCTGGGAGAATCTGCCCTGGGGGGAGATCGCCCACCGGGACCCGGAGCAGCTGGACTATTTCAACGCCAACGACCCCCGCTGGGGCGTGGCGGGCAGCGAGACCTTTCCCATTCTGCGAGAGCGTTTGGTGTCCACGCTGACTAAGCTGGCCCAGCGCCACGACGGCCAGACCATCGCCGTGGCCACCCACGGCATGGCCCTTCGGAACCTGATGACGGCGCTGATGGGAAGGCCCGTGGAGGAGGGGGCCCAGACGCCCCACTGCGACAACACCGGCGTCAGTTTGGTGGAGTACGACGCCGGCGCGTGGACCATCCGTTTCCAAAATGACAACAGTCACCTCTCCGGCGACCTCTCCACCTTTGCTAAGCAGAAGTGGTGGCGGCCCGACGCGGGCTTTTCCGCCGATTCCAACTTCCGCTACCGGACGCTGGACCCGGTAGGAGAAGGGGATTTCTACTACCGTTGCCGCCGGGACGCCTGGGTCACCATCCACGGCTCCCTGGACAAGTTTGACGGCGAGGGCTTCTTATGCGACGCCCAGGCCCAGGCCCGGCAGAGCCCGGAGGCGTTGTGGCTGGCTCTTTTGGGCGACGAGCCTGCGGGGCTTGTCCAACTGGACATCCCCACCGCCAAGGCCCAGGGCTATGGGCCGGTGCCCTTCCTCTACCTGCTGCCGGAATATCGGGGCCAGGGCCTAGGGGTGCAGCTCATCGGCCAGGCTGTCAGCGTGTTTCGGGACCTGGGCTGCGACCGGCTGCGCCTACGGTGCGCGCCGGACAACGCACCCGCCCAGAAATTCTATGCCCGGTACGGTTTTCACAAGATCGGGGAAGCGCCGGGCAGCCGGGTCCCCTTGGACTATTTGGAGAAATACATTGGATTTGAGAGCTGAGGATTTCCTGCCTGTTTCCAAGGCAGATATGGACCGCCGGGGCTGGGAGAGCTACGATTTCCTGGTCATTACCGGCGATGCCTATGTGGACCACCCCTCCTTTGGCACGGCCATCATCGCCCGGCTGCTGGAGAGCGAGGGGTATCGGGTGTGCGTCTGCGCCCAGCCCGACTGGCACAGCCCCGCTTCGCTGAAGGAATATGGCCGGCCCCAGCTTGGGGTGCTGCTGTCGGCGGGGAATATCGACTCCATGGTGGCCCACTATACCGTGGCCAAGCGCCGCCGCGGCCAGGATGCCTATTCCCCGGGAAATGTGATGGGCCTGCGGCCTGACCGGGCGGTGATCGTCTACGCCAACCTGGCCCGCCAGGCCTTTGGAAGCGTCCCTGTGGTCATCGGCGGACTGGAGGCTTCCTTGCGCCGCTTTGCCCACTATGACTACTGGGACGATAAAGTCCGGCGCAGCGTTTTGGTGGATAGCGGCGCGGACCTTTTGACCTACGGTATGGGCGAGCGCGCCACCCTGGACATTGCGGCCCGGTTGCGCGCGGGCACACCGGTAGACCGGATCCGGGATGTGAAAGGGACGGCGTTTTTGACTCAGGACCCGGGGGAGTGTGTCTATCCCAAGGTGTCCTGCGCCTCCTTTGAGGAGGTCTGCGCCGACAAGTGGGCCTACGCCAAGGCCAACATGGTGCAGTATCAGGAGCATGACCCCATTGTGGGCCGTGCCATTTTGCAGGCCCATGGAGACCGCTTTTTGGTGGTCAACCCGCCCTCCATGCCCTTGACCACGGCGGAGCTGGACCGGGTGGCCGAGCTGCCCTACGTCCGGGAGCCCCATCCCATGTACGACGCCATGGGCGGCGTGCCCGCCATTGAGGAGGTCCGCTTTTCCATCTGCCATAACCGCGGTTGCTTTGGCGCGTGTAACTTTTGCTCTCTGGCCTTCCACCAGGGGCGGATGGTCACATCCCGGAGCCATGAGAGCGTGTTGCGAGAGGCAAAACAGCTCATCCAGCACCCGGGCTTTAAGGGCTACATCCACGACGTGGGCGGCCCCACCGCCAACTTCCGCCGCTCGGCCTGCAAAAAGCAGCTCAAGAGCGGCCTTTGCAAGGGCCGGGCCTGCCTGGCCCCGGAGCCCTGCCCCAACCTGGACGCCGACCACAGCGATTATCTGAAGCTCCTTCGGGAACTGCGGGCCCTGCCGGGGGTGAAGAAGGTCTTTATCCGCTCGGGCATCCGCTTTGATTATCTTTTGCAGGATCAGTCCGGCGCGTTTATGCGCGAATTGGTAGAACACCATGTGTCTGGGCAATTGAAAGTGGCCCCAGAGCACTGCGTGGACAGCGTGCTGGACTACATGGGCAAGCCCCATATCGCCGTCTATGAGAAATTTCGGCAGAAATATGATTCTCTGAACAAAAAGTATGGAAAAGAGCAGTATTTGGTACCCTATTTGATGTCCTCCCACCCCGGCTGTACGCTGGAAGACGCCGTCAAGCTAGCCTGCTGGCTCAACCGCTCAGGCCGCCAGCCGGAGCAGGTCCAGGATTTTTATCCCACGCCGGGGACCCTTTCTACCTGTATGTACCACACCGGCCTGGACCCCCGGACCATGGAGCCGGTCTTCGTGCCCAAGTCCTCTCATGAGAAGGCCATGCAGCGGGCCCTGATGCAGTGGAAGCGGCCGGAAAAGCGACCTCTGGTGCTGGAGGCGCTGAAGCAGACCCATCGGGAGGACCTGATCGGCTACGGCAAGGAGTGCCTTCTGCGGCCGGACAAGCCCCGCTCTCAGCGCCCGCCGGAGAAGGGCAGAGGACCCAAGGAGCGGGGCGGAGCCGCTAAGACTCCCTTCAAGCCCAAGGCGAAGACCGCGCAGCCGCCCAAGCGCAAGGCGGGCTGGGCCAAGCCAAAGGCCAAGCCCGGCGGCGTCAAACGCAAGGGAAGATAATCTACAATTAAATGAAAAACCGCGAAAAAACTCTGGCGAGGCCCTTGCTTTCTGGGATAAAATAGGTTATAATTACCATTTCAAGAGAGCGGGCCTGTTGGAGAGAGAAGGACCGCGAAAGGAGACGCCATGAAGACAGCCATCGTGACCGACAGCAACAGCGGCATTTTTCCCGAAAAGGGAAAGGAACTGGGCATTTTCGTGCTGCCCATGCCGGTGATCCTGGACGGCAAGACCTATTTTGAAGGGGTGGACCTGACCCATCAGGAGTTTTACCAGCGTCTGGCCGCCGGGGCCGACGCCACCACCTCCCAGCCCGCGCCCGCGGATGTGGAGGCCATGTGGGACAGCGTTCTGGCCCAGGGGTTTGACCAGATCGTCCATATTCCCATGTCCAGCGGACTCAGCGCCTCCTGCGCCACGGCCCAGGGCCTAGCGGCGGACTACGACGGCAAGGTCCAGGTGGTGGATGACCACCGCATCTCGGTCAGCGAGTATGACGCTGTCATGGATGCCATCGCCATGGCGAAGGAGGGGATGGACGCCGCCGCTATCCGCGCGGAGCTGGAAGCCGGCGGTATGGACTCGGTGATCTACCTGGGGGTGGACACCCTGAAGTACTTCAAGAAAAACGGCCGCTGCACCGCCACCACGGCGGCGCTGGGCGCGGTGCTGAACATCAAGCCGCTTTTGAAATGCGACGGAGAGCGCTTTGACGCTATCGCCAAGGTCCGGGGCGTTGCCAACTGCCGCAAGCAGGCGGCGGAGCTGGCGGCCCAGGCGGCGGCGGAGATGCTGGAAAAGGGCTGGAGCGTCAGCGTAGGCGTGGCCGGCAGCTTTCAAGACCCGGAGGCGGAGGCCAGCTGGGTGGAGCAGGTCCAAGCCGCGTTGCCCGCGGGTGTTGGAATGCACTTTGAGCCGCTGTCCTTCTCCGTCATCTGCCACACTGGGCCCGACGCCTTTGGCATGGGTATCAGCCGTCGGTTGCGGCCATAAAAAACAGCGAGACAGCGAAACCGCCTCTGGATGTATCCAGAGGCGGTTTTTTGCGCTCAAGTGAGGCACCAGACCCACCGCAGTCGTAGCCGTGTGCCCAGGGGCTGGGACTTGGCGGCGTCGTGGGCCTGACGGACAAGGCCCTCCATGGTCTGCCGTTCGGCCTGGGTCAGGGTGTGCTGGCTAAAGGCGGCTTTTTGAGCCAGGGCGAGGGCTTCTTCGGGGATGGCCCGGCCCAGTCGGCGTTCCAGCGCCTCCAGATAGCGGTAGAGCCAGATGACCGCCGCGTTGGCGTCAGCCTGGCCGCACCGCTGCCTCCAGCGGCGAAGGCGCAGACGCCGTCGGAGCCAGAGGGCAAGCGGCAAAGTCGCCATGGTCAAAATGAGACCAAAGCACCACCACACAGCGGCAGGCATAGCGGCGGAGCCTGCCTGGGCCGGGGCGGGGCCCTGGCCGGGAGCGGGGGTGACGCTGGGTGAGACCGAGGGGGATGGCGAGGCTGAGGCGGGAGCCTGACTGGTCGAGGGGGCGGCGCTGGGAGAGGCCGAGGGCGCTTGGGAGGGGACGGCCTGCTCCGGCCCCGGCCCAAAGGCCCCGGCGGGGGTCACGTCCGCCGGCTGCCAGCCAAAGCCGTCGACATAGACCTCTACCCAGGCATGGGCGTTTTGGTCGGGGATGTTGACGCTCTGACCGCCTCCCGGCAGGTCGGCAGCGTAGCCGCCGACAAACCGGGCGGGCACGCCCAGCTCCCGCAGGATCAGCGTAGCGGCGGTGGCGTAGTGGGCACAGTAGCCCTGGCGGCTTTCCGTGAGGAAGTAGGACACGAAGTCCTGGCCCAGGGGCTGGGCCGGGGTGGAGAGGTCATAGTGGGTAAAGGAGGCCAGATAGTCGGCCACGGCCTGGGCCAGAGCCATGCGCTGGCCCCGTTGGTCGGAATAGGAGGCCTGGGTCTCACCGTTGGCAGACCAGGCGGCGTCGCGAATGATCGCTACGGCCTCGTCGCTCAGAAGATCATAGGGCACGTTCAGATAGTTCTGGTAGACAAAGCCCCGGTATGACCGCTCGCCGTAATAGGCGCCGCCGTCCCAGCCTACCTGAGCGACCGCGGGGACCTCCTCCGGGGCCAAGAAGTCAAAATCGTACTGGGAATGTTGAGTCCGGCGGGCGATGTAGGAATCTGCTTGGAAGACGGCGCCGGTATACATGGAGGCAGGGAAGTAAGGAGTATAGTAATATGCCCCGGCAATGTTGGCCTCTGTGATGTGCATGGTCCAGCTCGGTCCGGCCTCGCCGGAATCCAGCACGGCATGGGCGGGGTAGGACCAGGGGCCGCTGTCCGTTTCCGCAATCGGCAGAGCGGCCAGGGCTTCTTCGCTAAGGGGCTGCCAGCCGTAGCGGGTGTACTCCGCCGCCGACCATCCCCGCAGCAACACATGGCCGGAGAATTCAGAACGCACCGTCAGCACCGTATGGCCGTCAAAACTGGGCGAGCCGAAGCGGCGGAAGGTATAGACCCCTGGCTGGTCGCTGCTGTTACCACCGCTGAAGGTCCAGCTCTGAGCCGCTGTCTTGGCACGGATGCGTAAGTTCTCCACCCAGGCGGGCCGCTGGTAGCTGCTTTGCGGGAAGATGAGCGCGATCAGGGCCATGGCTGCCGCCACGGCTGTCGCCGCCGTCACCACTCTCCGACCGCCCAGCCAGACGCCGCGCTGGTAGCCCTTCCGGCACAGTAGGGACAGCGCCAAATAGAGCAGCACCGCTCCCAAAGTCAGGGCGGAGGGGGAGCGGAGGATAAACAGGCTCAGACCCGGCAAAACGCCAACGGCCAAAGCCGCGGGCCAGGCCGCCCGCCCCTGCAGCTGCCACGCCCCCAGCCACAGCCCTAGCAGCGGTATCATCGTGCACACAAAGCGGCTGGCATGAGCGCACAAGGCCCGCTCAGACAGCGTCGAGGGCAATTCATAGTAGAGGATCTGGGGGAGCTCCTGGTGAAAGGCCAGGGAGATCTTGTGAAATATCACCTGGGCGCCTAAAAACACGCTGTCCCATCGCCACCAGACCGCCAGCGCCACCACCGCGCACACCGCCAAAGACAGCAGTAGCCGCAGTCGGCCATTGGTCAGGGTGTGTAGTAGCCCGACCAGCGCCGCCGACAGACAGACCACCCCAAAAACAACATCCGAGAAGGCCAGGTCAAAGGGGGTAGTGAGAGAATATACCCCGCCAAACAGGCCAAAAAACAGCAAAAGCGTATTGCCGCCCAGGGCAAAAGCGGTCGTTTTGAGCTTGGTTTTCATGACGTGGACACCTCCTTTTGATCAGAAGGCGTCAAGTGAATACGCTTTACGGGAGCGGATACGCCGGGCAGGGACAGGGGCCCGCCGGGCAGGCTTTGGCCCGTCAGGGGCGCGCTCTGGGCAGAGATAGTCTGATAGCAAACGTCCCAGGCCTTTGGACAGTCTACGCTGTGGCAGCGCAGGACCTGAGTCTCCGGGTCGGCATAGCAGAGTGTAAAGCTGATTTCCTTGTCGAGTAAATGCCGTGCCAGGGTCTCCAGTTGCTCCAAAACGTCGTCCAGCTCCTCCGGCTGGCCCCAGTGGTCGTAGGTAACGGCCAGGTGCTCTCGCACCGGCTCCAGAGTCTCCCGCAAGATCGGCTCGCCGGAGGGCTGCTTGGCGGTGAGCTTCCAGTGGATGGCGTTCACCGCGTCGCCGGGCTGGTAGGGCCGCAGTTCATACTCCTCGCCGGGGCCGCCCCCGGGTTTGACGCGAAGAGCCGCGCCAGCCTGGGCGGTTTGGTCTACGTTATGGGGCAAGGCTCCCTCCTGAGGAAGCGACAATATCATCAGGGCTTCCGGAGCGCGCAGGGACAGAGCCAGAACTCCCAGCCAGCCGAGGACTCGGCAGCGGGTCACAGAGACCTTGTACCAGCCGCAGTGGGCCAGCTTTACCTCTAGCGGCAAGGGTTGACCGGGGCAGACCTCCAGCTCTCGCGTGACGGCCAGCTGCGGGTAGAGCAGCGGCTCGATACGCACTTGAAGCCGGGCGCATTCCCCTGGGGTCATAGCGGGGGTCCTCAGGGTGAAAAGTATCTGGGCCGCCTGCCCCCGGACCGCCGTGGCGGCAGAGCAAGAGGCGCCGACGGCATACCGCCGGCGCTGGAGCAGAGAGAACAGGAGCGATAGCAGCGGCAAGACCAAAAACAGCGCCAGGGCAAAAAAGGACACATAGCCCGGATAGAAGAGGTAAAAGGCCACTGCCAGCAGCAAGATAAGGCCGTAGGACAGCATAGAGGAGATCATGGCCTGTCCACAGCGGGGGCCGGGGTCTGCCGGCAGACGGCTTGGGCGATGATCTCGGCCTTGGCCCCGCCGGCCTGGGCCTCCGGCGTCAGCAACAGGCGGTGGGCCACCGTGACGGGGAAAACGTCGGCTACGTCCTGGGGTAGCACGTAGTCCCGCCCGGCCAGCAGCGCGCCCGACCGGGCCATCGCGGCCACGGCCAGGGTAGCTCGGGGACTAGCTCCCCGGGCCAGGAGTTTATGACCTCGGGTGGCCTCGATCAGGGAGAGGATATAGCCCAGCACCGCGTCGGAGAGATAGACCTGCCCGGCCTGGGTCCGCAAGGCCACCAGCTGCTCCGGCGTCAGGACAGGGGAGAGGGCGTCCACCGGGTTCTGGCCCTGGCGGTCCCGGACCATCTGGGCCTCGGCGGCCCGGCCGGGATAGCCCATGGACAGCTTGACCATGAAGCGGTCCAGCTGGGAGTCGGGCAGGGGTTGGGTGCCCGCCGCACCGGCGGGATTCTGGGTGGCCATGACGAAAAAGGGCTGGGGCACGGCGTGGCTGACGCCGTCCACCGTGACCTGGCCCTCCTCCATGGCCTCCAGCAGGGCCGACTGGGTCCGGGAGGTGGCCCGGTTGAGCTCGTCGGCCAGGAAGAGGTTGCAAAGCACCGCCCCGGGCTGGTACTCCATCTGGCCCGTGGCTTTGTTATAAAGGGAATAGCCCACCACGTCCGAGGGCATCACATCGGGGGTAAACTGGACCCGACCCCACCGAAGTCCCAGCGTCTTGGAAAAGGCCAGGGCCAGCGTGGTCTTGCCCACGCCGGGCATATCCTCCAAAAGCACGTGGCCTCCGGCCAGGATCACCTGCAAGACTCGCCGCAGGATCTCCGGTTTGCCCACCACCGCCTTGCCCACCTGGGCTAAGATCTCGTCATATACCGCCATCCAAGGGGTCCTCCTTTGTTTAGAAAATCAGACTGCCGATCTGGTAGACCAGCAAACTCACAACATAGGCGCTGCCCAGCTGCCACGCCGCGGAAAAAAGCGTCCAGCGAAGGCTGTTCATCTCCCGGTACATGGTGGACATAGCCGCCACGCAGGGAATATAGAGCAGCACGAAGACCAGAAAAGCGTAGGCGGCCACGGGGCTGGCGAAGGTGCCGGCCAGGGCCGCTGCCACCGCCGCGCCGGAGGCGCCGATGGAGAAGCCGTAGAGCAGGCTCAGGGTGGACACCACCGCCTCCTTGGCCACAAGGCCCGTCAGCAATGCCACCGCCGCCTGCCACACGCCAAAGCCAAGGGGCGTCAGCGCCGGGGCGATCAGCGCGCCAAAGCGGCCCAGGTAGCTCTGGTCCGCGCTTTCCACCATCACAAGGCCCGGCCCAAAGGACTGAAGGAACCAAAGCACGATGCTCATGCACAAAATGAGCGTGCCCGCCTTGACCAAAAAGCCCTTGACCTTTTCCCACACATGGCTGGCGCAGTTGCGCAGGGTGGGCAGGCGGTAGGGGGGCAGCTCCAGAAGAAAGGCGGCGGGCTCGCCCCGGAAGACTACCTTCTTGAAGAAGATCCCCGACAAAATGGCGCACAAAAGGCCTAAAAGGTAGAGGGAAAAGACCACCAGCCCCGCGTATTGGGGGAAGAAGGCCGCCGACAGAAGGCCGTACACCGGAAGCCGCGCCGAGCAGGACATAAAGGGCACCAGCAGCATGGTCATCCGCCGGTCCTTGTCCTGCTCCATGGTCCGTGCGCCCATAATGGCAGGCACCGTGCAGCCAAAGCCCATGAGCATGGGGATAAAGGCCTTGCCGCTGAGACCGAAGCGCCGCAGGAGCCGGTCCATGATAAAGGCGGCCCGTGCCATATAGCCGGAGTCTTCCAAAATGGACAGGCAGAGAAACAACAGGGCGATCTGGGGCAGGAAAACAAGCACGCCGCCCACGCCGCTGATGATGCCGTCCACCACCAGGCTGATCAGCCAGGGCGCCACGTGGGCGCTCTCCATCAAGCCCTGGACCCAGGGCGAAAACACCTGGCCAATGAGGGACTCCACGCCGTCGGAGAGGAAGGAGCCCGCCGGCCCAAAGGTGAGGGCAAAGATAAAGAGCATGGCAAGCAGGAAAATAGGGACGGCAAAGAGTTTGTGGGTCACAATGGCGTCAATCTTATCCGAGGTGGTCATGGCGTCGGACCGCTGGCCTTTTTTCACAGATACCGTGACCACTCGGCTGATGAACTGGTAACGGCTGTCCGCCACCAGGGTCTCCCGGTCGCCCAGAGCGTAGGCGCTCTCATACTCCTTGACGATGTGTTCCAGCTTCCAGCGGGTCTCCTCGTCCAGCTCTAAGGCGGACTCTACCTTTTCGTCGCCCTCCAGCAGTTTGATGGCCGTCCAGTGGGCGGGCAGGCCCGCAGCGTAGGCCCGGTCGTGGATCAGCTCGCCTACCCGGTGGTGGACCTGGTGGGTAAAGTCGTCATAGAGGTCGTCGGGCTCCAGGGTGAAGCCGGAGTGGACGGCCTTGTGGGCGATCTTCAAAAGCTCGTCCACATTCTTGCCCGAGCGGGCCGTGATAGGCACCACAGGCACGCCCAAAGCCTGGGAGAGACGTTTAAGGTCGATCTTATCCCCGTGCTTTTCCACCTCGTCCATAAAGTTGAGGGCTACCACCATGGGCTTTTCCAGCTCTAATAATTGGACGGTCAAATAGAGATTTCGTTCCAAATTGGTGGCGTCCACGATATTGATGATGGCGTCTGGGGACTCGTCTACGATGAAATTCCTCGCCACGATCTCCTCCATGGAGTAAGTGGACAGAGAGTAAATCCCCGGCAGATCCACGATGGTCATGGTCCGGCCCTCCACCGTGGCGAGGCCCTCTTTTTTCTCCACGGTGACGCCGGGCCAGTTGCCTACATACTGGTTGGCTCCGGTCAGGGCGTTGAAAAGAGTAGTTTTACCGCAGTTTGGATTGCCCACCAGGGCCAACTTCATCTCCCGGACTTCGTGGGCCTCTGGGTCGGTCCCGGCGCGGTGAGCGGTGTGCTCATGCTTGTGGGCCAGGGCCATGCGGCGCAGGGTCTCCTCGTCGGGAACGTGCTGGGTCATGCCCTGTTTGCGGACCTTGGGGTGCTGAGGGACCTGACCCGGGTCGCAAAGGGTGATGTACTTGGCGTCCTCCTTGCGCAAAGACAGCTCATAGCCCCGTAGCGTCAGCTCCAAGGGATCGCCAAAGGGAGCCACCTTGCGCAAGGTGACTTTTACGCCGGGAGTCAAGCCCATGTCCACCAATCGACGCTTTACCGGCCCCTTGTCGCTGCCCACGGTGCGGATGATGCCGCTCTGGCCCGGACTGAGCTTGTCCAGAGTCAGCTCCTCCTGAACGCTTTGCGTTGCCATTGCCATTCCTCCTTGGAAAATCGCATACACAAATATTATACAATGCCAGGCTCCACGATTCAAGAGGCAAGGCCATGCACCCAAGGGAAAATTCGTCATAGACTGGATTGACGGGCGTAGTGCGCCCGCTGAACCAGTGGAGGTGATACCCATGGAAGGAATACGTACATTATCAGACCTGCGTCCCGGCGAGGGCGCGGTGGTCTGTGGCCTGACCGGCGCGGGAGACACGCGTAGGCGGCTTCAGGATATTGGGCTCATCCGGGGTACGGCGGTGGTCTGCCTGGGCGCCAGCCCATTAGGCGACCCCACTGCCTACCGCATCCGGGGCGCTACCATGGCCCTGCGGCGCAAGGACGCGGCAGGGGTGGAGGTGGAGGGCTGATGGCCGACCGGGTCATTGCCCTGGCGGGCAATCCCAATGTGGGCAAATCCACCATCTTTAACGCCCTGACCGGCCTTCGCCAGCATACGGGCAACTGGCCGGGCAAGACCGTGGCCAACGCCCGGGGCAGCTTTACCCATCGGGGGCAGGACTACGCGTTGGTGGACGTGCCGGGCTGCTACTCTCTGCTGGCCCATTCTGCCGAGGAGGAGGTGGCCCGGGACTTCCTCTGCTTTGGCGGTCATGACGCGGTGCTGGTGGTGTGCGACGCCACCTGCCTGGAGCGCAATCTCAACCTTACCTTACAGATCCTGGAGGCCACAGACCGGGTGGTGGTGGCTGTCAACCTGATGGATGAGGCCCGGCGCAAGGGGCTGGAGGTGGACCTGCCGCTTCTGTCGGAGCGGCTGGGCGTCCCGGTCATCGGTACGGCGGCCCGGGGTGGGGAGGGCCTGCCGGAGCTGCTGGACGCCCTGGCAGAGACCTGCGGCCAGCAGAGGGTCCAGGCTCCGGCGGTGGACTATCCCGACTACATAGAAGAGGCCGTGGCCCGGCTGGAGCCCTGTCTGGATGAGCTGTGTAAAGCGAGCGGCCTTGCTACGAGATGGGTGGCCCTGCGGCTGCTGGAAGGAGAGGGGACCATCCTCCGGGGCGTCAACGCCCATCTGGGTCTGGACCTGGCCCGCCAGCCAAAGGTGGAGGCGGCGCTGGACAAGATCTTCCGGGCCTGGGCAGTCCGGGGCATCGGGCGGGAGGCCGCCAGTCAGGCCATCGCCGCGGCGGTAGTGGCCCAGGGCGAGACCCTGTGCCAGGACGTGGTCCGCCGGGATGAGAGCCGGGCGGATCGGCTGGACCGCCGGCTGGACCGGCTCTTTACCAGCCGCTGGACCGGCTTTCCCATTATGCTCTTGCTGCTGCTGGGGGTCTTTTGGCTCACCATCGTAGGCGCCAACTACCCCTCCGCGGCGCTGTCGTCCTGGCTGTTTGGCCTGGAGGATATATTGGCAAATACCTTTATAGCCATTGGGATACCAGGCGTTGTCATAGATATGGTGATACACGGCGGCTACAAGGTCATGGCCTGGGTGGTGGCGGTGATGCTGCCGCCCATGGCCATCTTCTTCCCGCTGTTTACCCTGCTGGAGGACTTCGGCTATCTGCCCCGGGTGGCCTTTAATCTGGACCGTTGCTTCCAGGCCTGCAAGGCCTGCGGCAAGCAGGCGCTGACTATGTGCATGGGCATCGGCTGCAACGCCGCCGGGGTGACGGGCTGCCGGATCATTGACTCGCCTAGGGAGCGGCTCATCGCCATTTTGACCAATACCTTTATGCCCTGCAATGGCCGCTATCCCACCATGATCTCCATCATCGCCCTCTTCCTGGCCGTGGGCAGCGGCGCCAGCACCCTGGTGGGGGCGTTCATCTTAGTGGGCGTCATCGTGCTGGGGGTGGGCATGACGCTGCTGGTGTCCCGGCTCTTGTCGGCAACGGTCCTCAAAGGCGTGCCCTCGTCCTTCACCCTGGAGCTGCCGCCCTACCGCAGGCCCCAGGTGGGCAAGGTCATCGTCCGCAGCGTGGTGGACCGCACGCTGAAGGTGCTGGGCCGGGCGGTGGCGGCGGCGGCCCCGGCGGGAGTGCTCATCTGGTTGTGCGCCAACGTCACTGTAGGAGGCGCCACCATCCTGACCCACATTACGGGCCTTTTGGACCCGCTGGGCCGGGCCCTTGGGATGGACGGCGTGATCCTGACCGCTTTTATTCTGGGCCTGCCCGCCAACGAGATCGTGGTGCCCATCATGGCCATGGCCTATCTGGCCCAGGGCAGTCTGATGGAGTTGGAGGGAGGCGCGCTGCTGGCGGTCTTTACCGCCAACGGCTGGAGCTGGACCACGGCGGTGAGCGTGGTACTCTTCTCCCTGTTGCACTGGCCCTGCGCCACCACCTGCCTTACCATCAAAAAAGAGACGGGCTCCTGGCGTTGGACGGCCCTTGCCGTAGCCATCCCCACCGCGTGCGGCGTGGCCGTCTGCGGCGGCTTCCACCTGCTCTGTCTGGCGCTGGGCTGGGCATAAAAAATCGGGCGGCCCCGCGGGGCCGCCCGATCAAAATGGGTCACTGGACGGTATGGGACTTGATATAATCGGCCATGACCTGGTATTGCTTGGCAGTGATGTGGACGCCGTCGGTGGATTTTTCCGAGGGAAGATAGCCCTCGCTGTCGGCAAAGCAGGCATAAAGGTCCAGGTAGTAGCACGCCTTGTCCTGGGCCACCTCCAGGAGAGCGGCGTTGAGGCGGGTGACGTTTTCCTTGTTGAAGGGCCCGGAGCTGGACTTATTGCGGGTGGTGGGCGTGATGTTCATAAGGTAGATGGGGATGTCCTCGCCCTGGATGGTTCGCACAGCGTCGATGATCTTACCCATGTTTTCTTTGTAGGAACTGGAGGAGGTGCTGATCTCGTTGACTCCCAGCATGATATAGACCTTGCTGAACTGTTTTTGGCCCAGGCCGGTCTCCAGGGTGCCGGTGCCGCCATCTGGCAGATCAAACTTCTTGTAGCTCAGCGTACCCGCGGCGGAGAGGCCGGTGGAGGTGAAGTAGTGGATGTTGGACTTGACCTTGGAAAAGCCCTCAAAGCCCTCCATCAGGGAGTGGCCGATGACGCAGCTGTCGTCAAACCACGTGTCATCCATGGCCTCGCTTTCGGGCACAGGGCTTGCGTAGTCATAGTCAGCTGGGCCGTGGGCGGCGTCCGGGGATTGGCACGCGCCTAAGATCAGAGACAGGGCCGTGACCGACGCGGTCAGGATGCTGGCAAAGGCCTTTGCCATATCAAAGCACCTCCATCATAAAATGTTCGGGGCGGGGCCCCGGGGTGGTTACGAGAGCAAGTAAGCCTGTAAGCCGGGTTCTGTCCTTTAAGACAGCCATCTATCTAGGCGCGCTGTTGCCAACGCGCTCAAGCCGCCTCCTCGGGACGGCCGGGCCGGCCATATGTCCCTCCACGGCGTTGCTCCGGATAGAGTTTACAGCGGTGGGCTGTCTCCAGTCCATCGGGCGGGCTCTTACCTCCGCCTTTCCACCCTTACTGGCGGGTGTGGGCCCAGGGCCCACCCTTCGCCAGCGGTATATCTCTGTTGCACTTTTCCTGGGGTCACCCCCGGCGGGCGTTACCCGTTATCCTTGCCCTGTGGAGCCCGGACTTTCCTCATAAGCGTCCCTTTGGAGACGCCCACGCGGCTGTCCAGCTTACTTGCTGGCTCTATTTTAGCCCAACAGAGTTCTCTTGTCAAATAGGAACCTTTGGGGTATAATACCTTTATGTATGCTTTTGGAAGTGAGGGAGACAGATGGAAACGCTTCTGCAGGGATATTTTCAGGCATTTCAGGGAAAAACGGTGGCGGTTTTGGGGGCCGGCGTCAGCAATAAGCCCCTGATCGCCCTTTTGCTGGCGGCAGGCGCGGATCTGACCATCCGGGACAAGAGTACCCGGGAGGGTTTTGACGCCGCTGTGGTGGAGCAGTGGGAACACCAGGGGGCCAAACTGCGGCTGGGAGAGGACTATCTGGAGGACCTGACCGAGGATGTGATCTTCCGCTCGCCGGGCATCATGCCCCATACGCCCCAGCTGGCCGCCGCGGTGGCCCGGGGCAGTGTGCTGTGTTCGGAAATGGAGGCATTTTTCCAGCTGTGCCCCTGTCCCATCATGGCGGTGACGGGCAGCGACGGCAAGACCACCACCACCAGCATCATTGCCGGACTTTTAAAAGCCGCGGGCTATACCGTCTGGGTGGGCGGCAACATCGGCACGCCCCTTCTGGACAAGGTGGACGAAATGCGCCAGAACCACCGGGTGGTGCTGGAGCTCAGCTCCTTCCAGCTTATGACCATGACCCAGAGCCCCCACATTGCTGTAGTCACCAATGTGGCGCCCAACCATCTGGACAAGCACACCGATATGGACGAATACGTCACCGCAAAGGGCAACATCCTGGCCTACCAGAAGTCCTATGACCGGGCTATTTTGAACTATGATAACCCCACCGCCGCCGCCTTTGCCGAGACTGCTCCCGGCAAGGTCATCTGGTTTAGCCGCCAGGGCGCGCCTGAGGGCGAGGCCGTCTTTTGCAAGGATGGCGCTATCTGGGTCCGGGACCAGCGGGGAGAGCGCTCTGTGCTGGAGCGGGGGGACATCCTGCTGCCTGGCGAGCACAATGTTGAAAACTACATGGCGGCCATCGCCGCGGTAAAGGAGCTGGTGCCGGCGCAGACCATCCGGGACTTTGCCCGGAACTTCGGCGGCGTGGAGCACCGCATTGAGCTTTGCGGCGACTTCCGGGGCGTACGCTGGTATAACGACTCCATCGCCTCCAGTCCCTCCCGGACCATTGCCGGACTGCGGGCCTTTGCCGAAAAGCTCATCCTGATTGCCGGAGGCTACGATAAGCATATCCCCTATGACGTTCTGGGCCCTGAGGTGGTGGCGCACGTCAAGCGGCTGATCCTCACCGGGGACACCGCCGGGAAGATCCGCAGCGCGGTGGAGGCCGCTCCCGGCTATGACCCGGCCAAGCTGCCCATCGTGGAGGTCCCGGACCTGGCCGCCGCGGTGGCCGAGGCCGCCAGGACCGCGGAGGAGGGGGACGTGGTGCTTATGAGCCCCGCCAGCGCCTCCTTTGACCACTTTAAGAATTTTATGGAGCGGGGCAATGTGTTCAAGGCACTGGTGGCCCAGCTCAAGGAGAGGGAGTGAAAGGGCGTGGACGTTTGGAACGCGCTGGATCAACTGGCGTCGGAACGGGGACCGTCGGGCTTTGAGCAGCCGGTGGCCCAGGCGGCCCGGGCGCTTTTAGCCCCGCTGGTGGACGAGACCTGGTTGGACCCCATGGGCAATGTGCTGGGGGTGCGCCGCTGTGGCAAAGCGAACGCCAAGCGGCTCCTTTTTGACGCCCATTTGGACGAGATCGGCCTCATGGTCACCGGCCATGAGGAGGGCTTCTTGCGCTTTACCGCCATCGGTGGGGTAGACCCCCGGATGCTCCCTGACCGGGAGGTGACGGTGCTGACCGACCCGCCCCTCTTCGGCGTAGTGACCTGTCTGCCGCCCCATGTGCAAAATGCTGGGGACTCGGACAAGGCCATCGAGGTGGACAAGCTCTATATCGACGTGGGCCTGACCCAGGCCCAGGTGGAGGAGCGGATCCCGGTGGGCACGCCCATCACCTACCGCTGTGGCTGCTTTCCTCTGGGCCAGGACCGGGTCTGCGGCAAGAGCCTGGACGATCGCTCCTGCTTTGCGGCCCTCTTGCTCTGCGCCCAGGCGCTGCGAGACGCGGCGCTGGATGTGGACGTCTATTTCATGGGCTCCACCCGGGAAGAGGTCTCCGGCGCGGGAGCCATGTGCGGAACCTTTGCCGTAGCGCCCGACTTCTGTGTGGCGGTGGACGTGACCCACGCCGAAACGCCCGATGTGAAGGACCCCAAGGACCGGGTGTGCGCCATGGACGGCGGGCCGGCCATCGGCGTGGGACCCAATATGACCACCTGGATGACCCGCCGCATGAGAGCCAAGGCGGAGGCCCTGGACATCCCCTATCAGCTGGAGATCATGACGGGCAATACCGGCACCAACGCCTGGGGGATGCAGGTCTGCCGGGAGGGCGTGGCCACCAGCGTGGTGAGCTTGCCCCTTCGCTATATGCACACCCCCGTGGAGGTCATCTCCAAGGCGGATCTGGAGCGGCTTGGCCAGCTCCTGGGCGCTTTTGCACGGGACCTGGGAAAGGAGGCGGAGACGGTATGCTGAAGGAGACTTTAGCCACCCTGTGCGCCCTTTCCGGGGTATCCAGCGCCGAGGAGGAGGTCCGCCAGTGGCTTCGCCGGCGGGCAGAGGAGGCCGGCGCGGAGACCCGGACCGATGCTCTGGGCAACCTGATCTGCTTCAAAAAAGGCGCAAAGCGCGCCCCCAACGCCCTCATGCTGTGCGCCCATATGGACGAGGTGGGCCTGATGGTCAAGCGCGTTACCGACGAGGGCTTTGTCAAGTTCGACACCGTAGGCGGCATCGACCGCCGGGTGCTTATCGGCAAGCCGGTATGGATCGGTGAGAACAAGATCCTCGGCGTCATCGGGCTCCAGGCCATCCATCTGACCACCAAGGCCCAGCGGGAAAAGGTGGCCAAGCTGGAGGAGTTTTATATCGACATCGGGGCCCGGAGCGGGGAAGAGGCCCAGACTCTGGTATTGCCGGGCGATATCTGCGTGTTCCAAAGCGACGCGCTGGAGTTTGGCAACGGACTTTTCAAGGCCAAGGCCATCGACGACCGTTTGGGCTGCGCCATCCTCTCTGAGCTCTTATGCGAGGACCTGCCTATGGACGTGACGTTTGCTTTCACGGTGCAGGAGGAGGTTGGGACCCGGGGGGCCTTTGCCGCCGCCTTTTCGGTCAAGCCGGAGGTCTGCATGGTGCTGGAGGGCACCACCGCCGCCGACCTTCCCGGTGTGGAGGAGCATAAGCGGGTGTGTCGCTTAGGCGGCGGACCGGTCATCTCCCAGATCGACAGTGGTACGATCTATGACCGGGACCTCTTTGAGCAGCTGCGTAGCCTCTGCGAAGACGGCACCCTTCCCTGGCAGACCAAGGAACTTATCGCCGGCGGCAACGACGCCAGGGCCATCCAGAGAAGCCGAGCGGGTGTGCGGGTGTGCGCTCTGTCCGCGCCGGTGCGGTATCTCCACGCCCCCACCAGCGTGGTCAGTTTGGACGACTGCGAGAATATGCTAAAGCTGGCCCGGCGCTTTATCGCCGCCAGGGCCCAGATGGAAGGAGGAGCGTCGCAATGAATGTATTAGAAGCCTTGCAGGCCATCAACAGCCGCTTTGGCCCCTCGGGGCAGGAGCGGCGGGTGGCCGAGAAGATCCGTGCCCTGGCCGCGCCCTATGCCGATGAGGTGAGTGTGGACGTCATGGGCAACCTCATTGTCCACAAAAAGGGGCCCGGCCCCCGGGTCATGCTGTGCGCCCATATGGACTCCATCGGCTTCATGGTCACCCATGTGGAGCCCAGCGGCCTTTTACGCATTGGGGCCATCGGAGGGATCGAGGCCAGGGACGTCCTGGGTACAAGTGTGCGCTTTGCCAACGGCGTGCTGGGTACGGTGCAGGTGGAGGACGGTGTGGAGAGCGGCAAGAAGATCGAGATGGGCCAGCTCTTTGTGGACATCGGCGCGGTGGATGCCGCCGACGCCCGGGCACGGGTCCAGGTAGGGGACATGGCGGTCTATAACACGCCCACCTATCTCAGCGGCCAGTCCATCTTCGGGCCATATCTGGATAACCGCATCTGCTGCGTGGCGCTGCTGATGGCCCTGGAGCGGGTCCAGGACAGCCCCAACGACCTTTACTTTGTCTTTTCTACCCAGGAAGAGGTGGGCCTGCGGGGAGCGCAGACGGCGGCCTTTGCCATCGACCCGGACTACGCCGTAGTGACCGACGTGACCGACTCCGACGACCTGCCCGGCAGTAAGCATACCTGCTCCAGCAAGCTGGGCGGCGGCGCGGCCATCAAGGTCATGGACCGCTCGGTGATCTGTCATCCCCAGATGGTGGAGCGCCTTCAGACGCTGGCCAAGGAGGGTAAGATCCGTTATCAGCTGGACGTGATCGACTGCGGCGGCACCGACGGCGGGGCCATCCATAAAAGCCGCGCCGGCGTGGTCACTGGCGGCGTGTCCATTCCCTGCCGGTATACCCACTCGCCCCAGGAATCAGTGGCCCTCAGCGACGTCACCGACTGCGCCGCGCTGCTGGCGGCCTTTGCCCAAAGCCCGCTGCCCGAGCTGGAACGCATGGGAGGGTAAAGGAAAATGGCTTTACAGATAGAGAATAGACTTTGGGACCTGGCGGTCCAGGCGGAGGCCGATCTGAAAGGGCAGTTTGCCCATGTGGACGCCGTGGCCCAGGCCAATACGGCCAAGGTGCTGGCGGCCTTTCAGGACCATAAGGTGTCGGAAGGGGACTTCGTGGGCACCACCGGCTACGGCTATGACGACGTGGGCCGGGACAAGCTGGAGGCCATCTACGCCCAGATATTCGGTACAGAGGATGCCCTGGTGCGCCTCAATTTTGTCAACGGCACCCACGCCATCACTACGGCCCTCTTCGGCTGCCTGCGGCCGGGGGATGTGCTGATCTCCGGCGTGGGCGCACCCTACGACACCATGCTGGGCGTTATCGGCGTGACGCAAAAAGGCCCCGGGTCGCTGAAGGACTACGGTGTGGATTACTGTCAAGTGGAACTAACGGGCAATAAGCCTGACCTGAAGGCCATGGCCCAGGCGGTCAAACAGCCCCGCGCCAAAGCGATTTTGCTCCAGCGCAGCCGTGGCTACGCTACCCGGAAGTCTCTCTCGGTGGCGGAGATCGGCCAGATGTGCGCCGCCATCCGGGAGGCCAACCCCAATATCGCCATTTTGGTGGACAACTGCTACGGCGAGTTTGTAGAGGAGCTGGAGCCCACTCAGGTGGGCGCGGACCTGGTGGTGGGGTCTCTCATCAAAAATCCCGGCGGCGGGCTGGCCCCCACTGGCGGCTATCTGGCGGGCCGGGCCGACCTCATCGAAGGGGCCGCCGCTCGCCTCACCGCGCCGGGTATCGGTAAGGAGTGCGGCTGTACTCTAGGCCACAGCCGGAGCCTCTACCAAGGACTCTTTTTGGCGCCCCACGTCACCGCCCAGGCGGTAAAGACCGCTCTTTTTGGTGCGCGGATGATGGAGCTTTTGGGGTATGAGGTCGATCCCAAAAGCGATGAAGTCCGCCATGATATCATCCAAATGCTCCACCTGAAAAGCCCCGAGGCGGTGAAAAAATTCTGCCGGGGGATCCAGCTGGGCGCGCCGGTGGATTCCTACGTAACGCCCGAGCCCTGGGATATGCCCGGCTACGACAGCCAGGTCATCATGGCAGCCGGGGCCTTCATGCAGGGCGCGTCCATCGAGCTGAGCTGCGACGCGCCCATGCGCGAGCCCTACACCGTCTATCTCCAGGGCGGTCTGACCTACGAGTCGGGCAAGCTGGGCATCTTGCTTGCGGCCCAAGAATTGCTGGGCTGATACATGGGACAGCCCTCTCCGGGCATAGCCTTTCCTGGGGAGGTGAGGTCCATGGAGGAGCGGCCTTGGCGGGGGTGGCTGGTGAGCCTGCTCATCGGCGCGGCGGCAGCGGTGCTGGCGCTGGGCTGGCTGGGCCGGGGACGAGCCCCGGCGGTGGAAGGCCCGGAGCGGGACCACAACGGCGTGGGCTTTGAGCTGGTGCTGCGCTTCCAGATCCTGCTGCCGGACAAGGCGGCCCAGGGAGAAACATAAGAGAAGCAGGGAGGAAGTTTTCACTTGTTGAGGACGCTGGCAAACGTGTGGTACTATGTGAAGGAAATGCTCCCCATGGCGCTGCTTGCTCTGGGGGTGCTGTTTCTCTGCCGGGGGTGGAGAAGGCGGCGGCTGGCCCGCCGGGGTCTTGTCAGCTCCCGGAGCAGGGAAGTGGTGCTGGGGTTCTTTGTGGCCTTTTGCGGTGGCCTGGCGGCCATCACCTATTTCCCCGCCGGCTTTTGGGACCTGGGGACCCACCTTCGCTACGGCTGGTCGCCCGACGAGTTTTTTTCCTGGGCGGCCATGCGCTCGGCCCTGAGCCGCCCGGAGGAGCTGCTGACTCCCTTCCAGGAGATCCGCCGGGCTTTTGTGGTGAACCGTTACTGGCTTTGGTTCATGCTGCTGGGCAACATCGTGATGTTTATGCCCCTGGGCTTTTTCCCCAAGTTGCTGTTTCGCAAGTGGAGCTGGTGGAAGTCTCTGCTGCTGGGCTTTTGCGCCTCGGTATCCATCGAGCTGGCCCAGCTCTTTACCCCGCGCAGTACGGATATCGACGATGTGATCCTGAACACCACCGGGGCGGTGCTGGGCTGGCTTTTAGCCTGGCTCTTTACACGGCTGTGGCCGAGAGCCGCCGAGCAGTGTCAGGTGCGGGAGGTTTGAGGAATGGACGCAAGACAAGAGATACAAGCCCTGCGGGCGAAGCTGGAGCAGTGGAGCTATGAATACTATGTGCTGGACCAGCCCACCGCCAGCGACTACGACTACGATATGGCCCTGCGGCAGTTGGAAAACCTGGAGGCGGCCCACCCGGAGCTGGTGACGGCGGACTCGCCCACCCAGCGGGTGGGGGGTCAGGCTCTGGATAAGTTCCAGTCTGTTCAGCACCCGGTGCCCCTGGAGAGCCTCCAGGACGTGTTTTCCCTGGAGGAGCTGGCGGAGTTTGGCCAGCGGGTGGCCGCCGTGGTGGCCGATGTGGAGTACGACGTGGAGCCCAAGGTGGACGGGCTTTCGGTGGCCCTGGAGTACGAAAACGGCGCTTTCGTCCGGGGGGCCACCCGGGGCGACGGCCAGGTGGGGGAGGATGTGACGGAGAACCTGCGCACCATCCAGGCCATTCCGCTGCGGCTGCCCGAGGCTTTGCCCCGGCTCATCGTCCGGGGCGAAGTGTATATGCCCAAATCCGTTTTCCACAAGCTCAACGCCCAGCGGGAACAGGCGGGGAAGGCCCTCTTCGCCAATCCCCGCAACGCCGCCGCTGGGTCCCTCCGGCAGCTGGACCCCAAGATCGCCGCCCAGCGGCAGCTGAGCATCCTGGTCTTCAACATCCAGCTGGCCGAGGGCAAGGAGTTTACCACCCATACCGAGACCCTGGACTATTTGAGGACCCAGCGCTTTAAGGTGATCCCCTACACTCTGTGCCAAAGCGTGGCCCAGTGTGGGGAATATATCGCCGACATCGGCGAGAACCGGGACCGCTACGACTTCGATATCGACGGCGCGGTGGTCAAGGTCAATGCCTTGTCAGACCGCGCGGTGCTGGGTTCCACGGCCAAATTCCCCCGCTGGGCGGCGGCCTATAAGTATCCCCCTGAGGAGAAGCCCGCCCGGGTGCTGGATATCATCGTCCAGGTGGGCCGGACAGGGGTGCTGACCCCCAAGGCGGTGGTGGAGCCGGTGCGGCTGGCGGGGACCACGGTGCAGAACGTGACCCTCCACAATCAGGACTATATCACGGAAAAGGACATCCGCATCGGCGACACCGTGCTGGTGCGCAAGGCGGGGGAGATCATCCCCGAGGTGGTGTCCGTTTTGAAGGAAAAGCGGCCCCCGGACGCCGTGCCCTATCATTTGCCCGAGACCTGCCCGGTCTGCGGCGGGTTGGTGGTCCGGGATGAGGACGGCGCCCACATCCGCTGCACCGGAGCCGAGTGTCCTGCCCAGCTGCTCAGGACCATCGCCCACTTCGCCAGCCGGGACGCCATGGACATTGAGGGACTAGGCGAGGCGGTGGTGGAGGCCCTGGTAAACGCCGGGCTCATCCAGACCCCCGGCGACCTCTACTTCCTGCGCTTGAGCGACGTGGCCGCCCTGGAGCGCATGGGCAAAAAATCGGCGCAAAATCTGCTTCAAGCCATTGAAGCGTCCAAGGAACGGGACCTGTCCCGGCTCCTCTTCGCCTTTGGCATCCGCCAGGTGGGCCAGAAGGCGGGCAAGGTGCTGGCCCAGCACTTTGGCTCCCTGGAGGCTCTGGAGCGGGCCACGTTGGACGACTTGGTGGCCATCCCCGATGTGGGGGAGATCACCGCCCAAAGCCTTTTGGATTGGCTCCATAGCGAGCAGTCCCAGCACCTCATCGCCCGGCTGCGGGAGGCGGGGGTGAACATGGAAAGCACCCTGGAGCCGGTGGGCACCCAATTGGCGGGACAGACTTTCGTCCTCACCGGGGAGCTGACCCGCTTCACCCGTAAAGAGGCCACCGAAAGGCTGGAGGCCCTGGGGGCCAAGGTGTCCGGCTCGGTGAGCAAAAAGACTACCTATGTGGTGGCCGGGGAGGCCGCGGGCAGCAAGCTGCAAAAGGCCAACGAGCTGGGCGTGCCGGTGCTCAGCGAGGAGGACCTGGTAGCGCTTCTGGCCGGCGGCTGAGCTTTCGCGAAAACCCATTTTACGCAAAAAGGCCAGGGATGGAGCTGCCTCCGTCCCTGGTCTCTCTTTGCGCTTTCCTACCCGGAGAAAAGTCACAGGTTCGTCACATTTTTGAAACGGGTAGAAATCCGCCCCGGCTTTTGCTATGATGTAAGTGTGAAATTGTCATAGAGCGGGGCATGCCCCGCTCGGCCCTGGGACCCAGGGCCAA
>CAJKDY010000010.1 GCA_905198835.1 uncultured Eubacteriales bacterium | reverse complement strand
CGTGTGGGTCACCCCCGCCTTCCCCAAGCTCATCTACGTGCTGGAGGAGGACAACGTCACCGAGGACTCCCCCTATTGGTATCTGACCAAGCTGGCCGCAAAATGCACCGCCAAGCGCATGGTCCCTGACTATATCTCCGAGAAGATCATGCTCCGGGATAAGGGCGACTGCTATACCTGCATGGGCTGCCGCTCCTTCCTGACCCCCGACCGCTTTACCGAGGCGGGTATCGGCAACATCGCCAACGCCGGCAACTACGAGCCGGGCAAGCACAAGTACTATGGCCGCTTTAACCAGGGCGTGGTCACCATCAACCTGGTGGACGTGGCGCTTTCTTCGGCGGGCAACGTCCAGAAGTTCTGGGAGATCTTTGACGAGCGGCTGGAGCTGTGCCATAGGGCGTTGCTGTGCCGCCATGAGCGGCTCAAGGGCACGCTGTCCGACGCCGCGCCCATCCTCTGGCAGTACGGCGCTCTGGCCCGGCTGGAGAAGGGCGAGACCATCGACAAGCTCCTCTTCAACGGCTACTCCACCATCTCTCTGGGCTACGCCGGGCTCTATGAGTGCGTCAAATTCATGACCGGCAAGAGCCACACCGACCCCGAGGCCACTCCCTTCGCCCTGGAAGTCATGCAGCACATGAACGACGCCTGCAAGGGCTGGAAGGCGGAGAGCAACATCGACTTCTCCCTCTACGGTACCCCGCTGGAGTCCACCACCTATAAGTTCGCCAAGTGCCTCCAGAAGCGCTTTGGCGTCATCCCCGGCATCACGGACAAGGGCTACATCACCAACTCCTACCACGTCCACGTCTCCGAGGAGATCGACGCCTTTGAAAAGCTGAAGTTTGAGTCCCAGTTCCAGACCCTGTCCCCCGGCGGCGCCATCAGCTACGTGGAGGTCCCCGATATGCAGGACAACCTGGACGCGGTGCTGCAGGTGATGAAGTTCATCTATGACAACATTATGTACGCCGAGCTCAACACCAAGAGCGACTACTGCCAGTGCTGCGGTTGGGACGGCGAGATCGAAATCGTGGAGGAGGACGGCAAGCTGGTGTGGCGCTGCCCCCAGTGCGGCAACGAGGACCAGGACAAGATGAACGTGGCCCGTCGCACCTGCGGCTACATCGGCACCCAGTATTGGAACCAGGGCCGCACCCAGGAGATCAAGGACCGGGTGCTGCACCTGTAAGAAGCGCGAGCATAGGCGGGCCGGGGGCGATGGAGCGGCGACAGGCCAAAAACAGGCGAACGCGGTCAGCGTGAGCGGCATTTTGGCCGCGCAGCCGCGAAGCGACCCCGACAAGCCCGCCCAATGCGAGCGTGACAGCAAACCATTCAAAGGGGACGGGACCTCCCGTCCCCTTTTTCTATGGGGGGATACCATGTACTACGGCAACATCAAAAACTGCGACGTGGCCGACGGCGAGGGAGTGCGGGTCACGCTGTTCGTCTCGGGCTGTACCAACCGCTGCGAGGGCTGCTTCCAGCCTCAGACCTGGGATTTTCAATACGGCCAGCCCTTTACCAGGGACACCGAGGACCAACTTTTAGAACTGCTGGCACCGGACTACATCAGCGGCCTGACCCTGCTGGGCGGCGAGCCCTTCGAGCCGGAGAACCAGCGGGCGCTTCTCCCGTTTGTCCGGCGTGTGAAGGAGCGCTACCCAGCAAAAAACATCTGGTGCTTTACCGGCTTTACCCTGGATCGGCTCATCGACCCCAATGACCCCAAGCACTGCGAGGCCACCGATGAGCTTCTGTCCCTTATCGACGTGCTGGTGGACGGGCCCTTCATCCAGGCGAAGAAGAACCTGGCCCTTCGCTTCCGGGGCAGCGAGAACCAGCGGCTCATCGACCTCAACGCCACCCGGGCCAAGGGAGAGCTGGTCCTCCTGCCCGACCGGCAGAGGGGACAGGAGATGTGATAAAAAAGGCGTGCCGGGGCACGCCTTTTTTGTTGCCTTGTGGGATAAGAGTGTGCTACAATAGCCGCAAGCGGCTATGTAGCAACTTTATGCCGCCTTTGCTCCCCGGCTTTGCCGGGAACTGCAAAGGATGGCACATTGTATCACACCGCTACGCGGATATGATACAATAGAAGCCGATTTTGAGGAAAGGCGGCGAGGGGATGGAACTGGATATCCAAGAGGCCCTTCGCTATCTGGGGGCAGGCGGCGGGGCCGACGAGGCCCTGACCCGACAGGTGCGGACCGTGGCGGCGGAGCTGGAGGCGGCCCTCCGGCCCCGGTGGTCCTACCGGGTGCTGGAGCTGACCTGGGTCGGCGGCGTGCCCAGCCTGGGCGGTGTGGCTCTGGCCGGAGACCTGGCGGCCAGGATGCTGCGAGAGTGCGGCCAGGCCGCTATTTTGGTGTGCACTCTGGGGACGGAGTTCGACCGCCGAATGCGGGAGACCCAGGCCCGGGACATGGCCCGTGCGGTGATGCTGGACGCCTGCGGCAGCGCGTGGGTAGAGGCCGGGTGCGACGCCGCCGAGGCCGAGCTCCGGGCCCTGGCGCCGGGGAAATTCCTCACCGACCGCTTCTCGCCGGGCTACGGCGATCTGCCCTTGGACGTCCAGGAGCCGCTGTGCGCCTTGGTGGACGCCCAGCGGCGGCTGGGGGTGTACGTCACCCAGAGCCGGATGCTGGACCCCGCCAAGACCGTCACCGCCGTGATCGGTCTGGCGTCTACGCCCCAGCCCGCCCGTATTCGGGGCTGTGACTTCTGTGCCATGAGAAAGACCTGTGCTATCACGAAAGAGGGAAAACACTGTGGAGCGTGAATTTTGGAAAAGCGGCCTGACCCTGCTGGACGGCGCCATGGGCACCATGCTGCAAAAGGCGGACCTGCCCGAAGGGGTCAGGCCGGAGCTGATCGGGATGGACCATCCGGAGCTTTTGACCGGCATCCACCGGGCCTATGTGGCCGCGGGCAGCCAGGTGGTGTGCGCCAACACCTTCGGCTGTAACGGCAAAAAGCTGGCGGGCACGGGATACAGCGTAGCCCAGGTGGCCGCCGCCTCCATCGCCGCGGCCCGGGCCGCCGGGGCCCAGGCGGTGGCCCTGGACGTGGGACCTTTGGGTGAGCTGCTGGAGCCCCTGGGCACCCTGCGCTTTGAAGAGGCCTATGACCTGTTTTGTGAGGTGATGGAGGCGGGGGCCCAGGCCGGAGCCGACCTTGTCTTCATTGAGACCATGACCGATCTCTATGAGACAAAGGCCGCCCTTTTGGCTGCCAAGGAGCGTACCGACCTGCCCGTCTTCGTTTCCATGAGTTTTGATCCGGCGGGGAGGACCTTCACCGGCTGCACCGTGGCGTCTATGGCGGCTACGCTGGAGGGCCTTGGGGCCGACGCCATCGGCTTCAACTGCTCCCAGGGGCCGGACACGCTGGCGCCCTTGGTGGCGGAGCTTGCCCGAAACACCCGGCTGCCCATCATCGCCAAGCCCAACGCTGGCCTGCCCCACCCGGTGGACGGGCACTACGACATGGACGCGGAAGCCTTCCAACGCGCCATGGCCGACTGCGTGGAGGCGGGGGCTACCCTGGTGGGCGGCTGCTGCGGCACCACTCCGGCGTATATCGAGAAGGTCAGGGAGCTGCTGCGTCGCATAAAACCGGCCCAGCGCCGCTATGAGAGCGCCTCCCGGGTGTGTACGCCCACGAAGTGTCTGGACCTCACCGGGGTGGCCGTCATTGGCGAGCGGATCAACCCCACGGGCAAAAAGCGGCTCCAGCAGGCTCTGTTGGAGCGGGACCTGGACTATATTCTGGACCTGGCCGTCCAGCAGGAGGACGCGGGAGCGGACATTCTGGACGTGAACGTGGGCTGCCCCGGCGTGGACGAGGCGGCGCTGCTGCCGCTGGTGGTGAAGAAGCTCCAAAGCGCCGTTTCCCTGCCCTTGCAGCTGGACTCGGCGAACCCCGCCGCGCTGGAGGCGGCGCTGCGGGTGTATAACGGCAAGCCTGTGATCAACTCCGTCAACGGCGACCCTGCCTCCATGGCCGCCGTGCTGCCCCTGGCCAAGCGCTACGGCGCGGCGGTGGTGGCGCTGTGTCTCGATGACAAGGGCCTTCCCAAGACCGCCGGCGGGCGGGTGGACATTGCAAAACGTATTTTGGACGCCGCCTTGGCCCTGGGCATCCCCCGGGAGGACGTGTGGGCCGACTGCCTGACCCTTACGGTCTCGGCCCAGCCCGGCCAGGCGGGGGAGACGCTGGAGGCGGTCCATACCGTGCGCCATGACCTGGGCCTTCAGACGGTGCTGGGGGTGTCCAACATCTCCTTCGGCCTGCCCCAGCGGGGCGTGGTCAACCGCACCTTCCTGGCCGCCGCGTTGAGCCAGGGGCTGACCCTGCCGATCCTGGACCCTAACAAGAGTGAGATGATGGACACCGTTCGGGCCTTCCGGGCCCTCAGCGGTCAGGACGGCCAGTGCGCGGACTATGTGGCCCACTTCGCCGCCCAGAGCGCCGAGGCGCCCCTAAGCGCTCCCGCCCAGGCCGAGCTGACCCTGCGCCAGGCCATCTTACGGGGCTTGCGTGGGGAGGCCGGACGGCTTGCCAAGGAGGCGCTGGTCCAGCGCCAGCCCTTGGAGCTGGTAGAACAGGAGCTGATCCCGGCCCTGGACGCCGTGGGAGAGGAATACGAGGCGGGGCGGCTCTACCTGCCCCAGCTTTTAAGCGCGGCCCAGGCCGCCCAAAGCGTCTTTGACGTCATCGCCGATCAGTTGGCCGCCACGGGACAGGCTCCGGTGCGCCGGGGCGAGGTGGTGGTGGCCACCGTCCGCGGCGATGTTCACGACATCGGAAAAAACATTGCCAAGACCGTGATGGAAAACTACGGCTACGCCATCACCGACCTGGGCCGGGACGTGCCGCCGGAGACGGTGGCGGCGGAGGTTTTCCGGCGGCAGGCGCGGCTGGTGGGGCTGTCGGCCCTGATGACCACCACCCTGCCCGCCATGGAGCGGACGGTGTCGCTTTTGAAGGCCCTGCCCGACCCGCCCAAGGTCTTTGTGGCCGGCGCGGTGGTGACGGAGGACTATGCCCGCTCCATCGGCGCGGACTATTATGCCAAGGACGCCAAGGCCTCGGCCCAGATCGCCAGGGAGGTGCTGGGATGAACGGACTTTGGGACAAGCTCCAGCGGGGCGAGCGGGTGGTGTGCGTGGAGCTGGACCCGCCGGTGGACGACACCATCGAGCCCTTTTTGCGGGGCGTTGCCGCCTTTCAACACGCCGGAGCGGACGCGGTGACCATTGCCGACTCCCCGGTGGGACGGCCCCGGGCAGACAGCAGTCTGCTCTCTTGCAAGATCCGTCGGGAGCTGGGGATGGAGACCCTGCCCCACATGACCTGCCGGGACCGCAACGAGATCGCCACCAAGGCCCTGCTGCTGGGCCTCTCCATCGAAGGGGTCCACAATGTGCTCCTGGTCACCGGCGACCCGGTGCCCGGAGAACACCGGGGCACGGTGAAGAGCGTATTCAACTTCAACTCCCGGCGATTGGCCCGGTACGTATCCTCTCTTAATGAAGAGGTACTGCGCACCCCCTTTCGCGTCTTTGCCGCGCTGAATGTGAACGCCGCCAGCTTTTCCGCCGAGCTGCGCCGGGCCAGGGAGAAGGAGGACTGCGGCGTGGTGGGCTTTTTGACCCAGCCGGTGCTGTCGCAAAGAGCGCTTGAGAATCTGGCCAAGGCCAGGGCGACGCTGAAGGGCAAGCTCCTGGGAGGGATCTTCCCCATTGTCAGCTACAAAAACGCCCTGTTTCTGGACCGTCAGGTCTCCGGCGTAAGCGTGGATCCGGAGATCATCGCCCGCTACGAGGGCAAGAGCCGGGCGGAGGCCGAGGTCCTGGCCCGGACGATCTCTTTGGACATTTTGCGGTGCGTTGAGCCCTTGACCGATGGGACCTATCTGATGACGCCTTTCCAGCGAGTGGAGCTGATGACCGGGCTCATTCAGGCGGCGAAAAAATAGGGGTTGACAAATTCCTAGCAAAGTAGTATGATTTCAACATCCCAAAACAAAGGTGGCCTTTTCCATGTCAAACATTTACACCGCAGCCGACCAGCTCATTGGCCGCACGCCGCTGCTGGAACTGAAAAATCTGGAGCGTGAGCTGGGCCTTGCATGCCGACTGCTGGTCAAGCTGGAGTATTTGAATCCAGCGGGCAGCGTCAAGGACCGGGTGGCCCGGGCCATGCTGGACGAGGCGGAGCAAAGCGGCAAGCTGCAACCTGGCGGCACTATCATCGAGCCCACCTCGGGCAACACGGGCATCGGCTTGTGCGCCGTGGCCGCGGCCCGTGGGTACAGGGTGATCATCGTCATGCCTGACACCATGTCGGTGGAACGGCGGCAGTTGATGCGGGCATACGGCGCGGAGCTGGTCCTCACCGAGGGTGCCAAGGGCATGAAGGGCGCCATTGCCAAGGCGGAGGAACTCCAGGCCCAGACGCCGGGCAGCTTTATCCCCGGACAGTTCACCAATCCTGCCAACCCCGCCGCCCACTACGCCACCACTGGCCCTGAGATCTGGGCGGACACCGACGGCCAGGTGGACTACTTCGTGGCCGGTGTGGGCACCGGCGGCACCATCACCGGCGTGGGCCGGTACCTCAAAGAGCAGGCTCCCGGGGTGAAGATCATCGCCGTGGAGCCCGCGGACTCGCCGGTTTTGAGCCAGGGCAAGGCGGGGCCGCATAAGATCCAGGGCATCGGCGCGGGCTTTGTGCCGGACATTCTGGACACCACCGTCTATGACGAGGTCATCCCGGTGAAGAACGAGGACGCCTTTGCCCTGGGCCGGCTCCTGGGTCGCAAGGAGGGCGTGCTGGTAGGCATTTCCTCCGGCGCCGCGCTGTGGGCGGCGGTAGAGGTGGCCAAGCGGCCCGAGGCCAAGGACAAGACCGTGGTGGCTCTGCTGCCCGACACCGGGGACCGCTATCTCTCCACGGCGCTTTTTGCCGAGCCGTGACAGGTTTTGCTTGACAACACCACCAAAGCGGTGCTACAATGCGGGCAATGATATTTTTTCCGAAGGAGGGGAACCGCCATGACGGGCCGTGATGCCATGATGATGTGCTGGATGGACATGCGGAGCATGCCCACGCTTTGTCGCGCCGGTTTCCCCCAGGTCATGCGGTAACATTCCGCAAGACGTTTGGAACAGTGGGAAGCGCTGGCGCTTCCCACTTTTTTATGGAATGAGGGGGATGAGATATGATCCGCTTGGAGCACGTCAGCAAGACTTTTTCGGGGCAGAGCGAGGTCCACGCGGTGCGGGACGTTTCGCTCCACATCGCCCCGGGGGAGATCTTCGGCATCATCGGCTTCTCCGGCGCGGGCAAGTCCACGCTGGTGCGGTGCATCAATCTGCTGGAAAAGCCCACCCAGGGCAAGGTGTTCGTAGACGGCGTGGAGCTGACCGCCCTGGGCGAGAAGGCTCTGCGGCAAGAGCGAAAGAAGATGGGCATGATCTTTCAGCAGTTCAACCTGCTGATGCAGCGGACCTGCCTGGACAACATCTGCTTCCCCATGGAGATCGCGGGGATCAGCCGGGCCGCGGCCCGGCAGCGGGCCATGGAGCTCTTGGAGCTGGTGGACCTGCCCGATAAGGCCAAGGCCTATCCCGCCCAGCTCTCCGGCGGGCAGAAGCAGCGCATCGCCATTGCCCGGTCTCTGGCCTCCGATCCCAAGGTCCTGCTCTGCGACGAGGCCACCTCCGCCCTGGACCCCCAGTCCACCCGCGCTATTCTCCGACTCATCCAGAAGATCAACCGGGAGACGGGCATCACCGTGGTCATCATCACCCATGAGATGGCGGTGGTGGAGGAGATCTGCCACAAGGTGGCCATTTTGGACCACGGCGATATGGTGGAGACCGGCCGGGTAGAGGATATCTTCTCCAATCCCCAGACCGACGCGGGGCGGCGGCTGGTCTACCCAGACGGCGTGTCCTTGGAGCAGTTCCCCGTGGCCAACGTGGTCCGGGTGGCCTTCAACGGCGGGTCGTCCTATGAGCCCTTGGTGGCCTCGCTGGCCATCGACTGCGGTGTGAAGGTGAACATCCTGGGGGCCGACACCCGGAACATCGACGGTAAGGCCTTTGGCACCATGCTGCTGGGCCTGCCTGAGGACAAGGCCGAGGCGGCCAAGGCCATGACCTACCTCAAGGGCCAGGCCGATGTGACGGTAGAGGAGGTGCACGACTACCATGGATAAGTTCTTTGACCAGCTCAGCGAGGTGTTTACCACCTCCAAGTATCTGGACGAATTCCTGGACGGCATCTGGGAGACCACCTACTCCACCGTGGCCGCCACCGCCGTGGCCTTTCTGCTGGGCCTCTTGCTGGCGGTGCTGCTGGTGGTGGGGGAGCGAGACGGCATCCGGCCTCTGCCCGGTCCGCTGATGAAGATACTCAACATCGTCATCAACATCTTACGCTCGGTGCCCTTTCTCATTCTGATGCTCTTTGTTTTGCCCCTGAGCAAGATCCTGGTGGGTACCAAGATCGGCACTATTGCCTCCATTCCGCCGCTGATCATCGCCGCCGCACCCTTTATCGCCCGGCTGGTGGAGACCTCCCTGCGGGAGACCGACCGGGGCGTCATCGAAGCGGCCCAGGCCATGGGCTGTTCCCCGTGGCAGATCGTGTGGAAGGTGATGCTGCCTGAATGTAAGCCCGCTCTGATCTCCTGCTTTACCACCGCCTTTATCACCATTTTGGGCTACGGCGCCATGGCCGGCGCCATCGGCGGCGGCGGCCTGGGCAAGACGGCTATCAACTACGGCTACAATAAATATAACTACGCCGTCATGTTGGTGGCTACCGTCCTTATCGTCATCCTGGTCCAGATCGCCCAGTCTCTGGGTACCGCCCTGGCTGTGCGCTCGGACAAGCGCCTGACCGACCGGAAGAGGAGAAAGCGCCAAGTCAAAGAGAAGATCAGCCGGGAGAAAAAGATTCCCGGCGCCATGTGAGCCCAGAGCCTTTCCCTATGGGAGAGTTCTGAAATAGATCGACAAAATCAAAAGGAGTGTTCCATCATGAAGAAGTTTTTGTCTCTGTCCCTTGCCCTGGTGCTGTGCCTGGGCCTGCTGTGCGCCTGCGGCGGCGGTGATACTGCCCCTGCCACTGACGCCCCCGCTACCGACGCCCCTGCCACTGACGCTCCCAGCGAGCCCGTCAAGCTGAAGGTGGGCGCGT
This sequence comes from uncultured Eubacteriales bacterium, assembly GCA_905198835.1. Classification (GTDB taxonomy): domain Bacteria; phylum Bacillota; class Clostridia; order Oscillospirales; family Oscillospiraceae; genus MGBC124762. The sequence continues at coordinate 87,490 of CAJKDY010000010.1, read as the reverse complement.
CCCCCACGCCCCACGCCGAGATCCTGGCCGTGGTGAAGGATGTGCTGGCCAAGGAGAACATCGACCTGGAGATTGTGGAGTTCACCGACTACATCCAGCCCAATGAGGCTGTGGAGTCCGGCGATCTGGACGCCAACTACTTCCAGCACATCACCTACATGAACGGCTTCAACACCGACAACGGCACCCACCTGGTCAGCGTGGCCAACATCCACTATGAGCCCTTCGGCATCTATGCCGGCAAGACCGCCAGCCTGGATGAGCTGGCCGACGGCGCCACTGTTGGCATCCCCAACGACCCCACCAACGGCGGTCGGGCGCTGCTGCTTTTGCAGGAACAGGGCCTCATCACCCTGCCCGAGGACGCCGGGCTGGAGCCCACGGTGCTGGACATCGTGGACAACCCCAAGAACCTGAAGATCGAAGAGCTGGAGGCCGCCCAGCTGCCCCGCTCTCTGGACAGCCTGGACGTGGCCGTCATCAACGGCAACTACGCCCTTCAGGCCGGGTTGAAGGTCAATGAGGCACTGGCCATCGAGTCCGCTGAGGGCGCCGCCGCCACCGCTTACGGCAATGTGCTTGCCGTCAAGGAGGGCCGGGAGAACGACCCCGCCATCCAGGCCCTGGCCGCCGCCATGCAGTCGGACGAAGTGAAGGACTACATCGCCACCACCTATTCCGACGGTTCTGTGGTCACTATTTTCTGAATTCGCCACCCGGTCAGCGTCATGCTGACCGGGTGCGTTTTTTTGCCGTTTGTACCTTTTCAGCGAACTGGGTTGACGAATAGAAAATATTGTGCTAAAATGACCGATTGTAAGTACCAGAACGACTGGCATCGCAACCGAACACAATTTTTTGGAGGTAATACAAATGATCAAGCCCGAAGAGAAGAAGACCCCTGTGGTCGCCGCCGCGGCTCCCGCCGCGAAGGTCGAGGCCCCCAAGGCTGCCGCTCCCGCCGTGAAGGCTGAGCCTGCCAAGAAGGTCGAGGCCAAGAAGCCCGCTGCTAAGAAGCCCGCCGCGAAGAAGGCCGCCCCCAAGGCCGCTGCCAAGAAGGCCGCTCCCAAGGCCGCCGCTAAGAAGCCCGCCGCGAAGAAGGCCCCCGCCAAGAAGGCCGCCGCCCCCAAGGCCGCTGCCAAGACTGAGGACGTGATCGTTCTCCAGCTGGGCGGCGCGGAGTGGAACGTGGCCGACGTCAAGGCCAAGGTCCTGGCCGCCGCTGGCAAGAAGACCGCCAAGAAGGTGGAGATCTACGTCAAGCCCGAGGACGGCAAGGCCTACTTTGTCGTGGACGGCAAGGGCGGCGCTGTGGAGCTGTAAGCCCCCGAAAGATAGCAGATAACAAACGAGCCTCCCGCCCATCCGGCGGGAGGCTTCTTATCTATGTATAGGGCCGAAATCAAAAAAGAGAGCCCATAGGGCTCTCTTTTTTTGGTGCCGGTGGTGGGACTCGAACCCACACGCCATCGCTGACAACGGATTTTGAGTCCGTCTCGTCTACCAATTCCAACACACCGGCAAGTGTATAGTCACTGGCAGACATTATAACGCATTTTCTCGCTATGCGCAAGGGGTTTTGGAAAAAATCAGAGGAGGATGACCCCGGCGGCCTGGCAGGTGTCCATGGTGTGCCGGTCCCAGATGCTGGCCTGGACCTCGCCGATGTGGGCCTTGCCAAGCAAAAACATGGACATCCGGGACTGGCCGATGCCGCCGCCCATGGTGAGGGGCAGTTCCCCGGCCAGCAGGGCCTTGTGGAAGGGAAGGCCCCGGCGGTCGTCGCACCCGGCGACGGCCAGTTGCTTATCCAGGGACTCCGGGCTGACCCGGATGCCCATGCTGGAGAGCTCAAAGGCGCAGCCCAGGACGTTGTTCCACACCAGAATGTCGCCGTTGAGCGCCCAGTCGTCATAGTCCGGGGCACGGCCGTCGTGGGGTTTGCCCGAGCGCAACGCGCCGCCGATGCCCATGAGGAAGGTGGTGGGGTGATCCTTGACCCAGGCGTTCTCCCGCTCCTTGGGGGTCAGATCGGGCCACTTGTCCTCCAGGGCCTGGGCGGTGACAAAAGAGACCTCGGTATCCAGGACGGGCAGAACGGTGAGCTGGGGGTAGACCGAGCGCATCGTGGCCTGGGTGTCGGCGGCGGCCTTGACGATGGAGCGGACGGTCTCCTTTAAATATTCCTCGTTCCGGTCCCGGGGGGCGATGATCTTCTCCCAGTCCCACTGATCCACATAGATGGAGTGGAGGTTGTCCGGCTCCTCGTCCCGGCGGATGGCGTTCATGTCGGTGTAGAGCCCCTCGCCCACGGAGAACTGGTAGCGCTTCAGGGCCAGACGCTTCCACTTGGCCAGGGAGTGGACCACCTGGGCGTCCCGCCCGGCGGCGGGGACGTCAAAGGAAACGGGCCGCTCCACACCGTTGAGGTCGTCGTTGAGGCCGGTGGCGGCCTCGACGAACAGGGGGGCGGACACCCGCCGCAGCCGCAGAGCCACAGCCAGATTGTCCTCAAACAGGCGCTTCAAGAGCGAGATGGCCCGCTGGGTGTCGTAGAGGTTCAAAAGGGGGGCGTACCCCGCGGGAATGACAGACTGGGGCATGATCAGGACTTCCTTTCTGTGGAGGAATGATAGCTTTTTACCGCCTCAAAGGCGCTTTCCAGCTGCTTTGCCGTGAGCTTGACCCCGCCGCCCACCGCATGGGCCCGGTAACACAGCTGTGCCAAAAACTCCAGCTGCTCGGCCACGTCCATGGCAAAGGGCAGATCGGGGCCGATACACACCAGGCCGTGACCGCCCAGCAGCACCGCCCGACCCTTGCCCATGGCGGCATAGGCGGCCTGGGCCAGTTCTTTGGTGCCGAAGGGGTAGTAGGGGATGCAGGGGACCTCCATGGTCCCTGCGTAGGCGATGAGGTAGTGGATGGGCTCCAAAGGCAGACCCAGGCAGGCCATAAGAGTGGCGTAGGTGGAGTGGGTGTGGACCACGGCGCCGATGTCGGGGTCGTGCTGGTAGAAGACCCGGTGGAGATCGATCTCGCTGGAGGGCTTGCGTTCGCCGTCCAGAACCACGCCGTCCATGGTGACAACGCTCACGTCCTGAGGACTGATCTTGTCATATTCCAGCCCTGAGGGGGAGATGACCATGACCTTGGCCTCGGGGACGTATACGCTGAGGTTGCCGAAGGAGCTGGTGGTGAGCCCGCGGCGGAGCAGTTCTCTGCCGTAGTGGGATACCTGCTCACGGGCATCCAGCAATAACATATCGACCCCTCCTTCCCATCGCTTTATGCTCCCTCTATTTTGCGGGTTTTCCCGCAAAATGTCAAGGAGTTTTTGTGAGATGGGGGAAGGAAGCGCTATGCAGAGCCTAGCATAAAAAGCCAAGGGGTTTTTGTGAAATGGGACTGGAGTTTTTCAGCCGTCCAATAGGGCCCGGACGCTCTTATGGCAAAGCCACAAAGCCAGGGCCAGCAGCGACAGCCCGCCCAGGCGCAGGAAGACCCGTATCGCCACGCCCAGAAGAAGCCCGGCGGTGACCACTCCCAGCCACTTGGGCAACCGCTGAGCCCAGGTGGGGGACAGGATCAGCGCGCACAGGCTCTGCAGGGCCCGGCTACCGTCCAGGGGATGGATGGGTAGCAGATTGAATAGCCCCAGAGCCAGAGAGAGTCCGGCAAAGAGGAAAAAGCCCCATCGGGCCGCCAGAAACGCGCATAGCAGGCTGACCCCCGGCCCGGCCAGGGCGGTGGGCAGCTCGGCGGCGTAGGAGAGGGGCCGTTTTGGCACCAACTCCGCGCCCACAAAGGAGAGCTTCAGCTGCTCTACGCCGCTGCCGGTGAGTTGTAGGGCCGCGCAGTGGCCCAGCTCATGGCAGAAAGCGGCCAGCAGCGTGGGCCCCAGCAGCGCCGGCTCCAGCGCCCACACCATGGCCAACAGCGCCCAGAAGCCGGGGGAGATCTTGACTCGCCTCATGCCTTGGGCAGGTAGTAGATGGGGTCGTGCCAGATCCCGTCTACCTTGACTTCAAAGTGGAGATGGGGTCCGGTGGCCATGCCGGTAGCCCCCACTAGGGCGATGGGGTCGCCCTTTTTGACCTGGGTGCCCTTGGGCAGCAGCAGCTCGCTGCAGTGGGCATACAGCGTGGTGACGTGGTCGGAGTGGCGCAGCTGGACGTATTTTCCGTAGCTGTCCCCCTCGCCTACAAAGTCCACTACGCCGTCGGCAAAGGCCAGGATCTGGGTGCCCTCTGGCGCGCCCAGGTCCAGACCGTGGTGAAAGTTGGCGTCGCCCGAGATGGGATGGGTCCGCCAGCCGTAGACGTCGGTCTGGCGGCCGCCATCGGCCAGAGGCGGCGCGGTGTCGGCAAGGTCCAGCGGGTCATAGGCCATGGTGGCGTTGGCGGGGGCGTCTGGGCCGTCATAGGGGTAGGAGGTAGGCTCCGGCGAGGGCTCCGGGGTAGGCTCCGGCGTCGGTTCAGGCGTTGGTTCCGGTGTGGGTTCCGGCGTCGGTTCAGGCGTTGGTTCCGGTGTGGGTTCCGGCGTCGGTACGGGGGTGGGGGAAGGTGTTGGCACAGGGGTCGGCGTCGGCGTGGGGACCGGCTGAGCAGTGGGACCGGTCCAAAAAAGGCTCAGGGCCTGGGATACGTCGCCCTCCGGCTCTAGCGACCGTCCCAGCTGGGCAAAGGCCGCCTCAAAATCCGTGTCCGCAGCCATGACCTCACGCAGGGCCGCCGCGCCCTGGGGCAAAAACCCCCGGCCGAAAAACACCGCGCAAAAAACCCCCAGCGAAAGAAACAGCTGCACCAGCCGCCGCTTCTCCCGTGGGGTCAAGGGCTTCTCTCCTCGCCGTGAACGCCTGCGCTGGGCCATATTCCCGCCTCCTTGGTGTGATGGGACAGTCTATGCCGTCCTTGTCCCAAAGAGAACGAAAAAATGGCCTTTACCTCCGGGCTGTTTGCGGGTATAATGGAAGAAGAAACAACGGCTGAAGGAGGTCGGGGCTATGACGGCGGCTGAGTTTGTAAAGGTAAATGGCTTGACGGCTACCGAGGAGGAGTTTCGCCGGTGGGTGAAGGGCTTCCAGGATGAGATGGCGGCAGGGCTGGCCGGAGAGAAAAGCTCTCTTCGCATGATCCCCACCTACCTCTCTGCAGAGACCTTACCCCGAAGCGGCACTCCGGTGATCGTGCTGGACGCGGGCGGCACCAATCTGCGCGTGGCGCTGATGGAGTTCGTCCCCGGTCAGGGGCCCAAGGAGACCTATTTCCTGACTGTCCCCATGCTGGGCACCCAGGGCCAGCTTACCGCTCAGGAGTTTTACAACGCCCTGGCGGCGCTGGTGGCCCCCATTGCCGATAAGTCTGACCACATCGGCTTTTGCTTTTCCTTCCCCTGCGAGATCTTGCCCGACCTGGACGGCCGGGTGCTCCACTTCGACAAGGAAGTTGACATCGTAGGGGCGGAGGGCACTGTGCTGGGCGAGGGCCTGCGCGCCGCGCTGGAGCGCCTGGGCAAGCCCCACCACCACCGCATGGTGGTCATCAACGACACCGTGGCCGCCCAGCTGGGAGCCATGGCCCAGGGCGTTGGCGGTCCGGGCGACTACATGGGCTTTATCCTGGGCACCGGGACCAACATCTGCGCTTCCTTCCCCAATGCCGCTATCACCAAGGCCCCCAGCCTCTCGGCCAAGGCCGGCTCCACCATCATCAACCTGGAGTCCGGTGGCTTTGACAAGCTGGAGCGGTCCCTGGTAGATCTGAATTTTGACGCCACCACCGCCAATCCCGGCGACCAGGTGCTGGAAAAGCTCCTCTCCGGGGCCTACCAGGGCCCCATGGTGTTGGCCTACCTCCGCGCCGCGGCAGAGGCGGGAGTCTTCTCGGCCCAGACCGCCGTGCGCATCGGCACTATCCAGTCCTTGCAGGCCAAGGATGTCAGCGAATTTTTGGTCTACCCCAAGAACAATCCCCTGGACTTTCTCACCGGCCAGGATAAGGACGAGGTCATGGTGATCCTGGACGCCTTCTTCCGCCGGGCCGCCCGGCTTACCGCCGCCACGCTGTGCGCCGTGCTGGACGCCACCGGACAGGCCGCCGACCCTCAGAGGCCGGTGAATATCGCCGCCGAGGGCACCACTTTCTACCGCTGCCCACTGCTCAATCAATACCTGCTGGAGGACATGGCCACCCTGGGGCCCGAGTTGGGGCTGTATAGCCGCTTCGTCCAGGGTACCAATCCCAATCTGACCGGCTCGGCCCTGGCGGCCCTGGCCCAGGCGTGAGACAAAGGAGAGGATCCCCATGCACAACGAGCTGACCCAAAAGGACCTGGATATGATGCGCGCCGAGCTGGACCACCGGCGGCTGGTGCTGATGCCCCAGCAGCTGGAGGCGGTGAAGGTGGCCCGGGCCTTTGGCGACCTCAGCGAGAACTTTGAATATAAGGCGGCCAAGCAGGAGCTCAACCGCAACAAGGGCCGCATCCGCTACCTGGAGGGCATGATCAAGACCGCCCGCGTCATTACCGAGGCCGGCCCTGCCGACGGCGTCCACCTCTACGACAAAGTCACCGTCTACCTGCCGGACGATGACTGCGAGGAGGTCTACCAGGTGGTCACCACCGTCCGGCAAGACGCCCTCCATGGCCGCATCAGCAAGGAATCCCCCGTGGGCGCGGCATTGCTGGGCCGGCAGGTGGGGGAGACGGTCCATATTCAGGTGGACAAGTCCTACGGCTACGACATGGTCATCCGGGCCATTGAAAAGGGCAGCGATGACGGCTCCGCGCCGCTGAATCAATACTGAGCTCTGTGGGGACGGCGGTCTCTACATAGAATAACGAAACGGCCCGGAGCCATCGCTCCGGGCCGTTTGCTGTCATGAGAGGTTTAGTTGTCCGACCACTTGCTGTCGGAGACGGGGACGGGTTCGTCGTGCTCTTTGTTGAGCCGGGCGTCCCGGATCAGGTGCCGGGGGCACTTGGCGGCGCACAGGCCGCAGGAGACGCACTTGGAGTAGTCGATGCGGGCCAGATTGTCCACCACGTGGATGGCGTCGTGCTGGCAGGTCTTCTCGCAGATCATGCAGCCGATACAGCCGATGTCGCAGTATTTGCGCAGCGCCGCGCCCTTTTCCTGGGAGTTGCAGGCCACGGTGATGTCGGCGGAGTAGGGGACCTTGACGATGAGGCCCCGGGGGCATGCGTCGGCGCATTTCATGCAGCCCACGCAGATCTCATGATCCACGGTGGCCACGCCGTTTTTCACGCGCATGGCCCCGAAGGGGCAGGCCTTGACGCAGGTGCCAAAGCCCAGGCAGCCGTGGGGGCACTCGTTGGGTCCGCCGCCGGGCAGACGGGAGGCGGCCAGGCAGTCAGAAAGGCCGTCGTAGTCATACTTTTTCCGGGCGTGGCCTTCAAAGCCGGAGCATTTGACCAGGGCCACGCAGCGCTCGGGCTCTTCCACCACCACGCCCAGGATCTCGCCCATGGCCTTGCCCACCTCGGCGCCGCCCACCGGGCACATGCCGGGCTTGGCCTTGCCCTGGAGAACTGCCTGGGCGTAAGCGCCGCAGCCGGAGAAGCCGCAGCCGCCACAGTTGGCCCCGGGCAGGGCCTCGGTCAGCGGCTCCAGCCGGGGGTCCTCCTCCACGGCGAAGACCTTGCCCGCCACGGCCAGCACCGCGCCGAACACCACGCCCAGCCCGGCCAGGACCAATAAGGCATAGATGATTTCCATATCGATTCACACCTTTCTTTTCCGGGCTCAGCCGATGGACAGCCCGCTGAAGCCCATAAAGGCCATGGCGATCAGTCCGGCGGTGATAAGGGCCTGGGGGAAGCCGGCAAAGGCCTTGGGGAATTTGGCGAACTCCAGCCGCTCCCGGACGCTGGCAAACAGCACGATGGCCAGGGTAAAGCCAAGGCCGGAGAACACGCCGAAGGCCACGGACTGGATAAAGGAATAGTGGTTTTGCACGTTGATCAGGGCCGCGCCCAGCACGGCGCAGTTGGTGGTGATGAGGGGCAGGTAGATGCCAAGGGCCGTGTAGAGCGCGGGAATGAATTTCTTGAGGAAGAGTTCTACGAACTGCACCAGCGCCGCGATGACCAGGATAAAGGCCACCGTCTGCATATAGGCGAGGTCCAGGGGGATGAGCAAGAACTCGTTGACCAGCCATGTGACCATGCTGGAAAGGCCCATGACGAAGACCACCGCCATGCCCATGCCCAGGGCGGTGTCCGTTTTTTTGGAGACGCCCAGGAAGGGGCAGATGCCCAAAAACTTCACCAGCACGAAGTTCTCCGCCAAAATGGCGGTAAGGGCCAGGGAGATGAGGCTGAAGAGGCTCATGCCTTGTCCCCTCCTTTCTTGTCAGCGGCGCGGTTTTTCAGGTACTGGGTCAGCGCCACCAGACATCCCAGCACCAGAAAACCTCCGGCGGGGGCGGCGATCATAGCGAGGCCAGTGGGCAGCACCTGGTGGCCCAGGATGGCCCCGCCGCCCACCAGCTCCCGAATGAAGCCCATAGCGCACAGGGCCAGGGTGAAGCCAAGACCCATGGCCACGCCGTCTACGGCGGCGTAGAGGGGGCCATTTTTGCTGGCAAAAGCCTCGGCCCGGCCCAGGATGATGCAGTTGACCACGATGAGCTGGATGAACAGACCCAGGCTCTGGCTCAGGCTGGGCAAAAAGGCCTGGAGCATCAGGTCCACGATGGTGACGAAGGCGGCGATGACCACCACGTAGCACGCGATGCGGACCTCCTTGGGAATGATCCTGCGAAGCAGAGAGATGGCCACGTTGGAGCAGATCAGCACCGCCGTGGTGGAAAGACCCATGCCGATGGCGTTGGTGAGGCTGGTGGTGACGGCCAGGGTGGCGCACATCCCTAAAAACAGCACCAAAATGGGGTTTTGGAAGATCAAGCCGTTGAGGAAGATCTCCTTGAGCTTGCCGTCCTTTTGAGCCTTGACGGGCTCCGCGGCCGGCGTCTGGGTCTTGGTGTTTTCCGCCATTACTGTGCGCCCCCTTTCTCTAAATAGAAGTTGGCGGCTTGCAGCGCGCTGTCCACGCCACGGGTCACCGCCCGGGAGGTGATGGTGGCCCCGGAGATGGCGACGATGTCGCCGCCATCCTGGCTCAAAGCCACGGAGCCGGACTTGCCGGGGAAGCGGGCAATGAGCTCACCGTGCTTATTGACGTACATGGTCTCCTTTTGGGAGAGGATGGAGACGCTGGTGACAGCGCCGCTTTGGTCGACGCCCACCATGAGCGCAATGGCGCCGTCGTTGCCGTTGGTGGAGGTCTGGACGCAGTAGCCCAGGGTCTCATCGCCCTTCTTGGCCAGCAGGATCTCCGTCACATTCTCCATGCCCTCGCCCTGTGGGGTGGCCAGGGTCTCAAAGCCGTCCGCGCCGGGCATGACCTGGGCGATGGCCTGGGCCTTGGTCTCCTCGGCGTGGTGGGCGATGGGGCCCTTTGTCAGGGCGTTGACCCCGGCCAGCAACACGGCCACGATGGCGGTAATGGCAAAGAGGGTGCCGATGATGCGGATGTAATAGGCGCTGGAGGAGGCTTTTTTCACGGTCTTGGTCTCGTCCATCACTTGCTCGCCTCCTTTGCCTTTTTCTTGAACCAGGGTGTGCCGAAGCGGTGGGGCATAAAGGCCTTGTCCAGAGACCACACCAGGATATTCATCACCAGGATGGAGAAGGACACGCCCTCGGGGTAGATGCCGAAGTAGCGCAGGAAGACCGTCAGCGCGCCGCAGCCAATGGCGTACACCGTGCGGCCTGTGGGGGTGACGGGGCTTGTGACGTAGTCGGTGGCCATGAAAATGGCCCCCAGCATCAGCCCGCCGGAGAAGAGGTTATAGAGCATCCAGTCCAGCCGCCCCACTCCGCCCAGGGGGAAGAGGAAGGTGAGCGCGGCCACGGTGCCGATGTAGAAGCAAGGGATGCGGGGGGAGATGACCCTGCGCAGCACCAGGTATACCCCGCCGGCCAGCAGCATCAGCGCCGCCACTTCACCCAGGCAACCGGCGTGCTCGCCCACCAGCAGCTGCTGGACGCTCAGGCTTTCCGGGAGCGTGCCATTGTGAAGGGAGGCCATAGGGGTAGCCTCGGTAATAACGTCGGCACTGGACCACACGCTGGTCCAGAAGTCCGGGCCCGGTGCGGCATAGTTACTGATAAAGGCGGGCAGGGAGGCAAAGAGGAACACCCGACCGCCCAGGGCGGGATTGATGAAGTTTTTGCCCAGGCCGCCAAAGAGCTGCTTGACGATGACGATGGCAAAGACGCCGCCGATGATGGCCACCCAGTAAGGGGTGCTGGCGGGCAGACACATGGCAAGGAGCACGCCGGTCACCGCCGCGGAGAGATCGCCGATGGAGGAGGGCAACTTCATCAGTCTGCGGTAGAGCCATTCCGAGCCCACCGTGGCGCATACCGTCACCAGCGTTAGCGTCAGGGCCCGGAAGCCAAAGAACCACACCGCGCTGGCCAGGGCTGGAATGAGGGCGATGAGCACGTCCAGCATGATGCCGGCGGTGGAGTCCGCCGTGCCCAGGTGGGGCGAAGAGGCCACCGACACGGGGCGGGTCAGAACATTGCTCTCGGTCTCCTTCATTTTACGCTCGCCTCCTTCTGGGCTTCTTCCTCGGCCTTGGCGGCCTCGGCGGCAGCCTTGGCCTCAGCCTGGAGTCGGCGGACCTCCACCTTGCCGGCCCGGATGGCCTGGACCAGAGGAATGTGGGCCGGGCAGGAGTAGGCGCAGGAGCCGCACTCAATGCAATCTAGGATCCGCAGTCCCTCCAGCTCTTCATACCGGCCCGCGCCAAAGCGCTGGTTGAAGAAGAGAGGGGTCAGCTTCATGGGACAGGCGGCCACGCACCGACCGCAGTGGATACAGGTCAGCTCTCCCTTGGGCGTGGGGGTGAACTCCCGGTTTTGCAGGCACAAAAGGGCGTTGGTGCCCTTGATGACCGGGGCGGACAGGTCAAACTGGGCCACGCCCATCATAGGCCCGCCGGAGAGGATACGCCCGGGGCTTCCCTTGAGACCGCCCGCGGCGTCCACCAGCGCTTGCAACGAGACGCCCAGTGGCACCCGCACATTGGTGGGCTGCATCACGGCCTTGCCCGAGACGGTGACCACCCGGTGGGTGACGGGCCTGCCCTCATAGCAGGCGTCATAGACGGCGGCGGCGGTGGCCACATTGAACACCGCGCAGCCTACATGGGCAGGTAGACCGCCAGGGGGGATCTGCCGCCCGGTGACGTTCTGGATGAGCTGTTTTTCCGAGCCCTGGGGATAGCGGACCCGCAGAGGGCGGACCTCCACGTCGGGGGTCGCCTTGGCCCGGAGGGCCTCTACCGCGTCCATCTTGTTGGCCTCCACGCCGATGATCAGCTTTTCAAGGCCCAGGCAGCGCATAAGGACGCGCCCGCCCTGGATGACCTTTTCGGGGCTCTCCAGCATCAGACGGTGGTCGGCGGTGATGTAGGGCTCGCACTCGGCGCCGTTCAAGATGATGGTGTCCACCTTGCCAAGGCCGGAGGAGAGCTTTACATGGGTGGGGAAGCCAGCGCCGCCCATGCCGGTGATACCGGCCTGACGGACAATGTCGATGATCTGCTCGGGGGTGAGCTTATCCGCCGGGGCGGGGCGCGGGATGGGATCGGCCTGGGTGTCCAGACCGTCGTTTTCGATGACCACGGCCATCACCGAGCTGCCGCTGGTGTGGGGTCTGGGCTCCACAGCCACGACCTTGCCCGAGACGCTGGCGTGGATGGGAGCGCCCAGGCCGGCGGGCTCGCCGATGACCTGGCCGACCTTTACCTCGTCGCCCACAGCCACCACGCTCTTGCAGGGCGCGCCCACATGCTGAGACATGGGCAGCACCACCTGAAGCGGCGGCTGGGCCAGAGGTGTGATGGGGACACGCTCGGTGGCCTCCTTATTGCCGCTGGGGTGGACGCCGCCGAAGAAACGATGGAGCATTGCTTTCACCTCTCCTGTTGGGAAGATAATGGAGCTAGGATGTACTTATTGCTTATCATAGCTTTTTTTTGCCTGCCTGTCCAGCGTTTTCACGAAAAAAACAAAAAACTTCCCCGTGAATTTAGACGCATTGACCACAGCGAACGTTTGGCGGCATTTTCAATTGACAAAAGGGCTTGGAAAGGAGTATCATAATGGACAAACTGCCCTTTTATTGTAGTAGGGGCCAAGAAAGGGGACACGGCCATGAAGATGCGGGGCGCCCGGATCGTTATGGAGTGCCTGCTGGAGCAGGGGGTAGACACCGTTTTCGGCTATCCCGGCGGCACCATCTTAAATGTATACGACGAGTTTGAACTCTCCGGCTATGCCAAGAAGATCACCCATATCCTTACCTCTCATGAGCAAGGGGCATCCCACGCCGCCGACGGCTATGCCCGCGCAACGGGCAAGGTAGGCGTGTGTTTTGCTACCTCCGGCCCCGGGGCCACCAACCTGACCACCGGCATCGCCACGGCGTACTACGACTCCTCGCCGGTGGTGTTCATCACCTGTAACGTCAACGAAAACCTCATTGGCAAGGACTCCTTCCAGGAGGTGGATATCACCGGTATCACCATGCCCATTACCAAGTGCAATTACCTGGTGCGGGATGTGGAGGAGCTGGCCGACGTGATGCGAGAGGCCTTTGCCATTGCCCGCAGCGGCCGGCCCGGCCCGGTGCTGATCGACATTGTGAAAAACGTCACCTCCGACGAGTGCGACTTTGAGCCCCTGCCCCTGGACCAGCACCCTCAGCACGGCCGCCTGGCCCGGCTGCTGGGCAAGTCCATCCACGACCTGAAGGACCCCGAGCCCGACCGCCAGGACATCCAAAAGCTGCTGGACCTGATCGCCCTCAGTGAAAAACCTCTGGTGCTGGTGGGCGGCGGCGTGATCCGGTCCAAGGGCGCGGTGCCGGAGTTCCGCAAATTTGTGGAGACTCTGGACGCCCCGGTGGCCTCCACCATCATGGGCGGCGGCGCGCTGCCCGGCGACCACAGGTTGTTCACAGGTATGATCGGCATGCATGGCTCTCATGCCTCAAACTACGCCGTCAGCGAGTGCGACCTTCTGATCGCCATCGGCTGCCGCTTCTCCGACCGGGTGGCCACCGACCCGGCTACCTTTGCCGCCAAGGCCAAGGTGGTCCACATCGACATCGACCGGGCCGAGATCGACAAGAACGTCAAGACTGCCCACCATATCATCGGCGACGCCAAGGAGGTCCTGGAGCTGCTGAACCAGGGTATGGTGGAGCGGCACTTTGAGGATTGGCGCAACTGGGTCTTCTCCCACAAAGAGGTGCCCTTGAAAAAGGACGACATCCTTCACCCCCATGAAGTCCTGGAGGTCATTCAGCAGGTGACGAAGGGCAGCGCCATCATTGCCACCGACGTGGGCCAGCACCAGATGTGGTCCGCTCAGTACTACCACTTCTCACGGCCCGGCCAGTTCATCACCTCCGGCGGCTTTGGCACCATGGGCTTCGGCGTGGGCGCGGCTATGGGCGCTCAGATGGGCAATCCCCAGGAGGTGGTGGTGGCCTGCGTGGGCGACGGGGGCTTTCGCATGAACTGCAACGAGCTTGCCACTCTGGAGCACTATAACATCCCCGTTATCGTGGTGGTCTTCAACAACCATACCCTGGGCATGGTCCGCCAGTGGCAGCACCTGATCTACGGCGAGCGGTACTCCCAGACCGACCTGGAGCGGGGCCCGGACTTTGTGAAGCTGGCCCAGGCCTATGGGATCGACGGCGCGCGCTGCGCCCATATGGACGAGTTCGAGCTGACCTTCCGCAAGGCGGTGGAGAGCCGCCGCCCCTGGGTCATCGAGTGCGCCATCGACAAGGACGCCATGGTCCATCCCATGGTCCCCGGCGGCGCGCCCAGCACCAGCTTCCTGTTAGATTAAGGAGGGCAGAGGATATGAGCGAGCAAGTCAAGCGCAGGACCCTTTCCGTCTTGGTCTCCAACACCTCCGGCGTTTTGTCCCAGGTCTCCCGGCTCTTTTCCCGCAAGGGCTACAACATTGAATCCCTGGCCGTGGGCACCACCGACGACCCCGACCTCTCCCGTATCACCATCGAGGTCATGGGAGACGACGCCTCCACCCAGCAGATCATCAACCAGCTGCGCAAGCAGTTTTGCGTCTACTCCGTCCAGGAGCTGGTCCCCGAGCACTCCATCCGCCGGGAGCTTGTGATGTTCAAGGTCAAGGCCGAGACCGCCGACGTGCGAAACGAGATCATCCAGGTAGCCAATATCTTTAGGGCCAGCATCATCGACGTGTCCATCAAGTCTTTGACCATCGCCCTCATCGGCGACGAGTCCAAGGCCGAGGCCATGCAGGGGCTGCTGGAGACCTTCGGCATCCTGGAGCTGGTGCGCACCGGCATGGTGGCCCTGGAGCGGGGCGCCTACACCATCAGCGACGAAAATAAGGAGAAGACCGAGTTCAACCTGGGCAAGAGCGTGTTGTAAGCAACCGGGACCCCGGTCCCGATTACCAAATCTATGCACAAGGAAAATAACTAGAAGGAGTGTTTCAACCATGGCAAAGATGTACTACGAAAAGGATTGTGACCTCTCTTACCTCAACGGGAAGAAGATCGCCATCATCGGCTACGGCTCTCAGGGCCACGCCCACGCCCTCAACCTGAAGGATTCGGGCTGCGACGTCTGCGTGGGGCTCCGGGAGGGCTCCAAGAACTGGGACAATGTCAAGAAGGCCGGACTGGAGGTCAAGACGGTGGAGGAGGCCGCCAAGTGGGGCGACATCGTCATGATCCTCATCAACGACGAGGTCCAGGCCGACGTCTATAAGAAGTCCATCGCCCCCTACATGACCGAGGGTAAGGCCTTGGCCTTTGCCCACGGCTTTAACATCCGCTACCAGCAGATCGTGCCCCCCAAGGGCGTGGACGTGTTCATGGCCGCCCCCAAGGGCCCGGGCCACACCGTGCGCTCCACCTATGTGGCGGGCAAGGGCGTTCCCTGCCTGGTGGCCGTGGAGCAGGACGCCACGGGTAAGGCCTACCAGATCGCCCTAGCCTACATCGCCGGTATCGGCGGCGCCCGGGCCGGCGTGATGGAGACCACCTTCCACGACGAGACCGAGACCGACCTCTTTGGTGAGCAGGCTGTCCTCTGCGGCGGCGTGGTGGAGCTGATGAAGTGCGGCTTCGAGACCCTCGTCGAGGCGGGCTACGAGCCCGAGAACGCCTACTTCGAGTGCATCCATGAGATGAAGCTCATCATCGACCTGATCAACAAGGGCGGCGTGGCCGCCATGAACTACTCCATCTCGGACACCGCCGAGTTTGGCGAGTATGTCTCCGGTCCCCGCATCCTGCCCTATGAGGAGACTAAGGCCCGGATGAAGGCCGTCCTCTCTGACATCCAGGACGGTACCTTCGCCGGCCGCTGGATTGCCGAGAACAAGAGCATGGGCCGCACCTTCTTCAACTCCAAGCGCCAGCAGCTGGCCAAGCACCAGATGGAGATCGTGGGCGAGGAGCTTCGCCGCAACATGATCTGGGGCGGCGACAAGGACCTGGATACCGCCTCGAATTAAAATGCTCGGGGTCGGCGAAGCCGCCCCTGCGCAAATTCCGCCGCAAGCGGCGAAATTTACGGCGCTGCTGCGCCGTCCCACCTCTCGGTGGGTCCCTGTTACAGCAAGTCAAGACAGAAAAGAGCGTCCATCCCTTGGGATGGACGCTTTTTTACATCCTTCAGGGCTGGGCCGAGCGCCACTGGTCGTACTTCATCAGCATCTGAGCGGCCTGGGAACGGTTGGCGGTGCCCTGGGGCTGGAAGGAGCCGTCAGGGTAACCGGTCAGAATGCCCGCGCCCACAGCCCAGTCCACACCGCCCTTGGCCCACCAGCTGACCAGGTCGCCGTCGGTGAAGGCGGCGCAGGAGCCCCGAGCGGCGGGCCAGCCCGCCAGACGCCACAGCATTAGGGCCAGCTGCTCCCGGGTAACGGGGGCGTCGGGACAAAAATGGGTGGCGTCCACACCGGTGACCACGCCCTTTTCTGCGCACCAGATCACTGAGTCGATGTACCAGGAGCCCGCCTCCAGATCGTCAAAAAAGAGGCCTGCCGTGGAGTGTTCCCCACCCGCCTCCCGGTGGAGGACGGTAGCCAGCATCCCTCGGGTCACCGTGCCGTAGGGGTCAAAGACGTCGGCGCTGACGCCGCTCATAACGCCCTTTTGTTGGACATATTCCACCGCCGGGGCCGACCAGTCCCACGCCATCACGTCGGAAAAGGAGGCGTGGGTGGGCAGGACCAGCAGGCCAAGGGCCAAAGCAAGGGCCGCGATACGCTTCATAGATGACCCTCCTCTCAGAGTCTGGTCCTATTATAGCGTGTCGCGGCCCAAATGGCAAGGGTCACAGGTTGGTGTAGCCCATCAGGAACCGGTCTACGGCCCGGGCGCACTCCCGGCCCTCCCGGATGGCCCACACCACCAGCGACTGCCCTCTCCGGGCGTCGCCACAGGCGAAAAGGCCGGTGTGGGCGGTGGCGTAGTCCTCCGTTTTTAGGTTGCCTCGGGAGTCGGTCTCCAGGCCGAAGGCCTGGGCTACATAGCCCTCCGGGCCCAAAAAGCCCGCGGCGATGAGAAGCAGCTGGCAGGGCAGCTCGGTCTCGGTGCCGGGGATGGGGACCAGGTTGGTCCGGCCGGTCTTGGGATCGGGCTTGGCTTGGAGCTGAACGGTGACGGCGGCGCGAAGCGCGCCGCTTTCATCGCTCAAAAGCTCTTGGACAGTGGTCTCAAACACCCGTGGGTCGGCGCCGAATTTGGCGGCGGCCTCCTCCTGGCCGTAGTCGGTCTTTTTTACCCGGGGCCACTGGGGCCAGGGGTTGGTTTGGGCCCGCTCCAGAGGCGGACAGGGCATCATCTCAAGCTGCGTTACGCTCTTGCAGCCCTGCCGGATGGAGGTGCCCACGCAGTCGTTGCCGGTGTCGCCGCCGCCCACCACCAGCACATCCAGCCCCGCGGCCTCGGCGCTGGGCTTGCCCTCCAGCAGACTTTGGGTGGCCCGGGAGAGATAGTCTACGGCGAAGTGGACCCCCTGGGCCTTCCGGCCGGGGACGTTCAGGTCCCGGGGCTGCTTGGCCCCTACGCACAGGCATACCGCGTCAAAGTCCCCGCACAGGTCATCCGCCGAGAGGTCCCGGCCCACGTCCACGCCGGTGTGGAACGCCACGCCCTCGGCCTCCATCCAGGCGACTCGCCGCTCTACCACGGACTTTTCCAGCTTCATGTTGGGTATACCGTACATCAAAAGTCCGCCGGGCCGGGGCGCGCGCTCAAAAACGGTGACCAGGTGGCCCCGGCTGTTGAGGGCTTGGGCCACGGCCAGCCCCGCCGGGCCTGAGCCCACTACGGCCACCCGCTTCCCGGTACGGACCTTGGGGGGGCGGGGGATCATCCGGCCGTTTTGCCAACCCTCCTCGATGATGCCCAGCTCGTTTTGCCGTACGGTGACAGCCTGGCCGTGGAGTGAGCAGGTGCAGGCGGCCTCGCACAGGGCCGGGCACACCCGGCCAGTGAACTCGGGGAAGGGGTTGGTCTTCAAAAGCCGCTCCAGGGCCAGGTCAAAGCTGCCCTGGTAGACAAGATCGTTCCACTCGGGTACTAGGTTGTGGAGGGGGCATCCGGTAAACATCCCGCCCAGAGATACCCCCGACTGGCAAAAGGGTACGCCGCACTCCATGCACCGCGCCCCCTGCCGGCGCCGCTCCTCCAAGGGCGGCAAGGGGTGGAACTCCTGCCAGTGGCCGATGCGCTCCAGCGCCGGCTGGGCGGGCGCGTCCCGGCGCTCGTAATCCAAAAATCCCGTAGGCTTTCCCATTATCTGGCCCCTCCTTTTGTCACGGCGTAAAACGCCTCGATCTCCGCCTGCTCCCGGTTCATGCCCTTCTCCTCGGCCTGGGCGATGGCCCGGAGCATTTTATCGTAGTCCGTGGGCAAGATCTTTTTAAAGAGCGGCAGGTACGCGTCAAAGTCGTCCAGGATCTCCTTGCCCCGGGCGGAACCTGTGGCCCGGACATGGGCTTCGATGAGACCCTTCAGCTCGTCGGCATCGTGGCGCTGGGTGATCTGCTCCATGGTCACCAGGGTCTTGTTGAGCCGGGTGTAGAGGTCCCGGCGCTCGTCCAGCACGTAGGCCACGCCGCCCGACATGCCGGCGGCAAAGTTTTTTCCTGTGGGGCCCAAGATCACCACCCGGCCGCCGGTCATGTACTCGCAGCCGTGGTCGCCCACGCCTTCGACCACCGCCACCGCCCCGGAATTACGCACGCAAAAGCGCTCGCCGGCCCGGCCGGCAATGTAGGCGCTGCCGGAGGTGGCGCCGTAGAGGGCCACGTTGCCGATGATGATGTTGTCGCAGGCCTTGAAGGGGGAGCCCTTGGGAGGGTAGACCGCCAGGGAGCCGCCGGAGAGGCCCTTGCCGAAATAGTCGTTGGAGTCGCCGGACAGCTCCAGGGCAACGCCCTTGGGTAAAAACGCGCCAAAGGACTGCCCGCCGCCGCCCTGACACTGGACGGTGATGGCGCCCTCGGGCAGGGAGCTACCAAACTTTCGGGTCACGTCGCTGCCCAGAATGGCGCCCAGGGCGCGGTCGGTGCTGGATATCTTCAAGCTCACCTTGGAGGCTGTACCGTCTTGCAAGGAGGCCTTTAGCTTGCGCTCCAGGATTTTCAGATCGGCGGTGCGTTCCAGCTGGAAGTCATAGACGTCCTTAGGGTCAAAGTGGGTCTTGGGCTGACCGGCGTAGGGGTTGTCCAAAATGGCGCCTAGGTCCACCGTCTCGGCCCGCTGGTTTACCGCTGGGGTCCGCTTTTGCAGCAGGTCCGTCCGGCCCACCAGCTCGTCCACGGTGCGCACGCCCAGTTTGGCCATGTACTCCCGCAGCTCCTGGGCAATGAAGCGCATGAAGTTGACCACATATTCGGGCTTCCCGGCAAAGCGTTTGCGCAGCTCCGGGTTCTGGGTGGCAATGCCCACCGGGCAGGTGTCCAGGTTGCACACCCGCATCATCACGCAGCCCATGGTGACCAGCGGCGCGGTGGCGAAGCCAAATTCCTCCGCCCCCAGCATACAGGCGATGGCCACGTCCCGGCCCGACATGAGCTTGCCGTCGGTCTCCACCATCACCCGGGAGCGAAGGCCGTTGGCGATCAGGGTCCTATGGGTCTCGGAAAGGCCCAGTTCCCAGGGAAGACCGGCGCAGTGGATGGAGCTTCTGGGGGCCGCGCCGGTGCCGCCGTCGTAGCCGGAGATGAGCACCACCTGAGCGCCTGCCTTGGCAACGCCGGCAGCAACGGTGCCCACCCCCGCCTCGCTGACCAGCTTCACGCTGATCCTGGCGTCCCGATTGGCGTTTTTCAGGTCGTAGATGAGCTGGCTCAGGTCTTCGATGGAGTAGATGTCGTGATGGGGCGGGGGAGAGATGAGGGTCACACCGGGGGTGGAGTGCCGGGTCCGGGCGATCCAGGGGTAGACCTTGCCCGCGGGCAGATGGCCGCCCTCGCCGGGCTTGGCCCCCTGGGCCATCTTGATCTGTAGCTCACGGGCGCTGACCAGGTACTCGCTGGTAACGCCGAAGCGGCCCGAGGCCACCTGCTTGATGGCCGAGCCCCGGTCGGTACCCAGACGCTGGGGGTCCTCGCCGCCCTCGCCGGAGTTGGACTTGCCCCCCAGCAGGTTCATGGCCTGGGCCAGGCACTGGTGGGCCTCCTGGGAGATGGAGCCGTAGCTCATGGCCCCGGTCTTGAAGCGACGGACGATGGAGTCTACGCTCTCCACCTCGTCTATGGAGAGCGGGGTCTGGGCGAATTTCATCTCCAAAAGGCCCCGGAGGGTGTGGGGCATGGTCTCGTCGTCCACCAGGGCGGTGTACTGCTTGAAAAGAGCATAGTCGCCACGCTGGGTAGCCTGCTGCAGGAGGTGGATGGTCTGGGGGTTATACATATGGTCCAGACCCTCCGAGCGGGATTTGTGTTCGCCTTGGGAATCCAGGGTGGGAACATCCCCCAGACCCAGGGGATCAAAGGCCCGGGAGTGGTTGCGGTCCACCAGCTCCTCGATCTCCTTGAGTCCGATGCCCCCCACAGGGGAGACGGTGTTGGTAAAGTAGGCGTCGATGACGTCCTTGGCAATGCCGATGGCCTCAAAGATCTGGGCCGACTGGTAGGACTGGATGGCGGAGATGCCCATTTTGGAGGCGATCTTCACGATGCCGTGGAGGACGGCGGCGTTATAGTCGTCCACGGCGGCATGGTAGTCCTTGTCCAGCAGCCCCCGGTCGATGAGCGAGGCGATGGTCTCCTGGGCCAGATAGGGGTTGATGGCCCGGGCGCCGTAGCCCAGCAGGGTGGCGAAGTGGTGGACCTCCCGGGGCTCGGCGGATTCCAAGACGATGGACACCGCCGTCCTCTTTTTGGTGCGCACCAGATATTGCTCGATGGCGGAGACGGCCAGCAGCGAGGGGATGGCCACATGGTTTTCGTCTACGCCCCGGTCGGACAAAATGATGATGTTGGCGCCGTTTCGCCAGGCCCGGTCCACCGCCACAAAGAGACGGTCCAGGGCCTTTTTCAAGGCGGTGTTTTTGTAGTAGAGGATGGACACGGTCTCCACATGGAAGCCCGGCCGGTCCATGGCGCGGATCTTCATCAGATCCGTGGAGGTCAAAATGGGGTTTTTCACCTGGAGGACCCGGCAGTTTTCCGGCTTTTCCTCCAGCAGATTGCCGTCGTCGCCCAGATAGACGGTGGTGTCGGTGACCACCTCCTCCCGCAGCGCGTCGATGGGCGGGTTGGTCACCTGGGCAAAGAGCTGTTTGAAGTAGTTAAAGAGAGGCTGGTCCTTGTGGTCCAGCACGGCCAGGGGCACGTCGGTGCCCATGGCGGCGGTGGGCTCGGCCCCGGTGCGGGCCATGGGGAGGATGGCATCCTTCACGTCCTCCCAGGTGTAGCCAAAGGCCCGCTGGAGCCGCACCAGCTGCTGGGGGCTGGCCGTATCCACCTTGTGGTTGGGGATGGGCAGATCGCTGAGGTGGACCAGGTTGCCGTCCAGCCACTCCCCGTAGGGCTGGCGCGCGGCGTACCGGGCCTTGACCTCCTCGTCGGAGATGAGCCGGCCCTTCCTGGTGTCCACCAGCAGCATCTTGCCCGGCTCCAGCCGGGATTTTGACCGAATATTTTCGGGAGGGATGTCCAGAACTCCCACCTCGGAAGACAAGATCAGCCGGTCGTCGGTAGTGAGGTAGTAGCGGGCGGGCCGCAGGCCGTTTCGGTCCAGCACCGCCCCCACCTGCTCTCCGTCGGAGAACAAAATGGCCGCAGGGCCGTCCCAGGGCTCCATCAGGATGGCGTAATACTGGTAGAGGTCCCGCTTGGCCCGGTCCATGGTGTGGTCGCCCTGCCAGGGCTCGGGGATACAGGTCATCACGGCCAGAGGAAGGTCCATGCCCGACATCATCAAAAACTCCAAGGTGTTGTCCAACATGGCCGAGTCCGAGCCCTCAACGTTGACCACAGGCAGTACCTTGTCCATTTCACCGTCCAGCAGGGGAGAGGACATGGTCTCCTCCCGGGCTAGCATCCGGTCGATATTGCCCCGGATGGTGTTGATCTCGCCGTTATGGAGGATCAGGCGGTTGGGGTGGGCCCGCTCCCAGGAGGGGTTGGTGTTGGTAGAAAAGCGGGAGTGGACCAGGGCAATGGCGCTTTCAAAGTCCGGATCCTGGAGGTCGGGATAAAACTGCCGTAGCTGCTGGACCAGGAACATCCCCTTGTAGACCACCGTCCTCGACGAACAGGAGACCACATAGGTATCCGAGCTGGACTGCTCGAACTGCCGCCGGGCCACATAGAGCCTGCGGTCAAAGTCCAGGCCCCGGGGCACACCCTGGGGGCGCTTGACAAAGCCCTGCTCGATACGGGGCATCTTGGCCCAGGCCTTTTCCCCCAGCACCTCCGGGCACACGGGGACCTCCCGCCAGCCCAGAAACTCCATGCCCTCTTTTTCCAAGATCAGCTCAAAGCGCCGCTTGGCCTGGGACTGGGCCAGAGGTTGGGGCGGAAAGAAGAACATCCCCACGCCGTAGTCGCCCTCATCGCCCAGATCCAGACCTAGCTGTGTTCCGGCCTTGGCAAAAAACCGGTGGGAGAGCTGCAGCAAAATGCCCACGCCGTCTCCCGTCTTGCCCTGGGCATCCTTACCGGCCCGGTGTTCCAGCTTCTCCACGATCTTCAGCGCGTCGTCCACGGTGCGGTGACTCTTGCGGCCCTTGATGTCCACCACCGCGCCGATGCCGCAGGCGTCGTGCTCAAAGGGGCCGTACCCCTCCTGTCTCCATGCTTGTTCCATACTGTGTCCCCTCACTTCTCTTGGGATGGATGCTGCCCCGGCCCGATGGCCGTGGCATAGTCGCCGGTAAAGCAGGCGTCGCACAGCTCCAGCCGGCTGCCCTGACACGCCTGGCGCAGACCCTCTACGCTGATATAACCCAGGGTGTCCGCCCCTGTGCGAGATCGGATCTCCTCCAGGCTCAGACGGTTGGCGATCAGGTTTTCCTCGTCGTCGATGTCGGTACCAAAGTAGCAGTTGTGCAAAAAGGGCGGCGCGGAGATCCGCAGATGGACCTCCCTGGCCCCGGCGCGGCGGATGGCCGCCACGATCCGGGCGCAGGTGGTGCCCCGGACGATGGAGTCGTCTACCAGCACCACCCGCTTGCCCTCCACCGCCGAGCGCAGGGGGTTGAGCTTCAGCGCCACCGCGTTCTCCCGCTGGGCCTGGGTAGGGAAGATAAAGCTGCGGCCAATGTAGCGGTTTTTCACAAAACCAGTGGCCAGAGGGATACCGCTTTCTTGGGCGTAGCCCTGGGCGGCCTCCAGGCCGCTGTCGGGCACGCCGCAGACCACGTCGGCCTCCACCGGGTGCTCCCGGGCCAGCTGCCGGCCCATGTTGAGCCGGGCCTGGTAGACGCTGAGACCGTCGATTACCGAGTCGGGCCGGGCGAAGTAGACATACTCGAATACACAAAGGCTCCTGCGCCGGGCGTTGAGGGCGATCTGGGAGCGGACGAGCCTGCCGTCCTCAATAAGCAATACCTCCCCCGGCTCCACATCCCGGACATATCGGAACCCGCAGCTGTCCAGCGCGCAGCTCTCCGAGGCCACGCACAGCCCCCGGTCATTCTCCCCGATGCAAAGGGGCCTGTAGCCGTTGGGGTCCCGGACGGCTATGATCTTATGGTTGCTGGACATCACCACCAGGCAAAAAGCCCCCGACAGCAGCTTGGCCGCCTCGGTCACGCCGCCCATCAGCTCGCCCGAGCGCATGACCAGATAGGCGATCAGGGCGGAGATGACCTCGGTGTCGCTGGTGGCGGAGAAATCCAGCCCCAGCTCTTGGAGCCTATGGCGCAGCTCCTGGGCGTTGACCACGTTCCCGTTGTGGGCGGTGGCGATCCGCCCGGTCAGAAAGTCGTGGACAAAGGGCTGGACATTCCCCGGATCGCTGCCCCCGGTGGTGGAGTACCGGGTATGGCCGATGGCGCAGCGGCTCTCGGGCAGCCGGGCCATCGCCTGGGGGGTGAAGACCTCGCTGACCAATCCTACGCCCTTAGCGCAGGGGATGGCGCTTCCTTGCGCCGCGGCGATGCCGCAGCCCTCCTGGCCCCGGTGCTGCATGGCCAGCAGCGCATTGTAGGCGATCCCCGCCCCCTCCGCCGACCCAACCGGCTTCAGGCTGACGCCAAAGACGGCGCACTCCTCATGGGCCTTGCCCGGCGCGGCCCTTCTCATACCGTAAGCGCTCATCTCTCGCCCAGCTCCGCCACGATCTCCTCCGCCACGGCCCGGCGGGTCATCTGCCGGTCCATGGCTTCCTTTTCAATATGGTGGTGGGCCTCGGGCTCGGTCAGATCCCGGTAGCGCACCAGCAGGCACTTGGCCCGGCCTACCAGCCGGGCGGTGGCCAGCTGGCTTCGGAGGACGGCGTTTTCCTCCTCCAGTTCATGGATGCGTTCACGTTCTGTCATTGCGATCACCGATCCTTTATATGGGGTGAACCAACAAAACAAGGGCGCCGTTGTCCTTGCCTTCGATTATAGGGCGGCTGGGTCAGGCTTGTCAAGAGAAAATGCAATTTTAAGAAGAATAAATTTCACAACATTTGGGGATAACTGGCTAGATTGCTTAAAATGGCGGGTATCTTTGCAAGTAGCAATTATGCAACTTGCAGAAATCGCCAAAAATCCATTGACAGGACCGATGGGCAGGCGTATAATGCACCCATCCTGGCAAGGGCGCTGATGGGGCTTCCCCAAAGCGCCCTTTTTTGCTTGAGAGAAATCTTCAATGGAGAGGAAGGAAGCGCGATGGAAGACAAACGCAAGAGTGTGCCGCAGCTGTTTGGGAGCATGGTATTTAATGACGACGTCATGCAAGAGCGGCTGCCCAAGGACGTGTATAAGTCCCTTCGCAAGACCATGGACGAGGGGCGAGACCTGGACCCGGCGGTGGCCAACGCCGTGGCCGGGGCCATGAAGGACTGGGCGGTGGAGCTGGGGGCCACCCACTTTACCCACTGGTTCCAGCCCCTCTCCGGCGTCACCGCCGAAAAGCACGACAGCTTCATCTCCCCCACCGGCCATGGCCGGGTCATCATGCAGTTTTCCGGCAAGGAGCTGATCCGGGGCGAGCCCGACGCGTCCTCCTTCCCCTCCGGCGGATTGCGGGCCACCTTTGAGGCCAGGGGCTACACCGCCTGGGACCCCACCAGCTACGCCTTTGTCAAGGGCGGCACGCTGTATATCCCCACCGCCTTCTGCTCCTACGGCGGCGAGGTGCTGGACAAGAAGACGCCGCTGCTGCGCTCCATGGAGGCCCTGAGCACCCAGGCTTTGCGGGTGCTGCGGCTCTTCGGGGACACGGCGGCCAAGCGGGTGGTCACCACCGTGGGGCCCGAGCAGGAGTATTTCCTGGTGGACAAGGCCCTCTACGACAAGCGGCCCGACCTGATGTTTACCGGCCGGACCCTGCTGGGGGCCAAGGCCCCCAAGGGCCAGGAGCTGGAGGACCACTACTTCGGCGCCATCAAGCCCCGGGTGGCCGCCTTTATGAAGGAGCTGGACGAGGAGCTTTGGAAGCTGGGCATCCTGGCCAAGACCAAGCACAACGAGGTGGCCCCCGCCCAGCATGAGCTGGCCCCTATCTTCACTACCACCAATATGGCCACCGACCACAACCAGCTGACCATGGAGATGATGAAGAACGTGGCCGCCCGCCACGGCCTGGTGTGCCTCCTCCACGAAAAGCCCTTCGCCGGGGTCAACGGCTCGGGCAAGCACAACAACTGGTCGCTGTCCACCGACACGGGCAAGAACCTGCTGGATCCGGGCAAGTCTCCGGCGGAGAACGTGCAGTTCCTTCTCTTCCTGGCCGCCGTGATCAAGGGCGTGGACGAGTATCAGGACCTGCTGCGTATCAGCGTGGCCAGCGCCGGCAATGACCACCGCCTGGGCGCCAACGAGGCCCCGCCCGCCATCATCTCCATGTTCCTGGGCGATGAACTCACCGCCGTGCTGGACGCCATCGAAAAGGGGAAAGCCTACGGCGGCGCGGCAGTCGCCAAGCTGGAGACCGGCGTCCACGTGTTGCCCGACCTGGCCAAGGACACCACCGACCGCAACCGCACCTCCCCCTTTGCCTTTACCGGCAACAAGTTCGAGTTTCGCTCCCTGGGCTCGGCCATCTCCATCGCCTGTCCCAACATCATGCTCAACACCATCGCCGCTGAGGAGCTGCGGCAGTTTGCCGACGCCCTGGAAAAAAGCAAGGACCTGACAAAGGACGCCCTGACGCTTGTCAAAAAGACCGTCAAGGCCCACAAGCGCATCATCTTCAACGGCGACGGCTACTCCGACGCCTGGGTCAAAGAGGCGCAAAAGCGTGGCCTTTTGAACCTGAAGACCACCGTAGACGCCCTGCCCCATTACATGGACCCCAAGAACGTCCAGCTTTTCGCCCAGCACAAGATCTACACCCAGACCGAGATGGAGGCCCGGTACGAGACCAATCTGGAGGAGTACACCAAGACCCTGAACATCGAGGGTCTGACCCTTTCGGAGATGGTCCGCCGGGATGTGATCCCCGCCGTCAGCGCCTATGTGGGCCATCTGGCCAAGAGCGTGAAAAACCAGCAGCTGGCGGTGAAGGGCCTCAAGTGTAAGGCCCAGACGGCGCTGATCGCCAAACTCTCGGCCCTGCTGGACGAGACCTATGACAAGGTAGACGCTTTGGACGCGGTCTTGGACAAGGTGGGTAGCCAGAAGGATGTTCTGGCCCAGGCCAAATACTGCAAGACCAAGCTCATTCCCGCCATGGAGGCCCTGCGCCAGAGCGTAGACGCTATGGAACTGAACACCGACGCCAAGGACTGGCCCTATCCCAGCTATGGCGATCTGATGTTCCGAGTGTAAAGCGAGAAACCCTTACAAAGCATACAAAGGCGTATGCGGCAAAGCGCCGCATACGCCCTTTTTATGAAAAAAAGAGGAGGAATCAGCAATGGAAGAGATCTTAAGCGCGGTACAAGGAGAGGTGTTCAGCGTCTGGTTTTTGATCGGCGCGGCGCTGGTGTTCTGGATGCAGGCGGGCTTTGCCATGGTGGAGACCGGCTTCACCCGGGCCAAGAACGCGGGCAACATCCTGATGAAGAACCTGATGGACTTCTGCATCGGCACGGTGGTCTTCGTGCTGCTGGGATTTGGCCTTTTCCTGGGCGAGGACGCCCTGTTCGGCCTGGTGGGCATCCCTAACCTGGATATATTTACCAACTACGCCGAGTTTGACTGGTCCAACTTCGTCTTCAACCTGGTCTTCTGCGCCACCACCGCCACCATCGTCTCCGGCGCTATGGCCGAGCGGACCAAGTTTTTGAGCTACTGCATCTACTCCGGCGTCATCTCCGCCGTCATCTACCCCATCGAGGCCCACTGGACCTGGGGCGGCGGGTGGCTGGCCCAGATGGGCTTCCACGATTTCGCCGGGTCCAACTGTATCCACATGGTGGGCGGCATCTCCGCCTTCATCGGCGCGTGGATGCTGGGCCCCCGCATCGGCAAGTTTGTCCGGGACAAGTCGGGCAAGGTCACCAAGGTCAACGCCTTCCCCGGCCACAGCCTGCCCCTGGGCTGCCTGGGCGTGTTCATTTTGTGGCTGGGCTGGTATGGCTTCAACGGCGCGGCGGCGGTGAACGTGCCCGAGATGGGCTCCATCTTCGTCACCACCACCATCGCCCCCAGCGTAGCCACGGTGGTGTGCATGGTGTTCACCTGGATCAAATACGGTAAGCCCGACGTGTCTATGTGCCTCAACGCCTCTCTGGCCGGACTGGTGGCCGTCACCGCGCCCTGCGATGTGTGTGACGCCGCCGGGGCCGCCTTTGTGGGCGCGGTCAGCGGCGTGCTGGTGGTCTTCGGCGTGTGGCTAATGGACCATGTGCTCCACATCGACGACCCCGTAGGCGCGGTGGCCGTCCACATGATGAACGGCATCTGGGGCACCATCGCCGTGGGTCTGGTGGCCACCGACACCGCCCCCGCCTTTGCCCGTGGCATCACCGGCGGTGCCAACCAGATCGCCGACAAGGGCCTCTTTTACGGCGGCGGCTTCCAGCAGCTGGGCATCCAGCTGGTGGGCATGCTGGCCACGGCTGCCTGGACGGCTGTGACCATCACCATCGCCTTCTGGGTCATCAAAAAGACCGTGGGCCTGCGGGCCTCCGCCGAGGAGGAGATGGAGGGCCTCGATAAGGCCGAGCACGGCCTGCCCTCCGCCTACGACGGCTTTACCTTCGCCCCCGAGACGGTGGACTATGCCGATGCCCTGGTCGTCTCTGGCGACGTGCCCATGGCTGAGGCGGTGAGCGTCAAGGCTGAGCCCTCCTTCGTGCCCCAGCCCAGAGACCCCGACCAGCCCAAGTTCACCAAGGTGGAGATCGTGTGTAAGGAGAGCCGCCTGGAGCGCTTGACCACCGCCCTCACCGGCCTGGGCGTCACCGGTATGACCGTCAGCCACGTCATGGGCTGCGGCGCTCAGAAGGGCGCGCCGGAATACTACCGGGGCGTCAAGCTGGAGGCCACGCTGCTGCCCAAGGTACAGCTGGACGTGGTGGTGAGCAAGATCCCGGTCCGCTCCGTCATCGACGCGGCGAAAAAGGCTCTCTATACCGGCCATATCGGCGACGGTAAGATCTTCGTCTACGATGTGGAAAATGTCGTCAAGGTCCGCACCGGCGAGGAGGGCTACGACGCCCTGCAGGACGTGGAGTAAAGACAGCGAAAAAGCCCGGACCACTTGGTCCGGGCTTTTTGCTAGGGTTGGGGCAGCAGGTTTTCACCGCTGTCCGGGTCAAAGAGGTGCACCAGCCGTCCCGGCGCGGTAAAGGCCAGGGCAGTCCCTTTGTTGATCCCGCCCCGCCAGTGCTCGCTCAGGTCCGCCGTGGGCAGCACCAGCACCACCTCCTGGCCCTGGACGGTCAGGTGGAGATGGATCTCGCTGCCCATCATCTCGCACACGTCCACCGTGCCTGCCAGTGCCTGGGGCTCCTTGGAGGAACACAGCTTCATATGGGTGGGCCGGATGCCCGCGATGACCGGGCCCTCCCGTCCAGCCAGGGCCGCGGCAGTCTGGCGGGGCAGGGCAATGGCGGTCTTGCCCAGCTGCACGGTGCCGTCGGCGGTGAGACGGGCGTTTTGGAAGAAGTTCATCTGGGGCATCCCGATGAACCCTGCCACGAAAAGATTGGCCGGGTGCTCAAAGACCTCTTGGGGCGTGCCGGTCTGCTGGATGTGGCCGTCCCTCATGATGACGATGCGGTCGCCCAGGGTCATGGCCTCCACCTGGTCATGGGTCACGTAGACAAAGGTGGTGTTGATGCGCCCGCGCAGCTTGATGATCTCCGAGCGCATCTGGTTGCGCAGCTTGGCGTCCAGATTGGACAGCGGCTCGTCCATCAGCAGCACCTTGGGCTCCCGGACAATGGCCCGGCCGATGGCCACCCGCTGGCGCTGGCCGCCGGAGAGGGCGCGGGGCTTGCGGTCCAGGTATTCGGTAATGCCCAAAACCGCCGCCGCGTCCGCAACGGCCTTGTCGATCTCGGCCTTTGGCCGCTTTTTCAGCTTCAGGGGAAAGGCCATATTCTCTCGCACGGTCATGTGGGGATAGAGGGCGTAGGACTGAAAGACCATGGCGATGTCCCGGTCCTTAGGCTCCACGTCGTTGCAGCGCCTGCCGTCGATGAAAAGCTCGCCCTCGCTGATGTCCTCCAGGCCGGCCACCATCCGCAGTGTGGTAGACTTTCCGCAGCCGGACGGCCCCACCAGCACGATGAATTCCTGATCCTTGATGTCCAGGTCAAAGCTATGGACCGCTGTTATGTTGTTGCCATAGACCTTTTTGACGCCCTTGAGCACCACCGTAGCCATAGACGCAAGACCCCTCCCTTTTCGGCGTTTGGTATATAGTCTGCCCCGCAAAGGTCAAACAAAACCAATTTACCCCAGCCGAAGCGGAAAAAGCCACCGTAAGCGTTTCGGAGGAAAAAAATAAGAACGACGGCTTGTCATCAAGCCGTCGTTCTTAATTTGGTGTTGTATCCAAATTCCCATACAATTTGGCCTGCGCCCCATTTGGGGATCACGCGCCCCATATCGGAGGGGCCTCAATTATTTAAGCCATTTCGGTAAAGGTAAATTCCTTTTGCTTGGTATCGAAGCCAACGGTATACTTCTTGCTCACGCCCACTTCGACCTCGATCTTCTCGGGGCCAAAGGTCTCCATGACATTCTTGTACATCACGCCGGGGCGCTGGGTCATGGCCTGTACCTCAAGAACGTGCTTACCGGGCAGCAGCAAATAGACCTGCTTTGTGCCCTCGGGATAGTATTCCGTGTAAGCGGCGCCGTCAACCTTCAAGATCGTGATCTGCACGGACTTGATCCCCTTGATCGCGGACTCCGCGTACACTGAGGAGACCTCGGGATGTTCCTCCCGGAAGGCGTTTTTCTTTCCGCTCCGCTTTCCAATGTAAATGAGGTATACAATGAAGTATACCACCGCAAATCCCGCGATCAAAAACGCCCACCAGGGAAGAGCTTTGAGAGATTCCATCAAATATTCCATGTTTACCGTTCCTTTCTTGTCTCGATTTTCCGAACCTCCAGCTTTTCACCGGCCACGCCAAGGTCCTCCAAAAGGCGTTGATACTGGCCCAAGCCGATGTGTGAACAATCGTAAAAGTAACTCTCTCCACCGTCACAAACCGTAAGGGTGAGGTCTGAATTGTCCCGTATCACAGAGGAAAAGGAGCATTGGGCAAGCTCATGGCGGTGGGTCTTTCTTTTTTCCACGAAGGTGACACTGGTATCATCTACAATGATTTGAAGTTTCGCGCCGGAAAGGATCATGCCAGCGGCGACAGCTAAGACGGCCAAAGCGATCAGTCCGGCGATCCATGTGGTATGGGTCAGAGAGTAAGTGATCACAAAGACAAATACAGACGCCACCAGAGCAATCAACGAATGGTACACCAGTGTTGTCATGCTGCGTTGATAGACCCGCTGCATGCTCTCTCTCCTTTCGACCAATTGCGCACTCCATTATACAAAGCCCAAAAAGCATTGTCAAGTTCTACCATATCCAAAACGCCGCCGCTGGAGAAAAGAACGCCGGCTTGCTAACAAGCCGGCGTTCTTATCTGGTGGACGATACAGGACTTGAACCTGTGACCTCCCGCACGTCAAGCGGATGCTCATACCAGCTGAGCTAATCGTCCGAACAGCTTGTATAGTATATCGCCTTTTCCCGCCGGTGTCAAGAGCCTTGTTTGAAAATTGTGTTTTTTCTTCTCCTGCCGACTTGAAAGCGGTGGACAAATGTGGTACAATGCCAGCGTATGCCTTCGTAGCTCAGCTGGATAGAGCGTCCGCCTCCTAAGCGGAAGGTCACGCGTTCGAATCGCGTCGAGGGTGCCATGATCTATAGACCCCGTGGGGCGCCATGATCCGCGGACCCCACGGGGCTTCTTTTAGGGCAAAGGGGGCTGGAGCCGCCGTGACAAGAAAAGAGGCCAAGACTGCGGCCCGGCGGACCCTCCGGGGCCATTGGGCGCTGCTGGTGGGGCTGTGTCTGCTGGGGGCGCTGCTGGGCGGGGAATGGGCGGCGTCGGTAACGGCGGCCAAGACCCTGCGGACCCAAAGCCTGCCCACCCTGGAGACCGCGGCGCTGCCGATGGAGTGGGATATGGCCCGGCGGCTTATCCAGCTGGCCCAGGACCCCCAGGGCGCGGCGGAGCAGTTTTACGCGCAGGAAGAGGAATTGGCCCAGAGTGGCGGGGCGATACTGGGCCGCAGCCGGGGAGAGATCGCCCGGTGGCTCAATAAGCTGCAGTCGGGCGCGTATATGGCGGACGCTTTGGAGCCGCTGGCGGCGCTGACGCTCTCACAGACGGCGGGGCTTATTTTGCTGGCGCTGTTGTGCGGGGCCTTGATCCTTTTTGTATGGGTATTTCTCAAGGGCGTCTACCGGGTGCTTGTGTGCCGCATGGCGCTGGAGTGCCGGATCTACCAAAAGGTCCCCGGCGGGCGGCTCTTCTGGCTGGGCAGGGTGAAGCGCCTGGGCCGTGTGGCCTGGTGCATGGCCGCGCGGACGCTGGCGGTGGCGCTGTGGAGCCTGACGGTGGTGGGCGGTGTGGCGCGCTACTGCGCCTATTTCCCCGTGCCCTATCTGCTGGCGGAAAACCCTGGCCTGGACCGGCGGCAGGCCATGGCGCTGTCTGAGCGGATGATGGCCGGGCACAAGGGGGACCTTTTCCGCTTCGAGCTGAGCTTTTTGGGGTGGAAGGTCCTGAGCGTGGCCACCTTCGGCCTGTCCGGCGCGCTCTGGTCCCGGCCCTATCGTCAGGCGGCTCTGGCCCACTATTACACCGCGCTGCGGGCCCAGTGGCTGGCCGGGCACCCGGAGGACCGGGCGTTGCTGAACGATCCCTGGCTCTTTGACGTGCCGGAGGAGGGCGCGCTCAGCAGCGCCTACGGCGATCTGCCCGCCGAGGAGCCGCTGCCCCGGCTCGCCGGGACCGTGGGCTGGGCGGCCCGGAATTTTGGACTGCTGCTGCGGCAGGGCCCCCGGGAGCTGGCCTATGCCCAGGCCCTGGAGGACCGGGCCCGGCTGGCCCCCGTCCGGCTGGAGGCGCGGGGCTTGCAATATCCCGCCCGGCTGGCCCCCCACAAGCCGGAAAAGGACCAGGCGGTGGACACAGACCCGGTGCGGTGCTACGGACTTTGGTCGGTGGTGGCGCTGTTTTTTGCCTTTTCCATGGCGGGCTGGCTGTGGGAGGTGTTCTATACCTCTGTGGACACGGGCCAGTTCATCAACCGGGGCGTGCTCCATGGCCCGTGGCTGCCCATTTACGGCTCGGGGGCGTGTATGATCCTGCTGGCGCTCTACCGCTTTCGGACCCGCCCGGCGCTGGAGTTTTTCGCGGCCATTGCGCTGTGCGGCGTGCTGGAATACGGCACGGGGCTCTATCTGGAGCTGGTCCACGGCCAGCGGTGGTGGGACTATGTGGGCTACTTTTTGAACCTCCATGACCGAATCAGCGCCGAAGGGCTGCTGGCCTTCGGTATTGCCGGAATGGCGGCGGTATACGCCCTGGCGCCGTGGCTGGATAACTTGCTCAGACGGCTGCCAAGGCGGGTGCTGACGGCGATGTGCGTGGCGCTGGTGGCGCTCTTTTTGGCAGACCAGCTGTGGTCGGCCCTCGTACCCAACGTGGGCCCGGGCATCACCGACATTACCGCCGGAGTGGCGCGCATAGCGGTACGATAAAAAGGAGATGGAAACCATGAAGTGGACAAAATGGATGAGCGCGCTGCTGTGCCTAGCTCTGCTGAGCGGCTGCGCCAGCAAGGACCCGGCCTCCGACGCGGAGGCGACGCCCAGCCCCGGCGTGGAGGTCGCCGACCCCTCCGGCGACGACCAGAGCGCGGGCCAGAGCGTCCCGGACTTCACCACCGTGGACCTCAGCGGCAACACCGTGACCCAGGAGGTCTTCGGCCAGGCGGACGTGACGGTGGTCAACATCTGGGGCACCTTCTGCCCGCCCTGCATCGGCGAGATGCCCGAGCTTGGAGACTGGGCCAGGGAGATGGAGGACAACGTCCAGCTTCTGGGCATCGTCTGCGACTACTACGCCGGGGACGACGCCACCTTAGACCAGGCCAAGACCATTTTGCAAGATAGCGGCGCGGACTTTGTGAACCTGGCCGCCGATCCCTCCATGGAGGAGTTTCTGAGCCAGTTCCAGTTTGTGCCCACCACCCTTTTGGTGGACAGCCAGGGCGCAGTCATCGGCGAGCCTATCGTAGGAGCCGACGTAGCGCTCTATCAGCAGGCTGTGGCCGATTACCTGGGACAGTAAAGCTCCCCGCGAGGAAAGAAGGGACCTGAATGCTGGTTTTGATCGCCATGGGCCTTGGCTATGCGGCCCTCAACGGATACTTCCTCTTCCGGCTGCTGACCTGGCTGAAAAATGTGACTCTCTACACCCGGAAAAAGCGGGTGCGGGTGCCCGCCATCGTCTTGTTTTTATTTCTCTCCACCGCAGTGATCGTCTCCGCCTTTCTGCCCGGTGGCAGCGCGCTGAAGGCGGCCTACGTCCGGGTGGGCAACTTCTGGTATGGAATGTGCCTCTACGCGGGGCTGTCGCTGGCGGTGGCGGACCTGGTGCGGCTGACGGTGATGGCCGTGGAGAAACTGCGGAAAAAGCCCACTGGCCTTCGCACCCGCAGGGCCCATGTGATTGCCGGCGCGCTGTGCATCGCCATCATCGCCGCGGTGACTGTCGGCGGCACCATCAACGCCCGGATCATCCGGGTCAAGAGCTTTGACCTGGCTGTGGCCAAGACCGCCGGGGCGCTGGGCCAGCTCAATATCGTCTTGTGCGCTGACCTCCACATGGGCTACAATATCGGTCTGAGCCACATTCGCCAGATGGTGGACAAGATCAACGCCCAGCATCCGGACCTGGTGGTCTTCGCCGGGGATATTTTTGACAACGACTATGACCGCTTGGACGACCCCGACGCCCTGCTGGCCGAGTTTCAGCGTATCGAGAGCAAGTACGGTCTCTACGCCTGCTACGGCAACCATGATGTGAAGGAGATCGTGGTGGGTGGTTTTGCCGCCACGCCGCCCATGGAGTCTAAGACCAGCGACCCGCGGATGGACGAGTTCCTGGAGCGGGCGGGGGTGACGCTGCTGCGGGATGAGGGCGTGCTGATCGACAATAGCTTCTACCTCTATGGCAGGCCCGATTTCCGCCATCCTGGCCGGGGCATTGTCCAGCGCAAGACCCCGGAGCAGATCACCGCTGACTTGGACCGGAGCAAGCCCATCATCGTCCTGGACCATGAGCCCTATGAGCTAGGCGAGTTGGCCCGGGCGGGGGTGGATGTGGACCTGTCCGGCCACACCCACGACGGCCAGCTCTTCCCGCTGACCCTCGCGGTGGACTGGATGTGGGAAAACGACTGCGGCTATCTTAATAAGGACGGCATGCACAGCGTGGTCACGGCGGGAGTAGGGCTCTACGGTCCCAATATGCGCGTGGGCACCGCCCCCGACATCAGCGTCATCCATTTGACCTTCTCGGAGGGCTAAAATAAGAGCGGCGTCCCGCGGGACGCCGCTCTTTTACGCATTTCGTTCAGTTTTGCCGGTGGATGACCGTCTCATGGAGCATGGGATAGGAGACGGGGGAGGCTCCCTCCAGGTCCTCGCGGCGCATATCCACCGCCGTCAGGCCGCCGTTTGCATAGGTGGTGTAGTAGTAGACGCCGGTATCGGCGTTACAGCAGCAGGAGTAGACGGTGGTCTCAAACTGTCCATGGCCCATGTCGATACAGCCCCGGGCCATGGAGACGCTTTGGAGAATGTGGAAAAACTGGGTCACGCTCTCCGCCTCGTCCCGGCCCGAGCGGGCGTTGGCCCGGGTGAAGGCGGCCCGGACAAAGCGGGAGGAGGAGGAGAGGTCGCCGGGCAGGCCCAGAGCGCCCATGCCCCGGCTGTATGGCTCCAACTTCAGGCTCTGGCAAAAGTGGTTGGTGGGGGGCTGGTTGGAAAGGCACATATAGTTGCTCAGATTCTGGGCGTGGTAGGGGAAGGGCGGGTTGTTGGTGAGTACGCCCATGGGGTCGTCATAGATGTGAAGGCCGTCGGCGGTGGACTCCACCACAAAGCAGCCCTCCCGGCTGGCGATCATCCAGTGGAGCTGGGCGGGAGGCAGATCGGCGGCGAAGCTGGTTTGCAGTAGGTTGACCCGCCCCAGCAGAGTGCGGACGTCGGCCATGCAGTCACACTGGCCCAGCATCCAGGGAATGAACTCAAAGGAGGCAATGTTGTCCTTGCCGGGGACTTCCTCGGCGGAGTACACCGCGTTGCCCACGAAGTTCAGCCCCGCCATGGAAAGGCCCTTTTCATTGGTGGCCTCGTAAAAAAGGGGATAGCCGTCCTTGACATAGCTCATGCCGATCATGGCGTAGTGACTTTGCAGGGCCTTGGCCTTGCGGAATACCAGTGGGTAACGTCTGGGCAGCACGGTCACAGACTCGTCGTAGTTATACTCCAAGTCCAGATTCCGGCCAAAGTAAAAGGAATCGGTCAGGTAGGTGACGGCAGTACACATGAAAAGAGACCTCCCATCATGGATGTTGCGCCAGCAGTTCCAGGGCTCTGACCACGGCCAGGCGGATGTGTTCGTCCAGCTTTTGCTCCTGCACGCCCGTAATGATGACGCCGCAGGCGTTGGAGGGCACCAGCACCTTGGGGCACGTCGCCCCCGACACCGCCGCGGCCATGGCGGGAGAGACTTCGCCCAAAATGCCGTTGGCCAGAATGAGGCCAATGGGCCCCAGGATCACGTTGGCCCGGGCGGCGTTGTAGATCACGGCGTTTTCGCCCGTAGCGCCCTTGGGGGCACCCGCCTTCAGCATAGCGCCGGTGGCCAGGGCGTTGGTGCCCACGCACAGAAGGCGGCAGTCCTCCGGCAGACCGGGCAGCAGCTGGCGGATGAGCTGGGCGCCCATGCCGCCGCCCTGGCCGTCCAGCACCAAGACAAGCCGCTCAGCCATCCAAGTCCACCAGCTCGTACTCCCGGCTGCCAAAGCCCAGAGCCGCGGCGGCTTCAATAGTATGGATGCCGTGGCGGCTTTCGATACGCTCGATGAGGTGGGCCTTGCCCGGATCGTTGGAGGCGTAGACCAGATCGACGCAGGCCTGATCGATGGCCACCGGGTCCAGACTGGCCAGCACGCCCACATCCGCCATACAGGGGTCCTCGGCCACCGCGCAGCAGTCGCAGTCCACCGAGAGGTTGGCCATGATGTTGAGGTAGACCACCTTGCCGCCAAAGAGGTCTACCACGCTCTTGGCTGCGTCGGCCATGGCCTCGCAGAACCGGTCTTGCTCGGCGCAGCGGTCCCAGACCACGCTCTGGTCGTCGGTGGCTCCGGCGGAGTGGATCAGGCACTTGCCCGCGGAGGAGGCGCAGCCGATGGACAGCTGTTTCAGCGCGCCGCCGTAGCCGCCCATGGGGTGGCCTTTGAAGTGGGACAGCACCACCATGGAGTCATAGTGCTTCAGGTTCTTGCCCACCCGGTTTTCCCGGATGGCCTTGCCATCGGGAATGGTCAGAGCCAGATCCGGACCCTCGGCGTCCAACAGGTCCACGGTGAAATACTTGCTCCAGCCGTGGCTCTCCAGCAGCTTGAGATGCTTGACGGTCTCGTTGCGCGCGCCGTCGTAGGCGGTGTTGCACTCCACCACCGTGGCATCCAGAGCGTGGATGACCGGCGCCCAGAACTCCGGGTGGAGGTAGTTCTGGTTGCCCTCCTCGCCGGAGTGGACCTTGGCGCACACCCTGCCGGTGAGGGGCTGGCCCAGAGCCTTGTAAAGCTCCAGCACCCGCTGGGGGGTAATGACCTTGCTGAAATAGACCTTTGACTTGCCCATATGTCTCTTCCTTTCTCCGCGTTCACCGCGGCGTCCCACAGCCCTTCCTGGGCCGGAGTTTCGATAGCTTTAGTATACCAAATTTTCCGGCCGAAAACAAGGGTATTTACGAATTGGACAAAAAGGTATACAATACGTTTCGACACTGATTTCAAAGGAAGATGACCAT
Source organism: uncultured Eubacteriales bacterium (assembly GCA_905198835.1). GTDB lineage: Bacteria > Bacillota > Clostridia > Oscillospirales > Oscillospiraceae > MGBC124762. The sequence continues at coordinate 50,169 of CAJKDY010000010.1, read as the reverse complement.
GCCAGAGCAGATCAAAACCACCGCCGGGGTCTTTCGCCAGGGAATGCGGGACGGTATTCCCATCGGCCTTGGCTATTTCGCCGTGGCCTTTGCCCTGGGCGTCAAGGCCCAGGAAGCGGGGCTGGATCCCGTCCAGAGCTTTTTGTCCAGCCTTTTGTGCCGGGCCTCCGCCGGAGAAAAGGCTGGGTTGGACGTGATCGCCGCCGCCGGAAGCCTCTTTACCATGATCCTGACCACCATCGTGGTCAACGCCCGCTATCTTTTGATGTCCACGGCCATGAGCCAGCGCATGGACCCGGCGGGTAAGCTGGTCCACCGCTTTGGCATGAGCATGTGCATCACCGACGAGCTCTTCGCCATTTCTATCGCCCGGGAGGGGTATTTAGAACCCTATTACCTCTACGGTGCGGCGCTGGTGGCCTCGCCCTGCTGGGCCCTGGGCTCTTCCTTGGGATGCGTGGCGGGGGACCTGATGCCGGTCTGGGCCGTCAGCGCCCTCAGCGTGGCTCTTTACGGAATGTTCCTGGCCGCCATCATCCCAAGCGCCCGGCAGGACCGGGTCATCGCCGGGCTGATCGCGGTATCCTTCATAGCCAGCTTTGCCGCCAGCCGCCTGCCGTGGATCTCTACGCTGGAGCCCAGTTTGCGCATCATCCTTTTGACGGTGGTCCTGTGTTCCCTGGCGGCTCTTCTCTTTCCCCATCCCATGGAGGAAGGAGGCGGGGAAGGGTGAACTACGTCTACATCCTAGTCATGGCCCTGACGCTGTACGCCGTCCGGGCGCTTCCCATGACCCTCATCCGAAAGCCCATCCAAAGCAAGTTTATCCAGTCCTTTTTGTACTATGTGCCCTATGTGACCCTGGCGGTGATGACCGTCCCCGCCATCATCGACGACCCCCAAAGCCCCGTTGCCGGGGCCCTGGCCCTGGTGGTGGGCGTGGCCGCCGCCTGGCTGGGCGCGGGACTGATGCCTGTGGCCATCCTATGCTGCGCCACGGTGCTGATCACGGAGCTTTTTATCTAAGGGCATAGTGAAAGGGCGTTTCCCAACTAGTGGGAAACGCCCTTTTTCATGCCGCCGCTTAAATTTCCGGGGTCCAGTAGTGATTTTGGTAGAGGTCGGTGAAGCGGAAGGCGGCGATATAGTCGGCGTTGTCCATGGCCAGGTTGCCCAGGACCAGGGGACCGTCCACCGTTACCGTCTCGCCCAGAGGATAGTTATCCAGGAAGTTTCTGCCGTAGTCATAGTAGCTGCAAAGGAAGTCCAGCACGTCGCCGTCTTGGAGCTCTATAAGGCCTCGGGCTACGGTGGAGGTCTCATCTTCATCGTAGCAGATCTGAGCGCCCAGCACGGTCCAGGACTGGGTGTCGTTCGAGAAGGAGACCATCAGATCGACCCGCTGGCCGTTTAGCAGCGCGGGGATATAGCCCAGGGAGACGCCGGAAGCGTCGTCGGTCTCCAGCAGGTAATAGGCCACGATCTGGCTGTTGACGCTCATCCAGGTGCCGTCAAAGGTGCCGATCAGGTCGCCGTCTTCATTGTAGTCAAAGACATTGTCCAGACCTAAGTCGATATACCCCTGGCCGTCGTCCACAAAGACGTTCAGGGCGATGGAGGAGACAAGGTCCCATTGGTCATCGGAAAGGGCCACCACCTGCTGGCCGTCCTTCTGCGTCCAGGTCAGAGCGGAGGGGTCAAAGCGGTTCTCGCTGAGGTACTGGGCGCTGTTTTCCACCAGCTGGCCGTCCAAAAAGTCCGCGCTGTCCGCCGTCAACCCCACGTTGGAAAGGTCCCGGCCGCCCAGCAGAGACCCCAGCATCCCCAGCACATCGCTGCCAGAGGAGGAGCTGGAGGAGGAACCGGTGAAGAGGTCGAACAGCGAGCCCAGCTGACCGCTCTGGCCACCGGCGGCTGTTTGGCCCGCCACCTCCAGGGAGGCGAAGGACTTGATGCAGTCGGTATAGGCGCTGTCCAGACCGATCTGGTCGTAGAGCTTGCTGGCAGTGGACACGCTGGAGGTCTTGCCATAGGGGAAGTAGATGGAAACGCCGTTGGCGTTGGAGATGTTCCGGGAGGTAGCGTTATATTTGACCGCGCCGCGTAAGGCCTGGGCCAGAGCCCGGCTCTGGGTGGTGTCCATATTGTCGGCCAGGTGGATGAGGTCGATCTGGTCGATGTTGCTGGACTGGGCAAACTCCTTGGCGTTGGCCCGGGCGGAGGCCACGGCCTTATAGTCATTCCCATGAATGCTGGCGTTGGTGGACTGGGCAAAGTCCCGGAAGGTCCCGGGCACCGTGCCGGAGAGCTCAGCCAGGTCGATGATTGACAACGTGGCTTGCTGGCCTGGGGCCGCCTGGCCGCACACGCTGACAAAGCTGTCGGCGATATTTTTTCCTATATCCAAAGCAGACATGGACGGGTCTTTGGACAGTTTCGTGAGCCAGTCGGTATAGTACCAGCCGCAGCCGGGCTCGGTCTCCTCCGAGGCGATCAGGTAGTCGGCGTAGGGCTCGACCACCATGGCCGTCTCCAGCGTGGCCATCAGGCACGCGTCAAAGCCGATGAAGTCAAAGGTGCAGCCGCCGTCTCGCAGGGCCTTGGCAATGCCGCTGAGGCTCATGGAGCCCGAGCGGGGATAGACCTCGTCATAGCCGTAGCCGCTCAGGGACCCGCCGCCGTGGTCCCAGAAGATCAGCTCGTAGCGGTCGGCGGGGTAGTTGCGCTTGCCCCACTGGATAAAGCCCGCCAGGGTGTCCGGATCGGTCATAGCCTGGAGGGAGTCGCTCTCCCACTGGAGTTTGACGCCGCCGTTCAGGACCTGATAGATCTGGTTTTTGTCGTTGGCGACCAGGCTGTTGCGCCAGCTCTTACACCCACCAGTGAAGACCAGCAGCCGCACATTATCGCCGATCTCCGCCGCGGCCATCTCCTGGAGGTCCTTTGTGGCAAAGCCTCCGCTGGACTCCAGGTCGGTGCCGCACAGGTAGACCAGGATGGTGGTGGTGTCGCTGCCGTCCCCGGCCAGGGCCACCCGCTTGTCCCGGGCCTTGCTGGAGACAGAGGTATCCACTGCGCCGCTGCCGGTAGTGGTGGTGTAGTTGGGCGTAGATATGTCGGATGTGCCCAGGGAGCTAAGGCCGGCGCTGTCGCCGTCAAAAAGCCCGACCAGGCTGCCCAGCCCACCGCCGCCGAAAACCAGCACCGCCACCAGGATCAAAATAGTCACCAGCGAGGGCTTTTTCTTGCCCGAGCCGGTGGCTGAGCTGACAGTCCCGATCAGGTCAGCCACATCGCCCAGGTCGATACCTCGCTGGGCGTCACTTCGCTGGGAGCTGTTTTGCCTGGGGGCGGAGGGAGAAGACCCGCCGGATTTTTTGCCGCCAAAGGCGCCGCCGCCCACGCCGCTGGCGCCCTGACGTCTGCCTACATGACCCGTGCCACCCAGGACATTTTTCTTTCGGCCCACCGGCCGGCCCTTGCGTTCCATAAGATCGCTCCTTCCCGTTTCTCTGCGGCTCTCATTATACGCAAAAGCGGGGAAAATGTAAAGTCCGCAAAAAAGCGGCGGCCCGAAGGCCGCCGCTTGAGTTAGGTGAGAGCGATCGTAGGGAGCCCCGGCGGGGACGACGCTTATTTTCCGCAGAAGTCCATGGCGACTGCCGCAATATGCTCAGCGGACAGGCCAAACTGCTGGAGCAGAGCGGCGGCGGGGCCGGAGTGGCCGAATTCATCGTTGACGCCAATGCGGCGCACGGGGGTGGGGCGCTTTTCGCACAGCAGCGAGCAAACGGCCTCGCCCAGACCGCCGATGATGGAGTGCTCCTCGCAGGTGATGATCCTGCCGCAGTCTGCCGCCGCCTTCAGCACCAGAGCCTCGTCCAGAGGCTTGATAGTGGCCATGTTGATGACCCGGGCGGAGACGCCCCGCTGGGCAAGGGCCGTTGCGGCCTCCAGGGCCTCATAGACCAGGATGCCGTTGGCCAGGATGGCCACGTCCGTGCCGTCCCGGAGCACCTCGCCCTTGCCCAGCTGGAAGCGGAAGGTATCCGGGTCGTGAAAGACCGGGGTGGCGAACCGGCAAAAACGCATATAGACAGGCCCCTTGTGGGCATAGGCCGCCCGGACGACGGCTCTTGCCTCCACATCGTCCGCCGGGGAGACCACCACCATGCCGGGGATACTGCGCATCAGGGCGAAGTCCTCGCAGCATTGGTGGGAAGCCCCGTCCTCGCCGACGGAGATGCCGCCGTGGGTGGCGCCGATCTTCACGTTGAGCTGGGTGTAGCCAATGGAATTGCGGACCTGCTCAAAGGCGCGACCGGCGGCAAACATGGCAAAGCTGGAGGCGAAAGGGACCAGGCCCATGGCCGCGGCTCCCGCGGCCACAGCCATCATGTTGCCCTCGGCAATGCCGCAATTGAAGTGGCGGGAGGGGAAGGCCTTTTTTACGATATTGGTCTTGGTGGCGTTGGAGAGGTCGGCGTCAAAGACAATGATCTCCTCATGCTCCGCCATCAGGTCCTTCAGCGCGTTTCCGTAGCCCTCCCGGGTGGCGATCTTTTTGATCTCAGCCATCTTAATTCCCCTCCAATCCGGCCAGGGCGGCGTTCAACTCGGACATCGCCAGGCTGTATTCCTCGTCGTTGGGGGCCTTGCCGTGCCAGTCCGCGTTGTTCTCCATATAGGATACGCCCAGACCCTTGATGGTCTTCATCACGATGGCAAAGGGACGGCCGTGGGTGGCGTGGAACTGGGCAAACGCGCTCTCCAGCGCGTCAAAGTCGTTGCCGTCGATCTCCACCACCTCAAAGTTAAAGGCCTGGAGTTTGTCCACAATGGGGTAAGAGTTCATGACCTGGTCGATGGGGCCGTCGATCTGCAGGCCGTTGTTGTCGATGATCACGCAGAGGTTTTCCAGCTTGTAGTGGGCGGCGAACATCAACGCCTCCCAGACCTCGCCCTCTTCGATCTCGCCGTCGCCCAGCAGGGTGTATACCCGGCAGGGATTACCCGTGTGGCGGGCGGCCAGGGCCATGCCGCAGGCGGCGGAGATGCCCTGGCCCAACGATCCGGTGGACATATCCACGCCGGGGACAGTCTGCATATTGGGGTGGCCTTGGAGATAGGAGTCGATGTGCCGCAGGGTCTTCAGATCCTCTACAGGGAAAAAACCCCGGTTAGCCAGGGCGGCGTAGAGCCCTGGGGCGTTGTGACCCTTGGAGAGGACGAACCGGTCCCGGTCGGACTTCTGGGGAGCCTTGGGGTCGATGTTCATCTCTCGAAAGTAGAGATACGTCAGCACGTCCGTTGCCGAAAGGCTGCCGCCGGGATGTCCGCACTTAGCCGCATGGGTCCCCTCGATGATGCCCATGCGGACCTTGCAGGCGGCGAGACGCAGGTCCAACTTTTCTTTTTCAGTCATAGGATCACGTTCCTTTCTCCGCTTGTCCGTGCGACTGATGCACAATGCCAACTTTGATGAGGAAGGTGTTTCTACCGTGCTATTCAAGCAAAAGCGCCGAACATCTTTTTATGATGTTCGACGCCTTTGCGTTATGGTGGAGATAAGCGGGATCGAACCGCTGACCTCTTGAATGCCATTCAAGCGCTCTCCCAGCTGAGCTATACCCCCAAATTCGGCGGCGGGCCGCTGAACAAATGGTATTCTAGCACCTTGGCCGCCGATTGTCAATACTTTTTTTGATTTATTTTCCCCGGTTGTCGAACCACGCCTGGACTGTGGGCGCCAGGGTATCTACCAAGGCGTGCATATCCCAGCCGCTGGTGTTGACGCACAGGTGATAAGCCGCCTTGTCGCCCCAGCGGGTGTCAGTGAGCAAAGAGCGGTAGCGGGCGCGGCCCTTGTCCACCTTGGCCATGCGACGTTTGAGGTCATTGCTGCTCAGGGCCTTTTCGTCCGCGCTCTGCCGGGCCTTGCAGCGCGCCAGCTTGCTCTCCAGGTCGGCGTATACAAAGAGGTTGAAGGGCGCTTCTTCCCGCAGCACCACATCCGCGCAACGGCCCACGATGACGCAGTCGCCCTTACGGGCCAGTTCCTTAAGAAGCTTGTTCTGCTCGGCCATGACCTCCATCTGGGGGTCGATCAGACCGGAGGAATAAGCGAAAGTATGTCCGAAGGTGATGGGGTAGTAGGCGTCTACGCCCCGCTCAGAGATACTGGCGATGTACTCCTCGGCCAGGCCGCTTTTTTCGGCTACGGCGGTGATGATCTCCCGGTCATAGTAGGCCACGCCAAGGCGCTCGGCCAGCCGCTTGCCAACCTCCCGGCCTCCGCTTCCGAATTCCCGACTGATGGTGATGATCCGATGGCTCATTGCATCCACCCCACTTTCAGATTGGGCGTTCTCTGCCCAAGTCAAGTTTACTTGATTTTTCAAAAAATTGCAAGGAGAAAATCCGCTGCCTAACGCAGAAAAAGGACCGCCGCCCTGCCTGCCGATCGTTTTTCGTCTTATCCCTTGACATAGGAAGTCAAAGGGACGTATAATTGAATAAAATATGTAAAATGTGCAATATTTTCGCCGCGGCGGACACAAAGGAGATGAGCGTAGAGATGCATGAGAAGAATCAGCCCCACAGATTTACCAGCAGCTGGGGGTTTGTGCTGTCGGCAGTTGGCTCCGCCGTGGGCATGGCAAATGTCTGGGGCTTTCCGGCGAAGATGGGAAGCAACGGTGGTGGCGCTTTCTTGCTGGCCTATTTGTTTTTTATCCTGCTGTTTGGCACGGTGGGCCTGAGCGCTGAATACGCCGTGGGCCGCCGAGCGCGCACAGGGACCCTCGGCTCTTATCAGATGGCCTGGACCAGCCGAGATCGGAAGTTGCGCCCTGCCGGGGCCACGCTGGGATGGTTGCCGCTGGCTGGATCTATGTGTATCGCCATCGGCTATGCCGTGATCATCGCCTATGTGCTCAAGGCCCTTTTTGCCTCGGTGGGCGGGTCGCTGATGGAGGTGGCTCCGGAGCCATGGTTTGAGGCATTTTCTATGTCCGATTACTCGGTGGTGCCCTTCCATGTGATCGTGGTGATCGGTACTCTGCTCACCCTGTTGCTGGGAGCCAAGAGCATTGAGAAAAGCAACAAGGTCATGATGCCCCTTTTCTTTGTGATCTTTGTGGTGCTGGCTGTCCGGGTGGCCTTTTTGCCCGGGGCGGCGGAGGGCTACAAGTACATGTTCACCCCCCGCTGGTCCGACCTGCTGGACCCTATGGTGTGGATCTGGGCCATGGGCCAGGCATTCTTTTCCTTGTCCATCACCGGCAGCGGCATGATCGTCTATGGAGCCTACCTGCACCCGGATGAGGATGTGGTCTCGTTGGCCCGCCGGACCGCTCTCTTTGACACCATCGCTGCCCTGGTGGCCGCCATGGTCATCATTCCCGCCTGCTTTGCCTACGATATGGACGTGGCGGCGGGCCCCTCGCTCTTGTTTGTGATCCTGCCCCGCATCCTGCAGGACATCCCCTTTGGGCAACTCTTTGCCATTATTCTCTATACCGCCATGGTCTTTGCCGGGGTCAGCTCCCTGCAAAATATGTTTGAGGCTGTGGGAGAGTCCCTGCTCCATAGATTCCCGAAGCTGGGCCGAAAACTTGTGCTGGTCATCTTGTGCGTGATCTGTCTGGGGATCGGGCTGCATATGGAGCCCATCTTCAAATGGGGGCCGTGGATGGATATCGTATCCATCTATATCATCCCCATCGGCGCCACCCTGGGCGCTGTGTCCTGGTTTTGGATCATGCGGCGGGGAGAGCTGCTGGAGGAGATCAACCGGGGAGCCAAACGGCCTTCGGGATCGCTATGGTATGGTTTGGGCCGGTATCTCTACGTCCCCTGCGCCGCGATCTTATGCGCGGTAGCGCTACTGCTGCAGGTGGCCTTCTGAACAAAATATTCTGGTTCCGGACTTTGACTGAGTGTGGCAAGGGGGACGGACGCTTCTGTTACGCAGACAGAGGCGCCGTCCCTTTTGATTTTTGCCGGTGACAATCGGATAACCTGTGGCATAGGGACAATCCGGTGGCGCATAGGCTCCATTTCGGAGGTGGAGCAAAATGCTGTCAGCCTGGCTTGTCTTAATGCTCAACTCGCTGTTTCTGACCCTGCGCCTATCGGGCAACACCGGATCCTTCCCCAAGCCTCTCAAGGCCGATGAGGAGCGCAAGTACCTGGACCTGGCCCAGCAGGGTGACTTGGCCGCCCGCAATACCCTGGTGGAGCATAATCTCCGATTGGTGGCCCATATCGTGAAGAAATACTATACCCAGTCCGCCGATCAAGATGACCTCATTTCCATCGGCACCATCGGGCTTATTAAGGCGGTGAGCACCTTCAAGCCCGACAAGGGCATCAAACTGGCCACCTATGCCAGCCGGTGCATCGAAAATGAGATCTTGATGTACTTCCGCAGTCGCCGCAAGCTGCAAGGGGAGGTGTCCCTGTCCGATACCCTGGAAAACGACGGCGAGGGCAACAACCTTTCACTGATGGACGTGATCCGGGTGGACGACACCATGCTGGAGGACCTGGACGTGAAGGAGTCGTGCAAAAAGGTCCGGACGGTGGTCAAGCGCTGCCTGACGGGCCGGGAAGCGCGCATCATCGACCTGCGCTACGGCCTCAGCGGTCAGCCGCCCCTGACCCAGCGGGAGATCGCCGCCCAGTGCAATATCAGCCGCAGCTATGTATCCCGCATTGAGAAGAAGGCGCTGGAGAAGCTGAAGAAGGAGTTGGAGTGAGAGAGGTTTACATAATTCTTTAAGGGACTGAAACAAAAAGACGCCCTGCGGGGCGTCTTTTTTGGCGATCAAGGCGTGTGAGCTATCAAGTCCGCGGCGAGGGCGGCGATCTGGTCGGCGGCATCGTGGGGAATGGCGGACCCTTGGCGGTGGATGATATCCGGGGCCAGGGCCTGAAAGTCCTCCAGCCGGTCCATGGGGACAGTTAGGCCAAGACGGGCAAAGAACTTGGCGTTTCGCGTCTCGCAGCCGGGAATAGGGGATAGGTGGGCCAGGGCCACGCCGGCCACCGCCGCCTCGGTGGAGGACAGGCCGCCAGGCTTGGTCAGGTAGAGATCGCAGGCCCGGAGGTAGAGAGGCATCTGGTCGGTGGAATGGAGGAGGGTGACGCTGTTGTCAGCGCCGTAGCGTTTTTCCAGAGTTTTATAGAGCTTGTCGTTGGTGCCGCAGATGACGATGAGCCTAGCCCGGTCCCGCCACTGGGCATAGAGCTTTTTCACCGCCTTCTTCAGTACCCCAGCGCCCATACTGCCGCCGGAGAGGAGCAGATAGGTGGCGTTCTGGTCCAGCCCCAGAGCCTGCCGGGCCTGTTGTCGGGTGACGTCCCGGGAAAAGGCGGCGGAGACGGGAATGCCCAGGGGGAGCAGCTTCTGAGCGGGAATGCCGTAGGACTGAAACTCCTCCAGAAGGTCCGGGTGGGGGATGATATAGGCGTCGCAGTCGGTCTCCTCGGTAAAGGGGATGCAGGCGTAGTCGGTGGCCACGAAGATGACCTTGGGCAGGGCTGCCCCACGGTTTTTCAGGATGGTCAGGGCCTCGCCGGGGTAGACATGGGTGCAGAAGACCACATCAAAATGGCGCTGGGCCAGGAAGGTCTCCAGGGCTTTGGCGGTCTTGCGCTGGAAGTAGTAGACCGGCGAGCGCCAGGGCAGATGGCGGTAGAGGTCGCCCAGGCGGTAGACAAAGCCAAAGGTCCGGGGCGACTTCTGGGCCACGGAGATATACATATCGTCCACCAGCTCCACCGTCTTTTGGCCCCGCAGGTCATAGGGGTTCATCAAGACGGCGCGGTGGCCCTGTGCCTCCAGGGCCTCCTGAATGGCCCGGGCCGCGGCGTTGTGCCCGCCGCCGGTGCCGCAGGAGAGGATCAGCGCATCCATAGCAGCTTCACCGCCGGCTTGGCCCGGTGCTCCTTGCTCCAATGCAGCCGCAGCAGTACCGTGCCCGAGATGAGGGCGAACCCGCCCCACACTCCGGCCGGGTAGCGGAAAAAGAAGGTGACGGCCGTCACCAGATAGGTGACGACGGTACGGTAAAAGTGGGGGTCGATCCGCAGTACCACGGAGAAAAAGACAAAGATGACCGCGAAAAGCACCGCCGGCTGCCAGAAGGGGAACAGACCCAGCAATGAGCCAAAGGAGGAAGCGATGCCCTTGCCGCCTTTAAAGTGATGCCAGAGAGGCAGGGCGTGACCCACCACCGGCGCGGCGATGACCAGGGCCAGGGAGATGGGCCCTTGCAGAAGACCGCCAGAAAAGCGGCAGTAGCAAAAAACAGGCCAAAAGGCCTTGCCCAGGTCGCCCACCAGGGCGATGACGCCGCACCAAAAGCCACAGCGAAAGGCGTTGGCGGCGCCGGGATTGCGGTCCTCCCCGGCGTTCTCCACCTCACCCTTGCCCAGCACTGCCGCGGCCAGACGGGCAAAGAGGACGCTGCCGGAGAGATACCCGGCCACAATATAGAGGATCGTAGTGGAGGACATAGCAGCGCCCCCTTTCCTAGCGTTTATCGTGATACACAGTATACGTTCACGGCAGAAATTTGTCAAGTTTTCGGACAGCTGGGTATTTTCCACTTACTGCTTGAAGTTTGGGGAAGAGTGTGGTATTTTATTAAGGAAAGATGTGAGAACAGAACTTTTAAAAGGAAAGAAGGAGTGCGTTGTGAATATCCGTATCGTGACCGATTCCGCTTCGGACCTGCCCCAGCCCTGGCCGGACTGTGTGAGCGTGCTGCCCATGACGGTGAGTTTTGGAGACAGGCAGTACCAGGACGGTGTAGATCTGACCCACCGGCAGTTTTACGAGCTGCTCATTGAGGGGGACAGTCTGCCCACCACCAGCCAGATCGCTCCGGGCCAGTTTGAGGACGCCTTTGCCCAGGCCATTGACCGTGGGGAGACGGTGGTGTGCATCACCCTGTCTTCCAAGCTCTCCGGGACCTACCAGAGCGCCTGCATCGCCGCCGCGGAGTTTCCCGGCCAGGTCTTCGTGGTGGACAGTCTCAACGTCACCATCGCCGAGGCGCTGCTGGTGCGCCGGGCGGTGGAGATGGTTGCCCAGGGGATGGTCGCGGAGGACATCGCCCGGCAGCTGGAGGCGGAGCGGGGCCAGATCCGCATCGTGGCGCTCTTGGACACCCTGGAATACCTCAAGCGGGGTGGGCGGCTCTCGGCCTCGGCGGCGCTGGTGGGGGGTCTTTTGTCCATCAAGCCGGTGGTCACGGTGGAGGACGGCGAGGTGAAGGTCATCGGCAAGGCCCGTGGCTCCAAAAACGGCAACAACCTGCTGATGGAGGAGAGCCAGAAGGACGGCGGCGTGGACTTTGCCCGGCCCCACAGTCTGGGCTATACCGGCCTGAGCGACGAGCTGCTGCGCAAGTACATGGAGGATAGCCGGCCCCTATGGGAACAGTATGTACCGTCGCTGCCGGTATGCACTATCGGCGGCACCATCGGGACCCATGTTGGCCCAGGGGCCATCGCGGTGGCCTTTTTCAAGAAGGGCTGAGGCTGGAACTTTGTGGGATGGGCAGCGTCTAAAAAGGCATCAGACAGAAAAGGAGTGTGCCCCATGGGACGTGTACTTTCTCTGCTTCTATCCGTACTTATGCTGACAAGCTGCCAGAAGACCCCGGCTCCGGAGCCCATCCAGGCCCAGGGGATTGTGGACCTGTTCCCTGGGGAACGTACCGCGGAGCAGGAGGCGGCCTACGCCGGCTTTGCTCTGGATCTGCTGCGCCAGGGCCGTGTCGAGGGGGAAAACACCCTGCTGTCGCCTCTGTCAGTGACCCTGGCTCTGGGCATGACCTCCTCCGGCGCGGCGGGGGATACCGCAGGAGAGTTCGCCCAGCTCTTTGGCATGGACAAGGGCGCTTTGAGCGCCTACTGTCTGGCGCTGATGGAGGACTATTCGGACCTGGGCGGCTCCAGTCAGACCACCCTGGCCAACAGCCTGTGGTGCGACCCGGACCTGCTCTTGAACGATGAATTCGTCCTCACCTGCCAAAACTACTTCGGGGCGGAGCTCTACCACGCCGATCTCCAGGCCCCGGACACGGTGAAGATGGTCAACGGCTGGGTGGACGAGGCTACGAAGGGGATGATCCCCAGCGTGGTGGACCGCTTTGACGATCAGGCTGTGCTGGCCCTGGTCAACGCCATTTACTTTAAAAACCAGTTCCAGCGCCCCTTTGAGACCCCTACCCACGAATGGACCATGGACTTCCGAAATGCCGACGGCACCGTCTCTCAGCCCCAGGGCATGAGCAACGGGACCCGGCAGGAGAGCTACCTGTCCCACGATGGTGGACAGGGGGTGGCCCTGCCCTACGACGACGGCAAGCTGGGGTTGCTGCTCATGCTTCCCGACCAGGGGACGAGCCTTACCGACTATCTGGCCGGCTGGGACGGCTCCACCGTCAAGACCCTGCTGGACACACAGCGGGAGACCCGGGTGCAGCTGACCGTGCCCAAGTTCAAGACGGAGTGGAGCGACGAACTGAAGGACACCCTGGAGGCCATGGGCCTGACCGGCGCCTTTGACCCCGGCGATGCCGACTTCACCGCCATGGGCCAGAGCAAAGAGGGCTATCCGCTCTACATCGGCGATGTCATCCACAAGACCGCCTTTGAGCTCAACGAAAAGGGCACCGAGGCGGCGGCGGTGACGGCGGTGATCATGGACGCGGCTTCCGCTATGCCGCCGGATGATCTGATCTACCTTACCTTTGACCGGCCCTTTGTCTACGGTATCGTGGATCTGGAAACCGGCGCACCCCTCTTTTTGGGGACCATGGAGCGCATGGATTGAGTTTTTTAACCTCAAAATGAACCTCAACTTTTTGGGCTTAATTGTATCAGATCATATCAAAATGAGCCAAAAGAAAAAACCCCGGAGCCGTTGTGGCTCCGGGGTTTGCTTGATATATCAGCGCTTGGAGAATTGGGGCGCGCGACGGGCGGCGTGCAGGCCGTACTTCTTGCGCTCCTTCATACGAGGGTCGCGGGTGAGGAAGCCGGCGGACTTCAGGGCCGGACGGAACTCCTCGTTCATCAGAAGCAGGGCACGGGCAATGCCGTGGCGGATGGCGCCGGCCTGGCCGGTGACGCCGCCGCCAGTGACGGTGGCGACCACGTCCACCTTACCGATGGTGGAGGTGGTGACCAGGGGCTGACGGACGATGAGCTTCAGGGTCTCCAGACCGAAGTACTCCTCGATGTCCCGGCCGTTGATGGTGATGGAGCCGGTGCCGTTGGGGAAGAGGTGGACCCGGGCCACGGAGGACTTCCGGCGGCCGGTGCCGTAGTGATAAGGCTTCTTACTCTTATACATTGTGTTGATCCTCCTTACGCCTGGGTGTAGAGTTCAGGCTGCTGAGCAGCGTGGGGGTGCTCCGCGCCGCGGTAGATCTTGAGCCGGGACAGCGAGTCCTTGGTGACGGTGTTGCGGGGCATCATGCCGCGGACAGCCAGCTTCATGGCGAGCTCGGGCTTATCCTGCATGAGCAGACGGTACTTGGTCTCATGGAGACCGCCGGGATAGCCGGAGTGGGTGCGGTAGAACTTCTGCTCCATCTTCTTGCCGGTGAGGATGGCCTTCTCGGCGTTGATGACGATGACGAAGTCGCCGCAGTCGGCGTGGGGGGTGTACTCGGGCTTACGCTTGCCCCGCAGCAGGTCGGCGACGATGACGGCGGTCTTGCCCAGAGGCTTGCCGGCGGCGTCGACTACATGCCACTTGCGCACGATGTTGCCCTTGTTGGCCATAAAAGTGGACATAGTGTAATCTCTCGCTTTCGTTTGAAATGCCCGGGAAAGCCCGGGAAAAGTTGACTTTACAAAGTCGAGCGTGTTGTATTATAATGCTTTTGACCGCCGGTGTCAACGACTTTTTGGAATTTTTTTATCTTAAAAATCAAATTCTTTGATTTTCTGGCTTATGCTTTCTTATGCTCGCGAATGCTCACTTTTAAATTTGCTTTTTTGGGAGAGGGGGGGCGCCGAATGCGGCAGATCGTGTCCCAGATGCGGCGGTGCGTGGAGGACTATCGGATGATCGCGCCCGGAGACCGGGTAGCGGTGGGGGTGTCCGGCGGCAAGGACTCGGTGGTGACCCTGGCGGCGCTTGCCAAGCTGCGGGAGTTCTACCCTAAGCCCTTCACTGTGGAGGCCATCACCTTAGATATGTCCGGGGGCAAGATGGACTTCTCGCCTCTGGCGGAACTGTGCGTCAAGCTGGAGGTGCCCTTTCACCTGGTCAAGACCCAGATCTTCGAGGTCATTTTTGACTACCGAAAGGAGAAAAATCCCTGCTCGCTGTGCGCCAAGATGCGCCGGGGGGCGCTCCATAACGCCATGGCCGAGCTGGGCCTTTCTAAGATCGCCCTGGGCCACCACCGGGACGACGCGGTGGAGACCTTTTTTATGAGCCTATTTTATGAGGGACGGCTCAACTGCTTCCAACCGGTGACCTATCTGGACCGCACCGGGGTAACTCAGATCCGGCCTCTTTTGTATAGCACGGAAGGCCAGGTCCGTTCCGCGGTGGAGCGAAACGGGCTGCCGGTGGTAAAGAATCTCTGCCCCGCCGACGGCTCTACCAAGCGGCAGGAGGCCAAGGAACTGGTGGCGGAATTATCCAAACGCTACCCGGACTTGAAGGAGTATGTGTTCTCCGCCATGCAGCGGCTGCCGCTGCCGGAGTGGGGCGTGCTGCCCAGAGCGGGGGAAGAGGGGGCTGACGGGTCGTCGGTCTGAAACTCGGTCATGCAGTCCCAGTAGCGCTTAGGCATATGGGTCTGTCGGCACTTGGGGTTATAGCGGCTTTCGATGGCCAGGGTGTCGTAGAACCGCCGCCACAGGTCCCGGCAGCGGCGCTCTTCTTCCCCAGGCGGGGGCAGGGTGAAGTCCCGGGCCTCGACGATGGCCCATTGGCCCCGCCCCCGGTTCTCTGGCCCGGGCTGGTGGAGCAGAAGCTGGGCGTGGGTCTTGTCGTAGAGCAGAAAGCGCTCGCCCGCCAGCCGGTCGCAAAAGTGGACGCGCAGAATGGGCAGCACCTGGTTTTTTGGAGCGATCTCCCCTGCCAGGAAGCCGTCATACTGGGAGAAGCGGACAAAGCCGGTGAGCAGCTCGCACTCGCGCTGGAGGTGGCGTATGGCTTTGCCCACCTGGAGGACCTGGTCGTTCTCCAGGTGTTTTTCTACCCCCGGCCCCACCTGAAAGCCGAAATCGATCAGTTCCCAGAGTCGCCGCTCCTTAGCGTCCAGGGTGGTCAAAAACCCCTCCAGCACCATCCGGAGACCGTTTCGCCCCAGACGCTGGCCCAGGCGGCGGTAGACCCGCTGGGCCAGGAGGGGGTCAGTTTCCACATAGCGCTCATGATAAAGGCTGGGCCGGTCCTCTTCCAGGGTGAGGAAGAGGTTGGGCGGCTCATGATATTGGTAGATGTCCCGCACGCAGCACAAAAATCCAGCAAAGGTGCCGTCGTAGTGATAGGCAAAGCCCTCCACGCTACGCCCCCCTTTGGCCGTCAAACAGACTGAGTTGGTCCAGGCCGACGCCCCGGCTGGAGGCATCCAGAGCGGCCAGGCGGGTGGGCAGGGACTCCCAGCGAAAGCGCAGAGCCTCCATGGGTTTGCCGTTGCAAAGCAGGAAATACTGGGCCCGCTTGAGCACCACTCCCAGCTTTTTCAGATGAGGGAAATCCAGGGTGCAGTGCCGCCGGGCCAGAAGGATCTTCCGGGCCGAAGTTACCCCCACCCCGGGGACCCGCAGCAGCGCTTCATAGTCGGCCCGGTTCACCTCCACGGGGAAAAACTCCGGGTGGTTGACCGCCCAGCAGCATTTGGGGTCCAGGGAGGGGTCGAAGTCGGGGTGGGCGTCGTCCAGCAGCTCCTCGGCGTCAAACTGATAATAGCGCAGCAGCCAGTCGGCCTGGTAGAGCCGGTGCTCCCGCAGCAGGGGCGGCTGATAGGTTTGGGGGATCGGCAGGTTGGGGCCCGCGCCCATGGGGATATAGGCCGAAAAGAACACCCGCTTGAGCTGGTAACGGCGGTATAGGCTCTGGGTCAGGCGCAGGATGTGGAGGTCGCTCTCCGGGGTGGCCCCTACGATCATCTGGGTGGACTGTCCCGCCGGGGCGAAGCGAGGGGCGTGCCGGTAAATGGCCAGCTCTTGCTTGCTTTGGGTGATGCCGTCCCGGATCTGGGCCATGTTACCCAAGATGGGCGTTTTCCCCTTGTCCGGGCAGAGGAGATTCAAGCTCTTTTCCGAGGGCAGCTCGATATTGACGCTCATGCGGTCGGCAAGCAGGCCCATGGCCTGCACTAGGGCGGGGTCCGCGCCGGGAATGGCTTTGGCGTGGATGTAGCCGTTGAAGCGGTACTCCACGCGCAAAAGCCGCACCGTCTCGATCATCAGCTCCATGGTGCGGTCCGGGGTGCCCACCACCGCCGAGGACAGAAACAGCCCTTCGATATAGTTGCGCCGGTAAAAATCCATGGTCAGCTCGCAAAGCTCCCGGGGGGTGAAGGTGGCCCGGGGGACGTCGTTGGAGCGGCGGTTGACGCAGTAGGCACAGTCATAGGCGCAGGCGTTGCTGAATAGGACTTTCAAAAGGCTGACGCAGCGGCCGTCGGCGGTGAAGGTATGGCAGCAGCCGTAGTTGACGGCGGAGCCAACTTTCCCCGAGCGGTGGTTTCGCTTCACTCCGCTGGAGGTACAGGCCACGTCGTACTTGGCCGCGTCGGCCAAAATGGTCAGCTTTTCCATCCGGTCCACAGCGGTCGCCTCCTCTTTTCTGGAACTTCTGTTCCATTATAGCACGACTGTTCGAGTGTGTCAAGAGGGAGCGTTGACCTTGGGAGGTTAGCCTTGACTTTCTCTTGGGGCCGATGGATAATATACGGTTATAAGCATGGAAGGGGGGCGAGGGTGTGAAGACGCCATCTCAATGGCTGGTCCGGCGGCTGCTCCGGGGCGGGGAGCAGGTCAGTTCCGGCCGGCGGGAGCGGTGCGGGCAGCTCTCCGGGGCGGTGGGCATCGCTCTCAATTTGCTGCTGGCGGTGGGCAAACTGCTGGCGGGGGTTTTGACACGCTCGCTGTCCATGACCGCCGACGCTCTGAACAACCTGACCGACGCCTTTTCCAGCGTGGTGACGCTGGTGGGCTTCAAGGTGGCGGGCCACAAGGCGGACAAGGAGCATCCCTTCGGCCATGGCCGGGCGGAGTATGTGTCCGGGCTCATCGTGTCCCTGGTGATCCTGCTGGTGGGTTTTGAACTGGCCAGGACCTCGGTGGAAAAGATCATCACGCCGGAGATAGTGACTTTTTCCTGGCTGGCGGTGGGGGTGCTGGGGGCGTCTATCCTGGTGAAGCTCTGGATGTGGCGCTTTAACGCCGCCTTGGGCAAGGCTCTGGACAGCGCGGCTCTGAGCGCTACGGCCCTGGACGCTCTCTCCGACAGCGTGGCCACATCGGCGGTGTTGGCGGGAGCGCTCATTGCCCACTTCTCCGGCCTCAGCCTGGACGCCTGGCTGGGCCTGGGGGTGTCGGTATTCATCCTCTGGTCGGGCTTTCTGGCGGCCAGGGATACGCTGGATCTGCTGCTGGGCCGGGCGCCCAGCCAGGAGACGGTAGATAAGATCGCCGATACGGTGCTGGAAATTCCCGAGATCGTGGCCATCCACGGCCTGGCTGTCCACGAATACGGCCCGGGCCATCTCTTTGCCACCATCCATGCCGAGGTGCCCAGCGACATGACCCTCCTGACCGCCCACGCCGCCGCCGACCGGGCTGAACGGGAACTGCGCCAGCGTCTGGGCGTCCACGCCGTCATCCACATCGACCCCTTGGGCAACGACGACGAGCCGGAGGGGTAAATTTACAAAATATCCAACCTTTTTTGAAAAAAGCGTGTATGATATAATAGTCGTAAGCGACTATTATATCAGCTTTATGCCGCCTTTGCTCCCCGGCTTCGCCGGAAACCGCAAAGGATGGCGCATTATATCATACCGCTGCGCAGATATGATATAATGCATGAACCAAGGAAAGGGTGGGAACGCATGGCCCAGAAGATCTTAGTCATCGAAGACGAGAAGAACATCTCCGATCTGCTGCAGCTCTACCTGGAAAAGGAGGGCTATGAGACCCAGGGCGCCGGCGACGGGGTCAAGGGCGTGGAGCTTTTCCGGTCCTGGGGCCCGGATCTGGTGCTGCTGGACATCATGCTGCCGGTGATGGATGGCTGGAGCGTGCTGAAAAAGATCCGGGAGGACGGCAAGACCCCGGTGATCATGCTCACGGCCAAGGGCGAGCTGGAGGACAAGGTGACGGGCCTGGAGCAGGGCGCAGACGACTATATCACAAAGCCCTTCAACACCAAGGAGGTGGTGGCCCGCATCCACGCGGTGCTGCGGCGCTACGGCCTGGAGGAAGAGACGGCGGAGAAGAAGCTGACCTTTGACAAGCTGGTGATCAACCTGGATTCTTACGAACTGGTGGTGGACGGCAAGCGGATCGATACCCCGCCCAAGGAGCTGGAGCTTCTCTACCGCCTGGCCTCCGCGCCCAACCGGGTGTTCACCCGCAACCAGCTGCTTGACGAGGTGTGGGGCTTTGACTACTTTGGCGACTCCCGCACCGTGGACGTCCACATCAAGCGGCTGCGGGAAAAGCTGGAGGGAGTCTCGGACAAGTGGAACCTCAAGACGGTCTGGGGCGTGGGCTATAAGTTTGAGGTCACGGCGTGAAGTCCGCGTATTCACGGCAGTTTGCCATGGTGGCGGGCTTGATCCTGGTATCCTTTTTGGTACTGGGCGTCAGCTTCGTAGGGCTGAGCTATCAGTATACCACCAACCGCCAGATGGAGGCGCTGGAGGACAACGCCTCCTTTATCGGTGAGTTCACCGCCAATTACCGAAGCCAGGGCATGGACATCCGCTCCGACGGCTTTCGGGCCTATATCTACTCTCTGGCCAAGATATCCAACGCCCATGTGCTCCTCTGCGAGACCGACGGCGAGGTGGTCTACTCCGCCGACGGCGCGGGCCAGGGCGAGCTGGACACGCTGGTGGGGGCCACGCTGCCCGTGGTGGTGACCAAGCGCCTGCTGGCCGATGGGGTCTATAACCGTATGGGCGATCTGGGGGGGCTTTTTGACAGGACCCGATATATTGCCGGGCGGCCCATCGTGATCCACACCACCGCCGGCGACGCCACCATCGGCCTGGTGCTGGTGTCCACCGCCGTGGACAATATGACCGAGCTGTGGCGCAGCTTGTCGGGCATCTTCGTGCTGACGGCGCTGGCGGTGATGGCGGTGGCGTTCATCCTGACCCTCTTTACCGCCCGGCGGCAGACCAAGCCCCTGAAGGAGATGGCCCAGACCGTGCGGGAGTATGGCCGGGGTGAGTTTGACAAACGGATGCAGGAGACTGAGCGGAGCGACGAGATGGGCGAGCTGGCCCGGGCCTTCAACGCCATGGCAGACTCCCTGGACCAGGCGGAGAAGCGCCGCAGTGAATTTGTGGCCAACATCTCCCATGAGTTGAAGACTCCCATGACCACCATCTCCGGCTTTGCCGACGGCATTTTGGACGGGACCATCTCTCCGGACAGGGAGACCGCTGCCCTTCAGACCATCTCCTCGGAGACCAAGCGGCTGTCCCGGCTGGTGCGGCGGATGCTGGATGTGTCCCGGCTCCACGCTAACGGCGACGTTACTGCCCAGCAGCCCTTTGACATCGTAGAGCTAACGGCCCAGACTATGGTGAGCCTGGAGAGCAAGATCAACGATAAGTCCCTGGACGTGGTGGCCGGCCTGCCCGAGGAGGCCATCAAGGTCTGGGGCGACCCGGACGCCATCACCCAGGTGTGCTATAATCTGCTGGAAAACGCCATCAAGTTCTCCCGCCCCGGCGGGCATCTGTGGGTGGAGATCACCCGGCAGGGCGGCAAGGCGGTGGTGGCCATCCGCAACGAGGGCGAGACCATCCCCAAAGACGAGCTGGATCTGATCTTTGACCGCTTCCACAAGTCGGACAAGTCCCGCTCCATGGACCGCGACGGCGTAGGGCTGGGGCTCTATATCGTCAAGACCATCCTCAACGAGCATAAAGAGGACGTCACCGTTACCAGCGAAGAGGGGGTCACTGAGTTTCGCTTTACGCTGACGGTGGTATAAAAGGGATAAGAAAAACGGACCGCTGTTTCAGCGGCCCGTTTTTTCGTTACTGCAAGAAGCCCTCCAGGATCTTCTCCTCGGCCTCCTCCTCGGTGAGGCCCAGGGTCATGAGCTTCAAGATCTGGTCCCCGGCGATGCGGCCGATGGCGGCCTCATGGATGAGCTGGGCGTCCACGCTCTGGGCGTCGATAGCGGGGACGGACTTGATCTTGGCCTGGTCCATGATGATAGAGTCGCACTGGACGTGGCCAAAGCACTGGTCCTTGCCCGTCATGCAGGGGCGGAAGACCTGGACGCTGTCGCCCTTGGCCACAGAGCGGGAGACCACCCGGCCGGTGGCGTCGGCGCCCTCCAGGATGATCTCCATGTTGCTCTCGGCCCGCTGGGCGCCGTCGGTGAGCAACTTTTCGTTGATGATACACTCACCGCCGGGGCCCACATGGCACACCGTGTCCCGGATGGTGGAATCCACCCCTCGGATCTGGGTCATCTCCATGGTGATGGAGGCGCCCTCCTCCAGATAGACCTCGGTCTTGGGGTTCAAAATGTTCTCCCCAGTGCCGGGGCCCTCGCCGTAGTGGCGCTCCACATAGCGGACCCTGGCGTTTTTAGCCAGGTGGAAGACGTGGATGCCGTCGTGCTGAGCGGTCTCGCAGCCGGTGTTGTGGATGCCGCAGCCGGCCACGATGTCCACCTCGGCCCCCTCGCCGATGTAGAAGTCGTTGTAGACCACATCAACAAGGCCGGTCTGGCTCAACACTACGGGGATGTGGACGCTCTCGCCTTTGGTGCCGGGCTTGACGATGATGTCGATGCCGGGCTTGTCGGTCTTGGAGACGATGTCGATGTGCTCGGTGGTCTTGCGGTCGTCCAGCTGGCCGTTGACACGGAAGTTGTAGGCGCCCTGAGGGGTCTTCTCCAGCTCGGCGATCTCCTTGAGGACCTTCCACTCGGTTTTATCCACGGCGCTCCACCTCCTTCTTTCCGTAGCAGGAACGCTCCACCGGGGCGGAGCCGTCGGTGAGCAGTTTTGGGAATATCTCATCTTTGGGGCCCTGAGCGGTGACCTGGCCCTTGCTTACCAGCACGATCTCGTCGGCCAGGTCGATGATGCGCTCTTGGTGGGAGATGACGATCAAGGTGGCGTCGCCCTGATCGTGAATGGCCTGGAAGGTCCGGGTCAGCTGGGAAAAGCTCCACAGGTCGATGCCGGCCTCGGGCTCGTCAAAGATCATCAGCGGCGCCTTGCGGGCCAGAACGGTGGCGATCTCCACCCGCTTAGCCTCGCCGCCGGAGAGGGAGGCGTCCATCTCCCGACCAATGTAGTCGTTGGCACATAGGCCCACCTTGGTGAGGTACTGGCACTGCTCATCGTGGCGCAGCACCGTACCAGCAGCCAGCTCCAGAAGGTCGCCGATCTTCAGGCCCTTGAAGCGGGCAGGCTGCTGAAAGGCGTAGGAGATGCCCGCCTTGGCCCTCCCGGTCACGTCCAATTCGGTCACGTCCTGGCCGTTCCAGAATATCTGGCCCGCCGTGGGCTTGACAAGGCCCATGATGGTCCGGGCCAGGGTGGTCTTGCCGCCGCCGTTAGGGCCGGTGATGACCACAAATTTACCGTCGGGGATGGTGAGGGAGACATCCTGCAAAATGCCCAGGCGGCCCTCCTCGCCCTCCACCTCGTAGCGCAGATTTTTGATCTCAAGCATGGTGTTTCTCCTTTGGCTTGTGTATATCATAGTGAACTACTAGGAATAGCATACCACAGTTTCACAGAAAAAGCAAGGACTTTAGGGACCCGCCGCAGGCGGGACGCGGCGAGTGCCGCGTAAAATTCGGAGCGGAGCGGAGAATTTGCGCAGGGGCGGCTTTGCCGACCCCGAGCATCATAAAGGAAGGGTCCCCAACGGGCCTTCAGCCCGTTGGGCAGCCGCTGCCTTCTGGGCCTGTTTCTTACGTTTTTGAGCCAGATAGCGGTCCTCCTCGCTGAAGACGCAGCCGCAGTATTTTTGCATATAAAGGCCCAGCTCCCGGGCCTTGTCCTGACCCTCTCGGAAGCGAGGCCGGAAGTCATAGGGCAAAAACTCCACGCCGTATTTTTTCCCCATCTCCCGGCCGACCTCCAAAAGCAGTTCATGGTTTTGGTAGGGGGAGACCAGCAACGTGGTAGTAAAGGAGTCAAAGCCGTGCTCGGCGGCGTATTGGGCGGTGGGCTCCAGACGCATCTGGTAGCATTTCCCGCAGCGGTGGTCGATATCACCGGCCACGGCCTGGACAAAGGGCCGTAGGCCGTAGTCTCCCGACAAAATCAGCTCCAGACCGATGCTCTTAGCGTAGTCCACCAGAGTGTTCTTCCGCTGGCGGTACTCGGTGTAGGGATGGATATTCAAATTGTGCCAAAAGCCCGTAGGCTCCAGACCGTCTTGACGCATGGTGTCGATGCAGGTGATGGAGCAGGGCGCGCAGCAAATGTGTAAAAGCGGCTTCATGGAATAGTTCTTCCCTTCCGGTGAACAATAGATACAGTTTTCTGTCGCGTTCAATCATCTATTATAACAAGGAGAGAGAAAAATGCAAGTCAAAGAGCTGATGTGCTCCAGCGTGGTGTCCGTGGACCCTGCCGACACCGCCCAAAACGCCGCCACCATGCTGGCGCGCCACAATGTAGGTTCTCTGCCCGTCTGCGGCGAGGACGGCGGACTGCGGGGGATGGTCACCGACCGGGACATCGTGTTGCGGTGCGTGGCTACTCAGGAGGACCCGGCCAAGACTCCGGTCCACAAGATCATGACCCGTAACTGCGCCACCGTCTCTCCCACCGCCGATACCCGGGAGGCCGCCCGCATCATGGCCGCCAAGCAGGTCCGCCGCCTGCCGGTGGTGGAGGATGACAAGGTCGTCGGCATGGTCTCTCTGGGCGATCTGAGCCAGTCCCACTCCTGCGACATGGAGGCCGGCGCGGCATTGAGCGAGATCAGCGAAGAGGACCACGACCCGGAGATGTGAGTTGACCGGGAGCCCATGGCTTGGCGGGGCGAGCGTCGCTCGCCCCTACATATCAAGCACCACCCCCGATGTAAAATTCGGGGTTTTTTTGTGAAAAAGTATTGCAATCTACCATGTTGTGGTGTAAAATATCCCGGTTGAATTTTTATACTGAGATCAAGACCTAGAGGTGCATCGAAATGCAGAACGAGAAGATCAGAAACGTCGCCATCATCGCTCACGTGGACCACGGCAAGACCACCCTGGTGGACGAGATGCTCAAGCAGGGCGGCATCTACCGGGAGAACCAGGCCACCGTGGACCGGGTCATGGACTCGGGGGATCTGGAGCGGGAGCGGGGCATCACCATCCTGGCCAAGAACACCGCCGTCCACTATAAGGACACCAAGATCAACATCGTGGACACTCCGGGCCACGCCGATTTCGGCGGCGAGGTGGAGCGTATCTTGAAGATGGTCAACGGCGTCATTCTGCTGGTGGACGCCGCGGAGGGCCCCATGCCCCAGACCCGTTTCGTGCTGAGCCGCGCGTTGGAGCTGGGCCACCGGGTCATCGTGGTGGTCAACAAGATCGACCGGCCTGACCAGCGGGTCCATGAGGTGGTGGACGAGGTACTGGAGCTGCTTTTGGACCTGGACGCCACCGAGGAGCAGCTGGACAGCCCCATGCTTTTCTGCTCGGGCCGCCAGGGCACCGCCAGCTACTCGCCCGATGTGGCGGGGACTGATCTGACCCCCCTCTTCGAGACCATTTTGGACTATATCCCCGCCCCCGAGTGCGACACCGACGCCCCCTTCCAGATGCTGGTGAGCTCCATCGACTACAACGAGTTCGTGGGCCGCATCGCCATTGGCCGCATCGAGCGGGGCACCATCCGCCAGAATCAAGACATCGCCGTTTGCAACTTCCATAGGAAGGACGACGCGCCCCAAAAGGCCAAGGCCGTCTCCCTCTATGAGTTTGACGGCCTGGGTAAGGCCCCAGTCACCGAGGCTGCCGCCGGCGAGATCATCGCCATGAGCGGCATTGGCGACATTACCATCGGCGACACCATCTGCGCCACCGAGCGGGTGGAGCCCCTGGAGTTTGTCAAGATCGCCGCGCCCACCCTGGAGATGACCTTCTCGGTCAACGACGCGCCCTACGCCGGACGGGAGGGCAAGTTCGTTACCTCCCGGCAGATCAGAGAACGGCTCCAGCGGGAGATGCTCAAGGACGTGTCCCTGCGGGTCACAGAGACGGACAACACCGACTCCTTCAACGTGGCGGGCCGGGGCGAGATGTCTTTGTCCATCCTCATCGAGACCATGCGCCGGGAGGGCTATGAGTTTCAGGTGTCGCCCCCCCGTGTGCTCTACCAGGAGATCGACGGCAAGAAGTGCGAGCCCATCGAGCGGCTGGTGGTGGACGTGCCCTCCGACTGCGTGGGCGCGGTCATCGAGAAGATCGGCTCCCGCAAGGGCGATCTGGTGGAGATGACCCCGGTGGGCGAGCGGATGAAGGTGGAGTTTCTGGTTCCCAGCCGGGGCCTGTTCGGCTACCGCAACGAGTTTTTGACCGACACCAAGGGCGAGGGCATCATGGCCTCCGTCTTTGACAGCTACGCCCCCATGAAGGGCGACATCCAGCGCCGCTCCACCGGGTCTCTGGTCAGCTTTGAGACCGGCGAGAGCGTCACCTACGGCCTCTTCAACGCCCAGGAGCGGGGCGTGCTGTTCATCGGCGCGGGCGTGCCCGTCTATGCGGGTATGATCGTGGGCGAGTGCCCCAAGCAAGAGGACATCACCGTGAACGTCTGCAAGAAAAAGCAGCTGACCAATATGCGAGCCAGCGGCTCGGACGAGGCCTTGCGGCTGGTGCCGCCCCGGCAGCTGAGTTTGGAGCAGTGCCTGGAATTCCTGGCCGACGACGAGCTCTTGGAGGTCACGCCCAAGTCCCTGCGCCTACGCAAGCGTCTGTTGGACCACTCCGCCCGGATGCGTGAGGCCAGCAAGAAGAAGCAGTGAGCGCACCCTCTCAAGCCCTGATCCCGGTGTGATAGAGCCTAAAGCGCCTGAGGACTTTGTCCTCAGGCGTTTTTTGCAAAAAGCAGATGACTTTTTGGAAAAGCTACGGTATAATATTAAAAAAGTCTTTTGTAAAAGGAGAGGTCACACCATGCCAAAACCCGCCTCCCACAACACCGCCGACCTGCGGCGCATCAACCGGAATCGGGTCTTTCAGTACTTACTGTTCCAAGCGCCCCAAGGTGTCAAGAAGCAGGAGCTGGCCCTGGCCCTGGGCATGAGCCTGCCCACGCTGACCCAGAATTTGAGCGAGCTGATGGCCTTGGGGCTTGTTGACAATGACCGGCTGGGAGACTCCAGCGGCGGCCGCCCGCCCCGGATCCTGCAGGTCACGGCGGGGGCCCGGTGGGCTGTGGGGGTGGAGCTTTCGGCCCACCATATCCGGTTGGTGGCGCTGGATCTGCTGGCCCAGACCTTGGACTTCCAGGCTGTGGCCCGGCCCTTCCGGCTGGATGGAGACTACGCTGGGGAGCTGGCCCGGACGGTGGAGGACTTTATTGACCACGCGGGTCTGGACCGGGCGCGGCTGCTGGGCGTGGGGCTGACGGTGCCGGGCATCGTCTCCGCCGGAGAGGACGTCATTGCCTGGGCACCGACTTTAGGTCTTCGGAACGTGCCGGCGGCGGCTCTCACCGGGGCGATCCCGTACCCCACCCATGTGGTCAACGACGCCAACGCCGGAGGTTACGCCCAGGCTTGGGGCAGACCGGCGGATCAGCCCATGGCCTATGTGAGCCTGGGCCGTGGCGTGGGCGGCGCGATCTTATTCTCCGGCGGGGCCTACCTGGGCCAAAATGGCCGCTCGGCGGAGTTTGGCCATATCTGCGTCCATCCCGGCGGCGCGCTGTGCAGCTGCGGTCGGAAGGGCTGCTTGGAGGCCTACTGCTCTACCGCCCGGCTGTCCGACGACCTGGGGCTGTCGCTGGGGGAATTCTTTGCCCAAATGGACAGCGGAGATACCGTGTGCAAGGCGCTGTGGGAGCGGTATTTGGACACCCTTGCCCTGGCTTTGGGCAACATCCGCATGACCCTGGATTGCCCCATCGTCTTGGGCGGCAAGCTCTCGCCCTTCCTGCAAGGGCACATGGAGTCGCTGAAGGCCCGGCTCCAGGCCCAGGATCCGGACCGCGCGATCTGTCCGGACATCTCCATCTGTCGTCACCATGACCAGGCCAACAGCCTGGGCGCGGGACTCCATTTCATCGAGGAATTTATCCGTCAGGTATGACGGGTCCGGTAAAAAGCGTGCGGCCCCCATGGGGGCCGCACGCTTTCCTTTCCAAAAGGGGATAGGGTCTAATCCTGGGCCTTTGTGCCCTGGGCGGCGGAGCAGCGCGGAGCCAGAAGACGGTCCGTCCACATGAGCTTTACCGTGTGCCAGCCCTCCTGGAGTTGGGCGGTAGCGCCCTGGGCGACGTCCTGGAGGATCTGGACGCCCAGGAAACGGCCATCCTGGGACCAGGTGGCGGCAAAGACGGTATCCTGGCTGTCCGGCGCCGTCTCCGGTTTGGGGGTGAGGGTCAGGGTATCCTCACTGTTCACGCGCCAGGTAAACTCCTCTCCGCTGCCCAGGGTGCCGCTGGCGGCGGGCGGAGCCGCCACGGCGGTCACCTGGATGCCCGCGAGATAAATATCCCCTCCGGCGCTGGCGATATAGAGGGGCGAGCCCACCTGGGTAAAGCGGTAGGTGTAGGCGTTGTTGCCGCTGGCGGCGGGGAGATAGGTGGCCACGGGAGTGCTCAGGTCCGTGGTGTAAAGGGCCAGGGCCTTGTTGTTTGCCTCGATAACGTCACTGTTATAGAAATAGATGGTCAAATCGCAGGCGGTCTCCGGGAGAATGCAGAAGGACCGGCCTGTGCCCTTGACCTGGTAGCCCCGGGTAGCGGTGAGATCGCCCACAGAGAAAGCGTCGCCCTTATAGCCATTGTTGCCCTTGTAGCAGCGGACGTAGCCGTCAGCGGAGACGACATCCTTATCCATGGCCTGACCGCCGTTCCAGTCTCTAGCCAGCGTGGTAGTGTCCACGGGGATCTTCTTCATCTCGCCGGGTGGGGTGATGGGAGAAGGCGTGGGGGAGGGGGAAGGCGAAGGGGTGGGGTCCACCACCGGGGGCTTCTCCCCCGGCTCAACGGGCACATCGCCGAAGGCCACGGCCTTAAGGGGAGATTCATAGTTCTGAATGGCAGCCTGCATCTCGGTGTTCAGCGCCTTCAGCGGATCGTCTACAGCGTTGTTGAAGGTCCACTTGAAGTCGCCGCCGTTCATGCGCCCGGCAGTGGCGGTGACTACCTCCACCACCTGGTCGGCAGTGTGGGGTGTATAGGGATACATGATGGCGGGATCGGTGTCGAAATTATTGTAGGTGCCGTATTTTTCATAGGTCGTGCCGATCTTGGAGGCGGTCTTGGCCTGGATGGTGTCGGGGACCTGCTTGTCCCGGGTCTGGGCTCTGTAGGCGTCAAACTGCCCCTCATGGATGGTGCCCGCGGCCAGGAAGGGATCGTCGTGGAAGTAGAGGCGGCGGGGCGTGACGAATTCGTCCCCATAGGACTTGATGATGCCGCCGCCCTGGCCGGAGAGGCTGCCCTTGGTCTTATAGCTCTGGGTCTCGCCATCCCAGCATTCGCTGCCCTGGGTGCCGATGATCATGGGCCGGGGTACATTGCGGAAGTAGTTGTTCTCCGAGAAGACCGAGGTGCACATGGCCGCGCCGATGCCGTAGTCCCCGCAGCCGTCATAGTAGTTGTTATAGACATGGTTGGAGCCTACCACGCACCGGGGATGGCGGGAGTCGGTGTGGTCAAACCAGTTGTGGTGATAGGTAACATAGAGCTGGCACCACTCGGGCTTGTCAAAGTTCTTTACCTCGTCGGGGCCGCCGGAGACGCAGGTCTTGCCGATGTCCCACATGTGGTTGTAGGAAATGGTGCAGTAGCTGGACTTCTTTTTGATGTCGATGGTGCCGTCCCCCTTGACCTGATCGGCGTCCTTGCCCGGGGCGTTGTAGAAGAAGTCGATGTTGTGGAACCAGCTGTTGAAGTTCTGGTCCTCCAGCACGAAGGAGGAGCCCTCGCCCCCTTCGCCGCCCCACATGGTGGCCAGGTTGCGGACCTCGATGTTGTTGCTACGCTTGAAGGTGATGACCCAGCCGTGAATGACCGCGTCGTCGCCAACACCCTCCAGGGTGAAGTTCTTTACCTTCACGATCTGGGCGGTGTGGGCGTCGGCCCCAAACTCATTGGCGGCCCCGCCCTGCAGGATGCCGTCCGGGTCGCTCACCTTGCCCAGGATGCGGATGGCGATGGGGGTGGACTGGTCCTTTTCCAGAGCGTGGAGGATCTTGGCCAGGCCCACGGCTTGCTGGCCGTTATAATTGAGGCCGGGGACGGTCAGGGTGTCCTTGTTGCCGTCGGTGACGTAGATGACCCGGGCGCCCGCCTTCAGCGTGCCGTCATCGTTGTAAGCGCCCACGCCGGCGCCGCCGTTGGGGGAGTTTGGGGAGAAGGCGAAGCCCTCCCGGACGTAGTTTTCCACGGTGAGAGCCTGGGATTCCACGGCGTTGGCGGCGACCTCCGTGCCATCCACCACCGGGACCACCTTCATGGTGTACGTCCCCGCGGCCAGCCCCAGCGCGTCGGCACGGTAATAGCCGTCGTAGCTGCGTACTAGCTCGTCGTCCAGCTTGGCATACGCTCCGCCCTGGGGGGCCACATAGACGTTGTAGCGCCCGGCGGAGCCGGTGAACTTGACGTAGGCACTCTCCAGCCAGCCCGCGGCCTCGGTGATGGTCAGATCCTCCGCCGCGCCCGCCGTGGCCGCAGGCAGCGTCAGGATCAGCGCGAACACCAGCGCCGCCGCCCAATACCGCTTCCAAGACTTTTTCATAAAGACCCCCTCCATTTCTACGCCGGAAAACTTTTGGGAAGATATTTTCCATAAGTCACCCTCATCATAGCATGGCTTATTAGTAATGTCAAGAAACTTTATAAAAGTACTTTTGTTTTTGTGGGATACGTCAAAGATGTGCCCAGAGAATTGGAGAGTGCCACAAAAAATAAGCGCGCGGCCCAAGTGGGCCGCGCGCGTTTTCGCGCCGTTACAGCTCAAAGTCCTCTGCCGTCAGTTCCGGCGCTTTGGGAGCGGCGGGGCGGGGAGGGACGCGCTTCAAGGGGTCGTAGCGGAACTTGCCGCAGGACCAGCCCGGCGAGACGATGCCCCGCTTGGGGCAGGCCACCTGGCCGTCCTCCAGCGGGATACCCCGGGCACAGTAGGTGCACAGGGGCTCGATCTTTGTTTCAAACAGCATGGGAGAGGCTCCCTTCTTCGGTGGATGTTACGACCATTATACCATAGCTTTTCTCCGTTTTCTACAAAAAATCGCGAAAAAGAAAAAAAGCAGCAAAACCAGCCAGCATAGGGTCACAGAGCCTGTGAGGGCCGTGGCGAAATCCACTTGGGACAGCTCCTCCACCTGCTGATTGAGTACTGCGCCCACCGGGGCGGACAGGGGGAAAAGCCGGGCAAAGACCCACACCAGCGCGGCGCTGATGGCCCCGTGGAGCAGCTTGCCCACAAAGTAGGTCCCCGCGGAAAGGCCGCTGTCGGCCAGGAAGGATAGGGTCTGGCAGTGGATGGAAAGCCCCGCCCAGCCCAGCATGAAGGCGGCCATGGAGACGCTGCCTACCAATGTGCCTCCCTGGCTGAGGCCCGCCACACCGGAGGTGAGCTCCAGCGCGCCGGTGAGCAGCTTTTGGCACCAGCTCTCCGTGAGGCCCAGAGGCCCCAGCACCTTGCCCAGCAGGATAGCCGTTCCCGGCAGCACCCCGGAAAGGGCCAGCAGCCGCAAAATGACGGTAAAGAAGATCACAAAGGCGCAGATGTTCAGCGTAGAGCTCATAGCCCCGGTGACGGCCTGGGTAAAGGCGGTAGAGAAGCGCTTGGCCTGGATGGGCGGCGGGTTGCGCCGGGCAGTATCCTCCTTGGGGCCGTAAAAGCGAAAGACCATGCCCACAAGGCAGGAGGCCAGCATATGGGTGAAGTATAAAAGCAGGCCCACCCGGCTGCTGGAAAACACCCCCGCGCCCACCACGCCCAGGATAAAGGCGGGACCGGAGTTGTTGCAAAAGGCCAGCATCCGCTGGGCCTCCGTGCGGGTGCACATGCCCTGCTGATAGAGGGAGATGGCCGTCCGGGCCCCCACGGGGTAGCCCCCCACAAAGCCCAGGGCCAGCGCGCTGGCACAAGCGCCCCCTACCCGGAACAACGGGCGCATAAAGCCCTCCAGGGCCCGGCCCAGATAGCCCGCCAGCCCTAAGTCCACCACCAGAGAAGCCAGCACGAAAAAGGGCAGCAGGGAGGGGATGATGACGTTGTAACACAGCTCCAGCCCCGTCTTGGCCGCCGCCACGCACTCCTTGGGGAACAGGATAAAACCCAGGGTAGTCAGCGCCAGGGCTGTGCCCAGACTCAGATCCCGGGCGTATTTGGACCGAAAGACCCGCCACCACATAGACCGTCACCTCCCGCTCAGGGAGTGTATGCGCCGGGGGCTTGACCCTATGTCAGCCGTGGTAGGAGAGGTCACTCCATTTTTCAACTTCCTCAAACGCTGTGCCTATGTCGGTCTCATGCTGATATATGACTGTCAACACGCCGTCCACAGGCTCCTCTACGGTAAGGCATACATTGTCTATGTCCCCTCCATAGGGACAAGTTTCAATTTTACGGATACAGGTCAGTTTGCCGTCTATCCAGCGGTGAAAGGTCGTTGTCCCTGCCGCTCCGGCAAACCCGTTTCGAGCATAACCGGAGATGACCCCTGTTTCCGGGTCAAAATCCGGCATGGAGATCTGGTCAAATTCCGGCTCCTGAATGAACTGTCCCTCGTCCTCGTTCCAGATCCAATAGTGATAATACATAGGCTGATTGCCCATGGCGTACATATAGCCAAAATCCATATAGCCGTCAAAGTTGGCGTCCAATGCGCCGCCCCTATGAAAAACACCGTAGCTTTCTGCTGTCATGGTTTGCAGGGGCGTTTTCAAATCATTCTTCGTCCATACGGAAAACTGGTATTCCTCCGCGTCGATCGTTTCGATCTCCACCGTCACCAGCACGGTGCCCAGTTTTCCACCTGTGTCCACCTCAAAGGCGTCGTGGGTGTCGTCGATGGGAAAGCCCCAAAGCTCCTTGAGCTCTTCGGAGGGAGAGAGCGCAGGGCTGGACGTGGGCGTGGGAGAGGGCGCGGCGGCTGTTGGGCTGGGACTGAGGGCGGGACTTGGCGTAGCCGCCGATTGCGGGGACTGGGAACAGGCCGTCAAACATAGGGCCAGCAGCATGGCCCAAAGGAATAACTTTTTCACGAAAACCACCTCTGGACCTCATTCTACGCCCTGGGCCGGGGCGGCGCAAGGAACAGTTTGGTTACAGGCTGGGGCATGGCGGACCCAGCTGGCGCATAGGCTTGTTTGGACTGGGGGTGTGGGACATGGAGAAGAAACTCCGCAGACGCGGCGTGGCGGAGGTTTTGGCGGGGGCTTTTCAGCTGCCCGCGGACGCGGTGGCGGGGATGCCCCGCATGGAGCTGGTGGGCGATGGGCAGCTACGCATCGAGCGCCACCGGGGCATTTTGGCCTACGACCCCACCGACGTACACATTGCCGCCGGGCCGCTGACGGTACGGGTCCGGGGCCTGGGGCTGGAGCTTGGGACGATGAACCGGCAGGAGCTGCTCATCACCGGGCGCATTGTGTCGGTAGAGCTGGAATAGGAGGGACGTGGGATGCAGCGAGCGGCAGATGGGGTGCGGGGCTGGGTAGAGCTGGAGCTGACCGGCGAGGCAATCGAGGAGTTTTTCAACCTCTGCGCCCGAAAAAACCTGGGCTTTTGGGCGGTGAAGAAGCACGATGATGGCCGCTGGACCTGCCGGACCTCCTTTTTGACCTGGCCCAAGCTCCGCGCTGTGGCTCAGGAGGGGCCGTGGACGGCCCGACTGCTGCGGAGGGGCGGCCTGCCTGGGCTTTTTTGGCGCCTTCGTTACCGCTGGGCGCTGCTGGCGGGGCTGGCTGTGTGTCTGGCCGCCGTGGGGATCATGAGCCGGTTCGTGCTGACGGTGCGGGTGTCGGGCAACCAGAGCGTGTCCACCGGGGCCATTTTGAGCCAGCTCCGGGCCCGGGGCGTCAAGCCCGGCGCCTTTGGCCCCGGCCTTGATGTGCGCCAGATCGGCCATGAGGTGCTGCTGGAGCTGCCCGAACTCTCCTGGATGAGCATCAACGTCCGGGGCACGGTGTGCGAGGTGCTGGTGCGGGAGGGGACGCCCAGGCCGGAGCTGGTGGAGGAGGACCAGAGCGCCCACATCGTGGCAAAATACCCCGGCATCATCACCCGGATCGACGTGACCCGGGGCGAGCAGCTGGCCCAGCGTGGCCAGACCGTGGCGGCGGGGGACACCCTCATCGGTAGCTGGGTGGATTTCAAGGAGCCGGAATACTACCAAGGGGACATGGGCGGTATGCTGGTCCGGGCGGCGGGCCGGGTCCGGGCCAGGACATGGCACACCCTCAAGGCCGCCATTCCCCTCACCGGGGACGCCAAGGTCTATACCGGCCGGGATACCTCCCGCTGGAGCCTGGAAATTTTCGGCCACGGCGTAAAATTTCCGCAAAGGGGTAGCATTTCCTATGCCCGATATGATAAAATAGTCACATATCATACTGCGCCCTTTGGCCTGCCCATCGCCCTACGGCGGGAGACCTGCCGGGAGTATGAGACCGAGAGCCGGGAGGTGGACCCCCAGCGGGCCACCGACGCACTCAAGGGCGAGCTTCAGGAGCGGCTGGACGCCCTGTGCGACCCGGCGGAGGTCAAGCGGGTGGACTTCAAGACCGAGACTCAGGGCGGCCTGCTGGTGGTGACCCTGCTGGCCGAGTGCGAGCAGGACATTGGGATGATCGTAGAGGAGTAGGGGTGCGCCCCCCACGCAGGCCCTTGCCTTCCCCCCTGGAGGGGGGAAGGTGGCATGGCGAAGCCATGACGGATGAGGGGGGCGTTGTTGAGCCACGAAAGGCACCCTCATCAGTCGCCTACGGCGACAGCTTCCCCCTTGCAGGGGGAAGCCTGAAGCATACCAAAGAGAAAGGAACGACGGTATGATCGAACAGAGCATCAGCATGGAGCGCATGGAGGAGGCGGTGAACCTCTTTGGCTCCTTTGACGAGAATATCCGCATTCTGGAGGAGGCCCTGCACATCAGCGTGGTCTCCCGGGACTCGGAGCTGAAGGTCTCGGGCGAGGCGGAGGACGTGCTGCTGGGCACCAAGGCCATCCAGGGCCTGCTGGCCCTGTCTGCCCGGGGCGAGGCCATCAACGACCAGACCGTGCGCTATGTGCTGGAGCTGGTCCGGGCGGGGGCAGAGGACAAGATCGGCGAGATCGCCGCCGACGTGCTATGCGTCACCGCCAAGGGAAAGCCCATCAAGGCCAAGACCATCGGCCAGAAGAAGTATGTGGAGGCCATCGCCAAAAACGCCGTCACCCTGGGTGTGGGCCCCGCCGGCACGGGCAAGACCTACCTGGCCGTGGCCGCCGCCGTGGCCGCCTTTCGGGACAAGCAGGTCAACCGCATCATCCTGACCCGCCCCGCCGTAGAGGCCGGGGAGCGTCTGGGTTTTCTGCCGGGTGATCTGCAATCTAAGGTGGACCCCTATCTGCGGCCCCTCTACGACGCGCTCTTTGAGATGCTGGGGCCGGAGACCTACCAGAAGTACCTGGAGCGGGGCAATATCGAAGTGGCCCCTCTGGCCTATATGCGTGGTCGTACCCTGGACGACAGCTTTATCATCCTGGACGAGGCACAGAACACCTCCCGGGAGCAGATGAAGATGTTCCTTACCCGCATGGGCTTTGGTAGTAAGATCGTCATCACCGGCGACGTGACCCAGATCGACCTGCCCGCGGACAAGCAGTCGGGCCTCAAGGAGGCCATGCGGGTGCTCAAAGGCGTGGAGGATATCGCCATCTGCCGCCTGACGGGTAGCGACGTGGTCCGCCACGTCATCGTCCAGCGCATCATCGCCGCCTACGAGGCCGACGAAAACCGCCGCGAGAGCGCCAAAAAGGAGTCGAAGAGATGAAAAAGATCGCCCTTGGCTTGCTGCTGGTCCTCATTCCCATCCCGCTTTACCTCATGTCTGGCTACGCCGGCATCGACCCCGCGCTGCTCACCAGCGCCATCAATGTGATGGCCCTCAATAACGCCAACTTTATGCCCGCCTTTTTGGGCTACCTCATCATCTTCCTTGGCCTGCGGCGCAGCTGGCCGTCGGAGACCATCTCGGGCACCCGGGTCATCGTGCTGGGCGCGGCCCTGGGGACTGCCGCGCTGTGGCTGTTCCACCTGCAGGGCAATGTGATGCCCTTCCCCGTGGAGCAGATCGTGCGCCTGTGGGTGACCTGGCGGCTCCTCAAGTGGTGCGAGGAGCAGGAGGACTGGGACTGGGGCTACCGCATCCAGCGCCTTCGTATGAGCTGGTACGCCCTGGCCGGGGCCACCGCCGCGGGCATCGTTCTGGGGGCGGCCAACCTGGCCATGGGGATGCTGTGGTCCGGGGTATCTCTGGGCACCGGGCTTTATTATACTTACACCCTCTACCGCCTGGCCCGGATGGTCCCCAAGGCCTGAGTCAGATGACCTCCAGCCCCGCCGCCGCGATCTGGAGCCCCAGGCGGAGCCCCTGATAGAAGGAGTAGAGACCGTGGCCCTTTACAGGGTTATCCCGTAGATAGTCGGGCCAGAAATCCGGGTTTGGGCCGGTGACAAAATAGGGGTACAGGTCTTCCACAACGGCAGGGATGGGGGAGAGCGAAGACATGAGAAAACCTCCTTTATGTACATCTATGTACATATTATACACGGCAAATATATACATGTCAAGAGGAACGTGATATAATGCTTTTTAACGAGAGATTGCGGGCACTGCGCAAAGACAAAGGGATGAAGCAGGAGGACGCAGCTAAAGCGTTGGGGCTTAACTACCGGCACTATCAGCGGTTGGAGGCTGGCGAAAACGCGCCTAAATTTGAAAACCTGCTTTTGATTGCCGATTTCTATAAGGTATCTCTGGACTACTTAGCGGGCCGCACCGACAACCGGGAGGTCAACCCATGAGGCATAAGATCATCCTCACCGCCGAGGTGCCTGGGATCAACGAGAGCCAGCGGGCTTTTATCCGAAAGTGCATCCGCACCGCCCTGGCCGCCGAGGGGGTGGAGACGGCCTGCGAGATCGACGTGCTCATCACCAGCGACGCGGGCATCCGCGCGGTGAACAAAGAGATGCGCCATGTGGATAAGTCCACCGACGTGCTGAGCTTTCCCATGTTTGACCTCGCGCCGGGGGACAAGCCCTCGGAGGAGGACGCCGACCCGGCCACGGGCCTGGTGCCCCTGGGGGACATGATGATCTCCTGGCCCCACGTCACCGCCCAGGCCAAGGAGTACGGCCATTCCAACCGCCGGGAGCTGGGCTACCTGACCGTCCATTCCGTCCTCCACCTGCTGGGCTACGACCACCTGGACGAAGGCCCTATGAAAGCCCAAATGCGCGCCAGGGAAGAGGCCATCCTGACCCAGCTTGGCTTGGAGAGGAAGGAGAAAGCGACATGAGCGAGAAAAAATGCGGCGTGGTGGCCGTTGTGGGCCGACCCAATGTGGGCAAGTCTACCTTGACCAACGCCCTTGTCGGGGAGAAGATCGCCATCGTCTCCCCCAAGCCCCAGACCACCCGCAACCGCATTACCGGGGTGGTCAACGGCCCCTGGGGCCAGATGATCTTGCTGGACACGCCGGGGCTTCACAAGGCCCGCAACAAGCTGGACGAATACATGACCCAGACCATCCGCCACAGCGTGGCCGACGTGGACGGGGTGCTGCTGCTGGCAGAGCCCGTGGCCAAGCTGGGCGAGGCGGAAACCGAGCTCATCGCGCGCATCCAGGAGTTGAACGTCCCCGCCGCCCTGGTCATCAACAAGATCGACACGGTGAAAAAGGAGGACCTGCTGGCCGTGATGGCCGTCTACGGGCAGGCCCATAGCTGGGACGCGGTCATTCCCATCTCCGCCAAGACGGGGGAGGGGCTGGAGGAGCTGCTGAAGACCGCCCAGGGCTGGCTGCCCGAGGGGCCCATGCTCTTCCCGGACGACGTGACCACCGACCAGCCCGAGGGCCAGGTGTGCGCGGAGATCCTGCGGGAGAAGTTGCTTTTGTGCCTGGATCAGGAGGTCCCCCACGGCACGGCGGTGGAGCTGACCCGCTTTGTCCAGCGGGACCGGGACGACGTGATCGAAGCGGAGTTTACCATCTACTGCGAAAAGGACAGCCACAAGGGCATCATCATCGGCAAGCAAGGGGCCATGCTGAAAAAGATATCCACTCTGGCCCGCCGTGACATGGAGCGGTTCATGGGGGAGAAGATCTTTTTGCAGACCTGGGTGAAGGTGCGGGAGAACTGGCGCGCCAGCGACATCCAGGTCCGCAACTTCGGCTACCGGGAGGAATAGGCCATGCACATGGACGTCCGGGGCCTGGTGCTGCGGGGCGTGGACTATAAGGAGACCGACCGCATCCTCACCGTCCTCACCGGGGAAAACGGCCTGATGACGGTGAAGGCCCGGGGCTGCCGGCGGAAAAACAGTCCCCTGGCCGCCCCCACCCAGCTCTTTGCCTACTCCCAGATGACGCTCTTTGAGTACCGGGACTACTACACCCTGCAGGAGGCCGCCGTGCAGGACCAGTTTTTGGGATTGCGCACGGAGCTGGAAAAGCTGGCGTTGGCGTCCTATTTCGCGGAGGTAGCCCAGACCGTGGCGGTGGAGGGGGAGCAGAACAGCCAGCTTTTGAGCCTGGTTTTGAACAGTCTCTACGCCCTGGACAAGCTGGACAAGCCTCTGGATCTGGTCCGCGCCGCCTTCGATCTTCGGTGTATGGTCATTGCCGGGTACGCCCCCTTGCTGGACGCCTGCGCCATCTGCGGCGTGGCCCAGCCCTTGGAGCCCCAGCTGCATATCCAGGAGGGCGTTTTGTGCTGCAGGGATTGCCGGCATGAGGCCGGGCCGGGGAGGACGGCGACCTTGTCTCCTGAGATGCTCCAGGCCGCCCGGCACATCGCCTACGGCGACGCCAAGCGCCTGTTTTCCTTCTCGCTGCCCAAAGAGCAGCTGGGCTATTTTGCCGACCTCGCCGCCGACTACCTGGCCACTCAGCTGGAGCGGCGGTTCCAGACCTTGGATTACTATCTGAGCGTAAGGCTCTGATCGGAGACATATGGATATCATGACCGGAACGAAACAAGGAAAAAAGGGGGAATACTATGCCTACCATCGCGCCGCCGCCGCGGCGGCTCCAGCCCATCACCGACGACCACGGCCAGCCCATCGCCCCACCGCCCAGACGGCGGCAAGCCGCCGGACCGGGCCAGGGACCGGGGCCTGTGCTGTGGGTCGTGCTGGCCATCATTTTGGTGGCGGTCCTGCCTCAGCTTTTGGCGTCCTTTGCCGGCGATGCTTCGCTGTCTGAATTTGATTTAGGAGGTCTTGTTATGCCCATCATCATTGCCGTAGTAGTCGTGCTGCTTCTGATCGTGCTGTTTTCCAACATCCGCATCGTGCCTCAGGCCAACGCCTTTGTCATCGAGCGGCTGGGCAAGTTCAAAAGCGTCTGGTCCGCCGGGCTCCATGTGAAGATCCCCCTCATCGACCGCATCGCCAACAAGGTGCTGCTCAAAGAGCAGGTCATGGACTTTGAGCCCCAGAGCGTCATTACCAAGGATAACGTCTCCATGAAGATCGACACCGTGGTCTACCTCTACGTAGTCAATCCCGAGCTTTACACCTACGGCGTGGCCAATCCCCTGGCCGCCATCGAGAATCTGACGGCTACCACTTTGCGTAATATGATCGGCGAGCTGACTCTGGACGACACCTTGACAAGCCGGGACACCATCAACGGCCAGATGCAGGTGACTCTGGACGAGGCCACCGACCCCTGGGGCATCAAGGTCACACGGGTGGAGCTGAAGAACATCATCCCGCCCCGGGACATCCAGGAGGCCATGGAGAAGCAAATGCGGGCCGAGCGGGAGAAGCGGGAGGCCATCCTCCGGGCCGAGGGCACCAAGGAGGCCCGCATCCTGGAGGCCGCCGGCGTGAAGGAGGCCGTCATTCTGGAGGCCGAGGCCGCCAAGCAGAAGATGATCCTGGAGGCCGAGGCGGAGAAGGCCGCCGCCATCGCCCGGGCCGAGGGCCAGGCCAAGGCCATTCGGGAGGTGAAGGCCGCCGAGGCCGAGGGCATCGGCATGGTCAAGTCCGCCGGCGCCGACGAGGCGGTGGTGCGGCTCAAGAGCCTGGAGGCCCTGGCTGAGATGTCCAAGGGCAAGGCCACCACCATCGTAGTCCCCAGCGACATTGCGGGCCTGGCTGGCACCCTCAGCGCTTTGAAGGGTACGCTGGACCCCCAAAAGCCGGAAGCGGACAAGTGAGCGGACCAAAAGCGCCAAAAATTGCATTTCATCCTTCGGCCCAAGGGACCTCGGTCCTTTGGGCCGTTTTTTCGACCTTTTTTGAGCCAATCCATGGCTTTGCACAAAAAAGCCCAGTCCAAGGGTCGGTTTTTTCTCCGCCTTTTGAATTGACGGCGGGACCCGGCTTGGAGTACATTGTGGATGTAAGAAGCAGTCAACACCGGGAAAGCGCGTTACCCCGAAGGAGGTCACACGAATGGAAGAAAAACGCTATGAGACCGTAGACAGTGTGGAGAGCCTGGAAAAGGCCATCCGGCGGGTCCGAAAGGCCCAACAGGCCTTTGCCGGGTACAGCCAGGAGCAGGTGGACAAGATCTTCCTGGCCGCCGCCACCGCCGCCAACAAGCACCGCATCGACCTGGCCCAGTTGGCCGTGGCCGAGACGGGCATGGGCGTGGTGGAGGACAAGGTCATCAAGAACCACTACGCCGCGGAGTACATCTACAACGCCTACCGGGATACCAAGACCTGCGGCGTCATCGAAGAGGACAAGGCCTACGGTATTCGGAAGATCGCCGAGCCCATCGGCGTGGTGGCCGCGGTCATCCCCACCACCAACCCTACCTCTACAGCTATCTTCAAGACCCTGCTGTGCCTGAAGACCCGCAACGGCATCATCATCAGTCCCCATCCCCGGGCCAAGGGTGCCACCATCGCCGCCGCCAAGATCGTGCTGGAGGCCGCGGTGGCCGCCGGCGCGCCCGAGGGCATTATCGACTGGATCGACGTGCCCAGCCTGGAACTCTCCAACCTGGTCATGAGCGAGGCGGACATCATCCTGGCCACCGGCGGCCCGGGCATGGTCAAGGCGGCCTATTCCAGCGGCAAGCCCGCCCTGGGCGTAGGCGCGGGCAATACCCCCGCCATCATCGACGACACCGCCGACATCCAACTGGCCGTCAACTCCATCATCCACTCAAAGACCTTTGACAACGGTATGATCTGCGCCAGCGAGCAGTCGGTCATCGTCCTGAAGGGCGTCTACGACCAGGTGAAGGACGAGTTTGCCCGCCGCGGGTGCTACTTCCTCTCCGGCGCGGAGACCACCAAGGTCCGCAAGACCATCATCATCAACGGCGCGCTGAACGCCAAGATCGTGGGCCAGAGCGCCTGCACCATCGCCGCGCTGGCCGGGGTCAAGGTCCCTGCCGGCACCAAGATCCTCATCGGCGAGGTCTCCAGCGTGGCCCTCAGCGAGGAGTTTGCCCACGAAAAGCTGTCCCCGGTGCTGGCCATGTATAAGGCCAAGGACATCGACGACGCCTTCTCCAAGGCCGAGCACCTCATTGCCGACGGCGGCTACGGCCACACCTCGTCTATCTATTTGAACGAGACCACCCAGCAGGAAAAGCTGGCGGAGTTTGCCGCCCGGATGAAGACCTGCCGCATTCTGGTGAACACCCCCTCCTCTCAAGGCGGCATCGGCGACCTCTATAACTTCAAGCTGGCGCCCTCTCTAACCTTGGGCTGCGGCTCCTGGGGCGGCAACTCCGTCAGCGAGAATGTGGGGGTCAAGCACCTTTTGAACATCAAGACTGTGGCCGAGAGGAGAGAGAATATGCTGTGGTTCCGTGCCCCGGAGAAGGTCTATCTGAAAAAGGGCTGTTTGCCCGTAGCCCTGGACGAGCTCAAGAACGTCATAGGCAAGAAGCGGGCCTTTATCGTCACCGACAGCTTCCTCTTTGACCACGGTTACACCAAGCCCATTACCGACAAGCTGGAGGAGCTGGGTATCCAGTACGCCACTTTCTCTGCCGTGGAGCCCGATCCCACCCTGGCCTGCGCCAAGGCGGGCGCGGCCCAGATGGCGGCCTTCCGGCCCGACTGCATCATCGCCCTGGG
The DNA here is from genome assembly GCA_905198835.1 of uncultured Eubacteriales bacterium. GTDB lineage: Bacteria > Bacillota > Clostridia > Oscillospirales > Oscillospiraceae > MGBC124762. Next base: position 9,458 of record CAJKDY010000010.1, on the reverse strand, counting down.
CGGTGGCTCGGCTATGGACGCGGGCAAGATCATGTGGGTGCTCTACGAGCATCCTGAGGCCGACTTCATGGACATGGCCATGCGGTTCGTGGACATCCGCAAGCGCATCTACACCTTCCCCAAGATGGGCCAGAAGGCGTACTTTATTGCCATTCCCACCTCCGCCGGTACCGGCTCGGAGGTCACCCCCTTCGCCGTCATCACCGACGAGCAGAGTGGGGTCAAATACCCCCTGGCCGACTATGAGCTGCTGCCCAACATGGCCATCATCGACACCGATCTCCACATGAGCGCTCCTAAGGGCCTCACTGCTGCCTCGGGCATCGACGCTGTCACCCACGCTTTGGAGGCCTACGCCTCGGTGATGGCCACCGACTACACCGACGGCCTTGCCAAGCAGGCGCTACAGGTCATCTTCCAGTATCTGCCCCGGGCCTACGAAAACGGCCAGCAGGACGTGGAGGCCCGGGAGAAGATGGCCAACGCCGCCACCATGGCGGGCATGGCTTTCGCCAACGCCTTCCTGGGCGTGTGCCACTCCATGGCCCACAAGCTGGGCGCCTTCCACCATCTGCCCCACGGCATTGCCAACGCGCTGATGATCGAGGAGGTCCTGCGCTTCAACGCCAGCGAGACCCCGGTGAAGATGGGCACCTTCTCCCAGTACGATCATCCCCACACCCTGGCCCGGTACGCCCAGATCGCCGACTGTCTGGGGCTCAAGGGCAAGACGGACGCCGAGAAGCTGGAGGCCCTGATCCAGGCCATCAACGACCTCAAGCACAAGGTGGGTATCCAGGATACCATTCGGGACTACGGCGTAGACGAGACCGACTTCCTGGAGCGGCTGGACGCCATGGTGGAGCAGGCCTTCGACGACCAGTGCACCGGCGCCAACCCCCGCTATCCGCTGATGAGCGAGATCAAGCAGATGTATCTGAACGCCTACTACGGTAAGCATTTTGTGGACGCGGATATGCCTGTGGCCAAGGCCGCCAAGCCCGCGGCCAAGGCCAAGAAATAAGGAGGGTGACAAGATGAAACTGGACAACGTGATCGCTGAGCGCAAGAATAAGAAGATCTACCGGGACGGGGAGCGCTGCGTCAAGGTCTTTGACGCCGATTTCTCCAAGTCCGACGTCCTCAACGAGGCCCTGAACCAGGCCAGGGTAGAGGAGACGGGGCTCCACATCCCCAAGATCATTGAGGTCACCACCATCGACGGCCAGTGGGCCATCGTCTCGGAGTTCATCGAGGGCAAGACTCTGGCCCAGCTGATGAAAGAAAACCCTGAGCGAAAGGATGAGTATCTGGAGCTGTTTGTGGACCTCCAGCTGGAGATGCACAGCAAGCGCAACCCGCTTTTGAACAAGCTCCAGGACAAGATGAACCGCAAAATCAGCCAGACCCAGCTCTCCGCTACCATCCGCTATGAGCTCCATATGCGCCTGGAGGGCATGCCCAAGCATGACAAGCTGTGCCATGGGGACTTCAACCCTTCCAATATCATCCTTGCCCCAGACGGCACGCCCTATATTCTGGACTGGTCCCACGCCACCCAGGGCAACGCCTCCGCGGACGCCGCCAGGACCTACCTCCTCTTTGTCATGTCCGGGGACAAGAAGACCGCTGAGGCATACCTGGATCTGTTCTGCCTCAAGAGCGACACCGCCCGGCAGTATGTGCAAAAGTGGCTGCCCATCGTGGCCGCCAGCCAGTCGGTCAAGGGCAACGCCGACGAGCGGGAGTTTTTGCTGCGCTGGTGCGACGTGGTGGATTACGAGTAAACGCCGGGAATTTGACCGGCGCGGTCGCGAGAGAAAAGAGGGACCCCAATGAATACAGACCTGACGGTGGGAACGCCGTCTCGGGTGCTTTGGCGCTTTTGCCTGCCGCTGTTCGGAAGCATTATTTTTCAGCAGCTCTACAACATTGCCGACAGCCTGGTGGCCGGCAAGTTCATCGGCGAGACCGCCCTGGCCTCGGTGGGCAACAGCTATGAGGTGACGTTGATCTTCATCGCCTTTGCCTTTGGCTGCAATATCGGCTGCTCGGTCATCGTCTCCCGATTTTTCGGGGCGCGAGAGTACGAAAAGGTCAAGTCCACCGTCTCTACCACCTGCATCGCCAGCGCCGTTTTGTGCGTGGTCATCATGGCGGTGGGAATGCTGTCTTGCGACGCGCTGCTGCGGCTGATCCGCACCCCGGCGGACGCCTTTGCCGACTCCAAGCTGTATCTGGATATCTACATCTGGGGCCTGCCCTTTGTGTTTTTCTATAACATCGCCACCGGGATCTTCTCTGCCCTGGGCGATTCCCGCACGCCCTTCCTCTTTTTGGCGCTCTCATCTACGGCCAACATCGGCGTGGACATTCTCTTCGTGACCGCCCTGGGCATGGGAGTAGATGGCGTGGCCTGGGCCACGTTCCTCTGCCAGGGGGTGAGCTGTATCCTGGCGGTCGCCGTGGTGTTTCTGCGGCTGCGGAAGATCGAGACGACGGGGCGTTGGGAGCGGTTTTCGCCGCATATCCTGAAGCAGCTGGCCGTCATCGCCATTCCCAGTATCCTGCAGCAGAGCTTTATCTCTGTGGGCAATATCATCATCCAAGGGGTCATCAACGGCTTTGGCACCGGCGTGATGGCCGGGTATTCCGCGGCGGTGAAGTTGAACAATCTGGTCATCACCTCCTTCACCACCCTGGGCAACGGCATCTCCAACTATACAGCTCAGAATCTGGGGGCGGGGAAGTTGCCGCGCGTCAAGGAGGGATTCCGGGCGGGACTCAAGCTGGTGTGGCTGCTGAGCGTTCCGCTGGTGCTTCTGTATTTCTTCGGCGGACGGTTCGCCCTGGGGCTGTTTCTAGACGCGCCCTCCCAGCAGGCGATGGAGACCGGGCTCCTGTTTTTGCGCATCCTCTCGCCCTTTTACTTTGTCGTCTCGGCCAAGCTGGTGGCCGACGGCGTGCTGCGGGGCTCGGGCATGATGGGAAAGTTCATGGTCGCCACCTTTACCGACTTGGTCCTCCGGGTGGTCCTGGCGGGTCTTCTGTCCAAAACCGCGCTGGGCGCCACGGGCATCTGGTGCGCCTGGCCCATTGGCTGGACCGTTGCCACGGCGTGTTCCTTCGTGTTCTACCTCCGCGGGCCGTGGAACCGGAATGCGCTGCCTGCCAGAGAAGGATAGACGCATGGATAAAAAAGCATGGGCAGGGCGCAACGCGCCCTGCCCATGCTTTTATTTTCCTGTTTTGCTGTGTTTGGGAACCTCATTATCTTTGTCTGGCGCGCTTAGTGGTGAGCCTCACTGTGGTGTCCGCTGTGCGGCTGGGTCTGGATGGGGGTGGACTGGACGCTGTGCTGGTGATGGCCCAGCTCCTCCCGGGTCCAGGCGCAGTAGTCGGGGTGGTCGTGGGAAAACTGGACGATGCCGTCGGTGAGCTGCTGACAGTGCTCCGCAGAAAGACCAGCCAGGGTGTCCTGGACCTCCTGGAGGGGCAAGTCGGTGATGCAGTAGGGGATCAGGTAGTCGTGAGCGTGGCCGGCGGTGAGGAGGTAGAGCTTGGCCAGGTCCTGGGCCGAGGCCCCAGCCGTCTCCATGGGTAGCCGGACCGACGCGCCGCCGGTGCCCAGGCCGTCCAGGTGCCAGCTGCCGTCCTCTCCCAGACAGGCGGTGGCCTCTCTGCCATAGCGGTACCAGCCCGCGTAGGGCCCCTCAGTGACCGGCTCCACCCCGGAGCCCGCTTGCCACCTGTCTACCTGTTCGTCGGTGAGCTTCACATAAAGTCCCAGGACAAAGCAGAAGTTAGGATCATCCTCGCCATAGTAAGCGTCGAAGACGTTGGCGTCCGCAAACACACAGTCCTCCAGCTGCTGGGGACACCAGCCCGGGCGGTCCGCCAGAGCGGCAGCGTACTGAGTCCCCAGAGTCTCGGCTACCGCCTGGTAGTCCCGCTCCTTGCCGTCCGCCGAGGTGGCCTCCCCGAGCTCGTAGTAGTAGAGGGCGGAGTGGGCGTCGTCCTGGAAGCGGGTGAACAGCTCGCCGGCGTAAGGAGCCTTGGGTGCGGCGGTAAAGGCGTAGGACTGGCCGTGCTCCCACAGCAGCAGGAGGTCACTGTCTGAGGAGGTCAGCAGGACTGCGTCGCCGTTGTCAAAAAGCAGGGAGTAGTCTCCGAAGTCCCTGAGTTCGCCGGGGAGAAGGGTCTCCCGGGGGTCCCAGGTGGTCTCCGCCGGGGTCCAGTCATAGTCGGCCAGTAGCCGCTGGCCGGGGGTGGCGTCCAGGGAATAGGCGGTCTCGGTAGGACAGGTGTAGGTGTCTGTCCGGCCGGTCGTATGGTCCCGGGCGGTGATAGTGTAGCTCTGGCCCCCTTGATAGCTCTCGTCCCAGCTGAGAGCGCCTACGAACAGGCCGTTGACCACCCGGACAATGGTCTCGCTGTCGGCCTCGCTCGCGCTGGGGCTGGAGGACGGCGGGGGAGTGGGGCTGTCGGCCACGTTGCCCTCTCGGGGATTGGCGGCGCAGGAGGCGATGAGGGCGACACACACGGTGGCGGTGGTGAGCACTACCCAGGTTCGGGGCTTTTTCCACCGCAGGACGTTTTTCACACGCTGCCTGGGGTCGCCCTCTCCAAAGGCCAGCGGGGAGTGGGCAAAGCGGTGCCGCCCAACGGACAAACGCAGCAGAGAGGCGGAGTAGTCGGCTCGCACGTCCCGGCCCATCCGGGCCATCACCGCCTCGTCGCAGCTCATCTCCATATCCCGGCAGGCCAGGAAGAAGGCCAGCCAGACCAGAGGGTTGAACCAGTGTAGGCACAGCGCAACGAAGGCCAGGAGCTTGACGGCGTGATCCAGCCGCCGGATATGCTGCCGCTCATGGGCGATGATGTAGTCGCGCTCCGCGTCAGGCAGGTCGGAGGGGAGGTAGATCCGGGGCCGCAGCAGGCCCAGTACAAAGGGGGTGGAGATATGGTCGGCCAGCCAGACTCCTCGCTCCAGCTCCACCGCCCCTACCAGCCTGCGCCGCAGCAGGAGAAGAGAGACCATGCTGTAGCCCAGCAGGGCGCACAGCCCGGTCAAATAGATCGCTCCTGCCACGGGGAAGGGGGCGGCGGCCCGGTCGGTGGGCGGGATCTCTGACGAGGTCGGGGCGGGGGAGAGAGTCTGGAGCGACGCAGGCTGCTGGACAAGGCGCTCCGCCGCGGGGTCTTGGGCCGGACGCACATAGCGCACCGCGGCGGTGTAGGCCGTGGTCTCCTCTACGGGCGGATGGGCCAGCCCCAGCAGAGCCAGGTCAGAGGTGAAGGAGATGGGGCATAGCAGACGAAAGAGCACCACCGACCACAAAGCGTAGGAGAAGACCTTGGGCGCGCGGCGTAGCAGGAGCCGGACCACCAGCACCAGGAGGATCAAAAGGCTGGCAGTGATGGTCATATTCAAGATGACGGGGAGAAAACCATGGGTGAGAGCGTCCAGCATATCTATCACTCCTTTCGTTGCTGCCGGATCAGGGCTTCCAGCTCCCGCACGTCCGATTCAGACAACTTTTTGCGCCCGGTAAAGGCGGCTAAAAACGCGGGCAGGGACCCGGCAAAGGCACTGTCCACAAACTGCCGGCTCTGGGCGGTGCGCAGTTCCTCCTTGGACATCCGGGAGGAGACCGTCCCTTGGACGTTTTGGAAGATGCCCCGGTCGCAAAGCCGCTTTAATACGGTATAAGTAGTGGATTTTTTCCACCCCAATTTGTCCAGGGCCAGTCTGCAAAGTTCCCCGGAGCCAATGGGCTCGTTGTCCCAAATAAGCTGGGCAAAGCGCTCCTCCATGGCCCCCATGCTGACATTGTCCACGGCGATCCCTCCCCTTGTAGGTCTACATTATATAGACCTCTTTCTAAGTGGAGTTTACACCATGTAGACCGAAATGTCAAGAGGGGTATTTCACCCATCGGGAAGGACGGCCCTTGCGAGCACCCGGTCTGCTTTCTTTTCCATGATTGCGGCCGGGAGAAAAATGTGATATGATCGATATCAGCATAAAGGAGGTATGACCATGCTTTTTCTGGAATATCCGCCCTGCAGTACCTGCCAGAAGGCCCGCAAGTGGCTGGAGGCCCAGGGCGTGGCTTTTACGGCCCGTCACATCAAGGAGGAAAGGCCAACCCGAGGGGAGCTTGAGAGCTGGCACGCGCGCAGCGGCCTGCCGCTGAAGCGGTTTTTTAACACCAGCGGGCTGAAGTACAAGGAACTGGGGTTGAAGGACGCCCTGCCCGGCATGAGCCAGGACCAGCAGTTGGACCTTCTGGCCTCGGATGGGATGCTGGTCAAGCGACCCATCCTGGTGGGAGACGGCTTTGTGCTCACCGGCTTCCGTGAGCCGGAATGGCGCGCCGCCTTGGGCCTGGAGTAAAAGACTGAGGTCTTGGCGCCAACAAAACAGCCGCAAGAAAGCCCCAGGACAGATGTCCTGGGGCTTCTGGCAGCCGGAGAAGGGTGTGAAGACAAAGAATCGTCTGCTTCAAAATGCGCTCCGAGACACTGGGGGAACTTTTTTGCGATTTGCAGATAAAAGGAATGGACAAATCCCTCTGTTTTTGGTATAATTCGACAAAAGACGACAAGGAGGGATAATAGGATGAAGGCGGTTCGTGTTTTAGTTCGCGTTTTTGTCTGGCTGATGTTTGGCGCGGCACTGTACGCGGTCCCTGCCATCGGACTGAGGCTAGAACTGGAAGCCTGCGATATTATTTTGATCTTAGCGCTACTTTTGGCTCTGGCCCTAGGCGTTACGACTGCTCAGACATACACGTATCAAATGGATGGAGCGCAAGATAAGTATCTAAAGCGGGCGTTGCGTTTGCAGATGACCTTTTTGCACGCTAGCCAATGTTGGAACATTGCCTCCATTTTCATGGTCTTTGTGCCGCTCTATACGACCTGCGCTGTAATCTATCTATCTCCTCAGGCGGCTGGAAATGAGAATCGGATCCTGGTATACTCCATTCTTTCGCTGGTGTTTTCCATGGGGGTGTATATCGTTCGCCCGCAGACCCGCAGCACAGCGTATCGCAACGGCTACGTCGTACTGAAGGATGCTACGTTGGCTTATGAGTTGGCGATGAAGTCGACAGATGACGATCCCCCACCCTCGGAGGGAGCGGCAAAAGAACTACGGGAAAGTATAAAACAGGCAGAAGAGATCAATGCCAGTCACTATAATCAGTCCCAAACTTGAAGACAGCAACCTTGTGTAAAAAAAGCACGAACTCCAAAAAGGAGTTCGTGCTTTTTGGCAGCGGGAGAAGGATTCGAACCCTCACAAACAGAGTCAGAGTCTGTCGTGCTACCCTTACACAATCCCGCTATTTGGTGCTTGCCTCAATACATCATCACAAAGGCAAAAGCCATTATACCGTGGGCAAAGGGGTTTGTCAAGGGGTTTTTCACAAAAAATTGGCTCAAAAAAATCTCACTTTGAAGGGGAATTTTCCGCCATTTCAACGGTGGGAATTTTTTATTTAATATGTTATGATACACTCACCAATGATGCGGGAGTGTCGTTATCTCCCTAGGTCAATTGTTCTAAGAGGAGGAAAGAACACAGTGAAACAGATCCGAATCACCGAGACCGTCCTGCGCGACGCCCAGCAGTCCCTGATCGCCACCCGGATGCCCTTTGCCGATTTCAAGGACGTCCTGGCCGATATGGACAAGGCTGGCTACTATTCCGTGGAGTGCTGGGGCGGCGCCACCTTTGACTCCTGCCTGCGCTATCTGGACGAGGACCCCTGGGAGCGGCTGCGCAAGATCCGCGCCGCCATGCCCAACACCAAGCTCCAGATGCTGCTCCGGGGCCAGAACCTGCTGGGCTACAAGCACTATCACGACGACGTGGTGGAGAAGTTTGTGGAACTGAGCCTGAAAAACGGCATCGACATCATCCGCATCTTCGACGCCCTCAACGACTTCCGCAACATCAAGACCGCCCTGGAGGCCACCAAGAAGTACGGCACCGACAAGACCATCGCCTCGGGCTGCATCAGCTACACCCAGAGCCCGGTGCACACCGTGGAGAAGTACGTGGAGATGTGCAAGGAGCTCAAGACTATGGGCTTTGACACCATCTGCCTGAAGGACATGGCGGGCACCATGAGCCCCTTCGAGGCCGAGCATCTCATCAAGGGCATCAAGGACGCCGTGGGCGATATGCCCATCATCCTCCACACCCACTGCACCACCGGCATGGCCTACATGACCTTGACCAAGGCCATCGAGTCCGGCGTGGACGTCATCGACTGCGCCACCTCCGCCATGAGTAACGGCACCTCCCAGCCCGCCACCGAGACCATGTTCTACGCCCTGCAGCAGTACGGCATCGACTGCGGGTTGGACGAGAAGGTCATCAACAAGGTCAACGACTTCTTCAAGCCCATGAAGCAAAAGTATATCGACGCGGGCACCCTGAACCCCAAGAGCATGGGCACCGACTCCCAGGCTCTGGTCTACAAGGTCCCCGGCGGCATGCTCTCCAACATGATCGCCAACCTCAAGGACATGAACGCTATGGACAAGTTTGACGAGGCCCTGGCCGAGATCCCCAACGTCCGCAAGGATCTGGGCTATCCGCCGCTGGTGACCCCCCTGTCCCAGATGGTGGGCAACCAGGCCGTCATCAACGTCCTCATGGGCGAGCGGTATAAGCAGATCTCCACCGAGATCAAGAACTACTTCCGGGGCGACTACGGCGTGGCTCCCGGCCCGGTCAGCAAAGAGCTGGAGGCCATGATCCTGGGCGAGGGCGGCAAGCCCGCCGACTGCCGGGAGGAGGACGCCAAGCGTACCGGCGAGGAGTTCAAGGCCGCGAAGGAGGCCCTTGGGGATCTGGCCCAGAGCGAGGAAGACCTGATGAGCTACATCTGCTTCCCCGATCAGGCCAAGAAGTTCCTCGCCGAGCGCAAGGCCAAGGAAGAGAACGTGGTGAAGTACACCATCACCGAGGCGTAAGGAGGCGGGCGAGATGAATATTTTCCCCGACGCGACCCTGACCGCTGTGCTGGGCTACGCCGTGGTCTTTGTGGGCTTGATCCTGCTGATGGCGGTCATCGCCATCATGGGCAAGATCATGACCGCCAAGAAGGCCGCCCCTGCCAAGCAGACTGCTCCCGCCGCTGGCGGCGCGGGCAACGTCCAGGGCTCCACGGTCCAGAAGCTGGACGGCCCCTTCGCCCCCGGCTCCGCCGGCGAGGTGAAGCTCCACGGTGTGGAGCCCAAGGATGCGGCCATGATCATGGCCATCGTGGCCGACGAGCTGGGCAAGCCTGTCAACGAGCTCCGGTTCAAGTCCATCAAGGAGGTAAAGTGAGATGAAATATAAGGTTACTCTGAACGGCAAGACCTACGAGGTCGAGGTAGAGCAGGGCCAGGCCATGCTCCTGGACGAGTATGAGGCCGTGGCCCCTGCCGCTCCC
>CAJKDY010000009.1 GCA_905198835.1 uncultured Eubacteriales bacterium | reverse complement strand
GACCTGTGCGTCTCCCGCACCAGCTTTACCTGGGGCGTGCCGGTGGACTTTGACCCGGGCCATGTGGTCTATGTGTGGGTGGACGCCCTCTTTAACTATATGACCGCCCTGGGCTTTATGAACGACAAGTACGATGACTACGACGCCTTCTGGCCCGCCGACGTCCACTTCGTAGGCAAGGAGATCGTCCGCTTCCACTCCATCATCTGGCCCGCCTTCTGCATGTCCCTGGGCCTGGAACTGCCCAAAAAGGTCTATGGCCACGGCTGGCTGCTGCTGGACGGCGGCAAGATGAGCAAGTCCAAGGGCAACGTGGTGGACCCCTATGTCTTAGCGGAAAAATTCGGCGTGGACGCCCTTCGGTTCTTCCTGCTGCGGACCTTCCCCTTTGGCTCCGACGGCAACTTTAGTAACGAGGCCCTGATCAACACCATCAATGTGGACCTGGCCAACGACCTTGGGAACCTGGTGAGCCGCACCACCGCCATGGCGGAGAAGTACTTTGGCGGCACGTTGCCGGAAGATTCCGGCGCTACCCAGACGGAGCGGGCTGTAGCCGCTGTAGTTGCTGCCGACCACGGGGTCGCCGATGGGGCTTTGCATGGCGAGGGCTGCCAGTTTGACGGTGAGTTGATCGGCTTGACCGCCGGTCTGCGCCGCCGTTACGAGGAGCAAATGGAAAAATTCCAGTTCCAGAACGCTCTGGAGGAAATTTTTAAAGTAATCCAGCGGGCCAACAAGTATATTGATGAAAACGCCCCCTGGGCGCTGGCCAAGGACATGGAGCAAAACGGCCCACGGTTGGCCCATGTGCTCTATAACCTGCTGGAGACCGTCCGTATCTGCGCCATTTTGCTCACCCCCTTCATGCCCGACTCCGCGGCGGAGGTGCTGCGGCAGATCGGCGCCTGCGAGGGCTGCCAAAGCTGGGACAGCGCCGACCAGTGGGGGGCGCTGAGCGACACCGTCACCGTCAGCCGGGGCGAAAACCTCTTCCCCCGGGTGGATATGGACACGGCCCTGGCGGAGCTGGAGGCCATCCGGGCCGCCCACGCGCCCAAGACTGTGGAGACCGAGCCGCTGACCGCTGAGAGCGTGGACTTTGACACCTTCTGCAAGTCCGACTTCCGGGCGGTGAAGGTAAAGGCCTGCGAGGCGGTGAAGAAGAGCGAAAAGCTCCTTCGCTTTACCCTGGACGACGGCACGGGCGCCGACCGGCAGATCCTCTCCGGCATCCACAAGTGGTATGAGCCTGAGGACCTGGTGGGCAAGACTTTGGTCGCCATCGTCAACCTGCCCCCCCGCAAGATGATGGGCCTGGACAGTTGCGGGATGCTCCTGTCGGCGGTCCACAGCGTAAACGGCGAGGAGCAGCTGAACCTGATCATCGTGGATGACAATATTCCTGCCGGGGCGAAGCTCTGTTGAGATAAGACGCGGACGATATTGAGAAATTAGGTGAAAGACTATGGCACACAAGGATAAGAACCCCGATATTTCCTACGAAAACCAGATCATCCAGCCGGTGGACCTGAAGGAGGAGATGGAGACCTCCTTCATTGAGTACGCCATGAGCGTCATCATCAGCCGGGCCCTGCCCGATGTGCGAGACGGCCTGAAGCCCGTTCACCGGCGCATTCTCTACGCCATGTACGAGGATGGCCTGACCTCCGACAAGCCCTTTAAGAAGTCGGCCACCGCCGTAGGTAACGTGCTGGGCCGGTACCACCCCCACGGCGACGCGTCGGTCTACGACGCCATGGTCCGTCTGGCCCAGGACTTCTCCTTGCGCTATCCCCTGATCGACGGCCACGGTAACTTCGGCTCCATCGACGGCGATCCCCCCGCCGCCTACCGTTACACCGAGGCCCGTATGGCCAAGATGGCCAACGAGATGATGCGCGATCTCGACAAGGAGACGGTGGACTGGGACCCCAACTTTGACGAGTCCCGCAAGGAGCCCCGGGTGGTCCCCGCCCGGTTCCCCAACCTGCTGGTCAACGGCTCCTCCGGCATCGCCGTGGGCATGACTACCAACATCCCGCCCCACAACCTCACCGAGGTCATCAACGGCTGCTTGTGCGTGCTGGATAACCCCGAGGCCACCCTGGACGACCTGATGGAGCACATCCAGGGTCCGGACTTCCCCACCCGGGGCATCATCCTGGGCCGCAGCGGCATCCGGGCGGCCTATGCCACCGGTCGGGGCCATATCCAGGTCCGGGCCCGGACGGAGTTTGAGGAGTACGGCCAGGGCCGCACCCGCATCATCGTCACCGAGCTCCCCTACCAGACCAACAAGGCCATGCTGGTGAAAAACATCGCCGACCAGGTCCATGAAAAGCGGCTGGAGGGCATCTCCGGCCTTCGGGACGAGACCGACCGGGACGGTATGCGCATCGTCATCGAGCTGAAAAAGGACGCCAACCCCCAGGTGGTCCTCAACCGCCTTTTTGCCCAGACCGCCATGCAGTCCACCTTCGCCATCGTCATGCTGGCTCTGGTGGACAACCAGCGCCAGCCCAAAATTTTGACCCTGCGGCAGATGCTGGACGAATACATCACCTATCAGGAAGAGGTCATCCGCCGCCGGACCATCTATGACCGCCGCAAGGCTCAGGAGCGGGCCCATATTTTGGAGGGCCTGCTCATTGCCCAGGACAATATCGACGAGGTCATCAAGATCATCCGCTCCAGCTATGATAACGCCAAGGAAAACCTGATGGAGCGCTTTAGTCTGGACGAGGTCCAGGCCCAGGCCATCTGCGATATGCGCCTCATCGCCCTCCAGGGCCTCAACCGGGAAAAGCTCCAAAACGAGTATGACGAGCTTCAGGAGAAGATCAAGTACTACACCGCCCTTCTGGAGAGCGAGGAGATGCTCAAGGGCGTTTTGAAGGACGAGCTGATCGAGATCCGGGACAAGTACGGCGACGACCGCCGCACCGAGATCGGCTTTGCCGAAAACGACATCGACATCGAAGACCTTATCGAGGAGGAGCAGTGCGTCTTTACCCTCACAAAGGCGGGCTATATCAAGCGCACCCCGGTGAGCGAGTATACGGCCCAGTCTAAGGGCGGCATGGGCAAAAAGGGCATTACCACCCGGGACGAGGACTATGTGGTGGACCTCTTTACCGCCTCCACCCACGACTACATCCTCTTTTTCACCGACACCGGCAAGGTCTACCGCAAGAAGGGATATCAGATCCCTGAAAGCGGCAAGGCCGCCAAGGGCACCAACATTGTCAACATCCTCCAGGTGGAGCAGGGCGAGCGCATCCAGACCATGATCCACACCCCCTCCATCGCCGACGACGGCCGGTATCTGGTGATGGTCACCAAGCTGGGCGTAGTCAAGCGCATGGAGGCCAACCGCCTAAAGAATCTGCGCAATAACGGCATCCGGGCTCTTCGTATGGGCGAGGGCGACAGCCTGATCTCCGTCCGGGAGACTGACGGGGACCAGAACATCCTGATCGCCACCCATTTGGGCCAAGCCGTCTGCTTCCATGAGACCGACGTCCGGGCCGTGGGCCGGGACGCCGTGGGCGTCCGGGGCATCCGGCTCAAGGAGGGCGACTACGTGGTGGGCGCCGCCCGGGCCACGGCGGGCAAGTGTGTCCTTTCCATTACCGAAAAGGGCTACGGCAAGCGTACCCCGGTGGAGGATTACCGCATCACAAAGCGCGGCGGCTCCGGTATTCGCAACTACCTCTGCACCGAGAAAACAGGGCCCGTGGTGGGCATCAAAGTGGTGGACGGCAGCGAGGATCTGCTGCTGGTGACCCAGTCGGGCATTCTCATCCGCACCCACGTGGACGCGGTGCGCCAGGCGGGCCGCTCCACCCAGGGCGTCATCGTTATGCGCTTTAAGGAGGAGGGGGATCAGGTCATCTCCCTGGCTCTGGCCGAGCGAGACAACGAGGAGGAGGTCAACGTCCCCGACACCGAGATGGAGGAAGTGGACGCCCCTGCCGAGGCCGCGGACGACTCCGGCGACGACGCCACCGAGGAATGAAAACAGTCACCATCTATACCGACGGCGCTTGTAGCGGCAATCCCGGGCCCGGCGGCTGGGGCGCGATCTTGATGTATGGCCGCCACAAGCGGGAGCTGTCCGGCGGCGAAGCCCAGACCACCAACAACCGCATGGAGCTCTCCGGGGTGATCGCCGCGCTGGAGCTTTTAAAGGAGCCCTGCGTAGTGGAGCTCTACTCAGACAGCAAGTACGTCATCGACGCGTTGGAAAAGGGCTGGGCCCGGTCCTGGCAGGCCAAGGGCTGGCGCAAGCCGGACAAAAAGCCGGCGCTGAACCCGGACCTCTGGGAGCGGCTTTTGGCGCTATGCGACATCCATACCGTCCGCTGCCACTGGGTCAAGGGCCACGCTGAAAACGAATATAACAACCGCTGCGACGAGCTGGCGGTCATGGAGAGCATGAAGTTCAAGGAATGACGTGCGGGCCGTCCGGGAGGCCGGCCCCTACAAATTTTAACGAACCTTCCTGCGTCTTCGTAGGGCGCGGCATCCTTGACGCGCCGCGTTTACCCCATAAAAAAGGAGGACGTATCATGCCCGACATGAAGGACGAATTTATTGAAATTTTCCAGGAGAACATCACCCGGGAGGGCGCCGACGCCCTGCTGGACTACCTGATGAATAAGTCCGACTTTTTTACCGCTCCCGCCTCGGCCAAGTTCCACGGCTCCTACCCTGGCGGTCTTTGCGAGCACTCGGTGAACGTCTATGACTGCCTGAAGGACTACCTGGCCCGGCCCCGGGTGGAGGAGCTGTACGGCCTGGAATACAGCCCCGAGACCGTGGCCATCGCGGCGCTGCTGCACGATCTTTGCAAGATCGGCTGCTATAGATCGGGCACCCGGAACGTGAAAAACGACGCCACGGGGCAGTGGGAGAAGGTGCCCACCTTCTTCTATGAAGATCCCCTCCCCTACGGCCACGGGGAAAAGAGCGTATACATCATCTCTGGCTTTATGCGCCTTACCCGGGAGGAGGCCATGGCCATCCGCTGGCACATGGGCTTCTCCGGCAGCGAAGATAAGGGCCTGGTGGGCAAGGCCCTGGAGCAGTATCCCCTGGCCTTTGCCCTGTCTGTCGCGGACATGGAGGCGACGTACTTCTTGGAGGGAGAGCCCTGCTAAAGCATAAAAATCACCCCGGAGCAAACGCTCCGGGGTGATTTTTTCTATTTGTTTATTCGTCCCAGTCCGTATAGTCCTCGTCGTCGCAGCAGCAGCCCTCGGCGTACTGACGGCGGGAGCGGACCTTGTTGGCCACGCAGCCAACGCCCTGGGTAATGTTTTCCCAAAAGACGACCACGGCGCAGATAGCGGCGGCGGTGGCCAAAACGGCGGCCAGGATCTTCATGACGTTTTTCATGGGAAGCTACCTCCTTGCCCTAAGTTATCTTTATTTTACACGCTTTTGCGAAAAAATGCAATGGGGAAAGAAGAAATATTTGGCTGTCACGCTCGCATTGGGCGCATGGCCGCTCCCGCTTCTCGCCTGTCGGCTCGGTCGTGCGATGGGACGCGTGCCACCGGCACGCATCGCCCCTCCGTCTCGGGCTGGTCTGCGGGGCCTTGCGGCCCCCCCGCTCGCCCTCGCTCCGGTCCATCGGTCGCTATGCGCCTATGCTCGCGCTTCTTACCACCCAAACCAGCTGAAAGGGTCATACCCGCGGCCGCCGTAGTTGTAGTCGTAATCGTAGTCGTCGTCCTGACTGTCGTCCCAGGTGCTGTCGCTGTCGGCGGGGACCTGCCCCAGGGGGTCGTCGGGCTTTTGCTCGTCAAAGGTCAGCTCCAGGGTGATGATCCGGGCCTCCCGGTCTACGGTAAGGGTAACGCTCTCGCCTGCTTTGTGGTTGTTCTTGATCTCAATAAAGGCGGCGTGGCCATCGATCTCCTGGCCGTCCACGGCGGTGATGATATCGCCCCGGCGCAGCCCGGCCTTGTCCGCGGCGCCGCCTGGGACCACGCTCTGGACATAGGCGCCGCCGGAGCGGCCGTACTTGGCGGCCTCGGTGGCGTTGGTGGTGGAGAGGGTGACGCCCACCAGGGGCTTGCCGGTGACGTAGCCGTGTTCCATCAGGTCCTTGATAATATCCTTGACGTCGTCGATGGGAATGGCGAAGGAGATGCCCTCGATGGAGGCCTGGGAAGAGCCGTTGTTGGAATACTTGGCGTTGGTGATGCCCACCACCTGGCCGTACATGTTAAACAAAGGGCCGCCGGAGTTGCCGGAGTTGATGGCGGCGTCCGTTTGGAGTACATTGATGACGGTGCCGTCGCTCATGGTCAGGGCCTTGTCCAGAGCGGAGACCAGCCCGCCGGTCATGGAGTAGGTCATCTCGCCCAGGGGGTTGCCGATGGCCACGACGTTTTCGCCCACCACCAGGTCGCTTGAGGAGCCCAGCCGGACCGGGGTCAGACCGGTGGCGTCGATCTTCAGCACCGCCACATCGTTTTCCTCCTCCGTCCCCACCACGCGGGCGTCAAAGGTGTCGCCGTTTTTGAACTGGACCTTGATGGAGGTGGCGTTTTCAATGACGTGATAGTTGGTGACGATATAGCCGTCCTGGGTGATCACAAAGCCTGAGCCCGCGGCGGCGGCGGACACCTGCTGCCCCCAGACATTAGTTGTGACCTGGGTGGTAATGCCCACCACGGAGTTGACGTTGCTGGCGTACACCTCCGCCGCCGACAGCACCCGGCCCGCGGTGTTGGAGAGGTTGACGGTGACGGGGGTGCCCGTCCCCTCGTAGATAACGGTGCCGCCACGGCTGCCGGACACGGCCGCGCCCACATGGCGGCCCAGCATGGAGCCGCCAAAGCCGGACAGACCGCCGATCAGCGCGCAGGCCAGCACCGCCGCGGTCACCTTGGGCCACATCCGCTTTTTCTTGGCCTTGGCGGGGGTCGCCGCCGAGACCACTGGGGTCTCGACCACCGCCTCCGCCGGAGCCTCGGCGGCAGAGGGCTCCTGCTGTGTGGAAGCCTCCGCGGCGGGGGCGTCGCCGGGCAGGTCCTGGGCGGTCGCGGGCCGCAGGCTGGGGTCGTCTAAAATGTTTTCCTCATGGTCGTCAATATACATAAAGGTTCCCTCCTTTTTGATTTTCGATACCCAGAATACACTTAATTTGTGTCAAAAGTGTGACGAAATGCAAGGACTTTTTTGAACGGCAGCTGAAAAGAAATCGAAAGACGCCTTAGGGCTGTCACGCCTCGCCTGCTCGCGACGCGGTTCTAAGCCCCTGCGCCATTTCGCTCCGCTCCGGGCCTTAGCCCGCTGCTCGCGACGGCTCAGGCGCTTCTTTCCCTTGCAATTACACCAATATAATGATACAATAGAAAAAATTTTAAAGTGGGGCGGCGCGCTTGGGCGCCGCCTGTGGGGGAAGCTATGAGATATGAAAGCTGGGAGGTCCCGGCATCCGCGGCGCCGGCGCTGCCGGGCGTGCCGGCGCTTTTGGGCCGGGTGCTGGCGGCCCGGGGCCTGACCACCGAGGCAGAGGCCCGGGAGTTTTTGCGCACCGACCCCGGCTTGCTCCACGATCCCATGCTCCTGGCGGGCATGCAGGAGGCCGTGGCGCGGCTGGAGCAGGCGCTGTCCCAGGGCGAGACCATCGCCGTTTACGGCGACTACGACGTGGACGGCGTCACCGCCACATGCCTGTTATACGACTTTTTCCGCCGCCGGGGCGGCCGGGTGCTCTGGTATATCCCCCGGCGGCTGGAGGACGGCTACGGCCTCAACTGCCGCGGGCTGGACGCGCTGAAACAACAGGGCGCCCAGCTGGTGGTCACAGTGGACTGCGGTATCACCGCTGTGGACGAGGTGGAGTATGCCAGGGAGCTTGGCATGGAGGTCATCATTACCGACCACCACGCCTGCAAAGAGACCCTGCCGGACGCCGTGGCGGTGGTGGACCCCCATCGCCCGGGCTGCCCTTATCCCTTCAAGGGCCTGGCCGGCGTGGGCGTCGCTATGAAGCTGGCCATGGCTATGGGCTGTGGTTATGAGGAATATGTGTCCCTGGCCGCCCTGGGCACCGTGGCCGACGTCATGCCCTTGGTGGACGAAAACCGGGCCATGGTCCACGCGGGGCTGGAGCGCATCAATGCCGGCGACAAGCCCGGCATCCAGGCCCTTTTGGAGGCCGCCGGAGCCGCCGAGACCGTCACCGCCGTCACCCTGGGCTACGGCCTTGCTCCCCGGCTCAACGCCGCCGGGCGGCTGGGCGTCACCGAGGTGGCCGTGGAGCTGCTGCTGAGCCCTGGCATCCAGGAGGCCATGCCCCTGGCCCAGCGGCTGTGCGAGCTCAACCGTCAGCGCCAGGCGCTGGAGGGCGAGATCTTCGGCGTCTGCGAGGAGCGGGTGCTGGCCGAGGCCATGGGCGACGCCGCCATCGTGCTCCACGCCGAGGGCTGGCACCAGGGCGTGGTGGGCATCGTGGCCTCCCGCCTGGCCGATAAGTTCCATAAGCCCACCTTCATGATTTCCCTGCAAGACGGCATGGGCAAGGGCTCTTGCCGGGGCGTGGACGATCTGTCTGTCTTTGAAGGGCTGCAAAACGCCGCCGAGCTGCTGGAGGGCTTTGGCGGCCACGCCATGGCCGCGGGCTTCACTGTCCGGGAATCCAATATCCCCGCGCTGAAGGAGCGCCTTTGCGCGTGGGCGGAAAAAGGCCGCGCCCAGAAGGCTGGGGCCCGGCTCCATGTGGACGTAGCCCTGGACGACCCGAGCCTGTTGAGCGTCCAGGAGGTGGAGGCTCTGGAGCGGCTGGAGCCTTACGGCTGCGGCAATCCCAAGCCCGTATTCTGCCTCTCCGGGACGGGACTTTGCGATCTGACCCGGGTGGGGGTGGACGGCAAGCATCTGCGCCTTCGCCTCAAGGCCGGCGCGCAGCGGCTCCAGGGCATCTATTTTTCCTGCCCCAAGGACAGCTGGGACCTGCGCGACGACGACGTGGCCGACGTGGCCTTCGTGCCCCAGATCAACGATTTTCGCGGCAAGCGCACCGTTCAGCTGGTACTCCAGGACGCCCGCAGGGCGCAGGGCCAGGAGGAGTTGTGCCGCAAGTTTTACCACGGCGAGGACCTGACCCCGGGGGAGGCACTGGCCCTGATCCCCAGCCGCGGCCAGTTTGAGACCCTGTGGCGGCGGGTCCGGGACCGGGCCCCTATGACCTTGGCCCCGGTGGCCGACATCGCCGGCGACCTGGCCCTTGGCCGGGCGGTGGTGGGTCTGGAGGTCTTTTATGAGAGGGGCCTCATCGACCTGTCCGCCCAGGAGGACAGAGTCAGCGTCACCCTGCGACCCCGGGGACCCAAGGTAGATCTGGAGCAAAGCCCGATCTTAATTCGCCTGCACGGCTTTGCGGAGGAGGGGTGAAGCGTCATGGACCCTGTTTTGGAGCAATATGAACAGCTGGTAGAGCGGGTACGGGCCTATAGCCCCACCGCCGACCTAGAGCGCATGGAGCGGGCCTTCCGCTATGCCGACACCCAGCACGCCGGGCAAAAGCGCAAGTCCGGCGAGCCCTATATCATCCATCCCCTCCATGTGGCCGCCATCGTGGCGGAGCTTGGCATGGATATGGACTCCATCCTGGCCGCCCTTTTACACGACTGCATCGAGGATACCGGCTCCACCCATGAGGACATCGCCAAGCTCTTTGGCCCCACGGTGGCCGACATCGTAGAGGGCGTCACCAAGCTGACCAGGATGCAGTACGTCACCAAGGAAGAAGAGCAGATGGAGAACCTGCGGAAGATGCTCATGGCCATGAGCAAGGACATCCGGGTCATCCTTATCAAGATCTGCGACCGGCTGCACAATATGCGCACTCTGGAGTACCAGTCATCCAAAAAGCAGCGGGAAAAGTCCCTGGAGACCATGGAGATCTACGCCCCCATCGCCCACCGCCTTGGTATGCAGAAGATCAAGTGGGAGCTGGAGGATCTGTCGCTGCAATATCTGGACCCGGTGGGCTACGAGGAGATCGCCAAGGAGCTGGCCGCCCAGAGCTCGGTCCATGAAGAGTTCATGCACGGCGTCCAGAGCAAGGTGGAGCAGCGCCTTGCCAGCGAGGGCATCACCTGTAAGGTCTATGGCCGGGTGAAGCACATCTACTCCATCTATCGCAAGATGTATACCCAGAATAAGACCATCAGCGAGATCTTTGACCTCTACGCCTTTCGGGTCATCGTGGACGATATCCCCACCTGCTATAACGTCCTGGGTTGTATCCACGATATGTTCAACCCTGTCCTGGGCCGCTTCAAGGACTATATCTCCACCCCCAAGCCCAACGGCTATCAGTCCCTGCACACCACCGTCATTGGCCGGGAGGGCATCCCCTTTGAGGTGCAGATCCGCACCCAGGCCATGCATCAGACCGCCGAGTACGGCATCGCGGCCCACTGGAAGTATAAGCAGGGCCTTGGGAGCGGCTCCCTGGGCAGCGAGGAGACCTACGAGTGGGTCCGCAAGCTGCTGGAGAGCCAGCAGGATACCGACGCGGAGGAATTCGTCCGCTCTTTGAAGGTAGATCTCTTTGCCGACGAGGTGTTCGTCTTCACCCCCCAGGGCGACGTGAAGAGCCTGCCCGCCGGGGCATGTCCCATCGACTTTGCCTACGCCATTCACTCCGCCGTGGGCAACCGCATGACCGGGGCCAAAATAAACGGCCGCATCGTGCCGTTGGAGACGCCGCTGAAAAACGGCGATATCGTGGAGATCATCACGGCCAAGAACGCCCACGGCCCTAGCCGGGACTGGATCAAGCTCTGTAAGTCCAACGAGGCCCGCAATAAGATCCGCCAGTGGTTCAAAAAAGAGCGGCGGGAGGAGAATATTGCCAGCGGCAAGGTGATGCTGGAGGGCGAGTTGCGGCACATGGGCATTACCCTGAGCCAGGTGACGGCCTCGGAAAACCTCCCCGCCATTTTGAAAAAGGTGGGCCAGGGCTCCTTTGACGATCTGTGCGCCTCCATCGGCTACGGCGGCACCACCGCCGTCAAGGCCGTGGCCCGCATCAAAGACGAGCTCTCCCGCATTGCCAAGGCCCAGGAGGTCAAGACAAGCCCGGACGGTCCCGGCGTCATCTACCCCGGCATGGGCACTGCGGCCCATAGCCAGACGAAAGCGCCCAAGCATACCGAAAGCGGCATCGTG
Source organism: uncultured Eubacteriales bacterium (assembly GCA_905198835.1). GTDB lineage: Bacteria > Bacillota > Clostridia > Oscillospirales > Oscillospiraceae > MGBC124762. The sequence goes on along the minus strand of CAJKDY010000009.1, from coordinate 98,426 downwards.
GTGGAGGGGCTTGGCAACTGCATGGTGAAGTTCGCCAAGTGCTGCACCCCGGTGCCCGGCGACCCGGTCATCGGCTTTATTACCCGGGGCTACGGCGTGTCCGTCCACCGGGCCGACTGCCCCAACGCCCAGTTTGACCACACCGACGCCCACCAGGCAGGCCGGTGGGTCAACGTCAGCTGGGTAGAGGGCGATCTGGAGGGCTACCGCACCGCCTTGGAGCTGTCCGCCCCTGACCGCGATGGACTGGCGCTGGATGTGGCGACGGTACTATCCAGTTTAAAAGTCCGGGTCTGCACCCTCTCCGCCCGGGCCAGCGACGACGGCGCGGCCCTGGTCACTGTAGAGGTGGAGGTCAAAGACAAGGGCGAGCTCCAGCAGGTCATCAACAAGCTGGGCCAGATCCACGGTGTGTCCACCGTCAAGCGGGTGACGGGCTGAGCCCTGCCCCCTGAAAAAGAGAATCTACCAAAGAGAAAGGAGGCGCCGCCATGGATCACCGTCTCGGCGTTTTGGGCGGCATGGGGCCCCAGGCCACCCAGGTGTTTTACCAGCGCGTTCTGGACCGTACCGACGCTGCCCGGGACCAGGAGCATCTGTCTGCCCTGATCCTGAGCGACGCGGCCATGCCCGACCGAACTGAGGCCATCCTCTCCGGCCATGACGACGACGTCCGGGCGCGTCTGGTGGCCGACGCCAAGTTGCTGGAGCGCGCGGGCTGTACCCTGCTGGCCGTGCCTTGCAATACCTCCCATTACTTTGCGGCCGACATCCAAAGCGCGGTGTCCATCCCCCTTTTGCATATGCCCCGGCTGGCGGTGCAAAGGGCCGGGTCCCTGGGCCGCAAGAAGACCGCCATCCTGGCTACCGAGGGCACGGTGAAGACCGGCGTCTATCAGCGCGAGTTTGACGCTTTGGGCCTTGCGAGCTGGACGCCGGACCCGCAGACCCAGGCCCTGGTGACCTCCATTATCTATGACGAGATCAAGCGGGGCGAGCAGGGCAGCCGGGAAAAATTCGCCGCCATCGACAAAGCCTGCCGGGCCAACGGTTGCGACGGGGCCATCCTGGGCTGCACGGAGCTGTCTGTCTACCGGGCCTACCACGGCCTGCCCGGCTACTACATCGACGCCATGGAGCTGCTGGTGGAGGCCGCTATTTTGGCCTGCGGCAAGCGGCTTCGGGAGGTATGACATGGCCGACTACACCTTTTTGCTTCCCACCCTCTTTGGCATAGAGGGCGTGGCGGCCCAGGAGTGCAAGCGGCTGGGCCTGCGGGACGTGAAGGGCGAGGACGGCCGAGTGCTGTGCAAGGGGACCCTGGCCGACCTGGCCCGGCTCAACGTGAACTTGCGCACCGCCGAGCGGGTCGTTTTGCTGCTGGGGCGTTTTCCGGCGACGGATTTCGACGAATTATTCGACGGCGTCTCCGCCCTCCCCTGGGAGGACTATATTCCCCGCAGCGGGGCCTTCCCCGTCCGCTGCCAGTGCGTGAACTCCCAGCTCCACGCCGCCGTCACCTGCTCCAATATGGTGAAAAAGGCGGTGGCCAAGCGCCTGGGGGGCAAATACGGTCTCCTGACCCTGCCCGAGACCGGAGCCCAGTACGCCATCCGGTGCCTGATCTTTAAGGATATAGTCACCATCGGCCTGGACGCCTCCGGCCCCAGCCTCCACAAGCGGGGCTATCGGGCCCTGGGGGTCACTGCGCCTCTCCGGGAGACCCTGGCCGCCGCCATGGTGCTCCTCTCCCGCTACCACGGCAAGGGACCCTTTGTCGATCCCTTTTGCGGCAGCGGCACCATCCCCATCGAGGCCGCCCTGATCGCCAAAAACCGGGCACCCGGCCTGAACCGGGCCTTCTCCGCCCAGAAGTGGGCGTTTGTACCACGGGAGACCTGGCTGGAAGCGGCGGATGAAGCCATGGACAAGGAATATGACGGCAAGTACGATATTTTTGCCAGTGACATCGACCCAGCCGCCGTGGACCTGGCCCGGCAGAACGCCGCTCTGGCCGAGGTAGACGACCGCATTTCCTTCGCGGTGGCCGACGCCCGGCAGTTTACCACCGACCAAAGCGCCGGGCGCATGGTCACCAACCCACCCTATGGCCAGCGGCTCATGGAAAAGCGGGAGGCGGAGGCGCTCTACCGGGACTTTGGCAAGGCTTTTGCCAAGCTGGGAGCGGGCTGGGAGCTGTATCTCCTGTCCAGCCACACGGAATTTGAGCGCTGCTTTGGCCGCCCGGCCCCCAAGAAACGCAAGCTTTACAACGGCCCTCTGATGTGCACCCTGTTTCAGTATCTGTAAAGTGAGGTGACGGCCATGCTCCACGCGTTTCTGATCAACCCCCGGGCGGGCAAGCCCGGCGCGGCGAAAAAGGCGGCCCAGACCATCGAGGCGGCCTGCCGGGCGCTGGGGCTCACCTACACCCTCACCCTGACCGAGTCCCCCGGCGACGCGGTGCGGATCACCCGGCACTACGCCCAGAGCGACCAGGCCATCCGGCTTTACGCCTGCGGCGGAGACGGCACCTTGAATCAGGTGGTCCAAGAGGCGGCAGGCCAAGAGAACCTGGCTGTGACTAACATCCCCCTGGGCACGGGCAACGACTTTTTAAAGCTCTTTGGCGAGGACTATAAGAAGTCCTTTTGGGACCTCCACGCCCTGGCGGAAGGCCCCCAGACGGCCATGGATCTGATCGACTGCAACGGCGTGCTGGGCCTGGACATCGTCTGCGCCGGGATCGACGCCCGGGTGGCCGCCGATGTGGACCGCTACAAGGCCCTGCCCCTGGTGGGCGGCATGGGGGCTTACGCCCTGAGCCTGGCGGCCAACGTGGTCTTTAAGCCCCTGGCCCAGCCCATGACCGTGGAGCTGGGCGGCCAGGCGTGGGACGAGCCCATCACCCTGGTGTGCGTGTGCAATGGCCGCTACTATGGAGGCGGCTTTATGCCCTCCCCGGACGCGCTGCCCGACGACGGGGAGCTGGAGTTTATCCTGGTGCCCGGCGTGCGCAAGCGGGACTTCCTCGGCCTGGTGGGCAAGTACGCCAAGGGACGGGCCGCGGAGTTGGAGGGCGTGGCCCATATTTACAAGGGCCCGGGCCCGGTGACGCTGCGCGCCGACCGGCCCATCACCGCCGTGGCCGACGGCGAGGTTTTATCCGACGAGCTGCTGACCATTGGCTTGTCGGAGAAAAAATTAAACTTCTTCTGGCCGGTGGGCGCGTCCTATCGGGTCGAAAAAGAGCCTGTCGGGGCCGCTTTGTGAACAGAATTTTAATTTTTTGAAAATCGACCTCCTTTTTTTGAAAAAGGGGGTTGATTTTTTTTGGCAGGCGAGGTATTATCATACAAGCGTTAGCACTCCGGCAAAAAGAGTGCTAATCCCCAAAGTAGTTATTATATTATAGGAGGGAACCTATTATGAAGTTGAAACCGTTGGCAGACCGTGTTGTGGTAAAGCTGGTAGAGGCCGAGGAGAAGACCAAGAGCGGCATCATTCTCACCGGCGCGGCCAAGGAGAAGCCCGAGGTGGCCGAGGTGGTCGCCGTTGGCCCCGGCGGCATGGTGGACGGCAAGGAGGTCAAGATGACCGTCAAGAAGGGCGACAAGGTCATCACCAGCAAGTACTCCGGCACCGAGGTCAAGGTGGACGGCGTGGAGTACAACATCGTCCGCCAGTCCGATATTCTCGCCATCGTCGAGTAAGTCACCGAAAACGGCTTCGCCGTTTCCGGTGAGGTTTGCGGATTTTGGCCGCGCCCTGCGGGCACAACCAAAATCCGAGAAGTATTTTTTGTCAGGCGCATGTCCTGACAAAAAATAATTATGATCCTTCGCCGCTGACGCGGCGAACTCTGCGAGGCATTTATAACTAGGAGGTAATACAATATGTCTAAACTCATTTGCTACGGCGAGGACGCCCGCAAGGCTATGGAGCGGGGCGTCAACCAGCTTGCCGACACCGTGAAGGTCACCATGGGCCCCAAGGGCCGCAACGTGGTGCTGGACAAGAAGTACGGCTCTCCCCTGGTCACCAACGACGGCGTGACCATCGCCAAGGAGATCGAACTGGAGGACCCCTTTGAGAACATGGGCGCCCAGCTGGTCAAGGAGGTCTCCACCAAGACCAACGACGTGGCCGGCGACGGCACCACCACCGCCACCCTGCTGGCCCAGGCCATCATCCGCGAGGGCTTGAAGAACCTGGCCGCCGGGGCCAATCCCATGGTCATGAAGAAGGGCATCGCCAAGGCCACCGAGACCGCCATCGCCGAGATCAAGAAGAACTCCAAGAAGGTCAAGGGCACCGAGGATATTGCCCGGGTAGGCGCTGTCTCCAGCGGCGACGAGACCATCGGCAAGCTCATTGCCGAGGCCATGGAGAAGGTGGGCCACGACGGCGTCATCACCGTGGAGGAGTCCAAGACCGCCGAGACCTACTCCGAGGTCGTCGAGGGCATGCAGTTTGACCGGGGCTACATCACCCCCTATATGGTCACCGACACCGAGAAGATGGAGGCCGTCTTTGACGACGCTCTTATCCTCATTACCGATAAAAAGATCTCCAACATCCAGGAGATCCTGCCCATCCTGGAGCAGGTGATCCAGTCGGGCAAGAAGCTGGTCATCATCGCCGAGGACGTGGAGGGCGAGGCGCTGTCCACCCTGATCGTCAATAAGCTGCGCGGGACCTTGAATGTTCTGTGTGTGAAAGCCCCTGGCTTTGGCGACCGGCGCAAGGAGATGCTGGAGGACATCGCCATCCTCACCGGCGGCACCGTGATCTCCAGCGACCTGGGCATGGAGCTGAAGGACACCCAGCTCAACATGCTGGGCAAGGCCCGCCAGGTGAAGAGCAACAAGGAGAACACCATCATCGTGGACGGCGCGGGCTCCTCCAAGGCCGTGAAGGACCGTGTGGCCCAGATCCGCACCGTCATCGAGAACACCACCTCCGAGTATGACAAGGAGAAGGCCCAGGAGCGGCTGGCCAAGCTGGCCGGCGGCGTGGCTATCATCCGCGTGGGCGCCGCCACCGAGGCGGAGATGAAGGAGAAGAAGCTGCGCATCGAGGACGCCCTGAACGCCACCCGGGCCGCCGTGGAGGAGGGCATCGTGGCCGGCGGCGGCACCGCCTATGTCAACGCCGTCCCCGCTGTGGATAAGCTGGTCAAGACCCTGGAGGGCGACGAGAAGACTGGCGCCGCCATCATCGCCGCCGCCCTCACCGAGCCCATGCGCCAGATCGCCAAGAACGCCGGCATCGACGGCAGCGTGGTGCTGGAGCAGGTCAAGCAGTCCAAGAAGACGGGCTACGGCTTCGACGCCTACAACGAGACCTATGTGGACATGATCTCCTCCGGCATCGTGGACCCCACCAAGGTGACTCGCTCCGCCCTGGAGAACGCGGCCAGCGTGGCCTCCCTGATGCTCACCACCGAGTCCCTGGTGGCCGACAAGCCCGAGCCCCCCGCCCCCGCTCCCGCCAACCCCGACATGGGCGGGATGTATTAAAACGAAGCGCGACCCGTAGGCGGGCTGCCGGGCTTGGAGCCGCCCGTACGCGAAAAACAGGCGAACGCCGCAAGGCGTGAGCAACATTTTCGCCAAGGGCGGCGAAAGAACCGGCGACAAGCACGCCCAACGGAAGCGTGACAGCCCGAGGTCCAGAAAGCCCTCCGCTTTGCGGAGGGTTTTCTTTTTGCCGAGAGCGTGGTATAATCGAGCAAAAGTAAGCAAGGGGGCGTTTTTATGAAAGTCGCGCTGGTCACCGGCGGCACAGGAGGGATCGGCTCGGCCATTTGCCGGGCTCTGGCCGCGGATGGCGTGACTGTCTGCGTGGGCTACCATACCCGGCAGGCCCAGGCGGAGGGTCTGTCCGCCCAGCTGGGCGGATATGCGGTGCCCTGCGACGTGGCCGACCCAAAAAGCGTGGCCTCGGCGGTTGACAATGTGTTGGATAAATTTTGTCAACTTGACATTTTGATATGCAATGCCGGGGTGGCCCATGTGGGACTTTTGCAGGATATGACGGATGGCGACTGGCGGGGCGTTATGGCCGCCGACCTGGACGGGATATTTCACTGCTGTCGGGCGGTTTTGCCCCATATGATCGGGCGAAAACAGGGGAAGATCGTGACCGTTTCCTCCATCTGGGGCCTGCGCGGGGCCTCTTGTGAGGCGGCCTACTCTGCCGCCAAAGCCGGGGCCGTTGGATTGACCAAGGCTCTGGCGAAGGAAGTGGGCCCCAGCGGGGTGACGGTGAACTGCGTGGCCCCGGGCGTCATCGACACCGAGATGAACGCACGCCTAGAGCCACAAGACTTTGCGGACTTGGCGGAGGCGACGCCCCTGGGGCGGATCGGCCGGCCGGAGGAGGTGGCGGCGGCGGTGGCCTTCCTCTGTTCGGACGCCGCTTCCTTTATCACCGGCCAGGTCTTAGCGGTGGACGGCGGCTTTGCGATTTGACAGAATTCACAAATGACGGGGGTTTTGGCCCCCGTCATTTGTCTGTTTGTAAAGTTGACAAATTTAACTGCCGAGTCTACAATTGTCAATAACCTTAAAGGAGGTTGAATGAAATGAAAAAGTATCTTGCTCTGCTTTTGGCCCTGGCGATGGTCTTCGCCCTGGCCGCCTGCGGCGGCGGCGACGACACCCCCGCCACCGACGCTCCTGTCTCTGACGCTCCCGCCAGCGACGTGCCCGCCACCGACGCCCCCGTGGGCGCTGCCTCCGGCACCTTTAAGCTGGGCGGCATTGGCCCCCTGACCGGCGGCGCCGCCATCTACGGCATGGCCGCTCAGCGCGGCGCTCAGATCGCCGTGGACGAGATCAACGCCTCTGACAGCGCCGTGAAGTTCGAGCTGCAGTTTGAGGACGACGTCCACGACGCCGAGACCTCCGTCAACGCCTACAACAAGCTGCTGGACGACGGGATGCAGCTCCTGGTCGGCACCGTCACCACCGGCCCGGCCCTGTCCGTCAGCCCCCTGGCCATGCAGGACCGCGTGTTCATGCTGACCCCCTCCGCCTCCTCCGCCGACGTCATCGACGGCAAGGACAACGTGTTCCAGGTCTGCTTCACCGACCCCAACCAGGGCACCGCCTCCGCCGACTACATGGCCGAGAACATGGCCTCCGCCAAGATTGCCGTTATTTATAAGAACGACGACGCTTACTCCACCGGCATTCGGGACACCTTTGTGGCCGAGGCTGCCGCTAAGGGCCTGGAGGTGGTCTATGAGGGCACCTTCACCGAGGATACCCAGACCGACTTCTCCGTCCAGGTGGCCGGCTGCCAGTCCGCCGGGGCCGACCTGATCTTCCTGCCCATGTACTATCAGCCCGCCTCCGTCATCATGACCCAGGCCACCGCCGCCGGCTACAAGCCCACCTACTTCGGCGTGGACGGCATGGACGGCATTCTGACCATGGAGAACTTTGACACCTCTCTGGCTGAGGGCGTTATGCTGCTGACCCCCTTCTCCGCCGACGCCGACGACGCTCTGACCCAGTCCTTCGTCAGCAAGTACAACGACCTCTACGGCGAGACCCCCAACCAGTTCGCCGCCGACGCCTATGACTGTGTCTACACCATCAAGACCGCTCTGGAGACTGCCGGCTGCACTGCCGACATGTCCGCCGCCGACATCTGCGACGCCGTTGTGGCCGTGATGCCCACCATCAGCGTGGACGGCCTCACCGGCACGGGCATGACCTGGGACGCCAGCGGCGCCGTGTCCAAGGCCCCCATGGCCGTGGTCATCGAGAACGGCGTGTACGTCCTGCCCCAGTAAGCGCGTTATTGACCAAACACAGCTGGCGGGAAGGGCCCACCTTCCCGCCAGCTCTCCCCTTTTCATCCAACGCCTATGGCGGAAACGAGGACGCGGACGGCGTGGCCACGTCTTGGTTTCTGCCATATGTGGTATCTGCGCGAAAACAAGTTTTTGAGAAAGAGAGGAAGCCCCATGGGATTTTTGTCAAACCTGATCATCGGCTTGAATGTGGGCAGCGTATACGCCATCATCGCCCTGGGCTACACCATGGTCTACGGCATCGCCAAGATGCTGAACTTTGCCCATGGCGACGTCATCATGGTGGGCGGGTATGTCTCCTTCTGCGCTATGAGCTATATGGGCCTCAACGGCTGGCTGGCTCTGGTACTGGCCATGGTGGTGTGCACGGTGCTGGGCGTCATCATCGAGGGCCTCGCCTATAAGCCCCTTCGGCAGGCTACGTCTCTGGCCGTACTCATCACCGCCATCGGCGTGAGCTACCTGCTACAAAACAGCGCCCTTTTGATCTGGGGCGCTAACCCCAAGGTCTTTACGCCCCTGATCCCCTCCACCAACGCCGCTGGCGAGCCCAACGTGCTCCAGCTGGGCGAGCTGTCCATCAGCTATCTGTCCCTGTTCACCATGGCCGCCTGCGTGGTGATTATGATTGCCCTGACCCTCTTCACCACCAAGACCAAGATGGGTAAGGCCATGCGGGCCTGCTCGGAGGACAAGGGCGCGGCTCAGCTCATGGGCATCAACGTCAACGCCACCATTTCCATGACCTTTGCCATCGGCTCTGCCCTGGCGGCCATCGCTGGGGTGCTGCTTTGCTCCTACTCCCCCACCCTGATGCCTACCACCGGCTCCATGCCCGGCATTAAGGCCTTCACCGCCGCCGTCTTCGGCGGCATCGGCTCCATCCCCGGCGCCCTGCTGGGCGGACTGCTCATCGGCATCATCGAGGCCTTGGCTAAGGCCTATATCTCTACCAGCCTGGCCAACTCCATCGTCTTCGCCGTGCTCATCGTGGTGCTGCTGGTGCGCCCGTCGGGTCTGCTGGGCAAGTACGTGCCCGAGAAAGTTTGAGGTGGCGGCCATGAAGAAATTAAAGTCTTTGAAGCGGACCACCAAGGTGGACTTTCTCACCTACCTGGGGGTCACTGTGGCCTTTATCCTGATCTCTGTTCTCAACGGCAACGGCGTTTTGAGCCGCTCCCAGCAGGGCTGGCTGGTGCCGGCGTGCTGCTATGTGGTCATGGCGGTGAGCTTGAACCTGGTGGTGGGCATCTCCGGCGAGCTGAGCCTGGGCCACGCGGGTTTTATGAGCGTGGGCGCCTTCTCCGGCGCGGTCACCGCCATGAGCCTGACCGACGCCATTCCCTTCGCTCCTCTGCGTTTGGCTGTGGCCATTCTGGCGGGCGCGCTGCTGGCCGGCGTGGCCGGGGCGCTGATCGGTATCCCGGTGCTGCGGCTGCGGGGCGACTACCTGGCCATCGTCACCCTGGCCTTTGGCGAGATCATCAAGGAGCTGATGAACTGCCTGATCGTGGGCTGTGACAGCAAGGGTCTGCATATTATTTTCAACCTCACCGGCACCAAGTCCGCCGCCGATCTGAACCTGGCCGCGGGCGGTACCGTCATCATCAAGGGCGCTCAGGGCACCACCGGCGTCACCGCCATCTCCAGCTTCGCCGCGGGCTTTGTGCTCATCATGATCACCCTGGTCATCGTGCTCAACCTGGTCCGCTCCCGGGCGGGCCGGGCCATCATGGCCATTCGGGATAACCGCATTGCCGCCGAGAGCGTAGGCATCAACGCCACCAAGTATAAGATGATGGCCTTCGTTACCTCCGCCGCCTTAGCCGGCGCCGCCGGCGCGCTCTACGGCCTTAACTACTCCTCCATCGTTTCCACCAAGTTCAACTTCAACACCTCCATCCTGGTGCTGGTGTATGTGGTGCTGGGCGGCCTGGGCAACATCTGGGGCTCCATCGTGGCGGCCACCGTGCTCTATATCCTGCCCGAGGCCCTGCGGGAGTTTGCCGACTACCGGATGCTGGTCTACGCCATCGTCCTCATCATCGTGATGATCGTCACCAACAATCCCACCATCAAGGCCTTCTTTGGCAAGGTCACGACCCTTTTGAAACGCAAAAGACCTGCCGCGCCGGCGAAAGGGGGTGCCCAGCAGTGAGCGAGAAGATCAAGCGTGAGCCCACCCGGCTGGTGCCCGTTCCCTCCAAGAACATCATCCCCGAGCGGGACATCAACCAAGACCCCATCCTGGAGTGCCAGCACCTGGGCATCGACTTTGGTGGCCTCACCGCCGTCAAGGACTTTAACATGGCCATCGGCCGCACCGAGATCGCCGGGCTCATCGGCCCCAACGGCGCGGGTAAGACCACGGTGTTCAACCTGCTGACCAAGGTCTACCAGCCCACCCGGGGCACCATTTTGCTCGACGGCGTGGATACCCACAACATGAACACCGTCCAGGTCAACCGGGCGGGTATCGCCCGGACCTTCCAGAACATCCGGCTGTTCAACAACCTGACGGTGGAGGAAAACGTGAAGGTGGGCCTTCACAACCATACCCGCTACGGGATGTTCCAGGGTATCCTCCGTATGCCGGGCTATTGGAAGGAAGAGCGCCGGGCCCATGAGAGCGCCATGGAGCTTTTGCACATCTTTGACATGGAGGACCTGGCAAACCATGAGGCTGGTAGCCTGCCCTACGGCGCCCAGCGGCGGCTGGAGATCGTGCGGGCCCTGGCCACCAATCCGTCCCTTCTTTTGCTGGACGAGCCGGCGGCGGGCATGAATCCCTCCGAGACCGCCGAGCTGATGGAAAACATCGTGAAGATCCGGGATACCTTCCACATCGCCATTCTGCTCATCGAGCATGATATGTCCCTGGTCATGGGCATTTGCGAGGGCATCGCCGTGCTGAACTTCGGCGAAATCATCGCCAAGGGAACGCCCGACGAGATCAAGAACAATCCCCAGGTCATCGAAGCCTACCTGGGCAAGAAGCGGGAGGTGTGACGGCATGGGAACTCTGTTGAAGGTGGATGACATCAACGTCTACTACGGCGCCATCCACGCCATCAAGGGCGTGTCCTTTGAGGTGGCCGAGGGGGAGATCGTCACCCTCATCGGCGCCAACGGCGCGGGCAAGTCCACCACTCTGAAGACCATCTCCGGCCTGCTCCGATCCAAGACCGGCTCCATCACCTTCCAGGATAAGGACATCTCTTCCGTGGCCCCCCACAAGCTGGTGGCCCACGGCCTGGCCCACGTCCCCGAAGGCCGCCGTATCTTTTTGCAGATGACGGTGGAGGAAAACCTGGAGATGGGCGCCTATATCCGCTCGGGCAAGGGTGTGGACGGCTCCCTGGAGGAGGTCTACGCCCTCTTCCCCCGGCTCAAGGAGCGCCGCCGCCAGATCGGCGGCACCCTCTCCGGCGGCGAGCAGCAGATGCTGGCCATGGGCCGGGCACTGATGAGCAAGCCGAAGCTGATGATGCTGGACGAACCCTCTATGGGCCTGGCCCCCATCCTGGTGGACCAGATCTTCGACATCATCAAGGCCCTGCACAAAAACGGCACCACCATTTTGCTGGTGGAGCAAAACGCCCAGATGGCCCTCTCCGTGGCCAACCGGGGCTATGTGCTGGAGACGGGCAAGGTGGTCAAATCCGCTGACGCCCAAGAGCTGCTCACCGATGAATCGGTGAAGGCCGCCTACCTCGGCGGCTAAACCGCCCCCCCTTTTTACGAACCAACTCTCCGCCCCAGCGGGCGGGGAGTTTTATTTTTCTTGACTTTTTTCTGGGGATACGTATACAATAAACATATAGAGAAAGCAGGAACGGGAAAGGAGCGGTGATACGATGAGCTTGACCATTCGGGCGACATGGGACGATGAGGCCAGAGTGTGGGTAGCGGAAAGCGACGACGTGCCGGGACTGGTGCTGGAATCCGGGTCCCTGGACGCGCTGATCGAACGGCTGCGTTACGCCGTACCGGAGATGTTGGCACTGAACGGGACGGACCCGGACGCCGTTGAGATGAACATCGTGTCCCAACGGCTGGAGCAGGTGGCCATGTAATGGCAGAATATGAAAAAGAGGTCCGGGAGCTGCTGAGCGCCGCCGGGTGCTACTTTGTGCGTCACGGGAAAGGCGACCATGACATTTGGTATAGCCCTATTACCGCCCGCCATGTGACCGTGGATGGGAAGATCAAATCCCGACACACCGCGAACGCTGTCTTGAAGCAGAGCGGCATTCAAAAGCGGTTTTCCTAATGCTGCCTGGACTTGACTTTTCCCCCGAGGCGTGATACACTCCCTTTGTAAAATCAGCGTTGACGGAGAAGAAACCGCGTTGCCCCGGTCAGAGAGAGGCCCAGAAGCTGCAAGGGCTTTACGGAAGGCGGCGGCTGTACCACTCCTGAGCCGCCCGGGAAGACCGGGCCGGGACCGCCCGTTACAGCGGACACAAGCGGCGGCTTTTTGATAGGCCGCAAGCAGGGTGGAACCGTGGGATGTATGATGCGTCTCACCCCTGGACAAAACAGGGGTGAGGCGTTTTTTGCTTCCCCCAGAATACAAGGAGGACTATCATGGCGGACGAAAACGAACTGTATTCCTTTGAAAACGAGACCTACCGCAAGACCTACTGGCACACCTGCTCCCACATCATGGCCCAAGCGGTCAAGCGGCTGTGGCCCGAGGTGAAGCTGGCCATCGGTCCCAGCATCGACGAGGGCTGGTACTACGATATGGACGCCCCCTTCGCTTTCACCCCCGAGCACTTAGAGCAGATCGAGGCGGAGATGCGCAAGATCTGCAAGGAGAAGCTGAAGCTGGAGCGGTTCGAGCTGCCCCGGGCGGAGGCTCTCAAGCTGATGGAGGACAAGGGTGAGCCCTACAAGGTGGAGCTGATCAACGATCTCCCTGAGGGAGAGATCATCTCCTTCTATAAGCAGGGCGAGTTCACCGACCTCTGCGCCGGGCCCCATCTGGACTCCACCGGCCGGGTGAAGGGCAACGCTCTGAAGCTCACCGCCTGCAACGCCGCCTACTGGCGGGGTGACAGCAGCCGCCAGACTCTCCAGCGTATCTACGGCGTGGCTTACCCCAAAAAGGAGGAGCTGGACGCCTATTTGGAGCGCATCGAGGAGGCCAAGCGCCGGGACCACCGGAAGCTGGGCCGTGAGCTGGGCCTCTTCATGCTTCGGGACGAGGGTCCCGGCTTCCCCTTCTTCCTCCCCAAGGGCATGGTGCTGAAGAACACGCTGCTTGATTACTGGCACAAGATCCACAAGAAGTACGGCTATGTGGAGATCTCCACCCCCATCATGCTCAACCGCCAGCTCTGGGAGCGCTCGGGCCACTGGGATCACTACAAGAACAACATGTATACCACCGTCATCGACGATGTGGACTTCGCCGTCAAGCCCATGAACTGCCCCGGCGGCATGCTGGTCTATTCCAGCGAGCCCCACTCCTACCGGGAGCTGCCCCTGCGGGTAGGCGAGCTGGGCTTGGTCCACCGCCATGAGCTCTCCGGCGCTTTGCACGGCCTGTTCCGGGTGCGCTGCTTCACCCAGGACGACGCCCATGTGTTCATGACCCGGGACCAGATGAAGGATGTGATCCAGGAGACGGTGCGGCTCTTTGACGAGGTCTACTCCACCTTCGGCCTCTCCTACACCATCGAGCTGTCCACCATGCCCGAGGACCACATCGGCACTGTGGACGAGTGGGAGCGCAACCAGGATATTTTGAAGGACGCCATTACCTCCATGGGCAAGGATTTTGTCATCAACGAGGGCGACGGCGCGTTTTACGGCCCCAAGCTGGACTTCCACCTGGCCGATTCCCTGGGCCGGACCTGGCAGTGCGGCACCATTCAGCTGGATAGCCAGCTGCCCGAGCGCTTTGAGCTGGAGTATGTGGGCGAGGACGGCGAAAAGCACCGCCCCGTGATGATCCACCGGGTGGTGCTGGGTTCCATCGAGCGGTTCATCGGTGTCATCACAGAGCACTTTGCCGGGGCCTTCCCCGCCTGGCTGGCTCCGGTGCAGGTAAAGGTACTCACCGTCACCGACCGGGCCGACGACTACGCCGCCCAGATCGCTAAGACCCTGGACGAGGCGGGTTTCCGCTGCGAGGTGGACACCCGCAACGAGAAGATCGGCAAAAAGATCCGGGAGGCCACGTTGCTGAAGATCCCCTATGTGCTGGTGGTGGGCGACCGGGACGTGGAGAACCAGACCGTCTCCCCCCGCCACCGCTCCGGCGAGGACCTGGGCGGCATGAGCCTGGAGCAGTTCATGGAGCTGCTGGGCAAGGAAGTCCGGGATATGGAGATCAAGTAAGGCGGGTATACTAGATAATAAATACCATACCAAGGAGGCTCCGACTATGCAAAACCCCAAGGCCATGTACGCCCTGAGCTACGGGCTGTTCATCCTCTCCGCCCGGCAGGGCGTGAAGGATAACGGCTGCATCATCAACACCGCCATGCAGGCCACCACCAAGCCCAACCGCATCGTGTTCACCGTGAACAAGCAAAACTACACCCACGACATGGTGAAGGAGACCGGGGAATTTACCCTGTCTGTGCTCTCTGAAAAAGCGGATATGGCCCTCTTTGAACGCTTTGGCTTTCAGTCGGGCCGGGACACGGATAAGTTTGCCGGCTTTGAAGCTCACGCCGTTCGGGGAGACAACGGGATCTTGTATGTGACCCAGGGGACCAACGCCTGGCTCTCGGGCAAGGTGGTCTCGGTCACGGACCTTGGCAGCCACAGCCTCTTTGTGGCCGACGTGACTGACGGCGACATGCTCTCTTCCGATCCCAGCGCCACCTACGCCTACTATCAGGCCAACATCAAGCCCAAGCCCGCCGCCGCCCCGGCCCCCGCGGGCAAAAAGCGCTGGGTGTGCAAGGTGTGCGGCTACGTCTACGAAGGGGACGAGCTCCCCGCCGACTTCATCTGCCCCTTGTGCAAGCACCCCGCCAGCGACTTTGAGCTGATGACTTAACGTAAAAAAGCACCCGCCGAAAGGCGGGTGTTTTTTTACGTTGCTCACAGCGTCAGCTCCATGGGGCTGCCCGCGGCCTGCCAGCTTTTTTCCAGGGCGCGGGAAAACCAAAAGAGCACTCCGTCTAGCATAGCGGCGGCCACGCCGTCGCGCTGAAAGAGGAAGGTGAGGTAGGCCCAGAGATCGGCCCGGCAGTCTGGGGGGACCTGTAGCTCCGTCACCTGGGCCACCTTGACCTGCTCCCGGCCCCAGGCCAGAGCGCGGACCTCCCACCGGGCGGAGCCAATGGGCGATCCGTCCGCCAAAAGCTGGGCCGTTCCCGGCCCGGTCACATTCATTTCCAGCATGGCCGCGCTCCCTCCTTTTGCCTCATATTCTAACACACAAAATCTTGTTTTTTCAAGGCAAAGATGCTATAATCAAGTGTTAAAATCGCCTGAAAGGAGGCCGGAGCATGGCGACCACCCGATTGACCCAGGAGGACATTGCCCGCCAAAGGGATATCTGCGCCCAGATCGCGGAAAGAAACGCCGCCCGGCCCAGCCAGAGCCTGGCCTTTGTGGATACCTACGGCTGCCAGCAAAACGAAGCTGACTCCGAGCGCCTTCGGGGCTATCTCAGGGAGATGGGCTACGGCTTTACCTCCGACGAAAAGGAGGCCGACGTGATCGTCATCAACACCTGCGCCGTCCGGGGCCACGCCGAGGACCGGGTGCTGGGCAACGTGGGCGCGCTGGTGCATACCAAGCGGCAAAGGCCTGGCCAGATCATCGCCCTATGCGGCTGCATGATGGGTGAGCCCCAGATGGTGGAGAAGATCCGGGGGTCCTATCAGCATGTAGATCTGGTCTTTGATCCCCACGCGCTGTGGAAATTCCCGGAATTATTACAAAGAGTTATCCTGCGGCGTGGCCGCGTCTTTGATACCCCCGGCGGCGACGGCTCTATTGCCGAGGGCGTTCCCGTGGAGCGCCAGGGCAAGCTGAAGGCCTGGGTCAGCGTCATGTATGGCTGCAACAATTTTTGTACTTACTGCATCGTTCCCTACGTCCGGGGCCGGGAGCGCTCCCGGCGGCCCGAGGATATTCTGGCCGAGGTCCGGGAGTTGGTGGCGGAGGGCTGCCGGGATATCACCCTGCTGGGCCAGAACGTGAATTCCTACGGCAAGGACCTGGAACCCCAGGTGGATTTCCCCTGGCTTTTGGAGCAGGTGTGCGCTGTGGAGGGGGACTTCCTGGTCCGCTTCATGACCTCCCACCCCAAGGACGCCTCGGACCGGCTCTTCGGCGTGATGGCCAGAGAGCCCAAGATCGCCCACCACCTCCACCTCCCCTTCCAGTGCGGCAATGACCGGGTGCTGGAGGCTATGAACCGCCGCTACACCGCTGGGCATTACTTAGAGCTGGTGGACAACTTACGCGCCCGTATTCCTGATATCGTGTTGACATCTGATGTCATTGTAGGCTTTCCCGGCGAGACCACAGCGGAGTTTGAGGACACCTTAAAGCTCATCGAGAAGGTCCGCTTCGACGCGCTGTTTACCTTTATCTACTCGCCCAGAGAGGGCACGCCGGCGGCGAAAATGCCGGACGTTTTGACCCCTGAGGAAAAGCAGGCCAACTTCCAGCGCCTGGTGGATGTCCAAAACGCCATTTCCCACGACATTCACCAGGGCTATGTGGGCAAGACCTTCCGCTGTCTCATCGACGGCGTGGGCAAGGACAGCCGCAACAACCTGACCGCCCGGACCAACTCTGGCCGCCTGGTCCATTTGACGGGGCCGGAGGAGCTTATCGGCCAGTTCCGGGACCTCTATATCGACAGCGCCACCACCTGGGCGCTATTTGGCCATCTGGAGGAGGAAGGGTAAATGGCAGAGAAAAAGATCACCCCCATGCTCCGGCAGTATCTGGCCGTCAAGGAGCAGTATCCCGACTGCCTGGTCTTCTTTCGCCTGGGCGACTTTTACGAGATGTTTTTTGAAGACGCCGTCACGGGCTCTCGGGAGCTGGACCTGGCCCTGACCACCCGGGACCGCAACAAGCCGCCCGAGGAGCGCACCCCCATGTGCGGCGTGCCCCACCACGCGGTGAAAAACTACATCTCCAAGCTTACCGCCAAGGGCTACAAGGTGGTCATCTGCGAGCAGATGGAGGACCCCGCCGAGGCCCAGGGCCTGGTGGAGCGGGACGTGACGAGGATCATCACCCCCGGCACCATTTTGGAGTCCGAGGCCCTGGAGGAGGACGCCAACAGCTACCTCTGCGCCCTGTGGCTGGACGAGACTTGGGCGGGCCTCGCCTTTTGCGACCTCTCCACCGGCCAGTTCGAGACTCTGGCGGCCCGGCTGCCCCAGGAGCTGCCCCGGCTATATAGCGAGCTGGAGAGCCGCCGCCCCCGGGAACTGGTCTTTGCCCAGGCCGCGTGGGACGCCATGCAGTCCGAGCTTGCGCAGCGGCTGGGCTGCCACTGTGAGCCCGGCGACGAGGCGGGCTTTACCCTGGACCGGGCTCAGGAGCTGACAAAGGAACAGTTTACCCGCACAGAGGGCACTCTGACCGCCGCCGAGGGAAAGGACGCGGCCTTGCGGGCCGTAGGCGGGCTTCTTACCTATCTTTATAAGACCCAGCGTACCACCCACATCCCAACGCTGAAAATGCTCTCCTTCCGTTCCGGACGGGCCTACATGGAGCTGGACCGCACGGCGAGGCGCAATCTGGAGCTCACCGAGACCATCCGGGGCAAGGACAAAAAGGGCAGCCTTTTGTGGGTCATGGACCGCTGCAAGACGGCCATGGGTCACCGCCGTTTGCGCTCCTGGCTGGAGCGGCCCTTAGTAGACGCCGGGGCCATCGAATACCGCCAAAAGGGCGTGGCCGCGCTTTTGAAGGACGCGCCCCTCAGAGAGGAGCTGCGCCGGACCCTGGGCCGGATGGGCGATCTGGAGCGGATGGTCTCCCGCCTGGGCGTGGGCGACGGCAACGCCCGGGAGCTGCAGTCCCTGGCAGCGGCCCTGGCCCCGGTGCCCCAGGTCATGGCACTGCTGGGCCAGGTCAAGGCCCCGATCTGCAAGGACCTTTTGGGCCAGATGGACGCTTTGGAGAGTCTTACCGCCGAGCTGGACCGGGCGGTGGGCCAGGGAGATCTGCCCGTCGCCGTCCGGGAGGGCGGCATCATCGCTCCGGGCTACGACCCCCAGGTGGACCACTACCAGGCTCTGCTGCAAAACGGCGGTCAGGCCGTCATGGACCTGGAGGCCCGGGAGCGGGAGCGCACCGGCATCCGGAACCTGAAGGTCAAGTACAACAAGGTCTTTGGCTATTACATTGAGATCTCCAACGCCTACAAAGGAGACGTGCCCGCCGAATACGTCCGCCGCCAGACCATCACCAGCGGCGAGCGGTACATCTCCCCAGAGCTCAAGGAGCTGGAGGAGGAGATCCTGAACGCTCGGGAGCGGGATGCCCAGCTGGAGTACGAGATCTTTTGCCGGCTGCGCGCCATGGCTGTGGACGCCGCCGGGGCCATCCAGCAAAACGCCGACGCCGTGGCTCAGCTGGACGTGCTGTGCGCCCTGGCCGACCTGGCTCAGAGCGAGCGCTACGTGCGGCCCAAGGTGGACGACTCCCGGATCATCGACATTGAAGGAGGCCGCCACCCGGTGGTGGAAAAGACCCTGGACAGCGGGCTCTTTATCCCCAACAACACCTTTATGGACGGGGAGAACATCACCGTGGCCCTGATCACCGGACCCAACATGGCGGGCAAGTCCACCTATATGCGCCAAGTAGGGCTTATGGTCCTCATGGCTCAGATGGGGTCCTATGTGCCCGCCAAACGGGCCCGCATCGGCGTAGTGGATCAGGTCTTCACCCGCATCGGCGCCTCAGACGATCTGGCCTCGGGGCAGTCCACGTTTATGGTGGAGATGATGGAGGTGGCCTATATCCTGGATCACGCCACCTCCCGGAGCCTCCTTTTGATGGACGAGATCGGCCGGGGGACCTCCACCTATGACGGCCTCTCCATCGCCCAGTCGGTGATGGAATACTGCGCCGGCACTCTGCGAGCAAAGACCATCTTTTCCACCCACTATCATGAACTGGGCGACGCCGCCGCCCAGACCCAGTACTGCATGAACTTTAACATCGCCGCCCAAAAGCAAGGGGACAAGGTGGTGTTCCTCCGCAAGATCGTCCCCGGCTCGGCCAGCCGGAGCTACGGCGTGGAGGTGGCCGCCCTGGCGGGAGTGCCCGAGACGGTGGTCCGCCGGGCCGGATATCTGCTCCAAGGAGCGGAACTGGAGAGCCGACAGGCCCAGGAGCGCTCACAGCGGCCCCGGAGCCTGGAGGACAAGGTGGTGGTCCAGACCGCCGACGGACCGAAGGAATACTCCGGCTGGGCCGTGGAGGTCATGGAGGAGATGCAAAAGCTGCGTCGGGCCCAGGAGCGGGGCGAGCAGACCAAATACGACATGACCAAATGGTGGCCCAAGGATATTGGCTTTATTGTGGACACCTACGGCGCGGGCCTTCCTGTGCTTCACCAGCTGGACCAGACCGATGTGGACCGGCTGACGCCTATGGAGGCCCTACAGCTGGTCTACCAGCTGAAACAGCACATGGAGAGAGCGGGATGGAAATGGGACTGGCCGGAAGAGTGAATCAAGGATGGCGTCCGCAGCTGACCCCTTGGGAAAAGCGGGTGGGCTGGTGCTTTTTTGCCCTCTATCTGTTCGTGTTTCCCTTTTTGGTGGGCGGCGTGCTGCGCCTGCTGGACGAGCGGCTGGCCCTGGAGCTGACTCTGGCCCAGACAAACTCCATCTATTACGCCATTGTTTTACTGCTGCTCATCGCGGTGTTTTGGGACTTCCTCCGCCATGCGGGGCACATTTTGCGGGATAATCTCCGGCCCAGCCTGTTCGTCTTCGGCATCGGGCTGCTGGTAGGCCTCGCGGGGACGTGCTTGATGGGCGCGATCCCGGTGGGGGTGGTAAACCCCGTGGTGGAGGATTACCGTGGTCAGCATTATATGGCCGCCGCCGCCACCTGGGCGGTGGTGGTATTCCTCCGTCCGGCGGTGGAGGAGATCCTGTACCGGGGACTGCTTTTTGGCTCTCTTCGTAAAAAGAGCCGTGTGTTGGCCTATGCCCTCTCCGCGGGGCTCTTTGCCCTGGGCAGCGTCTGGCAGCACGTTGCCGACCCGGAGCTGGGCCCGGCGGCGCTGCTGCTGGCCCTTACGTATCTGCCCCTGGGCCTTGTGACCTGCTGGAGCTACGATGTCAGCGGCTCGGTCTATACCCCCATGGCCCTTCGCATGGCGCTGCAGGCGGCCTTTTTGATCTTTGCCGTGGTGGCGGGATAGACAAAGGGCGCGCCCTGCAGGGAACTTGTTTGGAAGGAAGGTGTCCGAATGCCCCATATCGAGGTACTGCCCAAGCAGCTGGCGGACATGATCGCCGCGGGCGAGGTGGTGGAGCGTCCGGCCAGCGTGGTCAAGGAGCTGACGGAAAACGCCATCGACGCCGGAGCTACGGAGATCACCGTAGAGATCCGCCACGGAGGGGCCAGCTATATCCGTGTCACCGACAACGGCTGCGGTATCCCCAAAGACGAGGTGCCCACCGCCTTTTTGCGCCACGCCACCAGTAAGCTGAAGACCGCCCAGGACCTGGAGAGCATCGGCACCCTGGGCTTCCGGGGCGAGGCCCTGGCCGCCATCTCGGCGGTGAGCTATGTGCAGATCCTGACCAAGCCCCGGGACCAAGAGATGGGCTACAGCTACGCCATAGAAAACTCCGAGCCGTTGGAGGAGGGGGACGCGGGCTGTCCTGACGGCACCACTATCGTGGTGCGGGACGTGTTTTTCTCCGTCCCCGCCCGGTATAAATACCTGAAGACCGACGCCGCCGAAGGGACCGCCATCCACGCTGTGATCCAGCGCCAGGCCCTGGCCCACCCGGAGGTGTCCTTCCGCTTTGTCAAGGATGGCAAACGGGTCTTTTCCACCGCCGGAGATGGCCGACTGCTCAACGTTATCGAGATGGTCCTGCCCGGCGAAAGTGCCCAGATGCTGGAGGTCAAGGCCACGGACGGCCCCATCACCGTGACAGGCTATGTAGGCCGCCCCACCCGCTGCAAGGGGAGCCGCTCGGGCCAATATACCTTTGTCAATGGCCGGTGGATCCACTCCAAGCTGCTTACCGCCGCCATCGAGCAGGCATACCAAAACCAGCACATGGTAGGGCGCTTCCCCATCGCCGTGCTCCATATCGGCATGGACCTGGATAAGGTGGACGTGAACGCCCACCCCACCAAGACCGAGGTCCGCTTTGTGGAGGAAAAGACCCTGTTTGGCCGGGTCTACCACGCGGTGGCCGGCGCCCTCGCCGGCGCGGTGGACCGGCCCGACCTTGCCACCGCCCCTGTGGCCCCGCCGAGCGCGCACGCCACGTCGGCCCAGACTACCGTCACCTTCCAGTCCCCCAAGGCCACGGCGGAGCCCTGCAAGCCCCGCAGCGCCACCTGGCCCCGGCAGGAGTGGACCGCGCAGCCTAAGGCGGCCAGGACCTCTCCCCTGCCGCCCCTGCCCCAGGAGGCACGACCTGCCGCCGCGCCTGTCCAGAGCGAGCCGGAGCAGCTGAAAATGCCCGCCCCGCCCATAGAACCCGCGCGGCCCCAACCCTTTGCGATATCCTCCGTCCAGCCCAAGCAGGCGGAGCAGACCACCGACGCACCGCCCCAAGGTCAGCCCGCCGCGCAGCCTGAGAAGGTCCCCTGGCGGGTGATCGGGGAGGCCATGAAGACCTATATCATCGTGGAGCAGGGCGACCAGCTCCTCTTTATCGACAAGCACGCCGCCCATGAGCGCATGGGGTTTGATAAGCTGAAGGCCCAGGACTACCGCCCTATGATGCAAGAGCTCCTGAAGCCCCTGGCCTTCCAGGCAGGCGCGGAGGAGCGGGAGATCTTGCTGGCCCACGCCGATGAGCTGGAGGAGTTTGGCTTCCAGCTCGAGGCCCTGGACGACGCCATCGCCGTTCGCTCCGCGCCGGATTTTCTGGCCTATGAGGATATCGCCGCCACGCTGGAGGAGCTGGCGGGCAAGTACGCCCTGGGCACAGCCGACCCCAAGGCCCAGCGGGACGAGCTGATGCACACCATGGCCTGCAAGGCCGCCGTCAAGGGTGGACAGAAAAACGGCCCGGAGGAGCTGTTGGCCATCGCCAAGGCCGTTATGGCCGGGGAGGTCACCCACTGCCCTCATGGCCGGCCCGTGGCCGCGCAGCTTACAAGAAAACAACTGGAAAAGCAGTTTGGCCGCAGCTGATGAGGAGGGACTCTATGATGAGACAAATGAAACGCTGGGCCGCCGGGTTGCTGGCGGCGGGAATGGCACTGAGCTTATGCGCCTGCGGACCGAGAGAGCGCGCGGAGCCCGCCCCCTCGCCCGCCCCGAGCGCCGCCCCCACCCAAAGCCCATCGCCCGCGCCGGAGGAGAGCGGGCTGGCCATTTGCCTGGGAGGTGAGCCCGCTACGTTAGACCCCACTCTGGTCCGTCGGCGAGTTGACGTCAGCATTCTGAGCCATCTCTTTGAGGGGCTGATGCGCTGGGCGCCCAGCGACGAGACCGATGACGGCCTCGCCCGGGCCCAGCTCACATACGGCCAGGCCCAGAGCTATGACCGGGTGGAGAACGCCGACGGCACCGTGACCTACACCTTCCACCTCCGCCCCGACGCCAAGTGGTCCGACGGTAAGGCCGTCACCGCCCACGACTTTGTCTACGCCTGGCAGCGTTTGGTCACCCCCGCCACCGGCGCTTACTATGCCGATATGATCGACTGCGTGGTCAACGCCGCCGAGGTCTCCAGCGGCGCCAAGGAGCCCAGCGAGCTGGCCGTTTGGGCTGTGGACGACGCCACCTTTGCCGTCACCGTTCACGATGTGCCCTGGTTTCTCCAGCTGTGCGCCTTCCCCGCCGCCTTTCCCGTCCGTCAGGATATGGTGGACAAAAACCCCGACCAGTGGAGCTACAGCCTGGATACCCTGGTGACCAACGGAATGTACCGCCTCTCCGCCTGGGACCACGGGGCCCAGCTGGTCTTGGAGCCCAGCGAGCAGTATGACGCAGCGGCGGCCGGGACGGCCCCTGCCCTGACCTTTGCCTTTTCGGCTGACGACAGCGCCATTCTCTCCGCTTATCAGGCTGGCAATTTGGACTTTGCTGTCTGCGCCCCCGCCGGGCAGGTCCCGGAGCTGATGGACAAGGGCGATATGGATGATGCCGACTATGTGGGGACCTACTACCTCACCTTCCAGACCCGGAAGGCCCCTTTTGACGACGCCCGGGTCCGCAAGGCCTTTACTCTGGCTGTAGACCGGGAGCGGCTGGTGGAGGAGGTCACCGCGTCCGGCGAAAGCCCTGCCGATGGCTATGTACCCTCCGGGATCTCCGATGCCGACGGTCCCACCGGGGACGACTTTCGGGAGGAGGGCGGCGACTACTACGATGTGGACGCCGACGACTATAAGGATAACTGTGACCAGGCCCGGGATCTGCTGGCCCAGGCGGGCTATCCCGGCGGCGCGGGCTTTCCTGCGGTGGAGTATCTCTATAATACCGGGGAGCGCCACAAGGCCGTGGCCCAGGCGCTGCAGGAGATGTGGCAAAAGGAACTGGGCGTCACCGTTACCCTGGTGGACCAGGAGTGGAGCGTTTTTCTCCAGACCCGCCGGGAAGGCGGCTACTCCATCGCCCGGGGCAGCTGGACCGCTGACTACGACGATCCCATGAGCTTTTTGGAGCTGTGGCGCACCGGCGCCACCGGCAATGACGCCCAGTACGCCGACGCCGACTATGACCGCCTTCTGACCGACGCGGCCGCCGCGCCCAACGCCAAGGAGCGCATGATGCTTTTGCACCAGGCGGAGAATCTGCTCATCGGTCGGGACTATGCCCTCTGCCCGCTCTACTTCTACACCAAGCCTTACCTCCTGCGAGATGGCGTGGAAGGCGTTTGCTACACGCCACTGGGCTACTTCTTCTTCCACGACGCCACGAAGAAGTAAAGGGAAAGCACGACGTCAAAAAAGGGGTTCTCCGCCAAGGGTGGCGGAGAGCCCCTCTTTTACCGCTGAGATGGACCCGGGTCCTGGCCTTGAAAGATCAGGTCGTCCACATCCCCGGGATCGACAGGCTTTTCTTCCATATCTGCTCGCTCCTTTTGCAAACGGGGTCTTCCCAGTATATGCTAGGGGCCGTGGCAATGTGTGTCGAAGCGTGGGGAGAACTTTTGACCCCAGCGGGCTTGACAGAACAGGAGGAATGTGGTATCCTATTATGGCTCTTAGGAGGAGCCGGGATGCCGGAGTGGCGGAATTGGCAGACGCCCGGGACTTAAAATCCCGTGTTCGCAAGAACGTGCCGGTTCGACCCCGGTCTCCGGCACCAATATCGCGGGGTGGAGCAGTTGGCAGCTCGTCGGGCTCATAACCCGGAGGCCGTAGGTTCAAGTCCTACCCCCGCAACCATAAAGTCACCGTTTCCAGCAGGAAACGGTGACTTTCTCTCATAGATCGAAGCGCCGGGGATGGTGGTGGGGGTCTCGTTGAACACGATCTTTGCCATTGCCGAGGCTTTGGAGATCGAGCCGTATAAGCTCTTGCGGTTAGAAGATTGAGATAACTGGGGCTAAGTAAGTGAGGTTGGTGGACATGAGACGATGTGTGGTGATCGGCGGGGCGGACATTACCAGGTATGACCGTATCTGGCCATATCTGCGAGCGGACGACTTCTATATCTGCTGCGACAGCGGGCTGAAACACCGGGCAGGGCTGGGTATCGTTCCCGATCTGATCGTAGGGGACTTCGACTCCTATGAGGATCCCCATCTGGAGACCGAGACCATTACCCTTCCCTGCGAAAAGGATGACACCGACACGGTGTTTGCCGTGAAGGAGGCGTTGAGCCGGGGCTTTGAGGAGTTTTTGCTGGTGGGCGTCATCGGTGGGCGGCTGGATCACACGCTGGGAAACGTGTCGCTGCTCTTGATGCTCCACACCCAGGGAAAGACTGCCGTGGCGGTAGACGACTTTTCCGAAATGGAGATCGTGGACCACCGCCCGGCCCAGATCAGCGATCGGTATGCGTTCTTTTCCTTGCTGAATATCTCCGGCACTGCCCGGGGCATCACCATTCAAGATGCCAAGTACCCCCTGGACGGCGCGGAGATCACCTGCGAATATCAGTATGGGGTCAGCAACGAGGTGCTCCCCGGTCAAACGGCCCGGGTGCGGGTGCAAGAGGGTCGGCTGCTGCTGATCAAGGTATTTCCCTGACCCAAGCCGGGAAACTGCCCTTCTGCCCCTGCGCATGGGGGCGATCATACTATTTTCACAAAGAGAAGGGCGGTTAAAATATAGGGGAAATACCCCAAAAATCGTTGACAGGCATAAGCGGTCATGGTATGATGTACAAATAGTAATATATGTATGACTATTTGAGGCCGTGAGGAGGAAGCGTGTGGGAGCGGAGGAGATCGCGGTGATACGCGAGGCGATGGTACAGCTCTACGACATGATCAACCGCAGTCTGGACGAGCGGGGACGGCAGACGGGGATCACCCGCTATCAGAGCATGGCCATGGAGCGCATCCGTAGCGATCCGGGTCTGTCTCAAAACCAACTGGCTGTGATGCTGAGCACTACCAAGCAGTATATCGGTCAGGTGGTGAAACGGCTGGAGGAGCTGGGGCTGGTAGAGAGCAAGGCCTCCTCCTCCGACGGCCGGGCCCGGCAGCTCTATCTGACCGATCTGGGCCGGGAGCGACAGGACATTTGGCGCAGAGACAGCGCCCGCAACACAGAGATCGCCTTTGCGCGGTTGAGCGAAGCGGAGCGGGAGCGGCTCAAAACTGCTCTTTGCACCCTGCGGGAGGTCCTGCCAAAGCTGGATCAAGAGGAGACTACATTATTTTAATGTTTATCAAATCAAAAAATGGAGGTAACATTATGAAACGATCCCGGACACGCGCGCTATCCTTCCTGCTGACCCTGGCAATGGTCCTGTCGCTGCTGGTGGTCCCCGCCACGGCGGTGGAGGTAACGCCCACCAAAGAGTGGGACTTGACCGGTGTGACACAGATCCAAAATACAACGGGGACTTATGACGGTCTGGAGATCGACGCCACGACCGGAAAGTGGGCGCTGAACAGCCCCTGGGTCCAGGTCAATAACACTACCGTGATCAAGGTCCCGGTGACGGTGGAGCCCGGTAAGCACGCCGTCATTATCCTGGGCGCGTATAGCAACGCCTTTACGGTGGGCGGCAAGGCCAACAGCGCGGCTGCCGGAAGCACGGGCACGAAGGAGTACTTTGACTGCGCCGATGAGGGCGGGTATGTCACCATTAAGGCGACGGCCAACAGTTACATCGACTATCTCGCTGTAGGGTATGCCGACGGTGAGGTCGCTTTGGAGGCCTCCGCTCAGCTGGATGCGGATTATGCCGACATCGCGGATAACGCGGAGAGCGGTATGGTGGTCACCGCCAGCGTGCTCAACGGCGCCGCCGAGAGCTACACCGTAGCGGTGAAGTCCGGCGCGGCGGAGGACGTGGTGACCACCTCCGTGGCCGATGATAAGATCACTCTGACCCCCGCCAAGGT
The DNA here is from genome assembly GCA_905198835.1 of uncultured Eubacteriales bacterium. GTDB lineage: Bacteria > Bacillota > Clostridia > Oscillospirales > Oscillospiraceae > MGBC124762. Next base: position 71,909 of record CAJKDY010000009.1, on the reverse strand, counting down.
CGGGGACACCACGCTGGAGATCACCGCCAACCTGACCGGAGGCGGCACGGCTGCCGTGGAGCTGCCCGTCAGCGTCTATGACCACACCGCCACCACCTGGGACTTCATGCTCCCGGCCTTCCAGAAGACGGCCAACAAAAACTACCGGGGCCTGACTCTGGCCAGCGCCAATCCCAACTCCAGCTATGGCGTGGGCACCAGCGGAAACCTGACTATCCCGGTGGCGGGCGCGTCGATCATCACGGTAGTGGTGGGCTATACCTGGAACCTGTCCATGGCCGACGCCACGGTTACCACGGACAACGCCGCCAATCCCAGCGGGGACACCTCGGGTAAGGACGTGGCGGTGAAGTTCGCCTACACCGGCGCGGCGGGCGTTGCCACGCTGACCTGCACCGGCAGTACCTACATCAAGAGCATCACCGTGGAAGAGGCCACACAGCCCATCCCCACCCTGACCCTGGACAAGGACGCGGTGAGCTTGAAGCTGGACGGCGTGACCTCCGCGGAGGTCACCGCCACCGTGGAGAACACCGATGGGGCTGTTACGGCCACATCCAAGAACACCGCTGTGGCCACCGTCAGCGCCGTGGGCGATGACGGCAAGTTCACCATCACCGCCGTGGGCGCGGGCAGCACTACGGTGGAGGTCACTGTGGCGGGCACTGAGCTGAAGAAGACGGTGAGCGTCAAGGTAGCCCCCGCCGGAACGATCTATGTGAAGGAGAAGGAGTACGACTTCCGGACCACCCAGTATACCACCGACGGACAGGACTCCGCAGCGGTGGCTGTGGACGGCGTGACCCTGACCGGCACCTTTACCCGCCAGACGGGCAACAGCCACGGCCTGCTCACCGCCGCGGACAGTAAAATGGAGCTGGCCCTGGAGAAGAAGGCCAAGGTCACCTTTACCGGCTGCGGCTACATGACCCCCCTGGCCGTCACCGAGGCTACCCACAAGGGCGGCGCGGTGACGCCCAAGACGGTCACAGACGTCAACGTGGGCGACGGAAATATGGGCGTTCAGCTGGTGTTTGAAAACGTGGAGGGCACCCTGGCCGTCACCTTTGGTGGGGGCAGCTATATCCACAGCGTGAACGTGGAGTATCTTCCCGAGGAGATCACCAGCGCCGACAAGCGCATCCAGGTGTGGGACTTCGGCGGCAAGGTGGAGACTGACACCGGCCTCTACACCAACAACATTACCCCCGACACGCTGAAAAACGCCACCCTGCCCAGCGGCGATCCCCTGATCGTGGCGGGCGCCATCAAGCTGACCCAGAACAACAGCACGGAGTTTGGCAACGTGGCCTTTGCCGCGGGCAACGGCGATAAGTTCTTCTCCAACGTGGCTGATCTGGCCGCTCTGGCGGGCGGCAACGCCGGCAGCACCCACGCCCACGACTTTGGCGACGGCTATACCTCCGCCGGCGGCTTTATCACCAACGGCGGCGGCAACGGCTCCCGCCGCAACGTCACCGTCAAGGGCGTCCGGGCCGGGGAGACTGTGACGGTCTACCTGTCCAACAACCAGTCGGACACCACTTACGAGGTAGAGGGCCACGCTGAGTTGCCCAAGGTGACGGTGAAGTCCAGGGAGTTTGGCGTCATGAGCTTCGTTGCCCCCGAGACGGGGAGCTATAAGATCTGGGCCAATGGCGGCAAGCCCGGCTTCCTGCGGTTGATGGTGGTCCCCACCGTCACCGTCACCGGCTCCATTACCCTGCCCGCTGACTTCGACGCTGCGGACTGGGGGCTGAAGTTCGTCGATCCCACCACCAAGGCTGTCACCGAGGCCACGGTGGACAAGACCGCCAAGACCTACACCGTGGAGCTGGCGCCGGGCAAGAGCTACAACGCCTCCCTCACCAGCGCCACCGGCTGGGGCATGACCGTGGCCACCAAGAGCGTGGCGCTGGTCAACACCGACATCACCACCGGCAAGACCCACGACCTGACGGTGGAGAAGAAGGAGCAGTACACATACTCCGGCTCTATCACCGGCTTTGCCCAGGGGTATGACACCTCCAAGCTGGTCATCACCATGATCCCCGATGCCGACTCGGTGGCCAATGCCGGAGCCGAGGAGGTGGAGTTGACCCTCACCGGTATGGACTTCACCGCCACGCTGGATCCCAGCGTGGTCTACACCCTGGACATGAAAGGCGTCAACGACTACGCCGTCAAGGCCCCCGCCGAGGTCACCTCCGAGGGGGAGGCTCTGGCTGGCCAGACCATCGAGGTAGAGGCCAAGCCGCTGGTGGCCGCCGCGGGTAAGTTCGTGGCCCTGGACGTGGACGACCAGTTTGCGCCCCTCTATGCCGACAGTGCTTATGAACCGCTGGATGCCACCGTCACCGCTCTGGTCTTTGAGAACGTGGACGACGGCTACGCCTATCCCGCCACTGTCTCGGACGGCGGCTACACCGTGAGCCTCCGCGCCGGCAGCTATCTGGCCAAGGCCACGGTGGACGGCTATTCCACCAAGACCCACGTGGTGGTGGGCGATCAGGCCGCGGAAAAGGACTTGCTGTTTGTCTCCACCGCCACCCCCGCCGCGGTGGACTACGCCGCCGACATCTATGTGGGCGACGCTACGAAGACCCCCAACTTCAAGACAGTCACCGGCGCTCTGGCCTACATCAAACGCATGACCCGCACCGACGGCCAGCGGGTCACTGTCCACATCGCGCCGGGCATCTACCGTGAACAGATCAACATCGACGTGGCCAATGTCACCTTTGTCAACGACGCCCCCGGCAAGGAGGTCAAACTGAGCTGGTACTACGGTATCGGCTACACCTATTACAGCGCCAAGTTCGAAAGCGGCACGGAGTGCTGGTACGACCCCGAACTGGCCTTTGACCGCTATGCCAAGGCCGACGCAGACGTGTCCCGCTGGGGCGCCACCGTCCGGGTCCGGGCCCCCGGCTTCCAGGCGGAGAACATTACCTTCGAGAACTCCTTCAACTACTATATCACCGACGAGGAGATCGCCGACGGCGTGGCGCCCAACGAGAAGCAGACCATCCGCTTTGCCAGAGAGTACGGCGCGGACGTGAAGAGCAAGGCCGCTACCGAGCGGGCCGCCGCCCTCTGGGTGGACACCAACAATGGCCGGGGCGACATGACGGAGTTCAAGAGCTGCAAGCTCCTCTCCAGCCAGGACACCCTGGGTACGGGCAAACGGATGTATTTCAAGGACTGCTACATCGAAGGCATGACCGACTTCATCTGCGGCCCCGGCGATGTGGTCTTCGACACCTGTACCCTGAACTGGAAGGGCTACTCCGAGAGCCCCCAGGGCGGCTACCTGACCGCCCCCCAGACCGGTGCGGCTGAGACGGGCTACCTCTTCCGTAACTGCTATATCAGCGGGGACACCAAGCTCCAGCTGGGCGGCGGCGCGATGGGCCGCACCTGGGGCGCGGAGAATACCGGCTGTATCTTCCTCAACACCACCCTCCAGTCTGCCGGTATGATCACCGAGCCCACCTGGATCGATATGCAGAACTTCGACGCAGATCAGGCCACCAAGATCCATGAGTGGGGCACCATGCTGCTGGACGGCACCAAGGTGGATCTGAGCAAGCGGCAGAACCAGAATACTGTGCTTACCAGCGAGCCGACCATCGACGTAAAGGGGACCTACTTCAAGGACTGGACCCCCGCGTATTATGTGGAGGAGGCCGCCACCGTGGCCTTTACCACCGACCCCTATATCACCGACAACGGCGACATCAACATCCCCTACCCCGGCCACACCCTGACGGTCCACTACTCCCTGGGCGAGGCCAATGACGCCAACGACGCCTCCGTGATCCAGTGGTACGCCGTCAAGGACGGTACGGAGACCCTGGTGAAGTCCTCCTTCGCCAACGCGGACAAGACCTACAAGATCCAGGCCGCCGACGTGGGCGCCCAGATCAAGGTCACCGTTACCCCCACCACCCTCAGCGGAAAGACCGGCGAGGCCAAGAGCATGACCGTGGCCGAAACCGTCAAAGAGGGCTATGACGATCCCAGCAACCCCGTGGACCCCGAGCTGGGCGACGGCGTGAACATCTTCCTGGCCGGCGATTCCACCGTGAAGCACTACGGCGCGGTGGGTATGCACCAAAACGGTAAGATCGGCAAAGAGGGTTCCTGGGGCGAGTTCTTCCAGGACTACTTCAACCAGGACCTGGTCACCGTGGTCAACTATGCCAACGGCGGCCGCTCCACCCGAAACTTTATCAACGAGGGCTCCTTGGATAAGATCGCCCAGAACATCAAGGAGGGCGACTACCTGCTCATCCAGTTCGGCCATAACGACTGCGCCAATGATGACGGCTACCGGGAGGACCGTTATGTGCCCCTGGGGACTCCAGACCAGAGCGGCGTCTACCCCTCCACCCCCGGCGTCAAGGGCGCGGACGGTAAATATACCTGGGACTGCGGCGGCACCTACAAGTGGTATCTCCAGCAGTATATCGACGTAGCCAAGGACAAGGGGGCCATCCCGGTGCTGGTCACCCCTGTGGCCCGGATGTACTATACCTCCGACGGCTCTATCCGGCCTCATCATGACGCCAGCCTGGTCCCGGGCACCGAAGAGACCACGAAGACTACAAATACCGACAAGTCCAACACCTACTGCGCCGCGGTCCGCCAGCTGGCCCAGGAGCAGGACGTGCTGCTCATCGACGGCTATGCCCTGACCGCGAAGATGTATGAAGACGCCTACAAGGCCGCTGGCAATGACACCTATGGCCAGCAGGTCATGGCCGAGGGCGACAAGACCCACTCCAACAAGCTGGGCGGTATGGTGGAGGCCGCTCTCATCGCCCAGACCATCCAGGGCATGGAGCTGAACATCTCCAAGACCGTCAAGGCCCCCGCGCAGCTCACCGCCAGGACCTCTACCGGCGAGACTGCCTTTACCATCAATGGCGAGGGCAAGCTGACCGCTTACGATATGCTCAAGGGCTACGCTGAGACCGCTCCCTACTGGATGGGCGAGGGCCAGAAGCTGTTCGACGCCATCGCGGCCAAGGCTGAGGAACTCAATGGCGGCAGCCCTGACGACCCCGCCAAGCCCGCCGATAAGACCGCGCTGACCGCCGCCGTCACCGCTGCCGAGAAGAAGGCTGCTGATACCTATACCGTCAGCGACGGCACCGCCGCCAGCGAGGTGAGCCGCGGTACCAAGTTTGTCACCGAGAGCGACAAGGCCGCCCTGACCGCCGCCATCGCCGCCGCTAAGGCTGTGGCCGACAAGGCCGACGCCACTGACAAGGAGATCGCCAAGGCTGTGGCCGACCTGAAGGCCGCTGTGGAGACCTTTGACGCTGCCATCCAGACCGGTACGAAGAGCTCCGGCGGCTATTCCTCCGGCGGAACCAGTAGCTCCGGCAGTACCACCACCGTGACCAACCCCGATGGCTCCAAGACCACCACCAAGACCGACCGTGACGGCACCGTCACTGAGACCACCTTGGCCACCGACGGCTCCAAGGTGGAGACCGTCACCACCAAGGACGGGGACGTTACCATCGCCGTTACCGACGCCGACGGCGAGACCCTGGCCCAGATCGACCTCCCCGCCACCATCCCCGCGCCTGCTACTAAGTTCGTGGACGTGCCCGACGACCACTGGGCCGCCAAGTCCATCAACGACATGGCCGGACTGGGTATGGTCAAGGGCGTCAGCGAAAACACCTTTGACATGACCTCTCCCATGACCCGCGGCGCCATCGCCACCATCTTCTTCCGCCTGTCCAACGGCAAGGAGGGCAAGAGCGTTACCTTTGCCGACGTGGCGAAGGATGCCTGGTATGCCGACGCCGTGGGCTGGGCCGCCGGCGCGAAGCTCATTACCGGTTATGACGAGACCACCTTTGGCCCCGATGACACCATCACCCGCCAGCAGCTGGCTGTGATGATCGCCCGCTACGCTAAGCTGCTGGGCCTGGACACCACTGCCGACGCTGCCGAGCTAAGCGCCTTCTCCGACGGCGCCAGCACCGATAGCTGGGCGGTGGACGGTATGGCCTGGTGTGTCAAGGCCGGCGTGATGCATGGCCGGGGCGATGGCACGGTGGACCCCAAGACCAACGTGACCCGGGCTGAGGCCGCCGCAATGCTGGACCGGGCCATCGGCCTTCTCAAGTAAGCCCGCCCTGAATTTACCTACGAGACCCCTCCAAATAAGGGCGGCTCCCCGGTCGTGCATCCGGGGAGCCGCCCGCCTTTTTAGGGGGAGTGGCGGACGGACGGCAAGGGCGGAGGCGCCGCTTATCCAGGAGTTGCCAGGGTGCTGAGGATCAGGTAAAACGCTACGCTCTCAACGGTTTTCCTTGACGGAAGGCGAAAAAAATGGTTTAATAGAAATAGATGAATTTGGGCCGGCGCGGCCCGGGAAATTTGATCAGGAGGTCAAGCGTATGAAGAAGATCGGGTTCAAACTGCTGAGCATGCTGTGCGTATTGGCGCTGCTGGCGGGGCTGGCGCCCGCGGCGGTAGCCGCCGGGGAGCACACCTTGTGGATCGTGGGCGACTCCACCGGGTGTGACTACGCCGATGGGGACGACGCTACCTATTTCTATAAGCGCTGTGGCTTTGGCACGGCGCTGAAGAACTATGTGGACGCTACATACACCGTCCAGAATCTGGCCGTCTCGGGCCGAAGCTCTAAGAGTTTCCCTGTGGAGTCCAAGGCCAACTATGACGCGCTGACCGCCGGCATCAAGACCGGGGACGTGCTCATCATTGCCTTTGGACACAATGATGAAAAGACCGATGACGCCCACCACACCGCGCCTAACGGTACCTCCACCACCGAGGGCAGCTTTGCCAAGAGCCTGACCGACCTCTACATCAAGGTGGCCCAGGACGCGGGCGCTTTCCCCATTCTCTGCACCCCCATTGTCCGGCGGACCGAGACCGCCGGCAGTTGGAGCGGCGACAAGCTCCACCAGGCCAACGGCGGCGACTACGCTGAGGACATCCGTAAGCTGGGCGCGGAGCTGAGCGTGCCGGTGGTGGATATGACCATGCTGACCAAGGAGAAGTATGACGCGGTGGGCGTGACAGAGTCCGCTGACTTCCATGCCTGGCTGCCCAGCAAGAAGGTGGACAACACCCATTTGAATCAGTACGGCGCCCACGTGGTAGCCCAGATCCTGGCCGGGGAGATCGCCAAGCTCACCGATCTGGACATTGCCAGCCATATTGACGCCGCCAAGGTAGCCGCCACGCTGGACAAGACCGCCCTGCTGGTGCAGAATCCCAACTGGGTGGACCCGGCCACCCTGCCCTACGCCCCTCCCACGACCCAGAGCGAACAGTGCAAGCCCTATACGGTGGGCGCGGTCACCTTCTACGGCACCGCTATGGGCGACTTGGCTGGCAATGCCAGCGCTGCCAACCACGTCCGGGAGATGACGGCGGAGGGCGATATGCACATTGCGGTCAAGAACAGCAAGGGCAAGATCTCCAGCGCTGCGGACGGCATCGTCATGTATTATTATCAGCTTCCCTCCGATAAGCCTTTTACTTTGACAGCTAAGGCCCACGTCAACGACATCAACGCTAGTAGTACCAACCCCCAGCAGGGTGGTTTCGGCCTGATGGCCCGGGACGATATGTACATCGACGAGGGTAAGGATACCAAGGTGAGCCTGGCCAGCAACTATGTGACCGCCGGCTGCCTGGGCGACGGCAGCGGCGTCAATTTCGCCCGCAAGGAGGGCAGCCTGGTCAAAAACGGCGGCCTCTCCCTGGCCAATCCCCTGACCGTGGGCGGGGACTACACCCTGAGCATCGTCCGTAGTACAGACGGCAACTACGCCTGTTCTATCGACGGAGTGTCCCAGACCTATGACTACTCCATCGACACCATCGATACGCAGTACACCTACATCGGGATGTTCTGCGCCCGGAATATGGACGTGACTTATAGCGACATCATTCTCACCGTGGACGGTGAAGAGATCGCAAACACCGCCGTAGACACCTATGAATTTTCCGTGGCCGACGCCGACGAGTCTTGGACGGTGGAGGATGGCACGCTCAAAAGCGTTCAGGCCACCTTCGCCGGCAATGCCATGAAGGGCAACGTGCTGGTGGCCACCTATGACGCCGACGGCGCCATGACCGGGTTGAAGCTGGTGCCCGCCATGACCGGCGCCATCCCCGTGGACCTGCCCCTAGGTCCCGGCGAGACCGCTAAGGTCTTCTCCCTGGGCCGGACCGACCAGATCCCCTTCTCCCCCGCCTTTATCCACACCGTGCCCGCCGCGTCGTAAGAAGCCGGGTCAAAACAGCAAAAAAGAGACGGTCCCAACCGGGACCGTCTCTTTTCGTTTTCTTTACTTGCTCAGCTGCTGGGCCAGGGCCTGGAGCTGGGGCTGGGTCTGGGCGGTGACGGTGGAGGCCACGCTGACGGTGGGCTCCAGCACGGTCACGTCCTTCATCTGGCTCAAAAGCCCCGCCATCAGCTTGCCCGCCATAGGCGCCCAGGAGCCGTTTTCAATAAGGCCCACGGTGCGCTTTTGGAAGTTCTTGCTCTTCAGGTGGGCCAAAAAGTCCTCCATGGGCGGAAACAGTCCGCCGTCGTAAGTGGGAGCGGCCAGCACCAACTTGTCATACTGGAAGGCCGCCGCCACCGCCGCGGACATATCGCACCGGGCCAGGTCGAAAAAGGCGGTCTTCACCCCTGCCGCCTCTAAGAATTCCCGGAGCATCTGGGCCGCCTGGCCGGTGTTGCCGTGGATGGTGCAAAAGCAGATGGCAACCCCCTGCTCCTCCGGGGCATAGGTGGACCAGAGCTGGTATTTTTCCAGGTAGGGGGACAGATCGCCCGCCAAAATGGGGCCGTGGAGGGGCAAAATTTTGGCGATGTCCAGCCCTGCGGCCTTTTTCAGCAGGGCCTGGACCGGCGCGCCGTACTTACCCACGATATTGAGGTAGTAGCGCCTGGCCTCGTCTGTCCAGGGCTCGTCGGCATCCAGCGCGCCAAACTTGCCAAAGCCGTCTGCGGAAAAGAGCAGCTTTTCCGCGCTTTCGTAGCTTACCATTACCTCGGGCCAGTGGACCATGGGGGCCATGTAGAAGGTCAGGGTGTGTTTGCCCAGACACAGCTGGTCTCCCTCGGCCACGGTGACGGAGCGGCTGGCCAGATCGGGCAGATCGAAAAACCGGGGCAGCATGGCAAAGGTCTTGGCGTTGCCCACCAGCTTCATCTGGGGGTAGCGGTCGCACAGCAGGCCAATATTGTAGCTGTGGTCGGGCTCCAGGTGGGAGACGACCAGGTAGTCGGGCGTCCGGCCCGCCAGGGCGTGTTCCACATTTTCCAGCCACGCATCCGTGGCCCGGCGGTCCACCGTATCCATCACGGCGATCTTCTCGTCTAAAATGACGTAGGCGTTATAGGACACGCCGTTTGGCACGGGGTACTGGCTCTCAAACAGGTCCAAATCCAGGTCGTCCACGCCCACATACACCACGGCGTCGGAAATTTCGGGTCTCATGCAAAGGGCCTCCTTTTGTAAAATACTCTTGGGAAATTATATCATATCTGCGAAGCAGTATGATATAATATGCCATCTTTTGCGGTTCCCGGCGGAGCCGGGGAGCAAAAGCGGCATAAAGTTGATATGATAGCCGTTTGCGGCTATTATATCACGTCCGCCCTAAAACGCAAGGCCTTTCGCTCTTGCAATCTTGCCTGGCAGTTGGTATACTGATACCCATAGAGAAAGGAGCGTGGAGCCTGTGGAGCGTCTTCGCGTATTTCTGTCGGGCGTGCTGGCAGGGCTGTGCATCGCCCTGGGGGGCACGGCCTTTTTGTCGCTGGAGAGCAAGCTGGCCGGGGCGCTTTTCTTTACGGTGGGGCTTTTTGTCATCTGCCTGTTCAAGCTCCACCTTTTCACCGGCAAGGTGTGCTACGTATTTGAAAACGACGGCCGCTACGCCGCCGATCTGATCCTCATTTGGCTGGGCAACCTGGCGGGGACCTTTTTGGCGGCCCAGGCCCTTGCCCTGACCCGGGTGGGCCCCGCTTTGGCGGCAAAGGCCCTGGGCCTTTGCCAGACCAAGCTGGACGACGGCCCCTTGAGCGTTTTTATCCTGGCCGTCTTCTGCAATATCATGATCTACATCGCCGTGGAGGGTTTTAACAGAGCGCCCCATGACCTGGGGCGGTACATCGCGCTGTTTTTGGGCGTGGCGGTGTTCATCCTCTGCGGCTTTGAGCACTGCGTGGCCAACATGTACTATTTCTCCATCGCCGGGGCGTGGAGTGGCAAGGCCTTTTTGTACCTGCTGGTGATGACCGTGGGCAACGCCTTGGGCGGTGTGCTGTTCCCGGTCCTGCGGCGCGTTCAAAACGGAAAGGAGCAAGGCCGATGACAGCGCAGGAGTATATCAAGACCTTAGGGATGCAGCCCCTGAGCGATGAGGGCGGCTGGTTCGCCCCCTGCTGGCGCGCGGCAGACGACAAGACGGTGAGTTGTATCTACTATCTGCTCAAGAAGGGGGAGCGCTCCCGCTGGCACCAGCTCAAAAGCAACGAGATCTGGACCTGGCACGCCGGAGGGATCCTGGAGATGACCCTGGGCGGCACGGGCGACTGGCCCGGCGGGGTGCGTACCAAGCAGACCATCGGCCCGGACAGCCTGGTGGGCGTGGCGCCCGAAAACGTCTGGCAGACCACCCGGGTGGTAAAGGGTGATTTCGCGCTGGTGAGCTGCGTGGTGGCCCCGGCCTTTCAGGACGCCGAGTGCTACCTGCCCCATCCCAGCGTAGAGGAGGTAGAGGGCGATGCCTGATTTTGATCTGACCGGCAAGGTGGCATTGGTCACCGGCGTGAGCCGAGGCCTTGGTCAGGCCATGGCCCTGGCTTTGGCCCAGGCGGGGGCGGATATCGTGGGCGTGGGCCTTCACGGCATGGGCGAGACGAAGGGAATGGTGGAGGCTCTGGGCCGCCGGGCTTATGAGCTCCAAGCTGACCTCTCCCGCAGCGACACCGCCGCCGATGTGGCCCAAGAGGCCATCGCCGCCTTTGGCAGAGTGGATATTCTGGTGAATAACGCCGGTATCATTAAGCTCTCCGCCGCTGAGGACCACACCATGGAGGACTTTGACACGGTGATGGAGGTCAATTTACGCGCGGTGTTTTTGCTCACCCGGGACATTGCCCGGCAGATGATCGCCCTGGGCGCCGGCAAGATCGTCAACGTCTGCTCCATCCAGTCTCTCTGCGGCGGTGGGGGCGACGCGGCCTATGTGGCCAGTAAGCACGCCCTCCACGGCCTCACCCGAGCCTGGGCCAACGAGTGGGGCAAGTATAACATCCAGGTCAACGCCATCGCCCCGGGTTATATGGTCACCGACAACACCGCCAAGCTGCGCCAAAGCGACGCCGCCGTGGCCGCCATTACCGCGCGCATCCCCCTGGGCCGCTGGGGCAAGCCCCAGGACCTGATGGGCCCGGTGGTCTTTCTGGCCTCCCCCGCCTCCGACTTTGTCACCGGCCATCTGCTGGTGGCCGACGGCGGCTATCTAAACGCCTGAAGATCGCGAAGATCACGGCCCCTTGCAAATTTTGACACAGGTGGGTATAATGACCTTGCTGTAAAATCTCACGCGCTCCGCTGGGGAGGCTTCCATATGAAGCGAATGCTCTTTATCTACAATCCCTGCGCCGGACAGGGCAAGGTGCGCAAAAAGCTGCCCGACATCATCGACGCCTTCGCGCTCCGGGGCTATCTGCCCGCGATCTACCCCACCCAGGGCCCCGGCGACGCCACCCGGCTGATCCGGGGGATTGGCAGGCACTACCGCCGGGTGGTCTGCTGCGGTGGGGACGGCACCCTCCATGAGGTCATCGAGGGGCTGATGGAGCTGGACGATCCCCCGGTGCTGGGTTACATCCCCGCCGGCTCCACCAACGACGTCTCCCGTAACCTCAACCTGCCCAAGAATATGCGCCGAGCCGCCGATGTGGCCACCGGCCATGAGACCATGCGCTGCGACATGGGCCGCTTCAACGGCCAGCCCTTTGTATACGTGGCCGCCTTCGGCCTCTTTGCCGACGTGAGCTACGCCACGCCCCAGAAGTTTAAAAATATGTTTGGCCACATGGCGTATATTTTTGAGGGTGTGGGTCGGCTGGGCAATATCCGCAGCTGGAACGTGACGGTGGAGCACGACCAGGGCCGCACGGAGGGCGAGTTTATCTTTGGCATGGTGGGCAACACCCGCTCTGTGGGCGGCTTTCGGAACCTGCCGGTGCCGGAGGTGGCGCTGGACGACGGCCAATTTGAGTTGCTCTTGGTCCGCAAGCCCAAGAATCCCGCCGAGTTCCAGGCCATTTTGGCCGCCCTCATGTCCCAAAAGACCACCGCCGACGGCCCGGTCATCGGCCTTCGCACCTCCAGGGCCCGGTTCATTTTTGACCAAACGGCGGAGTGGACCCTGGACGGCGAGTGCGGCGGCAGCCACAGCCAGGTGGATATCGAGAACATTCCCAAAGCCCTGGAGCTTTGCTGCTGGCACAAATAAGCCTCTTTTGACACCGAATACGCCCCCTTGGCATAGGTTGGACTAAGACCACAGCCAAGGAGGCGCTTTTATATGGATGGACTTACCGTGCTGGATCAGTGGACCTTTGCCCAGGCGCGGAGCCGGGCGGACGCCAAGGGGGCGTTTTTCTATGGATGAACTGGCAATGCTGGACAGGGAGGCCTTTGCCCAGGTGTGGGACCGGGTAGACCCGCAGAGGACGGGGCTGGTGGAGCTGGCGCCCGCCGCCGCCCCCGCCCCGATCGGCCCGGTGGACGCGGCGCTGCAGGAGCTGGTGGCGGAGTGCCTGGCGGGGGCGGAGATCTACCGGGTCCTGGCCCGCCGTTCCCGCCGCGCAGGTGGCGAACTGGCAGCTCTCCGGGACCAGAAGACCGCCCAGGCCAGGCGTCTCAGCGCGGCCTACTTTATCCGCTCAGGCGTGCGTTACTGGCCCCGCCCCGCCATCCCAGAGGGGCTGGGCTTTTTAGCCGCCCTTCGGGAGCGCTACCTGGCCGAGGGACATCTGCACGCCCGGTTAGAGGACCTGTCCCGGACTACGGAACCGGACCTGGCCGAGCTATACGACCAGCTGGCCCAGGAGACCGCCCGCATGGCCCGCCAGCTTCGCGCGGTAGTAGAGCGAGAGATGTGATCCCAAAAGAAAAAAGGACGCCTTAAGGCGTCCTTTTTTGCTGCTTTCACTGGCCGGAGAAAAGACGTGGTCCAAGAAGTGTTCCGGGGCATAGGTCTGTTGAGATGGTAGGGGCCGCTGGTCTCGCCTGTCGGCCCGGTCGTGCGATGGGACGCGTGCCACCGGCACGCATCGCCCCCAGCGGCCCGAAAGTCAATATCTGCGAATGACGGCAACGACTTTGCCCAGGAGGGCGCAGCCCTCGCCGTCGATGGGGTCGTAGTCGGGGTTTTCCGGCATGAGCCAAAGGTGACCCTTGTCCATCTTGTAGGTCTTCACCGTGGCCTCGTCCTCAAAGAGGGCGACCACGATGTCGCCGTTGCGAAAATTCTGCTGCTGATGGACGATGACCAGGTCGCCGGGGAGAATACCGGCGTAGAGCATGCTCTCTCCCCGGACCTTCAAGGCGAAATGCTCGCCCACCAGGCCCTCGGTGTCGTAGGTCAGGTATTCCTCCACGCACTCCTCGGCCAAAATGGGCGACCCGGCGGCCACATTGCCCACCAGGGGGATCTTATCCCGCTTGGCCCCGGGCTCGTCCTCGTTCAGGGTCATGGCCCGGGTCTTGCCCGCGGCCCGGGTGAGGACCCCCGCGTTTTCCAGGCCCTTCATGTGGAAGTGGACGGTGGAGGGACTTTTCAATCCCACGGCCTGGCCGATCTCCCGCACCGAGGGCGGATAGCCGTGGTCCTCGGAAAAGGTGACGATAAAATCGTAGATCTCCTGCTGTTTGGGGGTCAGAGCCTTCATGTTGGGCGCACCTCCAGGATTTATGATAAGTTCAGTGTAGCACATCTGTTCTCGAATGTCAAACGATTGTTCTAAACTTTTTACAATTTGTTCATTGACATTAAAATTTTGGGAGAATATACTTTTTGGAAATGAAAAAACTGGGAGGAATGCCTGTTGATCCAGCTCATCCGTACCCACCTGAAGGGCTACGGCGCCCAGGCGGCTACGGGGCCGGTGTTTATGGTCCTGGAGGTCGTTTGCGAGATGCTCATGCCCCTTTTGATGGCCCAGATCGTGGACACGGCCATCCCCGCCGGCGACACCGCCGCCATCTACCGCCTGGGGGCGATGATGGTGGCCCTGGCGCTCTTTTCCATGTTCTGCGGCGTCATGGGCGCCAAGCTGGGCATCAACGCCAGCCAGGGCTTTGGGGCCAATCTGCGGCTGGCGCTGTTTGAAAAGATCCAGGGCTTTTCCTTTGCCGACATCGACCGCTTCTCCTCCGCCAGCCTGATCACTCGCACCACCAACGACGTCAACAACATGACCATGATGCTCACCATGGGTCTTCGCATCATGGTCCGGGCCCCGGTGATGCTATTGGTGGCGTTGGTCATCGCCGTGCGTCTCAACGCCCGGCTGGCGCTGGTGCTGGTGGTGGTCATTCCGCTGATGACGGTGGTCATCGCCCTCATTATGCGGGTGGGCATCAAGCTCTTTGGCCTGGTACAGCGCCGGGTGGACGCCATCAACGAGGTCTTGCAGGAGAACCTGGTGGCCATTCGGGTGGTCAAGGCCTTTGTCCGCCGGGACCATGAGAAGCAGAAATTCCAAAAGAGCAACGATGAGCTCACCGACGCCTTCTTGCGGGTGGGGCTGCGCATCGTGCTGATCATGCCCATTATGACCATCTGCATGAACGGCGCTACGGTGGCTGTGCTCTACTTTGGCGGCAAGATGGTCATGGGGCTGGAGTTTGACCTGGGCTCCCTCCAGGCCTTTATCAGCTATATTTCCCAGATCCTCATGAGCGTGATGATGGTGGCCATGTCCCTGCTCCAGCTCTCCCGGGCCCAGGCCAGCGCCCGGCGCATCCAGGAGGTGCTGGAGGCCGAGAGCGACATCCAGGACGCCAACGGCTCTGCGGCCTTGCCCCAGGCCCGGGGCAAGGTGGAGTTCCGGGACGTCTCCTTCCGTTACGCCACCGGCACCGGAGACGACGTGCTGGCCCACATTGACCTGACCGTGGAGCCCGGCCAGTTCGTGGCTATCGTAGGCGGCACCGGCGTTGGCAAGTCGAGCCTTGTCAACCTGATCCCCAGGTTTTACGACGTCACTGGAGGACAGGTGCTGTTGGACGGCGTAGATGTGCGCCGCTACCCGCTGGAGGAGCTTCGCTCCCGCATCGGTATGGTGCTGCAAAATAACGTCCTGTTCTCCGGTACGGTCCGGGAAAACCTCCTTTGGGGCAAGCCCGACGCCACGGAGGAGGAGCTGGTCCGCGCCGCCAAGGACGCCCAGGCCTACTCCTTCATCATGTCCCTGCCCCAGGGGTTTGACACCCATTTGGAGCAGGGCGGCGTCAACCTCTCCGGCGGTCAGAAGCAGCGGCTGTGCATCGCCCGGGCCATGCTGCGAAAGCCCGCGGTGCTAATATTGGACGACTCCACCTCCGCCGTGGACTCGGCCACCGAGGCCGCCATTCGCCGGTCCTTCTCGGAAAACCTTAAGGACACCACCGTCCTCATCATCGCCCAGCGCATCTCCTCGGTGCGCTACGCCGACAAGATCGTCATTCTGGAGGACGACCACATCGCCGGCGAGGGCACCCACGACCAGCTCCTGGCCGATAACGCCATCTATCAGGAGATCTACCAGTCTCAGCAGGAAGGGGTGAGCGAATAATGCCCGGACCGCACGGCGCCCCCAGAGGGGGCTATCAGAAGCCCAAGAACGTGGGCCGGACCATCCTCCGCCTGCTGGGCTACCTCACCCGCTCGCCGCTGGTACTGCTGCTGGTGGTGGGCTGCCTGGTGGCCTCGGTAGGGGCCAACCTGGGCGGGAGCTATATGCTCCGGGGCATCATCAACGACTTCCTGGACGCCTCCGGGCCTAAATTTGGCGACGTAGCCGCCCTGGGCCTTGCCGTTTTGCGGCTGGTCGGTGTCTATGTGCTGGGGGCAGTGGCCAGCTATATCCAGTCCGCCGCCATGGTGCGCCTGGCCCAGAAGGGCACCAACCGCCTGCGCCGGGAGCTCTTTGACGCCCTGCAGGACCTGCCCTTGAGCTACTTTGACCAGCATCCCCACGGCGAGCTGATGAGCCGCTTTACCAACGACGCCGACAACGTGCAGATGGCCCTGGAGCAGAGCCTGGTGTCCATGATCTCCAGCGCCTTCATGTTCGTGGGCCTGGTGGCGCTGATGCTGGCGATCAACTGGCGGCTCTTTTTGGTGACGCTGGTGGTGCTGGCGCTGACCATGCTGCTTTTCAAGGCCATCAGCAAGCGGAGCCGGGACTACTATGTCCGGCAGCAGACCGCCCTGGGCGCGCTTAACGGCAATATTCAGGAGACCATCGAGGGCCTGCGGGTGGTCAAGGCCTTTACCCATGAAGCCGCCGCCACCGCCGACTTTAAGGTCCTCAACGAGCAGTACCGGGAATCGGCGCGAAAAGCGGGCTTCTTCTCCGGCATTATCGGCCCGGTGAACCACAACCTAATGAACATCTCCTACGCCCTGACCGCCTGCGTGGGCGGACTGCTCTCCGTGACCCAGGGCTTTGACCTGGGCGGCTTGGTGGTCTACCTCAACTACTCCAAGCAGGTGGGCCAACCCATCAACCAGGTCTCCCAGCAGATGACCGCCATTCTCTCCGCCCTGGCCGGCGCCGAGCGCATTTTCGCCGTGATGGACGCCCAACCTGAACTGGACGAGGGAAAGGTCCGTCTTGTCCGGGTAGAGGGCGAAAAGCGCGCCTGGTGCTGGAGCGTACCCCAGCCGGGCGGCGCGGCGGAGCTGGTGCCCTTGAAGGGCGATGTCCGCTTTGAGGACGTGAACTTCTCCTATGTGCCCGGCAAGCCCATTTTAAAGCACATCTCCCTCTATGCCACCCCCGGCCAGAAGATCGCCTTTGTGGGCTCCACCGGCGCAGGCAAGACCACGATTACAAACCTCATCAACCGCTTTTATGAGATCGAGTCGGGTAGGATCACCTATGACGGCATCGATGTCAAGGACATCGCCAAGGACGACCTGCGCGCCTCCCTGGGCATGGTGCTCCAGGACACCCACCTCTTTACCGGCACGGTGATGGACAACATCCGCTACGGACGGCTGGACGCCACGGACGAAGAATGTATCCAGGCTGCCAAGACCGCCAACGCCCACAGTTTTATCCGCCGGCTGCCCCAGGGCTACCAGACCATGGTCACCGGCGACGGCGCCAACCTCTCCCAGGGTCAGCGCCAGCTGCTGGCCATCGCCCGGGCGGCGGTGGCGGACCCGCCGGTGATGATCCTGGACGAGGCGACCTCCAGCATCGACACCCGGACGGAAAAGCACATCGAGGCAGGCATGGACGCGCTGATGGAAAACCGCACCGTCTTCGTCATTGCCCACCGCCTGTCCACCGTCCGCAACTCCAACTGCATCGTGGTGCTGGAGCAGGGCATGGTGGAGGAAAAGGGCGACCATGAGGACCTCTTGGCCCAAAAGGGGCGGTACTATCAGCTCTATACGGGACAGTTCCAGCTGGATTAGAAGCGCGAGCATAGGCACGCCGCCGGGCTTGGAGCCGACCAGCTGCACAGCCGTTGGCGACAGAATGGAGCCTTACGGATGTGGCGTGCCCCTTGCGGGTACACGGCAAAAACAGGTTGGCCGTAGGCCAACGGCATTTTGCCAAGGGCGGCGAAAGAACCGGCGAAAGCGCGCCCAATGCGAGCGTGACAATGCCCAGACAAAAAACCGCCCCACACGGGGCGGTTTTTCTATTTACAAACGGTAATCTCTCGTTTATAATATACCTGTTGTATTTTCAAAAAGAGAGAATGGAGTGTTTACTATGAACGAGGCATTGGGCCGGTCGCTGGCTCTGTTGCGGCAGGAGAAGGGCCTTTCTCAGCGGGCGGTGGCGGCGGACCTGGGCATTTCTCAGGCGCTGCTGAGCCACTATGAAAAGGGCGCGAGGGAGCCGGGCCTGGCCTTTGTGGCCAAGGCCTGCCGGTACTACAATGTGTCCGCCGACTTTCTGCTGGGGCTGAGCCTGTCCCGGGACGGCACCACCATCCTGGACCATGAGACCCTGCCCGACGTTTCCGAGGAAAAGCCCGGGGAGCTGCGGGGCAGCGTCATGGCCATGCTGACTAAGAAGCTGGTGGTCAACTCCGCGGGGCTGCTGTTTGACCTGCTGGGCGCGCTGGGCAGTAAAAAGGCCATCCAGGCTGCCGGGGAGTATCTGGGGGGCGCGGTCTACCAGCTCTTCCGCCGGCTCCACCGGGCCTCGGGGGCCAACGAGGACTTCTTTGACGTCCCCGGGCGGTACTTTGACCTGGGGGTGGCCAATGCCGACATGACCCTCTCCCAGTGCGACTTCCAAGACGCTCTGGACGCCGCCGTCCGGGAGAAGAAGCCCTTCCCCGATCTGCACCACGACACCCTGGCCCAGAGCTACCCCGGCGTCTATCAGTCCCTCCTCCAGGTGGTCCACACCGCTGGCCGCCGGGTCAACGACGAGCTGGACCTGCGGGAGCGCCTGGCCGAAGAAGGGCGAGGGTAAGCGGGGCCGAGGAGGCCGCCTAACCCGAGCCTGACAGCCGACTTTCAACGAGGTGACACCATGACCGACCAAAGCAAAATCAGAAACTTCTCTATCATCGCCCACATCGACCACGGCAAGTCCACGCTGTCCGACCGGCTGATCGAGGCCTGCAACGCGGTGGAGCAGCGGGAGATGGAGGCCCAGCTGCTGGACAACATGGACCTGGAGCGGGAGCGGGGCATCACCATTAAGGCCCGCGCCGTTCGGCTTCAATATACCGCCCAGGACGGCCAGACCTACGAGCTGAACCTCATCGACACCCCAGGCCATGTGGACTTTAATTACGAGGTCTCCCGCTCCCTGGCCGCCTGTGAGGGCGCTGTGCTGGTGGTGGACGCCGCCCAGGGCATCGAGGCCCAGACCCTGGCCAATACCTACCTGGCTATGGAGCATGACCTAGAAATTCGGCCCGTGCTCAACAAGATCGACCTGCCCGCCGCCGACCCCGCACGGGTGAAAAACGAGATCGAGGACGTGATCGGTCTGCCCGCCCAGGACGCGCCGGAAATTTCGGCCAAGCTGGGCATTAACATCCCCGCTGTGCTGGAGGACATCGTGCAGAACGTCCCCGCCCCTACCGGCGACCCCAAGGCCCCCTTGAAGGCCCTCATTTTTGACAGCCAGTACGACCCCTACCGGGGCGTCATCGTCTACTTCCGGGTGATGGAGGGCACGCTGAAGACCGGGCTTGCCGTCAAGCTCATGGCCTCGGGCGCTGCCTATGAGGTGCTGGAGTGCGGTCATCTTCTGCCCCTGGGCATGGAGCCCTGCGACGAGCTGACCGCCGGGGAGGTGGGCTACTTCACCGCCTCCATCAAGAATGTCTCCGACACCCGGGTGGGCGACACCATCACCGAGCGGGACCGCCCTGCGGCCGAGGCCCTGCCCGGCTACCGCCCCGCCCAGGCTATGGTCTACTGCGGCGTCTACACCGAAGACGGCAGCAAATATCCGGATCTCCGGGACGCCCTGGAAAAGCTCCAGCTCAACGACGCGTCCTTGTCCTTCGAGCCCGAGAGCTCGGCGGCGCTGGGCTTTGGCTTCCGCTGCGGCTTTTTGGGGATGCTCCACATGGAGATCATCCAGGAGCGGCTGGAGCGGGAGTTTGATCTGGACCTGGTCACCACCCTTCCAAGCGTCATCTACCGCATCACCAAGTCTGACGGCAGCGTGGTCATGGTGGATAACCCCCACAACTACCCCGACCCCGGGGCCATTACCCTTTCCGAAGAGCCCTACGCCAAGGTGTCCATCATCTCGCCTCCCGACTACGTGGGCAACATCATGCCCATGTGCCAGGAGCGGCGGGGAGAATTCAAGGATATGCAGTATCTGGACACCAACCTGGTGGAGCTTCACTACTCCATGCCCCTGGGCGAGATCATCTATGACTTCTTTGACGCCCTGAAGGCCAAGACCAAGGGCTACGCCAGCCTGGACTACGAGCTGGACCAGTACAAGCCCTCCGAGCTTGTGAAGGTGGACCTGCTCTTAAACGGCGACCAGGTGGACGCCCTCTCCTTCATCGCCCACAAGGACAAGGCCTATCCCCGGGCCCGGCGGATGTGCGAAAAGCTCCGGGAGAATATCCCCCGCCAGCTTTTTGAGGTCCCTGTCCAGGCCGCCATCGGCGGCAAGGTCATCGCACGGGAGACGGTGCGGGCCATGCGCAAGGATGTGCTGGCCAAGTGCTACGGCGGCGACATCACCCGGAAAAAGAAGCTGCTGGAAAAGCAAAAAGAGGGCAAGAAGAAGATGCGCACACTTGGGACAGTGCAGCTGCCCACAGAGGCGTTTATGGCCGTGCTGAAACTGGACGAGGAATGAGAAAAGGCTCTGAGGCTAACTGCCTCAGAGCCTTTTTTAATCGTTTTGCAAGAGCTTGTAGGGCGGCACGCCCAGGGCGGTGGCGATGGAATAAAGGGTTTTGAGCGAGGCGCTTTTGCTGATGCCGGGTGCCTCGATCATGCCGATGTAGGAGGTGGACACCCCCACCCGCTCAGCCAGGTCCTCCTGGGTCAGCCCTGCCCGCTTGCGATAATAGCTGACCTTTAGCCCCAGCTCTAAGATGAAGTTTTGATAGCCGTATTCGTTCATTATTATCACCCATATCCAGTGTATCGCAACGGATAGTTTGTGTTTATTATCTATTTATAATTTAAATTTACTAATAGTTAATAAAATCTTGGAAAGGTATTGATTATTCAGCGAAAAGATGGTATGCTGTTACCAGTGAAATCAACGGTATTGACCGAGGAATAAAGGAGGAATATCCCATGAAAAGGACCCTTGCGTTGACCCTGGCGCTGGTGTTGGCTCTGGGCCTGTGCACCCCTGCTTTGGCGGCGGAGACGGACGGGACGTACTATGTGGACGGCCAGAGCGTGGACACCTACCCGGTCGAAGAGACGCCGCCCATGGATGAGGACACTGTGTGCTTGGACTTCTATGAGGAGTATGCTCAGGAACACCCCGAGGAGATCGCCAATCTGGACACGGACGCTCTCATTGCCGGTTGGGGCTATACAGACATTAACATGACGGCGGAAGAGGCGTTTATGGAGCGCTTTTCCTGGGCGAATGTTACATTGGAGGATGCGGTTAAGATACAATATATTAATAACCGTGTCCGCATAGAAGAACTGCGGAAAGACGCCGCCGATTATAAGGAACAGTACCCAGAGGCTTGGGCCGCCTTTGATGCCGACGCTTTTTTTGAGGAAGGAAGCAGCAGTGACGCTTACTACGCCTACTGGGCCGGAATGACCAAGGCGGAGTATATGGCGGAGTGGAATATTCTGACCGACGAGGAGTTTGCGGATGATATGTTTGTCCAGGGCGCTTGGGCAGACGAATACGAAAAATGGGACAACGACGACTGGGACGAGCCCGACGGCGAGCCCACCTTGATGCTGATGGTCAACGGCGTGGCCAGCGAGATCGCCATTGAGGCCGGCGACGGGACGACCTATGCCGACGCTGCCGCCCTGCGCTCCATCCTGGGAGACCAGGCGGTGGCCGCCGACGCCACGGGGAGCATCGCCATCCGCCCCGCCGCCGAGGCGGCGGGCTGGGACGTGCAATGGTACGACGGTGGCTGGTATGCGCCCCCCCAGGTGCAGCTCTGGGACAGAGCGGCCTTTGAGGCCCAGTTGGCCGAGGAGTTTGGGCCCTTTGATGACTTTCTGGCCAAGGTCGTGGGCCAGAGTAAGGAGCGCGTCTACGCCAAGGAGCCGGTCTCTGTCCGGGAGACGGTGGACATTACCGTGACCCGGTTCTCCACACTGAACGGGAGCAAGGACTACAAGCTGACCATGGAGGGCAACACGGTGTGCCAAAACGGGGTGGTGGACGCCACGGTCACCTTTAACATGGCCCAGCTACTGGAGCTCATTGAGCCCTCCGTCCTGTTCTACCTGGATTATCTGGACGATGAGGGAGAGGAAGGCGCTACTAGGGAGCGGCTCGGTCAGCTTTTGAAGGCGGGCAAGATGGAGTTCATTTTGGACTACAACACCAGGGAGATGGCTTGGCGCATCCCTCTGCTGGGGTTGCTGGACCAGAGTATGGCGGATTGGCAGACCAGTGAGTTTAAGGCAATGGACGAGGCCTTTTCCCTGACCGCCGGGCTCTATGATAAGATGCTGGAGGACGCCGTCCGCGACTACAACGAGGGGGCCCAGGAAGCCCTGGAAAACTACCAGATTAAGGTGGATAACCTCCAGGCCGTTATGGGCAAGGACTGCTTTACCACCCAGGGCGGCAAGACCGTCTGGCACGTGGACACCAAGCGGATGAACCAGGCGGCGGGAGAGACCCTGGGCCTGGCCAAGCCGGACAAGACCAGTCTGTTCAAGGCATACGAACTGCGCTGCACCGTGGACGACACGGGCCGGGTGGAGCTGAGCCTACACCTTCGCCCTGATGTAGAGGGCGCCCGACAGGCGGCGGCGGAGACCGGCGACTATGATATGGCCTACTCCATCATGACGGCTTCGGATACGGACCTGACCGCCAGCTTTAGTGGCCGCCTGACCCAGGGGACGGGCCGAATGAACGTCCATGTGGACAATTCGGGCAAGATGGACCTGCGCTATCAGTCCTATCCCGGCTCGGGCAAGGCGCCTCGCCAGGTCAAGGACGTGCTGCCGCTGACGGTGGAGCCCACTCCGGGCACGATCTTGACCAACGCGTCTTGAATCCAAGGAGAATACCATGAAAAAGCTGCTTGCTTTCGCTCTGATCTTTGCCCTGGCCTGTCCCCTGCCCGCATGGGCGGCGGAGGAGGAGACGGCGGTGGCCACCACCCAGACGGTGGAGGTGGACGGCAGGGCCGTCACCTTTGAGACCTATGCCCTGCTGGACGCCAACGGCTTCCAGACCAACTACGCCAAGCTCCGGGACGTGGCCTATGTGCTAAACGGCACCGCCGCCCAGTTTGCCGTGGATTGGTCCTCTGAAGACGGCGTGGCCATCGCTACCGGCCAGCGCTACACCGCCGACGGCAGCGAGATGTCCACCCCATACTCCGGCGACCGCCGCTGTCAGGTCCTGGACGAGACCACCGCCGTGGATGGCGCGAACCAAGCCATCGCCGCCATTCGGCTCTTTGACGACGGCGGCAACGGCTATACCTACTATAAGCTCCGGGACCTGGGCAGCTGCTTGGGCTTCCAGGTGGACTGGACCCGGGAGCGCGGGGTGTTTATCGACACATCCAAGCTCTATTCCGGCGTCAGCCGGGCTGACGTAAACGCCCTGGCCGGTACTTGGACGGGGACGCTGGACCTGGGGCCGATGCTGGCCGCCGCCGCTGCCGGCCAGCCCCAGTTCAAGGACTACTTTCACTTTGAAGGCGCCACCGCCCCTGTGACCCTCACCGCCGATCGCACCGGGCTGTATACCGTCTCTCTCCGGGAGGAGGACTTTGACGCCGCCCTGGCTCAGGCCAAGGCCGCCTACGTCAGCGGCGCGGTGGACTACGCCGACGAGCTCTACCGGGAGGAACTGGGCATGACGCTGGACCAGGTCCTGACCCAGAGCGGTATGGACCGCCGGAGCTTTGAAGGCGAATACGAGGCCGCCTTTGATCAGGCCATGACCCGGACCTGCGGCGAGCTGCTCAGCCAGCTCAACCGCCCTCTCCCCTGGACCGCCGACCAGGCCGCCCACGCCCGCACCGGGTCGGACGCCATGACCCTCACCCTGGGCGAAAACACCAAGATCGACTTTGTCCGCAAGTGAGCCCTTCGCGTAAAACGCCCCTCCCGTCCGGGAGGGGCGTTTTCTACACCCTGGGCCAAATTCCCGGCAAGTCCCTTGCGAAGTAATTTGGGACGTGATATAATGACTTTAACTGTGAACTTCTCGAATTCTGAAGACAAGGATTGATTCAATTGGCCAAGAAGAAGGCGACCGAAGAGACGGTAAAGCACCGGGACAACCCCAACGTCATGGGCCTTAGGCGCGAGGTGATGGAGCAGCCCATCACCCAGACGCTGGAGCTCAACTATATGCCCTACGCCATGAGCGTCATCGTCTCCCGGGCCATCCCGGAGATCGACGGCTTCAAGCCCTCTCACCGTAAGCTCCTCTATACCATGTACAAGATGGGACTTTTGTCCGGCGCTCGGACCAAGTCGGCCAATATCGTGGGTCAGACCATGAAATTAAACCCCCACGGCGACGCCGCCATCTACGACACCATGGTCCGCCTCAGCCGGGGCTACGCCGCTCTCTTGCACCCTCTGGTGGACTCCAAGGGCAACTTCGGCAAGGTCTACTCCCGGGATATGGCCTGGGCCGCCAGTCGGTATACCGAGGCCAAGCTGGACGCCATCGCCGCCGAGTTCTTCCGGGACATCGACCAGGACGCGGTGGATTTCCAGGACAACTACGACGGCTCCATGAAGGAGCCCACCCTGCTGCCCACCACCTTCCCCAACGTGCTGGTCTCCGCCAACCAGGGCATCGCCGTGGGCATGGCCAGCAACCTGTGCGGCTTCAATCTGGGCGAGGTGTGCGACGCGGCCATCGCCTACATGAAGGACCCAAAGGTGGATCTACTCTCCGTATTAAAGGCCCCGGATTTTTCTACCGGTGGTCAGCTTTTGTATAATGGAGAGGAAATGGCCAACATCTACCGCACCGGCCGGGGCTCCTTTAAGGTCCGGGCCAAGTGGCGCTATATCAAAGAGGGAAACCTCATCGAAATCTTTGAGATCCCCTACACCACCACCACCGAGGCGGTCATCGACAAGGTGGCCGAGCTGATCAAGGCGGGGAAGATCAAGGAGATCTCCGATATGCGCGACGAGACCGATCTCTCCGGTCTCAAGCTCACCATCGACCTCAAGCGGGGTACCGACCCGGAAAAGCTCATGCAAAAGCTCTTTAAGTCCACCACCCTCCAGGACTCCTTCCCCTGCAACTTCAATATTCTCATCGCCGGGACGCCCCGGGTCATGGGCGTGGGCGAGATCCTGGAGGAGTGGACCGCCTGGCGGATGGAGTGCGTGCGCCGGAGAGTTTACTATACGCTGAAAAAGCGAGAGGAAAAGCTCCACCTGCTCAAAGGCTTAAAGAAGATCCTGTTGGATATTGACCGTGCAATAAAAATCATCCGGGAGACCGAGGAGGACGCCGAGGTCATTCCCAACCTGATGATCGGCTTTGGCATCGACAACGTTCAGGCCGAGTTCGTAGCTGAGATCAAGCTGCGTAACATCAACAAGGAGTATATCTTAAAGCGTGTGGAGGAGACCGCCGAGCTGGAAAAGGAGATCGCCGACCTCAAAGACCTGGTGGGCTCACCCAGCCGCATCAAGGGCGTCATCGCCGACGAACTGAAGGCGGTAAAGAAAAAGTTCGCCCAGCCCCGCCGCACGGAAATTCTCTACGAGTTCGAGGCCGCCCAGGAGACCGACCTTACCGAGGAGGTCCCCGACTACCCTGTCCACGTCTTTCTCTCCCGGGAGGGCTACTTTAAGAAGATCACGCCCCAGTCGCTGCGAATGGCCAGCGAGCAGAAGTATAAAGAGGGCGACGGCCCGGCACAATATTGGGAGACCACAAACAAAGAGGAGCTGCTGGTCTTCACCGACCGCCAACAGTGCTACAAGGCCCGCCTGAGCGACTTTGACGACACCAAGGCCAGCGTGCTGGGCGACTATTTGCCTACCAAGCTGGGCATGGATCAGGGCGAGAGCGTGGTCTTTGCCGCTCTGGCCCAGGACTATGTGCCCCATATCCTCTTCTTCTTCCAAAACGGTAAGGTGGCCCGGGTGGAGATGGGGTCCTACGCCACCCAGACCAAGCGCAAGAAGCTGACGGGAGCCTATTCGGACAAGTCGCCCCTGGTCACCGCTCTGGTCATCCGGGAGGACATCGAGGTGGCCGTCCACTCCAGCGATACCCGGTGCCTTGTGTTCCACACCGCGTCGCTGAACCCCAAGACCACCCGCAACACCCAAGGCGTCAACGTCCTGACCCTCAAGGGCAAGCACACCCTCTGCGCCGCCGAGCCCCTGAGCCAGAGCAAGATCGCCAACCCTGCCCGGTTCCGGGGCCGGTCCCTCCCCGCCGCCGGTGCGCTGCTGCGGCCGGAGGACCGGGCTATGGACGACCAACTGACGCTCTGATCAAAAGGAGGCACTATGGCCAAAAAAGCCTGGCCCTTTGTGAAAACCTACGCCCTCATCACCCTGGGCGCGCTGGTATACGCCCTGGCCTTCGCCTGGTGCTACGACCCTAACCACATCGGCTTTGGCGGGGTCACCGGTCTTGCCCAGATCGTGAACCGCTTTGCGCCCGCCGCCCCCATCGGCGTCATGGTCATCGCTTTTAATATTCCCCTCTTCCTACTGGGCTGGAAGCGGCTGGGTCCCAGCGTGCTGGCAAGCTCGCTGTACGCCATGGCCTGCTCGTCGCTGATGATCGACCTTTTGGAGCGGCTGTTCACCTTTCCCACCATGGAGCCCATGCTGGCCGCCGTCACCGGCGGGGTGCTCCTTGGCGTAGGCCTGGGCCTTGTGTTTTTGCAGCGCTCCACCACCGGCGGCACCGACCTGATGGCCCGGCTTTTAAAGCTCCGGTTTGGCTGGCTGCCGGTGGGCAAGCTCCTGATGTGCATCGACCTGGTGATCATCCTGGCCGTGGCCGCCGCCTTTTGGAGCGTCCAAAGCGCCCTCTATGGCTTGGTGGGCCTTTTTATTTCCACTACGGTCATCGACAAAATGCTCTACGGCCTAGATACGGCCAAGGTGGCCTATATCATCTCGGCCAAGCCCCAGGACATCACCGCCGCCATCATCCGGGATCTGGAGCGGGGCGTCACCGTGCTGGAGGGCCGGGGCGCCTGGTCCGGGGAGCATAAGGAGGTCCTCCTGTGCGCCTTCAAGCAGCGGCAGATCGTGGAGCTTAAGGCGCTGGTGAAGGCCACCGACCCCGAGGCCTTTTTGATCGTCACCGATGCCCATGAGGTACTGGGCGATGGCTTTGGAGAGTATAAAAAGGACGATATTTAACCGGCAGTTATTAAAAAGGAGGTGGCGGAACATGAAACGGGCTTTCGCGCTGTGCCTTGCCCTGCTCTGCCTGACCTCCTGCGCGTCGCTTTTGGAGCGGGACTACACCGTGGCCTCTCCCCATGAGGAGGATCCGCCGCCCCAGGGAGACAGCGCCTACCGGGTAGAGACCTATCCGGCCCTGCGAAGCGCTCTGCTCTCCTATGTGGAGGAGGGTATGGATCAGGGCCTTTTGCGCTTTCCCACCACCTATCCGGGCAATTTGAGCGTGGATCTGGAAAAGGCCAGACGGCAGCTGATGGAGGAGGACCCGCTGGGGTGCTACGCCCTGGAGGAGCTGACCTGGCGAACCTCCAAGATCATCGCCTATTATGAGGTAGAGCTCACCTTTACATACAAGCACGACAAGACCCTTTTTCGCTCCATGCCCAAGGCTGCCACCCAAGGGGAGCTGACCACCCTGCTGACCCGGGCCCTAGAGGCTGGGGAGGAGGGTCTGCGCGTCTACCTCACCGCCTACCCCGAGGACCAAAACGACTATTTTCAGGCCGCCCTGCAAGAGGCCTGGACTTCTCTCCAAGACCCGGAGGGGGTCGCCGCCTCCGGTGAAGGGGAGGATGGCCAGGCTCCGGAGACCGCCACGCCCCCGCTGCCGGAGGAGGGCTCTCTGCAGCCGGAAGTGGAGGTAGAGCTCTATCCTCAGATGGGCCCCCGGCGGGTGGCGGACCTGCGCTTTGTCTACCCTGAGACTGAGGAAGGGGGGACGACGCCATGACAGCCCCCTATGTAGCCGTGGTGGGCGGGGTGAATGTGGACGTCTGCGGCAAGCCTTTTGCCCCGCTGGTCCCCCACGACTCAAATCCCGGCGCCGTGACCGCCTCTCTGGGCGGCGTGGGCCGGAATATCGCCCACAACTTGGCCCTTTTGGGGGTGCCGGTGAGCCTGATCACCGCTCTGGGAGAGGACCATAACGCCCAGCGGGTGCGCCAGTCCTGCCAAGAGCTGGGCATCGACCTGACCCAGGCCCTGAGCGTCCCCGGCGAAGCCACCTCTACCTATCTGGTCCTTACCGACCACCGTGGGGAGATGGAGCTGGCGGTGTCCGATATGGAAATATACCGCCACCTGAGCCCGGACTGCCTGGCCCAGCGGCTGGACCACCTGAACGCCGCCGCGGCGGTGGTGGCGGACACCAACCTTCCCGCCGAGACGCTGGAATATCTGGCGGGCCACTGTACCGCTCCCCTCTTTACCGACCCGGTGTCCACGGCCAAAGCCATCAAGCTAAGCCCTATCCTGGGCCGCCTCCATACTCTGAAGGCCAACCGCCTCGAGGCCGCTCTGCTCAGCGGCGTGGACGTTACCGATGAGGTCTCTCTCCAGACCGCCGCCAGCGTACTGCTGACACGGGGCCTGAAGCAGGTCTTTATCTCCCTGGGGCCCGACGGGCTGCTGGCCTGCCGACAGGGACAGATGGTCCATCTGCCCAACTTCCCCGGCGAGATGAAAAACGCCACCGGCTGCGGCGACGCGCTGACCGCCGCCCTGGTCTGGGCATTTATGCGCGGGGCTGACTTGACCGAGACTGCCCGGGCAGGGTTGGCCGCCGCCGCCATCGCTCTGGCCGGAAGCGAGACCATCAACCCGGAGATGTCTGTTTGGAACGTGAAAGCGATCGCGAAGCTATCATAAGGAGGTATACTGGATGAACAAGTATCTGGAAGTTTCCCCGGAGGTCCGCACCGCGCTGGACGCGGGCAAGCCCGTGGTGGCGCTGGAGTCCACCATCATCTCCCATGGGATGCCCTATCCCCAGAATGTGGAGACCGCTCTGGCGGTGGAGGACATCATCCGCCAAAACGGGGCCGTTCCCGCCACCATTGCCATTATTGACGGCAAGCTCAAGGCGGGCTGCTCCAAGGAGGAGATCGAGTACCTGGGCAAGAAAGGCCAGGACGTGATCAAGGCCAGCCGGAGGGACCTGGCCGTGCTGTGCGCGAGGGGGGAGGACGGGGCCACCACCGTGACCACCACCATGATCATCGCCCACATGGCGGGCATCAAGGTCTTCGCCACCGGCGGCATTGGCGGCGTCCACCGGGGCGCTGAGACTACCATGGACATCTCCGCCGATCTGGAGGAGCTGGCCCACACCCCGGTGATGGTGGTGTGCGCCGGGGCTAAGTCCATTCTGGACCTGGGCCTGACCCTGGAATATCTGGAGACCCACGGCGTTCCCGTTATGGGCTATCAGACCGACGAGCTGCCCGCCTTCTACACCCGCAAGTCCGGCTTTGGCGTGGACTACCGGGTGGACTCCCCCGCCGAGTTGGCCGCCGCTTTCAAGACCAGCCTGGAGTTAGGGCTGGGCAGCGGGATGCTGGTGACCAACCCCATCCCGGAGGAGTACTCCATGGACCCGGCTGTCATCAACAAGGCCATCGACCAGGCCATTGCAGAGGCCGAGGCCAACGGCATCCACGGCAAGGCCACCACCCCCTTCCTGCTGGCCAAGGTCAAGGACCTCACCGGCGGCGACAGTCTGGAGAGCAACATCAAGCTGGTGTTCAACAACGCCGCTTTGGCCGCGCAGACGGCGGCGGAGCTGTGCAAATAAATTTTTACGTTTGAAAGGAGAAGGACCCCATGTTTACCAAGCTTATTTCTCAGTTGAAGGCCGACCCCAAGAAGATCGTCTTTACCGAGGGCCACGATCCCCGCATTCTGGAGGCCGCCGCCCGGCTCATGAAGGACGGGCTTTTGAAGGTCATCCTGGTGGGCAGCGAGGCCGAGGTCAAGGCCAAGGCCGCCGAGGGCGGCTTTGATATCTCCGCCGCCGAGATCATCGACCCCGCCGCCTACGCCGGCATGGACGAGATGGTGGCTAAGATGGTGGAGCTTCGCAAGGGCAAGATGACCGAGGACGAGTGCCGCGCCGCCCTTTCCAAGGGCAACTATTTCGGCACCATGCTGGTCAAGTTGGGCGTGGCCGACTGCCTGCTGGGCGGCGCCACCTACTCCACCGCCGACACCGTCCGCCCCGCCCTCCAGCTCATCAAGACCAAGCCCGGCGCTCACCTGGTCTCCTCCTGCTTTATCATGGACCGGGATAACGGCCCCGAGGAGCTGCGCCGCATCTGCATGGGCGACTGCGCCATCAACCTCTCCTATGACGACAGCGTGGACAAGGAGGGCAACGTGACCCTCTCCGGCGCCCAGAAGCTGGCCGAGGTAGCTGTGGAGTGCGCCAAGTGCGCCCAGATCTTCGGCATCGATCCCAAGGTGGCTATGCTCAGCTTCTCCACCAAGGGCTCTGGCAAGGGCGGCACCGTGGCCCTCTCTGCCGAGGCCACCAAGATCGCCCAGACCCTGGCCCCCGACCTTGCCATCGACGGCGAGATGCAGTTCGACGCCGCCGTCTCCCCCACCGTGGGCCAGCTCAAGTTCCCCGGCTCCAAGGTGGCGGGCTACGCCAATACATTTATCTTCCCCCTCATCGAAGCGGGCAACATCGGCTATAAGATCGCCCAGCGCCTGGGCGGCTACAACGCCTATGGCCCCATCCTCCTGGGCCTCAACGCCCCCATCAACGACCTCTCCCGTGGCTGCAACGCCGAGGAGGTCTACTCCATGGCTATCATCACCGCCGCGTTGGCGTAAGAAGCGCGAGGGTAGGCGCGCCGCCGGGCTTGGAGGCGCCCGCACGGCAAAAACAGGTTGGCCGCAGGCCAACGGCATTTTGCCAAGGGCGGCGAAAGAACCGGCGACCAGCGCGCCCAACCCAAGCGTGACAGCCCAAGCAAACAAAAACCCGCTGTTATCTTCATTGTAGAGATAACAGCGGGTTTTGCTATTCGTCGCTGTGGCTTTCCTCCCACTGCTCGCAGGTCTCGTCGGGATGACGGCCCTTGAATTTTGGTACACCGCAATGGCCGTACCACAGGGGGATCAGCTTTTGGCGGTAGCCCAGGACATAGTGCTGGTGGTAATGGATACAGCTCCCGCATACCTCGGCCTGCACCATAGGCTTGGGCATTCGTGGCATATGAGTGGACATGATCTCACCTCCAAATTATAACCAAATGGATATCACACGGCCATTTTAGCACCGTTTAGGTGTATTGTCAAGATAGCCATTTGGTTATTGCGGGGGGTGCTTACATGGCATACTATAAAAGAATTCGTGATTTGCGAGAGGACCACGACTTGACTCAACGCCAAGTTGCGGAATATCTGGGGATGACACAACCGCAGTATCTTCGCTATGAGCGGGGATACCGGGATATTCCCACAGATATTTTGCTTGCATTGGCAAAGCTGTATCAGACTTCCACGGATTATATCTTGGGCCGCACCGACGAGCTCGGACTACCCAAGACATAAAATTTCGAGGTGGTTTTATGTTTTGCTATCCAAGGCTCAAGGATATACGTGAGGACCATGATCTGACCCAGGGATTTGTGGGAAAGCTACTGAAGACGACCCAACAGCAATACAGCAAGTATGAAAAGGGGGTCCAGGAGATCCCGGTACATCATTTGATCGCGTTGGCGGAGTATTATCATGTATCCGTAGATTATCTTCTGGGCCGCACCGACGAGCCTTAAACGAAAAGGGACCCGCCGCAGGAGGGCCGGCTTTGCCGGCCTGAGCATTATAATCACCGGAGGGTGGAGCGACCAACGGGAGCGGAACCCAAAAAGAAGGACACGCCAACGGCGTGTCCTTCTTTTTGGTGGAGACTACAGAACTCGAATCTGTGACCTCTCGCGTGTGAGGCGAGCGCTCTACCAGCTGAGCTAAGCCTCCATATAGGAGAAAAAGTGGTGACCCGGACGGGACTCGAACCCGTGTTGCCGCCGTGAAAGGGCGGAGTCTTAACCGCTTGACCACCGGGCCTCGTCGGAGCAAACTCCGTATCCCTCGCCTCCGGCTGGCGCCGAAGGTTCGCTCACTCCGTTGCTCCTCCTCTCGCTCGCGGACCCGCTGACGCTGGGCTCCGCTTGCGTAAAGGTCAAGGGCAAGGTCAAGGGAAAAGAACGGGGATGGGGGAGCTAAAAAGCGGCGCGGCTGCGCCGCTTTTTAGCTCTTGGTAGCGGCGACTGGATTTGAACCGGTGACACCCCGGGTATGAACCGAGTGCTCTAGCCAACTGAGCTACGCCGCCATATCTCCCCGCAACAGGGCACAAAAGATTATATCCAACAAAGCGGTGTTTGTCAACACTTTTTTGAAATTACCAGAACTCCACTGGGCAAATCACCATATTTGTCTAAATCTCCAAAAAAATACCTTGCAATAGAGGGGAATATTATTTATAATAAATGGTAACTTGGGGCGTATGGCCGAAGGGACAGGCCTTTGGACCGCCCCAGCCGCGAAAAGGAGCGTTGCCCCATGCAAGTTCAACAGGCCACCCGGCGGGAGACCGTGCACATCACTCTTGGGGTGCTGTGCTTCTCCGCTGTGATGGAGCTGGTGTTTTTCGTCATTGGCCGCTGGGAGCTGGGCGTGCTGTGGGGGAACCTGCTGGGCGGCGGCTTCGCGGTGTTCAATTTCTTTCTTTTGGGCCTGACGGTCCAGAAGATCGCCGGCGAGACCGACCCCAAGCGGGCCAAGCTGAAGCTCCAGGGCTCGTACACCCTGCGGATGCTCCTGACCCTGGCGGTGGTGATCGTGGCCATTCAGGTCCCGGTGTTCGTCTGGCCCGCCGCCGTGATCCCTTTGCTGTTCCCCCGGCTGACCATTTTGGCCATGCAGGTGCTTGGAATGTATAAGCCTGAAAAAAATCCGCCTGAAAAAGGAGATGATGAAACGGTATGAATGTGGATATTCACGGCCCTGAAATTTACTTTACCATTCCCGTGCTGGGCGGTATCCCCATCACCGCCACCATCGTCAATTCCCTGCTGGTCACGCTGGCCGTTTTTGCCGTGTGCGTCTTTTTGACCCGGAACCTTCAGGTCCGGGCGGTGAGCAAGCGGCAGGTGGTGGCCGAATTTTTGGTAGAGACGGCCCAGAACTTCGTCAACGGCAACATGGGCGAGCGCTTCGCCTACTACGGGCCTTTGACGGCGGCGCTCTTTTCCGCCTCGCTGCTGGGGAGCCTTTTGAGCCTGTTCGGCCTCTTCGCCCCCACCAGCGATCTGTCCACCACCCTGGCCTGGGCGCTGATGGTCTTTGTGCTCATCACCTATACTAAGATGCGCGCCGGCGGCGTGGGCGGCTACCTCAAGGGCTTTACCCAGCCCATTCCGGTGCTCACCCCCTTTAATATCCTCTCTGAGTTGGCCACGCCTATCTCCATGGCCTTCCGTCACTTTGGCAACATCGTCTCCGGCGGCGTCATCACCACCCTGGTCTACGCTGCCCTGGCTGCGGCGTCCACGGCTCTGATCGGCCTGCTGTCGGGCACCATCTTCCTCCCCGTCATCGTGGCGGGTCTGGGCGTGGCGCTGCTGGTGATGGGGATCCGTAAGGGCAAGACGCTGAAGAAGGTCGTGGGCTGCATCGCCATCGCATTGGGTGTGCTGGGCGTGGCGGGCTATCTGGGGATCATGCTGGAGATCCCGGTGCTCCAGCTGGGCATTCCCGCTGTACTCAGCGTCTATTTCGATCTGTTCTCCAGCTTCATGCAGGCCTTTATCTTCTGCATGCTCACCACCCTCTATATCGCCAGCGCGGCGGAGGAATGACGTGTTTTCGCCCTGTGGGGCGCGGAACATAGTAGGAAAACCAAAATTTTTCTTAGGAGGAAATGAACATGGAACTGGCACAAGCGATTATTTTGGCGGGTTGCGCCATCGGCGCCGGCTTGGCTCTGATCGCCGGTATCGGCCCTGGTATCGGCGAGGGCTACGCCGTGGGTAAGGCTCTGGAGTCCATCGGCCGTCAGCCCGAGTGTAAGGGCGACGTGACCTCCACCATGCTTTTGGGCTGCGCCATTGCCGAGACCACCGGCATTTACGGCTTCGTCACCGGCCTGCTGCTCATCTTTGTGGCCCCTGGCATCTTTGTGGGTATGCTGGGCTAAGCTGCCCCTGCCGCGCTTTTCCCGTGTAAAAGCGCGGGGTTTGCCTGCCATAAGGAGGAAACGGTATGAAAGAATTTCAAGAGCTGGTCACCATTGCGCCGTGGACCTTTATCTTTCAGATCGGCAACCTGTTGCTGCTGACCTGGGTCATTAAAAAGTTCCTCTTTAAGCCGGTGCAGAAGGTGATGAACCAGCGCAAGGAGCAAATTGAAGATACCTACGCCCAGGCCGAGAAGGCCCAGGACGAGGCCCAGGCCATGAAGCAGGAGTGCGAGAGCCGCCTGTCCGGCGCCCGGGAGGAGGCCAGCCAGATCGTTAAGACCGCTACCGACCGGGCCACCGCCCGCAGCGAGGAACTGGTCACTGCCGCCCGGGCCGAGGCAGCCGCCCTCAAGACCAAGGCCGACGCCGAGATCGAGAGCGAGCGGCGCAAGGCGGCCAGCGAGCTCAAGGGCGATATCTCCGAGCTTGTGGTCAACCTGGCCGGGCTTGTGGTAGAAAAGGAGATCGACGCCGGGGTCCACAAGGACCTCATCGACGATTTCATCAGCCACGTGGGTGACGAGTCATGACGGCGCTGGAAAAGGAATATGGCGACGCCATCTATTCCCTGGCTACAGAGGAGAACTGCGTGGACGAGGTACTGGAGGGACTGGAGCTGGCGGTAGGCGTATTTGAGGAAAACCCCGGATACCTTACCCTGGTCCAAAACCCCGCCTTGTCCAAGGAAGAGCGCCTGGGCCTTCTGGACCAGGCCTTTGCGGGGACGCACAAATATGTGCTCCATCTTCTCAAACTGCTGTGTGAGCGCTCGGCCTTAAATCTCTGCGCCGGGTGCCTGGAGCAGTTCAGGACCTTGGTCTATGCCCAGCGGGGGATCCTGCCGGTGGAGGTCATCTCGGCTGTGGAGCTGACCACCCAGCAGCAAGAGGCCCTTCGCGTAAAGCTGGCGGCCAAGACGGGCAAGACGATCCTACTACAGGAAAAGCTGGACCCCGCGGTGCTGGGCGGTATCAAGCTGCGCTACGAGGGCCGGGAGCTGGACGGCACTGCCGCCGGCCGGCTGGGCGCGCTGCGCCAGATGTTGACCCAGTCGTAATGGGAACCACTTAGGAGGTTGGTGAGACGATGCAACTGAAACCGGAAGATATCAGCAAGATCATCAAAAGCCAGATCAAGAACTACGAAGCGAAGATCGAAAGCGCCGAGACCGGCACCGTCATCCTGGTGGGCGACGGCATTGCCCGGGCCTACGGCTTGGAAAAATGCATGGCAAACGAGCTGGTGGAGTTCCCCAACGGCGAGTATGGCATGGCCTTGAACCTGGAGGAGGACAGCGTGGCCATCGTGCTGCTGGGCTCCGACGAGGGCATCAAGGAGGGCGACACGGTCAAGCGTACCGGCCGGGTGGTCTCCGTCCCTGTGGGCGAGGCCCTGATCGGCCGGGTGGTCAACGCCCTGGGCCAGCCCATCGACGGCAAGGGCCCCATTGAGACCACCGAGACCCGCCCCATCGAGCGCAAGGCTCCCGGCATCATCCAGCGTAAGAGCGTGTCGGTGCCGCTCCAGACGGGCATCAAGGCCATCGACTCCATGATCCCCATTGGCCGTGGCCAGCGCGAGCTCATCATCGGCGACCGCCAGACCGGCAAGACGGTGATCGCCACCGACACCATTATCAACCAAAAGGGCAAGGACGTGATCTGCATCTACGTGGCCATCGGCCAGAAGCGCTCCACCGTGGCCCAGTTGGTGGAGAACCTGACCCTGGCGGGCGCCATGGACTACACCATCGTGGTCTCCGCCTCCGCCTCCGAGCTGGCCCCGGTGCAGTATATCGCCCCCTATTCCGGCTGCGCTATGGGCGAATACTTCATGGACCAGGGCAAGGACGTGCTGATCATTTACGACGATCTCTCCAAGCACGCCGTGGCTTACCGTGCCCTGTCCCTCCTCATCCGCCGTCCCCCCGGACGGGAAGCCTACCCCGGCGACGTCTTCTACCTCCACTCCCGTCTGCTGGAGCGGGCGGCCCGGCTGGCCCCGGAGTACGGCGGCGGCAGCTTGACGGCCCTGCCCATCATCGAGACCCAGGCCGGCGACGTGTCGGCCTATATCCCCACCAACGTCATCTCCATTACTGACGGCCAGATCTTCCTGGAGAGCGAGTTGTTCCACTCGGGCATCATGCCCGCTGTCAACCCGGGCATCTCGGTGTCCCGTGTGGGCGGCAACGCCCAGATCAAGGCCATGAAGCAGGTGGCGGGCACGCTGAAGCTGATCTACTCCCAGTACCGGGAGCTCCAGTCCTTCGCCCAGTTCGGCTCCGACCTGGACGCCGACACCAAGCGCCGCCTGGCCCAGGGCCAGCGCATCGTGGAGGTCCTGAAGCAGGACCGCAACTCCCCGGTGCCCGTGGAGCTTCAGGTGTGCATCCTCTACGCCGTCACCCACGACTATCTAGCCAACGTGCCGGTGGAGCAGATCGCCGCCTACGAGCAGGAGCTTTATGAGGATATGCAAAACCTGCACCACGCCGACATTCTCCAGCCCATCCTCTCTACCGGAAAGCTGGAGGACTCCACCAAGGCGGCGTTGGATCAGGCGTTGGAGGAGTTCACCCAGCGGTTCTTAAACTCCCATGCGTAAAAGGAGGTGACGGCCCGTGGCCGCTTCATCCATGAAGGATATCAAGCTGCGTATCAAGAGCGTAGAGAGCACCATGCAGATCACCAAGGCCATGGAGCTGGTGGCCTCCTCCAAGCTGCGCCGGGCCAAGGAGCGGGCCGAATCCACCCGTCCCTACTTCACCACCCTGCACCAGACTCTGGAGGACATCGCCCTCACCAATACCGATTTCTCCTCCCCCTTCGTCAAGCCTGGGGAGGTGGGTAAGGTCTGCTATGTGGTCATCGCCGGCGACCGTGGGCTGGCGGGCGGGTACAACAACAACCTCTTCAAAGCGGTATGGGAGGACATGGCCGACCAGGCTGTGTGCGTGCTCCCCATCGGCAAAAAAGCGGTGGAGTACTGCGCGCGGCGTGGCGTGGAGAGCCTCAGCGACGACTACGCCTCGGTGGAGGACATCTCCCTGCGGGACTGCTTCTCCATTGCCCAGCTGCTGTGTGAGAAGTTCCGCCAGGGCGCCTTTGACACCCTCTATGTGGGCTATACCAAGTTCGTCTCCATGCTGTCCCAGCAGCCCCAAGTGGTCAAGCTGCTGCCCATCCACCATGAGCAGGAAAAGCGGGAAAAGGCCCGGAGCTTGATCGAGTATGAGCCCAGCGCCGCCGCGGTCTACAACGCCATCGTCCCTGAGTATGTGGGCGGGCTGTTGTGGGGGGCTGTGGCGGAGAGCCTGGCCAGCGAGCTGGGCGCCCGGCGCACCGCTATGGACGCGGCCAGCAAGAACGCCGGGGAGATGATCGAGGACCTGTCCCTCAAGTATAACCGGGCCCGTCAAGGGGCCATTACCCAGGAGATCACAGAGATCGTGGCCGGCGCGGAGGCGTAACGGCAGACCATCTCTGAGAGTTAAGGAGAGACGCCTATGAGTAACCAAAACATCGGCACGGTGACCCAGATCATTGGGCCCGTGCTGGATATCAAGTTCCCCGACGGTCACCTGCCCAACCTTCTCAACGCCATCACCGTGGAGAAGGGGGAGGAGACCATCACCCTGGAGGTGGCCCAGCACATCGGCGACGACGTGGTACGCTGTATCGCCATGTCCAGCACCGACGGCCTGGTCCGGGGGGCCAAGGCCACCGACACCGGCTCGCCCATCACCGTGCCCGTGGGCAACGCCTGCCTGGGCCGCATCTTCAATCTGCTGGGCGAACCGGTAGACGAGATGCCCGCCCCCGAGGCTGCTGAGCGCTGGCCTATCCACCGCCCCGCTCCCTCCTACGACGAGCAGGAGTCCACCACCGAGATCCTGGAGACGGGTATTAAGGTCGTGGACCTGATCTGCCCCTACGCCAAGGGCGGCAAGATCGGATTGTTCGGCGGCGCGGGCGTTGGCAAGACGGTGCTGATCATGGAGCTGATCAACAACGTGGCCAAGGAGCACGGCGGCTTGTCCGTGTTCACTGGCGTTGGCGAGCGTACCCGCGAGGGCAACGACCTCTACAACGAGATGAAGGAGTCGGGCGTTATCGAGAAGACCGCCCTGGTCTACGGCCAGATGAATGAGCCTCCCGGAGCCCGTATGCGGGTGGCGTTGTCGGGCCTGACGATGGCGGAGTACTTCCGGGACAAGGAAAACCAGGACGTGCTTTTGTTCATCGATAACATCTTCCGCTTTACCCAGGCGGGCAGTGAGGTCTCCGCTCTGCTGGGCCGTATGCCCTCCGCCGTGGGCTATCAGCCCACCCTGGCCACCGAGATGGGCGCGCTCCAGGAGCGCATTACCTCCACCAAGAAGGGCTCCATTACCTCCGTCCAGGCCGTCTACGTCCCCGCCGACGACCTGACCGACCCCGCCCCGGCCACCACCTTTGCCCATCTGGACGCCACCACGGTGTTGAGCCGCGCCATCTCCGAGATGGGTATCTACCCCGCCGTGGACCCCCTGGACTCTACCTCCCGCATCCTCACCCCCGACGTGGTGGGAGCGGAGCATTACCAGGTGGCTCGGGACGTGCAGCGTATCCTTCAGCGTTACCGGGAGCTCCAGGACATCATCGCCATCATGGGTATGGACGAGCTCAGCGAGGACGACAAGCTCACCGTCTCCCGGGCTCGGAAGATCCAGCGCTTCCTGTCCCAGCCCTTCTCCGTGGCCGAGCAGTTCACCGGCATGGAGGGCAAGTACGTCCCCTTGAAGGAGACCATCCGGGGCTTCAAGGAGATCATCGAGGGCAAGCACGACGACCTGCCCGAGTCGGCCTTCCTGATGGTGGGCACCATTGAAGAGGCTGTAGAGAAGGCTAAGACCCTCCAGTAAGCCGAAAGGAAGATGGCCATGACATTTCATCTTCAGATCGTGACCCCCGACGGCGGTTTCTTTGACGGGGAGGCGGAAAAGCTCATCGTCCGCGCCAAGGGCGGGGACGTGTGCATCCTGCCCCGCCACGCCCCCTATGTCACCTCTTTGGGCATTGGCGAGGCCACTGTGGTCCTGCCCGGCGACCAGCGCCGTAAGGCCGCCTGCGCCGGCGGGATGCTGTCGGTGACGGGGGACGATGTGCGGCTGGTGGCCACCACCTTTGAGTGGGCGGAGGACATCGACAAGGCCCGGGCCCAAAAGGCCGAGGAGAAGGCCCGGAAAAAGCTGGAGTCCGCCCAGAACGCCGCCGAGCTGGAGCTGGCCAAGGCCAAGCTCTACCGGGCCCTGACCCGCATCAAGGCGGCGGGGTGACCTGGCGGCGCGTCAAGGATGCCGCGCCCTACGGACTGACCGAATGTCCGCAGCCACCTGCTGACCCAGACCCCGTATGCGGTATAAAAAGCCACCTGCCTCTCGGCAGGTGGCTTTTTTGCGCTTTTTTAGCTTTCCTCTTCCCTGCCGCCGCCAAATTCCAGCAGGATCAGATCCTTGTTTCGCTCCTGGACCCAGTTGATGGACCAGAAGGAGGTAAACAGCACGATCTGGTGGCCCTTATAGTCCTCCACCAGTTTGGCGTCGCCCAGATTCAGCTCGTCCTCCTTCACCGGCTCTTCGTTGCCCACCATGCGGAGATAGCAGTAGGGTAGGCCCTCGGTGTAGAGCTCCACGTTATATTCGCTCCTCAGCCGGTAGGCCAGCACGTCAAATTGCAGCGTGCCCACCACGCCCACGATGACCTCCTCCATGCCCGTGTAGGGAGGCTTGAAGATCTGGATGGCGCCCTCCTGGGCGATCTGCTCCACGCCCTTCAAAAACTGCTTGCGCTTCATGGTGTCGATACTGCGGATGCGCTGGAAGTGCTCGGGGGCAAAGGTGGGGATGGGGTCGAATTGGAACTTCTTGCCCTTGGCGCAGAGGGTGTCGCCAATGCTGAAAATGCCCGGGTCAAACACGCCGATGATATCTCCGGCGTAGGCCTCGCTGATGATCTCCCGCTCAGCGGCCATGAGCTGCTGAGGCCGGGAGAGCTTTAGCGCTTTGCCGCCCTGGACATGATAGACTTCCTTGTCTGCCTCAAACTTCCCGGAGACCACCCGCATAAAGGCGATACGGTCCCGGTGGGCCTTGTTCATATTGGCCTGGATCTTAAAGACAAAGGCGGAGAAGTCTGGGTCGGCGGCCTGGATCACGTCCTCACCGGCCTTGCGCTCCAAGGGGGGCGTGGTCATGGTGAGGAAGTCCTCCAAAAAGGGCTCCACGCCGAAGTTGGTCAATGCCGAGCCAAAGAACACTGGGGAGAGCTTGCCGTGGCGGACCTTGTCCAGGTCGAACTCGCAGGAGGCCCCGTCCAGCAGCTCGATGTCGTCTTGCAGCTGGCTGTGGAGTCCCGCGCCGATGAGACCGTCCAGACCGGGGTCGCCCAGCTCCACCTCGGTGGCGGTAGCCGCCTTGGCCCCGCCGTTACTGGTAAAGTGGATGATCTTCTTCTTTTTCCGGTCATAGACGCCTTTGAACTCCTTGCCGCAGCCAATGGGCCAGTTCACGGCGTAGGTGTCGATGCCCAGCTCATGCTCGATCTCCTGGCATAGCTCAAAGGGATCCCGGGCCTCCCGGTCCATCTTGTTGATAAAGGTGAAGATGGGAATGTCCCGCATGACGCAGACCTTGAAGAGCTTGCGGGTCTGGGCCTCCACGCCCTTGGCCGCGTCGATGACCATGACGGCGCTGTCGGCGGCCATCAGGGTGCGGTAGGTGTCCTCGGAGAAGTCCTGGTGGCCGGGGGTGTCCAAAATGTTGATGCAGTAGCCCTCATACTGAAACTGCATCACCGAGGAGGTAACGGAAATGCCCCGCTGCTTCTCGATCTCCATCCAGTCTGAGGTGGCGGCCCGGGCGTTCTTCTTGCCCTTGACCACGCCGGCCTGGGCGATGGCCCCGCCGTAGAGCAAAAACTTTTCCGTCAGGGTGGTCTTGCCCGCGTCGGGATGGGAGATGATCGCAAAGGTCCTGCGCCGGGCGATCTCTTGGTTCAAATCCATTTACTTCACCAGCAGGCTCTGGCCGGTCATCTCCTGGGGCTGGGCAAGGCCCATGGCGTCCAGTATGGTGGGGATGATGTCGCACAGGCGGCCGTCCTTCAGGCCCTTGCAGGGGGCGTCCACCGCGCAGAAGGGCACCAGGTTGGTGGTATGGGCGGTGTAGGGGGTCTTGCCGTCATCCTCCAGCATCCGATCGGCGTTGCCGTGGTCGGCGGTGATAAAGCACACCCCGCCCAGCTTCTTGACGGCCTCCACCACCCGGCCCACGCCGGCGTCCACCGTCTCCACGGCCTTCACCGCGGCGTCAAAGACGCCGGTGTGGCCTACCATGTCGCAGTTGGCAAAGTTTAGGATGACCACATCGTAGTCCCCGCTCTCGATGCGCTCCACCACGGCGTCTGTCACGGCGGGGGCGGACATTTCGGGCTGAAGGTCATAGGTGGCCACCTTGGGGGAGGGGATGAGCACCCGGTCCTCGCCGGGGAAGACGGTCTCCGCGCCGCCGTTGAAGAAGAAGGTCACGTGGGCGTATTTCTCCGTCTCGGCGATGCGCAGCTGGGTCATACCCAGGGAAGAGATATACTCCCCAAAAATGTTGTTCAGGCTCTCCTTGGGGTAGGCGATGACCACGTTGGGCATGGAGGCGTCATAGGAGGTGGTGCAGACGTAGTTGACCTTAAAGAAGCCCTTCTTGCGTTCAAACCCGGTGAAGTCGGGGTCTACAAAGGTCCTGGTGATCTCCCGGGCCCGGTCAGGGCGGAAGTTCATGAAGATAATGGAGTCTCCCTCGCCGATCTCGGCATGCTCGGCGGTGACCACAGGGATGACAAACTCGTCGGTGACTCCAGCGTCATAGCTGGCCTGCATGGCCCCCACGGGGTCCCCGATGAAGCGCTGCTCGCTCTGGCCGTAGACCATAGCCTTGTAGGCGCGCTCGACGCGGTCCCAGTTGGTGTCCCGGTCCATGGCGTAATAGCGTCCCGAGATAGTGGCGATCTGCGCGCCATACTGGTCGCAGGTCTCCTTCATTTGGGCCACGAAATCCTTGCCGGAGGTGGGGGGGACGTCCCGGCCATCCATAAAGCAGTGGACGAAGATCTTCTCGCAGCCCAGGTCATGGGCCATCTTCACCGCCGCCTGGATGTGGCTGATGTGGCTGTGGACGCCGCCGTTGGACATCAGGCCGTAGATGTGCACAGCCTTGCCCGCTTGTTTGGCGGCCAGCATGGCGTCCTTGTAGGCCTTGTTTTCAAAAAAGTCGCCGTCCTGGATGGACTTGGTGATCTTGGGCAGGTCCTGGAACACCACCCGGCCCGCGCCGATGTTGGTGTGGCCCACTTCAGAGTTGCCCATCTGACCGTCGGGCAGGCCTACGTCCAGACCGGAGGCGGAGAGCTTGCTGACGGGGGTGGAGGCAAAGATAGCGTCCAAATGTGGGGTCTTGGCGGAGGTCACGGCGTTGCCCGGCCCCGCCGGGGCAATGCCAAAACCGTCCATAATGACGAGTACATAAGGTTTCTTACTCATAGCTGTTCTCTCCTTCTAGCCTCGCAGAGTTTCGCCGCGTCAGCGGCGAAAGCTGCATAATCATTTTTGCCCAGGACATGTGCCTGGGCAAAAATACTTCTCGGCTCGCAAACGTGCGCGCCGACCGCCAAGGGCGGACGGCGCGTGCGCTGCGGCGAGCCGCAATTTCAAGAAAAAGGGCAACGCCCTTTTTCTTGACTTCAGTCTTGGTTAGAGGCGTTGACGATGGTCACAAAGGCCTCGGGGTCCAGGCTGGCGCCGCCGATGAGGCCGCCGTCGATGTCCTCGTTGGCCAGCAGCTCGGCGGCGTTCTTGGCGTTCATGGACCCGCCGTAGAGAATGCTCATGCTCCGGGCCACCCGGGCGCCGTAGCTCTTGCGGATCAGGGTGCGGATGGCGCCGCAGACCTCAGCGGCCTGGGCGGGGGTGGCGGTCTTGCCGGTGCCAATGGCCCAGATGGGCTCATAGGCGATGACCACCCGGCGGATCTGCTCGGCGGTGATGCCGGAGAGGGCGCACTTGATCTGATAGGTGATCTTCTCCATGGTCACCTCCAGCTCCCGCTCCTCCAGGCTCTCGCCTACGCAGAGGATGGGGCGCAACCCGGCGCGCAAGGCGGCGTGCATCTTCTTGTTCACGTCCATGTCGGTCTCGTTATAATAGGCCCGGCGCTCGGAGTGGCCCAGGACCACATACTTGGCCCCCGCCTCCTTGACCATATCGGCGGAGCACTCGCCGGTGTAGGCCCCGGAGAGTTCATAGTGGCAGTTTTCCGTGCCCACGGAGAGCTTCACGTCCTTAAAGGCCCGGACGGCGGCCTGGAGGTTCACCGGCGGCACCAGAATGACGGCCTCGCACCACTTGGGCTTGCCCAGCAGGCCCTTCATGGTCTCGGCATAGGCCTTGGTCTCGCTGATGGTCTTGTTCATCTTCCAGTTTC
Source organism: uncultured Eubacteriales bacterium (assembly GCA_905198835.1). Lineage (GTDB taxonomy): Bacteria > Bacillota > Clostridia > Oscillospirales > Oscillospiraceae > MGBC124762. The sequence continues at coordinate 28,005 of CAJKDY010000009.1, read as the reverse complement.
CGGCGATGATAGTCTTACGGTAACGACGGTTCATAGTGTATCTTCCTTTCGTAATAGCCTCGCAGAGTTCGCGCCGTCAGGCGCGAAACCGTGTAATCATTTTTTGGCAGGACATGCGCCTGACAAAAAATACATCTCAGGCCGCAAGTGCGCGAGCGCAGCGAGTGTGCACGGCGGCCTGCATGGAACAAATGAAACGGCGCAGCTATTTTATTTGTCCAAAAGGCAGGCCACGCCGGGCAGCTCCTTGCCCTCCATGAATTCCAGGCTGGCGCCGCCGCCGGTGGAGATGTGGGTCATCTTGTCGGCGTAGCCCAGCTGCTGCACAGCGGCCGCGCTGTCGCCGCCGCCAATGATGGTGATGGCGCTGGTCTTAGAGAGGGCCTCAGCCACCGCCTTGGTGCCCACGGCGAACCGGGGGAACTCAAAGACGCCCATGGGGCCGTTCCAGATCACGGTGCCCGCGTCGGCAACCGCGTCGCAGTAGAGCTTGACGGTCTCGGGGCCGATGTCCATGCCCTCCCAGCCGTCGGGGATCTGGCCGGCCTTGACGGTCTGCTGGGCGGCGTCGGCGTCGAACTTGTCGCCGCAGACGGTGTCCACCGGCAGCAGCAGCTTCACGCCCTTGGCCTTGGCCTTTTCGATCATTTCCAGGGCGTAGCCCTTCCAGTCCTCCTCCAGCAGGGAGGTGCCCACCTTGCCGCCCTGGGCGGCGGAGAAGGTGTAGCTCATGCCGCCGCCGATGATGACGGTGTCAGCGATCTCCAGAAGGTTGTTGATCACACCGATCTTGGAGCTGACCTTGGCTCCGCCCAGAATGGCCACCAACGGACGCTTGGGCGCGGCCAGAGCGCCGCCGATGATCTCCAGCTCCTTCTGAATGAGGAAGCCGGACACGGCGGGGAGATAGTCGGCAACGCCGGCGGTGGAGGCGTGAGCGCGGTGGACGGCGCCAAAGGCGTCGGAGACGTACACGCCGTCCTGACCGGCCAGAGCGGCCAGAGCCTTGGCGAAGTCGGGATCGTTCTTGGTCTCGCCCTTGTTGAAGCGGGTGTTCTCCAGCAGCAGCACCTGACCGCCCTGGAGCGCGGCGGCCTTGGCCTGGGCGTCGGGGCCCACGGTGTCGGAGGCCAGGACCACATCCTTACCCAGCAGCTCGCCAAGACGCTTGGCGACCGGAGCCAGGGTCAGCGCGGCCATAGTCTTGTTCCACTTCTCCTCGGTGAGAGTGGCGGGGTCCTTGCCCTTCTCGGTCTGCTTCTTGACCCACTTTTCAAAGTTGGGCTCAGGCTTGCCCAGGTGGGAGCAGGCGATCACGGCGGCGCCCTGGTCCAGCAGATACTGGATGGTGGGCAGGGCGGCGCGGATGCGCTTATCGTCGGTGATGTTGCCCTCCTTGTCCTGGGGCACGTTAAAGTCGCAGCGAAGCAGGACCTTCTTGCCCTTCACATCTACGTCCTTGACGGTCTTCTTGTTGTAGTTCATAATGGGTTTCTCCTTTCCGCATTAAGAATTAACCTTGTATCATTTCCCCGGCGTTCTGAAAGCCAGGGAAATCCAACTGCCGCAAGGCTTCGTATACCATGACGGCAACAGAGTTGGAGAGGTTGAGGCTGCGCTCGCCGGGCAGCATGGGGATGCGCACGCACCGGTCCCGATACCGTTCCCGAAGCGCCTGGGGCAGGCCTGCCGACTCCTTGCCAAAGAGGAGAAAGCAGTCCTCCGGGTAGGCGACCTGGTCATACCGGTGTGGGGCCTTGGTGGTGGCTAGGAAGATGTCTTTGGGTTGATTTTTGTTAAAAAAATCCTTCAGGTCATCATAAACTGCCACGTTCAGCCTGGGCCAGTAGTCTAAGCCGCAGCGCTTCATGTTCTTGGCCACGGCGCTGTCGCTGACATCGAAGCCCAGGGGACCTACCAGATGGAGGCGGCTCCCGGTCAAAACGCAGGTCCGGGCGATATTGCCGCAGTTTTGAGGGATCTCCGGCTCCACCAGCACGATGTTCAACACGGCTCTCCCCTCCCCTTTTGGTCCAGCAGGCATTATAATATATTCCCTGGGCTAAATCAAGGCATTTATGGAGAAAATTATAAATAAATTAACAATTTTCCCAGGATAGACAAATGGAGGGGAAAGTGGTACAATAATTTGTCTATAATTTTAGGAGTTGAGAGAGGGAAAGGTATGAAGCCTCTGCATATCGTCGTCAAGGTGGGCACGTCTACGCTCACCCGGGACAACGGCACATTGAACCTGGCCAATATGGACCACCTGGCCCGGGTGCTCAGCGACCTGGCCAATATGGGCCACCAGGTGGTGCTGGTGTCCTCCGGGGCCATCGGCATCGGCACGGGCAAGCTCAAGCTGCCCCAGCGGCCTGCCGAACTCCGGGTCAAGCAGGCGGTGGCCGCTGTGGGCCAGTGCGAGATGATGCACATTTATGATAAGCTCTTTGGCGAATACGGCCGCACTGTGGCCCAGATCCTGCTCACCGCCGGAGATGTGGCTGACCCTGACCGGGCCCATCACCTGTCTGAGACTTTTTCGGCCCTGATGGAGCTTGGTTGCATCCCGGTGGTCAACGAAAACGACTCCACCTCCTCCGCCGAGATCGAGACCGGCGCGGCCAAGGTCCTGGGCGATAACGACACCCTGTCGGCTATTGTGGCCGGACTCTGCGGGGCGGACCTGCTGGTGCTTTTGAGCGATATCGACGGCCTCTTCGATTCCGACCCCCATAAAAATCCTCAGGCCAAGCTGCTGGAGACGGTGGAGACCATCGACGAGAGCATTTTGGCCCTGGCTGGCGGCGTGGGCAGCAAATGGGGCACCGGCGGCATGGCCACCAAGCTTTCCGCCGCCCAGGTGGCCACCGCCCAGGGTTGCGACATGGTCATCACCCACGGCGCCTACCCGGAAAAGCTCTACGACATCGTAGCGGGCCAGAGCGTGGGCACCCGCTTTGTGGCAAAGAAGGGATGAGAGTATGAAAACCGTGCGGGAACAAGGGACCCTTTGTAAGGCTGCCGCGCCTACCCTGGCGGGGCTGTCCGCCGCCGCCAAGAACGCCGCGCTGGAAGCCCTGGCCGCCGCGCTGGAGACCCACCGCGCGGAAATTTTGGCCGCCAACGCCCAGGACCTGGCCGCGGGCCGGGAGAGCGGGATGCGCCCGGCGCTGCTGGACCGGCTGGAGCTGACCCCGGCCCGGATCGACGCCATGGCGGCGGGTATTCGCCAGGTCATGGCCCTCCCCGACCCCATCGGCCAGACCGTCCGGGGCGCTACCTTGGAAAACGGGCTGGAAGTCAGCCAGGTCCGGGTGCCTCTGGGCGTGGTGGGCATTATCTACGAGGCCCGGCCCAACGTCACCGCCGACGCCGCGGCTCTCTGCCTGAAGTCGGGCAATGCCGCCCTGCTCCGGGGCGGCAAGGAGGCCCTGCAGAGCAATCTGTGCCTGGGGCGGATCATGGGCGAGGCACTGGCCGCCCAGGGATTGCCGGCGGGGACCCTTCAGGTGGTGGAGGACGCCAGCCGGGATAGCGCCAACGCCATGATGGAGCTTGCGGAGTATCTGGACGTGCTCATTCCCCGGGGCGGCCCGGGGCTCATCCGCTCGGTGTGCGCCAATGCCCGCGTGCCGGTCATCCGCACCGGCGAGGGGGTCTGCCATATCTACGTGGACCGAACTGCCGATATGGATATGGCGGCGAATATCCTCTATAACGCCAAGTGCTCCCGACCCAGCGTGTGCAACGCCGCCGAGTGCGTGCTGGTGCACCGGGGTGTGGCGAGGGATTTTTGGGCTGTCGCCCTGCCCCTTCTGGCGGCGAAACACGTCGAATTTCACGCCGACGCTTCCAGTCTGGCCCATATCCCGGGCGCCAAGCCCGCCACCGACGAGGACTGGGACAGCGAGTACGGCGACTACACCCTGGCCTGCAAGGAGGTCTCCGGCCTGGACGAGGCCCTGGCCTTCATTGCCGCCCACGGCTCGGGCCACTCCGAGGCCATTGTCACCGCCGACTACGCCGCCGCCCAGCGGTTTTTGCAGGAGGTGGACGCGGCGGCGGTCTACGTCAACGCCTCCACCCGCTTCACCGACGGCGGCTGCTTCGGCCTGGGCTGCGAGATCGGCATCTCCACCCAGAAATTACACACCCGGGGGCCTATGGGCCTGGAGGCGTTGACCTCCACCAAATTCCTGATCCGGGGCAGCGGCCAGATCCGGGAATAACAGCCTGCACAAAGAAGGAGGGCTTTATTGATGCGAGACGGATTTATTAAGGTGGCGGCCGCCACACCAAAAATTAAAGTGGCCGACTGCGACTATAACGCCACCCAGATCATCGCCTTGATGCGCGAAGCGGCGGGGCTGGGCGTGAAGGTCATGGCCTTCCCCGAGCTGTGCATCACCGGCTACACCTGCGGCGACCTTTTTTTGCAGCCCACGCTGATCAAAGGGGCGGAGGCCGCCCTGTGGCGCATTTTGGAGGAGACCAAGAAGACGGATGTCCTCGCGGCAATTGGAATGCCTATGCGCCATGATAGAAAACTGTATAATTGTGCGGTAGTTATACACAAAGGCATTATCTTGTCAGTGGTGACGAAATCCTATATTCCCAGCTACGGGGAGTTCTACGAGGGACGATGGTTTTCATCCACAGAGGATCATAGCTGTTGGGAAACACTTTGTGGGCAGGATAATTATATGACTGGCCCAGGCCAACTCATCATGCTCCATGAGGATATTCCCAATCTTCGCATTGGCGTGGAAATTTGCGAAGACCTTTGGGCGGTAGAACCCCTATCGAATGAACTGGCACAGGGTGGCGTTACATTGATGTTGAACCTTTCCGCCAGCGACGAGGTCATCGGCAAGGCCGCCTACCGCCGTCAGCTGGTGCAAAGCCAGTCCGCCCGGTGCTGCTGTGCCTACGTCTATGCCGACGCGGGCGAGGGGGAGTCCACCACCGACTTGGTCTTTGCCGGGCACAACATCATCGCCGAAAACGGTGTTATCCTGGCGGAAAACCGCTACCACACCGGCCTCACCGTCACCGAGATCGACGTGGATAGGTTGGCCTATGAACAAGGACGGATGAATACCTTCCACTGTGTCCGAAAGGGCGTTCAAGCATGGGGCTGCTATGATGAAAACGACCCTATTGTATTGACCGACACCACCCTCACCCGCCCCGTCGCCAAAAATCCCTTTGTCCCCACCGACGACGCCGAGCGGGCCAGCCGGTGCGAGGACATTCTCAACATCGCCGCCCTGGGCCTCAAAAAGCGGCTGGAGCACATCGGCAACCCCCGGTGCGTGCTGGGCCTTTCCGGCGGTCTGGACTCCACCTTGGCTGCCCTCATCACCGCCCGGGCCTTAGACCTGCTGGGCCGACCCCGGAGCGAGCTTTTGTGCGTCACCATGCCCTGCTTTGGCACCACCCAGCGCACCCGCTCCAACGCCGAGGTGCTGGCGGAGCGTCTGGGCGCGCAGCTGCGGACGGTGGACATTACCAAGGCGGTGACCCAGCACTTTGCCGACATCGGCCAGGACCCGGAAACCCACGACGTGACCTATGAAAATGCCCAGGCCCGGGAGCGGACCCAGGTGCTCATGGACCTGGCCAATCAGGTGAACGGCCTGGTCATCGGCACCGGAGACCTCAGTGAGCTGGCCCTTGGGTGGTGCACCTACAACGGCGACCAGATGAGCATGTACGCGGTGAACGCCTCCATCCCCAAGACTTTGGTACGCCACGTGGTGGCCTACGCCGCCGACACCGCCGGGGATGAAAAGCTTACCGCCGCCCTGCGGGATATTCTGGATACCCCTGTGTCCCCCGAGCTGCTGCCACCTGAGGACGGGAAGATCAGCCAAAAAACGGAGGACATCGTGGGTCCCTACGAGCTCCACGACTTCTTCCTTTACTATATCGTCCGCTGGGGCTTCCCACCCGCAAAGGTCCTCCGGCTGGCGGAGTACGCCTTCCGGGGGGACTATGACCGGGCCACTATTTTGAAGTGGCTGAAGATCTTCTACAAGCGGTTCTTCGCCCAGCAGTTCAAGCGCTCGGCCAGCCCGGACGGCCCCAAGGTGGGCACGGTGGACCTCTCCCCCCGGGGCAGCTGGCGGATGCCCTCGGACGCGGTGAGCCGGTTGTGGCTGGAGGAATTGGAAGGCTTGTAAAGACCGGGCGGGCCGTCCGGGAGGCCGGCCCCTACAAAGACCCATTCGTAGGGCGCGGCATCCCTGACGCGCCGCGTGATAAACGGGCGGGCCGATGGGGACATCGGCCCCTACGATTCTGGCGGACATTTCGCGTAGGGGCCGCTGTCCCAGCGGCCCGCGTCAAAAGGAGACGTGACATGAACGAATACCTGCAACTATTCTTGACCTTTGCCCAGGTGGGAGTGTGCACCTTTGGCGGAGGCTACGCCATGCTGCCCATTTTGCAGCGTGAGGTGGTGGAGAAGAAGGGGTGGTGTACCGGCGAGGAGCTTACCGACTACTTCGCCATCGGCCAGTGTACCCCCGGGGTCATCGCTGTCAACACCGCCACCTTTGTAGGGGCCAAGCGCAAGGGGACCCTGGGCGGGATCATCGCCACGTTGGGCATGGTCTTCCCCAGCGTAGTCATCATTACCCTGATCGCCGCCTTTTTGCGCAATTTTGCGGACATCCCCGCCGTGGGCCATGCCTTTGCCGGGGTCCGTGCCGCCGTGGTGGCCCTCATTGCCTCCAGCGTCCTCAAGCTGGGTAAGACCACGGTAAAGAGCATTCCTTCGGTGTGCATCTTCGCGGCTGTGCTGCTGCTCAGCGTCTTTGACAAGCAGCTGGAGGCGGCTTTTCCCGCGGCGGCCTTTCTCTTCAGCCCAGTGACCTATGTGGTGCTGGCCGGGGTGGCGGGACTGGTCATGACCCTTTGCAAGAGAGGGGGCGGAGAAAAATGATCTATCTGCGCCTCTTTTTTGAGTTTTTCAAGGTAGGACTCTTTTCCGTAGGCGGGGGCCTTGCCACCATCCCCTTCCTCCAGGACCTGGGGGCCCGGACCGGCTGGTTCAGCTCCGCCGACCTGGCCGATATGATCGCCGTCAGCGAGTCCACCCCCGGCCCCATGGGCGTCAATATGTCCACCTATGTGGGCTTTACCTGTGGCGGGCCCCTGGGCGCGGTGGTGGGCGTTTTGGGCCTGATCGCCCCCTCGGTCATTGTGATCTTACTGGTGGCCATGTTCCTGAAGAAGTTCCGCAGCAGCAAGATCGTGGACGGGGTGTTCCAGGGTCTGCGGCCCGCCTCCACCGCCCTCATCACCGCCGCCGGAGTCTCTGTGGCATTGATCGCCCTATTTAAGACTGTGCCCGACCCCGCCGCCAGCATAGACAGGACCGTGCCCTATTGGCCTGCCATTGCCATCACCGTGGCCGTCTTTGTCTGTATGCGCGTACCTAGGCTGAAAAAGCTCCATCCCATCCTCTATATTGCCGCCGCGGCGGTGGTGGGTGTGGTCTTTGAGCTCTAAGGGAACTGTTGGCAAAAGATTCCGTCAAATATAGTACCTCGCCTTACAAAATGTAGTTGCATTTTGCGGGGCGAGGTACTATAATTTGTGTATGTTGGAAGCAAACACCTATGTGCATGGAGGTGCGGTAACGATGAACGGAAGAAAATTCACGGCGCTGCTGCTGGCGGTAGTCCTCTGCCTGGGGCTGAGCGTTCCCGCCATGGCGGCGGAGACCACCCATGAGGACTTCCAGGACCTGATGGTCATGAATCCCGCGACCAATGACTACCAGTGGAAATGGGCCTGGCCCACGGTGGACGACGCGCTGCGCCGCGGCCTTTTTATCGGCTATACGCCCTATCAGGACGCCGAGGGTAAGACCATCACCAACTTTGGCCCCGGCGACCTGGTCACAGAGGCGGTGGGCCTGACCTTGTGCGCCCGTATGATTGTGGATGTTCAGCAAAGAGAGACCATCCTTAAAGACCGGCTGGAGCAGATGCGCCAGCTGATCCCCGGCACGGCCAAGGATCCCGACGACGTCACCGCGCCCTTTATGTGGTTCCGCCGGGAGGCCGCGTCGTGCCTGGAGCTGGGCATTCTCTCTGCCGACGACCTGGAACTGCTGCGGGACGCGGACCGTCTGGGCAAGCCCATGACCAAGGCGGACTTCGCGGTGTACCTGGTGCGGGCTATGGGGCTGGAGGACTTTGCCAAGAGCCATAGCTCCAGCAACCTTTCGTTCTTTGCCGACGAACAAAAGATCGGCCGGGAGTACCGCCCCTACGTCGAGCTCCTCTATACCTACGGCGTCTTGACCGGCGACGAGGAGCAGAAGTTCAATCCCGATCAGGGCATGAACCGGGCGGTCTGCGCCACCATGCTTTCCCGGGCCATTGAAAACATCCTGGAGGAGCGGGAGGTGGCCGTGGAGCTGCCCCGGTACGAGACCTATTCCTTCGCCACCGGCATTATCCGGGAGGTGAACGTGGACGACGACGGCGTGCGACAGGTAACGCTGGAGGCGCTGGACGGCCAGCACACCTACAAGCTGCCCTCCTCGGCCCTCATCTACCAAAACAATATGCCCGCCAAGGCCACCGATTTGAAAAACGGCTCCTTCGCCAAGCTCCGCTTTGACGCCAAGGGCGAGGTGGCGATGGTGCGGCTCATTCCCGCGGGCTCTTTGAGCCAGGTGGAGGGCGACTGCGACGCCGTTACCGACCAGGCTGTGGTGGTGGACGGGGTCCATTACCCCATTGACCGCTTTACCCAGGTGTCCGCCGGCGGCAAGGTGGGCGGGCCGGAGCTCATTGACCTGGACGCGGGCTACACCACCGCCAAGCTTACCGCCAACAGCCGCAAGACCGTCTTGTCCGTTACCCTCTCCGGCGGCACCCGGCAGATCGAGGGCATCCTCACCGACGTGACCACCACCACCCAGGGCACCATCACCAAGACCACCGCTACCGTCAATTCCTTCAGCGGTCTGCCCACCACCTATGTGATGACCGCCGATGTGGCTGTGACCTCCAAGGGCCAGAAGCTGGCCGAGCTGAAGGAGAGCTTCGAGGGCAAGCACGTCATCCTTCGGGTGTCCGACAGCGATTTCTCCGACCTCAAGAACGTGGATGTGGACCTGGACGGCCAGTACATTCAGGGCATTTTGCAGAGCGTCTCCGCCAAGCAGACCCCTTATAAGGTGGAGATCACCCGCACCACCGATACCCGCCGCACCCCCTGGGAGGTGGCGGAGGACTGCGTAACGACCTATGAGGGCAAGACCACCGAGCTCTCTAAGCTGCCCTCGGCTACCTTTGTCACCGCCAAGCTGGAGGGGGCCACCGTCACCCAGCTTTCCGCCTGGACAGGTCTGGAGAGCGTGGAGGGCACCCTTACCGCCGTGACCTATCCCGCGGGGCAAGAGGCGGTGCAGCTGTCGGTGAAGGCGGACGACGGCGCGGCATATGAATACGCCATTGCCCTGGAGGACCTGAAAAATGTGACCATTCTGGTAGACGGCAAGGACAGCGACGTCACCCGGCTCACCACCGGCGACAGCGTGGTGATCACCCTGCGCTACCACAAGGTCAACCAGATCGACGTGACGCCCCGGGCCGCCAACGTCACCGGCACGCTGGACGCCATTACCTTTAAGGCCGATGGCTCCGCGGTGTTGAGCGTGCTACTTTCCAGCGGCGTCACCCAGGACTATACCGCCGACGCCGGCGTCACCGTGACCCGGGAGGATAGCGCCGCTGCGCTGACCGACGTGAAGGCCGGCACCCAGGTGGCCCTGGTCACAGAGGGGAGTCGGGTCCTGTCCATCCAGTTCTCCGGCTCCGCCGTTTCCCAGTCCACCGTGGCTGGCCGCATCATCAGCAAGGATGACCAATCCCGCATTGCCACTGTCCTGCCCACCGGGGCGGACGCCGTGCCGGTGAAGGTCCACATTGGCAGCAGCGTGGGCTTTTTGGACGTGACCGGCGTCAACCTGACCCGCATCACCCAGTTGAATGTGGGCGACAGCGTAGAGATCTACGGCTCCTACGGCAAGGACGGCACCTTTGAGGCCAAGAGCGTCATCCGCAAGTAAACCGGCAAACAGCTGACGAAAATGGCGGGTCATTCTGACCCGCCATTTTTCTGGAGAGAGGAGGGACCGGCCCTGAAAAAGCGCTTTTTTGTCCTTTGCCTTGTGGTAGGGCTGGCCCTTTGCGCCATGGCGGCCCTTTCCTTGGCGTCGCCTCCCGCGGAACGCCCGGCCCCGGAGCCTGCGTCCTCTTATGCGCCGCGGCCGGAACGGACCCTGGCCTTTTTGGGCGATGGGCAAGATCCCTGGTGCGCGCCGCTTTTTGACCAGCTTCGCCCCTGGGCCAGGGACCGGGACTGGAGCCTCATCACCTACGACTGCGCGGGCAGCGTCAAGGCCCAGCAAAGTCAACTGGAGGACCTTCTTCGCACCGAGACCGCCGCTGCCGTCATCCTCTACGACTTGGGCGACGGCGCGTGGCAGACTCAGGCGGTGGAGACGCTGGAAGAGGCCGGCGTCCAGGTCGTCACGTTGAGCCGCTGGGGCGAGGCGGATGTGGGCCTGGCCCCAGGCCAGCCCTGGGCCGCTGTGATGGAGTATCTGGACGCCCCGGTACTTTTGCTGGCCGATCTGCCGGAGGATCCCAGCCTTTCCACCATCCAAGAAGCCCTGGGGGACCGGCTGGCCGGCTACGGCGCCTGCTGGTCCACGCCGGAGTATGCCGCGGACTATTTGGACCAGGCTCTGCCCCTCTACCCGCAAGTGGGCGGTGTTCTCTGTCTCTCCAGGGCCGGAGCGCTGGGAGCAAGAGAGGCGCTTGACCAAAACGGCGCCATTCAACCGCAGCCTCTTCGCATAAAAGTCCTCTGTATGGCCCCCGGCCCGGAGACGGAGGAGGACCTGGCGCTGGGCCGGATCGACGCCGTGACGGAGGTCTCCCAAGCGGGCGTTCTGGACGCCTTGGGCCAAGCGCTGGAGGGCCAAACGCCCAAGCCGCTGGACGTTCAGATCCGGACGGCTTTGGAGGACTGAGACCGAAGATGAAAAAGGAGCCGGGAGGCGTGCCCCCACGTCTCCCGGCTCCTTTGCGCTGTTTGAAACAGGGTCACAGCTCGATGCGGATCTTCTCCTCGTCCCGGAAAAGGATCTTGCGGGTGTCGTTGAGGTAGGTGCGCTCGGGCAGGCAAATGAGCACGGTGCCGTCGTGGTGGACGGGAAAGGGCGCGCCGTGCCAGGCTCCGGCACGGAAGACGACCATCGTACCGGCGGGGACAAGGAACGCCACCTGCTCGTCAAGCTCTACCTCGCCGCCGTTGGCAGGGGCGGCGGCCATGACCATGTCGTCATCCAGGGGCATCATTACCTCCATGGCGTAGGAGTGGTACTCCGCGTCGGCAATGATCATCTCCCGCTTGCGCACCTTCAGCGAGCCGAAGGCGGTGATGGCGCTGCTGGCGTTGGGCACCAGCACCATGTCCCGGTGAAAACCGCTGCCGGGCAGCTCATAGGCGGCGCCGGGATCGGTGATGTTGGCGATAAAGCCGTAGGGGGCAAAGTTTTCCGCGGTAATGGGCACGGCCTTGATGGTTTTCATATCGGCCATCTCCTTAGTAGTTGATGGGATTGTCCACGTTGACCTTGTCCACCTCCTGGAAGGGGGCCAGGGTGGAGATCATTTTGATGGGCTTGTCATAGGAGTTGACGCAGTAGTGTACCTCGCCGGGCTCGATGTGGATGAGCTGGCCCGGGCCCAGGGTGTGCTTGACGCCGTCCACTACAATGTCGATCTGGCCCTCCAAAACAAAAAAATTCTCCTCCATCACATTGTGGTAGTGGGCTTGAAAGTCCTCGCCGGGATTAAAGCGGACCAGGGCGAAGTTCATGCGGGGACCTTTCATGAGATACTTGGGACCGCTGTCGCCAAACCGGTATTCACGCTCGTTCTCGCTGATGATAAACATGGTGTTCTTCTCCTCCTTCTTTGTTGGGTAGTCGCCGGCAAGTTTAAAGCCCCGGCGCGATCCACATATTGCGGGTCAACCCCTCGTCGCACAGAGCCAACTGCCTGGGGTAGAGGCGCTTCCACGCCGCGTACAGCTCGTCATAGACCGCTTTGTTGGCCTGGTTGGGCTGGTAGGTCTTGTCCCACTTCACCGTGGCCGCCGCGGCCTCCTCGACGGTTTTCCAAATGCCCACGCCCACGCCGGCCAGAATGGCCGCGCCCAGGGCGGTGGCCTCCTTGACCACCGGGACCTTGACCGGCTTTCCAGTGACGTCGGATACGATCTGGGCCCACAGGGGGCTCTTGGCCGCGCCGCCGGCGAAGATGAGCTCGTCGGGCTCATGGCCGGTGGCCTCCCGGACCAGGTCGATGTGGGAGCGCACCAGGATGGCGGTATTCTCCAAAATGGAGCGGTAGAAGGTGTAGCGGTTGAATTTATCCGGCTCCAGGAGGAAGTTGGTAAAGGTGGGGGAGGCATGCTTCCAGTTGATGAAGTTCATGGTGTCGCTAAAGCAGCACTGCATCCCATAGCACCCCGCGGGAATGTCCTGGGCCTTTTCGTTCATAATGTCGTAGCAGTCCCGACCGGTGGCCTTGGCCTCTTCCAGCTCCTTTTGGCAAAAGCCGTCCCGGAACCAACGCATCACAAGGCCGGGCTTAAAGGCCAGGGCCTCATACTGCCAAAGCGCGGGCACAGCCGCGCAGTTTACCCGCACCCGGCAGCCCGGGTCGGTCTTACCCGAGTCGGTGTTGAACTCATACTGCCAGAAGGAACCGCCGAAGACGGCGGCCTGGTTGGCGCTGGTGGCCCCAACGCCCAGAGTGCCCAGCTGGCAGTCGCCGCCGCCTACCACCACCGGGGTGCCCGCCAAGAGCCCGGTGTCCGCCGCGCCCTTGGCGCTGACGGTGGCAAAGAGCTGACCGCACTCCACCACCGGGGGGAAAATGTCGCTGCGAAGACCGCACTTCTCGGCGATCTGGGGCAGCCAGCCGCGGCTTTGCAGATCCATGATGCCGGTGGTGGAGCCGTTGGAGGGTTCCACGGCCAGCTTGCCGGTGAGTTTATAGATGAGCCAGTCGTTGAACATGCCCAGATGGGCGGCCTTAGCGTAGACTTCGGGCATGTTATCCTTGACCCACAAAAGCCGGGGCAGAGCGCCCAGGGCGTAGGTCTGGCCGGACTTTAAGTACACCTCCCGCTCCAGCTCGGGGTCCAGGGCCTTGAGCTGGCCCACCTGGGCGTCGGACCGGGCGTCTACATTGGCGCAGGCCCAGATCTCGTTGCCGTCGCCGTCGTAGAGCAAAATGCCCTCGCGCATGCAGGTGGTGGAGACGGCGGCGATGTCGGAAGGGGCGATGCCCGTCTTCTTCAGGACGTCCCGAATACAGCCGCTGGCCAGAGCCCAGTTCTTCTTCCAGTCAAAGTCCATACTGCCCGGCCAGCGGGGGTCCTCCAGGTGGGTCCACTCCTGCTGGACGCAGCCCACCTGGTTGCCCGAGAGGTCAAAGATCACCGCCCGGACGCTGCCGGTGCCCGCGTCTACCGCCATGAGATACTTTGCCATACTTTTGTCGCTTCCTTTCTTCAAATGAATGGCCCTCTCAGGGCTGATCGCCGCCCCAGGTCACGTTCGCCATGTGGTTGGAACGCTCCAAAAGCGCCTGAGCGGTGCGCTCGTCGGTGATAAGGACGTCCAGGTATCCGCCCTGAAGCACTGCCAGGATCACCTCTACCTTCTCCAGTCCGCCGGCCACGCCGATGACGTTTTTCAGCTTTTTCAGCTGCTCCAGCGGTGTGGACATCAAACGGCTTTCCAGGTTGGGGGCCACCGCCTTGCCCGTCTCGTCCAAAAAGTGGCTCAGAATATCGCCGACAGCGCCCTGCATTTTCAGCACCGTGAAGTCGTTTTTGGTCAGCACGCCGCTATGGATAATGGTGGCGTCCTCCCCCATGTGGCCAATGCCCACCACGCTCATGGAGGACAGCGGGACCATGCGGCTGACCTCCCGCACATCGGGCTCCTGGGCCATGGCGTCACGCAGCTCCGCGCTGGACAAAAGAAGGGGCGATGGCGTCAGGTAGAGCCGGGCGTTGAAGACGTTGGAGGGGTGGTCGGTGGGCAGGTAATAGTTCACGCCCCCCGTCATGCTCACCACGTTCAGTGGCCGTTCCGCCGCCGTGGCCAAGTGGTTGAGTACCCGGCTGGTGGTGTCGCCATAGCCGATGTTGATGTAGGCGCCGTCCTCGGCACGGTGGAGAATATACATAGCCGCGGCCTGGGCAATGGATTCCTTGGGGTTATCCAAGGTCTGCTCCGCTGGGACCAAAAATACGTCTTTGAGATGAAAGCGGCGGGCCATCTCCTGCTCCATAGACATCCGTCGGTCGCTGTCAGAGCGGATGCTGAACTGAATGAGCCCGGTCTGGCGCGCCCGCTCCAAAAGGGCGATGACCTTGCCCCGGCTGACGCCAAGTAGCTGAGAAATGGTCTGCTGGGTGTAGTCCTCAATATAATAGTACCACGCCGCCTTGACCATGAGAAAATGCTCCAGGTCCATTTTGTTTTCTGTGTCCATTCCTGGGCCACCACCATGACAAAAGTTGATATGTACGTCAAAAGTTCTCTTGTAACAGTATAGCACCAAGGCTCCGGGACTGTCAAATGAAAGCGGTAGAAATCTTGCAAAAAGCGGAAAATCATTGAAATGGCCAAAATCTGGGAGCGGTTTTTGTGCGACTTGCTCAAATCGAGGGCGAAATGCCCAAAACTTTCCGTTTTTTTCGACGGGAAAAACCAAAACTTTTGCAAGAAAAAGCCCTTCTCCCGGTTGACAAACGACCCAAAACCATTTATCATATCTGTGACTATAAAAATAATACGCTAACAACATTTGTCTAAATTCGCGAACTGCAGGAGGTGGGACAGATGGAAGGGATGGAGCGGGGCGGACGGCAAGCGCTGCTGTCGGTGCGCGGCATCCGCAAGTCCTTTGGCTTGAACCAGGTGCTCAAGGGCATCGACCTGGACGTGTTCCCTGGCCAGGCCCTGGCCCTGATCGGAGGCAACGGCGCGGGCAAGTCCACCCTGATGAAGATCATCATGGGCATCTACACCCACGACAGCGGCGAGCTGTCCTTCGCGGGGGAGAAGCTGGACACCTCCCGCACTGCCGCGACCCTCTCCAAGGGCATCTACATGGTGCCTCAGGAGCCTCTTTTGTTTCCCAACATGTCGGTGGAGGAGAACATCACCATCGGCTTTCACATCCCAAAGCCCCAGCTGCACACCGAGCTGGAGCAGATCATGGAAGAGGTGGGCTGGAAGCTGGACCTGACCCGGAAGGCCAGTAGCCTCTCCATTGCCGAGCAGCAGATGGTGGAGATCCTCCGGGGCATTTTGCGCCACGCCAAGCTGCTGATCCTGGACGAGCCCACCTCCGCCCTTACCTTTGACGAGGTGCAGAGCTTATTTAAGGTAGTAGAAGACCTGAAGAGCAAGGGCATCGGCATCATCTACATCACCCACCGCCTGGCCGAGGTCTTTGACATCGCCACCGACGTCGCCATCATGCGAGACGGCGTGATCACCGTCCAGGGTCCGGTGGACCAGTTTACCAGAGAGGACCTGGTGCGGGGGCTGCTACCTCCAGATACGGCCCAGGACACTCAGCAGAAGAAGACCCGCAGCGCCCAGGTGGACTACTCCGCCCAGCCGGTGCTGGAGCTGGAGGACTTCAGCGGCTACGGCTTCGACCATGTGTCGCTCCAGGTCTGGCCCGGCGAGATCCTAGGCGTGGCCGGCGTGGTGGGCGCGGGGCGGACGGAGATGGCCACCACCATCTTTGGAATGGACAAGGTCTTGGGCGGCAAGGTGCGCCTCAAGGGCAAGGACGTTACCGGCCAGAGCACCCGCAAGATCATTGCCGCCGGGCTCAACTATGTGCCCGAGGACCGGCATCTCAACGGCCTCTACAAGATCTGCGCCGTGGACGCCAACACCACCTCCGCAAACCTGTTTGGTCATTCCCTGGGCCGGTTTTTGCTGAACCGCCGCCGGGAGTTCGACATTACCCAGCGCTACATCCAGGACTTCCGCACCAAGGTCACCGGTCAGGAGCAGCTGGCCGGGTCCCTGTCTGGCGGAAACCAGCAGAAGATCGTCATTGGCCGGAGTTTGGCCACGGAGCCGGGCATCGTCATTTTGGATGAGCCCACTCGGGGCATCGACGCCGCCGCTCGAGGCGATGTGTACGCCATCATCGAGCAGCTGCGGGAGCAGGGCGTTTCCATCCTGTTGATCTCCAGCGATATGGAGGAGATCATCGAGCTGGCCGACCGGGCCGTGACCATGTACCAGGGCCGGATCAACGCCCATTTCCAGAAGGCGGACATCAACCAAGACAACCTGACCGCCGCCGCTTTTGGCATTATCCATAGCGAGGAGGTGGGCGCGTGAATACCGTGAAGAAGGTACTCAAGGCGCGGGAGATGACCGCCCTTGTGTTCCTCATCGCCCTGTTCTTGGTGGTGGGCATCATGAATCCCGACTTCCTAGCCGGCGGCAAAAACGTGGCCGCCTGCTTCAATAGCTCCATTGTCTACATTGTCGTGGCCGTGGGCATGGCCTTTACCATTCTCATCGGCGAGATCGACGTCTCCGTGGGCTCCAACCTGGGGTTGGTGGCCGCCGTGGTGGGCACCATGATGCAAAACGGCGAGAGCTGGTTCAAGGCCTTCGCCATCGGCATCCTCATCGGCGTGGTGGTGGGCCTGATCAACGGCTGGGGCGTGGCTGTGATGAAGATCCCCTCGCTGATTTTTACCCTGGGCACCAACGGCATCCTGCGGGGCCTGATGTACCTGCAGGTGGGCACCAAGCAGGTCACAGATCTGCCTGTGTCTTTCAAAAATCTCTCCTCTAAGAGTTTCCTGGGCCCGTTGACCGTGCTGTTTTGCGGGGTGCTGGTGCTGGTGCTGGTCATTCAGTTCCTCCTCACCCGTACCAAGAGGGGCCGGTATTTCGTGGCCGTGGGCGATAACGCCGGCGGCGCGGATCTGGTGGGCATTCCCGCCACCCGGACCAAGGTGATGGCTTATGTTTTCTGCGGCATTCTGGCCGCGGTGGCCGGCATCCTGTTCTGCTCCCGGGCCGGCCAGGTCACCTCGCTGTCGGGCAACGGCTACGAGATGAAGGCGGTGGCCGCCTGTGTGCTGGGCGGTATCAGCCTCTCCGGCGGCGTAGGTAGCGTGGTAGGCGCCGCCATTGGCGCGATCATCATGTCCTCCATCAGCTATTTGCTGGTGTTCATGAAGCTCTCCAGCTACTATGATAACGTGATCACCGGTATCGTGCTGCTGGTCATCGTGGTGGCGGACGCCCTCATTCAGCACCGCTCCGCCGTTCGCAACCGTCACGCCCGGCTGGCCGCCCGGACCGCCACGCCGGGACAGAGCGTTGGAAAGGAGGCGGGGCAGCCGTGAAACAGGACCTGACTACCACCCGGCCCGGCGCGCTGCGCCGGCTGGTCAAGGGCGCCAACTTCAACTGGAACCTCTTTTTGATCGTGGTCCTGGTGGCGGAGTTTGTGGTGTTTGGCCTCAAAAACCCAAAATTCCTCCGCATTTCCCTGCTCCTTAACGCCACCAATGATTTTCTGCCCATCTGTTTTATCTCCATCTTTGTCACCTTCGTGATGATCACCGGGGGCATCGACATCCAGGCCGGTTCCATCGTGGGCCTGACCTCCATCGTCATTGGTATCCTCTGGCAGGAGCTGAGTCTGAACGTGTGGGTGGCGGCGCTGGTGGCCGTGCTGGTGGCCGGACTGTGCGGCGCCCTCAGCGGCTTCTTTATCGCCTACTGCCGAGTCCAGGCCATGGTGGTCACCTTAGGCGGCAGCTTCCTCTATTCAGGTCTGGCGCTGTTGGTGGCCAGTCTGTCCAGCACGGAGATGTATAAGGGCCTGAGCATCGAATCCGAGTCCTTTAAGGCCTTTACCAAGTATAAGCTCTTTGACGCCATCCCCCTGCAGATCCTTTTGTTCCTGGGACTTTTGGTCATCGCCTGGCTGCTGCTGCACCGCAGTAAGTATGGCCGGAAGGTCTACCTGGTGGGGGTCAACCCCAGCGCCGCGGAGTACTCCGGGGTCAACTCCCGGGCGGTGATCATGTCCACCTATGTACTCACCGGCCTGGCCGCGGGCATCACCGGCGTGTTTATGACCTCCCAGTTCAGCAACACCGCCCTGCCCAGCCACGGCAGCACCCTGACCATGAGCATCATCACCGCCTGCGTGCTGGGCGGCACCCTCTCCACCGGAGGCAAGGGCAGCGTCATTGGCACCGCTCTGGCGGCCATCATCATCGGTCTGCTCCGCTTTGGCATGCCGCTGTGCTTTGGGGTCAACAAGCAGTATCTGGATATCCCCATCGGGATCCTGCTGGTCGTGGTGGTGGTGGGCCGTGCCATTGCCAGCAACCCCAATGTCATCGCCAAGTTCGCGAAGCTCAAGCCCAAGAAAAAGGCCACGGTCTAAGTTCCTTTGGATATTTTAAGCCGGGAACGGTTTGAAATATAAAAAAATTTAGGAGGAATGTAGCTATGAACATGAAGAAGATCCTTGCATTGGCTCTTGCGCTGGTAATGGTGTTCGCTCTGGCCGCCTGTGGCGGCGAGAAGGAGCAGACCCCCGCCACCGACGCTCCCGCCACCGATACCCCTGCCACCGATACCCCCGCCACCGACGCCCCCGCCCCTGCTGGCAGCGCCGTTGAGGGCAAGACCGTGGCCTTCATCCCCAAGGTCTCCGGCAACGCTTTCTTTGAGGTCGCCAACACCGGCGCCCAGGAGTTCGCCAAGGACTGGGGCCTGACCGTTGACTACATCGGTTCCCCCAACGCCACTGTGGCCGATCAGGTCCAGTGCATCAACGACGCCATCTCCAAGGGCGTTGACGCCATCTGCATCTCCACCGTGGACGCCGCCGGCGTCTCTGACGCGCTGCAGCAGGCCATGGCCGCCGGCATCGCCGTCTCCACTTGGGACTCCGACTCCAAGGTCGCCGACCGCGCTCTGATGGTCTCCCAGGGCACCCCTGAGGTCCTGGGCCAGATGCTGGTGGACCTGTCCATCGAGGGCCTGAAGGCCCGCGGCGTGGATCCCGAGAAGGACCCCGTCAAGTACGCCTGGCACTATTCTCAGGCCACTGTGACCGACCAGAACTCCTGGCAGGTCGAGGGCGAGAAGATCATCAAGGAGAAGTATCCCAACTGGGAGAACGTCCAGCCCGACAACTACTACTCTGAGCAGGACGCTGAGAAGTCCGTCACCGTGGGCAAGGCCGTTCTGGACGCCCATCCCGACATCGACCTGATCATCTGCAACGACTCCACCGCCCTTCCCGGCCAGTTGGAGGCCGCTCAGCAGGCTGGTCTGACCAAGGACGACGTGACCATCACCGGCTTCGCTACCCCCAACGCCATTAAGCCCTACTGCACCGCCGGCGTGCTCCACAACTGGGGCCTGTGGGACTGCAAGGTCCAGGGCGCTCTGGGCTGCTATGTAGCCGCTTACATCGCCGCCGGTAACGACGTGAAGGTGGGCGACACCATCGACGTCCCCGGCATCGGCGCTGTTGAGGTCATGCCCAACAACTGCCTGAATCCCGATGACGCCACCGCCGACGTCAACAACGGCGTGGTGCTGCTCCCCGAGCGCGCCATCTTTAACGCCGAGACCATGGACAATTACGATTTCTAAAACCGAAGCGCGAGGGTAGGCACGCCGCCGGGCTTGGAGCCGCCCGCACGGCAAAAACAGGTTGGCCGTAGGCCAACGGCATTTTGCCAAGGGTGGCGAAAGAACCGGCGAAAGCGTGCCCAACCCGAGCGTGACAACCCAAGCGCGAATTATCGGGAGGCACGGCGCTACCGTGCCTCCCCTCCCAAGAGGACAGAGGGCCCATGCGGTCTCCCTGTCCTTTTGGGAGGGGAGCGAGGTCGCTCCCGCGCAGCGTGTGGAAGAAGGAGGAATCATAATTATGGCTGACTTAGAAGGATTGAAGGTCTCGAAGGACTATCACGTGGACGTGCCCTTTGCCAACCAGGAGGGCTTTTTCCTCAAGGGCATCAACTCCCTGGACTGGGGCATGAAAAAGCACATGGCCAACATCTTTGACCCAAGCAGCGGCAACACCGTCATGTTCGCCTTTGACCATGGCTACTTTATGGGCTCCACCGCCGGCCTGGAGCGGCTGGACCTGCTGCTGCCCAAGCTGGCTCCCTATGTGGACTGCTTTATGGGCACCCGGGGCGCTCTGCGGACCTGCGTGCCCCCTGAGATCGTCAAGAGCGTGGCATTGCGGGTCACCTCGGGTTCGTCCATGATCCAGGAGGATCTGAGCCATGAGGTGGTGGCGGTGGACATTGAGGACGCCATCCGCATGAACGCCGACTGCATGGCCGTTCAGACCTTTATCGGGGCCGACGGTCAGCTTTCCAGCATCGACAATCTGAGCCAGGTCATCAACGCCGGTATGCGCTACTCCATCCCCACCATGGGCGTGTGTGCCGTGGGCAAGGACATGGAGCGCACCGACCGGTTCTTTAAACTGGCCACCCGTATCATCGCCGAGATGGGCGTACAGGTGGTGAAGACCTATAACTGCGAGAAGTTTGAAGAAGTGGTGGCCGCCTGCCCGGTGCCCATCGTGGTGGCCGGAGGCAAAAAGCTCTCTGAGCCCGACGCGCTGAAGCTGGCCTACGAGGTCATCCAGAAAGGCGCCCACGGCGTGGACATGGGCCGCAACATCTTCCAGTCCACCCACCCCGTGGCCATGGCGCAGGCCGTCAGCATGATCGTCCACAAGGGCGCCACCGACAAAGAGGCCCTGGAGTTCTACGAGGATCAGGTCAAGTCCGGCAAGTAAGCGCTTATCTGAATGCGAAAACACGGAGACATTTTGTCTCCGTGTTTTACTAGGAGGAATCGACAATGGCATTACAAGTCATCGCCAAGGTCCTGCCTGTTGTGGTATTGCTGTTGCTGGGCGTTTTGTGCCGGTGGCGGAAGTTTTTTGGGGACAAGGGCCTGGCGGCGCTAAAGGCGGTGGTGTCCAACATCTGCCTGCCGGTGGTGCTTTTCAACGCCTTTTTTACCGCCAGCTACTCCCTGCGGGTGCTGCTGGTGTTCGCGGTGGTCTACGTGGGCTTTGGCCTGGCCATGGCCGCGGGCTTTGCCACCAAGCGTCTGGCCCGGCCCTATGACAAGTTTTACCCCTTCCTGCTCACCAGCGCCGAGGGCGGTATGCTGGGCTACGCCCTCTACGGCGTGTTGCTGGGCGAGTCCACAGGCTTTGCCACGGTGGACCTGGGCCAGACGGTGTTTGCCTACACGGCGTTTTTAGGCATGCTGGCCCTCACCGATGGCCGGGGCTTTTCTGTGCCCGCTTTGGCGAAGAATATGTTCACCAACAAGTGCTTTTTGGGTATGGCCCTGGGCATCCTGCTGGGGGCCACCGGCGTAGGCGCCTGGGTGCTGGCTTCCCCCGTGGCGGAGACGGTGACCGGGCTCATTCAGGCCATCACCGCGCCTACTACCTGCCTTGTGCTACTGGTGGTGGGCTATGAGCTGGACCTGGACAAGAAGCTCCTGCGGCCCGTGGCCGTCACGGTGCTGGCCAGGCTGGTGTTGATGGGGGCGCTGCTGGTGGTCTCCAACCTGGTCATTTTCTCCATCATTCCCTTTGACAAGTCCCTACAGATCGCCCTGATGATCCTTTACACCCTGCCCGCGCCCTTTATCATCCCTCTCTTCGCCAAGGTGGGCAAGGACGGCAAATATATCTCCACCGCCCTGTCGGTGGAGACCATCTGTACCATTTTGCTCTTCGTGGCCATCGCGGCGTATTCGTTGGCGTAGAAGCGCGAGGGTAGGCGGGCAGGTCCGGATGGACCGGAGCGAGGGACAAAACTTTGGCGGGCGGACCTTTGCCCGACAGAATTTCTGTCCCAAGTCGGAGGGAAGCCGGACCGTCAGCCCGCCCAACCCGAGCGTGACAGACCTGCTACCTGAGTCCTTTGCATAAAACCGCCCCGCTGTTTTGATAACAGCGGGGCATTCTTTTTTCTATATTACGATTTGGATTTCTCTTTGGCGTGCTTGAGGAGTTTTTCAAAGGTCTCGTCGGAGAGGTCGTGTTCCACCTTGCAGGCGTCTTGCTCGGCCACCTTGGGATCTACCCCCAGGCGGACAAAGAACTCTGTTAGGGTCCGATGCCGCTCCCAGGTCCGCATGGCCACCTCCCGCCCCGCGGGGGTCAGGGTGATGATCCCCGCCTCGTCCATCTGGACATAGCCGCTCTCCCGGAGCTTCTTCATGGCCACGCTGACGCTAGGCTTGGAGTAGCCCAGGTCGCTGACCACGTCGATGCTGCGCACCTGCTTACCCTGCTCTTCCAGCTTTAAAATGGACTCCAGATAGTCCTCGCCCGATTCGTGGATGGACATGAAAGCGACACCTTCTCTCTGGTAAGTATTTACAGCTTACCATAAAATAGGGCCCGGAGCAAGGAAAATCAAGAAAAATTTTGAAAAGGGGGTTGACAAAGAAAAACGGTTTGTGTATACTAACTGCGCTGAGGTTAGGAATGGCTAACCTCTTTTTTGAAGCTATGCGGTTAGTTATAACTAATAAGGGGGGCGACGTGCTATGCCGCTGTCGATGCTCGATCCCGGCCAGGAGGGAATGATCCGCCAGGTCAACGGAAAGGATGAGGTCCGCTCTCATCTGGCCCAGCTGGGCTTTGTGGTGGGGGCGCAGGTGCGGGTGGTCAATTCCCTGGGCGGGAACCTGATCCTCCAGGTGAAGGACAGCCGGGTGGCCCTGGACCGGGCCATGGCAAACCGCATTATCGTGTAAGGAGGAGACGAGATGACATTGAAGGACGTAAAGGTGGGCCAGACCGCCACGGTGGTCAAGGTCCACGGCGAGGGCGCTGTGAAGCGGCGCATCATGGATATGGGCCTGACCCGCGGGGTAGAGGTCTATGTGCGAAAGGTGGCCCCTCTGGGCGATCCCATGGAGCTAAACGTGCGGGGCTACGAATTGAGCGTTCGCAAGGCGGACGCTGAGATGGTGGAGGTAGAAGCGTCCGAGCCGTCGTGAGCAGCGCGGATGGAGGGGAGCGAGGGCGAGCGCAGGGGCCGTAGGCCCCGGAGACCAGCCCGAGACGGACCGAAGCCGCGCGTCGCGAACAGGCGAGGCGTGCCAAGGAAGGAGACTACTATATGGAACTGAAGATCGCCCTGGCGGGCAATCCCAACTGCGGGAAGACCACGCTCTTTAACGCTCTGACCGGTTCCAACCAGTATGTGGGCAACTGGCCCGGCGTCACCGTGGAGAAGAAGGAGGGCAAGCTGAAGGGGCACAAGGATGTGACCATTCAGGACCTGCCCGGTATTTACTCCCTGTCGCCTTACACCCTGGAAGAGGTGGTGGCCCGGAATTACTTAGTAGAGCAGCGGCCCAACGCCATTTTGAACATCGTGGACGGCACCAATATCGAGCGCAACCTCTACCTGACCACCCAGCTGCTGGAGCTGGGGTTGCCGGTGGTGGTGGCGGTCAATATGATGGACCTGACGGAGAAGAACGGCGACAAAATCGACCTTGCCAAGCTCTCGGAAGCTCTTTGCTGCCCGGTGGTGGGGCTGACGGCCCTTGGAGCCAAGGGCGTGGACAAGGTGGTGGCCCAGGCGCTGGCCACGGCCCAGGGCCAGACCGGCCAAACAGTCCCCCAGCCCCTGGCTCAGCTGCTGACCACGGCCCGGGCCGACACCGAGGATGCCGAGGAGGCTGAGGCCGCCGCCCGCTATGACTTTATCGCCCAGGTGGTATCCAAGGCTGTAAAAAAGGGCAAGCGCAAGGGGATGCTGACCCTGTCGGACAAGGTGGACCGCATCGTCACCAACCGTATTCTGGCCCTGCCTATTTTTGCTGCCATCATGTTCTGCATCTACGCTATCGCCATGGGCGGCTATCCCTTCTCCATCGGCACCATCGGCACCGACTGGGCCAACGATGTGCTCTTTGGCGAGTGGGTGCCCGGCTTCTTTGACAGCCTCTTGCTCAACTCCGCCGGCGAGCCGGTGGTTTGGGAGTGGCTCTACGGTCTGATCCAGGACGGCATTGTGGCCGGTGTGGGTGCGGTGCTGGGCTTTGTGCCCCAGATCCTGGTGCTGTGCCTGCTGCTTTCTATTTTGGAGGACATTGGCTACATGGCCCGGGTGGCCTTTATCATGGACCGCATCTTCCGCCGCTTCGGCCTCACCGGCAAGAGCTTTATCCCTCTGTTGGTGGCCACCGGCTGCGGCGTGCCCGGCATCATGGCCACCCGGACCATCGAGCAAGACAGAGACCGGAAGATGACCGTCATGACCACCGGCTTTATTCCCTGCGGGGCCAAGCTGCCCATCATCGGCCTGATCGCCGGGGCCATTTTCGGCGGCTCGGCCTGGGTGGCGGTCTCCGCCTTCTTTATCGGCATTGCCGCCGTGATTCTTTCGGGCATCATGCTCAAGAAGTTCAAGGCTTTTGCGGGAGAGCCCGCGCCCTTTGTCATGGAGCTGCCGCCCTACCATGTGCCCAGCGTGGGCAACGTGCTCCGCTCTACCTGGGAGCGGGGCTGGAGCTTCATCAAGCGGGCGGGCACGGTGGTGCTGATCTCCTCCATCGTGCTGTGGTTCCTCCAGGGCTACGGCTTTGTGGACGGCGCTTTTGGCGCTGTGGAGGACAACAGCGATTCCCTGCTGGCCGCCATCGGCAGCGCCATCGCCTGGCTCTTCTATCCCCTGGGATGGATGGGCGACATGGCCTGGAAGGCCACGGTGGCCACCTTCACCGGCCTCATCGCCAAGGAGGAGGTCATCAACACCTTCGGCGTGCTCTATAACTACGCCGGAGAGCTCAGCGAGGAGGGAGAGGAGATCTGGGCCGCTGTGGGCGGCGACTTCACCGCCATCACCGCTTACTCCTTTATGATCTTCAACCTGCTGTGCGCTCCCTGCTTTGCCGCCATGGGCGCCATCAAGCGGGAGATGAACAACTGGAAGTGGACCCTGGGCGCTATCGGCTATATGTGCGCCTTCGCCTATGTCATCGCCATGATCGTCTACCAGATCGGTGGACTGATCACCGGGGAGGCTCCCTTTGGTGTGTTCACCCTCCTGGGCTTCGCGGCGCTGGCGGGCCTTCTTTACCTGCTTTTGCGCAAGGGTGCGGATCCCGACCACTCCAGCGCCAGCCTCTCCAGCGTGGCCGCCGCGGCCAGGAGGTGAGCGCCATGGCAAACGTGATCACGCTGGCCATTGTGGCCGCTGTGGCGGCCCTGGCCGTCTGGTCTATATGGCGCGGCCACAGATCGGGCAAGAACTCCTGCGGCGGAGACTGCGCCCATTGCAACCACTGTCGGTAAAGTCACCTCCTGACTGAAGCCATATCACACACAGGAAAACCGCCCCACCGTTTCACGGCCGGGGCGGTTTTCGCCTGGTTTGCCTTGACATTGGCGTCGGTTTCCGATACAATTTTTTTATCCCAATAAACCCAAAGGAGGGCTTATCTATGCGCGTTTATCAAACTGCCGACTATGCCGCCATGTCCCGCCAAGCCGCCAATATCATCACCTCCTTGGTGGTCCTCAAGCCGGACTGCGTGCTGGGCCTGGCCACAGGCTCTACCCCTGTTGGCGCCTACAAGCAGCTCGTCGAGTGGAACAAGGAGGGCTATCTCAGCTTCAAGCAGGTCACCACGGTGAACCTGGACGAGTACCAGGGGCTGCCGGTGACCCACGACCAATCCTACCGCTACTTTATGAACGACAACCTCTTTGACCATGTGGACATCGACAAGGCTCGCACCAATGTGCCCAACGGCATGGCCAGCGACATTGACGCCGAGTGCAAGCGGTATGACGCACTGGTGAAGAGCCTGGGCGGCGCGGACCTGCAGCTTCTGGGCATGGGCCACGACGGCCACATTGCCTTTAACGAGCCTTGCGACCACTTCCCTGTGGGCACCCATCTGGTGGAGCTGGACCCCATCACCATCCAGGCCAACGCTCGGTTCTTTGACAACGACCCGGCCAAGGTGCCCACGAAGGCTCTGACCATGGGCATCGGCACCATCCTGTCGGCCAAGAAGATCCTGATGATCGTCAGCGGCGCGGATAAATCCGAGACGCTGGCAAAAGCGCTGCTGGGACCGGTGACGCCTATGGTGCCCGCCTCGGCGCTGCAGCTTCACCCGGACGTGACCGTGGTGGCGGACCAGGCGGCCCTGGCCGGCTACATCAAGCAGGGCGGAAAAGTCTGTTGAAAAGCCCCTGCGAGGTCTTTGAAGAACAGAACGAACCGGCATCCTGTTTTGGATGCCGGTTCGTTCTGTCATAAAAGCCCATTTTAGTCGGTCTCGGTGGGGGTAAAGAGCGTGTAAGGCCGCTGGGACCAGGCGGACATATTGCGGCGCAGGGCCTGGGCGGTGGCGCTGGAGTCATTGAGGGTGACCCGGGCCACCCTCCGGCTGGACACGTCCTGGGCCAGGTTTTCCGCCTGGGCGGAGACGCTGCGACCCCGAGGGGTCACATTGCCCGACCACACCCACCAGCTGCCCTCGCTCTGCCCGCCGCTGAGGAAAGCTACCTGGGTGGCCTCGGCACGGAGGATGTGGCTCAGGCGCTGGTTGCCCAGCTGGAAGTCGCCTGCCGGATCCTGGCTGCCCAGCAGCAGACCGATCTGGTGGCCCGCGGCGGCAGCGGCGCGGACGTCGGCGTCCCGGTCCAGAAGGTCATCGGGGGAGAATAAGAAAAGGGCCGAAAGCCGGGCGCTTTCAAAGGTGGTCAGCAAATGGTCAAAGCCGCTGCCGTCGGTGCAGGCCACGGCAAAGCAAATACTCACCGGGTCGGGCTGGGCACTGGGCGAGGGGGAGGGACCGCTTGAGGGTTGGGTCGGGGAGGGCGCGGGGGTGGCCAGGCTTGCCATGTATTGACTCACCGGCGCCGCCACCAGCTGGGCCGCCGAGGCGCCAAACTGGGTATCGCTCATGGAAGCCTGGTCGGTGCGGACGCGAGCGATGGGCACGGTGCCGTCGGGCAGGACGACGTTATAAAAGGAATAGGTCAACCCAAAATAGGAGGCCACAAAGCGGAGCGGGATAAAAACTACACCGTTTCGGGTGATGATGCGCCCGTCTTGCTCGTTGCCCTCCTTGTCTGTCGCCCCGGAGCCGCTAAGCTGAAAGATCAGGGTCTGCTTGCGGTTAAAAATGGTAAAGGTGCCGCCGGTGCGGTTGAGTGCGTAAGATAGGCCCAGCTCCTTATTGTCCAGCACGGAGTAGGGCACATAGATGGTGCCCGAGCGGAGAACGGGCATCTGGTCGGCGGTGATGAGCCGCAGCAGAACGGAGTCGTTGACGCCCACCAGGTAGACCCCGTCATAGGTCCCAGCCGCCGCTGTCCACGGCAGCGCCAGCACCAGGAGGGCCGCCAGAACGCAGCCGAGGGCGATAAGACGTTTTTTCACGGCTGGGGCCTCCTTTCTGAGGGTGGCTTCCCCTTTTCGGGGAAAGGCTCACGGGTCCTGCGTTTAAAAGTCCGCGTTGCCCACGGTGCGGGGATGGAGCTCCACGTCCCGGATATTGGTGATGCCGGTGAGGTACATGACCATCCGCTCAAAACCTAGGCCGAAGCCGGCGTGACGGCAGGAGCCGTAGCGGCGCAGGTCCAGATACCACCAATAGTCCTCCGGCTTCATGCCCAGCTCCCGGATGCGCCCTTCCAGCACGTCCAGCCGTTCTTCGCGCTGGGACCCGCCGATGATCTCCCCGATGCCGGGCACCAGGCAGTCGGCGGCGGCCACGGTCTTGCCGTCGTCGTTGAGGCGCATATAGAAGGCCTTGATCTCCTTGGG
>CAJKDY010000008.1 GCA_905198835.1 uncultured Eubacteriales bacterium | reverse complement strand
CGCCAAAGGAGAAGTTGCCCAGCATCTCAAAATAGGTGCCGTGGCGGGCGGTGTGCCCGATGTTCTCGATGTCGCCGGTGCGGATGCACTTCTGGCAGGTGGTCACCCGGTGGCGGGGAGGCTCCTTCTCCCCGGTGAAGTAGGGCTTCATAGGGGCCATGCCGGAGTTGATGAGGAGCAGGGACGCATCGTCCTGGGGGATGAGGGAGAAGCTGGGCAGGCGCAGGTGCTCCTTGGTCTCGAAGAATTTCAGGAACATCTCGCGCAGCTCGTTCACGCCGTAGGGTTTTTTCGCCATAGGGATAACCTCCTAAAAATGAGTTCGTGTCTTGGCCGGGCAGCCGTAAAAAAACGCTCCGCCCCTGTCGTCAGGGACGAAGCGTACGCTCCGCGGTACCACCCACATTGCCCGTGTCACGGGCCACTTGTCATCCGGTAACGGGGATGGATCGTCCGGCTCCTCGCCGGCGGCTCAGGGTTGGCGGCCCGTCATCGCCCTTTTTTCATATGCTCACCTATTTTAATCAGTTTTCCCCCGCTTGTCAAGGTCGATTTCTGACTTTCCTGCGCCTGCTTTTCATCAAAATACAAACGATGAAGACGTGTTCCTGAACAAACGGCCTTTTAAGCTATTCTTCAATTTCCAGCATCTCCACGCCGTGATCCAAAATAATATTGATAACTTCGTTGCGGGAACGATTGGTGGTTCCGGCGGCCTGGTCAATCTTCTCCAGTGTTCCCTCACGCAGGCGAACGGAAATGACCTTATACCCGTCGTCACCGCGTTTAGATAATCTGATCTTATCTTCCATACTCTCACCCCAAATTATCATATACTTTGCAATCAAATGTTTTTATAATCAAAATATATCTAAAATATATTGACAAGATATTTATTGAGTGATATAGTTTTGCTGCAGTTGTGATGCGTTGGAGCGTGAACTTTGCTTTAGGGGGTGGAAATTTGAAAATTCGTCCAAGATGTATCTATTGTAAGCACCTAGCAGTAAAAAACAGATTGTTTCGGGGCCAGGTCCTGTTTTGTGACCAAACACAAGAAATTATGGGGGCGGATGACTCCTGCTCCCGGTTTGTTATCAGCACGGATAGACTATTGGACTACGTGGGATTTCGGGACCATGTCTATGGTTCGTCAGAGCACTGCCTCTTTTGTGAACACGCAAGGTGGAACGGTGATATGTCCCAAATGAAAGGATGCGCGCTTCTGAATTTATCTTGCCCGCCGGGATACAAGCCAGGGGAACACGTTTGTGATTTCTTTAAAGAATTTCTTTCCGATATATAAAGCTGTTATGCCGCACGAAGGATAGGTCTAGTACTCTACATACAAAGGAAGCGCACAAACATGGATCATACGACTATGATGTGGCTGTTGACTATCATTTAT
The DNA here is from genome assembly GCA_905198835.1 of uncultured Eubacteriales bacterium. GTDB lineage: Bacteria > Bacillota > Clostridia > Oscillospirales > Oscillospiraceae > MGBC124762. The sequence continues at coordinate 121,100 of CAJKDY010000008.1, read as the reverse complement.
TGTGCCTGGGCCATTCCCATGGGAGTCCGTTTCATGGCGTCCCGCTGGCCCACGGCATGGGATAATGGAGGCATTGGCATCAATGTGGTCAAAATTCTGATCTCTGCCGTAGTGGGGCTTGCCTTTGGAACGGTCTTTGCCGCACTGTGGATTATTAAATTTGTTTTGCGCCTTACCACGGGTAGGTAGCAAATGAGCAAAGAAAGGAGGTGTAGATCATGGCGTATAACGAAGAGTGCTGTAACTGTGTCCACGCACAGCGAGACCCGGGTTCCAGCAGCGGCTGGTACTGTAATTGGAAGAGTACGCACGTAGACCCGGATGACAGTTGCTATAAGTATGAGGCAAAATATTGACCATCCTCTCAAAGCCCTGTGTCTAACGGTACAGGGCTTTTTTGATTTCTAAAGATAAAGAAGGAGAGATAGTTATGCCATACCGTAAAAAGTATGCTCTATCTGCTAAAGTGCTAGCCTTTGCGTTGCTGACTGGCCTAAGTTTATCCACTGGGCTCCATGCGGCGGCGGCCCCTTATTGGGGGCAAGACAACACCGCCTACGCCTCCACCCAGTCGGTAGAGGTCGATGGTCGGCCTGTGGAGTTTCAGATGTACGCGCTCAAGGATGCCAACGGCTATGATACCAACTATGTGAAGCTCCGGGACGTGGCCTATGTTCTTAACGGCACCGCCGCTCAGTTCGATGTGGAGTGGAATAGGGTCGTTAAGGTCTGGCCCGGCTGGGGCTATACCGCAAACGGCTCGGAGATGTATACCCCCTACCAAGGCGACCGTCCCTATACGCAGCCTGGCGGCGTGACCTTGGTAGATGGTGAGGATCGCTATTTAGACGCCATCCTTCTCAATGATGATAACGGCGGCGGTTACACCTACTATAAACTCCGGGACCTGGGCAATGCGCTGGGCTTCACTGTGGATTGGTCCAGTGAGCGGGGCGTCTATATCGAGACTCAGCCGGCACAAGATGACAAAGCACCCGAGGAACGAACGGAGACAGATACGCTTGATGAGACGGAAGACCCCGAGGGGACAGAGATGCCGGAGGATGTTTGGGAGGCAGTCCCCTTTGAAAACAATGCCTACATTATCTTGTCTTTGGATGCCGTGACCACCTGGGAAGAAGCCTGTGCCTACTGCGCCGAACAGGGCGGGCACATGGTGACCATTGACTCCCAGGAAGAGAACGACCATATTCGCGCACTGCTTGCCGAGGCCGAGGTGAGCTCCGCATTTTTGGGATTAAATGAAGAGGAGGGCATTTGGGGCTGGTACAACGGCGTCTTGCCCCGGTACTCCAATTGGGCCGCAGGTCAACCCGGTAGCGGATCCTATGCCGCTATGGGCAGAGACGGTAAGTGGATCGCTAAAACCTTCTCCGGCCCAGCCAGCTTTATCTGCGAGTGGGACAATGAAAGCGAAAGGAATGGTTGAAATGCAAAAACGTGTTTTGTCGCTGATCCTTGTGGTTATTTTAGCGCTGTCTTTGATGCCCATGGCCGCCGCGGCCAACTATACCACAAACTATAGCAGCTTCTCCACGCCGGGCAGTTCGGACTATGCCTATTGGTCCGGCTCCAAGGTGGTCCGTGCTTCTGGTACGACTGTCAGCGAGGTGAAGTGGATGCAAGCGGCGCTGAACTGGTGCATCCAGAATAAAGGCCTGAATGCCTCCTACCTGGATGTAGACGGCTCCTTTGGCCCCGCCAGTCAAACGGCCACCAAGGCGTTCCAGCGGAAATACGGTCTGGATGTGGATGGCTCCTTCGGCCCCTCTACTATTTCCAAAATGAAAGAGGTGCTAAAGCCCGCAACCCCTACCCCTACCCCTACACCCAGCACGCCAAAGCCTAGCAACAACACGACCGACTACAACGGCTTTTCCGCCCCCGGCAGCTCGGACTACGCTTACTGGAATGGCTCTCAGATGGTTCGCGATTCCGGCACCACTACCTCGGAGGTCAAATGGATGCAGGCGGCGCTGAACTACTGCATCAAAAACAAGGGTCTGAATGCCTCCTACCTGGATGTGGACGGCTCCTTCGGCCCCGCCAGCCAGACGGCCACCAAGGCGTTTCAGAAGAAGTACGGCCTTTCCGTGGACGGCTCCTTCGGCCCCTCTACCATTGCCAAGATGAAGGAGGTTTTGAACCCGACTCCCGCACAAGAACCTGATCCTGTGCCTAGCACGCCCGCACCAACTCCTTCTGCTATTACGTTTTCGATTCCATCGCTGACCTTAGCCGTGGGTGAAAGCAAGAAGGTCGATTTCAGCTTTACAGGGGAAGGGATCCAAACGCTTTATTTTGATGAGAGCAATCAGTCGGTCTGCACGGCCGAGTGGGGCAGTATAGACTGGAGTACTGGAACAGGCAGCCTGATCGTGACAGCGCACGCACGGGGATCGGTTACTGTTTCAGTGGGTTTTGCTGACAGCAACGGGCAGGAATTCTTTTCGAGAGGCTTCCGTGTCAAAGTGGATGAATTCAAGCCGAGCATTTCACTCAGCTCGTCCACCGTTGCTTTGAATTTGGCGTCATGGCCCTCCCAGGATGTTACCGTGACTGTCGATGGTACCTGGCCCAAAGAGGCTCAGATGGGATATAGCACGACCGGCGTGGCAAGCGCTGTATGGTTAAGCGATACACAGTCGGGTAATCAAGTGAAGCTGCGGGTTTCTGCGGAACAGGGGGGAACAGGGACGGTGACGGTCTGGGTCAAATATAACGAAAGTGTTATGGCAGAAGCAACGATCAAGTTAATGGCTATAGCACCCGAAGAAACAACCGACTATGACACCGGCTATGACAGCTATTCCACCCCCGGCAGTTCGGACTACGCCTACTGGAACGGTAGCAAGTCCGTCCTCGGCTCTCAGACCACTACCTCGGAGGTCAAGTGGATGCAGGCAGCGCTCAATTACTGTATCAAAGAGAAGGGCCTTAGCGCCTCCTACCTGGAGGTGGACGGCTCCTTTGGACCGGCCAGCAAGGCCGCCACCTCCGCTTTCCAGCAAAAGTACGACCTGAGCGTGGACGGTTCTTTTGGTCCGGGCACGATCACCCAGATGAAGAAGCTGTTGGGCATCCCTGTCAGCGAGCCCGCACCAAGCAAAGGCAGCTCTTCAGGCACAACAGCAATTCCCTATGATGCCTGGCTCCCCGTTAAACCTACATACACCAACGCCGCCGGCTCCCGCTCTGCCGATGCTTACAACCAGGCCATTGATCAGTTCAATGTGAAAACCAATGGCCGCTATACCCCGTTCAAAAGAAATAGAGGCGATACCTACTGCAACATTTTTGCCTGGGATGTCTCCATTGCCATGGGCGCTGAGATCGCCCACTGGGTAGGGGCGGACGGAAAAACTCCAAGGGATAACAACACCGGGAGAAGGGAGCTTAACGCCGGAGGAACCCTGAACTGGCTCAAAAAATATGGCGAAGATTTCGGCTGGCGTACGGTCACCTCCGCTAAGGAGGCACAAAGCAGGGCCAACGAGGGCTATCCTACCGTCGGCGCCAGCGATGGGCATATCATTGTAGTCCGTCCGGAGACAAAGTCTTGGACTTTCTCTTCCAAGCAGGGGCCTGTCATTGCCCAGGCAGGTAGCTCTAACTTTAGCTATGGACGTGTTAGAAATTATACGAAATATACCTATTTCACCCACGACTGATTTTTTAAGTCCACGGCTGAATATGAAGACCGAAATACTCAACGAAAGAAGAACGACCGGGACCCTTGTGGGTCCCGGTCGTTTGATTTAATGCTGTCTACACGGATCGGCTTAGGGTTGTTGCAGGGACACCTGCCGGATCCCCAACTCCTCCAAAAACCGCCGGTCGTGCTCCACCAGGACCAGAGTAGCGGGGAAGTCGGTGAGAAGCTCCTCCAGTTGCATCCGGGAAAACACGTCGATGTAATTGAGCGGCTCGTCCCAGAGGTAGAGGTGGGCGGACTGGGACAGGCTCCGGGCCAGGAGCACCTTCTTTTTCTGCCCGGCGCTGTAAGTGATCATGTCCCGATCAAAAAGCTCCCGGGGAAAGTCCAGCTTGCGCAGGAACTGGAGAAAGCGGGTCACATCCACGCCGCAGTCCTGGGCGTAGTCTGCCGGAAGGCCCCGGAGAAAGGACGCATCTTGGGGCACATAGGAGACAATGAGCCCGGAGGCTGTCTCTATCTGCCCGGTGTGGGGGACATCCTCTCCGGCCAGGAGCTTCAAAAGGCTGGACTTGCCCGCACCGTTGCGGCCTGCCAGCGCCAGCCGGTCTCCCCGCCCCATAGTCAGGGTGACAGGGGAGAAGAGCGGACCGCTCCCATAGTCCACGACCATGTCCCGGAGCCGGACTAGCTGTGCCTTGGGGTGGATGAGGGGGCGGAGCTCCAGCGCGTCGGCCCGCTCCACATTGTGGAGCAGCTGGGCCTTTTGCTCTATCGCCGCCTCCCGCCGCCGGGCAATGGACTTGGCCCGTTTCATCATCTTGGCGCTTTTGTGGCCGATAAAGCCCCGATCGGGGACCGCCTCGCCAAACTTGCCTGCCTCGGTCTGATCCGACCATCCGGCGGCGCGGCGGGCGGCGGCGCTCAGCTGGCCGATCTGACGCTGGAGCTTTTGGTTTTCCGCCAGCTCAAAGGACTCCTTACGCTGCCGCTCCGCCCACCAGGTCGAAAAGTTCCCCTGCTGGAGGGTGATACCGCTGCGCTCAATGGCCAGGATGTGGTCCACGCAGCCGTCCAGAAAGGCCCGGTCGTGGGAGACGAGGATAAAACCCTTTTGCCGCCGAAGGTAACGGGCCACGGTGTCCCGGCCCTCCATGTCCAGATGATTGGTGGGCTCGTCGATGAGTAAAAAGCGGCCGGGCCGGGCAAAGAGCAGAGCCAGCAGACACCGGGTCCGCTCGCCGTTAGACAGGGTGGAGAAGGGGCGGTAGAGGACCTCCTCGGGCAGCTCCAGGGCGGCCAGCTCCTTTTCCACCTGCCAGGTCTCCACCTCCGGCGCGGTCTCCTCCAGCACCTCGCCGGTCAGGTAGTCGGGGTGGGCGACGGGGAAGGGGAAGTAGTCAAAGGCCACATGGGCAGAGATGCTGCCGCTGTGTGGCAGCTCGGCGCGTAAAAGCCGCAGCAGAGTGGTCTTGCCCTTGCCATTGCGGCCCACAAGACCCAGCCGCCAGTCGGTGTCCAGACTGAGATCGACGTGTTCAAAAATGGGCTCCAGGCCCCCTTCATATTCAAAAGAAAGGTCGGAGATCTGAATAAGAGACATATGCGTTTACCTCACAAAGCATAAAAATGGGCGGGGGAGGCAGCTCCCCCGCCCATGTGCTTGCTCCATGAGCGTGCATGAGGGAAAAAACGGTATGACCTCCCGCCGGGGACAGCAAGACCAGCGGCTCTGAGAGCCGCGGCTTCCTATTCCCAAAAGCAAGCAGGTCACTTGCGCATTTTCCCACTCCGTTCATATTGAAATGTGTAGGGACCGATGGCCTTGCCCGTTGGCTCGGTCACGCATATAGAACGCATGCAGTTGGCACACATCGCCCTCATCGGTCCGACCTCAATATAACAAAAGGTGGCGGTGTTGTCAAGGACTCACATTTCCCGGCGGCCCTCCAGGGCCCGCATCAGCGTGGCGTCATCGGCAAACTCCAGGTGCCCGCCCACGGGCACGCCGTAGGCCAGCCTCGTCACCGTCACGCCAAAGGGCTTTAACAGACGGGATAAATACATGGCGGTGGCTTCCCCTTCGGTGTCCGGGTTGGTGGCCATGATGACCTCCCGGATGTCTCCCTTGCTCACCCGGTCCAGCAGCTCCTTGACGGCCAGGTCGTCCGGGCCGATGTGATTCATAGGAGAGATCACGCCATGGAGTACGTGGTAGAGGCCGTGATACTCCTGGCTGCGCTCCAAGGCTGCCACATCCCGGGCCTCGGCCACCACGCAGACGGTGGAGCCGTCCCGCCGGGAGCTGGCGCACAGCGCGCAGGGGCCGTCCCCCTCGGAGAAGTTCTGACACACCGGGCAACGGTGGATCTCGCCCTTGGCGGTCACCAGGGCTCTCGCAAAGGCGTTCACCTGCTCCTCGCTCTGGCCCAGCACGAAAAAGGCCAGCCGCTGGGCTGACTTACGGCCTACGCCGGGCAGGCGGGCAAACTGCTCCACCAGCGCGTCCAGAGCAGGGGGAAAAGCTTGGTTAGGCATGGAGAACACCTCGCAATTCCGCAATGGCTTTGGCTCGGTCTGGCTTGCCGAAGACGGCAGAGCCGGCTACAAACACGTCGGCCCCGGCGGCATAGGCCACGCCGATGGTAGTAGGGTCGATGCCTCCGTCCACCTCCAAACGGCAGGTGGGATTGACCTGGTCGATGAGCTTGCGGACGGTCCGGACCGTATCCATTTGACTCACCATAAATTTTTGCCCGGCAAAGCCCGGCTCCACCGTCATCACCACCACCACGTCCAAGTGCTGGAGGTAGGGGACCACGGCCTCGGCTTTGGTGATGGGCCGCAAGACCACGCCGCGCTTTAGTCCCTGGGCCTTCGCGGCGTCCAGCGCCGCCTGGATCCCTTGGGGCAGGTCGGCTTCCAGATGGAAGGTGAGCTGGTCGGCCCCGGCCTGGGCAAAGGCGTCCACCAGCCGGGCAGGCTTATCCACCATCAGATGGACGTCCAAAAACATTCCAGTCGCCGCGCGCAGAGACTTCACCACCGGTACGCCAATGGTGAGGTTGGGCACAAACTGGCCGTCCATCACATCCACATGGAGCCAGTCGGCAGTTTGAACGGTCTCGACCTCCTGGGCCAGGCGGCAGAAGTCGGCGGAGAGGATGGACGGGGCAATGATGGGGTTCATAGGGGCACTCCTTTTTGGTTCGGCATAGGATGGTTCAAGCGGCTCGGCTCCTGGGACGGCGGCCGGTTCCCCAAGCCGCCCACGGCGCTTGCCCGCCGCTACGACCCGGCTGTGGCCCGCCGCACAGAAGATATAGCCCCTCGGTGACCTCGGTTGCCGAGGGGCCTTGGTATGCTCAATTGTTGTCACGTTCGCATTGGGCGCATGGCCGCTCCCGCTTCCCTACGACCCGGGAAAAATGCCGCCGGGCTTCGCCCGACCTGTTTTTCCCTTCGCTCCAGTCCATCGGTCGCTATGCGCCTATGCTCACGCTCAATTATAAAAGTCCGCGGTATTGACTTCGTGGGCTTCGTAGCCGTTCTTGCCCAGGGCGGCCAGAATAGCGGCCTTGTGCTCATGGCCAAAGGCCTCCAGCGTCACCTTCAACTCCACGGCGCTCTGGCGGTTGATGGAGATGAACTGATTGTGCTCGAGCTTGATGACGTTGCCCTTCTCTCCGGCCACGATCTCGGCCACCCGCAGCAGCTCGCCGGGCCGGTCAGGCAGCAGTACCGAGAAGGTGAACACCCGCCCGCGGTTAATAAGCCCGTGCTGGACCAGGGAGGACATGGTGATCACGTCCATGTTGCCTCCGGAGAGCACGCTGACCACATTCTTGCCCTTGCAGTCCAGATGTCCCAAGGCGGCAATGGTCAAAAGTCCGGCGTTTTCCACCACCATCTTGTGCTTTTCCATCATATCCAGGAAGGCGTCCACCAGCTCGCCATCGTCGATGGTGATGATGTCGTCCACGTTCTTTTGAATGTAGGGGAACACCACATCGCCCACGGTCTTGACGGCCACGCCGTCGGCAATGGTGTCCACGCTGGGCAGGGTGACAGGGTGGCCTGCCTCCAAAGCGGCCTTCATGCTGGCAGCGCCCGTGGGCTCTACACCGATGACCTTCACGTTGGGGTTGAGGAGCTTGGTCAAGGTAGCCACACCCGAGCAAAGCCCGCCGCCGCCGATGGGCACCAAAATAAGGTCCACATCCGGGAGGTCGGAGAAGATCTCATAGGCGATGGTGCCCTGGCCGGTGGCCACATCGGCGTCGTTGAAGGGCGGGATATAGGTCAATCCCCGCTCCTCCACCAGTTCCTGGGCCTTGGCGGCGGCGTCGTCAAAGGTGGCGCCGCAGAGCACCACCTCCGCCCCCAGGGCCTTGGTGTTGTTCACCTTCACCAGGGGAGTGGTGGTGGGCATGACGATGACGGCCTTGCACCCGGCAGCCCGGGCGGCGTAGGCTACGCCCTGGGCGTGGTTCCCCGCCGAGGCGGTGATGAGTCCCCGCTCCTTCTGTTCATCGGTCAAGGTGCTGACCTTATAGTAAGCGCCCCGGATCTTATAGGCTCCTGTGACCTGCAGATTCTCCGGCTTGAGGTACACCTGATTGTCGCAGGCGGCGGAGAAGGCGGGGGAGTGGACCAGGTGGGTGGGGGTGATGACCCCGTCCAGCACCCGGCGGGCGGCCTTGAAATCCTCCAGTGTCATTGCCATAAAACCATCGTCTCCTTCATAAAAACACATTCCACCCTATTTTATCCGTCAAAAGCTCTGTTGTCAACCGCCGTTCTCGCCAAAGACATCACCCTTGACACCCGGCCTTTCTGGCAGTAAAATGAATCGTTGGAAAAGATCTGGAAGCGGCCCCGGGCCGCCTGAGACTGCGCGAAAAAATGCGGAAAGGATGATCCCCGTGACCGATGAGAATATGACGCCTGAGCTGACCCTGACCCCCGACCTGAACGCGGCCGCCGCCGTTGCCCCGGCGCCGGTTGCCGCCGCGCCTGCCGACGCGATGACACAGGCCAAGCGAGACGAGACCGCCGTCAAGCTGGATGAATCCATGCTCACCGAGGCCGAGCGCAAGATGGTGGACGACTTCGCCAAGACCATCGACATCAAGGACTCCGCCGTGATCCTCCAATACGGCGCGGCGGCCCAGAAGAATATCGCCTCCTTCTCGGAAAACACCCTCAATAGCGTCAAGACCAAGGATCTGGGCGAGATCGGCGAGACCCTCAGCTCCCTGGTGGTGGAGCTCAAGGGCTTTTCCAAGCCGGAGAAAAAGGGCATTGCCGGCTGGTTCCAGAAAAGGCGCAACGAGATGGAGGAGATGAAGGCCAGCTATGCCAAGGCCGAGGTCAATGTGGACAAGATCAGCGAGATCCTGGAGGGCCACCAGGTGACGCTGATGAAGGACATCGCCATGCTGGACCAGATGTATGATCTGAACACCAAGTATTATAAAGAGCTGACCATGTATATCCTGGCGGGCAAAAAGCGCCTGGCGGAGGTCCGTTCTACCGAGCTGGAGGGCCTGAAAAAGAAGGCCGCCGAGACCGGCGCCCAGGAGGACGCCCAGGCCTACAACGACATGGCCAACTTCTGCACCCGCTTTGAAAAGAAGCTCCACGACCTGGAGCTGACGCGGATGATCTCCATCCAGATGGGCCCCCAGACCCGGATGCTCCAGAATAACGACACCCTGATGCTGGAGAAGATCCAGTCGTCGCTGGTGAACACCATTCCTCTTTGGAAGTCCCAGATGGTACTGGCCCTGGGGTTGGAGCACGCCAAGGAGGCCACCCAGGCCCAGAGCGCCGTTACCCAGATGACCAATGACCTTCTGCAGCAAAACGCCGATATGCTCCACATGGGCACCGTGGAGGCCGCCAAGGAGTCCGAGCGCAGCGTGGTGGACATCGAGACCCTGCAGCACACCAACCAGCAGCTCATCTCCACCCTGGACGAGGTCATGCAGATCCAGGAGGATGGCCGTAAGAAGCGCGCCGAGGCCGAGGCCGAGCTGGGCCGCATCGAGGGCGAGCTCAAGCAGAAGCTGCTGGAGCTGAGGGGCTGATATGGCACATAGACCTTGGAAGGGACTTGCCTGTCTGGCTGTGGCGCTGTCTCTGCTGTGCGGCTGCGGCGGCGGCAAGGGCGTGGCCAACCTGCCGGAAAAGCCCGCCAATGGCGCGGTGCTGGACGTGGCGGGCGTCCTGACCGACGAGACGGTAGCGCGCATTGCAGACCAGAATAAAACCCTGGCCCCCGTGGGAGCTCAGATGACGGTGGTCACGGTGGACGTACTGGGCGGTAGGACCGCCGCGGAGTACGCTGCCGGACTTTGGGACGCCTGGGAGCTGGACAGACAAAGCAAAAACGGCGTGCTGGTGCTGCTGGCCATCGGAGAGGGGCAATACCACCTGATCCAAGGCTCCGTCATTGCCGGTGACCTCACCGACCAGACCCTGGCCGACTACGCCTGGACCTATTTGGAGCATGACTTCGCCGCCGGAGATTACGACGCCGGCGTGCGTAAGCTCTGCGACGGTCTCAACACCTGGTATCAGGGCCATTACGCCCAGGAGCTGGGCCTGGCCCAGAGCCAGGAGACCCAGTCCCCCGGCGGGGGAGGCGGCTTGCCGTGGCTGGTCATCGTGCTGGCGGTGGCCGTGGTCGCCGTGATCGCGCTGGTGATCTTTAAGCTCCGCCGGACCGGTAGCGGCGGGCGCGTCCGCCGCTACCAGGGCCGCCGTAGACGATAAGCAGGACCGAGCAGACGCCGCCCTTGTTTGGGCGGCGTCTTTCTTTGTGGTAAAACCACAAAGGGGCCAAGCCGGGGGCGGGGAATTCCGTATAATTTGTTCTTGCAATCTCTTTAGCACCCTGCTATAATGAAGTCCATACCGTGGACAGTTGTCCGCCACAGACGGACAACCGCCACAATCGAAATGGGAGGATACAACAATGAAGAAGAATCTCGCTCTGCTCCTGGCCCTGGTGATGGTCCTGGGCCTGGCCGCCTGCGGCGGTGGTGACAACGCCGGCACTCCGGCCACCGACGCCCCCGCCACCGACGCCCCTGTGGCCGACGGCGACAAGGTAGTCCGCATCGGCGTGTTTGAGCCCTCCACCGGCGACTCCGGCGCCGGCGGTAAGCAGGAGATGCTGGGCATGCAGTTCGCCAACTCTGAGACCCCCACCGTGGAGATCGGCGGCGAGACCTATAAGGTCGAGCTGGTCTACGCTGACAACGGCTCCGACCAGGCCAAGGCCCCCACTGCCGCCGCTGAGCTGGTGAGCAAGGATGTGGCCATGGTGCTGGGCTCCTACGGCTCCGGCGTGTCCATTGCCGGCGGCCCCGTGTTTGACGAGGCCGGCGTCGCCGCTATGGGCGTGACCTGCACCAACCCCAACGTCACCGCCGGTAACGACTACTACTTCCGCATCTGCTTCCTGGACCCCTTCCAGGGCACCGTCCTGGCCAACTTCGCCACCGAGAAGTTCCAGGCCAAGAAGGCCTACCTGCTGGGCGAGGTGGGCAACGACTACGACCAGGGTCTGCTGACCTTCTTTGAGCAGGCCTTCCAGGGCGAGGTCGTGAAGGACTCCTTCCCCACCAACACCGCTGACTTCTCCACCTACCTCAACAAGGCGCAGGCCGAGGGCTGCGACGTGATCTTCTGCCCCGTGTCCATCGCCTACTCCACCCAGATCGTGAAGCTGGCCGCCGACATGGGCCTGACCACCCCCATCCTGGGCTCCGACACCCTGGATAACAACATGGTCCTGGAGGCCGCCGCCGGCTCTGCTGTGCAGCTCTACGTCTCCACCTTCTATCAGGAGGGCGGCTCCCCTGAGTTCGACGAGGGCATCAAGGCCTACATCAACGCCGACTCCACCGCCCTGACCAACAACGGCGGCAACGACACCATCGCCGCCGTCACCGCCATGGGCTACGACGCTTACTATGTGGCCCTGGAGGCCCTGAAGGCCGCTGGCTCTCCTGACGCCGCCGCCGTCAAGGCCGCCCTGCCCAACGTGACCTACACCGGCGTGTCCGGCGCCATTGCCTTTGACGCCACTGGCGACGCCATCCGCGACACCGCCTACATCAAGGTGGCCGACACCGCCAACAACGCCTGGGCCTTCGAGACCCAGCAGACCGCGGGCTAAGTCCCTACCCTGAATATCGAAAGCCGTCTGGCGGGACGATCCCGCCAGACGGCTTCCCCTTATTATATTTGCAGGGCGGGGGCTTGCCCCTGACCGGCCTCTCAGACAGAGACGAGCCCATACCCTGCAAGACTTCAACGCAAAGGAGGACCCCACTGTGCAGTACGCCTTATCTACTCTGCTTTCCGGCATCTCCCTGGGCGGACAGTACGCCCTCATCGCCATTGGCTACACCCTGGTCTACGGCATCCTGCGCCTGATCAACTTTGCCCACGGCGATGTGTTCATGGTGGCCGGATTGATGATGATCTACCTGAACACCTGGCTGGCCGAGCCCCTGGGCGCCGCCAGCATACCCGTGGGTCTGTTGCTGATGCTGGTGTTCACGGTGATCCTGGGCTTTGTCATCGAGCGGGCGGCCTATAAGCCCCTTCGCTCCGCGCCCCGGATGAGCGTGATGATCTCCGCCATCGGCGTGAGCTACCTGCTGCAAAACCTGGCCACCTACGTCACCGGCGGCCTTCCCCAGACCTATCCCACCGTCCCCTTCCTCAGCGAGGTAGCCTGGGGCAGCGTGAAGTGGGCCGCCATCGTCACCCCCTTCCTGGTGGTGGCCCTGGTCATCGCCCTGACCCAGCTCATCAACCACACCAAGGTGGGCATGGCCATGCGGGCGGTGGCCAAGGACTTTGAGACCAGCCAGCTCATGGGCATCAAGATCAATAACGTCATTTCCATGACCTTTGTCATTGGCTCGGCTCTGGCCGCTGTTGGCTCCGCCCTCTACTTCATCAACTACCCCTCTATCGTGCCCCTCTCCGGCGCGCTGCCTGGCCTGAAGGCCTTTGTGGCGGCGGTGTTTGGCGGCATCGGTTCCATCCCCGGCGCTGTGGTGGGCGCCTTTATCATCGGCATCAGCGAGACGGTCATCAAGGCGTCTCCCTTCAGTATCTTCTCCGACGCCTTCACCTTCGCCCTTCTCATCGTGATCCTGGTGGTCAAGCCCACCGGGCTCTTTGGCGAGAAGGCCACCGATAAGGTTTAAGGGGGTGAGCGCAGTGATCGAAAAGAAAAAGAGTAAGACCGGGCTATTTATCACGCTGTGCTGCGTGGTCGCCCTGCTGGCGCTGACCATCGTGCTGGAAAACACTCTGGACCCCATCAAGAATACCACCTTCTTCACCGTGCTGAAAAAGGGCGCGGTGTACGCCCTGGTGGCCTGCTCCATGAACCTGCTCAACGGCTTTACCGGCCTTTTCTCTCTGGGCCAGGCGGGCTTCATGCTCCTGGGCGCCTATACCTACGCCACCCTGACCATCCCCATGGCCCAGAAGGACAGCGTCTACTATCTCTACGGCGGCACCATCTGGGGCTTCTCTCTGCCCGACCTCTTTGGCGGCGCGGACAGTCCCGCAGGCCTGATCCTGGGCGTGCTGCTGGCGCTGGTGGTGGCCGGACTGGTAGCGGCGGCGGTGGCCTGGCTCATCGGCCTTCCCGTGCTGCGGCTGAAGTCGGACTATCTGGCCATCGCCACCCTGGGCTTTGCCGAGATCATCCGGGCCATCTTCCAGTGGGATAAGCTGGGCCCTGTGACCAACGGCGCCAACGCCCTCAAGAGCTTTCCCACCTTCTCCAGCTTCAACATCAAGGATGCCTCCGGGGCAGTGACCCTGCGGCTTTCCACCTTCGTGGCCTTTTTGCTGGCAGCCATCTGCATCGCTGTGATCCTGCTTTTGATCAACTCCTCTTATGGTCGGGCCTTCAAGGCCATCCGGGAGGACGAGATCGCCGCCGAAGCCATGGGCATCAATCTGGCCAAGCATAAGCGGCTGAGCTTCTGCATCTCCTCCTTCTTTGCCGGGGTAGGCGGCGGTATGTTCGCCATGTTCGCTAACCAGGCCCAGGCCAAGACCTTCACCACCGCCATGACCTATGAGATCCTGCTCATCGTGGTCATCGGCGGCATCGGTTCCATCTCCGGCTCCTGCATCGCCTCCTTCCTCTATGTGGCCTGCTCAGAGTGGTGGCTGCGGTTCCTGGACACCGAGACCTACTTGCCCGACGGCTCCAAGGTCCCCTTCCTGAGAAACGGCTTCCGTATGGTGGTCTTCTCCGTGGTCATCATGGTGGTGGTCCTGTTCTTCCGCCGGGGGCTGATGGGGGACAAGGAGCTGCCCGACCTCTTTAGAAAACGGAAAAAGAAGCTGGGGAAGGGGGGTGCGTCCCATGGCTGAGAATGTGCTTCGCTTAGAGAACATCACCATGCAGTTTGGCGGCGTGGTGGCGGTGAACGACCTCTCCTTGGAGGTGGACCGGGGCGAGATCGTGGCCCTGATCGGCCCCAACGGCGCGGGCAAGACCACCGCCTTCAACTGCGTCACCGGCGTCTACGAGCCCACCAACGGCCGGGTGAGTCTGCTGGGGGAGACCATTGTAGAGAACCATCCCCAGGGCAAGATGAAGAGCCAGTATTTGGGCCAGGACGCGGGCAAATTCACCCAGGTAGTCCGCCACACTCCCGACGTCATCACCCAAAAGGGCATCGCCCGGACCTTCCAGAATATCCGCCTTTTCGGCTCCCTCACCGTCTTTGAAAACGTACTCATCGCCAAGCACATGCGGGCCAAGCAGAACTTCCTCTCCGCCACCTTCCGCTTCAACAAGGCCGAGGAGAAGCGGATGTGCCAGGAGACCGAGGCGCTGCTGGCCGAGCAGGACCTCTACCAGTTCAAAGACGAGGTGGCGTCCTCTCTGCCCTATGGCCTCCAGCGCCGCTTGGAGATCGCCAGGGCCCTGGCCACCGAGCCCAAGCTCCTGCTGCTGGACGAGCCCGCCGCGGGCATGAATCCCCAGGAGACCCAGGAGCTGGCGGACTTCGTCCGCAAGATCCGCGCCGAGTACGGCCTGACCATCTTCATGATCGAACACCACATGGACATGGTCATGCAGATCTCCGACCGCATCTACGTGCTGGACTTTGGCAAGCTCATTGCCAAGGGCACGCCCAGCGAGGTCCAGAACAACCAACAGGTCATCGAGGCTTATTTGGGGGTGGCAGACGATGCTGAAAATTGACGGCCTTCGGGTCAACTACGGCGGCATTGAGGCCGTCAAGGACATTACCTTCCAGGTTCCCGAGCGCCAGATCGTGACCCTCATCGGCGCCAACGGCGCGGGCAAGTCCACGACCCTTCGCACCATTGCCGGCCTGGTCAAGCCTACGGGGGGGCGCATCCGCCTTCAGGCCGAGGACATCACCGGCATGGCGCCGGACAAGATCGTCTCCAAGGGCATCACCCTAGTGCCCGAGGGGCGGCACGTATTCCCCGACCTCACTGTGCTGGAAAACCTGAAGATCGGTGCGTATCTGCGTAAGGATAACCTGGAGGACGACCTCAACTGGGTCTACTCCCTCTTTCCCCGGCTCCAGGAGCGCTCCTGGCAGGCGGCGGGCACGCTGTCCGGCGGCGAGCAGCAGATGCTGGCCGTGGGCCGGGCCCTGATGTCCAGGCCCAAGCTGATGATGATGGACGAGCCCTCTCTGGGTCTGGCGCCGCTGGTGGTGAAGGACATCTTCTCCATCATCAAGCGCATCAACCAGCAGGGCGTGACCATCCTGCTCATCGAGCAAAACGCCAACATGGCCCTCCACATCGCCGACACCGCCTACGTTTTGGAGACCGGCCGTCTGACCCTCTCGGGCACCGGCAAGGAGCTTTTGAACAACGAGCAGGTGAAGAAGGCGTATCTGGGCTAAAATCAATATCACATAGGAAAAGGGACAGCCTCTCGGGCTGTCCCTTTTTGTGTGGGGAATGCTTTAGACGGGCTCAATCGGCGGGAACCACAGATCCATCCTGGAGGATCACCACGGCGTTTCCGTCGTCGTTCTCCCAGGAGAAGTGCACATCGTCGGGGGAGACCTCCTCGTCCGCGGGAGGCTCCGAGGTCTGGGGCAACAGCCAGGGCTCCATCAGCTGAGCCACCACAGTGGGGTCAGCCTTGGCCGGGTCCAGAGGCAGGGTGAACAGGGCGCCATCCTGGCCGGACTGGTAGGCGATGGCGCCGTCGGCGCCGAAGGAAAACAGCTCCGCGTGGGGCGGGATGTGGGTGCCGGGGTAGACGGCAAGATACACCGTGTGGTCGGCAAAGGGCTCTACGCTGTCGCACTCAAAGAGATAGTAGAGGGTGCCGTTCTGAGCAAAGGTGTGGGTGCCGCCGCCCAGGGTCCAGGCGTTGACCTGCCAGGGGGCGTAGCCCTCCACCACCGGGCTGACGGTGAGCTCGGGCACGTCGTCTTCAATGGGCGTGCCGTCGGTCCGGGCATAGGCCAGCACGGCGTAGGTCTTGGCGCGCTCCACCTGACCGGTCAGGTCCTCCACCTGATCCAGCGCCTGGCCGGGGAGCAGACCCATCAGGGTGACCTGATAGTCGCCCACGGTCTGGGTCTCGTTGATATTGACAGCGGCGTCCGTTTCAAAGGCGGCGGCCAGAGCCTGGTTCCCGGCCTCCTGGGCCACCTGGCTGGGGGAGAGGAAGAGAAGAGCGGCGGAGGCGGTGACGGCTAGGGCCACCACCAGCGCGGCGGCGATCAAAGCGGGCTTGAGAGAAATGTGTTTCACGGAAGCGGTCTCCTTTCGGCGGGTCTCCAGCAAAGAGAGAGTGCGCCGGGCAAAATCGGGGCGGAATTCCACGGCGTCCACCGCCCGGCGGTATTCTTCAGCGTTCATACAGCGTCCTCCTTTAAGAGCCGGCGCAGCCGCTCCCGGCCACGGGCCAGACGGGTGCCCACGGTGGGAGAGGGGAGCGCCAGCAGCTTGGCGATCTCCTTGATGGAGTAGCCCTCATAGTAGTAGAGATGGATCACAGCGCTGTACGTTGGGGGCAGGGAGCGTACGGCGGAAAGGAGATCCAGCCGTTCCTCAGCGGTGTCGCTTTGGGCAGTCAGGGCCTCGTCCAGCGGGGCGTCGTCACGCCGCCTCCGGCGCAGGTCGCTGGCCTGGTTCAGCGTGGCTCGGATGAGCCACGCCTTGGCGTGTTCCCCATCCCGGAAATGGGGCTGCCGGTCCAGCACCTTCAAAAAGACCTCCTGTACCGCGTCCTCCGCGTCAGCCGGGGCGGACAGCCGGGTGAGGGCGGCGCGCAGCAGCATAGGGGAGTAGACCTCCACCAGCTCGGTCAGCTCTGTTTGCGTCATGCCCTCAACTCCTTTCACCCTCAACACGTTTGAGACCGGGAAAATTTTTCACAAGGCCAAAAAAACGGACGGCCCCGGTCAGGGAGCCGTCCGTTGGCAAGACCGCTTACAGGGCCTGGCAGATCAGATCGCCCATCTTCTCCGTGCCAATGGGAGCGACTCCCGGCTCGGCGATGTCAGGGGTGCGCCAGCCCGCGTCCAGCACCGCGTCTACCGCCCGCTCCACCGCGTCGGCCTCCTTGGCCAGGTGGAAGGAATAGCGCAGCATCATGGCTGCCGAGAGAATGGTGGCAATGGGGTTGGCCTTGTCCTGCCCGGCGATATCCGGGGCGGAGCCGTGAATGGGCTCGTAGAGAGCGGGGGCGCTGTCACCCATGGAGGCCGAGGGCAGCAGCCCGATGGAGCCAGTGACCATGCTGGCCTCGTCGGAGAGGATGTCGCCGAACATATTCTCGGTGACGATCACGTCGAACTGGCCGGGGTCCCGGACGATCTGCATGGCGCAGTTGTCCACCAGCACGTCCTCGTATTCCACATCGGCGTATTCCTCCGCCAGACGGTGCATCACGCCGCGCCACAGCCGGGAGGTCTCCAGCACGTTGGCCTTGTCCACGCTGGACACCTTCTTGCGGCGCATCCGGGCCAGCTCAAAGGCCCTGCGGCCAATGCGCTCGATCTCCAGCTCGGAGTAAGCCATCAGGTCGGTAGCCTCCAGGCCCTTATCCGGGGTCTGGTACTTGTCCCGCTTGCCAAAGTACACCCCGCCGGTGAGCTCCCGGACCATCATCAGATCGATGCCCTTCTCCGCCGTCTCCTTTTTCAGTGGGCAGGCGTCCTTCAAAGCCGGGCGCAGCATGGCCGGGCGCAGATTGGCGTAGAGCCCCAGGTCCTTGCGAATGGCAAGCAGGGCGGTCTCGGGCCGCTGCTGGGCGGGTTTATCGGATCCCCACTTGGGCCCGCCCACAGCGCCCAGCAAAACGGCGTCGCAGGCCTTGCACATCGAAGCCGTCCCTTCGGGATAGCTGACCCCCACCGCGTCGGTGGCGCAGCCGCCCATGAGCACGTCTACATAGGAAAAGCGGTGCCCGAATTTCTCTCCCACGGCGTTCAAGACCTTCACGGCCTGCTTGACGATGTCGGGGCCAATGCCGTCGCCGCCGATGAGGGCGATCTTATATTCCATCACAAAACACTCCTTTACTTCTTGGGCTTTTTGGGCTTGGGGGCGGGCAGGGCGTCATAGAGGACGGGGAAGAGGGCGGCCAGAAATTCCCGGTCGTCCACATCATCCACCGCCAGCATTTCCTTAGCTCCCTCGTAGGGGATCTCAAAGCGGGGGCTTTTCGTCATGGCCACGGCGGCCTCCACCGGCTTGACCAGCAGCCGCTCGTCATAGACCCCGCCGATGACCTTATCGTTAAAATAGAGCACATATTCTCCCATCATGGCCCGGCAGCGGGTGCCCTCGGGGGACTGCTCCAGGATGAAGTCCATGTATTCCTTGCTGGTTGACATAATTCCGTTCCTCCTTATCGGGCCATGCCACGGGCCTTGAGGGAGGCCAGCAGCCCGCCGCTTTGGATGATGCCCTCGATAAACTCCGGGAAGGGCGCGGCCTGGAAGGTCTTTTGCTGGGTCACATCCTCGATGACCCCCGTCTGAAAGTCCACCTTCACCTCATCCCCGGGCTGGATGACCTGGGCGGCGTCGGGACACTCCAGAATGGGCAGGCCGATGTTGATGGCGTTTCGGTAGAAGATGCGGGCAAAGCTCTTGGCGATGACGCAACGAACGCCGCTGGCCTTGATGGAAAGGGGCGCGTGCTCCCGGCTGGAGCCGCAACCAAAGTTGGCCCCGCCCACCATGATGTCGCCTTGCTCTACCGTCTTGGCGAAGTCGGCGTCGATGTCCTCCATACAGTGGGAGGCCAGGGCCTTGGGGTCGGGGTCGTTGAGGTGCCGGGCGGGGATGATCACGTCGGTGTCCACATTGTCGCCGTACTTGTAAATTTTCATGGCAGCTGTCCCTCCTCACATAGTCCGCGGGTCGGCAATGACGCCCGCGATGGCGCTGGCCGCCGCCACGGCGGGGCTGGCCAGGATGACCTCAGAGCTGGTGTCGCCCATGCGGCCCACGAAGTTGCGGTTGGTGGTGGAAACGCACCGCTCGCCCGGAGCCAGCACGCCCATGTGCCCGCCCAGGCAGGGTCCGCAGGTGGGGGTGGAAAAGGCGCAGCCTGCGTCCAGGAAAATGTCGGCCAGGCCCTCGGCCAGGCACTGCTTCACGATCTCCTGAGTGGCGGGGATGACGATGCAGCGCACGCCGCCAGCGACCTTTTTGCCCTTCAAAATGGCAGCCGCCTCCCGGAGGTCCTTGATGCGCCCGTTAGTGCAGGAGCCGATGACCACCTGCTGGATGGGTGTACCCGCTACCTCAGACACCGTTTTGGTATTGGAAGGTAAGTGGGGCAGGGCCACCGTGGGCTCCAGCTGGGAGAGGTCGATGGCCACCGTGCGGACATACTCCGCGTCGGCGTCGGGGGTAAAGGCGGTCCAGGTCCGGTCCGTCCGGCCCTTGAGGTAGGCGATGGTCTTGTCGTCCACCGGGAAGATGCCGTTCTTGCCGCCGGCTTCGATAGCCATGTTGCAGATGGTGAAGCGGTCGTCCATCTCCAGCGCCGCCACGCCGTCGCCCACGAACTCCAGGGATTGATACAAAGCGCCGTCCACGCCGATCATGCCGATCAGGTGCAAGACTAAGTCCTTGCCCGAGACGTGCTTGGGCAGGGTCCCGGTCAGCTCCACCCGGATGGCGGCGGGCACCTTGAACCAGGCTTTCCCCGTGGCCATGCCCGCGGCCATATCGGTGGAGCCCACGCCGGTGGAGAAGGCCCCCAGCGCGCCGTAAGTACAGGTGTGGGAGTCGGCGCCGATGATCACGTCGCCGGGGATAGCCAGGCCCTTCTCCGGGATCAGCGCGTGTTCCACACCCACCTGGCCCACATCGTAGAAGTGAGTGATGCTGTGCGCCTTGGCGAAGTCCCTGGCCTGGGCGCAGAGCTTGGCGGACTTGATGTCTTTGCAGGGGGTGGAGTGGTCCAGGACGATGGCGATCTTATCCTTGTCGAAGACCTCCGTCAGCCCCGCCTTTTCAAACTCGGTAATGGCAACGGGCGCTGTGATGTCGTTGCCCAGCACCAGCGAGAGATCGCCCTCGATGAGCTGCCCGGCCTGGACGCTCTCCAGTCCCGCCGCCCTGGCGAGGATCTTCTGGGTCATAGTCATACCCATAAAACGTGCCCTCCTTTTAGCTTGTTGGCTCTAGTATGGCAGAGCCCTTGCCAAAAGAATGTAACATATGATACAATACAAAAAAGGAAGTGATAAAATGTCTCTTTGGCAGCCCCTGGCTCAGGGGAAAACGCCTCGGGTCTACGCCCCGGGCCAGCTTATCTATTTGCAGGGGGCGGAGCCCACGGAATTTTACTACCTGGTCTCGGGCACGGCCCGGAGCTTTTTGACCTCCCCCGAGGGAGAGGAGCGGGTGCTGACCCTCCACCGGGGCGGCAGTTTGATGGGAGAGGCCTCCTTTTTCGACGGCTGCCTGCGGGTGTCCTCCGCCGCGGCGGTGAGCGAGTGCCGGGCGGTGGCGGTGACCTGGCAGGATCTGGAGCGGGTACTGGAGCAAAGCCCCGGCCTTGCCGTCCCCATGCTCCGCCACCTGGCCGCCACCGTGGGCCAGCTCTCCCGCCAGGTCAACGACCTCTCCTTCCAAAGCGCCGAGACCCGCCTGGCCGCCCAGCTGCTCCGGGAGATGGACGGCGAGGGAAGGGTGGCCGTCACCCAGGAGGAGCTTGGCTTCCAGATCGGCGTCACCCGTGTCACCGTGGCCCGCATCCTGCGCAAATGGTCCCGGCGGGGTTGGATAGAGACGCTCTATGGCGGAGTCAAGGTATGTGACCACGCCGCGCTGCGGGAGCTGCTTTTGGAGGAATGATCCCGCTGCCTTTACACAGCGCATAAAGTGGCAAGCATGGCACAAACTACCCCTTGAAACATTTGGAAAGGGGAGAGGCTATGTTTGCCGATCTTTGGGCGCGGCTCAGCGACGTGAGCGTCTTTACCGACAGCTTGCGCGCGTGGGTTTCCAACCTGTCCATCAACTCGGTCATCATCTTTATCATGATGATCTTCATGATCGTGGGGGCCATCGATAAGCTCCGGGGCAACAAGCTGGGTTACGGCCAGGAGTTTGACGAGGGCTTCCGGGCCATGGGTCCGCTGGCCATCGCCATGGCGGGGGTGGTGGCCGCCGCGCCGGTGCTGGCCGCGCTGCTGGAGCCCATCATCGTGCCCCTCTACCGTCTGCTGGGGGCCGACGGCGGGATGTTCGCCGGGACGCTGCTGGCTTGCGACATGGGCGGCTACCCTCTGGCCCAGCAGCTCTCGGAGACCGAGGCCGCCGCCAACTTCTCCGGCCTCATCCTGGGCACCATGATGGGCGCCACGCTGGTGTTCACCATCCCCGTGGCCCTTTCCATCATCGACCCCAAGGACCGCCCCTATTTAGGCGCGGGCACCCTGGCGGGTCTTATCACGGTCCCCCTTGGATGTATCGCCGGCGGCCTTGCCATGGCCATGACGCCCTACCCTATGGACATCCTGGCGATCCTCCGTAACCTCATTCCTGTCATCCTCATTGCCGGGCTCATCGTGCTGGGGCTTTGGTTCGCTCCGGCCAAGATGATCTCGGGCTTCAGCAAATTCGGCGCGGGGGTGACGGCGGTCATCACCGTCTTTACCGCCATCGCCGTCTTCCAGTACCAGACGGGCATCCACTTCCCTCTCTTCAACCTCATGGTGGAGGCCGAGGGGCCGGACGACCTGGTGCCTCTGGAGGAGGGCCTTCTGGTCTGCGGCCAGATCGCCGTGGTCCTCATCGGGGCCTTCCCCATGGTCAAGTGGATCACCCGCACCTTTGGCAAGGCCCTGGGCCGGGCAGGCCGCGCCCTGGGCATGAACGACAAGGGCTCGGCGGGACTGGTGGCGACCCTGGCCAACAACATCGCCATGTTCAACCTCTTCGGCGAGATGAACGAGAAAGGCAAGCTCTTAAATGTGGCCTTCGCCGTCTCCGCCTCCTTTGTCTTCGGTGACCACCTGGGCTTCACCGCCGGAGTCGAGTCAGACATGATCTTCCCCATGATCCTGGGCAAGCTGGTGGCGGGTGTGACGGCGCTGGTGCTGTGCGCGTGGCTGTCACCCAAACTGCTGGAAAAGCTCCATCAGAGCAAGGGAGGCGTGTAAGCTATGACATGGACAGAAGAGACCCTGCGGCCCATCGTCGAGCAGGTCCTGCGTCAGCTGACTCAGAGCGGAGGGACCTTTGGCAAGGAGACCGACCCCTCTGGGGTGCTGCTGGTCCACACCGATACCGTGCGCTGCGAGAGCTTTGAGGGCCGAAGCGACGTCCGGGTCAAGGATGTGACCACCCTCCAGGAAGCCCCCCACATGGCCGCCGGGGTCATGGAGGTGGAGGGGACCCAGTTCCCCTGGACGCTCAGCTACGACGAATATGACATCGTCCTCAGCGGCACCCTGGAGATCAAAGTAGGGGAGAGGACCTACACCGGCCACCCCGGCGACATCTTCTATATCCCCAAGGGCAGCTCCATCTCCTTCTGCTCCCCCGACAAGGCCCGCTACGTCTACGTCACCTACCCTGCCGACTGGCAAAATGGTTAAAAAGGCCCGCCTGGAAGGCTTGTCCTCCAGGCGGGCCTTTTTGTAAAAAGCAGTCAAGATCACTCGCCCGGCTGCCAGCCGGGGAGGCAGGCGAAGGGCAGCTCCCGGTGGAGCCCCTCCCGGCACTGCTGGCGCAGGGAGATGATCTGGTCGCCGGCCAGCAGCAGATGGTCGCCCAGGGTCTTCCCGGCGCTGAATAGCGCCTGGGCCACGATGGCGGTGGCCACCAGGTCGTTTTTGGAGAAGACAGGGGAGCCGTCGGGGTGATTGTGGGCCAGAACGACGCTCTTGGCCCCGTGGGTCAGGGACAGGCGAAGGATGCGAGGCACTGAGCAGGATACCTCCATGGCGCTGCCCTGGGCCACCTGGGCCGCCGTGCGCAGCGACAAGTCCTCGCCCAGACAGAACGCGCACACCCGCTCTACCCGGCGGTCCTGGAAATGGGGCAGCACAAAGGCCGCCAGATCCTCCGGCTCCCATAGCCGGACGATGGGCGAGCGGGCGCCTTGGCCCTGGCCGGTGTAGCGCTCCACCAGGGCCGGGAGCAACAGCAAAAACGCCGCGGCGTTCTCGCTCAGCTCCGGCGTATGCAGAAGGGTCTGGGCCGGCAGGGCCAGTACCTGGCGCAAGCTCCCGTGGGCGTCCAGCAGTCCACGGGCCAGGTCCCGGGCCTGGGTCACATCCAGTCCAGCCAGGTGGATGAGATGGGCCAGCAGCTGCGGGTCGTTCATCTCGGCCACTGCCGGGGCGCTTTTTCGCTTGGGTCCGCCCATGGCGTCAGTTGAGGAAATCCTTCAGCTTCTTGCTCCGGCTGGGGTGACGCAGCTTACGCAGTGCCTTGGCCTCGATCTGGCGGATACGCTCCCGGGTGACGTTGAACTCTCGGCCTACCTCCTCCAGCGTGCGGGCCCGGCCATCCTCGATGCCAAAGCGCAGTCGCAGGACCTTTTCCTCCCGCTTGGTGAGGGTGCCAAGCACCTCCACCAGCTGCTCCTTCAAAAGAGTGTAGCTGGCCGCCTCGCTGGGCTCGGAGGCGTCCTCGTCGGGGATGAAGTCGCCCAGGTGGCTGTCCTCCTCCTCGCCGATGGGGGTCTCCAGGCTCACAGGCTCCTGGGCGATCTTCAGGATCTCCCGGACCTTGTCTACGGGCATGTTCATCTCCGCGGCGATCTCCTCAGGCGTGGGGTCGTGGCCCAGCTCCTGGAGCAGCTGCCGGGAGACCCGGATGACCTTGTTGATGGTCTCCACCATGTGGACCGGGATGCGGATGGTCCGGGCCTGGTCTGCAATGGCCCGGGTAATGGCCTGACGGATCCACCAGGTGGCATAGGTGGAGAACTTATAGCCCTTGGTGTAGTCAAACTTCTCTACGGCCTTAATGAGGCCCAGATTGCCCTCCTGGATCAGGTCCAAAAAGTGCATGCCCCGGCCCACATACCGCTTGGCGATGGACACCACCAGCCGCAGGTTGGCCTCGGCCAGCCGCTGCTTGGCCTCTTCGCCCTGACCAATGAGCTTTTGAAGCTCCGCCTCGGTCTCGGCGTCCAGCTCCTGGCCCGATCCCTTCAGCTCCTCCAGCTGCTGGGCCGCCATGGCGCCCTCGCCCATGGCCTGGGCCAAGGCCACCTCCTCGTCGGAGGACAGTAGATTCACCTTGCCGATCTCCTTGAGGTACATCCGCACCGGGTCGTCGATGCTGAAGGAGTCGCTGAGGGCGTTGGGGTCTACGATCTCATTTTCCGGCAGCTCCTCCAGTTCCTCTGGCGAGGGCTGGGCGTCCTCGCCCAGCTCGTCCAGACCCTCCAGACCGGTGAGGTTGTCTAGATCGGCAAAGTCGTCCCCGGTGGTGTCGATGCCCATGGACTCGAAAATGTCGTAGAGCTTGTCCAGCTGGTCGCCCTCCAGGTCCACATCCTCCAGAGCGTCCATCAGCTCCGTGGCCGACAGCTTGCCCTTTTTCTTGCCCCGCTCGATGAGCTCGGCCAGCTTTTCCGCGCCGGGCACGCCGTCCAGAGCCTTCAGGATGTCCTGCTTGGAGAGTTCGGGCTGCTCGGCGTCGTTGGACGTGGGCTCTTCGGGCAGGGGAGTGACCTTCACTTTTTTTGCGCTCATTTCATATCCTCCATCTTTTGTTTCTGTTTTAGTTTCTGCTGTAAGGCCAGGAGCTCGGATTCCTTGGATAACTCCGGACCGGACGACTTGCGGTTTTCCAATATGATCTCTATGTAGTCCGCCATGGCCCGTTGGCCTGTGGCCAGCGACACCGGAGACTGCAGGATCTGGGCCAGGTGGTCGGCCTCCACGCCGGTGAGCTGACCGTCAAAGGCGGCGGGAGAGTAAGGCGGATCGTGCTCCAGCAAAAGCCCGTAGATCTTGCCCAGCAGGGGAGAGGAAAAATCCTCCGGCCTCAGCTGCGCGCACAGACTAAGCAGCGTGTGGTCCAAAAAGAGGAGCCGCAACACCCCTTCCTCCGCCTTGGCCGAGCGGGGATCATCATATCGGAGCTCCCTGGCCTTGGGCTGAAGGTTGGACACAGGCGTCAGCGCGGTGCGCTCCTCCTTGCGGCGGGACTGCCGGGACTTTCGCCGGCGCAGCTCGTCTACCTCATGCAAAACGGCCTCCTTGGACACCTCTGCCCGCTGGGCCGCGCGGACGGCGTAGATCTCCCGCTCTACGGGACTGCCGAGCGCCGCCAGCACGGGAATGGCGGCCTTGAGGTAGGCCACTCGCCCTTCGTCGGTGGACACATCATGCTCCTTGGCTACCGCCTCCAGCTGGTAGGCCGTCTGGTCCTCGCTGCCTGAGAGTAGCCGCTCAAAGGCGGCGGGACCTTGGAGCTTGATGAAGTCGTCGGGGTCTTGCTTGACCAGCTGCCCGTCGTCTGTTTTGCGCCGGGGCAGCTGAAGGACCCGGACGGAGAAGTCCGTATCCCGGAGCACCGCCATGGCCCGTTGGGTAGCCTCTACCCCGGCGGCGTCGTTATCGTAGCAAAGCACCAGCTCCTTGGTGTAGCGTCCGATGAGCCGGGCGTGGTCCTGGGTCAGGGCCGTGCCCATGGTGGCCACGGCGTTGTCAAAGCCCGCCTGGTGCAGGGTGATCACGTCCAGGTTGCCCTCCACCAGCAGCAAAAAGCCCCGCTTGGTCATCTTGGCAAAGTTGATGCCGTAGAGAATGCCCCGCTTTTTGAATAACGCGGTCTCCGGAGTATTGAGGTACTTGGGCGTGGAGTCGTCCATGACACGGCTGGTAAAGCCCAAAACGTCGCCGCTGGCGTCGATGACGGGCAGCATCAGGCGGTTTCGGAACTTATCGTAGACGCCGCCGTTCTTGCCGGCCACCACCAACCCCGCCTCCAGCAGCTCGCCCTTTTCGTAACCCTGCTGGGCCATAGCCTTGATGAGACTATCCCAGCTGTCCGGCGCCGCGCCCAGGCCAAAGCGCTTGATATAGCTTGGCGTGAGCCGCCGCTTTTCCTGGGCGTAGCGGAGCATGGGCTCGCCTAGAGGGGTCTTCAGCGTATCGTGGTAAAACCGGGCCGCGGCGCGGTTGAGCTCCAGCAGCCGCTTGCGGTGGGCTCTGCGGGCCTGGGAGGCCTGGTCCTCCTCGGGCATCTCCAGCCCGGCCCGGGCGGCCAGCTTCCGCACCGCCTCGGGGAAGGAGAGATTTTCAATCTCCATCACGAACCGCACCACGCCGCCGCCCTTGCCGCAGCCAAAGCAGTGGAAGATGTGCTTGTCGGGGGAGACGGAAAAGGAGGGGGTCTTTTCCGAATGGAAGGGGCACAGCCCCCACAGATTGCCGCCCTTGGCGGTCAGCGGGACGTAGTCGGCCACCACCTCCTCAATGGGGCACCGTGCTGTCAGATCGTCCAAAAAGGATTGGGGAATGGCCAACTTCGTCACCTCCTCTAAGTATAGCCTGGTTTTGGGCCGTTTTAGACGTAGGGGCTGTCACGCTCGGGTTGGGCGCGCTTTCGCCGGTTCTTTCGCCGCCCTTGGCAAAATGCCGTTGGCCTGCGGCCAACCTGTTTTTGCCCTGCGGGCGCCTCCAAGCCCGGCGGCGCGCCTACCCTCGCGCTTCTATTTAACCGTCCAGGCTTTCGGGATGAACGCCTCGGCGTATTGGTCCACGGCAAATTTATCTGTCATCCCCGCGATGTAGTCGCACACGGCCCGCTCCGGACCCTCGGCCTGGGCGATGGCGTAGTAGTCGCCGGGCAGCTTGTCCAGGTGGTCCATATAGTAGCCAAACAGCTGCTCCAGCATCCCCTGGGCCCGGACCTCCTCGCCCTTGGCCACGGGGTTTCGATAGACCGCCTCGAACATAAACTCCCGCAGCGCGTCCAGGGCTTTTTTGCGCGCGGGACTGAGGCGGACGTTCTGGCCGTCGGCGCTTTGGGTAATGGCGTCGCAGGTCAGGGTGTTGATGCGCTCGCCGTGGGAAAAGCCCAACTCCTGCTGAAGCTCTAGGGGGATGTCCATGGGGAAGATGATGCCGCCGCGGATGGCGTCGTCGATGTCGTGGTTGATGTAGGCGATGTGGTCGGCAAGGCGCACGCACTGGCCCTCCAGGGTGGCGGCCAGCGGGTCCACCGTATGGCGGAGGATGCCGTCCCGGACCTCCCAGCAGAGGTTCAGTCCCTCGCCGCCGTTTTCCAGCCGCTCCACCACCCGCAGGGACTGCTCGTAGTGACGAAAGCCGCCGGGCATGATCTGGTTCAAAAGCCGCTCTCCGGCGTGGCCAAAGGGGGTGTGGCCCAGATCGTGGCCCATGGCGACAGCCTCGGTCAAATCCTCGTTGAGCCGCAAACCACGGGCTATGGTCCGGGCGATGCGAGTGACCTCCAGGGTGTGGGTCATGCGGGTGCGGTAGTGGTCCCCCTCAGGCTGTAAGAAGACCTGGGTCTTGTGCTTGAGCCGACGAAAGGCCTTGCAGTGGACGATGCGGTCCACATCCCGCTGAAAGCAGGTCCGCACCGAGCAGGGCTCGATAGCCCGCTCCCGGCCCCGGCTCTGGGTAGATAGACAGGCCCAGGGCGCCAAAATATCCCGCTCCTGTGTCTCCCACTGTTCCCGGACGTTCATGCCGACACCGCCTTTCCTTCATAAAAAATCGCGAACAAAACCTATATACGCCGTCGCCGGGCCAAAATCCTCTTTTGCCCCAAAATTTTTGCGGAAAATATCTTTCAGAGGACCTTTGTAAAAAATCTTGCAACACAAATCGAAGCACAGAGGATCTTAGCAAAAATGGCTCCGGCCTTTAAGCCGGAGCCATAATTTCCTCCAAGATGTCCGGGACCAGGGCCCCGGCGGTCAATTCTTTGACAAGTCCGGAAAAGTTCTCCGCCTGGGCCACGGGGAAGCGGGCGGTCAGGCGTGCGGCGTCGGTGTACTGGATGTCCTCCACCACGCCATCACACTGGGCGCACAACAGCTTGACCTGCTCCAGCAGGGGATAGGGGCAGTCAAGCCCCAGCCGCAGCCAGGGGGCCATCTGGCCGATCCCCGCCGCCTCCAGCGCGTCCTTGGCGGCCTGGGTGTAGGCCCGCACCAGCCCGCCCGCGCCCAGCAACACGCCGCCGAAATACCGGGTCACCACACAACAGAGGTTTGTGACCCCCGCCTTTTGGAACACCGCCAGCATGGGGACCCCCGCCGTGCCCTGGGGCTCGCCGTCGTCGCTATAGCGTTCCACGCCGCCCTGGAGCCGGTAGCACCAGCAGTTGTGCCGGGCGTCCCGGTGCTGCTTTTTGACTGCCTCGATATGGGCCCGGGCCGCCTCCTCGCTGTCCACAGGCAGGATGTGCCCAATGAACCGGGACCGCTTTTCCACATATTCCGCCTGGGCTTCCCGGAGAGGGACCAAGTATCCGCTCATACCTTCACTCCTCCCAGGGCTCTTTGGGCGGCGGGGTCCAGCCCTCTGTGATATAGTCCCTGATCTGTCCCAGAGTCTTGGGGGGGCACACGGCGGTGACCTGGATGCTCTCGCCGTACTCCACCTGCTCCACCTTGGCCTCCCGGTAGAGCTGGTCCAGCACGCCGCCCTGGTCGTAGGGCAGGGCGATGACCACGCGCCGCTTGCCCATGTCCAGCCGCCGGACCATTTCGGCGCGGAGCTTGTCCAGCCCCTGGCCGGTCCGGGCGGAGACCCAGACCTTGTCCTCGCCGTGGGGTAAAATGTCCTCGGGGCAGAGGTCGCACTTATTAAAGACCTCCAGCCGGGGGGTCTCCCAGGCGCCCAGAGAGCGGATCAGCCCCTCCACCACCTCATGCTGTTCCCGCCACAGGGGGTTAGAGGCGTCGATGACGTGGATGAGAAGGTCCGCGAAGGTCAGCTCTTCCAGCGTGGCCTTGAAGGCGGCCACCAGATGGGTGGGCAGCTTGCGGATAAAGCCCACGGTGTCGGACAGCAGTGCGGTGCAGGTGTCGGACAGCTCCAGGGTCCGGGTGGTGGTGTCCAACGTGTCAAAAAGCCGGTCGTTGGCGGGGATGTCCGAGCCGGTGAGGGCGTTCAAAAGGGTGGACTTGCCGGCGTTTGTATAGCCCACCAGCGCCACCACCGGGACCTCGTTCTTCTCCCGGCGCTCGCGCTGGGTGGAGCGGACCCGGCGCACATCCTCCAACTCCTCTTTGAGCTTGGAGATCTTGCGGCGAATGTGCCGCCGGTCAGTCTCCAGCTGGGTCTCGCCGGGGCCCCGGGTGCCGATGGCGCCCTCCTGCCGCTCCAGGTGGGTCCACATGCCTGTCAGCCGGGGGAGAAGATACTGATATTGGGCCAGCTCCACCTGGAGCCGGCCCTCCTTGGTCTGAGCCCGCTGGGCGAAGATGTCCAGGATCAGGGCCTCCCGGTCCAGCACCTGGACCTTCAGCTCCTGGTTCAGCACCCGCAGCTGGGAGGGGGAGAGGGAGTTGTCAAAGACCACCAACTCGGCCTCCATAGCCGCCGCCAGGTCCCGGACCTCCTCCAGCTTGCCCTCGCCGATGAAGGTGCGCGGGTCTGGAGCGTCCTTGCTCTGCAGCACCGTGCCCACGCATGTCCCGCCGGCGGTCTCCAAGAGGGCCGCCAGCTCTGCCAGGGTATCCTCGTCGGCGTTGTCCTCTTTGTCCAGCGCCCGGGCGTTCAGCCCTACCAAGATACCCTTTTGCACTTTTTTCTCTTCGGTAACATTCATTTAAGCCTGGTAAACCTCCAAAATTTCGCCGATATACATCCGGTGATAGTCCTTGCCCGGATAGTTCTTGCCGTCGATGTCCCCGTCCAGGAAGTGGCTGGGCTCGATGTCGTCAAAGTAGAGCTTTTTGCACACCATCACCAGCTCGGCCTCCTGGAAATAGGGGGCGTCCCCCGGGCCGTAGGCCAGGGTAAAGCCGCATTCCTTGACTTTGTCCACGTCCCGGCCTGACTTGCTGCCGCAGAGCTTCAGAGCCTCCCGGTATTCCTCTCCGAAAAAGGCCAGGGTGAAGGTGTCGCTCTTTTCCATAAATTCATAGGTATACCGCTGAGGCCGGACGTAGACGGTGGCCACGTTCTTGCCCCACAGAACCCCCATGCCGCCCCAGCTGACCGTCATGGTGTTGCAGCCGCTCTTGTCCCCGGCGGTGAGCAGCATCCACTGCGTGCCGATGGCGGAGAACACGTTCTGCTGAACGTCCTTGATGTCGATGGTCTTCATATCAAACGCCTCCCAAGCAGGATAGGTTTATTGTATGCCCATTGATTGAAAAAAGCCCGCACTTTGAAAAGTGCGGGCTTTTTCATGTGACAGCTTACTTCTGGTCCAGACCGAACTTCTTATTGAAGCGGCTGACCCGTCCGCCGGTGTCCACGACCTTCTGCTTGCCGGTATAGAAGGGATGGCACTTGGAGCAGACTTCCACGCGGATGTCCTTCTTGGTGGAGCCGGTGGAGATCACATTCCCGCAGGCGCACCGGATGGTGGTCTGTTCATAATCGGGATGGATACCTTCCTTCATGGTAGTTCACCTCTTTTTCACAGTCTGCGTATGTTATTTGGCATACGCACCGTGTATAGTATCACGTTTCAAGAGAAATTGCAAGTGTTTTTTATTGACCTTCCGGCGCGGGGGAGACCAGCGGCGGTGTGGCTTCCCGTTTGGCGGCAAGGTAGCCCTCCCGGAAATAGTGCCTGGCTTCAAACTCTGTCTCCATAGAAAGCGCATTGGTATAATCGTTCAGCGGCGCGAGGAGGGCGGGGCCGAGAGCGTCAACCAACAGGTCGAACAGGCGCAGCCGCTCGTCGTTGACGGCGCGGTACATTCCGTCCAGGACCATGGGACCCTCCTCAAATCTGGGCGCTTGCACATAGAGCTTTTCTATTCGGCGCTCCATAAAAAAACACCTCGCTTGTCTCATTTTTACAACCGATTTTATCACAGCCTGACGATAAAATCAAGAGAAAGTGCAAAAAGTGAGACGGAGGTGGTGCGACGTGCCAAAGCCGAGAGGGCCCATGGGCGAGAAAAATCTAGTTGGAGAGCGGCTAAAAGCGTTGCGCGTCAAAGAGGGGCTGTCCCAGCGGGACCTGGCCCATCAGCTCCAGTTGATCGGGATGGACATGGACAAAAATGTGATCACCCGCATTGAGACAAACAAGAGATACGTCACGGATCTGGAGCTTCGCGCGCTGGCACAGATCTTTCAGGTGTCCTACGCATACCTGCTCGACGGCGAGGAATAAACAAACGGGACGGCCCCGCGGGACCGTCCCGTTTTGTTTCTTTTCAATCCGCCAGCGGGGTGTGGTCGCAGATCTCGCGGATCTTGGCCTGGAGGGCCTTCAAATCTAAAAAGGTGTCCGGCTTTTTGCGGGGGTCCCGGAGGAGGGCGGCGGGGTGGAACAGGGCCATCATCTGGACCCCGCTCTTTTCAAACCACTTGCCGTGCTCCTGGGTGATCTTGAAATCCTCTTTGATGACCCGCATGGCGGCGATGCGGCCCAGGCAGACGATGATCTTGGGCTTCAGGAGAGCGACCTGGTTGCGCAAATACCCGATGCAGGCGTCCTCCTCGGTGTTCAGCGGGTCCCGGTTGTGGGGCGGGCGGCACTTGACGATATTGGCGATGTAGACGTCCTGCCGCTTCAGGCCAATGGCCCCCATCATGTCGTCTAGCAGCTGGCCGCCCCGGCCCACGAAGGGCTCGCCCTGCAGGTCCTCGTTCTCTCCGGGGCCTTCGCCGATGAAGAGTACCTCGGCGGTGCGGGAGCCCACCCCGAAGACCACGTTGGTCCGGGTCTCCCACAGCGAGCAGTTTTTGCAGTTCTTGCAGGTCTGTTCCAGGGTATCCCAATCCAGCATCGTATTCGACCTCCTTTGCGTCCTGCACATAGTATACAAAATTCCCAGGCAAAAGGGAAGGGGCTTTGGAAAAAGTTTTTGTTGACAATTTTGCAAGACGGTGTTATCCTACTTGCATATTAAAGCCAGCGGCGATGAAAAAGACCGCCTGCCACGGCAGCCGACAGGGAAGCTGGGTCACCGATTGAAAGCCCGGCGCGGCAAGACGGCAAGGCGCAACGCTTTGGAGCCGGCGATTCGAAGGATCACTCCGGAGGGTCGCCCGCATGCCCTGCGTTACAGGGGCCGTAGAGTGGGCGGGGGATACTCTGCCAACTTGGGTGGTACCGCGGAGAAATTCGCCCCAAGCCGAAGTCATTCGGCTTGGGGCGTTTTTTATTTTTATTTTTTCGTGAAGGAGTTGAGGAACATGACTACCGTGACAGGAAAGTTTCTAAGAGAGGACTTGCAGATCAATGAGCTGCCCGACCATGTGGGCCGGGCGGTGGAGCTGCGGGGCGCGGTCCACGCCCTGCGGGACCTGGGCGGGGTGGTCTTCCTCACCCTGCGCAAGGGCGACGGCGTGCTCCAGTGTGTGTGCGCCCCCGCCGCGGTGCCCCAGGGGCTGTGCCAGGAGGCCACGGTAAAGCTGACGGGGACACTGCGAGAAGAGCCCAGGGCTCCCCGTGGCCTGGAGCTGGCGGTGGAGCGGGCGGAGATCTTGTCCCTGCCCTTTGAAGCCATGCCGGTGCCCATTGCCAAGGACAAGCTGAATTTGAAGCTGGACACCGAGCTGGCTCTGCGGCCGGTGACGGTGCGCAACCTCCGCCAGCGCGCGGTCTTCCGTATCCAGGCCGCCATTTGCGGGGCCTTCCGGGAATATCTGGACAGCCAGAACTTTACCGAGATCCACACCCCGAAGATCGTCTCCGCCGGGGCCGAGGGCGGCTCCAACATCTTCCGGCTGAGCTACTTTGGCCGCAAGGCCTTTCTGGCCCAGTCCCCCCAGTTTTACAAGCAGACTATGGTGGGCTCTCTGGAGCGGGTCTACGAGGTGGCCCCGGTGTTCCGGGCGGAGAAGCACGCCACCACCCGGCACCTGAACGAATATACCTCCCTGGACTGCGAGCTGGGCTATATCGACAGCTTTTATGATCTGCTGGAGCTGGAGGCGGGCTTTTTGAAGCACTGCATGGCGGTGCTGGCCGAGCGCTGCGGTAGGGAACTTCGGTATCTGGGCGTGGAGATGCCCCAGGTGGAGGCCATCCCCGCCGTGCCCTTCGAAGAGGCCAAGCGCCTGGCCTCGGAGACCTATGGCCGACCCATCCGGGACCCCTTTGACCTGGAGCCGGAGGAAGAGCACCTGATCGGCCGGTACTGGAAGGAGAAGACGGGCAGCGACTTTGTCTTCGTCACCCACTACCCCAGCAAAAAGCGGCCCTTCTACGCCATGGACGACCCCGCCGATCCCCGTTATACCCTGTCCTTCGACCTGCTGTTCCGAGGCGTGGAGATCACCACCGGCGGCCAGCGCATCCACGACTACCAAGCCCAGGTGGACAAGATGGTCAAGCGGGGGATGGACCCCGCTGAGTTTGAGGATTTCCTGATGATCCACAAGCACGGCATGCCGCCTCACGGCGGCATGGGCATTGGCCTGGAGCGGCTGACCATGCAGCTGTGCGGCCTGGACAACGTGCGCCATGCCTGCCTGTTCCCCAGAGATATCCACCGCCTGACGCCTTAAAGGAGGAAACCATATGAAGATCACAGAAGAAATGGTGGACTATGTGTCCACGCTGTCCCGGCTGAAGCTGGAGCCGGAGGAGCGCTCGGCCATGACGGCGGAGCTGGAGCAGATCGTCAGCTATATGGACATTCTGGAGCAGGTGGACACCCAGGGCGTGGAGCCCATGAGCCATGTTCTGCCGGTGTGCAACGTGACCCGGCCAGACGTGGTGGAGCCGTCCTATGACAGAGAAGCGCTCTTAAAGGGCGCGCCGAAACGGGACGAGGCTACCTTCCTGGTGCCCAAGGCTGTGGAATAAGGGGGCGAAGATCATGGAACTGCTTGATATGACCGCCCTGGAGCTGGGGATGGCCATCCGAAAAGGGGAGACCACCATTCCCGCGGCTACCCAGGCCTCGCTGGAGGTCATTTCCCGGGAAAACCCCCAGAATAACGCCTTGATCACGGTATGCGCCGACCAGGCCATGGCCCGGGCCGACGCGCTGCAAAAAGACTTGACCCCCGACAAGCCCGCCCTCTATGGTGTGCCTATGGCGGTGAAGGACAATCTCTGCACGCAGGGGGTGAAGACCACCTGCGCCAGCAGGATATTGGGCGAGTTTACGCCGCCCTATGAGGCAACGGCCACCCAAAGGCTGCTGGACGCGGGGGCGATCCTGCTGGGAAAGGCCAACATGGACGAATTCGCCATGGGCTCCACCTCAGAGACCTCCTTCTATGACCCGGTGAAAAATCCCCGGGACCTGACGCGGGTGCCCGGCGGGTCCTCCGGCGGCGCGGCGGCGGCGGTGGCGGCCCATATGGGCTGGTACGCCCTGGGCAGCGACACCGGCGGGTCCATCCGCCAGCCTGCCGCCTACTGCGGCGTCACCGGCATGAAGCCCACCTACGGCACGGTGAGCCGCTACGGCCTCATCGCCTACGCCTCCTCCCTGGACCAGATCGGGCCCCTGGCCAAAGACGCCCGGGACTGCGCCGCCATTTTGGACGCCATGGCGGGCAGGGACCGCCGCGACGCCACCAGCGTAGACGGGCCCTACGGCAATATTCTCAGCCAGTTGGACGGCGATCTGCGCGGTATCAAGATCGGTCTTCCCCGGGAGTGCTTCGGCGACGGGCTGGACGGCGAGGTGGACCGGGCCGTCCGGGAGATGGCAAAGGCGCTGGAGAGCCGAGGGGCCACGGTGGAGGAGTTCTCTCTGCCCATCATGGACTATGTGGTGCCCACCTATTATATCCTGGCCTCCGCCGAGGCCAGCTCCAACCTTTCCCGGTTTGACGGGGTGAAATATGGCTGGCGGGCCGAGGGCTACGAGGACCTCACCGACCTCTATGAGAAGACCCGGACCCAGGGCTTTGGCAAGGAGGTCAAGCGGCGCATCCTGCTTGGCACCTTCGTGCTGTCCTCGGGCTACTTCGACGCCTACTATAAAAAGGCCCTTCAGGTCAAGGCGGTCATTGCCGGGGCCTACCAGACGGCCTTTGAGAAATATGACCTTCTCCTGACCCCCGTAGCGCCCACCACCGCGCCTAAGCTGGGCCAGAGCCTCTCCGATCCCTTGAAGATGTACCTTTCCGACATTTACACCGTCCCCGTCAATCTGGCGGGTCTACCGGGCATCTCGGTGCCCTGCGGCGCGGACAAGGCGGGACTGCCCATTGGCGGCCAGCTGATCGGTCCGGCCATGGGGGACGCCCTGGTTTTGAAAGCGGCGGACGCCTATCAACAGGAGGTGCGGGCATGAATTGGGAAATGGTCATTGGATTGGAGACCCATGTGGAACTGGCCACGGCCACCAAGATCTTCTGCTCCTGTACCACCGAGTTTGGCGGCGCGCCCAACACCCACTGCTGCCCGGTGTGTACCGGCATGCCCGGGACGCTGCCTACGCTGAATGAAAAGGTGCTGGAATACGCCGTCAAGGCGAGCCTCGCCTTGGGCTGCACCGTCACCCAGCGCAACAAATTTGACCGAAAGAACTATTTCTATCCTGACCTTCCCAAGGCCTACCAGATCAGCCAGCTCTATCTGCCCATCGGTCGAAACGGCAAGGTGCCCATCGCCTGGGGTCAGGGGGAGCGCAAGGTCATCGGCATCCATGAGCTCCACATGGAGGAGGACGCGGGCAAGTTGGTCCACGATCCCTGGCAGGATCTGACCCAGTGCGACTACAACCGCTGCGGCGTGCCCCTCATCGAGATCGTCACCGAGCCCGACTTCCGAAGCGGCGACGAGGTCATCGCCTACCTGGAAAAGCTCCGCTCCACCCTGCAATACCTGGGCGTGTCCGACTGCAAGATGCAAGAGGGCTCGCTGCGCTGCGATGTGAACCTCTCCGTCCGGCCCGCCGGGAGCGAGACGCTGGGCACCCGCACCGAGATGAAGAACCTCAACTCCTTCAAGGCCATCTCCCGGGCTATCGAGTACGAGGCCCGGCGGCAGATCGAGCGCATTGAGGAGGGCAAGCGGGTGGTCCAGGAGACCCGCCGCTGGGACGAAAATAAGGACGCCACCTACTCCATGCGCTCCAAGGAGAACGCTCAGGACTACCGCTACTTTCCAGAGCCGGACATCCCGCCCATCGAGCTCTCCGACGCTTACTTGGACCATCTGCGTGCCGAGATGCCCGAAATGGCGGAGCAAAAGCGGGAGCGCTATCAGGCCGACTATGGCCTTTCCGACTACGACGCGGGGATGATGACCGGGGAGAAGGCCCTGGCCGACTTCTTTGAAGCCTGCGTCGCCCTGGGCGCCGAGCCCAAGACCGCCTGCAACTGGATCATGACCCAGGTCCTTCGCAAGCTCAAGGAGCTGGGCCAGGAGCCGGGACAGATGGTCTTTACGCCCCAGAGCCTTTGCAGGCTTCTGGAGCTGGTCAAGGAGGGCAGTCTGAACCGCAACACGGCGGTGGGCGTCTTTGACGCGGTCTTTGCCGACAACGGCGATATCGATGCCTATGTAAAGGCGAAAGACTTGTCACAGGTCCGAGACACGAAACGGATCGAGGAAGTAGTTGCCCAGGTTTTGGTATCCAACCCCCAGTCGGTCTCCGACTTCCAAGCGGGCAAGGAAAAAGCCTTTGGATTCCTTGTGGGACAGTGCATGAAGGCCCTCCGGGGCCAGGGCGACCCCCAGCTGGTCAACCAGCTGCTGCGAGAAAAATTAGAGCAATTGTAAAGGTAGACCCCTTTCCAGGAAAACGCCTGGAAAGGGGTCTCTTTTTGCGGTGCGCCTGATCGCGTTTTTTGGGAAAGGGGCTGGACGATTCCCAGGGGATATGATATGATAAGCATATCTCAAAGAGGGAAAAGGAGGAAGCGACCATGAAGCAGCCCAGAAGCGTCGGTATGTGTATCGTGCTGAGCATCATCACCTGCGGGATCTACGGCCTCTACTGGCTCTACTGCATCCATGAGGATGTGCAGATCGTCTGTGACCGCCCCATGAGCGTCACCGGCGGTATGGTGATCCTGCTGACCATCGTCACCTGCGGCATCTACGGGATCTACTGGTGCTACAAGATGGGCCAGTTCCTAGACGAGGCCAAGGGGTACCCCGGCGGCAGCTCGGGCATCCTCTACATGGTGCTGTCTATTTTTGGCCTGGACATCGTGGCCCTGGCCCTGATGCAGAGCGAGCTCAACCGCTTTACCACCGGGATCGATGACCTGTAAGGACAGACTGCGGCGCACGCTATTATGGGCCGGGGCGATCTGTGGGATCGCCCTGGCCTATGTTTGTGCCATCCGGTACTTTGGCCGGGGGCTTTATTGCCCTATCTGGCTGGCCACCGGGTGGTACTGTCCTGGCTGCGGCGTGAGCCGGATGTGCCTTCGGCTGCTGCGGCTGGATCTTGCCGGGGCCTTCCGGGCCAATCCGCTGCTCTTTTCCGCTTTGCCCTTGCTCCTGGGTCTGGGCGGGTGGCACATCCTCCGCTATGTAAAGGAGGGTCCGGGGAAAACGCCCCGCTGGGAGGAGAGAGTCTGGCTGGGCCTGGCCGTGGTCTTCGTTCTCTACGGCGTTTTGCGCAATCTGCCCGGCCTGGAATGCCTGGCGCCTGTGTGAGCCTCAGAGCCGCACAGGCACTTTTTTGTCCAGCTGGAGGCTGTCCGGCGTGACGGCGCAGTCGTAGGCCCAGACCTCTACCCCTGCCTGGGCCGCCTGGCGCAGAGCCTGGCCAAATTCCGGATGGGTGATGTCGTTGGGAGAGAAGAAGTCCACGTCCTTCATCTGGATGACAAAGCACACAGCCGCCCGGTAGCCCTGCTGCCGGACGGCTTTCAGCTCATGGAGGTGCTTGACGCCCCGCTCGGTGGGCGCGTCGGGGAAGAAGGCGCCGCCGTCCACCTCCAGGGTGACCCCCTTGACCTCCACAAAGCCCTTCTCCGTGGCCGATTCCCAGTAGAAGTCGAACCGGGAGGAGCCCCAGGTGGTCTCCGGCCGCAGCAGGGTCAGCTCGGGGATGCCCCCCGCGCGGGCCCACTCGCCGAAGACCCGGTTGGGGGCCTGGGCGTCCATGTTGATGAGCAGGGCGCCCTTCTCTACGGCGATCAGGTCATAAAGCGTCTTGCGGGAGGGATTTGCCGCCCGCTCCAGCCAGACCCGGGCTCCCGGCGTCAGTAGCTCTTTGCACCGGCCGGTGTTCTTCACATGGACCGTCTCTACCTGCCCATTCAGCTCTACCTGGGCAATAAAGCGATTGGGCCGGGCCAGAAAACGGGCGGGGCAGACGTGTGGATAGCGCATGGGCTCACCTTCCTTTGCCTGGTAGTTTACCAGCTTTTGGCGCGGCTGTCCAGAAAATCCTGTTTTTGTGGAATGTGCTGGGAAAAGGTGAACATAATTACGCTCCTGAAACACATTGGTAAAAAATTTGTGAAAAATGGGAAAAAGCTGTTGCCCTTTGGCAAGGGCTGGGTTATAATGGTCCAGTACCAATTTTGGACCGCGCAACGCGCGGAAACATTGAAAGGAAGGTAGAACATGAAGAACACCAAGAAGTTCCTGGCTCTGGTCCTGGCGATGGCTATGGTCTTCGCTCTGGCCGCCTGCGGCGGCAACGGCGACAAGACCCCCGCCACCGACGCTCCTGCGACCGACGCCCCCGCCACCGACGCGCCCGCTACCGACGCGCCTGCCACCGATGCCCCCGCGGTTGACGCTGTTGACCCCGACACCATCGAGGACAACGTGACCTCTCCCGACGGCAAGTATCAGGTCGCCTTCATCACCGACGTGGGCCAGCTGAAGGACAAGTCCTTCAACCAGGGCACCTATGACGGCGTGAAGCTGTACGCCACCGCCAACGGCAAGAGCTATCGTTACTATCAGCCCGCCAACGGCGACCAGGCTACCGATGACGACCGCTACAACGCCATGAAGGCCGCCGCCGATGCCGGCGCCGAGGTCATTGTGGCCGCCGGCTTTATGCAGGAGGGCGCTCTGAAGAAGGCCGCCATGGAGTACCCCGACATCCCCTTCGTCTTCATCGACGGTTACCCCCTGACCGATGACGCGGGCAACGCTCTGGCCAACGTGGCCGGCATCGCCTTCTGCGAGGAGCAGCCCGGCTACATGGCTGGCTACGCTGTGGTCAAGGAAGGCTTTGAGAAGCTGGGCTTCGCCGGCGGCGGCGGCGGTACCAACCCCGCTGTGTGCCGTTACGGCTACGGCTTCGTCCAGGGCGCCAACGCGGCTGCCGCTGAGATGGGCAAGAATGTGGAGATCAACTACACCTATCAGTACGGCGCCACCTTCTCCGCCAGCCCCGAACTGCAGAGCCTGATCTCCGGCTGGTACACCAATGGCACCCAGATCGTCTTCTCCGCCGGCGGCTCCATCTTCCAGTCCATCACCGCTGCCGCCTCCGCCAACGACGGCGCTGTCATCGGCGTGGACGTGGACCAGTCCAGCCAGTCCGACACCGTGGTCACCTCCGCCATGAAGGGCCTGTCCAGCTCCGTGCAGTGGGCTGTCGCTAAGGTCTATGACGGCACCTGGGACGAGATCGGCGGCACCGCCACCTCCCTGGGCGCCGCGGAGGATTCCGTGGGTCTGCCCACCGCCACCTGGTCTATGGAGAACTACTCCGTGGACGAGTACGAGGCGCAGCTGGAGGCCATCAAGGCCGGCACCGTGTCCATCGATAACACTGTTCTGGAGAACGACGCCGTTGTCCAGGAGTACTCCAACGTCACGGTGAACTACGTGTAATTTCCGCTCTACCCCAAGAGAGGGACGCTTGTGCGTCCCTCTCTTTTTTTGCCAATCGGCGCAAAATTCTTGCATTTTTGCCATTGACCTACTATAATTAAACTACCAAACTTTGAAGGTGGGGATGCGTATGGCCCAGCAAGCGGAAAACATCATTGAGATGCTCCACATCACCAAGGAATTCCCCGGTATCATCGCCAACGACGACATCACCCTCCAGCTTCGCCGTGGTGAGATCCACGCGCTGCTGGGAGAGAACGGCGCGGGCAAGTCCACGCTGATGAGCGTCCTGTTCGGTCTCTACCAGCCCGAGCAGGGGGTCATCAAGAAGAACGGGGAAGAGGTCAAGATCCACAGCCCCAACGACGCCACCGCCCTGGGCATCGGCATGGTCCACCAGCACTTTAAGCTCATTGAGGTCTTTACCGTCCTGGACAACATCATCCTGGGCGCGGAGACCACCAAGCTGGGCTTTTTAAGCAAGAAGGAGGCCCGTAAAAAGGTAGAGGCTCTGTCCGAGCGCTACGGGCTGAAGGTGGACCTGGACGCCAAGGTGGAGGACATCACCGTGGGGATGCAGCAGCGGGTGGAGATCCTGAAGATGCTCTACCGGGATAACGAGATCCTCATCTTTGACGAGCCCACCGCCGTGCTGACTCCCCAGGAGATCGACGAGCTGATGGCCACCATGAAAGAGTTTGCCCGGGAGGGCAAGTCCATCCTATTCATTTCCCACAAGCTCAACGAGATCATGGCCGTGGCCGACCGGGTCACGGTGCTCCGCAAAGGCAAGTACGTCGGCACCGTGGACACCAAGGACACCGA
Source organism: uncultured Eubacteriales bacterium (assembly GCA_905198835.1). GTDB lineage: Bacteria > Bacillota > Clostridia > Oscillospirales > Oscillospiraceae > MGBC124762. The sequence goes on along the minus strand of CAJKDY010000008.1, from coordinate 80,201 downwards.
CAAGCAGTCCCTATCCAATATGATGGTGGGCCGGCCCGTACAGCTGGAGGTCCACAAGACCCCCGCTCAGCCTGGGGATGTGGTGCTGGAGGTGCAGAACTTCAGCGTCCCGGCCAAGGGCGGCCACAAGAAAGACGCCGTGCGCGGCGTGTCCCTCCAGGTCCGTTCCGGCGAGATCGTGTGCATCGCGGGCATCGACGGCAACGGCCAGACTGAGTTCATTCACGGCCTCACCGGCCTGGACAAGGCCACCGGCTCCATCCGCCTCCTGGACCAGGAGCTGGGCCACGCCTCCATCAAAAACCGGGGCAAGGGTATGAGCCACATCCCCGAAGACCGCCACAAGCACGGCTTGGTGCTGGACTTCACCCTGGAGCAGAACCTGGTCCTCCAGCGCTTCCAGGAAAAGCGGTTCCAAAAGGCCGGCTTTATCGACCAAAAGGCGGTGCGGGCCTATGCGGAAAAGCTCATCGAGCAGTTCGACGTCCGCTCGGGCCAGGGCCCGGTGACCCCCGCCCGGTCCATGTCCGGCGGCAACCAGCAAAAGGCCATCATCGCCCGGGAACTGGACCGGGATAAGCCCCTGGTGGTGGCCGTCCAGCCCACCCGAGGGCTGGACGTGGGCGCCATCGAGTATATCCACAGCCAGCTGGTAAAGCAGCGGGACCAGGGAAAGGCGATCTTGCTTGTCTCGCTGGAGCTGGACGAGGTCATGAGCCTGTCTGACCGCATCCTGGTCATGTACGAAGGTGAGATCGTCGGCGAGCTGGACCCCAAGCAGACCACGGTCCAGGAGCTGGGCCTCTACATGACCGGGGCCAAGCGGATGGGGAGCAAGGAGGTGCGCGCATGAGCAAGAATAAGAACGGCGACACCCTAGGCCGCAGGCTGAGCGGCCTCTATGCCAAGGACGGCACCAAGTCCCTGCTGGCTTCCCTGATCTCCATCCTCATCGGTCTTCTCTTCGGCGCCATTTTGGTGACCATCGTGGGCCTTGTATACAAGATGGGCGCCAAGAACATCTGGGAGGGCGTCCAGCTGGTCTTTATGGGTATCTTTACCCTGGATGAGCGCTCCGGCGGGGCGCTGGCCTTTGGCTTTAACCCCGTCAGCATCGGCAATATGCTCTTCCGGGCCACACCGCTGATCCTCACGGGTCTGTCGGTGGGCGTGGCGTATAAGACCGGCCTTTTCAACATCGGCGCGCCGGGGCAGTACCTGATGGGCACCGCCGCCACCCTGGTCATCGCCCTTTCGATCCCCGCCGGGGCGCTGCCCGCGCCGCTGATCTGGCTGCTGGCCTTTTTGGGCGGCATTCTGGCCGGAGCGGTGTGGGGCTGTCTGCCGGGCATCGCCAAGGCCTTCCTCAACATCAACGAGGTCCTGGCCTGCATCATGACCAACTGGATCGCGGGCAATATCGTCGCCGCCATCTTTGACGGCAGCAAGTTCTGCAATATGGTGGAGACCACCAAGACCAGCTACATCTACAAGACCACCTACGGCCTGACCCAGGTGGCAGCCGGCACCGGGATCGGCGGCGGGGATTACACCTATGTGGACGGCGCGGGGGTGGCCACCGCCAAGCTGGGCCTGGACAAGCTCTTCCCCGGCTCCCAGGTCAACGGCGGTATCCTCATCGCCATCGTTATCGCCATCGGCATCTACATCCTCATGTCCAAGACCACCCTGGGCTACCGGCTCAAGGCCTGCGGCGCCAACCGCCACGCGGCCCGGTACGCCGGGATCAACGACAAGGGGAGCATCGTGCTGTCTATGGCCATTGCCGGCGCCCTCTCCGGGGCCGCCGCGGCGCTCTATTGGCTGTCGGGCAACACGGAGTACTACTGGAGCTCCGCTTACCAGACTCTGCCCGCCATCGGCTTTAATGGCATCCCCGTGGCCCTGCTGGCCAGCTGCAACCCCATCGGGATCATCTTCTCGGGCACGTTCATGTCCATGCTCAACATTACCGGCCAGACCCTCTTTAAGCACATCCCCACCTACAACGAGTACATCTCCGACGTGATCATCGCCGCCATCGTCTATCTGTCCGCCTTCTCGCTGCTGATCAAGACCCTTCTGGGCAGCCGCAAAAAGAAGCGGGCAAAGGGAGGTGGCGGCGACGAGCCCGTGCTGGTGAGCGCACCGGCGCAGACCACAGCGGATCCCCCCGATACGCCGCCGGCTGAGGACACGCCGGAGCAGGAAGGAGGCGAGGAGCAGTGAGCGAGCTGATCAAACAGGTCCTGATCTACGCCGTTCCTCTGATGATCGTAGCCCTGGCCGGCGTCTTCGCCGAGCGCAGCGGCATCATCAACCTGGCATTGGAGGGCATTATGATCTTCGGCGCCTTTGCCGGGGTGCTCTTCATCCGCATGACCCAGAGCCTCCCTGTCTTCGCCCAGGCCAAGGCCGAGGGAAATTGGGTGCTGCTGCAGGGCTATGAGTTGCTGGGCATGCTGGTGGCCGCCATTATGGGCGCTATCTTCTCGTTGCTGCTGTCCTTTGCCTCGGTACACCTGAAGGCCGATCAGACCATCGGCGGCACCGCCCTCAACTTGCTGGCTCCCGCGTTGGTGCTGTTTTTGATCCGGGTCATGATCGGGCAAAACAGCATGGGCATCGACGGCGACGCGCCGGAGTGGTTCATGCTGAAAAACAGGCTTTTTGGCATGGGCCGCACAGAGAAGGGCGGTTTCCTCTGGGAGACCTTTGTGAACCGAACCTATGTTGCCACCTATGTGTGTATCCTGCTCTTTATCCTGCTGGCCATCCTGCTCTATAAGACCCGCTTCGGCCTGCGTCTGCGTGCCTGCGGCGAAAATCCCCAGGCCGCCGACTCCCTGGGCATCAGCGTTTACAAGATGCGCTATGCCGGCACCACCATCTCCGGCGCTCTGGCGGGCATGGGCGGCTTTGTCTACGCTCTGACCACCGCCAACTGCGCCTCCACCGGCGAGGTGGCTGGCTTCGGCTTCCTGGCCTTGGCCGTGATGATCTTCGGCAACTGGAAGCCGCTGAACATCGCCGGGGCCTCGCTGATCTTCGGCGTGTTCAAATACATCGCCGCGGGCTACACCACCATCGACCTCAATGGCGACGGGGTGTATACGCTAGCCAAGATCGGCATCAGCAGCCATGTTTACCGGATGCTGCCCTATGTCATCACCCTGGTGGTCCTGGCCTTTACCTCCAAGCGTTCCCGCGCGCCCAAGGCCGAGGGCCAGCCCTACGACAAGGGAAAGCGGTAAAACGCCACAGCTGTCGCCGGGAGACCGCAGCCGGTCTCCCGGCGATTTTTTGCCAGGAAAGTTTGGAAAAGGTGTTGACAAGCTCCGGGGTATTTAGTATAATAGCAAACGCCGTTTGAATGACGACGCAACAGGGGAGCATAGCTCAGCTGGCTAGAGCGCGTGCCTTACAAGCATGAGGTCACAGGTTCGAGCCCTGTTGTTCCCACCAGATGGCTCGGTAGCTCAGTTGGTTAGAGCGCCGGCCTGTCACGCCGGAGGTCGAGGGTTCAAGTCCCTTCCGAGTCGCCATTTGCCTCTGTAGCTCAGTTGGTAGAGCAGAGGACTGAAAATCCTCGTGTCGTTGGTTCGATTCCGACCGGAGGCACCAGCAAAACTGCGTTGGGTGGGTCAGCCCATCCAACGCAGTTTGCCCCTTAACAGAGCGTTGCGCATGCGGTACGATGCGGGTGTAGCTCATCTGGTAGAGCGCCACCTTGCCAAGGTGGAGGTAGCGAGTTCGAGCCTCGTCACCCGCTCCATTTCATAAGTGCCGGCAAAGCCGGCACTTATGAAATGGATGCCTGGGCAATTACATTGCTCAGGCTGGCAAAGCCAGCCCTCCGCAAATTCCGCGCTGCGCGCGAAATTTTACGCCGCACTCGCGGCGCGGCCCAGAAGGGCCGTAAAAATGGAAACATTTCCGGCTTTCCGCATAGACTGAAGATATGGCGACATAGCCAAGTGGTAAGGCAGAGCTCTGCAAAAGCTCCACCCCCAGTTCGAGTCTGGGTGTCGCCTCCATAAAAAATCACGGTCCCGGGTGGGACCGTGATTTTTATTAAGTCCCAGACGAGAACTGGGCAGTTCGATCTAGCGGCTCTTAGCGGCTTTGCCGCTTTAGAGCCGCTTGATGTCGGTCGCCCCTTGGGGCGAGCCGACTTCTGGGTGTCGCCTCCATAAAAAATCACGGTCCCGGATGGGACCGTGATTTTTATTCCCTATTTTACTGCGCCACGATCACCCGCAGCTGCTTTTGCGATTGGTCATACCAGCCGGTGAGGGTGAAGCCGGCGCTGGTCACATCCTCCAGCTCGGCGGCATAGTAGTCGCCGGCGGAGTCCTTTAAGTAGACCTGGACGTTTTCCGCCACAGAGAAGGTCTGGCTGGCGGTGTAGGCGGTGGTCTGGCCAAGGCTCGTAAGCCGGACGGACTTGAGGCTTTCCATGGCCGCCACAGAGCCGTCGGCGGCAAGGCGTACGGCGGCGCCGCTGGCTTTGGTAACGGGGTAGGTCTTACCGCTGGAGGAGAGAGTGCGGCTCTGGCCGTTCAGGAGCACCGTGTAGCGGGTGGTGGCGTTCATGCCGCCACCCTGCTGGGCCACATCGGTAACATAGCCGTAGCTCCAAAGCGCGCCGGTGGCGTTTCGGAGGATCAGCCGGTCGATCTGGCCCTCAGCGTTGAGGGAATAGAAGCGGACATTGGAGGCGGAGAGGGTCAGGTCGGAGAGGCTGGATACGTTCACGCTGACCGCCGCGCCGTCCTCGGTGGTGTCCAAAATGCCAACATCCGCGGCAAAGGTCTTGCCGTCTACCCGGGAGGCGGCTTTGTTGACTGTCCCGCTGAGGGAGGCGGAGGAGAGGCTAGCGAGGGTAACGCTCTGACCGGACACCGTGGCCCGGACCAGGTCGCCTGGGTCCCAGTCATGCTGGGTGCTGACCGAGAAGACGTGGGTCCGGCCATCGGTACACATCACCGTGACCTGCTGCTCCACCGCGCCGTCCACGGCGGCTTTCTGGGCGGACTGGACCACGCCGTAGTAGTCGGCGGCCACGTCCTCCCCGGAGAGGACGCTGACCACGCTGCCGTCCATGCCCAGCAGTAAGGTCACATACTGATCTAGCCACTTGCCGCTGAGGCTGGAGAGCTGGCGGCTCAGCGCGTCGCTGCCCAGGACATAGCTCTGACCGGAGATGGTGACGGCGGTGGGGGAGATGGCATTGGGCGTCAGGGCCTCGATGCGGCCGGAGACCTGGTCGGTGTAGATCCAGAGGGTGGCGGAGTCGGCGCTATAATAATAGACATCGCCGCTGACCAGGCCCGCCGAGGCGGTGAGTAAGCCGTTTCGGTAGACGGTCTTGGGGGTAAAGGGAAGGGTGGCGCCGCTGGAGGCCACAAAGGGACCGTTGACGGTCTGGACGTCGGCCACCGCACCGTCTAGCCCTAGCAGCAGGGTGGCCACGCTACCTACGGCGTTGTCTCCCAGAGCGGCCAGCTTGGCCTTGACCTCCTGGGTGGCCAAGGTGTAGCTTTTGCCGCCGATGCTAACGTTCTCAGGCCGGCCTACGGTGGGGGAGAGGGCGGTGATCTGGCCGAAGACCTGGTCGGTATAGAGCCACAGGATACCCAGCTTCGCGTTGGTGTAGTAGACGTTGCCCACCTCCGGCGCGGCGTTTTCGAGACGGTCATTCCGATAGACCGTCCCCGGCGTGAAGTCCAGCTCATCTCCGGCGGACCACACAAAGGGGCCGGCCAGGTCCTCCTTGGCCACGGTCAGATAGTCCACCTCGCCATCGCTGTCCAGGGCATAGCCCAGGGTGTTGGCGTAGACCTGGCCTTGGTTTGTCTTGGCCTTGAGAAGGTTGTAGAAGATGCGGGCGCAGTGCCGCCGGGTCAGCCCCTGGCCCTGGACGGCGTCCACATCATCCCGCAGGCCCACCGCCGCGGCCTTGCTCAGCTGGGCGGCGGGGAAGGAGCCCGAGAGGCTCTGGCTGTCATAGCCCAGCAGCCGCAGCGCCGCGGTGCAGGCCTCCTCCAGCGTGACGGAGTTATCGGGCCGGAAGGAGCCGTCGGTGTAGCCGATCATCCAGCCATTGTCCAAGCAGAGCTTGATGTATTCGCTGGCCCAATGGGCGCTTTTCACATCAGTAAAGAGGGAGTAGCCTGTGCCCTCGCCGCCGATGGCGTCCGCTTGGCTGGAGGCGGCCACCAGCAGCTTGGCAAACTCGGCCCGGGTGACGACCCGATCCAGGTGCAGCTCCCCAGTCTCATCGCCTACCATGATCTCCAGCGCCCGAAGGGTCTGGGTCACGTCTGTCTCCGTGACGGCGGCCAGGGCCGGGGTCAGAAGCAGGCAGCACACCAGTGCGGCGGTGAGTAAGATAGACAAAATGCGTTTCTTCATAAAATATTTTCCTCCTTCTAGGCTGTCACGCTCGGGTTGGGCGCATCACGCTTCGGCTTCCCTCCGTCTCGGGCTGGTCTACGGGGCCGTTGGCCCCTTTGCTCGCCACACCCGCAAGGGGTACGCCACATCCGTAAGGCTCCTTCGTCGCCAACGGCTGTGCAGTCGCTCCGGTCCATCCGAGGCTATGCGCCTACCCTCGCGTTTCTTATTCATAGCGCAGTGCGTCGATGGGATTGAGTTTGGCTGCCTTCCGGGCGGGCAGAAAACCGAAGAAAACGCCGATGGCGATGGAGATGCCCGAGGCCATCAAAACGGCATTCAGGGTAGGGGCCACGGTGATATCCGCCTCCATCAGGGAGCTGACTACCATGCTGGCGATCTGGGACAGGCCATAGCCCAGGGCAATGCCCAGTAACCCGCCCAGGCCTGAGGTGGTGGCGGCCTCGATGACGAATTGCCGCAATATGGTGCCCTCCCGGGCGCCCAGGGCCTTACGAACGCCGATCTCCCGGGTCCGCTCGGTAACGGAGACCAGCATGATGTTCATAATGCCGATGCCGCCCACCAACAGGGAGATGCCCGCGATCAGGGTCAGCACCATGATGACCATGTCGATCATGGAGTTCATCGTTTCCAGCACGGAGGACATATTGGCCACAGTGTAGGAATTCGAGTCGCCAAAGACCTCATAGAGGGCGTCTTCAATGACGCTCTGAGCGGCGGCGATCTGGTTTTCGTCGGTGACGGTGACCATGTAACTGTTGATGCGGCCCCCGCCAAAGAGCCGGGAGGCGGTGGAGTAGGGGAGATAGAGGCAGTCGTCGCTGCCGCCCTCGTCCATGTCGTCCTCCTGCTGGGCCAGCACGCCGATGATGGTGAGCTTGCGGCCATTGAGGCGGATGGTCTGGCCCAGGGCGTTGCCGCCATAATACTCCTGAGCGATGTAGGCCCCCACCAGGCAGACGTCCTTGCGGCTGTCGATGTCCACAAACTGAAGGTTCCGGCCCTGGGCCAGTTCCAGACCCTTCATGCCGAGATAGTCCTCGCCCACGCCGGTGGCGGAGGAGGAGAGGGTCTCGGTGCCCACCTTGATGGAGCCGGAGATGCTGACGGTGGGAGAGACCTTGTCCAGGTAGTCCGGATGGTCCTCCACCAGCTCGTACATCTCGTCTACAGAGATGCTCCGGGACGAGCCCCGGCCCGGGATCATGACGGTGAGTTGGTTGGTGCCCAGAGAGGCGAAGGAGTCGCGCATATAATTCTGCATGCCGTTGCCCAGGCCCACGATAACGATGACGGCGGTGACTCCGATGATGATGCCCAGCATGGTCAGCAGGGTGCGGACCTTGCTGGACCAGATGTTTTTCAGGGCCAGGGAGAAGGTTTCCGCAAAGCTCATAGCGGGGCCTCCTCTCGGTGGTGGACTACGGCCTGGGGCGCGGCGGCGTCGCCGTCGTAGACCACATGGCCGTCCTCCAGGCGGATGATGCGCTGGGCCTGGCGGGCGATGGAGTTGTCGTGGGTGATGAGGACCACGGTGTTGCCCTGGCGGTGGACGTCCTGGAGCATGGCAAGGACCTCTCGGCCCGTGTGGCTGTCTAAAGCGCCGGTGGGCTCGTCGGCCAGGATGACGGCGGGCTTGCCCGCCAGAGCCCGGGCGATGCTGACCCGCTGCTGCTGGCCGCCGGAGAGCTGATTGGGCCGGTGCTTATATTTGTCCGCCAGGCCTACTCGCTCCAGCGCCTCTAACGCCCGCTTCCGCCGCTCTGAGCGGGATACCCCCGCGTACATCAAGGGGACCTCAACATTCTCCAGAATGCTCAGCTTAGGCAGCAGGTTATACTGCTGGAAGATAAAGCCCAGCATTTTGTTTCGGATGGCGGCCAGTTGATTTTTGGACAGCTGTCCCACATCCTGGCCGCCCAGGAGATAGGTCCCCTGGCTGGGTACGTCCAGACAGCCGATGATGTTCATGCAGGTGGATTTGCCCGAGCCGGACTGCCCAACGATGGCCACGAACTCGCCAGTTTGGATGGTCATGTCGATGTGGTCGGCGGCGACAACAGTCTCGTCACCCATGGCGTAGAACTTGCACACCTGCTGAAATTCAATGAGAGCGCTCATATCAGCGGCCACCTCCCGGGAAGCCGCCGCCGCGGTTGCCACCGCCCATACTGGGACCACCGCCAGGCATGCCGCCGCCCATATTGGGCATACCGCCGCCCATGGCAAACATACCGCCCATAGCGTCCATGCCCTGGTCTGCCGCCGCGGCGGAGAGATAGGCCACGGTGTCCTCTTCGGTAAGGCCGCTTTTGACCTCTACGTAGCTGTCGTCACTGTCGCCGGTCTCCACCTGGACATATACATAGCCCTCGGGCGCGTCACCCTCGATGGCATTGGCGGCGCTGGGGGAGTCGGCGGTGATCAGCACCCGGTTGCCTCGGCTGAGGGCGGAGGCGGGGACGGTGAGTACGTCGGCGGCCTCGGACAGTACGATCTCGGCGTCCACGTTCATCCCCGGCAGCAGGCCGTCTGTCTCGTCGATGCGGATGGTGGCGGGGTAGGAGGTGATGCCCATGGAGGTGGCGCCCACCACCGAGACCTTGGTGACTACGCCCTCGTAGCTTTTGCCCTCCACGGCGTCGGTGGTGATGGTGACGCTCTGGCCCACGGCCACCTTGCTGATGTCCAGCTCGTCGATGTCGATGGTCATCTCCAGGTAGGTCAGGTCGTAGATGGTGCAGAGGGTCTGGTCCATGCTGGAGTTGGAGACGGTCTCGCCCGCTTTTTTGGACTTGTCCACCACCGTGCCGGTGACCGGGGCGGTGACGGTGTAGTTCTCCAACTGCTCTTGAGTGTTTTCCATGGACAGCTGGGCGTTCCGCAGGGAGTCCTGGGCGTTCTGAATGGAGTTTGTCAGGTCATCGCCGGAAAGGGTGAGCACCCGTTGGCCGGAATGGACCGTGTCGCCCTCCCGGATGTGGAGGGAGGCCACGGTGCCCGAAGCGGTGGCGGTGATGACGCCCTCGCTTTGGTAGGCAAAGGTCCCGCCGCTGGCGCAACCGATGCCGCCGACGGTGGCGGAGGCGGCCTGTCCGGCGGCCAGGCCGCCGGGGTTTTTCACTGCGATGGTGACGGTGCGCAGGATCTGACCGCTCTGGGATACGGTATCGGCGGCGGAGACGGCGTCCACCGTGCCCGTGAGGGTCTCAAAGGAGCCGTCCAGCGTCACCGCCGCGGTCTGCCCGGGATAGAAGCCAGCGGCGTCGTCGGCGGGGAAGGAGACTTCCAGGAGCATGGTGGCGCTGTTTCGGACCTTGGCGATGGTCTGGCCGTTATTCACTTTATCGCCCACGGCCACGTCCAGAGACCACACCTGGCCGGACACGTCGGAGGTGATGTACTGGCTGTCCACAGACTTTTGATAGCTGCGCTGGGCCTGAGACAGGGAGATCTGGGCCTTTTCAATGTTGGTGGAGGCGTCGGAGCTGTCGATGACGTACAGCACCTGGCCCTCCTCCACCAGGTCCCCCTCTTCAAAGGTATCGGAGAGGATGTCCCCTTGCACCAGGGTGGTAACGGTGTAGGAGTTGGCGGGCTGCAGGGTGCCCGAGCCGGTGAGGGCGCTTGTGATGGTGCGGCGCTGGACTTGGGCGGTGGTGTACTCCGCCTGGGCCGCCCCGGCGCGGGCGGATGTGCCGGGGAAGAAGTGCCGGATAGCGAAGAACGCCGCGATGGCCAGGACCGCCAGGATCACCAGCCACTTCACAAGCCGCTTTACCGGGAGCTTTTTCTTGGGCTTTTCTGTTTGCACAGCAGATTCGGTCATGAGAAAACACTCCTTTTTCCATTGCTGGAAAGAGGATACCAAGCCCACCCAAAATCAACCTGAAAACAGATGTGAACAAAATGTGAAAAGGGCGGCCCTGGGGCCGCCCTTTTGGGAGCTTACAGTCGAACGGTAAAGGTGACGCCGCCGTCGTTGGCCTTGGCGGTGATGGTCCCGCCGTGGCGCTGGGCGGTGGCCTGGGCGATGGAGAGGCCCACGCCGTTGCCGTTGGACTGCTGGGCACGGGCGGCGTCGGAGCGGTAGAAGCGGTCGAAGAGGCGGGAGAGGTCCAGCCCGGCGGTATCACAGGTGTTGAATACCTCCAACTGGGCCTTGCCCCGGACCCTGGCCAAGCTCAGCCGCACCTCACCGCCGGGGCTTGCGTATTTGAGGGCGTTGTCCAGCAGGATAGACACCATCTGCTGCACCGTCGCCCGGTCGCCGCACAGGGTGAGGCCGTCGGCGATGCTCTGGGTGTAGGCAAGGCTCCTGGCCTTAGCTACGGCGGCGGCGGGCTCGGCGATCTCCCACACCGCGTCGGAGAGGGAAAACTCGCTCTTGTCGGGGAAGGGCTGGGCCTCATCCAGTCGGGAGAGGGTCACTAGATCGCCCACCAGCCGGGCCAGCCGAGCGCACTCGGTCTGGATGGAGGCCACCCACTCGTTGTCCGGCAGGTCCATACGCAGCACATCGGCGGAGGCGGAGATGGCGGTAAGGGGCGTCTTCAGTTCATGGCTGGCGTCGGTGATAAACCGCTTTTGGGTCTCCAGATTCCGGGCATAGGGCGCGATGGCCCGCTTAGAGAAGAGCGCCACCAGCGCGAACACCAAAAGCAAGCTCACCAGCGCCACCACCGACGAAACAAGCAGCATGATCCGCATGGACTGGATCTCCTGTTCGGCGTTCAAAAACAGCACCACCGAGCCGTCCATGGTAGTCTGGTTCAGGTAGCGGTAGCCGTTCAGGTAGCCCGAGGCCCTGCCGCTTTGGACCACCTGCTCCCCCCACTGGGCCGCTTGGTCGGCGTCTACCGAGGCGATGAACTCCCGGTCGGTGCCGATGGCCGTGCCGGCGGCATCGCAGCGGACGACAAAGTAGCGCAGGGAGTAGCGAAACTCCGGGGAGTGGCCGCCGAAGGGACCGGGCATGGCAAAATCCCTGTCCTGCTTGTCCTGGCCCCACTCTGGCGGCGTCTCCTGCCGGTCGGGCCGGTCCGGGCTTTGAGGGTGGTCCGGCCAGCGGTCCGGAGAGGGGGTTGCTGTGGTCTCCCGCTCGGCCAGGCGGTGGAGGATCTCGTCCTGCCGCTGGATGATGATGTGGCGGTTCCAGAGGTTCATGCCCACCACCAGAGCCAGCACCACCGCGGCAATGGCCGCCATAGCCGCGCCGATAAAGCGCCAGCGCATTTTTTTCAGCATGGGGCCACCTCCAGAGTATACCCGACGCCGCGGATGGTGCGAATTTCCACGTCAGCGCCCAGGGCCTTGAGCTTTTTGCGCAAGAAGCCGATGTAGGTCCAGACCACGTCCAGTTCTGCCTCCGACCCGAGACCCCACACCCGCTCCATGAGCTTTTCTGTAGAAAAGACCTGCCTGGGCGCGTGCATAAAAAGCTCCATGAGCTGGTATTCTTTGTTGGAAAGACGCTCTTTGCGCTGACCCACAGTCAGGAGATATTGCTGAGAGTCCAGCGACAGGTTGCCCAGAGTCAACAGAGCCGGCGTGTAAGGACCCCGCCGCCGGGTCAGTGCCCGGACCCGGGCCAAAAACTCGGCGGTGGCAAAGGGCTTGGGCAGATAGTCGTCCGCGCCCGCGTCCAGTCCGGCTACACGGTCCTCGATCTCCGCCTTGGCGGTGAGAAACAAGGCGGGGGCGTCCACCCCCTGGCTCCTGGCCCGGCGGAGGACCTCCAGACCGTCCAGGCCGGGCATCATGATGTCCAGCACCAGCGCGTCATACTCGACAGCCAGAATGTAATCCAGCGCGTCGGTGCCGCTGTGGACCATGTCCACGGCATATTTCTCCCGCTCCAGCACCGCCTTCAGGGCCTTGGCGATGGGAAGCTGGTCCTCTGCCAGCAAAATGCGCATGAGCCGCCCCCTCCTTTCCAGGTCAGTATAGACCCGCAAGTTGAAATCCACCTGAAAAGCCGGAATGTTGGACAACTGCGGCATGGGTGATGAACAAGGCCTGTTTTTCTCCATTTTAGCACCCCTCAGAGTCCACTTCAAGGCCCAGCTACGGAAAACTCCCCAGAAGGACATTACTTTTAGCGGTTGACGGATGGAAGCGGTGGTGGTATTATTATGCTAATATCCAAAATCCAGCGGAGGAGGGACAGCGCAGCCATGAAAAAGCTCACACCGGCCAATTGCCTGACCGGCTTTCGCCTGCTGGGCGCTGTCGCCCTGATCTTCCTGACCCCGTTGTCTATTCCCTTTTACATCGTCTACACTCTCTGCGGCTTCAGCGATGCGCTGGACGGCCCCGTGGCCCGGGCCACAGGTACGGCGGGGGATTTTGGCGCCCGGTTGGACAGCGCGGCGGATATGACCTTCTACTCGGTCATGGTCCTGCGGCTCATTCCCATCGTCTGGCAGGAGAAGATCCTGCGGGATTGGTGCTGGTGGTGGGCGGTGGGCATTTTGGTGTTCCGCATCGGCATCTATCTCTTTGCCCTGGTCAAATTTGGCCGCTTCCCCAGCCTGCACACCATGCTCAATAAGATCAGCAGCCTCCTGATTTTCGGCGCGCCCTACCTCATCCGCACCCCCGTCGCCGTGGCCTACTTCACCGTCTTCTGCGTGGTGGCCACCGTGGCGGGCATCGAGGAACTGATGATCCACATCTACCGCCAAAAGTACGGCGGCGAGGTCATCTCTCTGGGCCGGGTGCTGAAGGAGACCTACCAGAACACCAAGGACGCCATCCAGAGCAAGCGAGAGAAATAACAGCGAACCAGAAAGCGCGCTTCCCGCCGGAGGCGCGCTTTTTTCATGTCCGGCCCCGGGCTGACAATTTTTTTGTGAGAATGGGCGGAGGCCAGGTGTTATATAGATGCCGGCAGTTGAAAACGAGAAGGTGAACGATATGGACAGCACTACATTGGCAGAGCTCTTTGGCCGCTACGCCGACGACGTGTTCCGGCTGGCCTACAGCTATTTGGGCAGTCGGAGCGATGCGGAGGATGTGTGCCAGGGGGTGTTTTTGACCTTGGCGGAGGGCCGGGGGAGACCGGAAGTAGGCAAGGAGAAGGCGTGGCTGCTCACCTGCGCGGCCAACGCCAGCAAAAACCAGCTTCGGTCCTTCTGGCGAAAGCACGTGGGCCAGCTGGACGAGACCATCCCCTTCCAAGACAATGAGGACCGGGAGGTACACCGGGCGGTGATGGCCCTGCCGCCCAAGTACCGCGCCGCCATCCATCTCTACTATTTTGAAGGTTACAGCCAAGGGGAGATCGCGGGTATTCTGGGTATTTCCCTCACCGCGGTCCAGACCCGGGTGAGCAGGGCCAAGGCCATGCTGAGAAAGGAGTTGAGCGCTGATGAAAGCGCGCTACAATAAAATGATGGGGCAGCTGGGCATGGACCCGGAGACAAAGAAGGATATGCTGGCCCGGCTGACCCGGGACCAAACAGACACGGCGGACAAGACCGCCGCAAACCGCAAAAGAACCCTGCCCGGCCGGGTGCTGCTGGCTGCCTGCCTGGCTCTAGCATTGGCGGTGGGCGCGGCGGCGGTGAGCCTTACCGTGGGTTGGGAGAGCTTTTTGGGCCGCACGCCCAAGGAGGCTGTCACCCCTGTGGGGGTCAGCGCCATCACCGGGGACTATACCCTCACCCTGCAAGAGAGCATCGTAGACGACACCGGCGCGGCTTTCTTGCTGGCGCTGACCCGCAACGACGGAGAAGTCATTCAGGGAGACCCGCAACTTAACGGAAATATTTATCATTGGGATGTGAAAGTGGACGGAGCGTTCCCCAACATGGGCATGTGGGACCATCAGTCCATTCTCTCGGATGACGGAAAGACGGCCTATTACTGTATGGAATTTGAGGCGCAGGGGAAGGAATGGGACACAGAGCGCGTGACAGGAAAGACCATCACCTTCCAGTGTGATGGCGTGGCGGATATGGACTGGACCGAGGAGGAATTGGCCATGACCCAGGAGACGGTCTCTCTGGCTCCGCTGGCCTTGTCTGCCCAGCAGGTGGACATGAGCTATGAAGACCTTACCACATTTGGTGAGGAAAACGACGAGCTGAGCGCCTTGGTCGCGGAGCAGGCAAGAAAGGCTACTATCCCTCTGGTCCGCATGGCCTCGCCAAGGGTCAATATCTCCGCCGTTCTCTTCACCAAGGACGGACTGGCGGTAGCGGTGGGGGACGAGGAAGGGCTTTATCGGCAAGGGCAGTACTTGATCTCTGGCGGCAGAGCCCTTTGCCTGGTGGATACCCGCACCGGAGAGACCTGGAATTGCGACGGCTATGTACACCGAGGAAAAGAAGACCCGTTCTATCTCTCGCTTTTCCGGGATTGCCCGCTGACCACGGCTGATCTGCCCTATGTGGAGGTGACTGTGTGCTATAGGGCAGAAAAAGTCCTTTCCGATCAGCCAGTAGAGCTGTCTTTTGTGGCTAATGTGTCTCAGCAGACAGAGGTGGAGCTTGACCGAGATGTGGACTTCCGTTATCACGGCGGTGATTGCTCTGTCCATGCCGTCGGTGTTAAGATCTCCCCCTTGCGGCTGCTGTTGAACATAGATCGGATCGACCGCTGGCTTCAAAAAAGCGGTGGGACTGACTATACCACGTGGGAAATGGTGAACAGGGATGGCAGTCGGACTCTGTTGAAGGTAGGAGGTTTATATCCCTGCGATGAGACCCAGGAAATTGGTCGGATCAAGCTGGTGGCTGTGAATGAGGCGGGGGACCGCCGCCTGATCGACCCCGACCAGGCAGCCGCTCTCTCCATTGACGGCGTCGAAATACCCCTGACGTAAAAAAGCGGCTTCGTCCCATGGGACGAAGCCGCTTCCTTTTGCACACTTATTCAATCGCTGAGCAGCATTCTGTCGTTGTCCAGGTCCTTGCCCAGGCGTTGCTTGAAGCGTGCGAGCAGATCGGGGACAGTCATGCCCGCACGCTCGGAGCCCGCCACATCCAGCACGATGCCGCCGGAGTCCATCATCAGCGTGCGGTTGCCAAGCTCCAGAGCCTGGTGCATATTGTGGGTGATCATCAGGGTGGTGATCTTGTGTTCACTCACCACGTCCTTTGTGATCTTCAGCACCTTTTCCGCCGTGCCCGGGTCCAGGGCCGCCGTGTGCTCGTCCAGCAGCAGCAGCCAAGGGGGGACGAAGGTGGCCATCATCAACGTCAGCGCCTGACGCTGCCCGCCGGAGAGGAGCCCCACAGGCTGCTTCATCCGGTCCTCCAGCCCCATGTCCAGAAGGGCCAGTTTGTCCCGAAAGAGGGCCCGGTCGGCCTTGGTGATGTGGCTGAGCCAGCCGCCTCGGCCCGAGGCCATGGAGAGATTCTCCTCAATGGTCATGTGGGGCGCGCTGCCCCGCATGGGGTCTTGAAAGAGCCGGCCAATGTGCTTGGAGCGCTTATAGGAGGGCATGAAGGTGACGTTCTGGCCATTGATGACGATGGAACCCGAGTCGGTGAGGAAGTCGCCGCAGATGGCGTTGAAGAGGGTGGACTTGCCCGCGCCGTTGGAGCCGATGATGGTGACGAAGTCCCCGGCGTCCAGGTGCAGGGAAAGGTCGATGATGGCCTTTTTCTCGTTCACCGTGCCCGGGTTAAAGGTCTTGGAAAGGTGAGAGATGGTCAGCATGACGTACCCTCCTTTCTGCCCTTGATGCGCCGGGAGAGCTCGGGAGCCCGGTCCTTCAGATAGGGAAGGAAGATAGCCAGCACCACGATGACCGAGCTCACCAGCTTGAGCATGGACGTGGGCATATCAAACCGAAGGGCGATGGCGTAGATCAGCCGGAACAGCACCGAGCCCACCACCATGCCCATGGCCCGGACGGACAAGGGGCCCTTGCCCATGAGGGTCCGGCCAATGAGGAGACTAGCCAGGGCGATGGTCAAAACGCCGGTGCCGTCTTTGATGTCCAGGGACTTCTGGCTCTGGGCCAGCAGACAGCCCGCCAGGGCGGTCAGGGCGTTAGACAGGCACAGACCCACCGTGGTGGTGAAGATGGGGCTGATGGAGGAAGAGCGGACCATGTCGGGATTGTCCCCGGTGGCCCGGATGGCAAGGCCCAGCTTGGTCTTCAAAAAGGCCACCAGCAGCGCGATCACCAAAGCCACGATGCAGAGGACCACCAACAGCATGGACTGCCCGGAAAGGGGCGTGCCCGCCAGGGCGTCCTTCGCCATGGTGAAGACCGTGGAGGTCTTGAAGAGGTTCAGATTGGAGCCCATGATGGCCATGTTCACCGAATAGAGCCCGGTGTTGACGATGATGCCAGCCAAAAGGGAGTCGATGCCCATGCGGGTCTGCAAAAAGGCGGTGATAAAGCCCGAGCAAAGCCCCGCCAGCATAGCCGCGGGGATGGACAGCAGGGGATAGCCCGCCATAGCCAGTACGCCGCCCACCGCGCCGCCCAGAATGAAGCAGCCGTCGGTAGAGAGGTCGCAGACGTTGAGCATGGAGTAGCTCAAAAACAAAGCCAGAGCCACCAAGGAGTAGACAAGCCCCAGCTCCAGCGCCGTCTGACCCAGGCCCAGGGCGCTCAAAAAGTCCATGGAAATGCCTCCTTTGTCAAGAGAGCGGCGAGGCCGTCAGCCCCGCCGCCTCTTTTATAGTATGCGCGTTTTACTGCAGATCGCCGAAGCTCTCGGCGGTGGTGATCTCCTGGACCTTGGAACAAAGGGGCTCAAAGGCGGCTTTGACGCTCTCGTAGTCCAGGCCCAGAGCGGCGCAGGTCTCGGTATTGATGGTGGCGGTGCCGTTGTCAAAGGTCTTGACGGCCAGGGTGGCGGGGTCGGCGCCATCGACGAGGACCTGGGCGATCATGTCGGCGGTCTCACGGCCCAGGTTGGCGTAGTCCACGCCGTAGCCCAGGAAGGCGCCGTTCAAGGCGAAGGAGTCCGCGCCGGTGTAGTGGGGGATGCCGGCCTGGGCCAGGGTCTCGTAGATGGAAAGCTCGGCGGTCATAATGGTGTTGTCGGTGGGGGTGAAAATGGCGTCCACGCCGTCGGCCACCAGGGCGTCGGCGGCCAGCTTGACCTCGTCCACGGTGGTGCCGGTGCGGTCCACATAGGCAATGCCCTTGGCGTCCAGATACTCCTTGGCGTGGGCGATGGGCGTGGTGGAGGAGTCCTGACCCTGGTCATAGAGGAAGCCGATCTTGGTGGCATTGGGGTTCTGGGCGAAGATCAGCTCCATGATGGCGTTGGTGTCCAGATAGTCGCTGGTGCCGGTGATGTTGGCCCCGGGCGCGTCCAGGCTGGCCACCAGTTGGGTGCTGACAGGGTCGGACACGGCGGAGAAGACCACGGGGATCTTGTTATCCTCGGTAGCGGCCTGCATCCGCATGGCCACGGGGGTGGCCACGCCCACCATCAGGTCCACATCGTCGGCGATGAAGTTCTGGATGATCTGGCCCATCACGGCGCTGTCGGCGTTGCAGTTGTCGTAAGAGACCTCGAACTTCACGCCCTTCTCGTCGCCGATCTCCTGGAGCCGGGTCTGGATGTTTTCCACGATCTGGTTGAGAGAGGCGTCGTCTACGTAGTTGCAGATGCCGATCTTGTAGGTGGCGCCGTCGGCCACAGGCGCGTCGGTGGCGGCGTCGGTGGGAGCGGCGGAGGGACCGGTGGCGGTGCCGCCGTCGTTGCCGCCGCAGGCGGCCAGGGAGAGGGCCAACGTAGCGCCCAGGGCCAGGGACAGGAACTTACGGATGATGTTGCGGTTTTTCATTGTGGATGACCTCCAATTTTTTTGATTTGGGCGGCAGATGGAGGGCGAAACTGTGCCGGAGTTTGCCGTAGAAAACAAAAACGCTTTTGTCCCCTACATGGGACAAAAGCGTGATGCTTCTGCGATACCACCCAAATTGACATCTTTCGATGTCCACTCGCTTCCGAGTACCATCATACTCGGCCCCGCGCTCTAACGGGAGGGGACCCGTCGGGAACTACTGAGCGAGAAACCTCGCCGTTCAGCCCGCCCTCGGAAGGCCATTCCCCAGCAACCTCGCGCCCCGCTCACACCCTCCGGGACTCGCTACGGCTCAGCTGTTCTCTGGGTACTCTACTTCCTCATCGGTTTAGCGTGATGAAGTTGTTATCCGCATTATAAACGGACCCTAGGAATTTGTCAACCCCTTTTTTCAAATTTTTTTCTGTGGGGCAAAAATGCCAGCTTGGTCTCGGACACAAGAATGGCCAGGAAGATGAGCCCAAAGCCGCAGTACATGGCGAGGGTAGGCCGCTCCGTACCAAAGAGCACGGAGAACAAAACGCCAAAGGGGGCCTCCAGGCTCAGCAGCACCGCCGCCGTGGCCGGGGCGGTGTGGGCCTGGCCCACGTTCTGAAAGAGCATAGCAAGGGCGGTGGCGAAGACGGCCAGATACCCGATGCGCAGCCAGTTCTCCGGCGCGATGGCGGTCAGGGGCATGGCCTGGCCGGTGAGGAGCACCCCCAGCCAGGAGAGAAGGGCCATGGTGGCAAACTGCAAGATGGTGAGCAGGATCACGTCGGAGCGCTGGGCATACCGGGGCACCATAATGATGTGCAGAGCGAACATCACCCCGCCCAGTATGGTCAGGATATCACCCCCCACGATCCCGAACTCGCCACCCAGGGACACAAGACCGATGCCAGAAAGGCACAGCACCGCGGCGGCTACGTTATAGACGTCAGGGCGCTTTTTGAAGAAGAGCCACACCAGGAAGGGGACCAGGATGCAGTAGACCGCGGTGAAGAAGGCATTCTTGCCCGGTGTGGTGCCCTGACTAAAGGAGAGGTCCTTCAGGCCGTAGGTCTGGAAGATATAGGCCGTCTGCATCAGCACGCCCAGGACGGCCCCGCCCTTGACCGCCGCCCAGTCCAGATTTTTCCACCGCGTCCAAAAGACCAGGGCCAGGACTCCTGTTCCCAGGGTGAAGCGGACGGCCAGCAGGAAAAAGACAGGGATATTATCCACCGCTTGGGACATCAAAAGGAAGGAAGAACCCCAGATCACGGTGGCGGCCACCATCATCAGCTGGGGCCATATTTGCTTTTTGGTTTGCGCTTGGGTCATGGCTTGACTTCTCCTTTGAGCATTGATATGATGAAAGATAAAGTGAGGTGACAGCGATGGAGTGCCTGAAACGGAATTTTTATGGCCGGGATACTCTGACGGTGGCCCGGGACCTGCTGGGCTGCGTCATGGTCCGGGAATATGAGGGGGAGCGGCTCCTGGGCCGCATTACGGAGACCGAGGCCTACATTGGCCGTTGCGACAAGGCCTGCCACGCCTATCAGTATAAGCGTACCCCCCGGACCGAGACCCTCTTCGCCCAGCCGGGCACCGCCTATTTGTATCTCATCTATGGGATGTATACCTGCCTCAACTTCGTGACCGAGGCAGCCGGCGAGCCCGCGGCGGTGCTGATCCGGGCCATCGAGCCTCTGGAGGGGGCCCAGACCATGGCCCGGCTGCGTTTTGGAACGAGTCTGGAGGCGATGACGGCCTACCAGCGCAAAAACTTCCTCAACGGCCCCGGCAAGGTCTGTAAGGCCATGGCCCTTGATAGGGGACTGAACGGCCACGACCTGCTGACGCCGCCCCTCTACGTCCTGCCCCGGCAGGGGCCGGTGGGGGAAATACACTGCGGCCCCAGGATCGGCGTGGATTACGCGGAGGAGGCCAGGGACTTCCCCTGGCGGTTTCAGATCAAGGCGTAAAGGAGCTTTCCTTTACGCCTTTTTCATGTCACGCTCCCGTTGGGCGGGCTTTTCCCGGCGGCTCCTCTCCGACTCGGGCTGGTCTCCGGGGCCTGCGGCCCCTGCGCTCGCCCTCGCTCCGGTCCATCCGCCGGGGCCCGCCTACGGGTCGCGCTTCGTCATATGCTCCGCGGCGGATTTCAGCATCAGCCGCTTGGTGCCCACGCTGTCAAAGGCGATCTCGATCAACGCGTCGCCCCCCATGGGCTTGACGGCGAGGATCAGACCGTGGCCAAAGGCGGTGTGCTGGACCTGGTCGCCCACATTGAAATCGGGCAGGGGAGAGGCCGCCTTGGGTTCCTTGGCCGCCGTGGTCCGCCCGGTGGACACCGTGGCGGCGGAGGCGGGCCGGCGGCCCTTGGTGAATACCCCCACCGAGCCCCCCGCGTCCTCGTCAAAGCCGTACTCCCGGAAGGTGCCTGTGGCCGTCTTTCGGCTGCCGCCGGGGCTATACTTGCCCGAGAAGGGGGAGGCAAAGGGGCTGTCGGAGTAACTTGAACTGCGGGCCGGGCGGTCCGGACTCCGCTCCACGGTGGCCGAGGACCAGTCCTCCAGGGGATCCCGGTGGAACAAAAACTCCTTGCCGCTGCGCTCTACGTACTCCGGTGGGATCTCCCGGACGAACCGGGAGGGCTGGTTGCAGGTGGTGTGGCCAAAGAGCATCCGCTGGGAGGCCGAGGCCAGATAGAGTTTTTCCTTGGCCCGGGTCATGGCCACATAGCAAAGCCGCCGCTCCTCCTCCATCTCATCGGCGTTGCCGATGGAGCGGATGCCGGGGAAGACCCCGTCCTCCATGCCCACCAAAAAGACCGTGGGAAACTCCAGCCCCTTGGCCGAGTGCATGGTCATCATGGACACGCAGTCCTCGCCCGCCTCGCCGTCGTCCAGAGTGGTGTAGAGGGAGATCTCGTCCAAAAAGCCCGCCAGCGTGGCATTTTCCGGGTCCTGCTCCAGATAGCCGTTGATGGAAGTCAGCAGCTCTCGGACGTTTTCCAGCCGGGTGGCGTCCTCTACGGTGTTCTTGCTCTCCAGCATCACGGCGTAGCCGGTTTTAGCGATCAACTCTTCGTAGAAGTCATTAAGGGGCATGGTGTCCAGCAGCCCATGGAGTTCGGTCATCAATCGGGTGAAGTCGGCGAGCTTACTCTGGGCCTTCATCAGCTCGGGGTAGTCCGCGGCCCGGGAGATCACCTGCCATAGAGACACACCCTGGGTCTCCGCGATGGCCTGGGCCCGGTCCAGGGTGGTGGCGCCAATGCCCCGGGGCGGGTTGTTGATGATGCGCAGCAGCCGCAGATCGTCGGCGGGGTTATGAAGGACAAAGAGGTAGGCCAGCATATCCTTGACCTCGGCCCGGTCAAAGAACCGGGTGCCGCCGTAGATGCGGTAGGGGATACCGTTTCGTTTCATGGCGTTTTCGATCTGGTTGGACTGGGCGTTCATGCGGTAGAGCACGGCAAAGTCCTTGAAGTGGGCGCCCTGAGCCACGCCGTCCAACACCCGGGAGGCCACGAACTGGGCCTCGTCGGACTCGTTCATGGCGGTGTAGTGATGGACCTTTTCCCCCTGGTCGTGCTGGGTCCACAGCTTCTTGCCCTTCCGGCCCAGGTTGTTGGCGATCACGGCGTTGGAGGCGTCCAGGATGTGCCCGGTGGAGCGGTAGTTCTGCTCCAGGCGGATGACCCGAGCTCCCTTGTACTGGCTCTCGAAGGACAGGATATTCTCGATGGTGGCGCCCCGGAAGCGGTAGATGGACTGGTCGTCGTCGCCTACCACGCAGATGTTTTCCCACTTGCCCGCCAGCAGCGAAGCCAGCCGGTACTGCAGGGCGTTGGTATCCTGATACTCGTCGATGAGGACATAGCGGAACTTGTTTTGATAGTATTCCCGCACGTCCTCATGCTGCTCCAGCAGCCGCACGGTGTGCAAAATGAGGTCGTCAAAGTCCAGCGCCCCCGCGTCCCACAGCCGCTTTTGATACTCGGTATAGACCTCGGCGGTCTTTATCAGATAGACGTCTCCCGTCTTCTTCTGCCGGCTAGCATAGTCGCCGGCCAGCAGCTCCTGGTCCTTGGCCTTGGAGATCTGACCCAGGATGGCTCGGGGCGCGAAAATTTTATCGTCCATGTTCTTGGACTTCAGGATATCCTTGATGACCCGCAGGGAATCGTCGGTGTCGTAGATGGTGAAGGAACTGTCAAAGCCCAGCTTGTCGATGTCCCGGCGCAGGATACGAAGGCAGGCGGAGTGGAAGGTGGCGGCCCACACGTCCTGGGCCAGGTCGTCTCCCAGCTTGGCGGCCAGACGGTCCTTTAGCTCGCCGGCAGCCTTGTTGGTAAAGGTGATGGCCAGAATGGACCAGGGCGCGGCGGGCTCCAAAGCGCAGAGGGACCGCATCCGGGTGCGGTCCTCCTGGCCGCCGCTTTCCACATAGGCCTTCAAAAAGGCCAGGTCCTCCACCGTGACCCAGCTCGGCACATCGTCCGAGTCCGAGCCACGGCCATAGGTGATGAGGTTGGCGATGCGCTGAATGAGTACGGTGGTCTTGCCGCTGCCCGCGCCGGCCAGCAGCAGCAGCGGTCCTTGGGTCGTCAGCACACCCTCCAGCTGCTGGGGGTTCAGCTGCGGATAGTCCAGGGCGATGGCCTGGCGGCGGAGCCGGCAGAACGCCACGGCGTCTTTTTCAAGCAGCATCCCCAATTCCTCCTTTTTCGCGTGTGGATACACAAAATAAGTGGGCACGCCCGGCACGGGCGTGCCCACAGATCATTTCTTGGTTGACCCCGGGAGCTTTACTCCTCGGTGGCGGGCTCCTCAAAGGCGGGGGCCACGGTGGTGGCGTCGCCGTCGGCGGAGGCGACCACCTCGTCGGGCTCCATGCTCTTCTCGGCGGCCTCAGCAGCTTCAGCGGCCTGGGCCTCCTCCATGAGAGCGCGGATGGACAGGGAGATCTTCTTGTTCTCCTTGTCGATGGCGGTGATCATCACAGTGACCTCCTGGCCCTCGCTGACCACGTCCTCAGGCTTCTCCACCCGATGGTCGGAGAGCTGGGAGATGTGGATCAGACCGTCCACGCCGGGCAGGACCTCGGCAAAGGCGCCGAAGGTCATGAGCTTGACCACCTTGGCGGTGACTACGCTGCCCACGTCGTACTTCTCCACGAACTGGGCCCAGGGATCCTGGCTGTGGTCCTTCATGCCCAGGGAGATCTTGTGCTTTTCCTTGTCGAAGGAGAGGACGTACACGTTGACGCTGTCGCCCACGTTGACCACCTCGGAGGGGTGCTTGATGCGCGACCAGGAGAGCTCGGAGATATGGACCATGCCGTCCACGCCGCCGATGTCCACAAAGGCGCCGTAGTTCACCAGGGATTTCACCACGCCGTCGTAACGCTTGCCCACCTCGATGCTGTCCCACACCTCGGCGGCCTTGGCGTCGCGCTCCTCCTGCTCCACAGCGCGGATGGAACCCACCACGCGGCGACGGTGGCTATCCACCTCGGTGATGCGAAGGCGGACCTTCTTCTTGAGCATCTGGCTCAGATCGGCGCCCCGGGGCTGGCCGGACTGAGAGGCGGGGATGAATACCCGAACGCCTCGCACGCTGGCCACGATGCCGCCCTTATTTTCCTCGGTGATGATACCCTCCAGGATGGACTTGTCGTCCACAGCGTTTTCAATGTCTTCCCAGCTCTTGACACTGTCCAGCTTCTTCTTGGAGAGGGTGACAACGCCCTCGCCGTCGTTGACCCGGACCACGAATACCTCGATCTCCTGACCCACCTTGACCAGGTCTTCCACCTTGGCCTCAGGGTCGTCGGTCAACTGGTCCAGCGGAATATACGCTGCGTGCTTGGTGCCCAGGTCCACAGAGACTTCCGTGGGGCTGATCTCTGTGACGATGCCCGTTACCTTATCCCCCGTATGCAAAGTTTTGATCGATTTCTCCAGCATTTCCTCGAAGGATTCCTCGATCTCAATCATGTTGTTCTCGTCGCTCATTGTGTCATAGACCTCCTTTATTATCCACCCGGGTGTGGAAGCGCCCGCGGTGATGCCTACCTTGGCCATCCCGGAAAATTGAGATGGGTCCAACTCCGCGGCCTGGGTGAGCTGTACCACAAGTCCGCATTGCGCGCGGCAAAGCTGGGCGAGGCGCTTGGTATTGGAGCTTTTGGGGTCGCCGATGACGATCATGGCGTCGCATTGGGCGGCCAGCTCCGCAGCCTCTTTTTGCCGCTGGCAGGTAGCGTTACATATTGTATCAAAGATTTTGAGATTTGTACACACCTTTTTTGCAAATTCTACGCAAGTTTTCCATTGGCTGGGGATGGCGGTGGTCTGGGATACCATAGTCAGCGGCAGATTTTGGCGGTTTTTGTCCTCGCTGAGCCATTTTTCAAGGCCTTCCAGCCCTTCTACCACAACAGAGGAAGAACACCAGCCCGCAATGGCCCGGACCTCGGGATGGCTGGGCGTGCCCACGATCAGGGGGATGCGCCCCTCTTGTCCGGCCTGACGGACCAGGTCGTGGATGCGCCGGACGTTGGGACAGACCGCGTCGGCGACCTCCCAGCCGCCCTGCTCCAGGGCCTCATAGACTCGCTGAGGCTCGCCGTGGGAGCGCAGCAGCACCGTAGCGTTCGCTGGCAGGTCGTCCAGGGACTGGCAAAGGGCCATGCCCTGGCGCTGAAGCTGGGCGATGACGTGGTCGTTGTGAATGATAGGGCCCAGCATGGCGCAGGGCCTGCCAGAAGCCGCCAGGGTCTGGGCCATGTCTACCGCCCGGCGCACGCCGTAACAAAAGCCAGCGGTCTTGGCCAGGGTCACGTTCATAAGAAGCCCTCCAACAAGCAACCGGTTGGGTGGAGCGAGCATAAAAAGCCAGCGGATCTTGCCAAGACCATGTCCATTATGTAGCCTCCGCCAGGGCCTTGATGCGCGCCAGGAGGTCGTCGGCAATGGGCTGGTAATCCTCGGCGGTGGGTTTGCCGTCGTGGCCGATCTGGGGCGTGTAGGCCTCCCCAAAGGTGATGGTGGTCCGGCGGAACCAGCCAAGCCGGGGCGGCACATAGACCGGTACGATGGGGACTCCCGTCCGCACCGAGAGCATAGCGGCGCCCGTCTTGGCCTCATGGTCGGCGCCGCCCTTGACCCGGGTGCCCTCGGGGAACATCAGCAGCTTGCCGCCGTCCTTGAGGATGCGCATACACTCCTTGATGGCCTTCACATCCGACTTGCCCCGCTCCACAGGGATACAGCCCACCTTCTTGAACATCCAGCCCGCCACGGGCATATGCAAAAGCTCGGCCTTGGCCATGATGTAGGGGTGGCGTTTGCGGCCCAGGGAGAAGACGATGAAGAGGGGGTCAGAGTACCGGGTGTGGTTGCCGCACAGCAGACAGCCGCCCTGGGGGATATTCTCCAGCCCCACTACCTTCCGGGGATGGACCAGGGTAAAAAAGGGCCAGACAATGGCGTAAAATACGCGAAACCAAAATTCACTCATAGTCCAAGCCGCTCCTTTGCCAGATCGATCAGCGCTCCAAAACTTCCGTCCAGATCCAGATCGGTGGTATCCACCACCACCGCGTCCCGGGCCTGCCTCAGAGGCGCCGCTGCGCGGTGGGAGTCCCGCCAATCCCGATCCAGCACGTCCTGGAGGACCGAGGCATATTCCGCCTGCTGGCCCCGGGCCAGCAGCTCTTCATAGCGCCTGCGGGCCCGGACCTCAGGCTGGGCAGTGAGGAAGACCTTCAGCGCCGCGCCGGGGAGCACTACCGTGCCGATGTCCCGGCCATCCATGATCACATTGTGTTCCAAAGCAAAGCGCCGCTGCATTTCCAGCAGGAAATCCCGAACGCCTGGAATGGCCGAGACCTGGCTGGCGGCGTCGGAGACGGCGTGCTGGCGGATGGCCTCGGTGACGTCCTCGCCTTGCAGATACATATGCTGAAGGCCGTCGTCGGCGTAGGCGGTGGTAATGGCGAGACTGGGCAAAAGGGGCAGGACCCCCGCCTCGTCTCCCGGGGCCACGCCCTGGCGCAGAGCCGCCAGACCCACGGTGCGGTAGATGGCGCCGGTGTCTACATACAAAAAGCCCAGCTCCTTGGCCAGGCGTTTGGCCAGGGTGGACTTGCCGGCCCCGGAGGGGCCGTCGATGGCGATGGCGCGGTAGGTCATGGCGTTGCTCCTTTCCAGGCTTGTCCGGCGTGGGTCCCGGCGGCGTGGCCGGTGGCCCAGGCGATCTGCAGATTAAACCCGCCGGTATAGCCGTCTACGTCCAGCACCTCTCCGGCGAAGTAGAGGTTTTCCACCAGCTTGGACGCCATCGTTTTGGGATCGACTTCCTTGACGCTGACCCCACCGGTGGTGACGATGGCCTCCTCCACCGGCCTTGGTCCCAGAATGGGGAATGCCAGGTCCTTCAAGGTCTGGCAGAGACCCCGGCGGGCCTCTTTGGTCAGAGAATTGAGCTTCAGATGCTCCGGGATGCCGGCGCGTTCCAGCACCACGGGGGCCAGGAGCCGGGGGACCAGCGTGAGGGCGTAGTTGGCCATGTCCCGGTTGGCGTAGTCTGCCAGATCCCGCACCATGCGTGCCTCCAGTTGGGCCAGGTCCAAAGCGGGCTTGAGGTCGATGTGGGCGGTGTAGCGCTCCCGGTCAAAGTGCCGCAGATGGGCGCTGGCGGACAGTACCAGCGGTCCCGACAGGCCGAAGTGGGTAAAAAGCAACTCGCCCTGGTCGGCGAAGAGGCTCTTGTTTTTCTGGCTCAGGACCGTCAACTTGACGTTTTTCAGAGACAGCCCCTGCAAGGGGGCGCAGCCCTCTGCCTCCAGAGGGACCAGCGACCCCCGGGGCGGGACGACAGTGTGGCCCGCGGCCTGGGCCAGGGCGTAGCCGTCGCCGGTGGAGCCGGTGGCGGGATAGGAGACCCCGCCGGTGGCGACGATGACGGCGGCGCAGGGAAAGACCCCCGTGTCGGCGATTACGGCGGAGACCTTGCCGTCTTTGTATTCCAGGGCCTTGGCCCGAGCCTCCACGACCTCCACTCCCGCTTTGCGCAGCGCGTAAAACAGCGCGTCGATCACATCGGAGGACTTGTCGGACACAGGGAAGACCCGGTTGCCCCGTTCCACCTTCAACGCCACGCCCAAACTCTCAAAAAAGGCCATGGTATCGGCCGGAGAAAAGGTGGACATGGCGCTATATAAAAACTTGCCGTTTCTGGGAATGGCGGCCAGGACCTGGTCTACGCCGCAGCAGTTTGTGACGTTACAGCGGCCCTTGCCGGTGATGTAGAGCTTGCGGCCCAGCTTGGGATTGCGCTCCAAAAGGATGACCGCCGCGCCCTGCTGGCGGGCAAGGAGCGCCGCCATCATGCCCGCCGCGCCGCCGCCGATGACGACGATGTGGCCGGTCAAGACCGGTCCTCCACCGTCTCGTAGACCTCATATTCGGCCCAGATATGCTCCAGCTTTTCCAGGTTTTCCGAAAGCTCCTGCTTCTTGACCCGGGCAATGGCGACAATAAGGGCGTTCACCAGGCTCAAGGGGGCCACCAGAGAGTCCACAAAGGAGACCATGTCGCTCTTGGCCAGCAGCAGCCGCTGGGCGGCGGCGGAGAGGGGAGAGGCCTCGGAGTCGGTGATGGCGATGACCTGGGCGCCCCGGTCCCGGGCAAACTCCATGGCCTTCACCGTGCGCTTGGAGTAGCGGGGGAAGCTGACGCCGATGACCACATCCTCCGGCCCCACCCGGAGAAGCTGCTCAAAGATCTCGCTGGCGGAGGAGATGGATACCAAGGTAGCGTTGTCAAAGATGAGATTGAAGTAGAAGGCAAGGAAGGTGGCGATGGCGCTGGCGGAGCGGACGCCCAGGATGTAGATGCGCTTGGCCTTGACGATGTCCTGCACGGCCCCTTCAAAGTGGGCGCGGTCGATCTGCTCCAGGGTCATGCGCAGCTTATCCATGTCCGAGTGCATGACCATGGAGAGAATGTCGTGGCTGCCGATGCGGTCGTCGCTGACCTCGATGCGCTGGACGGAGGTGAGTTTGTTGCGGATCATCTCCTGAAGGGTGCGCTGCATGGCGGGGTAGCCGTCATAGCCAAGCTCCGCGGCAAAGCGGACCACGGTGGATTCGCTGACCTTCACCGTCTGGCCCAGCTTGCTGGCGGTCATAAAGGCGGCTTTGTCATAGGATTGCAGGATATAGTTCGCGATGAGCTTCTGGCCCTTGGAAAAGGTGGGCATTTGGTTTTCAATAACGGATAGAATATCCCGATTCATGGCGGTATGAAACCTCCCAGA
The DNA here is from genome assembly GCA_905198835.1 of uncultured Eubacteriales bacterium. Taxonomy (GTDB): domain Bacteria; phylum Bacillota; class Clostridia; order Oscillospirales; family Oscillospiraceae; genus MGBC124762. The sequence continues at coordinate 51,690 of CAJKDY010000008.1, read as the reverse complement.
CGCAAATTCGTGTAATCCTTATCATACCCCAAACGGGGAACAAAAGCAAGTGGTTTTGCAGGAAAAATTTCAGGCTCTTGCATGCTCAGAGGGCCTTGAGCGCGGCCACCTCCGCGTCGGTCAACCTCCGCCACTGTCCCCGGGGCAGATCGCCCAGGGTGAGCGACCCCTCCCGGAGGCGCTTGAGGCGGGTGACCTCCAGCCCGGCGGCGGCGCACATCCGGCGGACCTGGCGGTTTTTCCCTTGCCAGATGACAATGGAGAGGCGGCCTGGCGCCAGCACCCGGACCTGGGCCGGGGCCAGAGGTACGCCGTCCAGGGCCATGGGGCCCTCCAGAATGGGCAGCGCGGCGTCTATATCGCCGGCGACGGTGACGATATACTCCTTTTCCACCTGGTGACTGGGATGGGTGAGGCGGTGAGTCAGCTCGCCATCGTTGGTCATCAGCAGCAGACCCTCCGAGTCCCAGTCCAGACGGCCCACCGGCCAGACCCGAGCGGGACAGTCCGCCACCAGATCGGCCACGGCAGGCCGGCCCTTTTCATCGGAAAGCGTGGTGATATAGCCCCGGGGCTTGTGGAGCATCAGGTATGTAAGGGTGCTGGGAGCGCGGACAGGCGCGCCGTCTACGCGCACCACGTCCCGGTCCAGGTCGGCCTTTTGGCCCAAAGCCGCAATGTGGCCGTTGACGGTGACGCGGCCCGCGGTCAGGTATTCCTCTGCCTGCCGGCGGGAGCAGATCCCGGCGGCAGATAAGATCTTTTGCAACCGCTCTTCCAAAAGGTGTCAGCTCCCTTCAGCGTTTTTTATTTTCCGGCGCGGCGGCGGCGGCCACCACAGCGGTACGGCCGATCTCCTGGCCGTTCAGGTAAAACGTCAGGCTTCCCAGGACCTGGCCCCGGTTCACGGGTGCTTGGACATGGCGGGGCAGCTCCATTTTGGCGGTGACGGCCTCGTCAGCGGTGAGGCACCAGCGCACGTCGCTTTGGGTCTCCACCCGGACCGCTGGGACCAGACTGCCCGAGACCGCTACCAGACCCAGGCCCTTGCCAGCACGGCAGAGAAGGTGGGAGCGGCAGATGGAAAAGCCGTAGTCTAAAAGAGCGGTGTGGTCCCGCCAGTCGTCGCCATCATTCAGGGTGACGGCGATGAGGGTGGTCCCGCCCCGGGTGGCGGCGGAGACCAAGGTCCGCCCCGCTTTTTTGGTAAAGCCCGTCTTCAATCCAACGCAGCCGGAATAACTCCAAAGGAGCTTGTTGTGGTTTTGGATGGTCCGGGTCCCCAGGGTCACGGACTTGGTGGCGGCGATTTCCGCCAGGACAGGCTGGGCTAAAAAAGCCTGGGCGCATAAGGCCATATCATAGGCGCAGGAGAAGTGCCCCTCCTGCTCCAGACCGCTGGGGTTCATAAAGTGGGAGTGGGTCATGCCAAGGCGCTGGGCGGTGCGGTTCATGGCCTGGGCAAAGGCCTCCACGCTGCCAGAGCAGTGGATGGCAATGGCGTTGGCCGCGTCGTTACCCGAGCGCAACAGCAGGCCGTAAAGGAGATGCCGCAGGGGCAGGACCTCTCCGGCGGTGAGGTACATGGAAGACCCCTCCGCGCCCACGGCGGCGGGGTCCACGGTCACTGGGGCGTCCACATCCGGGCACAGCTCCGCCGCCGTCAGGGCGGTGAGGAGCTTGGTGATGGAGGCAATGGAGTGGACCTCCCCTTCATTTTGGGCGTAAAGGACCCGGCCCGAGGACGCCTCCATCAGGATGGCGCACCGGGCCGAGGTAGATACCGCCTGGGCGGCGGGGATGGGGACGAAAAGGGCGCAAAGGGCCCAGGAGAGCAAAAGGGATAGGATCTTTTTGCGCATATGGTCAACACACCTCGCGGCTTTGGTGGAGTTGGCCTTAGTATGCCGTTAAAACCCTTCCTTATCCCGCTTGCGCTGGTCGAAGAAGGCGGTGACTTTGTCCACCACGTCGGGGACCATATCCACCGCGCGGTCGATGGGACCCGCCGGAGGCATCCCCACCGGCAGCAGCCGCACGTTCTCGCCCCGGACGATGAGGAAGGCCACCGGCTCTACCTTCACCCCCGCGCCGGCGCCGCCGCCGAAGTTGTTTTTACCCTCGATGCGCGGAGTCTTGCCAAACTCGCTGCCGCCGCTGGCAAAGCCCAGAGACAGCTTTGAGATGGGGATGAGCATTAGGCCGTCCGGGGTCTGGATGGGCTTGCCCACGATGACGTCCACGTCCAGCATCTCTTTGATCTTTTGCAGGGTGGTGGTCATCATGTTGTCGATGGGATGTTCGCTCATAACTTACGCCTCTTTTCTGGTTTTATCCGCTTTCTCCCGCTTGATACGAGAGACATTTGACATGAATTTAACAAGCAGTGGGATACCCAGGGTGATCACCTGACCCAGCCGCATCGTCAGCGTGGCGTCGGCATAGACGGTGGGGGCGGTCTGGTCAAAGTCCACCGAGCAGCCAAGGCGGCTCTTTTTGACCTTAAAGTTCTGGTCGATCAGGGCCCACAGACCGCCCAGGGCGGCTTGAGCCCGACCGTAGCCGATGGCGGCGTCGGCGGGATCGGCGGCGGCCCAGGTAACGTGGAGCTCCAGCTCCCGGATGGTCAGCCGCTTCTTGATCCCCTGAAGGGCGGGCTTGACCAGCGGCAGCGCGGCCCGGACCGTATCCAGCGCGCCGCCCTTTTTCTTCGCCTGCTCCTCCGGTGGAGCTTCGCTCTCCTTTGGCTTCTTTTCCCGTGGCTTTTTCTTTTGCTTATCTTTTTTGGGAAAAAGACGCAGCCGGATCAACCAGAGCTTCGCCCAGACCAGCGGCCCGTCCTCATCATACCGGACTCGGACCCCCAGAGGGAGCAGGGCCAGGGCGGCCAGTACCAGAACAATGATACCCAGGATCTTCATTTATAAGTCCCCATAGTCGTCTTCCTCTTCGTCGCTGTCCTCGCCGTCCTCGATCAGTTCCTCAAAGGTCTGGAGCGTAGGGGAAGCATCGGCCTCCCCGTCAGGCTCGGTCTCCTCCGGGGTCTGAGCCTGGGGCTCGTCGGTGGCGGGGAAGTCCTCCTCGGACAGGGTGGCGGCAGCCTCTTCCGCAGCCAGGCGGGCGGCGGCCTCGATGAGCTCGTCGTCGGTGACGTCGGCCATTTCCTCGGTGGCCCGGAGCTTTTCAATGCTGGCCTGGAGCTCCAGCGTGATCTGACCGTCCTCCGGGGTGGAGTTAGGAAGCTCCGGCAGGTCGGCGATGGAGCTGAGCCCGAAGGAACGCAGGAAATTCTTGGTGGTGCGGTAGAGGATGGGCCGGCCGGGCACGGCCAGACGGCCGCACTCCTCGATCAGTTCCCGCTCCAGCAACAGCCCCACAGTGTAGGAACTGTCCACGCCCCGGACCTGGTCCACATAGGCCCGGGTGGTGGGCTGGAAGTAGGCGATGATGGACAGGACCTCCAGCGCCGGCTGACTGAGCTTGGCGGGCTTTCTCGATTCAAAAGTCTGGCGGACGGTCTCGGCGTATTCCGGCGCGGAGCACATCTGCCAGGCGTTGTCCAGCTGAATGACCCGGATGCCGTGGTGCTCGTAGCTGAGCTGGTCGGCCAGATTGCGGCATAGCTCGTCCACCGTCTCCCGGTCCAGATCCAGCGTCATGCACATCCGCTCCACGCCCACAGGCTCGCCCGCGGCGAACAAGATGGCCTCGATGGCGTGCTGGGTGTCTTTGAGTTCCATGATCGTCGCCTCCTTTTAGTAGCTGTCCAGGTCCATGTTGGGCAAGTCCGAGCCGTCGTCGATACAGGTGACGGTGCAGTCCTCGGCGGTGCCCGCCAAGAGGATGCGGCAGGCCTTGCACAGCTCCAGCACCGCCAGAAAGGTGGCCACGATCTCGCTGCGGCTGCGGCTTCCCTTAAAAAGGGAGAGGAACCGGGCTACGCCGAAGGAGCGAAGGCGCTCGATGACCTCGCTGGCTTTGTCGCTGACGGGGTAGGGCTCCCGGCCCACGATGCCCTCAAAGGCCGCCATAGGGGGTGGCATGCGGTTATCCAGCCGCTCCATGGTCAAGGAGATGGCCCGGTAGAGGTCCTCGGGCTTATGCTGATAGTGGTAGATCTTGTTGACAGGCAGATGCTCGGGAGTTTTTGTGATATAGTCGCGGCCGTAGAGATACCGCTCGCCCAGCTGGGGCGCGATGGCCTGGATCTTCAAATAGCTCTCATGGCGCTGGTGGGCTTCCAGGTCGGCGATGAGCTGCTCCATCTCGCTCATGGCCTCCTCGTCGTGGATGGACAGGAGCATCCGGGTCTTGATATAGACCAGATGCGCCGCCATGGTGACAAACTCGCTGGCCACGTCCAGGTCCAGCTCCTTGCGGCGTGCCATCCAGGCCAGATATTGGTCCAGGATCAGGGAGATCTGGATATCCTTGATCTCCATTTTGTTTTTGGAGAGCAGGCTCAAAATGAGGTCCAGAGGGCCGTTGAAGTCCTCCATGGCATCCTCCTTGGCCTTGACCACGTGCTCCAGATGGAACGTGAGCTCCTCCACGGCTCTCACCTCACTTTCGGCTTGGAATGGACGTTAAAACAGGGGATAGGGGAAGAAGCTGATGGTACAAAGGAAATTGGTGACGTGGGAGATCAGGAAGGTCAGGGGCTGGTCCAGCCAGCCCAGCCAAACGGCGGCCAGCACCGCTACCATGACATAGCGTTCGTAAGCCATGACAGTGTAGTAGGCCCTGTCGGGGAGGAGGGCAAAGACCACCCGGGAGCCGTCCAGGGGCGGGACGGGGAAGAGGTTGAACACCCCGAGGCCCACGCTGAGGATGGCGGCATTTTCCAGGAACTGGGTCAGATAGAGAAGGGTGTACCCGGCCCACGCCGGGTACCCGCCGAGGAGCCCCCCCATCATCCACCGAAATGTCCCACCACCCAGCAACAGAAAGAGCCAGGCCAGCAGGAAGTTGCTCACAGGCCCCGCCAGGGCGGTGATGGCCATGTCCCGCTTGGGAGCTTTAAAGTAGCGCATATCCACCGGCACCGGCTTTGCCCAGCCCACCCCGGCTGTGACCATCAGGATCAAACCAAAGGGGTCGATGTGCCGAATGGGGTTCAAAGTCAGCCGCCCGGCAACCTTGGCCGTGGGGTCGCCCAGGCGGTAGGCGGTCAGGCCGTGGCATAGCTCATGAATGGTGAGACAGATCAGGGCCGCTACGGCGGAAAACAGCGTGGTGAGCATCCGCTGCCAATCCATATTGGCCATAAAATCGGAAAGAGAACCCACCGTGCCGCCTCCTTGACTATAATTTTCCAAGATAATTCATCATATCACACCTGGTTGCAAAAAACAAGTGCGAAAGACTGTGCCGGGGGTAGAAAGACCGACCGCTGGCGACAGGTATAAAAAACCGCGTCCCCTGCGTTTAACAGGGGACGCGGACGTTTTGCGGGGGAGGGATGGCTTAGCCCAGGGCGCTCAGGTCGAGATCACCCAGGCTGTTGGCCAGATCTTCCATCTGGCTCTGGCAGTCGTCGCAGATGTTGATCTTTTCGCCCAGGACCTCAATGCTCTTGCAGCTCTTGGTCTCGCCGCAGATGTCGCACTTGGTCTTACCGCCGCAGGCGGCCAGGGAAAGGATCATGACCAGGGCCAGCATCAGAACAACAAATCTCTTCATGTGTATGTACCTCTTTCTTCTCAATTTATTGACGCTCTAACGAACGCCACGCCATTGTAACAAATTTCGACATCCCTGTCAAGTCTTGCCTTGCCCCCACCGCAGGGCCCAGAAGGCCACGGCGCTGGCGGCGGCCACGTTGAGGGAGTCCACGCCGTGGGCCATGGGGATCTTCACGGTGTGGTCGCACCGGGCGATGGTGGTCTCGCCCAGACCGTCGCCCTCGGTGCCCAGGACGATGGCCAGCTTGTCCGCCGCGCGAAGGGCGGGGTCGTCGATGTCTACCGTATCATGGCGCAGGGCCATGGCCACCGTCTGGAAGCCCAGGGCGTGGAGCCGCTCCAGCCCGGGACCGGGCCAGTCCTCCAGCTTGGCGCCGATGCGGGTCCAGGGGACCTGGAACACCGTGCCCATGCTGACCCGGGCCGAGCGGCGGTAGAGGGGATCGCAGCAGGAGGGGGTCAGCAGTACCGCGTCCATCCCCAGCGCGGCGGCGGAGCGGAAGATGGCGCCGATGTTGGTGTGGTCCACGATGTTTTCCAGCACGGCCACCCGGTGGGCGCTTTGGCATAGCGCCTCCACCGTGGGCAGGGCAGGGCGGCGCATGGCGCACAGCACCCCCCGGGTCAGCGGATAGCCGGTGAGGTTGGCAAGCAGGGCGTCATCCGCGGTGTAAACAGGCACGTCGCCGCACCGGGCGATGATGCCGGCGCCCTGGCCGGTCAAATGCTTGCGTTCCATCAGCAGACTCACCGGTTCATAGCCCGCGTCCAGCGCCCGGTCGATGACCTTGGGGCTTTCGGCGATGAAGATACCAAGCTCCGGCTCCAGGCGGCTGCGCAGCTGGGCCTCGGTGAGCCGGGCGTAGGCGTCCAGCTCCGGGGCGGCAAAGTTTGTGATCTCGATGATGTTGGACATAGGTCCACCTCGTTTCCGCGGGAGATACTGGGACCATTATAGCAATTCCCTCTGGAGAAAACAAGGACCCCGAAACGCCGGGTGACGTTTCGGGGTCTGCGTTTGCGTGTTTGCGGGAATAGGGGTCTCTATTCCAGAATGCCCGCGTCCGGATCAACACCCAGGTCGCCGGTCAGATCGCCCTCCAGAGCGCCGCTGAGGTCGATGTCGTCAGGCTCGGGGGAGGGAGGCGCGGGGATGAACTCGTCCAGCCAGGCCTCCTGGGGCTGTCCGGCCAGCAGGGCGGGGAGGTTGATGATGGGCCCGTCCATATCATAGGGCAGCTTCAAATCCACCGACAAGGACCGGGGCTGGCCGTCCTTTTCGTCGGTGACGGTCAGGTCCATGTGGAAGCTCTGGCCGAGGCAGGTGGTGGAGACCCGCTCACGGGCCAGCGCGGTCAGGGGCTTTTCCTCTCCCTTGACCGTGACGTCCACACGGTAGAAGGACTTATACTCGGTGCCGTTATATTCGATGGTCTTGTTGTCGATATAGATCGTGTGGCCCCGGCCAATGACCATCATCACAGCGCCCAGGGCGATACACAGCAACACCACGGCTGCCGGGATCAGGATCTTACGCAGCTTCATGCCTGAGCGCCCCCTTCCTCTTTCTGGGCCTTCTGGGCCTGGGCCAGCAGCGCGCCGGTACCCGACTTCGCCCGGCGTTTCTTGGCCTCATACATGACCAGGGCAAGGGTGATGATGCCGTAGGAGACGAACACCCGGAAGTATTCGCCGATCTGGGGCGAGGCGGTGAGGTTCTGGCCTGCCTTGGGGGCCACGATGAACATGGTGTGGAACAAAATGACGCCCAAAAAGACGTTGCCGATGGAGGCCTTTTCCACACTGGCGCCGCCTACCAGCAGCGCGGCGATGCAGAACATACCGATCTGGGAGTGCGCGGTGTAGGTGGGGAAGTTGCCCAGGTTCTGGCAGTAGATGATCATGCCGAAGCCGGCGAAGACGGTGGAGATGATGATGGAGATGATGCGGGTGCGCTCTACCTTGATACCCGCGTCCCGGGCCACCTCCATGTCCTGGCCCACCGCCCGCATATCCTGGCCCAGCTTGGTCTTGCGGAACCAGACGATCACCAGACAGAAAACGGCGATGATCGCAAAGGTCAGCAGGGGGATCTTCACCCCGCCGACAGTCAGCGCCCACTGGTTATCCAGACACTGACGCATGTTGGAGAGGTCGGTGGTGGTCCGCACGCCGTAGCCGCGGGGCAGTTTAATGGTGTGGTGCATGATGGGGATGACAGAGCCCATCATATAGAGCACCACGAACTGGTAGACGCCGCCCATGAAGAAGTTGAGGACATAGCCGGTGATCATCTCACGGCCCCTGGCCATATTCATGAGCTTGCCGCACAGCAGGCCCAGCAGCACCGACAGCGGGATAGAGATCAGCATAGCCAGCACCACGCCGGGAATGCCCCAGATCTGCCAGTCAGAGACCAAGATGAGGGCGATCTCACCGGCCATAGCGCCCAACGTCATGCCGAAGTTCAATCCCATGCCCGCCATGATGGGGATCAGCAGGCTGAGCATCAGGAAGATGTTCCGGCCCATACGGGTGACCACCTGGTTGAAAAGATAGCTCCAGGAGAAGCCGGAGAGCCAGATGCAGACGCCGCAGATGATGATGAACATGATGGGGACCATGTTGTTGCGCAAAAAACTGAGGAGCTTAGAGCCAAATGATTTATTGTTGTTCATTTCGATCCCTCCGTCTTTCTCGTCAGAGCGTAGATGATCATGCCCTGGGAGACGATGACGCGGATGACCTCGCTCATATCGCCCACGTTCAGCATGGAGTTCATCACCGTAGGCGTCATGGTCACAAGACCCTGGAACAGGAACGTACCGATGACCACGTTGGCGATGCTGGCCTTATTCACGCTGGCGCCGCCGATCAGGATAGCGGACACCGCGGGCAGAGCCATATTCAGCGGGGCGTTATAGGCCTGGACAAAGCCAAAGCCCTGCTGATAGACCAGGATACCCACAGCGCCCAGCCAGGTGGACAAGATCACCGACAGGGTGCGGGAGCGGTCGATATTGATGCCAGAGGCCTTGGCAAAGGTGGGGTTGGAGCCCACGGCGGTCATGGCCGTGCCCGTCTTGGTGTGGAGGAAGGCCCACACGCCGAGGGCCAGCAGGGCGAAGAACAGGATGGAGCCCGTGGGGATGACCAGGTTGACGCCGATGAAGTTCAGATCGATCTTCAAGAAGTTGGAGAGCACATCGGCGTAGAAGTTGTCCAGGGGGATCATCTGCTTCAGTCCCTCGCCGGTGTAGGCCATAACGAGGTTGGGGTTGGAGTAGGGAATGAACAGCCAAACCATGCACATAAAGGACACCGAAGAGAGGCCCACATAGGTGGCCACCATCATCTCGCCGCCCTTGATCCTGTTCAGCAGCGCGCCGTAGCCGCCGCCAAAGAGGATGGCGAAGGGGGTGGAGATCAGGATGGCGATGAAGAAGCACATCCCGCCGGTAAAGCCCAGCTGGATAGCCAGCGTGCCGCCCAGCAGACCGGCCAGAATGCCCAGCTGGAGACCGAAGTTCAGTCCGCAGCCGGAGTGGACCATGGGCACCATGGCCAGCACCAGCACCGCGTTCCAGCTGAAGCGGGCGATGACGTTGGTGATCTGGGTGGCGAAGTCGGCCCCCGAGAAGGGAGCCAGGATAAAGAGGAGCATCAAAAAGAGGGTGATGATCAAGCGGGGGAGGCCGTAGGCGGCCACCAGCGCCTGGAGGGGGGACAGCTGCGCCTTCTCCAGCTCCGTAAGCTTGCGCACGGGCGGGATGGTCTTCATCTCGTCGCTGAATTTGGAGGGACTATTCAAATTGTAGTCTTTCTTTTCACTCACGCTGACCCACCCCCTTTACACGACCTGGCTGACCATGAGCATACCAAAGTCCTCGGAGGAATCGGTAGCCGGGCGAATGCCGGCCACTCTTCCGCCGGAGATGATGGCGATGCGGTCACAGGTCTGCCGCAGCTCCTCAAGCTCTGAGGAGATCATCACAACGGTGACGCCGCTTTCGCGGTTGAAGCGCTTGAGGGCGTCCAGCACCAGAGATTTCGCGCCCACGTCGATGCCCCGGGTGGGCTCGGAGACGAAGAGGAACTTGGGCTCCAGGGCAAAGGCCTTGGCCAGACAGATCTTCTGCTGGTTGCCGCCGGAGAGCTCCTTGGCCTTTTGCTTGGAGCTGGTGCATTTGATCTGAAGCTCGTCAATATACTTCTGGGTGACGTCGTGGATGGCCTTCTCGTCGCGCCAGGTAAAGAGGCCAAATTTTTTCAGGAACTTGTTTTGCACCTGCATGGCGGTGAAGGCCACGTTCCACTCCAGGGTCTCGTCCAGCAATAGACCCACACCCCGGCGGTCCTCCGAGACAAAGGCCAAGGAGGCGTTGAGGCAGGCGCGGGGACTGCCCAGGGGCAGTTCCTGGCCGTCGAAGATCACGCTGCCGCCGGCGGGATAGAGGCCCATGACGCCGTTGGGGATGCCCAGCTTGCCCTGGCCGGCCAGACCGCCAATGCCCAAGATCTCGCCCCGGCAAACGTCCAAGTTGACGTCCCGGACGATCTCGCCGGGCATGTCCACCCAAAGGTCCCGAATAGACAGGATGGGGTCGGAGAACTGTTGGCTGTCGGCCCGCGGGGAGGCGGAGGAGGTCTGGACGTTGCGGCCCACCATCCAGCGGGTGATCTCAGGCACGCTGGTGTCCTTGGCGGGTACGTCCTGGACCACATAGCCGTCGCGCATGACCACCACCTTATCGCACACCGCCAGGATCTCCTGGAGCCGGTGGGTGATAAAGATGACGGCAATGCCCTGGGCGGACATATTGCGGATGGAGGCCAGCAGAGCCTCGGCCTCCCGCTCGGTCAGAACGGCGGTGGGCTCGTCCAGGATCAGGAGCTTAAGCTGGTCCTTGCTCAGCTCCCGGGCGATCTCGGTGAACTGCTTGTGGCCCACGGGCATTTCGCTGATGGTCATGTTGGGGTCGATCTCCACGCCCATCTTTTCGATGGCGGCGCCGGAGCGTGCCTTCATTTCCTTCCGGTCCAGGGTGTTGAGCCGCGGACCGAAGACCTGGGACAAAACGCTCTTGCGCTGTGGCTCTCGGTTGAGAAGGATGTTTTCAGTGGCGGTAAAGCCCGGGATCAGGGAGAACTCCTGGTGCACCATGCCGATACCGGCGGTCAGAGCGTCAAAGGGGGTAGCGAACTCCGCCTTCTCACCGTTGATGAGGATCTCTCCTTCATAGCCGCCGGTTTCCCGGATCACGTCCATGCCGAAGAGGATCTTCATCAGCGTGCTCTTACCCGCGCCGTTTTCGCCGCAGAGCCCCAGGACTTCTCCCTCATTCAGAGTGAGGTTGATGTCGGTGAGGACCTGATTGCCGAAAAAGTCCTTCTTGATGCTGCGCATCTCCAACAAAGGAGCAGTTTGGTTACCTATCTGAATCACATCCTTTGTTTAAAAACAGGGGGGAGGATGCCCTCCCCCCTGTCTCTTGATTACCTGTCGTAAAAGCGCTGGGGAAACTTACTTCACAGTGAAGTACTTCTCGGGGACCTCCACCTCGGTGGCGCCCATGAACTTACCGGGGTTACCCATGATATAGGTGTCCTGGTAGATCAGGAACACGTTGTCGGCCTTGACGCCGGTGTCGGCGTTGGTGTAGCCCGAGCCGTTCCAGGAGGCCTTGGGGGAGAACTCCTTCAGAGCGGCGGCCACGTCGTCCATGTTGGTGATCTCACTCTTGCCCTCGATGACGTTGATGGCGTGCTGAGCAAGACCGGCGGACACGCAGTAGCCATAGGAGTAAGCCCAGGTGCCGAAGCGGCCCTCGCCGCCAGCGTCGCAGACGGCCTTCTCCACCTTGGCCAGGATGGCGTCAAAGTCGCCGGCCTCGGCGGTCAGGTCCAGATCGCCCAGAGCCTGGGGATAGCCCATCAGAGGAGAGGGCAGGTCGGCCTCGATGAAGTAGCCGCCCAGCTCCAGCAGCCGCTGCAGCAGAGGAGCGGTGTGGGCGTCGTTGGTGCAGAAGTAGGCGGAGTTCTGGCCGTACTTCTTGATCCACTCGGGAGCCTTCTCCAGCACGTAGGCCTGAGCGCCGGGGACGCCCACGTCGGTGGTGGGATCGGGAGCGGTCTCCTGAACGAAGGTCATGCCGAACTCCTTGCAGGCCTCGGTCATGACGGCCACACGGCGGGACATGGTCTCATAGCTCATGTGACGGGGGAAGGAGATATGCACGAAGGTGTCGCAGCCCAGATCGTGAGCGGTCTTGATGATCAGATAGCCGCGGGAGACGAAGTCGTTGTTGCACACCAGGTCGGCGGAAGCGCCGATGACGGGCAGGTCCTCATGGGACTCGCCGGCGATGCACAGGATGTCGGGGCGGCGCTCCTTGACCTGCTTGAAGGCCTCGGCGGTGCCGGGGATGGCCTGGTTGACGATGATGGCCTTCATCTGGGCGTCATCGGACATATTCACGATGGTCTGGATGGTGGTCTCCAGCTCCTCGGTGAAGTTGTCAGGGTAGGTGGCCAGCTTCACCTTGTCGGCGCCATACTTGGCCTGAATGGCCTCAGCGCCGCGCAGGTCGTCCTCAGACTGAGAGACGGTGCCGGTGATGATGCCGATGTGCCAGTCGCCGGCGTCGGCAACGGGGGCGTCAGTAGCCGGAGCGTCGGTGGCGGGGGTGTCGGTGGTGGGAGCGTCGGTGTTGGTGTTGATGCTGGGGTCGTTGTTGCCGCCGCAGGCAGCCAGGGCAAAGACCATGGCCAGGGCCAGCAGCAGGCTGACATACTTCTTCATTGCGGATCCTCCTAAATTGTTTTTTGCAGTGGTCCGCCCTCCGGCGCCTTTTCGCGGCGGGGAAGGCCCATCCTTGTCTCGCTAGAGACAAGGAAAGCGGGCGCCCGCTTTCCGGGAACTGGATAGGCAGATACTAACAAACTAATATTCTACCAAAATTTTTCAATTTGTCAATATCTTTATAAAGCTGTCTGGTATCAAAAACCGGGCAGCTCAGGGGTCAAACACATACCGGTCCAGCCGCTGGAAGGCCTCCTGGACCCGGCTCAGGGGCAGGGCCAGATTGACTCGGATATGGCTGGGACCGTAGAAGGGCCGCCCATCCTGCCAGGCCACGCCCACGCTGTGACCCGCCGCCAGCAGCTCCTCCAGGGTCTTGCCGTGGTGGTTGCACCACCGGGTGCAGTCCAAAAACAGCATATAGGTCCCCTGGGGCTTGGCTGTCTCCACGCCGTCGAAATGCGCGGCAATGAAGTCGCAGGCGTAGTCTGCGTTGGCGGCCAATACCGCATTGAGCTGCCCGGCCCACTCCGCGCCCTGGTCGGAGTACGCGCCCATCAAGGCGTACATGGACAGCAGATTCATCTCGTTATAGTGGCTGCGCTCAGATTGGTGGACGACCCGGTCCCGAAGGCGCTTATTGTAGATAATGTGGTAGGAGCCCACAAAGCCCGCCAGGTTGAAGGTCTTGGTAGGGGCGTAGAGGGCCACGGCGCGCTGTTTGGCGTCGTCACTGACGCTCTGGGTGGGAATGTGCCGAACACCGGGCCGGACGATATCTGACCAGATCTCATCGGAGATGACGTAGACGTCATATTTTTCAAAGAGCTCCATGGCCTTTTCCAGCTCCCAGCGCTCCCACACCCGGCCCGAGGGATTGTGGGGAGAGCAGAGAATGGCGGTATGAATGTTATTTTGGGCGATTTTTTCCTCCATATCCCCAAAATCCATTCGCCACACGCCCTGGTCGTCCCGGACCAGGGGAGAGTGGACCGCCCGGTAGCCGTTGTCGGCCAGGGTGTGGGCAAAGCCCACATAGGCGGGGGAATGGAGCAGCACCGGCTCTCCCGGCGCGCACAAGGCGGCCAGGGCCGAGGCCACGCCGCCCAGCACGCCGTTTTCGTAGCCGATGTGCTGGGGCTCCAGGCCCTCTACGCCGTGGCGGTCGCGCTGCCAGCGGAGGATGGCGTCAAAATACTCTGGCCGGGGATCGAAGTAGCCAAAGGTGGGGTGGTCCAGCCGAGCGCGGATAGCGTCAGTCACGGCGGGGCAGACGGGGAAGTTCATGTCCGCCACCCACATGGGGATGAGGTCAAAGCCGTCCCGGATCGGGGCCAGCAGCGGCGGGGCGTCCACCGCCACGGCGTCCTTGCCCTTGCGGTCCAGGACCGAGGTAAAATCATACGTCATAAAACTGCCGCCTTTCATCGTGTTTTTACAATTATATAAAATTTCCGCCTCTGACGCAAGAGCGGAAAATTCACAGTCCGTTCAAGCAATTTATGGGACAGGTGTGGTAAACTGACTATATTGTGGAATTTGCCCGGAGATACAAGGAGGTCTGAAATGACAAAATACGAGAATGTGCAGCAATATACGGAAAAAATGGCGTCGCTGTGCCGGGAGAACGACGCGGTGCGGCGGGAGCTTTACAAGGAATTCGGCGTCAAGGCGGGACTGCGGGATGAAAACGGCCAGGGGGTCTTGGCAGGTCTGACCAACATCTCCGAGGTCAAGGCCTTTGAGATGGTGGACGGCGTGAAGACTCCTTGCGACGGCCAGCTGCGCTACCGGGGCTACGATGTGAAGGACTTGATCCGGGGCAGCACCGGGATGCGTTTTGCCTTTGAAGAGACCGCCTATCTGCTCATCTTTGGCCGCCTGCCTGACGAGGAGGAGCTGAGCAGTTTTTGCGAGGCGCTGTCCGTGTGCCGGACCATGCCCACCAACTTTACCCGGGACGTCATCATGAAAGCGCCCAGCGGCGATGTGATGAACACCATGACCAAAAGCGTGCTGACCTTGGCGTCCTATGACAAAAAGGTGGCCGACCTCAGCGAGGAAAACGCCCTTCGGCAGTGCATCGGTCTCATCAGCGTCTTTCCCATGCTGGCCGTCTACGGCTACCACGCCTATAACCACTACCGCAAAAACGCCAGTATGTACATCCACCGGCCCAATCCCCGCTACTCCATTGCGGAAAACTTCCTGCGGATGCTCCGGCCGGACATGAAGTATACCCCTCTGGAGGCCCGGGTGCTGGATGTGGCGCTGCTGCTCCACGCCGAGCACGGCGGCGGCAACAACTCCACCTTTACCACCCGGGTGGTCACCTCCTCCGGCTCAGACACCTATTCCGCCATGGCTGCGGCCCTGTGCTCACTGAAGGGCAAGCGCCACGGCGGGGCCAACATCATGGTCATGGCCATGATGGAGGACATCAAGCGCCATGTGAAGGACTGGTCCGATGAGGACGAGGTCATGGCCTACCTGGCCAAAATTCTGAACAAGGAAGCCTTTGACCACAAGGGCCTGATCTACGGCATGGGCCACGCGGTTTACTCTTTGTCCGACCCCCGTGAGGTCATCTTCAAGGGTTTTGTGGAGAAGCTGGCGGCGGAGAAGGGCAGGGAGAAGGACCTGGCTCTCTATAACGCCGTGGAGTCCGCCGCGCCCAAGCTCATTGCCCGGGAGCGGAAGATCTACAAGGGCGTCAGCCCCAACGTGGACTTCTACAGCGGTTTTGTCTACGAGATGCTGGGCATCCCCGTGGAGCTCTATACGCCCTTGTTCGCCATCGCCCGGGTGGCCGGCTGGAGTGCCCACCGCATGGAGGAGCTGGTCTCAGCCAACAAGATCATCCGCCCGGCTTACAAGAGCCTGGTGACACCCCAGGAGTATGTGCCAAGAGACGAGCGCCAGCGAGAGGAGTCTTGACCCGCCAAAAGCAAAGGCAAAAAAAGACCCGCTAGTCAGCGGGTCTTTTTTTGCCTTCATCGCCGATCAGCGCCAGCTTTTGCTGCCGGGTGAGGGCCTTGACGGCCCGCTCCCGGCGCAGGGCCGCCGAGCGGTCGGCGGCGGGCTCGGAGTAGACCAGCTCCACCGGAAGACGGGCGCGGGTGTACTTGGCGCCCTTGCCGGACTGGTGGGCCGCTAGGCGCTTTGGTAGGTCGTTGGTACAGCCGGTATAGAGGGTGCCGTCGCCGCAGCGGAGGATGTAGACCACATAACCGCTCATGACTCGTTGACCAGCTTGCCGGTCATATGGTCGATGGTCAGCTCCAAAATTTCCGCCCGGTCCAGGGCGCGCTCCAGCTCCTCCTCCACCGCCTGGGGGGAGGGGTTATATTTCAGGCCCAGCTGTCGGGCGATGTCCTCCCGCCGGGCCGGATCTGCGACCTTACGCACCCGGCCAAAGACAATGACGCTCTGGATGTTCAGCGCCCATTCGCCCTCACGGCGAAAGCCCTGGTCCATCACGCAGTAGCTCACCCGGTCGTCGGCAGTTATAGCGTCCAACTTGTGGCCCTCGCGGGCGCAGTGGAAGTAGAGCCTGCCGTCCAGGTAGAGGTGGTCCATGGGGAAGCCATAGGGGTATCCGCCCTCGCCGTGAACGGATAAAACGCCGCGGGGCTCTTGCTCCAGCACCTGGACGCACTGGTCCGGCGTGAGCGCCTGCTTTGATCTGCGCATGGGTCGAAACATGGCTGCGCCTCCTTTCACTTTGCGTCTCATTGTACCACATCCGCAAAGCGGTGTGGCGCAATGTGCCATCCTTTGCGGTTCCCGGCGAAGCCGGGGAGCAAAGGCGGCATAAAGCTGTACAACAGCCGTTTACGGCTATTGTATCACATTTTTTCCTCCGGTCAATGCCGAAAGCCTTGACTTGCCTTTGGCGGTTTAGTAAAATAGGTTTCAGAAAGTGAGAAAGGGGCGTGAGGGCGTGTACTATATCGGCGTGGACCTGGGTACCTCGTCTGTGAAACTGCTGCTGATGGACGGCAAGGGCGTCATCCACAACCAGCTGTCTCTGGACTATCCCCTGGAGTTTCCCCAGCCCGGCTGGGCCCAGCAGGACCCGGAGAACTGGAAGCGGGCGGTATTGACCGGTATCCCCAGACTGCTGGAGGGCTTTGACGCCGGCCTGGTAGCAGGCATCGGCGCGGGGGGGCAGATGCACGGGCTGGTGGTGCTGGACGAAGAGGACCGGGTCATCCGTCCGGCCATCCTCTGGAACGATGGCCGCACCGCCAAGGAGGTAGACTACCTCAACGCCGTGGTGGGCAAGCAGACCTTGTCCCAGCGCACCGCCAACATTGCCTTTGCGGGCTTTACCGCGCCCAAGCTGCTGTGGCTGCGGGAAAATGAGCCCGAGCATTTCAAGCGCATCGCCAAGATCATGCTGCCCAAGGATTACATCAACTACATCCTCACCGGCGTCCACTGCACCGACTACTCCGACGCCAGCGGCACGCTGCTGCTGGACGTGGAGCATAAGCGATGGTCGCCAGAGATGCTGGAGCTCTGCGGCGTTTGTGAGGCGCAGATGCCCCGGCTCTTTGAGAGCTGGCAGAGCGTGGGCACGCTACGCCCGGAGATCGCCCAGGCTCTGGGTCTATCCGAGAGCGTGACGGTCTGCGCCGGGGCGGGGGACAACGCCGCCGCGGCGGTGGGTACGGCCACGGTGGGAGACGGGGCGTGCAATATCTCCCTGGGCACCTCGGGGACAGTGTTCATCGCCAGCGACCGCTTTGGCGTGGACCCTCACAACGCCCTCCACGCCTTTGCCCACGCCGACGGACGCTGGCACCTGATGGGCTGTATGCTCTGCGCGGCCAGCTGCAACAAGTGGCTGATGGAGGAGATCTTTCAGACTGAGGACTACGCCGCCGAGCAAGCGCCTATCTCCGAGGAGGCCCTGGGCCGGGGCCCGGTGTTTTTCCTGCCCTATCTCATGGGTGAACGGAGCCCCATCAACGATACCGACGCCCGTGGCGCCTTTGTGGGTATGAGCATGGACACCACCCGTGCCGATATGACCCAGGCGGTGCTGGAGGGGGTGGCCTTTGCCCTCCGGGACAGCGTGGAGGTGGCCCGGTCCCTGGGACTTAGCGTGAACAAAAGTATGCTCTGCGGCGGCGGGGCCAAGAGCCCGCTGTGGCGGAAGATCCTGGCCAATGTTCTGAACATGGAGCTCACCGTTCCCGCCTCCGAGCAGGGCCCGGCCATGGGCGGCGCTATGCTGGCCATGGTGGCCTGCGGGGAATATGAGAGCGTGGAGGCTGTCTGCAAGGCGCTGGTCCGGGTGGCGGATACCATCTCGCCCGAGGCGGAACTGGTGGCGCGCTACGAGGCCCAGTACCAAAAGTTCCGGGCCATCTACCCCGCCATGAAGGATCTCTTTCCCGAGCTGCGATAAGAATGCCCCCGCCGACGTCGGCGGTCAAAATGATAAGGAGGCAATACGTTATGATGACAAACATCCCCGAAGTCAAGCTGGGCCTCATCGCCGTCAGCCGGGACTGCTTTCCCGTAGCCCTGAGCACCCAGCGCCGTAAGAACATCGCCGCGGCCTATCCCGGCCAAGACCTCTACGAATGCCCCATCACCGTGGAAAATGAACAGGACGCCGTCAAGGCGGTGGCCGACGTGAAGGCCAACGGCTGCAACGCCCTGGTGGTCTTCTTGGGCAACTTCGGCCCGGAGACCCCGGAGACGCTGATGGCCAAGCTCTTCCGCTATGACGGCCCCACCATGTACATTGCCGCCGCCGAAGGAGACGGCGACCTCGTCAATGGCCGGGGCGACGCCTTCTGCGGAATGCTCAACTGCTCGTATAACCTGGGCCTGCGGTGGCTCCCGGCCTATATCCCCGCCTATCCTGTAGGCACAGCGGCGGAGTGCGCGAAGATGATGGCGGAGTTCGTGCCCATCGCCCGGGCCGTCATCGGTGTGAAGAATCTGAAGATCATCACCTTCGGCCCCCGGCCCCAGGACTTTTTCGCCTGCAACGCTCCCATCAAGGGCCTCTACGACCTGGGGGTGGAGATCGAGGAGAACTCCGAACTCGACCTGTTGGTGAGTTATCAAAAGCACGCCGGAGACCCCCGTATTCCCGAGGTCTGCGCGGATATGCGCCGGGAGATGGGCCAGGGCCGCTTTTACGAGGATCTACTGGAGCGTATGGCCCAATTTGAACTGACGCTGCTGGACTGGGCGGAGGGGCACAAGGGGGCTCGCAAGTATGTGGCCTTCGCCGACAAGTGCTGGCCCGCCTTCCCCGAGGCCTTCGGTTTTGAGCCCTGCTACGTCAACTCCCGCCTGGCCGCCCGGGGCATCCCCGTGGCCTGCGAGGTGGACGTCTACGGCGCGCTGAGCGAGTACATCGGCGCCTGTATCTCCCAGGACGCTGTGACCCTGCTGGACATCAACAACTCCGTGCCCGCCAAGCTCTGGGAGGAGAAGATAAAGGGCCGCTACGATTACACCCTCACCGACACCTTCATGGGCTTCCACTGTGGCAACACCCCCAGCTGCAAGATGTGCGCAGACCGGGCTGTGAAGTACCAGCTGATCCAAAACCGTCTGCTGGAAAACGGCGGCGAGCCCGATTTTACCCGGGGCACCCTGGAGGGGGACATTGCCCCCAGTCCCATCACCTTCTACCGCCTCCAGTGCGACAGCGAGGGCGCCTTGCGCTCCTACATCGCCCAGGGCGAGGTGTTGGACGTGCCCACCGGCTCCTTTGGCGGCATCGGCGTCTTCGCCATTGCCGAGATGGGCAGGTTCTACCGCCACGTCCTCATCCAAAAGCGTTATCCCCACCACGGGGCCGTAGCCTTTGGCCACTACGGCAAGACCCTCTTCGAGGTCTTTAAGCTCCTGGGCATCCAGGACATCGCCTATAACCAGCCCAAAAATCTGCCCTATCCCACCGAGAACCCCTGGGCCTGAGGAAGCGTTCCCGGTCCGGCGACAGGTTTCCCTTGCTTTTTTCCAAGGAGCCGCTATAATGGGGAGTTGGACAAGTGAAAACAACTCTGCGTGCGACCCGCCGGGGGCTCCAACTGGGGTACGGTCGGGCGTTAAAAGGGAATCCGGTGCAAAACCGGAACGGAGCCGCCGCTGTAAAGGTCTCCTCCGTCGTGGGCGAAAGCCCGCCATTGCGCCTTTGGCGCGATAAGGCAGACGGAGAGCCAGGGACCTGAGTCAGAAGACCTGCGCAGAGGAAGTCCTCCACCGTGCATTGTGGACAAGGGACTGTGTGCAGAGGGAAAACGGCCTCTCTATTTGGAATTATTTTCCAAATAGAGAGGCTTTTTTATTTTGCGAAACCAGGAGGAAACGAACATGAAAAAACGGATGCTGAGTTGGCTTTTGGCTCTGGCCATGATCGCGGCCCTAGTGCCGGGCGCGGCCCTGGCCGCTCCGGTAGCTTGGGACGGTACGAGCCTGGAGGAGCCTGTCCAGGTGGACGGCGTCTACCAGATCGCCACCGCCAGCCAGTTGGCCTGGTTGGCCCAGGAGGTCAACGCCGGGGCTGCCACCGCCAGCGCCGTTCTCACTGCTGACATCGACCTGGGCGGCCAGGTGTGGACTCCCATCGGCCTGAGCAGCGCCTATCCATACAGCGGGAGCTTTGACGGCCAGGGCTGCACAGTCTCCGGGTTGTTCATCGACAACAGCTCCGCCGGGGACCAGGGCCTGTTCGGCTATGTTAAGGACGCTACTATACGCTCTGTGACGGTAGAGGGGCAGGTCACCGGCGGCGGCTCGGGTACTGCCAGCGGCGTGGGCGGCCTCATCGGTACCCTGGCCGGATATTCCGGCCAGGTAGTGATCGAAAACTGCGTGAACAAGGCCACTGTTTCCGGCAACCAGAATGTGGCGGGTATTGCCGGGCTCATCACGGGCAGCGGCGCGAAGACCATCCGCTCTTGTGCCGATCTTGGCACGGTCACGGCCAATGTCAGCAATGCCGGAGGCATTGTGGGTAACTTCTATTACAAGTGCACTGTGGAGGACTGCTATGACCGTGGAACGGTCACCGCCTCTGTGGGCAACGCCGGAGGCATTGCGGGCCTGCTCAACGACTATGGCGTCACCGTGCGCCGCTGCTATACCACCCAGGCTGTCGCCGTGGGAAAGAAGTCCAGCGGCAGCGTGGAGACCGCCACTGTCTTTTGCCAAGGCACCGACCCCCTGGCCACCCAGAAGAGCGACCAGGAGATGCGCGAGGCCGCCTTTACCGCCGCGCTGGGAGACGCCTTTTTGCCCGGTAGCGACGCCAACGACGGCTACCCCATCCTGTCCTTCCAGGTGGTTCGATACCCTGTTACCTTTACCATCTCTCCAGCCCAGGCGGAGGTGAGCATCTCCGGGGCCGCCGGAGAGCACGCCGGTGACGCCTGGACCTTCCGGCTCCCTGCGGGGACGTATCCCTACACGGTGTCTGCCTTTGGTTACGAGACCGCCGAGGACCAGCTTACCGTGACCGACGGCCCTGTCAGCGAGATGGTCGCTTTGACCGAGCTGGAGAGCAAGTCCCTGTCCTTCCTGATCGATCCCGCTGACGTCCAGCCGACCATCACCCTGACCTGGCAGGGCAGGGCGGTCACCCCGGAGGAGGACGGGAGCTACCGCCTGCCCTATGGGGACTACCACTACATAGTGAAGGCCAGAGGCTACGCCGCCGCCCAGTCCGACCTTACCGTCTCGGCTACCTCTCCGGCCACCATCCCCGTCACGCTCCAGCCCTCCACCGCCTGGGACGGCGAGAGCTTTGCCCAGCCCCAGGGCAGCGGCGCCGCTGACGACCCCTATCGGATCACCTGCGGAGAGGAACTGGCCTGGCTGGCCCAGCAGGTCAACGATCAGAGCAAGGGCGACCAGGCCAGCGCCATTCTCATGGGAGACATCGACCTGGGTGAGCACCCCTGGACGCCCATGGGCAACAGCTATTCTGTCCGGTATAAAAGCGTTTTTGACGGCCAGGGCCATACCGTCTCCGGCCTCAATGTCACCGGTGGGGAATACGCCGGGCTTTTTGGACAGACGGAAAAGGCTACCATTCGCAACTTGGTGGTCCGGGGACAGGTCACGGGCACTGGCCGTACTGCCGGCGTGGTGGGATATGCCTATGCCGACTGCCTGATCCAAAACTGCGGCAACGAGGCCGCCGTCACCGGCACGGGCAACTGGACCGCCGGCGTGGTGGGCTATATCGGTTCCTATTCCGACCAGGGCAGCAGCATCGTTGGCTGTTATAACGCAGGCCCCATTACCTCCCAGGGCGGCGCGTACGGCTATGCCGGAGGTATTTTGGGCTACGACTATGTGGGAGAAGACGTGACCTTTACCGACTGCTACAACACCGACTCTGTTACCTCCGGCGGCTATGCCGGGGGCATCCGGGGCTACGGCAGCTCTATGGCGGGGGCCATGGTCAACTGTTATAACGCCGGGACCGTCACCGGGGGCGAGGGAAAGACCGGAGCCATCGCACCCAGCGCCAGCAATAAGACGGCCAATTGCTACTATCTGGATACCGGCGCCGACAGCAATGAAAACGTCGCCGCCAAGACCGCCCTGGAGCTACAGCAGCCGGAATTTCTGGCGCTGCTGAGCGGCGGTAGGGAGACCTGGAAGCAAAATAGCGCCATGAACAATGGTTATCCCGTCCTGACCTGGCAGAAGGAGCCCCAGCCGCTGGCGGGCGGGGAGTACGAGCTGACCGAAAGCGCCTTTATCTGGCAGGCGGCCACCGACCCGGACACCGGTGAGAGCGTAGGCCAGATCACGCCCTACCTCCAGTGGAAGCCGGTGGCGGGCGCCGAGAGCTACACCGTCACCCTCTTTGACCAGAGCTACCACCCCACCGAGAACGGCCAGGACTACACCGTCACCGAGCGGCAGGCCGCCGCGGTCCAGGACGTGTCCGGCGTCAGCGTGGATCAGCTGCCTCAGGACCAGAGTCTGGAGACGGAAGAGGGCTGGCTGTATCTGGACCTGACCCAGACCCTCTCCCAACTGGGCGATGGCCGCTACCATGCCGCCGTGACCCCCACCGGAACGGCCCAGCCCGACCTGGCCTACGCCCAGGAGCACCTATTTGGCTACGATGTGCCCTATAACCGCCTCTCCCCGGTGACGGGCCTTGCCTGGGACGGCACCCGGGCCACCTGGACCCCCAAGGCGGGCTTTGGGGCGGGGGACGCCTATGTCGTCACCGTCTACAAGCTGGATGGCAATGGGGAGGTCCTGTCCACCCATATCCAGAGCGTTCCGGGCAGCTACAGCCGGGTGGACTGCTCGGGCAGCTTCGCCGTGGGCGGGCGCTACGCCTTCTCTGTGACCGCCCTGGCCGACGGCCCCATGATGGAGGCGCTGAACTATTCCGACAGCCTGGACTCCCGCCGCAGCGACGACCCCGCCGAGGCGGGAGCAGCCGGGGTCTACACGGTGACCCAGGCCCAGCGCCCCGGCGGGGAGCACGACCAGAGCTGGACAGCCATTACCACCGCCCGGGAGTGGATCGACCTTGCCAATGTGGAGGATGTGGACGACGTCTCCGGCGACCCGGACAGCAACCGCCAAAAGACCGCCTGGGGCAAGAAGTACTATCTGGCAGACGACATCGACTTCTCCGGCCTGGACGCCGACTACGCCGCCAGGACCAAGTCCATCGGTAACGTGACCCACCGCTTTATGGGCACTCTGGACGGAAACGGCCATAAGCTCACCGGCCTGACCCTATCCGGCGGAGACCGGGGGTTGTTTGAATACGTCGGCAGCACCGGCTGCGTCTACGGCCTCACGGTGGAGGGGGCCAATCTCCAGACCTCGGACAACGCCGGCGTCATCGCCCGCAACAACTTTGGCACCATAGAACGGTGCGCTGTGATCCGTGCCAACATTACCTCGGACACCGGGGCTATCGTAGGAGGCATGGTCAGCCGCAACTACGGCCTGATTCAGGACAGCTGCGTTCAGGGCGGCCTTCTGAACGCCGCCAGTATCACTGCCACCGGCCACGCCGGCTTTGCCGGGGCCAACGAATACGGCGGCGTCATCCAGCGGTGCTGGACCAGCATGGACGTCCAGACTCAAAGCGACTATGCCGGGGGCTTTGTGGGCCTGTGCTATGGTGAGACGGACGATCCCAGCCTGATCCGGGACTGCTTTGCCCTGGGCGACGTCTCCGCCCGGAGCTATTCCGGCGGCTTCGTGGGCCGCAGCGTCTATGAGGATTGCCGGTATGAAAATTGCTACGCCGCCGGGGTCGTCACCGTCACCGACACGGAGGGCCACGGCTTCATCGGCGGCAACAAGCCCGATTCCGCGTTCCAATATGATCAGTCTCATGGCGTTCAAAACTGCTATTATAACGCCGCCAGCCCTGCCGACGATAACTGCCCTGGGGGTGGCAAGACCCTGGCCGAAATGCAGACTGCCGACTTCGCCCGTCAGCTCAACGCCGCGGAGGAGCTGTGGCTCTGGGATGAGAGCGTCAACAGCGCCCTGCCTTACCTCAAGAGCGTCCAACCGCCCGTGCCGCCGGCGCCTGAGACCATCACCGTCACCGTCGTGCTGGCGACCTATGACAAGAGGGAGTACGCCTTCGTGCCCATGGGCCAGCCCATCTCCGTCACTCTGCCGGACACCGGCAACACGCGGGTCACCGACGTGCTGGACGCCGCCCAGGACCAGGGCGCTCTGCGCTATACCTACGCCACCACCGCCACCATGGGCCGCTACATCCATACCATCAACGACTACGCCGTCACCGCCCCCGACGGCTGGATGTTTACGGTGAACGACGTCCTTTCCAACGTCAGCGCCTCGCTGGCTGTGGTCCACGACGGCGACACCGTCTTGTGGTTCGAGGGCACCACGGAAAACCGCTACCTGCCGCCTACGCTGGACGAGCTGGCCGGCAGCGCCGTGGATTGGACCGACCTGGCCACGGTGGACGATCTGCTGGCTCTGGCCCGGAGCGAGGACGACGCGGTCCTGGCCAAACACTACCGCCTCACCGCTGATGTGGACCTGTCCGGCGTGGACTTTCCCGGCATTGGCTCGGCCCAGCATCCTTTTACCGGCGTCTTCCATGGCGCGGGCCATACCGTAGCCAACATGACCCGCTCCGGCGAGGAGAACGTGGGCTTTGTCAACGTCCTCAAGGGCGGCATGGTGAAGGAACTGACCTTGAAAAACGTGTCCGTCACGGGCCAGCGCAATGTGGGCGCGCTGGTGGGCTGGGCCCAGGCCGTGCTGGACCCAGCTGACCCCGGATCCAGCGCCGCGTCGCTGGTGGGCGGTTGCGCTGTCGTTGGCGGCACTGTCTCCGGCCAGAGCAATGTGGGCGGCGGCGTGGGTTGCAACGGCGCGGACGCCGACAGCCAGCTGGGCCTTTCCACCGCCAGTGCCGTAGACCGCTGCGCCGCCCACGTCACAGTCTCCGGCGACGGGGACAAGATCGGCGGCTTGGTGGGGGATAACCAGGGCAATATCACCCGGGCCAAAGCCGCAGGCGCCGTGAACGCCTCTGGGGCCGCCATGGTGGGCGGCCTGGTGGGGGATAACTCCGGTGCGGCGTATGACAGCCACGCCGCGGTCACGGTCACCGGCGGCAACGTGGTGGGCGGCTTTGCCGGGTCCAGTTCAGGCGTGGTGGAGCGGAGCTACGCTCTGGGCAGTGTCACCGCCCAGAGCCACGCCGGCGGCTTTGCCGGTTCCTTGGCCCGGGCCGATACCGTCCTCAGCACCGGGACGGTGACCGCCCAGGACTACGTTGGCGCTCTGGCCGGGACCCTCACTGGGAAGCTGGTGGGCCTGGCGGCTCAGGTCACCGTGAAAAACGCCTTTGCCTATTGCCCCGAGGGCCACAGCCCCATTGGAAACACCAGCCAATTCTCAGGCGAATCCAACGCCGCCGTTCTGGCCACCATGTCCCTGGCCGATGCCGACGCTGTGGCACACCAGGCCAAGGACCTCTTTGACCTGGACCTGGCGGGTGGTGAGCCGGTGGATCAGACCGCGCTGATGGACGCCATCGCCGCCAAGCTGACCCAGAGCGATGATAGCTGGACGGTGATGGACCTGGCCCGGTATTCCGCTCTGCCCGGCAAGACCGCCGCCACCACCGCCCAGGCCCGGCAAAGCTGCCTGGACGCGCTGATCGCCACCGCCGCCGGGGAGACGGCCACCGTCAGTGACCGGGCCCGGATCGAGATCGTTCTGCGGGCCATGGGAGTGGACTCCAAGGAGCTTTACCCCGCGGGGAAGACCGAAGCGGTGGATAACGCCGGGGCGTTGGCGGCCATGGACCTGACCATCGGCGGACATTACGCCGCGCCCTATGTGCTGTTGGCCGCCCGGCAGGGCAATGTCCAGCTCACTCAGACCCAGACCGACAGCCTGGTCAAGCTGCTGGCCGATGGGGTAGGGGACGGCCTTTTTGAGTGGGAGTGGGACGGGACCACCTATACCGACCCCGATACCGCCGGAGCCGCCCTGGCTGCCCTGGCAAGCTATGACACCGCCGAGGCCCGGAGCGTGAAGGACAAGATCCTGGCCGCTCTGCCCGGGGCCCTGGGCGAGGGCGGGACCTTCGGCAGCGCCAACTCCGACGCCATGGTCATCCTGGGGCTTCTGGCGGTGGGTCAGGACCCCCGGGAGCTGAAGACCGAAGACGGGGCCAGCGTGGTGGACGGCCTTCTCTCCTATGTGAACGAGACCAGGGACGGCTTTGTCTACGCCGGAGCGGAAAACGCCCTGGCCACCGAGCAGGGCTTCCGGGCATTGGTGGCCCTTGCCATGTATGACGGTGAGGGAAGCGTCGATTTCTACGACTTCAGCACCAACGCCGTTACGCCGGGCAAGGCCACCGGGGCGGAGGGCCCGGACCGGCCCAAGCCGCCCACCCCCAGCGGCGACAAGACCGTCGCCGTCACCTTCACGCTGAAGACCCACACCGAGACCTGGGTCAGCGCCACCACGCTGAAGCTGACCCAGGGCGCCACCGTCTATCATGCGCTGACGAAGGTGATGGCCGCCAACGGCATCACCGCCGTGGGCGCCGACGCGGGCTATGTCACCTCCATGACCTACCGCGGCAAGACCCTGGCCGAATTTGATAACGGTCCCAACTCCGGCTGGCTCTATCAGGTCAACGGCCAGGCCCCCAACGTGCCCTTCAACGCCTATACCCTCAAAGACGGCGACGAGGTCTTGTGGTACTACGCCGCCGACTGGACCCGTGACCCCGCCGCGTCCCGGCCCATCAGCGGCGGCCATGGCGGGAGTGTCGGCGTTGGCGGGAAGGAGAACGAAACGACCGAGGAGCCGGAAAAGCCACAGGAGACCGACAAGACTATCTGGCCCTTTGCAGACGTGACAGAGGGGGAGTGGTTCTACCCCGGCGTCAAGACCGTATACGAGAAGGGGTTGGTCATGGGAACCGACGCCAGCCACTTCAGCCCCGACATGACCACTACCCGGGCCATGGTCCTCACCATCCTGGCCCGGCTGGACACACAGGACCTTTCCGGTGGAGACGCTTGGTATGACAAGGCGGTGGCCTGGGCGGTGAACAAGGGCGTCTCCGACGGCACCGCACCGGAACACGATATCACCAGAGAGCAGCTGGCCGCTATGCTGATGCGCTATGCGGGGGAGACGCCGCCGGAGAATACAGGGCTCGACGCTTTTTCCGACGCCGGCGCCGTCTCCGATTGGGCCAGACCCGCCATGGTCTGGGCCACCGACCGGGGCATCCTCACTGGCAAGCCAGGCAGCCGCCTGGACCCCCAGGGTCAGGCCACCCGGGCTGAACTGTGCGCCGTGCTGCACCGCTACCTCACCGGCGAGAAGGGCCCCGCGCCCCAGCAGCCGGATCTACGAGCGCAGATGTTGGCGCAGAAGGCGGGGGCCGCCGCTTCGTGGCTGCTGAAGGCGGTGCCGGAGCCTCAGGTGGGAGACGTAGGCGGGGAGTGGACCGTGCTGGCCCTGGCTCAAAGCGGCAGCGCGGACCGGGACTATCTGAACGCCTATCTGGCCGCCGCAAAGGATACTGTGGCGGCAAAGGGCGGCCGCCTGACCAGCAGGAAGTACACCGAGTATAGCCGCCTCGTTCTGACCCTCACCGCCCTGGGCGCCGACCCTCGGGACGTGGCGGGCTACGATCTGACCGCGCCCCTTTGTGACTACGACGCAGTGGTGCGCCAGGGCCTCAACGGAGCTATCTGGGCGCTGATGGCGCTGGACAGCGGAGCCTATTCTGACGATCAGACCCGGCAGAAGTATGTGGAGCTGCTGCTGGAGCGGCAGCTGCCCCAGGGCGGCTGGAGTCTGACCGGGGAGGGAGAACCGGAGGCGGACGTGACGGGTATGGTCCTGCGGGCTCTGGCCCCCCACCGTGGGCAAGAAAGGGTGGACCAGGCGGTGGAGCGGGCGCTAGAGGCCTTGAGCGCTCAGCAAAATGCCGACGGCAGCTTTTCCAGCTGGGGCCAGCCCACCGCCGAGAGCTGCGCTCAGGTGATCCTGGCCCTAGACGCGTTGGACATGGAGCTGCGTGACGCGCGGTTTGTAAAAAACGGCTGCACGGCGCTGGACGGGTTGCTGGGCTTTTGCACACAGGATGGCGGCTTTGCCCACACCACCGGAGGGAAAGCGGACCTGATGGCCACCGAGCAGGCCCTGCTGGCCCTGGCGGCCTGCCTGGACTGACCAAGAGCTGTGACAGCCTATACGAAGGAGAGAGCGCACGATAAAAAGGGCGCGGAGGTCAAAGCCTCCGCGCCCTTTTTGCCGGGTCCAGGGTGATCGCACACAAAAAGGTGAATCAGCATTGACAATTTGCGGAAAAATGTGTAAACTGAGACCAACAAAGGGAGTAGCCTGCGCGACATGAGCCGCGTTGGCGCGTCGTCAATACGGCCCACCGGGCCCGGCGCGCGATGAAATGGCGAGACTTTGCCGTGGTCTGACATACGGCGAGGTCTCTTTTTTTATTGAAAACAACACAACAGAGAGCGAGGGAAACCCATGAGCGGGCAAGAGCTGGTTCTATTTATCGTCAAGCTGCTGGCGGGCACGGGCGTTTTTTTGGTGGGCGTCCATCTGCTGACGGCCAACATCGAGCAGCTGGCTACCGAGCGCATCCGGGGCCTGTTCAGCCGGACAGCGGACAAGCGCTTGGTCAACGTGGGCGTGGGCGCGGCGGCCACGGCGCTCATTCAAAGCTCGGGCGTTACCACGGTGCTCATTGTAGGCTTTGTCAATGTGGGCGTGGTCAATCTCTATCAGGCCACGGCCATGATCATGGGAGCCAACATCGGCACCACCGTCACCGCCCAGATCGCCGCCCTCAGCGCCTTTCCCATCACCACCTATGTGCAGATCTTTATTTTCATTGGGATCATGATGACCATGGTGTGCAAGGCGGATCCGGCCAAAAAGGCGGGCTTTATCCTGGCTGGACTGGGACTTATTTTTGCGGGGCTCGCTTTGATGTCCGACGCCATGAAGGCCAACCGGGACGGTATCCAGACGATTTTTGAGACGGTGAGCGATCCGCTTTTGCTGCTGCTCATCGGCGTGGTGCTCACTGCGCTTGTCCAGTCCAGCTCGGCCATCACCTCGGTGATCATTGCCATGTCGGTTGCGGGACTTACCATCGGCACCGGCGGGAACGAGGTGCTCTATATCATTCTGGGCACCAACATCGGCTCCTGCGTCACCGCGCTGATGTCCTCCTTCGGCGCCGGGGCCAACGCGAAGCGGACCAGCCTGATCCACTTGATGTTCAACACCTTTGGCTCGGTGATCTTTTTTGTTTTGCTGATGTGCTGGCCCTCGTTTATGGCGGTGACCTTCCAGCGGTGGTTTGGCTCCGCCGCCACCCAGATCGCCATGTTCCACACCTTTTTCAATGTCACCTGCACCGTGATCTTTCTGCCCTTCTGCGGCCTGTTTGTCAAGCTGTCAGAGCTTTTGGTGCGAAGCCGCTCCGCGGCTCAGACGGATACCTTTTTGGACGAGCGCATGTTTTCCTCGCCCGCATTGGCCATCGCCCAGCTGGAGAAGGAGACCCTGCGGCTGAGCGACCTGGCCATGGACGCCTTCCGTACCGCTTACCGTGCCTTTGAGCAAAAGGATGAGAGCCTGATTGCACCCACCCAAGAACGCATCGAAAAGGCCGGCGGCGTCTACCGCGACGCGGTGAACTACCTGGTGCGCCTGTCTGCCCAGAGCGGTCTTTCTGAGGAGCAGAGCATCTCCGACCTTCACAGTAACCTCAGCGACGTCATGCGTATCGCCGAGATCGCCGACAACCTGACCAAATACACCCGCCGCAGTATCAAGCGCCAGTTGGAGTTCTCCGACGCGGTGCGGGAGGAGTTGGGGGAGATGGTAGCCTGCGTGGAGCGGCTTTACGCGCTGACCAGAGAGCTGTTTGAAAAGAAGGAATTCCCCCTTCTGCTTCAGGTGGACGAGATGGAGGAGGAGTTGGACGCCTACCGTAAGCGGTTGACGGAAAGTCACATCCAGCGGCTGAAGGCGGGGGAGTGCAAGCCGGAGAGCAGCGGCGTATTCATCAGCCTGGTGTCCAATTTAGAGCGACTGGGCGACCACCTGACCTATGTGGCCCACACTGCCGTAGGTGGCGGGGATTTTGCAAGAGCCTGAATTCCTCTGTGCAAAAAGACCCGCTAAACCCGGAACTATGTGGGAAACGACCAGAAAGAAATGAAATATTTGGATAGATTTGTTTCATTTAGTATTGACACAGCAAGGGTAGATTTCCTATAATAAGTAAAAAAGGCAGGACTGCCCGGCCCCTTCGGGTTGGTCGCGATGCCTTCTCTTTCATTTTTCGTTCCACAAAGAAAGGAAATGGTAGTCATGAAGAAGTTTACCGCACTGATGCTGTGCGCGCTGATGGTAGTCGGCGTGCTGGCCGGCTGCTCCGGCAGCGACGCCCCCGCCACCCCCACCGACGCCGCCGCTACCGGCGCCGCCACCGATGCGCCCCAGACCGACGCCAAGCATTTCGTGATCGCCACCGACACGGTGTTCAAGCCCTTTGAGTACACCGACGCCAGCGGCGCCTTTGTTGGCATCGACGTGGACATCCTGGCCGCCATCGCCGCCGACCAGGGCTTTACATATGAGCTCAACAGCCTGGGCTGGGACGGCGCCATCGCCGCCTGCCAGTCCGGCCAGGCCGACGGTATGATCGCCGGGGCTTCCATCACCGATGACCGCAAGGCCAGCGGCTGGATGTTCTCCGAGGGCTACTACACCGCCACCCAGTGCATGGCCGTCTCCAGCGACTCTACCATCGCCGGCTTTGAGGACCTGGCGGACCAGACCGTGGCCGTGAAGATCGGCACCCAGGGCGCCGCCTACGCCGAGAGCCTGAAGGACCAGTACGGCTTCACCGTCACCTCCTTCGAGGACAGCCCCACCATGTACCAGGCCGTCCTGGGCGGCCAGGCTGTGGCCTGCTTTGAGGATACCCCCATCATGGCTGCCTCCATCAAGGACGGCGACCTGGCGCTGAAGATCGTGGAGGGCAGCGAGAACGAGGGCGCGCCCTATGGCTTCGCCATCTTCAACGCCGACAACCAGGAACTGCTTGACCTCTTCAACGCCGGCCTTGCCAACATCAAATCCAACGGTACTTACGACGAGATTCTGGCCAAGTACCTGGGCTGAGCTCATCCCCTGCGATACGAAAGCGCAGCGGGGCACCGGTCATGGTGCTCCGCTGCGCCTTACCATGAGTGAAAGGAGCCTTGCCCTGTGACCCAGATCTTATCCACCTATGGGCCCATGCTGCTGCGGGCCATGGGCCAGACGCTTCTTTTGGCGCTGTGCGGGCTATTTTTTGCCTGTATCCTGGGATTGATCTTCGGCATGATGAGCGTGGTGAAGAGCAAGGTCTGCAACGTCATCGCGCAGATCT
The DNA here is from genome assembly GCA_905198835.1 of uncultured Eubacteriales bacterium. Taxonomy (GTDB): domain Bacteria; phylum Bacillota; class Clostridia; order Oscillospirales; family Oscillospiraceae; genus MGBC124762. Next base: position 20,231 of record CAJKDY010000008.1, on the reverse strand, counting down.
TTGTGGACATCATTCGCGGCATTCCCATGATCGTGCTGGCCTTCTACGTCTACTTCGGTATCCCGGCGCTGGTGAACAGCGTGCTGAAGCTGGGCTTTAAGCTGAACTTCTCCGCGCTGCAGGCGGGTACCATCTGTCTGTCCCTCAACTGCGGCGCCTACATGGCGGAGATCATCCGCGGCGGCATCCAGTCGGTGGACAAGGGCCAGATGGAGGCCGCCCGGAGCCTGGGCTTGCCCTACTGGAAGTCCATGCAGAAGGTGGTGTTGCCCCAGGCCATCCGCATGATGATCCCCAGCATCATCAACCAGTTCATCATCACGTTGAAGGACACCTCCATCCTCTCTGTCATCGGTTTTCCCGAGCTCGTCAACACCACAAAAAACGTGATTGCCATCAATATGCGCTCCTTTGAGTGCTGGACCATTGCGGCGGTGATGTACCTGATCGTCATCACCACCTTGTCCAAGGTGGCCAAGCACGTGGAGAGGAGGCTGGCCCGTGGGCGCTGAACAGGAAAACATCAAGATCCACGTCTCCCATCTGAAAAAGGACTTTGCGCATCTGGAGGTCCTCAAGGACATCTCGGTGGACATCCGCGAGGGCGAGGTGGTAGTGGTCATCGGCCCCTCCGGCAGCGGCAAGTCCACCTTCCTTCGCTGCCTCAATCAGCTGGAGGAGATCACCGGCGGCGAGATCGTGGTGGACGGCTACGACATCACCGATAAAAAGACCGACATCAACAAGGTGCGGGAAAATATCGGCATGGTGTTCCAGCACTTCAATCTCTTCAACAATCTCAACGTGCTGAAAAACCTGATGCTGGCCCCGGTGGAGTTGAAAAAGGCTACAAAGGACGAGGCCCGGGAAAAGGCCCTCAGGATGCTGGAGAAGGTGGGGCTGGCCGACAAGGCCGATGTCTATCCCTCTCAGCTCTCCGGCGGACAGAAGCAGCGGGTGGCTATCGCCCGGGCGTTGTGCATGGACCCTGATATCATGCTTTTTGACGAGCCCACCTCGGCCCTGGACCCGGAGATGGTGGGCGAGGTGCTCCAGGTCATGAAGCAGCTGGCCGCCGACGGCATGACCATGGTCATCGTCACCCATGAGATGGGCTTTGCCCGGGAGGTCTCCGACCGGGTCCTCTTTATGGACGGCGGCTACATCGTGGAGGAGGGCACGCCTCAGGAGGTCCTGCTCCACCCCAAGGAGCCCCGGACCATCGACTTTTTGAACAAGGTGCTGTAACGGCGCTTTTGGCTGGCAGCTCTCCGGCGTAGGCTGAAGGGCTGTCAGCCCATCTATATGCACCCAACGAAAGGAAAGATGAAGTCATGACCCAGCGGCTGCTGGACATTTTAACACAGGGCCTGACCCGTATCCTGATCCCAGGCTTGACCATGACCATTCCCATGACGGCCCTGGCCTTTACGCTGGCCATGCTGGTGGCGCTGGTGGTGGCGCTGGCGCAGTTCGCAAAGCTGCCGGTAGCCACCCAGCTCTCCCGGTTTTATATCTGGGTCTTCCGGGGCACGCCGCTGTTGGTGCAGCTGTTTATCATCTACTACGGCCTTGGGCAGCTGGGGCTAAAGCTCCCCGCCTTTTTGGCGGGCGTGATCGCCCTGGGGCTTAACGAGGCGGCTTACTGCGCCGAGACCATCCGAGCATCTTTGGAGTCGGTGCCCGCAGGGCAGTTGGAGGCGGGGGAGTGCGTGGGGCTGAGCTGGTGGCAGACCGTCCGCCGGATCGTGCTGCCCCAGGCCATGCGGACTGCCTTTCCGTCTCTGGGCAACAGTCTGATCTCCATGCTAAAGGATACCTCTTTGGTGAGTAATATCACCGTGGCCGAGATGTTCGTGGCGGCCCAGCGGATGGTGAGTTTTTACTACGAACCCTTCGCCATCTATCTGGAGGTGGGGGCGTTCTATCTGCTCTTCTCCACCCTCATCACCAAGCTGGAGCGCTGGGGCGAGCGTAAGCTCAACGCCTACGAGTACAAGTAAGGGGGCGACGGTGTGCTGAGCGTTCAAAACTTGAAAAAGTCCTTTGGCGGCCAGGAGATCTTAAAGGGCGTAGACCTTTCCCTGGACAAGGGCGACGTGGTGGCCGTCATCGGTCCCAGTGGCGCGGGCAAGACTACGCTGCTCAGGTGCATGAACTTTTTAGAGCCGGCGGACAGCGGCCGCATGACCTTTGACGGCGCGGACTATGACCTGGGCCACATGGCCAAAAAAGACATTTTGGCCCTGCGGAAGAAGACCGGGTTTGTCTTCCAGGGCTACCATCTCTTTCGCAACAAGACCGCGCTCCAGAATATCACCGAGGGCCTTGTCACGGCCCGGAAAATGCCCCGGACCCAGGCCAACGATATCGCCCGGCAGATGCTGGAGCGGGTAGGCTTATCCGAAAAGGCGGGTGCCTACCCAAGCCAGCTCTCCGGCGGCCAGCAGCAGCGGGTGGCCATCGCCCGGGCCATGGCCACCGAGCCTGAGATCATCTATTTTGATGAGCCCACCTCCGCGCTGGACCCGGAGCTGACGGGAGAAGTCCTGGCTGTCATGCGGGACCTGGCCCAGAGCGGCATGACCATGCTGGTAGTCACCCATGAGCTGGCCTTTGCCAGAGGCGCCGCCAACAAGGTGGTGTTCATGGAAAACGGCGCGGTGGTGGAAACCGCCTCCGCCCGGGACTTTTTTGCCCGGCCTCAGACGGACCGGGCCAAGGAATTTTTACGGATACTGGACCATAACGAAAAGGAGAACGAACGATGAAACGCATACTTTCCATCCTGACCCTTGCCGCGCTGTGCCTCTGCCTGCTTGCCGCCTGCGGCGGTCAGGGCAGTGGCAATTTGCTGCACACCGTCCGGGAAAAAGGTGAGCTGACCATTGCCACCGAGGGCACCTGGGCTCCCTGGAGCTACCATGACGAAAACGACCAGCTGGTGGGCTTCGACATCGAGGTGGCCCAGGCTGTCTGCGACAAGCTGGGGGTGACGGCCCACTTTGTAGAAGGGGAGTGGGAGAGCCTTCTTATGGGGCTGGAGAGCGGGATGTACGACACCATGGCCAACGGCGTCAACATCACCCCCGACCGCAGCGCCAAGTTTGACTTCTCCACGCCCTACGCCTACTCCCGCACGGCCCTGATGGTCCGCGCCGACGATGAGCGCATCCAGTCCTTTGAGGACCTCTCCGGCATGACCACCGCCAACACCATCTCCTCCACCTATGCCGCTGTGGCTGAGAGCTACGGCGCCACCGTCATCGGCGTGGACGACCTCAACCAGACCATTGAGCTGCTGCTCCAGGGCCGTATCGACGCCACGCTGAACGATGAGGTCACCTACCTGGACTATACCGCCCAGCACCCGGAGGCCAACATCAAGGTGGCGGCCTATACCGATCACGCCGACAGTATCGCCCTGCCGTTTCGCAAGGTGGAGGCCACCGAGACCCTCCGCTCGGAGATAGACAAGGCGCTGGAGGAGCTGCGAGAGGACGGCACGCTGAGCGAACTATCCATGAAATACTTCGGCGTGGACCTCACCAAAGAGGCGTGAGCACATAAGTCCGGCTCGCGTATTGGAGCTAACATAAGAAAAGGAGCAGGCGAATCACCTTGGCAAAAAGCATCGACATGGTAAACGGCCCCCTGGGGCGCAAGATCATCCGCTACGCGCTGCCCCTGGCGGCCACTGGGTTTTTACAGCAGCTGTTCAACGCCGCGGACTTAGCGGTGGTGGGCCGCTTCGCGGTGGACGCCGCCGGGCAGTCCATCGGCACGGCAGCCCAGGCGGCGGTGGGGAGCAATGGCCCTATTATCGGCCTGCTGGTCAACTTCTTTGTGGGCATCTCCTTGGGCAGTAACGTCATTATTGCCCAGGCCATTGGCCATGACGATAAGGACCAGATCTTCAAGGCGGTCCACACCTCCGTCATCGTGGCGGTGCTGGGCGGACTGCTGCTGACGCTCATCGGCGAGCTGGCGGCGGGCAGCATCGTGGACGTGCTGGGCGTGCCAGAGGAGGCGCTGGACATGGCGGCTACCTATCTGCGCATCTATTTTCTGGGAATGCCGGTGATCCTGCTCTATAACTTCCTCTCCGCCATTTTCCGAAGCTGCGGCAATACCCGCACGCCGCTGGTGGCCCTGGCCTTGTCCGGCGTAGTCAACGTGGTGCTCAATTTGGTCTTTGTCATCGGCTTTCAGCGCAATGTGGACGGCGTGGCCATCGCCACGGTGATCTCCAACCTCATCAGCGCGACGGTGCTGTTTGTCTCGCTGCTGCGCACCGACCTTCCCGTTAAGATCACCCCCAGCAAGCTGCGGGTGGACAAGGGCGTGTTAGTCCGCGTCCTTCGCATCGGCGTTCCCTCCGGGGTGCAAAGCTCCCTCTTTTCCTTCTCCAACATCATTGTCCAGTCGGCGGTAAATGGGCTGGGAACGGTGGTGATGGCGGCGTCTTCGGCGGCCCTCAATCTGGAGGTGTTCGCCTACTACGTCCTCAACTCCTTTGGCCAGGCATGCACCACCTTTGTGGGCCAGAACCACGGAGCGGGGAAGAACGAGCGCTGCAAGCGGGTGCTGAAGCTCTGCTTGGGCCAGTCCTTTGTGGCCACCGGCATCAGCTGCGCTGTGGTTTTTGCCCTGGGCCGTCCGCTGCTGGGTATCTTCAACCAAGATAGCGCCGTCATTGATGTGGGCATGATCCGCTTGGCATATATGTTCTTCGCGTATCTATTCAGCTTTGCCCAGGAGATCCTTTCGGGCTACCTGCGGGGCTTCGGCATCTCGCTGCTCCCGGCAGTGTGCGCGCTGGTGGGCATCTGTGGGACCCGCCTTGCGTGGATCTTCACCGTGTTCCGTGCCCATCCCACCTTCACCACTATCATGCGGGCCTACCCCATCAGTCTGGCCATCACAGCCTTTGCCGTCTTTGCGGCCACGCTGTGGCTCCGGCCCTCAAAACGCTATCCGACCCAGGCGGTATAGCCCGCGGGGCGAGTCAGGGGAGCCTGGCATAGGAAAAAGCGTCGTCAGCCTTCTTGGAGGGCTGACGACGCTTTGTTTTATCCATCCATCCCGCAGGGGGTAGACGATTCGATCAGACGGCGGTCCTGGGTCACGGCATCGTAGAACCGGAAACCGCCGGAGAAGTTATACGCCTCATAGCCGTGCCCTGCCAGGATGCGGCAGGCAATGTAGCTACGTAGACCGCTCTGGCAAATGACGTACACCGGCTTGCCCGGCTCGACCTCGTCCAGCCGCTGACGCAGCTCGTCCACGGGGATATTCCGGAAGCCCTCGATATGGCCCAGAGCGTATTCTCTGGGCGTTCGGGCGTCCAACAGCGTCACGCTGCCGTCCCGGGGCAGAGTGGACACGTCCTCCAGCCGGAACTGCCGCACAACTCCATTGGCCAGATTTTCCACCAGAAAGCCCGCCATGTTCACCGGGTCCTTGGCGGAGGAGTAGGGAGGCGCGTAGGCCAGGTCCAGGTCCTTGAGGGCGATAGCGGTCATCCCGGCGTGGATGGCGGTGGCCAGCACATCGATGCGCTTATCCACCCCCTCGTAGCCGACGATCTGGGCCCCCAGGAGGCGGTAGGTGCCCTTTTCAAAGACCACCTTCATGGTCATCAGCTTCCCGCCGGGGTAATAGCCCGCGTGGCTCATGGGGGAGAGGACCACCGCGTCCACATCAAGCCCTGCCTTTTTGGCGTTTTGCTCGTTGACGCCGGTGGTGGCCGCCGTCAGGTCGAAGACCTTGAGAACGCTGCTGCCCTGACTGCCCGGATACCGGCTGTCCCCGCCGCAGATATTGTCGGCGGCGATACGGCCTTGCTTGTTGGCGGGGCCGGCCAGGGAGAGTAAAACGTCCTGCCCGGTGACAGCGTGTTTGACCTGGACGGCGTCCCCCACGGCGTAGATGTCCGCCGCGGAGGTCTCCATCCGGTCGTTGACCAGGATGCTGTCCCTGACCCCTAGCTCCAGGCCCGCGTCCTTCGCCAGGCCGGTGTCCGGGGTGACCCCGATGGCCAGCACCACCATGTCCGCGTGGAGCGGAGGAGCGTCCTTCAGCAGCACGTCTACGCCGACGCCCCTCTCCGTAAAGCCCTCCACCGTGTGTCCCAGTGCCAACTTGACGCCGTGGCGGCGTACTTCGCTGTGGAGGAAGGCCGCCATGTCAGCGTCAAAGGGGTTCATCAACTGCTTTGGCCGCTGGACGATGGTGACGTCCATTCCCAGCTCTCGCAGGTTCTCCGCCAGCTCCAGACCGATAAAGCCGCCGCCGGCCAGCACGGCGGATTTGGGGTGATGGGTGTTGATATAGTCCTTGATACGGAAGGTGTCCTCCACCGTCCGCAGGGTAAAGAGCCGCTCCAGTCCCACGCCGGGGAGCTTGGGCTGAGTGGGCTTGGCGCCGGGGGAGAGGAGGAGCTTGTCGTAAGACTCCTCAAACTCCGTCCCGGTCTCCAGGTTTTTGACGCAGACCGTCTTCTGCTCGGGGTGGATGGCTGTCACCTCATGGCGCACCCGCATATCTACCCGGAAGCGGGCAAAGAAGCTCTCCGGCGTCTGGAGGGTGAGAGCCCGGGGGTCTTCAATGACCCCGCCGATGTAGTAGGGCAGACCGCAGTTGGCGTAGGAGACATAGCCAGAGCGCTCAAAGACTACGATCTCCGCCTGTTCGTCCAGCCGGCGCAGCCGGGCCGCCGCTGTGGCCCCGCCGGCCACGCCGCCAATGATCACGACTTTCATATGGTTCCTCCTTGTAGCGTTTCAAGGCTCTGTTTTTTCGGTCTCGCACCAAGGTCTCTCTAGCGCGCTTGCTTTTGTACCGCTTCCACAAACCGACCCACAGCCTCCGACGGCTCCAGGGCATAAAGCAGACCGTAGGGCAGGGAGTAGTCCCAGTCCACTGGGATACTGACCAGGGCCGGATGGACCTCCTGCCAGCAGTCCAGGATCAGCAGTACATTCCCAGTCTGGGCGCAGCGGTTGAAGACCGAGACGTCATAGAATTGGGGAGTATCCTCAATTTGAATGGCCGGGTGATCCCGCTTCAGATCGGCGCGGATCTGATCGTTGACGGCAGAGTCGCCCTCCTTCACCATCATCAGCGTTTGGCCATAGAGGTCGGAAATACGAAGCCGCGTTCGGCTTGCCAGGGGGTGGTCCCGGGAGACGGCCACCATCTTCTGGCAGCGACCCAGGGACAGGAAATTGCACCGGCCCAGCCACAACTTTGAGTCGCATACGCCCATCAGGAAGTCGAACTTGTTCCCCAGCGCTCCGATCTCCGTTAAGATCCCGGTGTGGTCGTCCTCAAAGGGGATGAGCTGCAGGGTATAGTCCGGGAACTGCTGGCCCACCCGGTACCAAAGGTCCATAAAGGGCTTGGCCGGATTCAGCAAAGAGGTGCCCACCCGGAAGACCCGGCTGGTGGCCGCCATGGCCTGATGGGCGCTGTCGATGGAGCGCTTGGAGTAGTCAAAGAGGAATCTGGCGTCCTTATAGATGATCTCTCCGGCAGGGGTCAGCCGGATGCCTTGAGGCGTCCGCTCCATCAGGCGCGTATCCAAATGGGTCTCCAGAGCGTTGATCTGCTTCATCACCGCTGTGGGAGAGACAAATAGCTTTTCCGCCGCCTTGGTAAAGCTGCCGCAGTCCGCGGCGCAGACAAAGGCGGTCAGGAGAGGATTGAACATGGGCGCCCCCCTTTTCTTTAGCATAAACCTTTGGTTGATGCAAGTTTAACATACGGGAGATTCCCAGTCAAGGGGAAACGGGATATGATGGAGGAGAAAGGGAAGGGGGTGTTTTAGTGGCGTCGATCATCGTGTATTTCTCCCGGCGGGGAGAGAACTATGTAAGCGGGACCTTGAAGGAGCTGACCATAGGCAACACGGAGGTGGCGGCCGGCGTGATCCGGGAGCTGACGCGGGCGGATACCTTCTCCATCGAGCCGGTACAGCCTTATTCCAAGCGCTACAACGACTGCATTGCCCAGGCCCAGGCCGACCAGCGCCGGGACGCCCGCCCGGAGCTGAAGCGCTACCCGGAGAGCCTGGACGGCTATGACACCGTCTACCTTGGCTATCCTAACTACTGGGGAACGATGCCCATGTGCGTCTTTACCTTTTTGGAGCATTTCGACTTCGCCGGCAAGACCATCCGGCCCTTCTGCACCCATGAGGGCAGCGGCCTGGGCCACAGCGAGGCGGACATCCGGCGGCTGTGCCCGGGCGCTGTGGTGAAAAAGGGCCTTGCGCTCCACGGCGGGAGCATACAGAAGGTAAAGCCAGAAATCGAGAAATGGCTAACGGAAAACCTGTGAAAAGGTCACGGGAAATAGCGAAAAATGAGGAGGAAGTACACCATGGTAAAGCAGACCGCGGGCCGGGACAGCCTGGGGGAGTTTGCCCCCGAATTTGCCCATTTGAACGATGACGTGCTCTTTGGCGAAGTGTGGAACCGGGAGGGTCTGAGCCTGAAGCTGCGCTCGATCCTCACCGTCACCGTGCTGGTGAGCAAGGGACTGTTCGATACCTCCTTCCAGCATCACCTGATGAACGCCAAGCGAAACGGTGTCACCAAGGCCGAGATGGCGGAGATCCTGACCCATGTTGCCTTCTACGCCGGCTGGCCAAACGCCTGGGCCGCCTTCCGCATGGCGGTGGAGGTCTACAAGGATGATCCCGGCGTGGACGGCGGGATGTTTGGCTTGGGCCAGCCCAACGACGCCTATGCCCAGTATTTCGTGGGCAATAGCTATCTCAACCCTCTGACCGATCCCAAGGAGACCATCTTCCTGGCCAACGTCACCTTTGAGCCGGGCTGCCGCAACAACTGGCATATCCACCATGCCAAGAGCGGCGGTGGACAGCTCCTCCTCTGCACCGATGGCCGGGGTTGGTATCAGGAGTGGGGCAAGGAGGCAAGAGAACTCCATCCTGGGGACGTAGTCTATATTCCTGCCGGAGTCAAGCATTGGCACGGGGCGGCCAAGGACAGCTGGTTCAGCCACATCGCCTTTGAGGCCCCCGGCGAGAGCTGCTCCACCGAGTGGTGCGAGCGGGTGGATGACGAGACGTACAAGGCGCTTTAAGGGAAAACCGTCCGCTTTCCAAGGATAGCGAAAGCCCGGAGACAACGGTGTCTCCGGGCTTTCGCGTGTGCCGCGCGAGAAGAATGTTCTCCCGGCGTCGTTTTCTTTGTTATTCCATCCGTTTGCGGCGGCAGCTGACGGCATAGAGGGCGGTGCAGGCTGCGGCGGCCGCGATGCCCACGGGGGTGGCGATGGCGGTGGGAAGGCTCAGGCACTCGGGAGCCTGGATGAAATAGGTCACGCTGACGGCGGTCATAAAGGCGGCGGGCAGGGCGGCCATCCAGCCGCAGATGGGCGGATAGCCGTACTTGTGCAGGAATACCGCCCCTGTCCACAGCACGATCATAGCCAAAGTCTGGTTGGACCAGGAGAAGTACCGCCACAGGTACGTCCAGGGCAGCAGCTTGACGATGACAAAGCCCACCGCCAGCAGAGGGACGGCCAGCAAAGCCCGCTTTTTGGCGTTGGCCTGGTCCAGCTTGAACCAGTCGGCGATGGTGAGCCGTGCGGAGCGGAAGGCGGTGTCCCCGGAGGTAATGGGGCAGGCGATGACGCCGATCATAGCCAGCACGCCGCCCACAGAGCCCAGGAGCCCTGTGCAGATGTCAAAGACCACACCGCCCTGTCCCTGGGCGTCGATGGCGGCCTGAAGCCCCGCCATGCCGGCGGTCAGAGAGCCGTTGCTGGCATAGAAGGCCACTCCGGCAGCGGCCCAGATCAGGGCGATGATCCCCTCGGCTACCATAGCGCCGTAAAACACCTTGCGCCCTTCCCGCTCGGAGGTGACGCACCGGGCCATCATAGGGGACTGGGTGGCGTGGAACCCGGACACCGCGCCGCAGGCCACCGTGACGAACATCATGGCCCATCGGGGCGTTCCCGCCGGGTGAGCGGCGGTGAGGGCGCCCAGGGTCAGCTCGGGCATATCCGAGCCGTGAAACAGCAAGGTGGCCCCGCCCACGCCCAGGGCCATAATAATGAGGCACGCGCCAAAGACGGGGTAGAGCTTGCCCACGATCTTGTCGATGGGCAAAAAGGTGGCGGCTAAGTAGTAGAGCATGATGACAATGAGCCAGAGGTTTTGGCCCAGCCATTCCGGGGTCAGCCGGGCCAGCAGCCCGGCGGGGCCGGCGGCAAAGTTCACCCCCACCATCACAAGAAGCACCACGGAGAAGACCCGCATCAGCAGCGTGACGGCCCGCCCCATGTACCGCCCTACCACCTCGGAGATGGACGCACCGTCGTTGCGCACAGACATCATGCCCGAGAGGAAGTCGTGGACGCCGCCGCCCAGGATGGTGCCAAACACGATCCACAGATAGACCGACGGTCCCCAGCAGGCCCCGGCAATGGCCCCATAGATGGGGCCAAGGCCGGCGATGTTCAGCAGCTGGATCAAGAACACCCGCCAGGTCTTCATGGGAATATAGTCCACTCCGTCAGGATGGGCCACGGCGGGGGTGGGGCGGTCGTCTACCTGAAAGACCCGCTCCATCAGCTTTCCATAGATAAAATAGCCTGCCACAAGCAAGACCAGGGCGATCAAAAAGGTGATCATGGTTCTTCTTCCCCCTTACAGCTCCAAGCGAATACGGTTTTCTCCGTCCTCCCAGATCTGGGTGTGGTCCCGAAGCAGCTTTTTGAGTAAAAGCAGGGAGATGTCATCCTCCTGGCCCTGCTCAAAGAGCGCCGGAAAGGGCTCCGCCGAGGGCCAGACGGCGGTGAGCTCCACCGCCCCGGTCTCCTCGGAGTAGCCCGCAGTCAGCGTCAGGTCCAGCTCTCCGTCTATGCGGGGGAGAAGCTGGTTGACCACCAGTTCCTCCGCCGCCAGCTGCAGGCCGTTAGACTGCTTGGCCGAGAGGGCATACCGCTGGGCGAAGCGCTCCAGTCCGGCCATGAGGGCGTAGAAGTCAAAGCTGCGGCTCTTGATGTCGAAGGAGTAGGTGCGGACTTTCTGGATAAAGGCCCGGGTGCGCTCTCGGCGGGGCGCGCCGAAGATCTGCTCCGGAGGACCGTCCTCGTAGATCTCCCCTTGGTCCATGTAGAAGATCCGGGTAGATACGTCCCGGGCGAACTTCATCTCATGGGTGACGATCATCATGGTCATCCCCTCCTGGGCCAGGCGGCGGATGACCCCCAGCACCTCGGAGACCATGGTGGGGTCCAAAGCGGAGGTGGGCTCGTCAAAGAGCACGATCTCCGGGTCCATGGCCAAAGTCCGGGCGATGGCCACGCGCTGCTTCTGCCCGCCGGAGAGCTCGTCGGGATAGTTCAGGGCCTTGTCCCGCAGACCCACCAGCTCCAATAGCTCCAGCCCCCGGTCATAGGCCGCCTGACGGTCCCGGCCCAGCAGCTCCACCGGCCCCAGCATGATGTTCTCAATGACCATCAGATGGGAAAAGAGGTTGAAGGACTGGAAGACCATGCCCATCTTTTTCCGAAGCTCCTGGATGGGCGCGCCCTTTTCCAGGATATTCACCCCGTCGATGACGATCTCCCCGGAGGTAGGGGTCTCCAGCAGGTTCAAACACCGCAAAAAGGTGCTCTTTCCCGTGCCCGAGGGGCCGATGATGGAGATGACCTCTCCCTTTTCGATGGTGCAGTTCACGTCCTTCAAGGGCGTGGCGTTGGCAAACTCCTTGCGCAGATGTTTTACGGTGATCATTCCATCACCACCCCCTTTACGATCCGTTTGCGCCGTTTCGGGTCCAGCCGCTTCTCCAGGGCCGACAAGCCAAGTCCCAGCAGATTGGCCAGGGCAAAGTAGAGAATGGCGGTGGAGACAAGGGAGAAGAAGGCGTTGAAGGTCAGGCCCTGAACGATGTCGCTCACCCTCGTCAGGTCCTGGACGGTGATGCTGCCCACCACCGAGGTGGCCTTCACCATGGAGATGAACTCGCCCCGGTAGACGGGCAAAACGGTGCGGACGGCTTGGGGAGCGGTGACCTTCCAAAAGGCGCGGGTCTTGCCAAAGCCCAGGGCCTGGGCCGCCTCCAGCTGCCCGGCATCCACCGTCTCGATCCCCATGCGCATCATCTCGGACACATAGACGGCAAAGTTGATGGAAAAGCCCGCCACGGCCACCAGGATGCTGTTTTCCACATTCTGCAGCACCAGGAAATAGAGGATCATCAGCAGCACCAGCACCGGGATGCCCTGAATCAGCCGGACAAAGGCCCGGGCGGGGGTATGGACCCACCGGCGCTTGGAACGGCAGAGCATACAAAGCCCAAAGCCCAGCGCCGTGCCCAGCACCGCCGAGGCGGCTGAGATCAGGATCGTCACCCCAAGCCCTCGAACGAACATCTTCCAGCGGCTCTCCAAAAGGAATGTCTTATAGAAGCCATTCCACACATCGTCCCAAAAGCCCCGGTCCGCGCCAGCGGTCTCCTGGTCGCGGACGATGGCCACGATGCCGCCGGTATAGTCGGCGTCGGAAAAGAGCAGGGACTCCTTGCGCTCTTCGGTGACGGTGATGCAGGCCCCCGCCATATCGAAGCGCCCGGCCTGGACGCCGGGGATCAGCGCGGCGATGTCCATGTCGGTGATCTCCAGCGCGTAGCCCAGCTTGTGGCAGATACGCAGGGCGGCTTCGATATCGTAGCCCACGATCTGGCCGTTCTTCACAAAGGCAAAGGGCGCGTTGGAGCCCACCGTGGCAAAGCGGATGACGCCTTTTTCGCCTGTCAGGGGCAGGTCGGGCAGGACCCTGGCGTCCTCGTCGTCCCCAAACCAGCGTGCGTCCATCTCCTCCAGTATGCCATCCGCCTTCAGCTCCGCCAGGGCGGCGTTGACCTCATCGCGCAGCGCGGTGTGGTCCTTGGGGAAGGCAAAGGCGTAGGAGTCAGTTCGGAACATCTCCGGGACGATGCGCAATCCGGGGGTCTGGCGCAGGATGTCTCGGGCCAGAGGCTCGTCGGTGATCATGGCGTCCACCCGTCCCGCCAGCAGGGCGGCCACGATCTCGGGCTGGGCGTCGAAGTAGGACACCTGAGCGTCGGGCAGACGCGCCAGCGCCACCTGGTCGAACACAGACCCCGTGGCCACACCCAGCCGCTTGCCGTTCAGTGCGTCCAGCTCGTCGGTGGGAATACAGCTGTCCATCTCCACAGGTGTCAGGCTGTCCAGATATTCCTGGGTGGTGACGGTGCGCTCTACCGTGGCCTTTGCCCCGGTGGGCAGGATAAATTCCGTCAGACCGTACTCTGTGCCATTGTTCGCCCAGTCGTAGGTATAGCCCAGCCGGGTCCAGGGGTAGCCGTCATCTCCATAAGAGGCGGCGGTGTTGTCTTCAAACCAGCTCTGGTACCAATCCCCCCCGGTCAAGTCCTGGCCCACGGTGTTGGTGGTCACGTCCGGGTCAAAGGCGGGGCGCAGCAGGTCGGTCGGGTCGGCCCACAGGGTGGTGAAGTGGGTATACCCCGCGTCGGGGGGAAGGCCGATGAGCTGGCACAGCCGCAGCTCCCAGTCCTCCACGCCGGTTGCGTTGTCGGCGTACCACGCTTCAAACTCCACCGGGGAGAAGACCCAAACCGGCTCGGCGTCCACGGTGATGTTGGCGCCGTCGAGGTAGCTCTCCGGCGTGTCGTTCCAGGTGCACACCAGTACCCGGTCTCCCTGCTCGTTCCACCGCGCATAGGGGTCGTCCTGGGTCAGGGTGGTCTTGAGGGGCAGCAGCTCCTCCGGCTCGATGGTCTTGGCGTCCTCTACCGCCTGGGCATAGAGCTCCTCCACTGTCCCTGCCGCCAGGGCAGGGGAGACGCACAGGAGCGTCAACGCCAGGGCGAGGCACAGCCACGCGCGAGGCTTCATAGGAATGGTCTCCCTTCTCAGCGATTTTTCCAAAGGGTCAGAATGTTTTGGCCGTTTTCATAGGCGTACTCCACGCCGTCCATGGACTTTTTCACCATGAGGATGCCAAGGCCGCCGATGCCCCGCTCCTCAGCGGACAAGGTGACGTCCGGTTCGGCTTGCTGGGTGGGGTCGTAGGGCTTGCCGTTATCCACGAACCGCACCGTGAAGCGCGCCGGGGTCACAGCGCACTCCAAGCGCGCCTTGTCCGCCCCGCTATACCGGGCGATGTTGGAGAAGATCTCGTCCACGGCAATGTTCATCTTTATGATGGTTTTCTCCTCCGCCCCAGCGGCGCGCAGGGTATCCTCCACAAAGGCGGTGGCCCGCTCCAGCTCATCCAGCGTAGGTCTCAGCTCCAGCACGCTTTGGGGCAGGAGCCGCAGGCTCAGCATGGTGATGTCGTCAAATTGATCGGCGTTGCCCACAAAGGCGTCCACGTCCGCCTTGACCCGGCAACAAACGGTCTGGGCGTCCACATCGGTCAGGGCGTTCAGCGCCGCCAGGAGCCGGTCCTCGCCATAGAGGGCGTTATCCTTGTCGTTGGCCTCGGTGACGCCGTCGGTATAGAGGAAGATCTCATCTCCCGGCGCTAGCGTCAGCTCCCCAGAGCGGTAGCGGACGCCCTCCATGCCGCCCAGGACAAAGCCGGGCTTTGATTTGAAGTATTCAAACTGCCCGCCCCGGCGGCGGACCAAAGGGGGATTGTGTCCGGCGTTGGCAAAGGAGACAGTTTGGGTGGAAAAGCGCAGGATGCCCATCCAGCAGGTGACGAACATCTCCGCGTCGTTCCCCTCGCACAGCGCCTGGTTGGCCTGGGTGAGGATGGCGGCCACGTCGCTCTCCTTCTCGGCGTAGCTCTTGATCAGGGTCTTGGCCTTCATCATGAACATGGCCGCGGTGATCCCTTTGCCCGACACATCGGCGATCAGAAAGGCCAGGCGGTCGTCGTCCAACAGATAGAAGTCGTAAAAGTCGCCCCCCACCTCCCGGGCGGTGTCCATCTGGGCGAAAATGTCAAAGTCCGTGCGCTGAGGATAGGGAGGGAAGACGCTGGGCAGGGTAGAGGACTGGATGACCTTGGCCACCTCCAGCTCCTTGTCCAGCCGGGCCGCCGCCTGGGCGATATAGCCCTTCAGGGTGAGGACGGTGGAGTTGATATCGTCGGACAGGGAGACGAACTCCTCGTTGGTGCGCACATTCACCGATACGTCCAGATTGCCGCCGGTGATCTGGCGCAGGCTGTGGTTGATCTCATGGATGTTCTCCACCACCAGCTTTTTGATCAGGAGATATACCAGCACGAACAGCGCGGCAAAGACCAATACCTCCATGAAAATGGTGATGAACACAGAAAGATCCCGGGAGAAGACCACGTCGCTTACCGGGGTAACGGCGATGATGTAGTAGCCTTCGGTGACGGTATACATACCGTAGCACCGCTCCCCATAGGCCGTGCACGCAAACCGGTCGTATTCCGCCGTGGCGGCGCTGTCCAGCCAGATGCCGGCGGCGGACAGATTCTCCCCCTCGTCCCCGTTGGGGCCGCTGACGATGGTCCAGTCCTCGGCGGCAATGATCAGGTAGCCGTTCTCTCCCACGTGGCGGTTTTTAGCGGCGCCCACTACACGTTTGTCGATGTCCTGGCGGAAGCGCCGTGCGTTGTAGCCCACCTGGACAAAGCCGCCCCGGTCCAGCGCCACGCCGGCGTATTTCATATAGGTCTTGCCGTCCTTGGCTACGGGCTGATAGCTCTGCACATATTCCGAAGCGCCGTCCAGCAGGACCAGGAACTCCGCGGACTGCTGGCCGGAGGCCATGTCAAAGCCAGGGTAGCCCAGGGTGGAGGAATGGGTGATGATGCCGTTTTCGTCTACCACGTTGATCTCGGAAAAGTCGTTGCCCGGCTTTTGTCGAATGGAGGACAAGACGATGCCGTTGATGTCCTTAGCGGCGTTGAGGTCGGCGGCTACGCCCCGGGTCAGCTCCAGCAAATTGGCGTCCGAGGCGTCCAGAATGTCCCGCTTGACGTCGTCCAGATTGAGCTGCAGGAGCTGGCGGTTACTGTCCTCCGCGGAGCTGGTCTGCAAAAACCAGGTAAACACGCTGGTGGCGCAAAAGGCCACCAGCACCACAGCTGACAGCCATTTGGAAAAGGTCTGGGTCAGCTGGCGGTGCTCCCGGTCCAGGCTCTTGCGCTCCCGTCGGCTCAGCAAGGACACCAGGGCCACCGCGCACATCACCGCGCAGCCGTTGGCCAGGATCATGGGCCCCGCGCAAAGGCGCACAAAGCCAAAGGCCACCCGCACGTCGGCCATGTTGGTGAAGAAGACCATCAGCATATGAAACACTTCCGTGACCGCGCCGATGGCGAAGCCGTACTGCCAGGAGGGGGTCTTGTCGTCAAACATCCACTTGCGCAAAACGGCGGCAAAGCACCCTGCCAAGACTGTAGACACGCTGCAGGCCAGGCGGGTGTAGGTCCCCGCCCCCCACAGCACGGCAAACCACCGCTCCGCCCCGCCGATCACGCCGGCGATGATGCCCGCCGGGGGGCCGAAGATCAGCCCCGCGCACAGCGGCGACGTGTCCCGGACGTTGATGATGGCGCCGTCGATGGGCACACCGAACTCAGAGCCGATGACCGACATCACGCCGAAAATCAGCCCGAAGAGGAGCTGCCGCCGACCGCTCTTTCGCCTTGCCGGGGCGGTTTTCCCGTTCCAGAGGTATAAAAGCACCGTGACGACCACCGGGCAGGCCCCGGCCAGGGCCAGCTGCAAATAGGCCATGGCTTATTCGATGGTGAGGATATCGGCAAAGCCGGTGACCTCCAGGACCTCCATCACATACTCGTTAACGCCCCGGACCACCATGCGGCCCTGCTTGTTCATAGCCTTTTGGGCGGAGAGCACCACACGAAGGCCCGCGGAGGAGATGTACTCCAGTGCGGTGAAGTCCAAGATCAGCTCGGTAACGCCCGCCAGGGAGTCCTTCACCTCCGCCTCCAGCTGGGGAGCGGTGGTGGTGTCCAGCCGGCCCTCCAGGGCCAGGGTCAGAGTGGTGCCGTTCAGATTTTTGGTAATGGTCATGGTTCAGATCTCCTCTCCATTCAAGCGCTTACTTGCGCTGTCTTAACGTGTCTGTATCCAACATATCCAAACTGCCCGCCAGCTCCACAAGCTCCGTTTGGAGGCACAGGACGTTCACCGCTGTGGCCACAAAGTCCATGACGATATTCAAGGTAATGGCGATGGTGATGGCCTCGGTGGGAACATTGAGTTGGGTGAAGAGCATGGTGTAGCACGTCAGCGCCCCGCCGGGCACCGGCGGAGCCGCCACCGCCAGCACCACCGCGATCAGCAGCGCCGACACCAGCCATCCCGGCGACATCTCCACCTGGTAGAGTTCGCCCATACAAAGCCCCGCCGCCAAAAACAGCGTAATGGCGCCGGGCATGAATACCACCTGGCCCAGGGGAATGCCAAAATTGATGATGCGCTTATCAATACCAAGGTCCTTTTCGCAGGCATCCACATTGGTGGAGAAGGCGGCGGAGGAGGAGGCGGTGGACAGGCAGATGAGGAAGGTGGGAAAGAGCTTTTTCACCAGCGTCCCGACGCCGACCTTCTTGCGGATGGAGACCATCAGCAGATAGGCCGCCACCAGCACCGCCTCTCCCAGTAGCACCAGCAGAGGCCACTTGTAGGCCCCGGCCAGGGCTTCGAAGTTCTTATTGAGGATCATGGTGAAGATACTGCCAAAGACGAACAGGGGGACCAGGGCGCTGATGCCCTCCATGATCAGCTGGACGATGTAGTTGCTCTGCTCGATAAAGGACGCGGCCACGGTGGTCTTGCTCCCCAGCACCAGAAGGGCCAGGCCGATCAGCACCGCGACGAAGATGATCTGCAGGGGATTGCCCTCGGTAAAGGGAGTGAAGAAGTTGCCGGGCACAATATCCAGCACCATCTCCAAGAGTTCCCGGAAATTAAAGGAGGCGTTCCCCGAGCCCGACAGGGAGAAAAAGGGCAGAAACAGCCCCAGCATCACAGCGCCCACCAGCAGCGAGATGGCCAAAAACCGCCCGATCATCTTGCTGCCGATGCGGCCCAGGGTAGCGGTATCGCCGATGCTGTAAATGCCCCAGGTCACCGACAAAAAGATCATGGGCCCGGCCACGGCGGTGAGAAGCCCCATGAAGGTGTTGAACAGGGGAGACACCAGATCCTGGGACAAAAAGAGCCGGGCCTCCTCGGGCAATAGCAGTCCCAACAGCCCGCACACCACCGCCAATACGATGGAGCCCAGCAGCATCAAGACCTGGGAAGGCTTTTTCCGCGGCGGGGCAAAGCTGACCAGGTTGACCCCGTTTTTGTACTGCCAGCTGGGCGCCGCGCCCATCCCCGCCAGCAGGCCCCGCAAAACCTCGCTGTCGGTCTCCTCCTGGGAGAGGGCGGGGTCGACGCGCTCGCCGGGGAAGGCCAGCTCGATGCGGCTGCGGCCCAGCCGCTTGACGCACCGGATGGAAAAGGTCCCTGACTGCCCCAGAGCCTCCTGGTATTTCAGCAGGGTCTCCTCCATGGTCAGACGTAGCCGCAGGCAGTCCTTTCCCGCCAGGCCGCTGGCGCGCAGGAACTCCTCCGCCTGGGCCGCCGCCAGATCGATATTCTCATTGGTAAGGTCGGTCATCGACATATGTAGTCCTCCGTTGTGTGGCAAAATATTGGAATTATTTTACCACAAAAGAGCTGCTTTGGGAAGTGGAAGTTCTTTGTTTTTACCGCATGACAGAGCGGGGGCAAGCCCCCGCTCTGTCATCACGGTGTTTTTGCTCGGTCAGCCCGCCTTGCGCTCCAGCATACGGCCCAGCACCGCCACCAGGCGGTCCATCTCGCCGTGGGTCAGAGTACCCTTGGGGTCGGGGGTCCAGCCGTTGGCCGCGCAGGCGGCCACGTCACCCTTGGCCCAGGAGCTAACGCTGTCGGCGTAGGCGTAATCCTCCGGCAGCTCCTGCTCCAAGGAGTGCCCCGTCAGCATACGGCAGAACAGCGCCGCGAACTGCTCGTTGGTGATGGGGTCCATAACGCCGAACTGGCCGTCGCCGTAGCCCTTGGCCAGGCCGGTGGCTCCGGCCCAGTGGATGGCGTCACGAAGGAAGGCGACATTGGGCTCATCGGTGAAGGGATACTCCCCCTCGGGAGCGGGAGAGCCGGCCAGCTTCCAGAGGTTGAAGATGGCCACGCCACGGGTGACGGAGTCGGAGGGGACGGCCACCACCACGTTGTCGGCCACGGCCTCGCCGTTCATCATCACGCGGCTGCCCACGCCCCTCTGGGTGCCCTCCAGCTCGACCAGGGTCTGCTCGGTGGGCCAGCGCAGGGTGGCGCCGTCAGTGAAGGTGAGTTCGCCGCTCAGGGCCAGGGCGGTGCCCTTCGCCGCCGTGCAGTTCAAAGACGAGCCCACGCTGAGGTTCCCCATCACGTTGACGCCGTAGCAGACGGTCTCGGCCCCCTCGGCAGGAGCGGCCATCAGGAACAGCGAGCCGTCGCCGGAGATGGAGGTGGAGCAGCTGCTCACCAGGGCGGTGGCAACGGCCTCGTCCGCCTGGCCTTGGACGGAGATAAAGTTGCTGCCCTTCAGGGTGATGGTCAGGGTGTCCTTGCTCTCCAGGAACAGCTTCTCTCCGTTTCCGGTGAAGTTGACAAAGTGGAGCCCGGCGGCGTAGACGTCGTCGCCCATGTTCTCCCGCACAGACTGGGTGACCCGGACGTTTTCCAACGTCAGGGCGAAGTCGGTGCCCCCGGCCTCGTTCTGGCCCAGGTCAGTCAACGTGACCACGCCGCCGTTTTCAAAGGTGTGGGTGGCACCTTCGGCGGTGGGGACTAGCGCCGCGCCGCCCAGATGGAGGGTGGGCTCGGTGGGCAGGGTGGGAATGACGTCGCCCTCGGCGGCCAGGGCGGTCACGCCCAGAGCGGCCGCCAGCACGCACACGCACATCAGCAGGGATAACAGTCTCTTTTTCATACCATTGACCTCCTAAATTTTATGTGCTTGAATGCCCCTCCTTGGGGCAAACGCGCCGTATGCCCCCGTTTCAGCGCGGGGAGCACCTTAATCATAGCACACATTTCCCTGGAGAAAAGTCACAGGTTCGTCACATTTTTGAAACGGGTAGAAATCCGCCCCGGGCTTTTGCTATGATGTAAGCGTGAAATTGTCATAGAGCGGGGCATGCCCCGCTCGGCCCTGGGACCCAGGGCCAA
>CAJKDY010000007.1 GCA_905198835.1 uncultured Eubacteriales bacterium | reverse complement strand
GTCCAGAGTGGGGTCCAGCTGGGCGGCAAAGCAGGCCGCCGTGGTCCGGGCAAAGGCCTCGTTGCTGCTTTTGGAGGGGAAGAGCAGCGTGGCCTGGTTCAAAATGGGGATCATATGTACCCGCCTCCTTATGTCATGGAAATGAGCTTGTCAAGTCCTGCCGCGGTAAAGACCTTTTTCGCCTGAGCCGGCACGCGGCTGAGGGCGATGGAGCCGCCGGTCTCCTCCATGCGCCTAAGGCCCCGCAGGACCACCGCAAGGCCCGAGGAGTCCATAAAGGCCACCTCGCCCATGTCCAGCGTCAGCCGCCGGGGACTGCGCGCTACCAGCTCCCGGTCCAGATTCAGCATGATGTTCCTGGCGCAGTGGTGGTCGATGTCGCCCTTTAAATAGACCGTGA
Organism: uncultured Eubacteriales bacterium; assembly: GCA_905198835.1. Lineage (GTDB taxonomy): Bacteria > Bacillota > Clostridia > Oscillospirales > Oscillospiraceae > MGBC124762. Next base: position 124,756 of record CAJKDY010000007.1, on the reverse strand, counting down.
GGGCGCCGCCCTCCTGACTTAGCCCAATGGCCATGGTCCCAGCCTCCTTTTTGTCAGTCTATTAGCTTGTCCCAAGGGGCATCATACTATACCCGCCCCGGCGAAAAAGGCCGAAGAAGGGACCCTGGGGTGGGCAAAATGTAAATTTTTCTTAAATACGCGCCGTGGAGGGGAAAAAAGTGTTATAATGACTCTACTTACACAAAAGAGAGGGGGATGGAGCGTGGACGAGGAGCCGCTTTTGGGGTTGACAAGTCAGGAGGCCCAGGCGCGGATGGCCGCGGGCGAGGGCAACGCCGATACTCTGCCGCCTACCAAGTCCGTAGGCGCTATTCTCCGGGACAACCTGGTGACCCCCTTCAATATTCTGAACCTGGCGCTGGCTGTGCTTGTGATGGTGGCGGGGTCGTGGAAAAACACCCTCTTTCTGGGCGTCATCTTCTGGAACGCCGTCATCGGCACCGTCCAGGAGCTGCGGGCCAAGGCGGTGGTGGACAAGCTCTCCCTCATCGCCGCGCCCCACGCCAAAGTCATCCGGGACGGCCAGGAGCGGTTTTTGGCCCTGGAGGAGCTGGTCCGGGGCGATGTTGTGAAGCTGGGCCCCGGCGACCAGGTGGGGGCGGACTGTGTGATCCTGCGGGGCGCCTGCCGCATGGACGAGAGCCTGCTCACCGGGGAATCGGATCCGGTGGAGCGGGGGGTGGGCGAGACATTGCTGTCGGGCAGCTATCTCTTCTCCGGCCATTGCCTGGCCCAAGTAGTCCATGTGGGCGCGGAGAATTACGCCGCCCAGATCACCGCCGAGGCCAAGTACATCAAGCGGCCCAGCTCGGAGATCATGGACTGCGTCAACCGCATCATCAAATATGTGGGCTTCGTCCTGGGCCCGGTGGGGGCGGCGCTTTTTATCCGGCAGTGCTTTTTCACCGACTCTACCTGGCGTGAGGCGGTGGTGTCTACCGTGGCCGCCATGGTGGGGATGATCCCCGAGGGCCTGGTGCTGCTTACCAGCGTTGTTTTGGCCGTCAGCGTGGTGCGGCTGTCCCGCCGCGGGGCTCTGGCCCAGGACCTCCACTCGGTGGAGATGCTGGCCCGGGTGGATACCCTCTGTCTGGACAAGACGGGCACGCTGACCACCGGGGAGTTCACCGTCACCGCCCTGACCCCGGCGGCGGGGTTTGACGAGGCTCGCGTGAAAGCGGGCCTGGCCGCGCTGCTGTGTGCCACCGGGGATGAAAACCCCACCGGCCGGGCCCTGGCGGCCTATGCCGGCCAGCCGCCGGACTGGAGCGTGAAAAACGCCGCCCCCTTCCAGTCGGACCGGAAGTGGAGCGGCGGCAGCTTTGAAAACGGCGAGACCTGGGTGATGGGAGCGGCGGAGCGGCTTTTCCCCCAGGGGCTGGGCGAGCTGGAGGAGCAGCGCTTGGCCTTGTCGGCCCAAGGGCTGCGGGTGGTGGCTTTGGGCTATGCCAAGGGTGAACTGGGCCCTGAGGAGACCCTACCCGAAGATCTGGCCCCGGCGGGCTTTGTGGCCCTTTCGGACAAGCTGCGCCCCTCGGCGGCGGAGATGCTGAGCTACTTCCGAGATCAGGGCGTGGAGCTGAAGATCATCTCCGGCGACGACCCAAGGACCGTGGCCAACCTGGCCCGCCAGGCTCATTTTTATGCCGAGGGCGACAGCGAGGGACTGTGGGTGGACGCGTCCACCTTGCCCGACGAGGCGGCCACCAAGGCCGCGGCGGAAAAATACGCCATCTTTGGCCGGGTGACGCCCAAGCAGAAGCTCTGGCTGGTCCAGGCCCTGAAGAGCGCGGGCCATACCGTGGCCATGACTGGCGACGGCGTCAACGATGTGCTGGCCCTGCGAGAGAGCGACTGCGGCGTGGCCATGGCCGCGGGCAGCGAGGCGGCCAGGAACGTGAGCCAGATCGTGCTTATGGGCTCGGACTTTTCCGCCATGCCAGCCGTGGTGGCCGAGGGCCGCCGGGCCATCAACAATCTCCAGCGCTCGTCGGCGCTGTTCTTGACTAAGACCTGCTTTAGCGTGATCCTGGCCGTGTGCTTCCTCTTTTTGGCGGTGGGCTATCCCTTCCAGCCCATCCAGCTGACCCTCATCAGCGCGCTGACCATCGGCGCGCCCTCGTTCCTGTTGGCGCTGGAGCCCAATAAGGAGCGCATCCGGGGCCGGTTCCAGGACAACGTGTTCTCCCGGGCCCTGCCCGGCGGCATCGCGATGGCCACCAGCGTTTTGTGGTGCGTGGCCCTGATGGGAACGCTGGGGATGAGCGACGCGGAACTCTCCACGCTGTGCGTGCTGCTGGTGGGCTTTGGGGGCCTTGTGAACCTCTACTTTGTCAGCGCGCCGCTGGACCTTCCCCGGGGGCTGCTGCTGGGGGCCATGACGGCGGGATTTTGCCTGGGAGCGTGGCTGCTGGGGGATCTCTTCTCCTTGTCCCTGCCGCTGGATGGGCGGCTTTGGCCGGTACTGGGCGGACTGATGGCCTGGAGCGTGGCCGTCCAGGCCCTGCTCCAACACTGGGGCAGGCACCGACGTAAAAAGGCATAAAAAAACCTCCGGCGGAGCGCTCCGCCGGAGGTTTTTTGTCGTTTATGTGTTGGCGTCAATCCCGGCTCTTGCCGAAGATGCGCAGCAGGTAGAGGAAGAGGTTGATGAAGTCCAGATACAGTTCCAAAGCGGAGATGACGCTGGCCTTTTTCAGCATGGCGTCGTCACCCTGGAAGCCGTAGTAGAAGGCCTTGATCTTCTGGGTGTCATAGGCCGTATAGGCCAGGAAAATGATGATACCGATGGTGCACATCACCCGTTCGGCCACGCCGCCGATGTTAAAGATGGCCATGAGCAAATTGGCGATGATCAGGGCGATGAGCCCGCCGACGAGCAGAGTGCGAAGCCGGGACAGGTCGATCTTGGTGACAAAGCCGAACACCGCCATGCCGCCAAAGTAGAGGGCGGTAAAGCCGAAGACCAGGGCCAGGCTGCCCACCTCATAGGCGGTAAAGATCAAGCCGAAGGTCAGCCCGGTCAGGACCGCGTAGATAAAAAAGCAAACCGTCGCCACCACAGGAGAGATCTTCCGGAGCATGGCGGACATGGCGATGACCACCACCAGCTCGGCTACCAGGATGACCCAGTGGATCCAGGGCAACGCCGTGATAGCCCGATACATCAGGATAAGGCCGCTGAGGGTGTTGGACAGGTAAAAGGCGATGGCGAATGTCACCAGCAGCCCTAAAAACATCATGCCAAAGGTCTTGGCTGTGTAGCGGTTCAACGACTCCTGCCGCTGCGTCTCAAAGGGCTGGGACTGCTCTGAATAGAAATTTTCCGGCATGGGAAAACACCTCGCTTTTCAAAGTTACTAATTAGTATATCACAGCTGGGAGCATTTTACAACCCATCCTATACCGCCACCGGGATGGGCCCGGTGAGGTCGTGGTATCGATAGTTCTCCACGGTGAAGCTCTGCTTGGTAAAGGCGTAAAAATCGGTGATAGCGGGGTCCAGCGCCACCTTGGGCGCGTCATAGGGTACTCGCTTCAGAAGCTCCTCCACCATGGGCACGTGGCGGTCATAGATGTGGCAGTCGGCGATGACGTGGACCAGCTCGCCGGGGACCAGGCCGGACACCTGGGCCAGCATCATCAAAAGCGCGGCATACTGCATCACGTTCCAGCCGTTGGCCGTCAGCATATCCTGGCTTCGCTGGTTCAAAATGCCGTTCAAGGTGTTGCCGCTGACGTTGAAGGTCATGGACCAGGCGCAGGGCTGGAGGTTCATGTCCTTGAGGTCGTGGTGGTTGAAGATGCTGGTGACCATCCGCCGGGAGGCGGGATTCTCTTTGAGGGTCTTGAGGAGCCAGTCCACCTGGTCCATCCGGCCTTCGGGGAAGTCGTATTCTACCCCCAGCTGATAGCCGTAGGCCTTGCCGATGGAGCCCTGCTCGTCGGCCCAGGCGTCCCAGACGTGGCTGGAGAGGTCGGCGATGCGGTTGGACTTCTTCTGCCAGATCCACAAAAGCTCGTCCACCGCCGACTTGAAAAACTGCCGCCGCACCGTCAGCATGGGGAATTCTTTTCGGAGGTCGTAGCGGTTTACCACGCCGAAGAGCTTGACGGTGTGGGCCGGCGTCCCGTCCTCCCACCGGGGCCGGACATCCAGGTCTGTGTCCCACGCTCCGCGGTCCAGAATGTCCCGGCAGTTTTGCAAAAATACCGTATCGGCGTAGCTCATACAAAAACACTCCTTTTGCGGTATATGATACCACATCCGCAAAGCGGTGTGGTATCATGTGCCATCCTTTGCGGTTCTCGGCAAAGCCGGGGAGCAAAGGCGGCATAAAAATAGTAGGATAGTTGCTTTGCAACTATCCTACCACAAAAGGGGCGCTTGCGCCAGAGCAAATTCTATTCGATTTCCAGATTGTCGATCCCGTAGCGGAGGATGATGTTGATCAGCTCGTTGCGGGAGTGGTTGCTCTCCGCGGCGATCTTGTCCAGCTGGGCTAGAATGTCCTCCTTGATCCGCACGGTGATGATCTTGTTGCCGTCCTCGCCCCGGCGGCGGATGATCAAAGGCTCCTTGCTCATATAGACGCACCTCACATTCTACTTCAACTATACTGTTGACAAATCAAATCTTGATATGCTACACTGTGATTGCACTTATGATATATAAGTGTAATACAAATTTTGGAGAGTGGGGAGAATGAAACTGAGGAAAACCCTGGCCTTGATCCTGGCGTTGGCAGTGTCCGTGACATGGTGTTTGGCAGATGTGGAGGAGGACACATCTGAGTTCGAGAGTGAAGAGGTTGCGGAATGGGTCTATCAGCCAGAGGATGAGGATGCTGGCGAGGACGAGGCTGCAGAGACTGAACCGGAGACCCCTCTGGCCATTCCCTTCCCTGACGTGAGCGCCAGTTCTGATTATGCGCAAGCGGTAGTGAAGCTTGCTGAGAAAGGCATAATTACAGGGGATCCGCTTGGAAACTTCAATCCTGACGCATCCATCACTCGGGCGGAGACCGCCGCCATCATCTGCCGCCTGATGGGAGTGGATGACGAGGCGAAGTATGCCTGGAATCAGACTTATAGTGACGTCTCGGGCCACTGGGCCGAGGGCTACATCACCAAGGCCACGGAGCTGGGTGTGTTTAACGGCGATGGAGCCGGAAACTTCCGGCCCTACGACAATGTGACCTATGAGCAGATCATCAAAATCTTGGTGTGTGTCCGTGGACATGAAAGCGAGGCTCAGAGAAACGGCGGTTGGCCCAATGGATACATTGCGGTGGCGAAAGAGCTGGGCATTACAAACGGCGTACGAATTGATCCAAAGGCGAACGCACCTCGCAGCGCGGTGGCACAATTTATTTACAACGTTATCTAAAGATGGGAGGACAAAGCGATGAAAAAAGGTAAACGCATATGCTCTTTTGCTCTAGCGCTGGTTCTGTGCATGGGATCGCTTCCTGGTATGGCCTCGGCAGCAATGAAAAGTGTTAAGATCACACAAAAAGGACAAGTGGTAGACTCTATTACCTTCAATGGCGTAACTGTGAACGCGATCTACGCCCCTCCTAACAGCATAAGTGGGTATAGTTCGGATGCGACTTATTGTTGCGCCGCGTTCGTAAGCAAATTCTATCGGCAGGTATATGGCATTGGAGTGGGGCATCTATCGAGGAAATATAACGGTCCCTACGTTTACAGTGGAAGCGGTTCCTTTTCCAAGACCAATGATCCGCAGGTCGGTGACATTCTGTGGAACTTGACATCCAAGACTACACACTGGGCAATCGTTAAGGAGGTCGGAAGTACAGACGTCACAGTCATTGAACAAAATGGATGGTACAAAAAGGCAGAAGGAACGGCGCGTGTAGGGAAAACCTATTCCAAAACGAGTCCCAGTGTTACTTTCTATCATTATAATCCGGGTAGTACAAATGTAAGCGGCGGTACAACATCCGGTGAAAACGTCTCCGTCGTCTTCTCCAACTATCAGGTCCGCAAGCTGACAGAGACCAGCGCGGAGCCCTACGCCACCGCCACTGCCACAAACGGTTTGGTGAAGAAGGTCGGTATGCGGATCGGCACCAACAAGGACAAGCTCCAGCTGCTGGGCAGCGACAACGGCAAGGCCGGGACCAGGAAGAATATGTGGTACAACACCACCAAGTATAATTACCCCCTCCAGCCTGGGACCACCTATTACTACCAGCCCTTTGCCGAGGTGGATGGGAAGGAGTATAAGGGCGAGGTTCGATCCTTTACCACGCCGCCGGGCACAACGCCGACACAGAAGGAGGAGGATACTACTACAAAGATCTGCAGCCACAGCTACAATTCCAAGGGGGATTGCAGCAAGTGCGGCCAGGAATACCCCATGACCATTACATATTTGATCCCGGCTGCCACCTATGAGGCGGTGAAGAACGACGTGCCGGTGCGCAACCGCCCCTATGCCCCGGAGGAGATCATCAAATCTCTGTCCAAGGGGGAAAAGGTGAGCGTCGTCGCGTCTGGGAAAAACTCTGTGGGAAATCTTTGGTACAAGCTGGACGATGGGACCTGGGTGTATAGCGAGAATCTGAAAGAGGCCGCAACGTCTTCGGACACACAGCCCGCCAAGCCGGAACCTGCCGCTCCGGCCAACACCTACACCGCGCTGGTCACCTGCAACGCGGACATCTTGAATGTCCGCAAGGGGCCGGGGACCTCCTACGACAAGGTAGGAGGACTGGAGCGAGGCAGCAAGTGCACCGTCTACCCCAATCAGGCGTCCGGCGGCTGGGTCTGGGTCGAGGGCAGCGGCGTCAGCGGCTATGTGTCCGCCAATAAGCTGACCACCTTTACTGGCAACACCCGCACTGGCGAGGCGACCTGCAAGGCGGACTTGCTCAATGTTCGCAAGGGCCCGGGCACTTCCTATGATAAGGTCGGACAGATCCCCCGGGGCGCTACCTGCACGGTCTATCTGGACGTCAAGGCGGATTGGTACTTTGTCTCCTACGGCGGATTTTCCGGGTACGCATCCAAAAATATGATCACCTTACGGTAAGAATTAAAACGATAGAGAGGGAGAAGAACTGCATGACACGAAGAGGGTGCTTTGTGGCGGCCTTTTGGGCCTGGGGGATCGGGCTGTGCTGCTTTATTCTCCCGTTCCTCAGCGGAAAATACCGAGGCGAGGCCATGCACATGTGTGGCCTGGAGCTGATGTTTGCCGGAGAGGGCGCGCCGTTCAACGGATATCTCTGGGTCGCGGCGCTGGCCGGTATCGTCGGACTGATATGCCTTGGAAGCGCCTGGAGCGAGGTGGACATTGAGGGCGTGGAGGATAAAGCGCCGCTATTCGCGTTTATCATCGGGGCCGTTGGCGCGTTTTGCCTTTCCAAGTCCACGGATATGTACTTGGAATACAATATGATCGGCAATTATGCAGGAGACGGATGGGGCAAGGAGATCGCGGTATGGTGCTTTATCGGCGGGGCGATCTGCGCGCTGGTCGCATATCTTCTGCCAATGCTGAAAAGGACCACAGCGGGTGCTTCCAGTGGGGCAAATGTGAACATGGGCCTGCGCACTGGGAGTGAAAAGGAACTGATCCAGCTCCGGCTGAGAGAGCTGCGGACCAAGTTCCTAAATGGCCAGATCACAGCGGACGAGTATGAAAAGACCAAAGATATGCTGGAGAAGATGGAAAAGGAGCAGGCGCCTGCGGCGCCGCCAGGGGGGTGGCTCTCGCCCGCGCCGAAAACGGAGGGAGACCGATCACCGGCGGCGTACATTTCCGCCCCACGCCCTCAGACCGGGAAGATATTTTGCCCCAGCTGTGGCGTGGAACAGAACTGCGATAGAACCGTCTGCTGGCATTGTCAGACAAAGCTGATCTTTGAGGAAGAGGAGCGCGTCCGCTGCGGAAAGTGCGGCAAGGAATATGTTGCGCCCAAGGGCTCGGCAAGCGCAGCCTGCCCCTACTGCGGAAGTACATACAAGATATTTCCCCAGGAATGAGGCAGGGAAGACAGAGGAGAGAGAGCACATGAAAAAAAGCTGGCTGGTCTTGGCGTTGGCCGTGGCCCTCTGCGCCGCGCTGTGCTACGTGCCGGCGAATCAGGCATAGCCAATACCGCTTGCGGAAGAATTACGCGGAAGAAGAACGCCGAAAAACAAAAGCGCAGCGGCTCAGGAGCATTCCTGAGCCGCTGCGCTTTTGCGATACCATTATTTCATCAGAGCGCACACCAGCTTGGTGTAGGCGGCTACGTCGTCCAGGGGGAGGCCGGCGTTGAGGCAGGCTTGGGCGTAGAGGAGCTCTACGTAATCCTTTGCCTTGGTCTCGTCGGCGTCCTTGGCGGCGGCGAGGGCGGCGAAGGCAGGGTGGTCCGGATTCAGCTCTAGGATGCGTTCGGCCTTCATGGGGACCTGACCCTCCACCTTTTCAAAATAGCGCTCCATCTCAAAGGACATGGGCCCGTCGGTGGTCATGCACACCGGGGCGGACTTCAAAATTTGAGACAGGCGGACCTCCTTGACCCGGTCGCCCAGCACCTCCTTGCAGAAGTCCAGCAGGGGCTTGTTCTCCTCGTTTTTCTGCTTGTGCTCCTCCTTTTGGGCGTCGGTCTCGGGCAGGGCCTCGGGGTCGGCCACGCTCTTGAAGGGGCGCTCGCCCTGCTTTTCCAGCACCTGGATGACAAACTCGTCCACGTCCTCGGTGAGGTACAGCACCTCGTAGCCCGCGTCCAGGATGCGCTCGGTCTGGGGCAGGGCCGCCGCCTTCTCCTTTGATTCCCCACGGACATAATAGACGTACTTTTGACTCTCGGGCATCCGGCTTTCGTACTCCACCAGGGTGGTGGGCTGTTCCTCCTTGGAACTCCAGAACAGCAGCAGGTCCCGCAGAAGCTCCTTGTGCTGGCCAAAGTCGGACACCACGCCGTACTTGAGCTGGGGACCAAAGGCCTTCCAGAAGGTCAGGTACTTGTCCCGGTCCTCCTTCAAAAGCCGCTCCAGCTCTCCCTTGATCTTCTTCTCCAGATTGGCGGCGATGACCTTCAGCTGCCGGTCTTGCTGCAGGATCTCCCGGGAGATATTCAGCGAGAAGTCGGGGGAGTCCACCACCCCCCGGACAAAGCGGAAGTGCTCGGGCAGCACGTCGGCGCACTTGTCCATGATGAGCACGCCGGAGGAATAGAGCTGCAAGCCTCGCTCAAAATCCCGGGTAAAGTAGTCATAGGGGGCCTGGGAGGGGATATACAAAAGGGCCTTGTAGTTCACCGCGCCCTCGGCGGAGACGTGGGTATAGCTCAGGGGGTCCTGCCAGTCGCCAAACTTTTCCTTGTAGAACTGGTCGTATTCCTCCTTTGTCACATCCTTTTTGGGGCGGTTCCAAAGGGGCACCATGGAGTTGAGGGTCTCCCAGGCCCGGTGGGTCTCGTATTCGGGCTTGTAGTCCTCGGGCTTGGGGTCGGGGGCGGGCTTGAGGTGGCTGTGCTCCATCTCCATGCGGATGGGGTAGTGGATGTAGTCGGAGTGCTTTTTCACCAGGGCTTCCAGGTAGTGGGGGTCCAGGTAGCTGTCGTAGTCCTCTCCCTCGGCCTGGGGCTTGATGTGGAGGACCACGTCGGTGCCGGCGGCTTCCCGGGTGGCCTCCTCGATGGTGTAGCCGTCGGCGCCCTTGCTGGTCCAGCGGTGGGCCACGTCCTCACCGTAGGCCCGGCTGAGGACGGTGACCGCATCGGCTACCATAAAGGCCGAGTAGAAGCCCACGCCGAACTGGCCGATGATGTCCACATCCTCCCGCTTGCCGTCCTCGATGTCCTTTTTGAACTGCAGCGAGCCGCTGCGGGCGATGGTGCCCAGGTTCTTTTCCAGCTCCTCAGCGGTCATGCCGATGCCGTTATCGGAGATGGTCAGGGTCCTGGCTTCCTTGTCGGGGACCAGGGCGATCTGGAACTGGCTGCGGTCCAGGCCTACCTTATCGTCGGTCAGGGCCTTGTAGGCCAGTTTGTCGATGGCGTCGCTGGCGTTGGAGATCAACTCCCGTAGGAAGATGTCCTTGTGGGTGTAGATGGAGTTGACCATCAGGTCCAGTAGTCGTTTGGACTCTGTTTTGAACTGCTTCTTTGCCATAGTAACCGCTCCTCTTGTATCTAAAAATTTTTTGAAAAACAAATTGGGTTAGCACTCTATGACTTCGAGTGCTAACCCGTATGATAAACCATATCGCGGCAAAATGCAAGTCCCTTCACAGAAAATTTACGTTTCACCGTCTTGGCGCAGGAGAACGTCGGCCTTGGAGGGCTGGGGCTGGGACAGAAGGCGGTAGGATTCCTCGCCCCGGGTGGGGCCGGAGGAATAGAGCACCAAGACCACATTGGGGTGGAGCCAGTCCACATAGCTCAGCAGATCGCCGGAGAAGGTCCGGGGGTCGATGGTGGTGAGCTGGCTGGAGATGAGGGACAGGTAGGGGGTCATGGCGCAGGCGTAGGAGTCCCGGATGACCAGGATACGGGGGCCCTGGGGGTTATAGTAGTTGGTGAGCTGGGCGACGGGACTGTCGCCGCCGGCGTAGTATTCGTAGGGGGTGGCGTCAAACCAATTCCGCCGGGCCACCCGGTCGGGAAAGAGGACGGTCTCCTGGGCGTCGCCGTAGCGCTGGTCGCTAAAGGCGGAGTCGTAGCGCATTAGGGTGGGAAAGTTGGGGGTATGGAGCAAAAAGTCGTCGGTCCCGCCGTAGAGCGAGCCCACGCGCTTGCCCTGGCTGCCCAAGAAGAAGCCCGAGAGGGTGGCGCTGGAATAGGAGCCGGGGTCGGTATAGCGCTGGGGGATGGTGATGGGCACGGTCTTGCCGCCATAGGAGGCGTGGAGGGTCTGGGTATACTCCGCCTCCAGCTTTTGGCACAGCTCCTGGAAGCACAAAAAGGCGGCCTCCTGGGTCCAGTGGTGGTCGGTGGCGTAGAACCAGTGGGACCAGTCGCCGCCGTTGGCCTTGAGGGTCTGGCGGAAGTCCATGTAGTCGATGTCCAGCGCCTCCAGCTGTACCAGCAGACGGTCCATACAGGCGTTGGAGGTGTCCTCGACCCCCGCGGGCAGCGTATCCGCGTCCGGGTCCACCTTGGACGGCGCCTGGAGGTACAAAAGCCGGCAGTCCCGCTCTTCCAGCGCCAGCTCCAGCCGCTTGAGCTCGGCTGCCTGGGCCCTGGCGTCGGGGTCGCCCTGGCCGGTGAAGGTGAGGGCGCCATCCGGCAGTTTGACCACGGCGTACTGGGGCTCGGCGGTGTCCTCGATGACGGTGCGCCCGGCCAGGTTTTGATAGAGACCGTAAAGCTGGATCAGGCTGTGGTCCGCCTCCAGGGCCTTGGTGATTGCCTGCTCCGCGGCGGCGGTCTGGGCGGAGACTGCTTTGGCGTAGTCCGGGGCGGGGACGGGGCCATCCAGGTCGGTGGCGGCGGCTTGGAGGGCGCGGCTGGGCAGACAGGGGTCTGTCTTGACCCCGTCGAATTCCGTTTCAAAGCCCGCGCAGGCCGGGCCGCTGGCCAGGGAGGCGAACACCACCGCGCTGCCCCAGAGCATTACGGCCAGGAATAGGACCGCCGTCATGGCAAACCGGTTGCCAAAGCGGCGCTTGAGGGCGTATTTCCAATTGGTCTCCACGGCGGTCACTTCCTTTCTTGCGCGTTGTCACGCTTGCGTTGGGCGGGCTTTCCGGGGCCGCTTCGCGGCTGCGCGGCCAAAATGCCGCTCGCGCCCATGGCGTTCGCCTGTTTTTGGCCTGTCGCCGCTCCATCGTCCCCGGCCGCCTACGCTCGCGCTCAGAAGTTAAAGTAAATGAACGGATTATAGCTCCCCTTCACCAAAAAGGCGGCGGAGATGAGGAACACCGCGCCCAGGCAAAGGGCGCAGGCCGCGTCCCAAAGGGGCATGAGGTCCCTCCCCGCGCGCTCGCCCAGACGGCACAGCCGGCCCCGCAGCCAGGTGGCGCTGGGCCAGCAGGCCATCACGGCCAGGACCAGGGTAAAGGCGTTTTGCTGGAGGTAGTAGCTTACCTGGTCGGACCACAAAAGGGGCGTGTCCACCAGGAACATAGCACCCAGGTAGTGGAGGGCGTCCTGAAGGGTGTCGGCGCGGAAGAGGACCCAGGTGAAGTTGGCGCACAAAAAGGTGATCGTCCGGCGAAGCCACAAGGGCTGATGGCGCAGGGGGTCCCACAGCCGCTCGCCCCACAGCAGACAAAACCACACAAGGCCCCAGACAATGAAGGTCCAGTTGGCCCCGTGCCACACGCCGGTGAAGAGCCACACCAGAAACATATTGCGGAAGGTCTGGGCCTTGCCGCCCCGGCTACCGCCCAGAGGGATGTAGAGATAGTCCCGGAACCAGGTGGTCAGGCTGATGTGCCACCGCTTCCAGAAATCCCGGCAGGAGGAGGCCAGATAGGGATAGCGGAAGTTCTCCAAAAACTGAAAGCCAAACATCTTGCCAAGGCCGATGGCCATGTCCGAATAGCCGCCAAAGTCAAAGTAGATCTGCAAGGTGTAGCAAAAAGAGCCCAGCCAGGCCATGGCAACGCTGCTCGGGCCGCCGGAGACAAAGGCGGCGTCGGCAATGACGGCCAGCTGGTTGGAGAGGATGACCTTTTTTCCCAAACCGATCAAAAACCGCCAGCAGCCCTGGGAGAAGCCCTCCCAGGTCTCTTGGCGGAGTTGGATCTGCTCGGCCACGGTGCGGTATTTCACAATGGGTCCGGCGATGAGCTGGGGGAAGAAGGCAATGTAAAGGCCCACGTTCAGGGGGTTTTTCTGTACCTGAGCGTCGGAGCGGGCCACGTCCAGCACATAGCTCATGGCCTGGAAGGTAAAAAAGGAGATGCCGATGGGCAGGGCCAGGTCCCAGTAGGGCAGGGCCAGGCCCAGCGAGCGGAGGTTAGCCAGGACGAAGGTCAGGTATTTGAAGACAAAGAGCATCCCGAGATTGCCTACGGCGGCGGTGATCACCGGCGCTCTGGCACTTTTCCCCGCGCTTTGGCACCGGCCCACCCACAGCCCCAGGCCGTAGTTGCCCAAAATACTGCCCAGCATCACCAGCACGAAAACAGGCTCGCCCCAGCCGTAAAAAAACAGCGAAGCCAGCAGCAAAAACAGATTTTGCCCGCCGCGGCGTCCCCGCAGCGGGCCGTAGTAGACCATCAGGACGATGGGCAGAAAGACAAAGAGAAAAATGGGGCTGGAAAAGAGCATAGCTTCAAAACCTCAGCAGATGAATTTGCCCACCTTGGGGATGTGCCGCAGCAGCCAGGAAAGGCACACGGAGATCGCGCAGACCGCCAGGATCTGAAGGGGGATGCACCAGGCCACATTCCAGGCGGGATCGGGAAGGCCCCAGTGGGCGGCCAGCTCGATGAAAAGCGGGTGGAGCAGGTAGAGCCCCAGGGTCAAAGCGGAGAGCTTGCCCCACACGGGACGCTTGCCCAGGTCCAGCCGGCGGCACAGCAAAAATAGAGCCGCGGCGGTCAAAGCGACGTTGGGGGTCAAATAACCGTAAAAAAGGTCCTGAAAGCTCCCGGCGGACAGGGAGAGAAGCCGGGTGCCGCCGCAGGTGAGCAGTAGTCCCGCCGCGCCCAGAAGGTAGAGCGCCTTTTCCGCCCAGGGGCGAATGACGCAGGTCTTGAGCAGATAGCCCAGGAAGAAATAGCCAGTGTAGCCGGACAGGGTGTATAAAGACAGCATGCCGGCCCAAGTCTGCACTGAGGTGCCGGGAAAGGCGGTGTAGAGAGTGGGCAGGCATACCGCCACCACGCCCCAAAGCCCGACGCCGTACCAGAGCGTCCGGCGGGACGCGCCCTTGACCAGGGCGCGAAACAGGGGGACCAGCAGATAGAGCCCCAGCAGCATGGGCAAAAACCACAGGTGGTAATGGAGCCGCCCGGTGACCAGGGAGATGAGCGCCTCCAGCACCAACTCCAGGCCCATGTGGGCGCTCCGGGCGTCCCAAAGGGCGTAGACGCAGCTCCAAAGAAGGAGGGTCAGGGCGAGACGACCCACATGGCCCAGCCACTTTTTGGTGGGCATGGGCTTGTCGGGGTCCAGCAGGAACATCCCTGAGAGCATGATGAATATGGGCACCGTCCACCGCGTCCCGCCGTCCAGCAGGTTCAGAATGAAAAACCGGGTGGAGGCGGGCGCCTCGGCGGTAAGGGTGGCCCCGGCGCAGTGGAGCGTCACCACCCCCACAGCGGCCAGACACCGCAGCACATCCGGCCACCCCAGGCGGGAAGATCTCATTGGATGGTTCACGGCAGGATCGCCCATGCGTAGTTGAGGTTGGCCGTGTTTTTTACCACGGTGACTAGGGTCTTGCCGTTGGCCTCAAAGCCGCCGTCGGTCAGAGCGCTCTTGTTGCCCGCCGAGAGGGTCTTGCGGAAGTAGAGCCGGTCAAAGCGGTAGGCGATGCAGGAGATGATCACGTCGCTATCCACATCGAACCAGGCCTGGTCCAGGTCCAGGCCAAACCGGCCCTGCCAGCCCGCCTGTTCCAGGGTGTCGTGGACGACGGTGTAGGTCCCGGCCAGAGAGGCGTCCCCTACCTTGGCGGGGTCTGCGGCGCTGAAGACGATCTCGTCAAAGCCCAAGGCGGCCAGGGCGGCGCAGCGGTCGGCCAGCGCGTTTTGGAAGAGGGGCTGACCCTCCTGGGTGGCCTTCTCGTCGTAGTCCTTCATACCGGACCAGTCCGGGGCCAGCCAGGCCGCGGCGTAGGGGAGAGCGGCCAGCTTGTCGGCAAAGTCGCCGTCCAGAGCGGTCAGGCCGGCGTCGGTCATATCCACCAGCACGCCGTTTTTGCCGCTCTCGGGCAGGGCGTCCGGGGCGGTCAGCACCAGGCCCAGCGGGATGTCCCGGATGGTATGGCCCGACAGGTCCGATACCGCGGCGGGGGAGGAGCTGGGAATGGGGCTGGGCGCGTCGATGATGACCGCGGGCTCCTGACTGGGCGTGGCCTCTGCGCTGGGCTGGACGTCGGGGGAGGCATGGGGGACGGGTGTTCCGGGGAAGCCGGACGCCCCGGGAATATTGAACAGTCCAAAGTAATAGCCCGCCAGCACCGCCGCCAGCAGGATGACCAGGGCGGTGACGATGCCGATGAGCACGCTGCGGCCGTGGCGCTTGCGGCCGTGGTAAGAGCTGTATGGACCTTGAGACATACAAAAGACCTCCTTTTCCTGCCAAGGGGAAGGGGTAAAGGTTGCCAAAGGGCGCAAAAAGCGTCGGATCAGATACAGAGGCATTATACCACTACTATATAAAATGCGCAATAGGCTTTTGCGGCTCTTGCAATCTTCAAGAGGATGTGCTATAATCCAGCCGGTATACCCAAAATTTGAAACATAGGAGTTGATTTGTCCAGATGGACATACCCAGTATCATGATGGTGGGCGCCCTTGTGGTCCTGCTCATCCTCTCGGCCTTTTTTTCTGCCACCGAGACCGCCTTTTCCTGCGTCAATAAGATCCGCCTCAAAAGCTGGGCGGACAACGACGAGGGCAAGCGGGGCCGCCGGGCCAAGCGCTGCCTGGCTCTGGCCGAGGACTACGACAAGCTGCTCACCACCATCCTCATTGGCAACAACATCGTCAACATCGCCTCCACCACTGTGGCTACGGTGTTCTTCACCGGCGTGATCGGTGAGGCGGGGCCGGCCACGGCCACCGTGGTCATGACCCTGCTGGTGCTGACCTTTGGCGAGGTGACCCCCAAGTCCATCGCCAAGGAGCGCGCCGAGGGCTTTGCCATGTTTGCCACGCCCATTATGCGGGTGCTGGTGAAGCTGTTCACGCCGCTGGCCTTCCTGTTTGGAGTGCTGAAAAGCTGGATGGCCAAGCTCTTCAAGGCTCCCGCCGAGGAGGGCATCACCGATGAGGAGCTCACCGCCATGGTGACCCAGGCTGAGGACGAGGGCGGATTAGACTCCCATGAGAGCCAGCTTATCCGCGCCGCCATCGAGTTTGACGATCTGGAGGTGGGGGAGATCCTCACCCCCCGGGTGGACATCGAGGGCGTGGAGGACACCGCCGGCGCCGACGAGATCGCCGCCCGGTTTGCCGAGACGGGCTACTCGCGCCTTCCCGTCTACCATGAGACCATCGACTCCATTGTGGGCGTGATCCACGAAAAGGACTTTTACGCTGCCCGCTCTCGCGGACTGACCGACCTCTCCAGCCTTGTGAAGGAGGTCATCTGTACTACATCCAACACCAAGATATCCGATCTGATGCGGGTGCTCCAGGCCAACAAGAACCACATGGCCGTCATCGTAGACGAGTACGGTGGCACCGAGGGCATCGTGACCTTAGAGGACATCCTGGAGGAGCTGGTGGGCGAGATTTGGGACGAGCACGACGAGGTCATTGAGAACTTTCAGAAGAATCCCGACGGCAGCTACACCATCGCCTGCGCCGCCGACCTCACCGACCTCTACGACCTCTTCTCCCTCAAAGGCGAGTGCGACAGCGCCACCGTCTCGGGCTGGGTGCTGGAGCAGTTTGGCCGCATCCCCGACGTAGGGGACAGCTTCGACTACGAAAACCTCCACGTTACCGTCACCGGCATCGAGCACCGAAGGGTGCTGGAGATCAATGTGGTGGTGACGGAAAAGGAAGAGCCGGAAGAGGAGTGAACCAAAAACCGGGACGCCCAGCGTCCCGGTTTTTCTTGCCTTTGTCCTGGGAAAGGCTTATAATAAAACAAAATAGCCTTGAGGGGGTGGGGAAATGGCCTGTACCGTGACGTCGCTGGGGCTCCAGGGCGTGTCGGGCTATCTGGTGACCACGGAGGTAGACCTGTCCGGCGGCCTGCCCAACTTTGACATCGTGGGTCTGCCCGACGCGGCGGTGAAGGAGGCCCGGGACCGGGTCCGCGCCGCCATCAAAAACTGCGGCTTTTCTTTCCCCGTCTCCCGCATCACCGTGAACCTGGCCCCCGCCGACCGCCGCAAGGCGGGCACGGTATACGACCTCCCCATCCTGGTGGGCATTCTGGCCGATGGCGACCAGCTGCCGGTTCCCGAGGCCGACGCCGCCTTTGTGGGCGAGATCTCCCTGACTGGCCAGCTCCGGCCCATCCCCGGTATGCTGCCCATGGCTATGGCGGCCCTGCGGGGCGGGGTGAAGAAGCTCTACGTCCCCGCCGACTCCGCCGCCGAGGCCACCCTGGCCACGGGCCTGACGGTCTACCCGGTGGCCGACCTTCCTCAACTGGCCAAACATTTCCGGGGGGAGGAGCTCATCCCGTCCGCCCAACCCTGGCAGCCCCAGAGCGCCAGCCGGGACGCCCCCGACTTTGCCCAGGTCAAGGGCCAGCACGCCGCCAAGCGGGCGCTGGAGATCGCCGCCGCCGGCGGGCACAATCTGCTGATGAGCGGCCCACCGGGCAGTGGCAAGAGTATGCTGGCAAGGCGTTTGCCGTCCATCCTGCCGGACATGACCATGGCCGAGAGCCTGGCCACCACGGAAATTTACTCCGTGCTGGGCCTCACCACGGCCGACGAGCCCCTGGTGACCCAGCGGCCCTTCCGCAATCCCCACCACACCATCTCCGGCATGGGCATGGCCGGAGGCGGCAACCCGGTGCCCCGGCCCGGGGAGATCAGCCTGGCTCACAACGGCGTGCTGTTTCTGGACGAGCTGCCCGAGTTCCACAAGGACGTGATCGAGGTCCTGCGCCAGCCCCTGGAGGAGGGCAGGGTCCAGATCAGCCGGGCCACCGCCACCGAGGTCTTCCCCAGCCGCTTTATGCTGGTGTGCGCCATGAACCCCTGCAAGTGCGGCTGGTACGGCCACCCCTCGGGCCGGTGCAAGTGCAGCGAGGCGGCGGTGAAGAAGTACACCGAAAAGCTCTCCGGTCCGCTGCTGGACCGGATCGACCTCTTTATCGAAGTGCCCGCCTTGGAGTTTGACGAACTGGCTTTAAAAGAACACAAAGAGGAATCGTCCGCCGAAATTCGACAAAGAGTAAACGCCGCCCGCAGCCGCCAGGTGGCCCGCTTTGGCGAGAGCGGCCCCGCCTGCAACGCTCAGCTGGGCCCCGACGAGCTGAAAAGCTGCTGCGCCCTGGACGAGACCTGTCAGGCCATGATGAAGAGCGCTTACGAGCGGCTGGGCATGACGGCCCGGAGCTACGACCGCATCCTGCGGGTGGCCCGCACCATCGCCGACCTGGACGCCGCCGAGACCATCGCCCCGGAGCACATCGCCGAGGCTCTGCAGTACCGCCAGCCGGCGGCGTGGATGGTGAAATAGAAGCGCGAGGGTAGGCGGGCCGGGGGCGATGGAGCGGCGACAGCCCGTCACAGACACAGCGCCATCAGCCGCATTCCCAGGCGGAGTCCGGCTTGGAAGATGGGCTGCTCCGAGGACGCTCCAACACCCAGGGCCGCGGTCCAGACGCGCTCGCCCTCTTCGTCGCCCAGGGCGGCGCGCAGACGCTGATAGTAGGGCTCGGCGGTCTTGACCGCCTGGTGGAACGCTTTGATCCGCGCGGGGTCAGGCTCCACCACGGCTTCGTAGAGGGTGAATAAGATATCGTCCATGTCCATAATTGTCACCTCGCTGTAATGCACATATTGTGCATTATCATTGTAGCTTAGATAACTCAGCTTGTCAAGAGGGAAGTGCAAAAATGTCAAATTTCGCTTCAAGATTTCGGGAATTGCGCGACGAAAAGGGCCTCACTCAAAAAGAGATGGGTGAAGCGCTAGGTGCTGGTAGACGTGTTATCGCTTACTATGAAAGTGGCGAGCGTCACCCTGACTTCAAGGGTCTGCTGTTCATCGCGGAATACTTTCAGGTCTCGCTGGACTATTTGGTAGGTTGGTCGGACCGGCGGGACATCGACAAAGGAGACAAGGCATGAAAGAGATCATTTTGTTGAAGCTGGGGGAACTGGTGTTGAAGGGCGGCAACCGGAGGAGCTTTGAGGAAAAGCTGATGCACAACGCGAGGCGGCGGCTCAAGCCCTACGGGAAGTTCAACGTCTACACCCGGCAGTCCACCTGCTATGTGGAGCCCCAGGACGACACATGCGACATGGACGGGGCCTATGGGGCCATGGAGCATCTCTTTGGCGTGGTGGGCATCGCCCGGGCCTACGCCTGCGAAAAGGAGCTGGACGCCATGGTGGCCGGGGCCAAGGCGTATCTGGCGGATAAGCTGAACGCCGCGGGGAGCTTCAAGGTGGAGTCCAAGCGCTCGGACAAGACCTTTCCCATGACCTCCATCCAGGTGAGCCAGTACGTGGGCGGCGAGCTCCAGGACGCCTTTCCCCATCTGAAGGTGGACGTCCACCACCCGGAGCTGACGGTCCATGTGGAGGTCCGGGACTACGCCGCCTTTGTCCACGCCGACCCCGACCCCGGCGCGGGTGGGTTGCCTGTGGGGATGGGTGGCCGGGCAGTGTGCCTGCTCTCTGGCGGCATCGACTCCCCGGTGGCGGCCTGGATGATGACCAAGCGGGGCCTGGGGCTGGAGATGGTCCACTTTTTCAGCTATCCCTACACCTCTGAGGCAGCCAAGGAGAAGGTCTTCGAGCTGACCCGGAAGCTGGTGCCCTGGTGCGGTCGGCTGACGGTCCACGTGGTGCCCTTTACCAAAATTCAAGAGGAGATGCGCAAGGTGGTTCCCGAGGCGTATTTCACGCTGGTCATGCGGCGGTTCATGATGCGCATCGCGGAAAGGGTGGCCCAGCGCACCGGCTGCGAATGTCTCATCACCGGCGAGAGCCTGGGCCAGGTGGCCAGCCAGACCACCCAGGCCATGGCCTGCACCGGCGCTGTGTGTACCCTGCCCGTCTTCCGGCCCCTCATTGGCATGGACAAGGAGGAGATCATCCGCATTGCCCGGAAGATCGATACCTTTGAGACTTCTATTTTGCCCTATGAGGACTGCTGCACCGTCTTTACCCCCAAGCATCCCAGGACCCATCCCAAGCTGGAGGATGTGGTGGAGGCGGAAAAGGACCTGGATATCGAGGCCTTGGTGGACGAAGCCGTAGAGGGCATTGAGCGGGTGTATTTCAGCCCGGACCGGGCAGACTGACCCGAGAAGGATCAGGGAAAGGAAGTCTTGCTATGACCCACAACGCGGAGATCATTTCGGTGGGGACGGAGTTGCTGCTGGGCAATATCGTCAACACCGACGCCCAATTTTTATGCCGGGAGCTGTCCGCCCTGGGCGTCAACGTCTTTTACCAGACGGTGGTGGGGGATAACCCTGGGCGGCTTTCTCAGGCGGTGGAGCTGGCCAAGAGCCGGGCGGACATCATCATCACCACCGGCGGCCTGGGCCCCACCTGCGACGATCTGACCAAGCAGACCCTGGCCAAGTGCTTCGGCCTGGAGCTGGTTTTTGACGAGGAGAGCGCCGGGCGCATTCGGGAGTACTTTGAAAAGCGGCTCCACAGCGCGAAAATGCCGGAAAATAACCTGCAGCAGGCCATGCTGCCCAAGGGGTGCATCATCCTCCAAAACGACTGGGGCACGGCTCCGGGGTGTATCTTCGAGGCTCAGGGCTGCCGGGTGGTCATGTTGCCCGGCCCGCCCAGCGAGTGCCGGCCCATGTTTTTGGAGCGGGTGGCGCCCTACCTCAAAAAGCTGTCGGGCCAGACCATCCTGTCCCGGTCCCTGCGGGTGTTCGGCATGGGGGAGTCGGCGGTGGAGCAGCTGTTCCGGGACGAGATGAACGCCATGGAAAATCCCACCCTGGCCCCCTATGCCAAGACCGGGGAGGTAGAGCTGCGGCTCACCGCCAAGGCAGACAGCGAGGACGCCGCCCGGGCCCTGATCGCCCCGGCGGAGGAGCAGGTGCGCGCGGTGCTGGGCGAGCTGGTCTACGGCGGGGACGTAGGCAGCATCGAGGAGGTGGCCTTTGGACTCTTGAAGGACCGGGGCCTTACCTTGGGCTGCGCCGAGAGCTGCACCGGCGGGCTCATCGCTAAGCGAATGACCGACCTGGCCGGCGCGTCCAGCGTGTTCAAGGGCGGTCTTGTGACCTACTGCAACGAGGCCAAGGAGCGGCTTTTGGGCGTGCCCCATGACCTTTTGGAGAAGTACGGCGCGGTGAGCGAGCCGGTGGCTCTGGCTATGGCCCAAGGGGCCAGAAAGGCCCTGGGCTGCGACATCGCCGTGGCTACCACCGGGGTGGCCGGGCCGGACAGGGACGACCGGGGCAACCCGGTGGGGCTTGTCTACGTGGCCATGGCCTGGGACGGTGGCAGCTTCTGCCGGGAGACCAATTTGGGCCTTTCCCGGGACCGAGTCCGTACCACCGCCGCCCACCACGCCTTCGACCTGGTGCGGCGGCATTTGCAGGGCCTTGCGCTGGAGATGAAGCCCACGTTTTGAGCAGAAAAGACCGGGTGACTACAGTAGTCACCCGGTCTTTTCTTATCGCGGCTTATTCCTTGACCTGGCCCTTCTCGTCCAGCTCCAGCAGCACGCCCTTTTCGTACTTCAGGGGGGTGATGGTGTTGCGGGTGCCCTTTTGGATGTCGTCCATCCTGAGGGCCTCGGTGACGCTGGCGACCAGGGTGTAGGCCACGCCATGGCGGCGGGCCCGGCCGGTGCGGCCGATGCGGTGGACGTAGTATTCGTTCTCGTCGGGCACGTCGTAGTTGAAGACCACGTCCACATCGTCGATATCCAGGCCGCGGGCGGCTACGTCGGTGGCCACCAGCACCCGGAGTTTTCCATCACGGAATTGGCCCAATACCTTCTCTCGGACTCTTTGCTGGATGTCGCCGTGGATGGCGTCGGCCTGGATGCCCCGCAGGCGCAGCATGGAGGCCAGGCGGTCGGTCATGTTCTTGGTGTTGCAAAAGGCGATGGCCCGCTCGTAGCCGCCGGCGTTCAGCAGCTTTTCGGTGAGCTCGGCTTTTTCTCCCCGGTCTACCTCGATGCGGTACTGTTGGATGTCGGGCTTGTTTTCCGCCACGGCCTGGACGGTGATCTCCACGGGGTCGCGCTGGTAGACCCAGGAGATGTCCAGAACCTCCCGGGAGATGGTGGCGGAGAACATCCCCAGGTTTTTGCGCTGGGGCATGGCGTCCAGAATTTTGGTCACGTCCCGGATGAAGCCCATGTCCAGCATCCGGTCGGCCTCGTCCAGCACCACGGTCTGGACCTTGTCCAGCCGGACGGTGCGGCGCTTCATGTGGTCCATGAGCCGCCCCGGCGTGGCCACCACGATCTGGGGGTTCTTTTTCAGGGTTTGAATTTGCCTGTCGATGGGCGCGCCGCCGTAGAGGCATACGGTGCGGACCCCTTCCTTGAAGGCGCACAGGTCCCGCAGCTCCTCTTGAATTTGGATGGCCAGCTCCCGGGTGGGGGCCAGCACCAGAGCGGTCACGTCCTGGCCTTCCGGGTCGGTGTGCTCCACCATGGGGATGCCGAAGGCGAAGGTCTTGCCTGTGCCGGTGGGGGCCTTGGCGATGACGTCCTTCCACTCCATAAAGGGCGGGATGGCCCCCACCTGGATGGGGGTGGCCGCCACGTAGCCTTTCTTGTCGATGGCCCGCATCAGGGCCTCGGACAGACCCATGTCCTTATAGTCTTGTTGGTCGTTGACCTTCTCACCGTTGATTTCCATTGGTATCTTCCTTTTCTTTGTACATGATTTGGAGGTATTATATCAGATACTCCTTATGTATGCAACATTTTTTCATTGACAGGGCATACTTTCTATGGTATAATGCTCCAGTCTGCGAAAATGCAGACAGACCCCCTACCCTTTGCTTAGGCGGCGGCCTCACCGACCCCGACCTCAGCTTGGGGCAAATTTTCAGAAAGGTGGAACGAATATGATCCGCAAAGACCAGAAGACCGAAGTCATCGAAGCCAACCGCACCCATCCCACCGACACGGGCTCTCCCGAGGTACAGATCGCCATCCTCACCGCCCGCATCGGCCAGCTCACCGAGCATCTCCAGGTCCACATCCACGACAACCACTCCCGCCGGGGCCTCTACAAGATGATCGGCCAGCGCCGCAAGCTGCTGGATTACCTGATGAAGAAGGACATCGAGCGCTACCGCGCCATCATTGCGAAGCTGGGTATCCGTAAGTAAAAACGTCAACTGCAAAGGGTGGTGTGGCTTGCCACGCCACCCTTTGACAAAATTTGACCCCAGGACTGCTTTTTAGCGTTTGAACGAAGGCCTGAAGGGCCCTGGTTCAAGTGCTAAAACGGCGGCTGGGGCACAACACAAAGGAGGAACCCCCATGTCAACCGTTATCACTCACAAGCAGTTCAACACCAAGACCTGGTCCATGGATCTGCTGGGCCGCAAGCTCACCATCGAGATGGGCCGGGTGGCCGAGCTGGCCAACGCCAGCGCCCTGGTCACCTACGGCGAGACCACCGTGATGGTGGCCGTCACCGCCGCCCCCCGTCCCCGGGACGGGGTGGACTTCTTCCCCCTCAGCGTGGACTTTGAGGAGAAGCTCTACGCCGTGGGCCGCATCCCCGGCTCGTTCCTCCGTCGCGAGGGTCAGCCCAGCCTGCCCGCCGTGCTGGCCAGCCGGGTCATCGACCGGTCCATCCGGCCCCTGTTCCCCTATGACTTCCGTAACGACGTGGTGGTCACCTGCACCGTGATGAGCCTGGACCGGGACTGCTCCCCGGAGATGACCGCCATGTTCGGCGTCAGCGCCTGTCTGGCCGTTTCCGACATCCCCTGGGCCGGGCCCATCGGCTGTGTGGAGGCGGGCTATGTGGACGGCCAGATCGTCCTCAACCCCACCCAGGACCAGCGGCATAACTCCAAGCTGGACCTGACCGTGGCCGCTTCCCAGGAGAAGGTCATCATGATCGAGGCCGGCGCCAAGGAGCTGCCCGACGACATCATGTACGACGCCATCTGCCAGGCCCATGAAGAGGCGAAGCGCCAGATCGCCCTTATCAACCAGATGGTCAGCGAGATCGGCAAGGAGAAGATGACCTACGACCACGCCGCCTTTGACCAGGAGCTGTTTGACGACATCGTGCGGAGCTTCATGGACGAGGCCAAGGCCGCCATGGATACCGACGACAAGAACGTCCGGGAGACCCGCTGGAACGCCATGATCGAGAAGTGGCATGAGAAGTATCTGGACAGCCATCCCGATATGGACCAGTACCTGGAGGAGATCACCTACAAGTTCCAGAAGAAGATCGTCAAGGCCTGGCTGCTGGAGGGCCACCGTGTGGACGGTCGGGCCAAGAACGAGATCCGGCCCCTGGCTGCTGAGGTGGGCGTGCTGCCCCGGGTCCACGGCTCGGGCCTCTTTACCCGTGGCCAGACCCAGGTCCTCTCCATCTGCACGCTGAACACCCTCTCCGCCGCCCAGAAGATGGACACCATCTGGGAGGAGGAAGAGGTCCGCTATATGCACCACTACAACTTCCCCGCCTACTCCACCGGCGAGGCCCGGGCCAGCCGGTCCACCAACCGCCGGGAGAAGGGCCACGGCGCTCTGGCCCAGCGGGCCCTGGAGCCCGTTTTGCCCGATGTGGACGAGTTCCCCTACGCCATCCGCGTGGTCAGCGAGGTGCTGAGCTCCAACGGCTCTACCTCCCAGGGCTCCATCTGCGGCTCTACTTTGGCCCTCATGGATGCGGGCGTGCCCATCAAAGCCCCGGTGGCCGGCATCTCCTGCGGCCTCATCCAGGACGATAACGGCGGCTTTACCACCTTCATCGACATCCAGGGCGTGGAGGACTTCCACGGCGAG
This sequence comes from uncultured Eubacteriales bacterium, assembly GCA_905198835.1. Lineage (GTDB taxonomy): Bacteria > Bacillota > Clostridia > Oscillospirales > Oscillospiraceae > MGBC124762. Next base: position 99,979 of record CAJKDY010000007.1, on the reverse strand, counting down.
ATGGACTTCAAGGTGGCCGGCACCAAGGCGGGCATCACCGCCATCCAGATGGACATCAAGAACGACGGCCTTTCCCATGCCATCATCAAGGAGGCCCTGGCCATCACCAAGGACGCGCGCTTCGCCATCCTGGACGAGATCATGCTCCCCTGCATCGCCGAGCCTCGCCCCGAGGTCAGCCGCTACGCTCCCAAGATGCTCACTATGAAGATCGACCCCGAGAACATCCGGGACGTTATCGGCAAGGGCGGCAGCGTCATCCAGAAGATCACCGCCGAGTCCGGCGCCCAGATCGACATCGAGGAGGACGGCACCATCCACATCGCCTCCCCCGACGCCGACAGCTGCGAGAAGGCCAAGAAGATGATCGACACCATCGTCTTCGTCCCCGAGGTGGGGCAGCTCTACTATGGCAAGGTGGTCTCCATCATGCCCTTCGGCGCCTTTGTGGAGCTGGCTCCGGGCAAGGACGGCCTGGTCCACATCTCCAAGCTGGCCAACCACCGGGTGGAGAAGGTGGAGGACGTGGTCAACATCGGCGACATGATCTGGGTCAAGTTCATGGAGATCGACGAGAAGGGCCGCTGGAACCTCTCCTACAAGGACGCGCTGCGGGAGCTGGAGAACCGCGGCGCTAAGGCCCCTGAGGAAGCGTGAGCATAGGCGCATAGCCGGGGATGGACCGGAGCGAGGCCGAGGGTCGGGGCCAAAAGGCCCCGAAGACCAGGCCGAGACGGAGGGAAGCCACGGCGTGATGCGCCCAATGCGAACGTGACAGCCCTATAAATGATGACCAAGCCCGCCGGCGTTTTTGCCGGCGGGCTTTTTGCACCCTTGACAATATTCTACAAGTGGAATATAATAAAGCGGACAAAGGAGGGAACGGCCATGCTCAAGCACGGGATACTGGGGCTTTTGAACTACCATGAAATGACGGGCTACGAGATCATGGTGGCCTTCCGGGACTCTCTGCGGTTTTTCTGGAACGCCCAGACCAGCCAGATCTACCGGGAGCTCCAGACCCTGGAGGCCAGGGGCTGGGCGGGGAAGACCCCGGTGGCCCAGCAGGGCAAGCCGGACAAGAATATCTACGCCATCACCGCCGAGGGCCGGGAGGAGCTTTTGAAGTGGCTGGGCCAGGCGGAGGTGCAGGGGGAGTATCGCAACCGCATCTTGATGAAGGTGTTCTTCTTCGGCGAACGGAGCCGCAAGGAGAACATCCGGTATTTTGAGGGCCTGCGGGACTATTACGCCATGCTGCTGCAAAGTCTGGAGACGGTGCCGGAGACCATCCGAGACTACAGCCAGTTTCTGGGCGGCGGGGACAAGACCCTCTACTGGGAGATGACGGTGGACTACGGCAGGCGCAATATGAGGATGCACATGGACTGGGCCCAGAGCTGTATCGACATGCTGAAAGGGGGAGAGGGAACATGAAGGTCCTTGCCATCAACGGCAGTCCCAAGGGGGAGCGGAGCAATACCTGGCAGCTGACAAAGGCCTTTTTGGTCGGAATGGGCGACGGCGGCGAGGCGTTGGAGGTCCGGGAGCTGGCGGTGGACCAACTGGACATCCGGCCCTGCCTGGGGTGCTTTTCCTGCTGGGACAAGACTCCGGGCCAATGCTGCATCGCCGACAATATGGCCCAGGTCCTGGAGGCTCTGCTGTGGGCCGACGTGACGATCTGGAGCTTTCCTCTCTACTATTACTCGGTGCCCGGGCCGCTGAAGAACCTCATCGACCGGCAGCTGCCCATGGTCCTGCCCTTTATGTCCCCCGACGGCGGCGAGACCGGCAGCGGCAGCCACCCCACCCGGTACGACATGAGTGATAAGCGCACCGTGGTCATCTCCACCTGCGGCTTTTACACCGCCCAAGGAAACTACGACGGGGTGCGCAGTCTCTTTGATCATGAGTGCGGCAAGGACAACTACACCGCCATCTTCTGCGGCCAGGGGGAGCTGTTTCGGATCCCGGAGGTGAGGCAGCGGACCCAGGAATATCTGGGCTATGTCCGGCAGGCGGGCCGGGAGTACATGGCCGGGGGCGTTGCCTCCGAAACAAAAGAAAAGCTGGACCAGCTGCTCTTTCCCAGAGAGACTTTTGAGCGATGGGCGGACGACAGCTGGGGCGTGGACGCCAAGACCGGGGAACGGGAGTCGGATACCCTAGTCTTCACCCGGCAGATGGCGGCCCTCTATCGGCCGGAGAGCTGGTCCGGTCAGGACCGGGTGCTGGAGATGGTCTATACCGATGTCGGCGAGCGCTACCAGCTGGTCCTGGGCCAGACGGGAAGCCGGGTGCTGACCGGGGACTTTCTTCCCGCCACTACCACCGTGGAGACCCCCATTGCCGTCTGGCGGGCCATCTCGACGGGGGAGATCAGCGGCAGCCAGGCCCTGGTGGAGCACAAGTTCCGGGTAATGGGGGACTTTGAACTGCTGCTACGGTGGGACGACTATTTCACCGGGACGGGCGGCGCGGAGACGCGGTCTTCGCCGGCGGAGAAAACCGCCACCCCGGGCGGGCTTCACGTCCCCGACAAGCCCACCAACATGAACATCCTGCTCCTGCCCTGGATCGTCTTCTGGGTGGGAGCGTCCATTCACGCCACCTGGGGCGGCGTGGCCGCCCTAGCGGCCTGCGCTCTGGCGCCGGTGGTGTTTTATGGTCATAAAATGACTATCTACGACGTCCTCTCCGGGGCGCTGGTGGCCGGCTTCTCCGTGGCGGCGCTGCTGGGTGCGCCCATCCGGTGGGTGGTGCCCCTGGCCTATCTGGCCTTCGGGGTGATGTGGAGCGTCAGCTGTCTGCGGCCCATTCCCCTGACCGCCCACTACTCCATGAACGGCTACGGGGGAGAGGCGGCCCTGGAAAATTCGCTGTTTGTCCAAACCAACCGCATCCTGACGCTGGCCTGGGGCATTTTGTATTTGCTCACCCCCATTTGGACCTACTTTATCCTGGGCACCCAGGTCGGCGGCTGGACCGGGGCCATCAACTCCGTTCTTCCGTTGTTCATGGGGATGTTCACCACATGGTTCCAGAAGTGGTATCCGGCCAAAGTAGCGCGAGGGTAGAGTGGCCGGGCCTTGGGCTTCCCCCTGGCAGGGGGAAGCTGTCAGCCGCAAAGCGGCTGACTGATGAGGGTGCCTTTCGGAGCTTTGCGGCGCCCCCTCATCCGGCCCTTCGGGCCACCTTCCCCCCGCAAGGGGGAAGGCAAAAAAGGAGCCCACCGGCATGACCGGTGGGCTCTCTCTTTGCGGTATCTGTGAGCTGTCACGCTCGCATTGGGCGCACTGGTCGCCGGTTCTTTCGCCGCCCTTGGCAAAATGCCGTTGGCCTGTGGCCAACCTGTTTTTGCCGTGCGGTCGGCTCCAAGCCCGGCGGCGCGCCTATGCTCGCGCTTCTTACTTTGCGTACTCGATCACTCTGGTCTCCCGGAGGACGTTGACCTTGATCTGGCCGGGATACTCCAGCTCCTCTTCGATCTTCTTGGCGATGTCCCGGGCCAGGAGGGTCATCTGATCCTCGCTGATCTTCTCCGGGGCCACCATGATGCGGACCTCCCGACCTGCCTGGATGGCGAAGGACTTGTCCACGCCGGGGAAGGAGGAGCAGACCTCCTCCAGCTTTTCCAGACGCTTGATGTAGTTCTCCACATTCTCGCGGCGCGCGCCGGGGCGGGCGGCGGAGATGGCGTCCGCTGCCTGGACCAGGCAGGCCACGATGGTCTGGGGCTCCACATCGTTGTGATGGGCCTCGATGGCGTGGATCACGCCGTCAGACTCATGGTACTTCCGGGCCAGCTCCACGCCGATCTGGACGTGGGAGCCCTCTACTTCGTGGTCGATGGACTTGCCCAGGTCGTGCAGGAGGCCGGCCCGCTTGGCCATGGTCACGTCGGCGCCGATCTCGGCGGCCAGCAGCCCGGCCACATGGCAGACCTCGATGGAGTGGCTGAGCACGTTCTGGCCGTAGCTGGTGCGGTACTTCATGCGGCCCAGCAGCTTAATGAGTTCCGGGTGCAGGCCGTGGACGTTGGTCTCAAAGACGGCCCGCTCGCCCTCGGCTTTGATGGTGGCGTCTACCTCCCGCTTGGCCTTCTCCACCATCTCCTCAATGCGAGCGGGGTGGATGCGGCCGTCCTGGATCAGCTTTTCCAGGGCGATGCGGGCGATCTCCCGGCGGACGGGGTCGAAGCAGGAGACAGTGATGGCTTCGGGGGTGTCGTCGATGATGAGATCCACGCCGGTCATGGTCTCCAGGGTGCGGATGTTCCGGCCCTCACGGCCGATGATGCGGCCCTTCAGATCGTCGTTGGGCAGGGGGACGACGCTGACGGTGGCCTCGGCCACATGGTCGGCGGCGCAGCGCTGGATGGCCAGAGAAATGATCTCCTTGGCGGTGTTGTCCGCCTCTTCCTTGGCCCGGGTCTCGATCTCCTTGACCTTCAGGGCCGCTTCGTGGGTGACCTCCTGCTCCAGCTGGTCCAGCAGGAACTTCTTGGCCTCCTCGGCGGTGTAGCCGGAGATGCGCTCCAGCTCGGTGAGCTCCTTGGCCTTCAGCTCTTCCAGCTCCGCCTTCTGCTCCTCCAGGGCCTCGGCTTTGGCGGCAATGGTCTCTTCCTTTTTCTCTACGTTCTCGATCTTCTTGTCCAGATTCTCTTCCTTTTGCTGGAGACGGTTCTCCTGCTTGGTCAGCTCAGCGCGGCGCTCCTTGACCTCGGCTTCGTGCTCGTTGCGGGCCTTGAGGATCTCCTCTTTGGCTTCCACAAGGGCTTCGCGCTTTTTGCTCTCGGCGGACTTGATGGCGTCGTTGATGATGCGCTTGGCCTCGTCCTCGGCAGAGCCGATCTCCCGCTCGGCGGCGGACTTGCGCCGGGCAATACCCAGGGGGATCCCGATAGCCACGCCCAGCACAAGGGCCACAACGCCGATGATGACGGCGAAGATAATATCCATCTTGTCTTGTTACACCTCTTCCTTTCTTTTGTTTTTTCGTCCTCTTGGGACAGTCCGACAGGCCATAAGGCCCGATAATGAACCAATACTATTTTAAAGCAGTATGGGTACATCTGTCAAGGAGAAATCGGAAAGGGGCATAAAAAACGGGCGGCCAAAGCCGCCCGTAGAGGAAATATGGTTGGGCCGTCAGGCATGATAGGGACCCGCCGCAGACGGGACGGCGCAAGCGCGCCGTAAATTCGGAGCGAAGCGGGCTGATAGGGACCCCAGCAAGGGCAAAGCCCTTGTTGGGGAGAGGACGAGCCGCGAAATGAGCGAACCCTAGGCGACAGCCCGGGTGAGGGATATGGAGCTTGTGAGGACGAGCGCAGGGGCGGCTTTGCCGACCCCGAGCATCATAAAGGGAGAGGGCCCCGGCAGGTCGTCAGACCTGTTGGGGCAGGCTGTCGTCTTCCCGGATCCAGTCCTCTACATGGACCACGCGGTAGTCGGTGGGGGTGTCCCGGATGACCACCTGGGCAATGCCGGCGTTGATGATGAGCTTGCGGCACATCATGCAGGAGGTGGTGCCCGCGACCAGCGCTCCGGTCTGGGGATCCCGGCAGGCCAGGTACAGCGTGGCGCCCAGGGTGTCTCGTCGGGCGGCGGAGATGATGCAGTTGGCTTCGGCGTGGACGCTGCGGCAGAGCTCATAGCGCTCGCCAGAGGGAATGTTCAGCTGCTCCCGGGTGCACACGCCAAGGTCGGCGCAGTTTTTTCGGCCCCGGGGCGCGCCGTTGTAGCCGGTGGAGATGATCTCGTCGCTTTTGACCAGGATGGCACCGTAGCACTTGCGCAGGCACGTGGACCGCTCGGCCACGGTCTGGGCGATGTCCAGGTAATAGTTCACTTTGTCCAGTCTCTGCATGGTCTGGCCCTCCTTGGTGGAGCTTGTTATAGGTGGATTATACGTTTTTTTGTCGCCAGACGCAAGAGGAATTCACAGATTGTTTACCCTTTGCCCCATGTGTGGTGCTATCATAGACTTTACCGACTTTGCGGAAAGGGAGCTTGGAGCATGGGGTTTCTCCAGAGGTTCATGTACGGACGCTACGGCGCGGACGCCCTGGGCACGTTTACTCTGGCGCTATATCTGATCGTCTGGCTGGTGGAGCTGATCACCGGCTGGTGGCCGCTGGGGCTTGTGTGTACGCTCTTGGCGGTGGTGACCCTCTACCGGATGCTCTCCCACAACACCGCCAAGCGCCGGGCGGAGAACCAGCGCTTTCTGAAGGCCGTCGCGCCCATCCGCAGCCGCTGGCGCGCGGCCAAGACCAAGCGCAGCGACAAGGCCCACAAGTATTTCAAATGCCCCAACTGCGGCCAGCAGCTCCGGGTCCCCAAAGGCGCGGGCCGCATCAAGGTCACATGCCGTTCCTGCGGGACCAGCTTCGAAGAAAATAGCTAAGTTTATTGTCCCCCTGCGAGGCTTAACGAGTAGTACTTTTATGATAACAAAAAACACCCGGAGTAGTTTTTGACTACTCCGGGTGTTCGTTTTTACGCTGTTTACACCTGGTCCAGGGCCTTTGTCACGTCGGCGATCAGGTCGGCGGGGTCTTCGATGCCTACGCTGAGGCGGATGAGGTCGGGCTTGACGCCGGCGTGGGCCAGCTGCTCGTCCGTCATCTGGCGGTGGGTGGTGGAGGCGGGGTGGAGCACGCAGGTCTTGGCGTCGGCCACATGGGTGGCGATGCTGGCCAGCTCCAGGCCGGCCATGAACTTCTGGGCGGCGGCGCGCCCGCCCTTGACGCCGAAGGAGACCACGCCGCAGGCGCCGGAGGGCATATACTTCTGGGCCAGGGCGTGGTAGGGATCATTGGGCAGCTCCGGGCAGCGGACCCAGGAGACCTTGGGATGGCGCTCCAGGAACTGGGCCACCGCCAGGGCGTTGGCGCAGTGCCGGGCCATGCGCAGGGACAGGGTCTCCAGGCCAATGTTGAGGTAATAGGCGTTCTGGGGCGAGGGGATGGAGCCAAAGTCCCGCATGAGCTGGGCGGTGGCCTTGGTGATGTAGGCCCCGGCCAGGCCAAAGCGCTCGGTGTAGGTCACGCCGTGGTAGCTCTCGTCCGGGGTGCAGAGGCCGGGGAACTTGTCGGGGTACTTGGTCCAGTCGAACTTGCCGCTATCTACGATGGCGCCGCCTACGGCGTTGGCGTGGCCGTCCATGTATTTGGTGGTGGAGTGGGTGACGATGTCCGCGCCGTGCTCAAAGGGGCGGCAGTTGACAGGGGTGGGGAAGGTGTTGTCCACGATGAGGGGGACCCCGTGGGCGTGGGCGGCCTGTGCGAACTTGTCAAAGTCCAGCACCGTCAGGGCGGGATTGGCGATGGACTCGCCGAAGACGGCCTTGGTATTCTCCCGGAAAGCGGCGTCCAGTTCTTCCGGCGTGCAGTCGGGGTCCACAAAGGTAAACTCGACGCCCATGCGACGCATAGTGACGGCAAAGAGGTTGAAGGTGCCGCCGTAGATGGAGGAGGAGGCCACCACATGATCGCCGCAGGAGGCGATGTTGAAGACGGCGTAAAAGTTGGCCGCCTGGCCCGAGGAGGTCAGCATGGCCGCCGTGCCCCCCTCCAGAGCACAGATCTTCGCCGCCACACGGTCGTTGGTGGGGTTTTGGAGCCGGGTGTAGAAGTAGCCCTCGGCCTCCAGGTCAAAGAGCGCGCCCATAGCCTCGCCGGTGGCGTAGCGGAAGGTGGTGGACTGGACGATGGGGATATTCCGGGGCTCGCCGTTGCCGGGGGTGTACCCGGCGTGGACGCATTTGGTATCGAGCTTCATAGCAGACCCTCCTTGGACAATGATTTGGAGCTATTATACGCCCAAGCCCGCCGCGATTGCAAGAGCCGGACAGAAAAAACCGGCGCGGGAAAGGAACTTCCGGCGATGAGATAAGAGACGCCCCGGTACTTTTTTGCGGATGGCTCGACTTTTTTTAGGAAAGATGGTATCATATCATTACTGCTTGAAACGAAAGGGAGCTGTATGTGATGAAGCTGCCTCTGATCGAAGGCTGCGTAGACTGTTTGCCCTCCGCGGTGGCCGCCTGGAAAGGTGGGGCGGATCGGCTGGAGCTGTGTGCGAATCTGTCTATCGGTGGGACCACGCCCTCCCGGACCCTGTTTCGCCAGGTGCGGGAGGCCTGCCCCATACCGGTCAACGTGCTGATCCGTCCCCGATTTGGCGATTTTCTATACGATGACTACGAGCTGTTGGAGATGGCAGATGAGATCGACGCCTTTCGGGAGCTGGGGGCCAACGGCGTTGTGATCGGCGCGCTCACACCGGAGGGGCGCTTGGATGGCGCCGCGATGGATTGCCTGATGGAGCGGGCCGGAGAGATGGAGGTCACGCTCCACCGGGCCTTTGACATGGCTTGGGACCCCTTGGAGACCTTGGAACAGGCAGTGGAGCTGGGCTGCACCACTATTTTGACCTCTGGACAGGCCGCCAACGCGCTGGCGGGGGCGGACGTCCTGGCTCAACTGGTCCGCCGGGCGGCGGGCAGAGTCCGCATTATGGCGGGCAGCGGTGTGCGGCGGGACAATATCCGTGCTATTTTTGAAAAGACGGGGGTTCGGACGTTCCATACCACCGGCCGGCGCGGCGCGGTGGACAGCGGTATGGTGTATCGCAAAAAGGGGGTCTCGATGGGGCTGCCCTCTTTGTCAGAATATGAGCTGTGGCGTACTGACCAGGAGGAGTTTGCCGCCTGCGCCCGGATCGTTCACGGCCTGGCGTGACGGCCCGCGACAAATCAGACGCGAGTTTGCAGGAAAAAAGGAGAGACAAGACCTGATGAACGCTCAAAGGATCAAAACTGCTAGGCCCTTGCGGGTCTTTGCGTCCTATTATAAGCCCCACTGGAGGCTCTTTGCTCTGGATATGCTGTGCGCGGCGGGGATCTGCGGGGTAGACCTGCTGTTTCCTTACCTGTCCAGGCTGTCCATGCAGACGCTGCTGCCCCAGGGGCTTTTTGAGACCTTTTTTACCGTCATGGCCATCATTGCCGGGGCCTATGTGCTCAAGGGCGTAATGTACTTTGTGGTGACCTATTGGGGCCACATGATGGGCGTGCGCATTGAAGCGGACATTCGGGCCGACCTCTTCGCCCACCTCCAGCAGCTGAGCTTTTCCTTTTTTGACCAAAACCGCACCGGGCAGCTTATGAGCCGGGTGACCAGCGACCTCTTTGAGATCTCGGAACTTGCCCACCACGGCCCCGAGGACCTCTTTATCTCGGCGGTGACGCTGATCGGCGCTTTCTTCATCATGCTCTCCATCCGCTGGGAGCTGGCGCTGGTGGTCTTCGCGGCGGTACCGCTGTTCGCGGTGTATACCGTTTTGATGCGCTCGCGAATGGTCCGGGCCTCGAGGCAGGTGAAGCAGACCATGGCGGGCATCAACGCGGAGCTGGAATCCTCTCTGTCCGGGATGCGGACTGCCAAGGCCTTTGCCAACGAGGACGCGGAGATCGAGAAGTTTGGCCGCTCCAACGACAACTTCCGCCAGGCCAAGCGGGGATATTACCGCTACATGGGCGTCTACCACGGCGGCCTGGAGTTTACCATGTCCATTCTCCCTGTGCTGGTGATCACCGCCGGGGGCGCGCTGATCATGCAAAATAAGATGGACTATGTGGATCTGGTGACCTTTTCCCTCTACGTCACTACCTTTGTCACCCCCATCCGCAAGCTCTCGGCGTTCGTGGAGCAGTTTTTGAACGGCATGGCGGGCTTTGGCCGATTCATGGAGCTGATGGCGGTGGAGCCCCAGATCCGGGATAAGCCGGACGCCCTGCCCATGGCCGACGTGGTGGGCGACATCGACATCCGGGACGTCTCCTTCCGCTACGAGTCTGGCGGCGAGGAGGTCCTGAGCCACATCACCCTTCACATCCCCCACGGCCAGACGGTGGCGGTAGTGGGCCCCTCCGGCGGCGGCAAGTCCACGCTGTGCCAGCTGATCCCCCGGTTCTACGATGTGACCGAGGGCTCCATCGCCATCGACGGCGTGGACGTCCAGGACCTGCGGCAGCGCGATCTGCGCCGGGCCATCGGCATCGTGCAGCAGGATGTGTTCCTCTTCGCCGGCACCGTGTTTGAAAACATCGCCTACGGAAAGCCCGGGGCCACCCTGGACGAGGTCGCTGAGGCAGCCCGCAGAGCGGAGATATTGGACGACATTCTGGCCATGCCTGACGGCTTTGACACCTATGTGGGCGAGCGGGGCGTGATGCTCTCCGGCGGCCAGAAGCAGCGCATCTCCATTGCCCGCATTTTCCTTAAGGATCCGCCTATCCTGATCTTGGACGAGGCCACCTCCGCGCTGGACAGCGTTACCGAGCACGCCATCCAGGCCGCCTTTGATCAGCTGGCCCAGGGGCGGACCACCCTCATCATCGCCCACCGCCTGTCCACCATTCGCTCCGCCAGCCGTATTTTGGTGGTGGACGACAACCGTATCGTGGAGCAGGGCAGCCACCAGGAGCTGTTGGATCGAAATGGCGAGTACGCCCGGCTCTACCGGGCTCAGACTGCGGTGGGCCAATGACCAAAACAGAGATACTGACCCGCTTCGCGGTGGATGACGCCAGCCGCATGGCCCTGGCCCGGGTGCTGGACAAGGCGGAGCTGGCCCGGAGCCGGAACGTCCCCGCCCACAGTCAGTTTTTGACTGACGGGGAGCAGGCCCTGGCCGACCAGGCCCTGAACGCCGTAGGGATCCCGTGTGACGGAGATGACCCTGGGCGGAGCTTCTGGGGCGGCTATGGGCAGGCGGAACGGAAGGTGTGCGTCTTTTTGCCCGGCTGGGTGGAGGAGTTGATCCCCGGCGGGGAGGACGACCCCTTGGCCGCTGTGGAGGCCGTGCCGCCCGCTGAGGCCAAGCTATCTCACAGGGACTACCTGGGGGCGCTGATGGGTCTTGGGTTTGCCAGAGAGAGCCTTGGGGACATTCTGGTGACGCCGGAGCGGGCCCAGGTGGTGTGCCTGAGGGCGGTGCTGCCCGCGCTGCTGAGCCAGTGGAGCGAGGTGGGGCGGTACCAGGTGCGGGTCCGGGAGCTGCCCCTTGCCCAGCTTCAGCCGTCGGCGGGGGATGTGCAGCTGCGCCGGGAGACCTTCCAGTCTCTGCGGCTGGACGCGGTGGCCGCCGCGGGTTTTCGCCTTTCCCGGGCTAAGGCCGCCGGACTGATCGCCGCGGGGCGGGTGCTGGTGAACCACCTGCCCTGCCAAAAGCCCGACCGGCTCTTGCAGGAGGGGGACAGCCTTACCGCCAAGGGCTATGGCAAGTGCGTTCTGGCCCGAGTGACCGGGGAGAGCCGCAAGGGCCGCATTATGGCGGAGATCGAGCGGTACGGGTGAGAGATACGGGCCGCGGCGCGTCAAGGATGCCGCGCCCTACGAAGCGTGTTGCCCTTGTAGGGACCGGCCTCCGGGACGGTCCGCCGATGAAAGGAGAACGTGTGCATGATTACCCAAACAGACATCGAGCGCATCAACGCCCTGGCCCGGAAGGCCAGGACCCCCGAAGGGCTTACCGAGACCGAGCGGGCCGAGCAGGCGGAGCTGCGCCGCCGTTATGTGGAGGCGGTGCGCGCCAACCTCACCGCCCAGCTGGACCACACTGTCGTCCAGGAGCCGGATGGCACTCGGCGGCCACTAAAACCCAAGGACTGAAGGCGGACCGCCGGGGACGGCGGTCCCTACAAAGGGCGCGGTGGGCAGTATCGTAGGGGCCGGTGTCCTCACCGGCCTGGCCCCCTTTGACAATGGGCCTACTTTTGGATATAATATCCTGTGATCCTATTTTGAGAGTTGTGTGAAGCTATGCTGGAATTTGACGAGTACAAGGTAAAACTGAATAACCTCAAGCCTGAGCTGGAGAAGCTGAAGGCGGCGCTGGACCTGGACGCCGCCGAGCGGGAGCTGGACCTGCTGCAGGCCCAGTCCGCCGCCGAGGGCTTTTGGGACGACCTGGAGAAGGCCCAGAAGACCCAGCAGCGCATCAAGAGCCTTCAGGACAAGATCGATAACCAAGCCAAGCGGGAGGGTCAGTGGTCCGACCTGATGACCCTGTGCGAGATGGGTAACGAGGAGGAGGACGCCAGCCTGATCCCCGAGCTGGCCGAGGGCTTTGCCCAGCTGGAGGAGGACATGGAAAAGGCTAGGCTTGCCACGCTGCTCACGGGGGAGTATGATAACTCCAACGCTATTTTGACCTTCCATGCCGGGGCGGGGGGCACCGAGGCCCAGGACTGGTGTCAGATGCTCTTTCGGATGTATACCCGCTGGGCGGAGCGCCACGGCTACAGCTGCGAGGTGGTGGACTATCTGGACGGCGACGAGGCGGGCATGAAGTCGGCCACCATCGTCATCTCCGGGGAGAACGCCTACGGCTATTTGAAGGGCGAGAACGGCGTCCACCGCCTGGTGCGCATCAGCCCCTTTGACGCCAACGCAAGAAGGCAGACCTCCTTCGCCGCGCTGGAGGTCATGCCCGAGATCCCGGACGACGTGGAGGTGGACATCCGACCCGAGGACATTGAGATGCAGGTGTTCCGCTCCTCCGGCGCGGGCGGCCAGCACATCAACAAGACCTCATCCGCCGTTCGGCTCATCCACAAGCCCACGGGCATCGTGGTCTCCTCCCAGCAGGAGCGCAGCCAGTTCCAGAACCGGGATACCTGTATGCGGATGCTCCGGTCCAAGCTGGTGGAGCTGCAGATGCAGGCCCACGCGGAGAAGATCTCCGACTTGAAGGGCGTGCAGATGAAGATCGAGTGGGGCAGCCAGATCCGCAGCTATGTCTTTATGCCCTACCAGCTGGTGAAGGACACCCGCACCGCCTTTGAGACGGCCAACATCAACGCCGTCATGGACGGCGACCTGGACGGCTTTATCAACGCCTACCTGACGTGCGAGGCCACGGGGAACTGGGCCGAGAAATAAGAAGCGCGAGGGTAGGCGGGCCCCGGCGGATGGACCGGAGCGAGGGGCAAGTTGGTAGGCGGCAAAGCCGCCGTGACTTGTCCCGAGACGGAGGGAAGCCGCCGGGAAAAGCGCGCCCAACGCGAGCGTGACAAGGAAGCGCGAGGGTAGGCGGGCCGCTGGGCTTGGAGGCGCCCGCACGGCAAAAACAGGCTGGGCGAAGCCCAGCGGTATTTTGCCAAGGGCGGCGAAAGAACCGGCGAAAGCGCGCCCAACGCGAGCGTGACAGCCCCGCGCATGATCCGCACACGGAAGGTCCGCCTGCTTATGTGGCAGGCGGACCTTTTTTGGGTTTCTGTATTGCTTTTTGTAGAACGATGACGTATAATATACCATGTATAAGTACAACTATGCTCAAACGCGGACGGCCCGGCGCGACTGGGCTCCGCTTTCTGGGTTCAAGGAGGTCTCGCCATGAAAAAACGGATCTTCATAGGGCTTCTGGCCTGCCTGCTTGCGCTGCCTCAGGGGGCGCTGGCCGCCGGCGTGATGAACACCGGGGAGCGGGCAGAGACGCCGCTGGGGGAGGAGGCCACGGTCTGGCTGCCGGAGGCGGCCGTGCCGCGGGCGGACGCGCCCGCCCGGCTGGCTGACGGCGGACACACCGCGGCGGACCACGCTGCCTGGACGGCGCTGAGCGCTGCGGGGACGCTGAACACGGGCAGCTACTACCTGTCCGGCGACGTGACCGGGCAGCTGGTCATCGCCGCAAACGCCACGGTGGACCTCTGCTTGAGCGGCCATACGCTGGACGCCGCGGGCGCGGGCAGCGCCATCACCGTGAGCGCCGGGGCTACCCTGAACCTCTACGACTGCGCTGGCGGCGGCAAGGTGAGCGGCGGACAGGCCGCCCAGGGCGGCGGTGTGTATGTAGCCGCGGGCGGCGTATTTCAAATGTACGGCGGCGAGATCTCCGGCAACACCGTTCGGGCGCTGGGCGCGGCGATCAAGACCAGCTTTGGCGCTGGCGTGTATGTGGCCGGGACCTTCCGGATGTCCGGCGGTTCCATCACGGGCAACACAGGCAAGGGCGGCGGGGTCTATCTGTCTGACGACGGCGTCTTGGAGCTCTCGGGCAGCCCGGTGATCGAGGGGAACACTTTGCAGAATGGGAGCAGCTGCAATACCACGCTGACTGAAACGCAAAAGATCGCCATTACGGGGGCTCTGACCGCCTCGGCCCACGTTGGCGTCACGATGAGCGTTCCCGGGGTGTTTACTTCTGGCAACGCGGTGACAAACTCCGATTATGCCGCCAACTTCTTTAGCGACACTGCCAACCGCAGCGCTTGCGCTGCGGGCGATCAGCTCTCTTTGGGCGCGCGGATCACCTATGTGAAGCCGGACGGAGTCACCGGCGACGTGCCGGTGGACGCCACGGTCTACGCCGTGGGGGACACGGCGAATTTGGACACGACCCTTCCGCTGACCAAGCGGAGCTGCCGCCAGCTCGGCTGGACCGACTCTCCTGACGGCACGGAGCCCATCACCAGCCTTGTTGTGGCGCGCAACACCACGCTCTACCCTGTTTTTGACCGCTTCTTTGTGACCTACGCGGTCCCCGCCGGGGTCTCCGGCACGGCGCCGGTGGACGCCACGGAGTATGCCGCAGGAGAGACGGTGACGCTGGATACCGCCTGCCCCTTGACCAGGCAGGGCTACCGGCAGATCGGCTGGACCGACTCTACCAGCGCCGCCGTTGCCAAGAGCACGATCACGATCACAGACGACGTTACGGTGTATCCCGTCTTTGCCCGGACCTTTACGGCAGTGGAAGATACCATCCATCTGACCTGCGGAGTTCCCATGGAAACCGTTGACCTGGCGGATTTTCTGCAGTTTGCCGATGGCGTGACCAACACGGAGAAGAATTTTGTGTTCTCCATGGCGGACGGACAGTCCTTTCCCGCCGGGATCGCTTTCGCGGGCCGGGGTAGGATCGGGGGTACGCCCACGGCAGCTCCGGGGACGTATTCAGTCACCTTGAACGTCCGGGACACCTCGTATGCTACCCTTTTTGCCCTGGAGCCCTCCACGGCCTACCGTACCGCCACGCTGACGCTCACCTTTGACATCGCCCAGGGCGTCAGCTCAGTGACCCTGGGTGCGCCCCAGTGGTCGGGTGGGCGGACCACCATTGCCCTGACGCCCACCCCGGAGAATCTGCTCACGGGGGCCAGGGTGCTGGCGGCACGGTATGAGAACGGGGCCATGACCGACCTGGCCTGGGGGACCCTTTCGGGGAACACGTTGACCTTCCAGGGCAAGCAGGTGCGCGCCGACGACGGATGGAAGGTGTTTTTCCTGAGCGGGAGCAACTACGCGCCGCTATGCGAGGACGTTGAGGTATAAGAGAACGGAGGACGCGAGCCGGAGAGGCGTCATTCAAAGCCGTCTGCCTTGGGGCAGGCGGCTTTTTTTGAAATTTATTGGTTTACATATTGCTTTTTGACAAGACTTGCAGTATAATCAAGTGTAAATATGCGTAACTAT
The DNA here is from genome assembly GCA_905198835.1 of uncultured Eubacteriales bacterium. Classification (GTDB taxonomy): domain Bacteria; phylum Bacillota; class Clostridia; order Oscillospirales; family Oscillospiraceae; genus MGBC124762. The sequence continues at coordinate 84,489 of CAJKDY010000007.1, read as the reverse complement.
GCCCAAATCTGGGAAAGTGTTACCAAATATTGGAAATTACGATGATCTCAACGACCCCGGCGGCCTTCCTACGCCGGGAGTTCTAAAGTAGGTGAGCGCAGTGAAACAAAAGAAGCTCAACTGCATACGCGGCACTTTGCGCCATAGGCTTCCCGGGCTTGGAAGTCTGCTGGCGCTGACCCTTGCCGCGCTTCTGCTTGCCTCGCCGGCGCTGGCGGCCGGGGACAACGCCATCGTCCCCAAGGTCTCGCTGGCCAACAAGCCGGAGGTCACCATTCAGGGCAACGTCGTTGTGGACGACAATGGGGCTCCTACGGGCTTTTACGAGCTGGCTCTGTGCGTTCGCTCGCCCAAGCGCGTCGTAGACGTGAACGGTCTTACCGACGACCCCGCCAATCCGGGTACGCCTGTGGCTCCGGGCACGGAGATCTCGGAGAGCGCCTATCACGCCTATGTGGCCGCCAATCCGGGTACGGAGGGCGACTTTACCGTTACATACTACCCCTTTGCCGCGGCTTCGGCGGTGGTGGAGATCAACGCCGACGTGCTGACGGCGGTGAACTGGGACGTGGAGAGCGTGACCTACGACGAGTGGGACGCCGCCGCCAACGCCTACAAGACCGCTGGGCTGGACAGCGCCTACCCCCGGGGCATCGACCTGACCCCCACCACGGGGGGCAATTTTGATCCGGACGTGTGGAGCGAGACCGACCCCGAGCCCTTCCCCGACATCACCACCGCCACGCTCCAGGGCATCCACCGCGTGCCGGTGGCGCTGGACGCCGAGGGGGACCGCAGCGCCTTTACCGCGGCCGCCCAGGTGGACGACTACGCGGAGACCGCCACGGCCAAGACGGCCCTGGTGACTCTCTCGGCCCACGCGCCGGACAACAAGCCTGTGATCTACACCAAGTCCACCCCGGTGGCCGTGGTGCGCTTTAGCTACGATCTGGCCCGGTTCCCCAAGGGGAGCGTGATGGTCAACAGCGCCGTGGGCGACGTGCGCAACCGGGTGACGGGCACGGCGGCCAACGAGGGCTTTTGGCTGGGCCTGGACCGGGGCAACAACACCACGGTGAACAGCGGCAAGACGCCGCTGACGTGGCTGGCGGACACCGCGCTGGGCACCGGCGGCAACAGCTACGACTACTCCGACGCCCGGGACGCCGCCACCGAGGCGGGGCAAGCGGTTTGGACCAAACTCTCCAGCAAGGATACCAGCGGCGGCTCCATTGCTGAGTGGACGGATACGGAGTATTATTATTATCTTGGGGGCGAGTACCCCAGCGGCAGCGGGGCCGAGGGCACGGTGAGCGTCTCCACGCCCGGGGGGATCCAGGACGTGGAGCACGTGTGGGTGCCCAATACGGCAAGCCGGATCAAGATCCTGGCCGAGGGTACGCAGGAGAACCCCATGCCCGGAGCGGGGGACACCTGGACCCAGGCGCAGTATAGCTATTACAATAACCTCATCAGCCTGAACGGCGGGGTGCGGCTGGAGCTTGTGAACGCGCTCACCTTCCGCAAGCCCACCGGCGGTAAGGGCGGGACCCAGATCCTGTTTTACGACTGGGACGACCGGCTGATCGGCGCGCTGATCGTGGGTAAGGGCGATGTGCGCGACGACGTGAACTCCTACGTGGAGCGCAATTTTATCGCGCCCGACTTAAGAGCGAGCCAGTATCTGGATAACGGCGAGGTGCCTACGGACCCCACAGACCTGGCCGACTATGAAAACGTGGTGAACTCTCTGGACCGGGAGTTCACCTATCGCGGTTCCCAGTACCCCTACCGGCTGAACGGCGGCGACGCGCTGAAGGACGCCAAGGGGGACGACTACCCGCTGACTAACAAGCTGGACTACGTGTTTTACAAGCGGCTGAACCTGGTGAACACTCTGCGCACGCCGGACGCGGCGGACCCCACCAACGCGGACAAGGACACGGTGGAGAACTACTATACCGTGGCTCCGGTCTCCAGCGACACGGAGACCGGGAAGTACCCCTATGTCTACGGCTGGGCCATCGTGGAGGACCCGGCCAACAAAAAGATCGAGACGGCAGGGGAAAACTGGGCGGTGAAGCTGGACTCGGTGAATACCGAGAGCACCTGGACCACCTTTGACTCGGGTGAATTAGGCGGCCTGGAGCCAAGCTATACAGCAAAAGGCTATCCTGCCCAAGCAATTCCAACCGGGACGGTGGAAACACAGCCGGGGGGACTGAGTTCACCGCTGCCACACGCAATCAATTACGATTATATGACTTCCAGTGCAGATGCTAACGGGTATCTGCGCTTTGCTGACTTTAGCGACATGGAGGCCATGCTGAAGGACGGCCAGGACGTGCTCATCGTCAAGGCCGTTTACGAGCCGGGGACGGACCTGCTGGGGCTCGCCAACTACACCTCGGTGGAGGGCTCCCTCTACACCATCCGCTACTCCACCGACGCCTCCACGGGCAACGCGGTCTATTCCATCCAGTATCAGTACCAGCGGGCCAACGACACCAACGGGGACTGGCAGGGGGTCAAGCGGATCCGGGAGCCGGCGGTCAACACCGGCTACACCTACGACATCAACGAGTTTGACGACCCGGCTCTGGGCGTCGACCAGGACCTGAACGCCAACCGGGCCTTCTCCATGAAGACGGTGGCGGTAAACAGCGACATTATGGACATCGACATCCTGTCCGGCGGCGTCATCTGGAAGGTGGACTATGTTCTGGTGGACCTCTACGGCGGTCTGAACGTGGCCACCGGCGATAACCGCTCTGTTACAGGCATCTTAGACCTGAAGACGGGCTTTAACTACGAAAAGCCGGACGGCAGCGGCAACGAGTGGACCTACGACGAGCGGCAGGGCACGGACAGTTTGAACGTGGACGCCACCATCACCCATATCCTCACCGAGGCCACCAAGATCGCCCGGGGAGAGAGCACGGAGAATCTTTCGACGTACTTTAGCCTCGCTACGGTGCAGGATCTGAACCTGAGGGCGGATATGCAGGGAACGGCGTTTACCTTCCTGAACTATACCGCCTGCGCCAACTATACCCAGAACCTGGTGAACGCCATCGTGGCGGCCTATCCCGACCCGGATACCGCCCCGGCGGGCATCTACGACCAGCGTGGAGCCGTCACCCTGACGTACCACCAGCTGCAGCGGCACATCATCATGGCCCGGGGGGGCAACGCCGCGGGCATCTTCGTGGGCGGGTCGCTGATGGCCGACGGGGCGGCGGCGGGCTTCCCCTGGTGCCGGTACGACCAGTGCAGCGCGGATGTGAAGATGGAGATCAACGGCCTGGGCGATCTGCTGACGGCGGTGCACTACATCCAGAGCCTGCCGGCCACGGACAATCAGTATAAGAAGGCGGAGGAGGCTCTGAAGGAGCTGACCGGGGCCCAGCTGCAGGGCTACGGCTTCCGCACCCACGGCGACGGCGTGCCCTACGACGCCAGCGCCGGCGACGCGGCGCTGAAGAAGGCCATTCTGGACGATCTGAAGGACGCGGTGGACCTGCTGGCCCCCAGCCTGGGGACGGATCCGGACTGGTCCACGGTGAGCTGGACGAAGGCCCAGGAGGCCATCATCCAGGGCAACATGGGCGCGGCCACGCCGCCTACCATGGACCTCTGGTGGCAGCCCAGCGACGGCAAGCCCAACGGCACGCCGCCCACCATCGACAGCTGGGAGAAGCTGTGGAAATACTCCATCCACGACACGCTGGGCGTGGACGTGGACGGGGACGGCACGCCGGACGCGGTGGTGCCCGACGCCTTCGACAGCTTTGACCAGACCGCTCTGGACGCCCTGGTGAGCGAGAAGCCGGGGACGTCCACGGCCACCAACGTGGGCTGGTTCCGCACGGGGACTGTGACTACCGTGGGCGGAGAGGAGACGGCGGAGAAGTTCACGGCCGCCGGCTTTACCACCGCCTGGGCCAAGGCGCTGCAGGCGCTGACGTCGGGCGGCGCGCCCTATACCGCCGCCACGGTCTCCAACGCCACCTGGGAGGAGATCCAATACGCGCTGATCAACGGCACGTATAAGTCCCATACGGATATCATGAACGACGCCAGCATCGACTATTGGTGGAAGAACGGCGGCAGCCCCAAGCTGACCTTCGCCAAGCTGCTGGATGCGGTGAACGACTATTACTTCAACGGCGACGCCACCAAGCTGGACGACATTCTGAAGAGCGGCGTGGATCCTATCAACAACCAGGTCTATCTCCGCGCCGACGACGGCGGGACGGAGTTCGGGACGGCCAACGCGTTCAAGACCGCGGTGTACGACGCGCTGATGAACCTGGATATGAACGGGAACATGGCGGACTTCCTGGATGGCGGCACCGAGCTGAGCGCCGGCAAGGTGGACGAGTATGTGTTCCAGTACCTCCTGATCCACTCGGCGGAGCTGGCCAACGGGACTATCACCACCGTGCCGGACAAGGACGCCATCCGCGCAGACACGGTGAACAACGACTACTGGTGGTTCGCCGGCGGCAAGCCCACCAAGCCCATGCCGCTGAACAGCGTGAAGGACCTCTTTAAGGCCTACCTCTGGTACAAGGGCGACACGTCCACCGGCGTGGGCGGCCAGAACGCCCAGGCCCTGGGCAATCTGGACGCGGCCAAGCTGAAGACGCTGGGGATCCGGTCGGACGGCTGGGGCGTGCCCTACGCCGCCACGGCCACCAACGCCGAGCTGATCGCCGCGCTGGACGGGGCCCTTGGGAAGCTGCCTTATAACATGAAGGCCGTGGGCAGCGTCAACGAGGCGGACCTGGCGCTGGAGCTGCAGTATCTGCTGGCCAACCCCGCCGCGGCGCACCAGTCGGCCAGCGTGCTGCGGGGCAGCGGCACCAGCTATTGGTGGCAGGAGGGCGATAAGAGCTATCCGATCCCGACGAACCAGCAAGAGGTCCTAGAGGCGATCTGGAAGGCCCACATCGGCAACGCCGCGGGAGATACCGTATCCGAGGCGGAGACTGCTTTGAAGGCCCTTGACATAGACTTTATCACCAGCCGCAAGACCGGCATGGCAATGCGGAAGGATCTGGACGGCAACGCCTTTGCCGACGCGAACGCCTTCTACACCGCGCTGGCCGGGGCGGCGGACGCCATGAAGGCGGGGGGCCAGGGCTACAGCGACCTTGCCAGTATCACACAGCGGCAGCTGCAGTGGATGCTGCTGGGCAACGCATATGATACCAACGATAACGTGGAGAACGCCACCATCGACAAGACGGACCCGGCCAAGCCGGTGGACGCCTATTGGTGGTTCACCAGCGACACCAAGCCCAGCGAGGAGCCCACCAAGAAGGAGAAGCCCATCGATCCGGCCAAGTGGTCCACCTTCATCCAGGGCCTGAACAACTACGCCATGCTGGGCGACGACACGGCCTTTAACGACGGCTCTATTACCCTGGACATGATCAACGACGAGCTGTACCTCCGGAAGGCGGACGGCAGCAAGTTCGCCGACTGGAGCGAGGTCTACGACGGCAGCATGAGCGAGGTGCTGGTCAACGCGCTCTACGCCATTATGACCGATCCCGACAAGTACGCGGAGTTCTGGGACAGCGAGGGCGACGGCGTGAGCCTGATCAAGGAGATCAGCTGGTACGAGCTGCAGTACGCGATCATCCATACCGACGAGATCAACGCCTCCTGCGAATTCCCTGAGCTGCCCGATTGTAAGCAAGAGAGCGAAGAGAAGTACGACTGGCGCTATGACATCACCGATCCCAAGCCGCCGGAGCCGGGCAAGACGGAGAAGCCCATCGACGAGACCAAGTGGAGCGCCTTTATGCAGGGTCTGAACAACTACGCCATGCTGGGCGACGACACGGCCTTTAACGACGGCTCCATCACCCTGGCCACGGTCAACGACGAGCTGTACCTCCGGAAGGCGGACGGCAGCAAGTTCGCCGACTGGAGCGAGGTCTACGACGGCAGCTGCAGCGAGGTCCTGGTCAACGCGTTCTATGCCATCATGGCCGATCCCAACAAGTACATGGAGTTCTGGGACAGCGAGGGCGACGGCGTGAGCCTGATCAAGGAGCCCAGCTGGTACGAGATGCAGTACGCTATCATTCACACCGACGAGATCAACGCCTCCTGCGAGTTCCCCGCGCTGGAAGACTGCAAGGCGGAGAGCGAGGAGAAGTACGAGTGGCGCTACGAGACCGGCGGCGGGGAGGACCCCGGGCCCACGAAGACTGAGATCGAGATCGACGCGGCCAAGTGGACCACCTTTATCCAGGGGCTGAACGACTACGCCATGATCGGCGACCCCTCGGCCTTTGACGGCGGAGCGCTGACCAACGCGCTGAGCATGATCAACGACGACCTGCTGCTGCGGAAGGCGGACGGCAGCGAGTTTGCCGACTGGAGCGAGGTCTATGACGGCAGTATGAGCGAGGTCATTACCAACGCGTACTACGCCATCATGACCGACATGAATAAATACGCGGAGTTCTGGGACAGCGAGGGCGACGGCGTGAGCCTGATCAAGGAGATCAGCTGGTACGAGCTGCAGTACGCTATCATCCATACCGACGAGATCAACGCCTCCTGCGTGTTCCCCGATCTGGAGGACTGCAAGAAGGAATGTGAGGAGAAGTGGGACTGGAAGTACACGACGTCGTGACCGAGTGAGAAGACCAAGGGCCGGCGCGTCAAGGATGCCGCGCCCTACGAAGGTCCAAGGGCGGGCCGATGAGGACATCGGCCCCTACGAAGGGCCAGGGACGTGATCGGACAATGAAACGTGATCAACAAGCATTTTTAAGGAGGACCTCTACGATGAAGAGATTGATGAAGAAGGGCCTGAGCCTTGTGTTGGCGGTGGTCATGCTCCTATCTGTGCTGCCTATGAACGCCATGGCGGCCATGATCATGGACGACCCCAACAGCGGGCGCGTGGAGGTCCCCGTGATCGACAGTACCTCCGACCGGGTGGTGGATACCCACGCCCGGCCGGGCTCTTCTACCAACTCGGGAGATAAGCCGGAGACGCCGGACCCGGGCGGAGAGGAGGACGCGGATAAGTTTGCTATCGGCGACGTGGGCGGCACCGGTGTTCCCCTGCATACGGCAGATGATGTTACGGTGGGTACTGGGTCAGTCACTGAGTTTCAATTTACAAGTTCACAGACGGTCCAGACCGGCGTCACGGTGGCCATTATCCCTAACTTTAAGCTACTGAACGAGGGTGACACGCCGTCAACGACAGTGACCAATGATGCGTCAGCGGCATTGAACCCCGGCGGCGCGCTCAGCAATAAAGGTATACTGCAGCAGTTCAAGTTGGGCTACCCCTTCTATGCCATTCGAACCAAGGACGCGACCCCGAACTTTACCGGCCAGACTCTTACTTTGGATAATGCCGGCGACCTTACCGCTACAGGAGGCATCACGTTTGCTACCGATGCCTACGGTATCGGCGACAATAGCTACAGCGGCTTTTTGAAGGCGCTGCAGGATATCATCGACGATGACAGCCAGAAGGTCTACAACCAGGACAACACCGAGATCACGGACAAGTCCAGCTTGCCCTTTATGGTCTTCTACTATTTCGGACAGGATAACTCCTACATCGCCAAGCCCGCCGATTTTCCGCTGGAGGCCGGGCCGGCGCTGGCGCTGTCTATCACGCCGAAGGTGGCGGTGATCCGGAGTACGGCTGTTGCCATGAGCTCTGTGGCTACAGGCGTGCTGACCAACAAATCGGATACGGTGAAGTATGTCAAGCTGTCCATCAATGTTTCGGCAGCGCTGGGGAGTGGCGTGACCTCCGACGGCAGTACCCGGGTGCCTACCAATGCGACCGCGGGACTGCTCAGCGTTCCCACTACGGAGTATGTGCTACAGCCGGGGGAGAGCATTACCTTCCCCATTTCCAAGCTGGCGAAGGTCGCTACGGCGAACCGGTATTATAACTATGAAGTCACCGCCACCGGAGCGGACAGCTCCGGGGGCGCCGAGAGCTGCAATACCTATGACACGGCAGCGGTAAAGGCGGTGGCAACGGCCACCGGTCCGCTGACGGTGTATTTGGTGGACACGGCGGGGAACCCGGTGACAGAGGCCCACACGGTGGCGCTGAGCACCGGCGCTACAACGACCCAGACAAGCGGCAGCAATGCTTATACGGGCGCCAATGTGGCTATTACCGCCAGCGCCACCGTTGTTGTGGACGGCACAGATACAAGCGTAGGCGTTAGTATCGTGCCGGTGACGAGCACGACTTACGCGGCAGAGGCCACGGTGGTGATGTATCGACTGACCACGCGGGTAGAGCCGAATACCGTGACGGCCACGATCACCCGCAGTCCCAATTTTACTTATTACGCGCCGGGGGCTACCGCGTCGCTGACGGCGGGCACGGCCAGCGACGGCACGCCCTTTAAGGAGTGGCAGCGGGACGCTTCGGGGACCAACGCGGCCACCAGCGTGCTGATGAACGGCGATAAGACGGCGGTGGCCTTCTACGAGGGCGCGACCTATAACGCCACGCTGATCACGAAGTATAAGGATACGGCGGACCGGATCAGCGCGAACCTTACCTATACCATTACGCTGAAGGCCGGCGACGGAACGACGCTGACCATGGCCAATGCTTCCAGCAGTGATCGTAATAATAGTAGCTGGACGTGGAAGCTGCCCGACGGCGTGAGCTACGAGATCTTTGTGAACGAGCACTCCACGGGCAAAAAGTTCACCCCCACGGATACCAACCAAACGGTGAATCTGGGCCGGGTATCCAAGACAGAGGTTGACGGTGATACCACCGCCAGCTACATTGTTTTGCCCTGGGACGGTGAAAACCGCGATACTAAGGTGCCCAGCGCTACCGCGCCTGTCCGGGGCAATCTGACTTACACCTACCCCGAGGGCGCGAAGATCACGGTGGATGTGAGCAACAAGGCCAGCGGCGATGTGCTGGTGTCGCTGGAGGACGATCAGGACGCCAGCCTGAGCGCGACCAGCACCACCTTCACCGTGGTCAAGGACGACCAGGCGGTGACGGCGACCTACGGGTTCCTTGGGAAGGTGCAGGTGTTTACGGGCGTGGGCGTGCAGCCCGCGAACCGCTATACCACGGACCTGGGGAGCAACATCTTCTATGTGAAGGACGGGGACGACCCCTCGGATACCAGCAAGCGGGGGTCCCTGACCAAGGGGACGGGAGCCGCGGACCAGCATGTCTACAGCGCGAATCTGCCCTACGGGACGTACAACGTCTACCTCAACGGCTTTAAGGTGGGGCAGATCACCAACGCAGCGCCTACCCTGTCGGTGAACGGCCGAGCGGTGACGGTGGCGCAGGGCACGCTGTCTACCACGGGCGAAGACGGCGTGAGCGGCCTGTCCGCTACGGCGGGACCGGTCTATATCCCCAGGAACAAGACCATCGATATCAAGGGAACCAACCCCGGCGGCGGGCAGGTCTTTGAAAAGTGGACGGAGGTACTGAGCGAGTCTTCCTCTACTACGACCGACCTGACCGGGAAGACCGAGACCGATACCTATACGGTCACGGCTACGGCGGCTACTCATAGAACAGTCACCCTGACCGCGGTCTATAAGACCGGGGCGGGCACGGTGACGGTGACGGTGAACCAGAACGACGCGCCGGACAAGGGACATACGGTGCAGATCAGCACCAAGAACACGCTGGACAGCAGCGCCATCACGCTGGCTGATCAGAACGACGGCACGTACACCGACGCCGGGGTGTCGCCGGGGACCTATTATATCTTTGTGGACGGCAAGCTGACGCCCACCGCGGCCATCGACGGCGCTACGGTCCAGACCATCACGGTGACGGGCGGCAACGAGACCAAGGCCACGGTGGACCTCTACACCGTCGAGGTAAAGACGGGCACCGGCGCGGCTACGGCCTCGGTGGCCTCCTCGGATAAGGTGAGCGGCAGCAATCCCATTGTCGTCTTTAAGGGCACCACCGGGGTGACGCTGGGCGGCACGGCGGCTACTTATTATGACGTGAGCAAGCCCACGTGGACCGGAACGGGGGCGGGCTTTGCCACGGGCAGCGACGCCAACACCCTGGCGGCTGTGCTGGAGGCGATCACGGAGAAGACGGAATACACCCTGAGCTTTGACAAGCTGACGGCGCAGATGAAGTACGACCGGGGTCATCTGCCCACTAGCGTGACCACCATCACCCTGCCCACCAATGAGACGGTGGACCAGGGCACCTCTTACACGCCGAAGAATACCACCGGGACCGACGCGGGTTGGCAGTTCAAGGCCTGGGATCCCACGGGAGTGAACCCGGTGGTGGGCGACCAGACCTTTACGGCCCAGTGGCGGGTGAAGGTGACGTTTGACCTGAACGCGCCCAGCGATCTGGCGCCCAGCACGGGCATCAGCGCGCCGGCGGCGGAGTGGGTGGACTACAACACCACGTGGAGCGCCGCTACGGTGGCGGGCAAGGCCATCACCGGCACGCCCACCAGCCATAACTTCCTGGGCTGGGCGTCCAGTGCGGCAAATGCCGCCGCCGGCACGGTGATCAGCGCCGACACCACCTTTACCGGACCTACCACCCTCTACGGCGTGTGGGCCGACAAGGGCGGCGACGCGAAGGTGACCATCAAGATCGACGATGCTGTTGACACCGCGGGCAGCCGCGTGGTGAAGGTGAACGGGACCACACTGACCTGGAACAGCACCACCCACGTCTACGAGAGCACCGGCGGCGCGATCACGGCGGGCACCTACCATGTGTATGTCAACAACGGTTCCGCCGACGTGGACACCGGGATCTCCGTCACCGTGCCCAAGGGCAGCGTGGGCACGGCTGAGGTGAACTACTATAAAGTCACCGTGACCACCGACGGCCACGGCTCGGCCACGGTGAGCACCGCCAGCGCCAAGCGCCTTGGCGCAAGCAGCGCTACGGCGACCAACGCTACCGCGCAGGGCATCACGGTGCAGAGCGGCGAGAGCGTGACCTGGGCATACGGTACGGCCAACACCTATTATGAAAATAACGTGTGGACGGGCGGGAGCGACGACAACGACATCACCGCCGCCATCACCGCCAAGGACCAGACCCACAACGCCACCTTTAAGCAGAAGACCTCTACGGTGGTGGTGACGCTCCATGTGGACGGCGGCGTGGCCAGCCCCGGGCGGGCTGTGGCTATCGTGCTGAACGGCGTTACCCAGACCATCGCCAGCGGCGCTACCTCCACTACCTTTAATAATGTGCCCCAGTCGGCCACGGCGTACGCGGTCACGGCGGAGGGCGCCAGCGCCGGAACGGTGACGGTGGGCAACGCCGCCACGGGCACGACGGTGAACCATGTGGTGGACTTCGCTACCGCGGCGGTGAAGACGGACGGAAACGGCAGCGCCACGGTGACTATCGCCAAGTATGGCACGCTGGCAAACGACCTGAGCGCCACGGCTACCAACGCCACGGAGGCCACCGTGATCGGTCTGAAGGGCCAGACGGCCACGTGGTCCAATGCCACCCCTGTCGCCAACTACGTGTTCCAGAGCTGGGACAGCGCGACGGGGACTACCACGGCGGATCGGACGGCGACCTTGGCCGCCAGTAAGGTGACACACACGGCTTACTTCTCCCGGGATAAGTTCAACGCCAAGCTGATCGTGACGGTGAATGGCGATCCCATCAACTCCGGCGTTACCGTCACCAATGACAGCGGCCAGGCCCCGGCCTATAACAGCACTGCCGGCGGCTGGGTGTCCACCGGCGTAAGCTCCAGCAAGAACTCCATCACCTGGACTGTCACCGACGCCAACGGGCAGACCCATACGGTGACAGACAGCGATCTGGCCAAGGACGACACCGATTCGATCACCTTGGCGCTCTATACCGTCACCATCCTGAATGGTGACGGCGGTAACGCTACCACGACCAACGACGCCAGCTTTACCGTGGGCGGGGCCGCGAAGACAACGGTCTACCTGAGCGCCTCCAGGACGACGGCTACGGTCAACACCAACCACAAGACCGACTACAGCGTCAGCGGCTGGCTGGGCAAGGCCGCGACCAGCGCGCCCACTCTGGGGGCCACCGACACGCTGACCGCCGCCAAGGGCGGTTCGGTGAACGCCGCGAACACGACCTTTACCCTGGGGACCACCACGTCCCTGACCGGCGGCGCGGGGCTCTACATCCAGCCCACCTATACCTATCAGGTGACGGTGCGGACGATGTATGGCACGACGCCTACCGCCACCACCCTGACTGTGGGCGGGAACTCCCCCGACAGCGGGTCTAACGGAACGTATGTGTTTACAGGCCTGGTCCCCGGTACGCCGGTGACCACCGCTACGGTGAACGGCATGGCCGCCACCATGTCCCCCGCCAGCATCACCGCGCCGGGGACCTATGACATCACGCTGCGCAAGATCAGCACGGACGTGACGCCCTCCGGCGGCGGCACGGCCACCATCAAGCTAGGCACCGGCGCCGCGGGCGGGGAGATCTATGTCCCCAACGGCGCCACCATCGGCGCGACCCCCGCTGTGGCCCTGGCGGCTACGGCGGCCAGCGGCTACCGCCTGGCCGATACGGTGTGGACCAAGACGGACACCAATGTGGTCTTTGCTGACGCTACGGACGACGCCACGACCTTGACTACGGATACCGGCAAGACTGTCGGCGCGGACGTGGTGCTGACGGCGAACTTTGTGCGGCAGTACAAGGTGACGGCGGCTGTGACCGCCAACGCCACCGGCAGCAGCGACAACACGCCTACGGTGGCTGCCGGCGAGGGCTCTGTGAGCGGTAAGGTGGCTACGGTGGACGCCACCAAGGTGGTGACGCTGACCGCCACGGAGGATATTTCCCAGCAGGTGAAGGGCTGGAGCTTCACCGCCGGGACCGGCACGCTGTATTCTGACGCGGGTCTGACCACGGCTTTGACTGCCGCGACCGCGGCTACTTATACTGGCACGACGGTCTACTTCGTGCCCACCGCCGACGCTACCGTCACCGTGGACTTCACCACCAAGGAGTGGGACGTGCCTGTGACGGTCCGGCTGGATAACGCCGCTTACGCGGGCGTGAAGGTGGAGCTGAAGAAGGCGGACGGCACCGTGGTGTCCACTGGCACCACCGACGCCAGCGGCAATGTGACGCTGAAGGCCGTCAACGGCAACAACTATCAGCTCTGGGCCGACGGCAAGGCGCTGGGCGGCGCCACCGCCAGCACCAAGAAGACGGTGACGGTGAACAACGCCAGTCCTGCCGCTACCACGGTGAACTATTATAATGTAAAGGTGGTCAAGGATAACGCCACCCATACCGACGCCTATGTGGCGGTGGGGACGCTGGGCACGAAGACCAGCGACGCTACCATCGTTCTGCCCGCGGATACGGTGAGCGTGGCCGCTACGGCGGACAACCACGGCTCTGCCACTCCCGCCGCGGGCTACTTCCGCTTTGATAAGTGGACGGCGGATATCGGCACCGCGCCGGCCACGGCCACCAGCGCCACGGCGACCTACACGGTCCCCGCGGAGAGCGTCCTGACCGCCAACCGCACCGGCGACGGGGCCACCGGCACCGTGGGCGACGCGGGGATCACGCTGACGGCCAACTTCCAGGATCAGTATAAGGTGACGGTGACGGAGAACTCCAGCCGGGCCACCTGGGGCGCTGTGACCAAGCCCACGGGCTTCAGCGGCGCCAGCGAGCCCTATACCGGCTTTGTGGATGTGGGCGATACTGTGACCCTGGTCAACACGGTGACTTCGGGCAAGAAGGTCCAGGGCTGGCGGACCACCGCCGGCAACGGCTCCTACTATGAGAGCTATACCGACGCTACCACCAACACCGCCGCCGGCAAGGAGACTGTGGCTACAGGCGATCCGACCTACGCGGCGGGGGATTACTACCACGGCATTGCCAACCGCAACAGCGTTATCTTCCTGCCTACCTCGGACGCCACGGTGGAGCTCGACTATGTCAACGACGAGTTTGAGGCCACCATTCAGCTCACTTACGGCGGGAACCCCTGGGATCCCAACGCCACGCCGTACATTGTCGTGATGGAGGACAGCACGGAGGTGAAGACCCTGGCCGGCGGTGGGGTGATCGCAGTCACCGGCACCGGCGTGGTGGGCAAGTACCGCGTGCCCGGCCTTACTAACGGCCATACCTACACGCTGAAGGTCAACGGCTACGCCGTACCCAGCGTGACCATCCAGAACGACGACCCGGACGCCGCTATGCAGGTGGGCCGGGATGTTGAGGTACCTATGAATAAGGTGGCGGTGGTCGTGGCCGCCAAGATCGCCGACGGCACCAACGTGACCACCAATGTCGCCGGCCACGCCGTGTACAGCTGGAATGCCAGCACGCCCTACAGCAGCGCCACCGCTACCCCCAAGGACATCTATCTGCCCACCGGGGCCAGCGTCAGCGTGAACGTCCGCTCCACCGCGGGCACGGAGAGCGCCGCGAACGGCGGGCGGACGTTCCGGGTGAATACCGCCAGCGACGCCGCGAGCCAGTTGGTGGCCAGCGCCGGAACGCTGGGCAGCGCTAACCCGGGCAGCAGTTCGAGCGCCAGCAATAACGCCACCACCTGGTCGGGCACCCTGAACGCCGACGTGACCATCACGGCCAACTTTACCCAGGTCATCACCGTGACCGCCCAGGCCACCAACGGCGGCAGCGTGTCGCCCACCAGCGCCACCATCGACGCCACCAAGTATGATGACTTTACCGCTACGGCCAGTAACTTCTCCACCACCGCTTACAAGGACGCCAAGTTCAGCCAGTGGAAGGTGGAGACCGCCGACGGCGGCTCCTTCGGCACCACCACCGCCGACAGCACGGATACCACCAAGACCGACGCCACGGTCTATTACTACCCCGACAAGGACAGCACCATCAAGGCCTACTTCCGTATGCTGGAGGCCACTGGCACGCTGACCTGGACGGCAAGCGCGGGCTATACCGCTGCTGACGTGCCGGCCAAGGATGTGGACTTGAAGAATGAGGGCGGCGCTGATACCGGGGCGTTGAACGTCACTCTGAGCGGGACGAACGCGGGCAGCTTTACCCTGTCCGCTGCCAGCGTGGCCGCGATCGCCGCAGGCGGCACTACGGCCAACGCCTTTACCGTGACGCCCAAGACGGGGTTGGCTGTGGGCACCTATGCGGCCACCGTCACCATTGCCGAGGCCGGCTCCGGGCTGTCGGTGTCCCTGCCCATCTCGCTGACGGTCTCCGCCGCTGAGGAATTCGACGTTCGGCTGACCACCTATCCCGATGGGACCAAGGGCAAGGACAACATCGAGCACGTCTACCTGGTGCCCACCGGTCTGACCAGCGGTGAGACCGCTCCCGCCAGCACTGTGGCGGTGAAGGCCACCGCGGCCGCCACCGCCGGCGAGTGGACGGCCACGGTGAAGTGGAACACCACCTACCGGGTCTATGTCAACGGCTACGCCACGGGCACCACCGTGACCAACGCCCAGGTGAAGGCGGGCGCCGCCGAGGCCACGGGGGATGTGAAGGACCTCTACACCCTGTCCTTTGACCAGACGGACTACGCCAGCGCATCTGACGTGCAGGGCAATCCCACCGTCAAGACCCGGAACGCCCTGGGCGCGCTGAGCGGCATCACCGGTGTGGCTACCGCTGATAAGGCCACCTTTACCGTGTTGCCTAAGGACGACATCAGCGGCGGCAACGGGAGGGAAAAGATCGTGGTGGCCGGCGGTGGTGCGGTGGATATCACCGCCGCGCCCAACACCAACGCCAGCGGCGCCACCCACTATCGCTACGACAAGTGGCAGGACAAGAAGACCGCTGCCGGGACGCTGACCGACCTGACGAAGACCGCTACGGACACCTATACCGTCTCCTCCGCGGGGACGGAGGCCAAGGGCGACACCAATGCCCCTGTGGCTCTGAACCCGGTGTACGTCAAGCAGCATAAGGTGACCCTTGTGGTGGGCTCTGCCGCCTCCAGCGCAGTGACCGCCACGGGCGTTGTGGCCGCCGGAGAGGGTCAGGCCGCCGCCCAGAACCAGACCGCCACCAAGGCCGCCAACAGCAAGGTCTTCTGGGTGGACGACACCAAGGCGGTCACCCTGAGTACCAACACGGACCTGACCACCAGCCAGGGCGGCTCCTACTTTAAGGAGTGGAGCGCCGACGTGGCCGGCGCGTCCAACTTTACCGGGGCCAACGCGGGCAACAGCAAGCAAAAGGGCTATAACATGGCCAGCGCCTTTACCCCCGCGGCGGACACCACCCTGACCCTGATCACCTGGACCGACGCGGCCCTTAGCGGTAGCTTTACCTATAATATCGGCGGCGGCTTTACCGGGACCAATCCCACGCCGGAGTTCAACTGGACCCACAATGACGCCAAGTACCCCGACAGCGCCACCGCTTACACCATCGCCATCACCGCGCCTGCCTCCCTGACGGGCTTCACAGCTCCCGCGCCTGTGGTGGGGACGGATGTGACGGTGAATGAGACCACCGGGAAGATCACGCTGACCGACAGCTACCTCAAGCAGCTGAAGGCCAGCGCGGACAACTATACCCTGACCATCACCTATAAGCTGGACGACGCTACCACCCACACCAATAAGGTGACGGGCCTGACCAAGACCGCCAACTTCAAGATCGCCTCCACCAAGGCCCAGCTGACCCAGGTGGACGTGGCGGTGAAGAAGGCCGGCGCTACCACCCTGCACCTGGGCGACGCCAGCGGCGGCGATACCATCCAGTATACCGCCCACTACCCCGCGGGCATCGACCGCAACAACGCCCTGACCTGGAAGTGGTACTACGCCGACGAGAAGGCACCCAACCAGAGCCTTTACTTGGATAGTGCCCACACCGGGACCACCAAGGGCGGCGTGAACACCAACTTCGCTACCGCCGCTCTGGCGGAGACGGACGCCTCCTATGGCCTGACCGCGCAGTTGGGCGCGAAGGGGAGCAAGTACCATGAGATCTCCGGACAGACGGGTACCACCATCACCCTGACGGGCGATACCTATAAGGGCAAGTACATCTTCGCCGTGGTGGAGGCCTCGGAGACCGGCGAGTACGCCGCTGTCACCAAGGCCATCGCGGTGGACTATGACGCCACCATCACCGTGAAGGAGGACGACGTTCAGCTCACCGCCGACACGGGCTATGAGGTGTTCCTTATTAAGGCCGGCGACACCTGGACCACCACTACCGCCGCTGTGTCTACCAAGTGGGACGCGACCAACAAGGTCTTCGTCACTGAGAACTCCGCGCTGACTGGCGGCGTGAGCTACGACGTCTACGTGAGACGGGTGGAGGGCGACGCCACCGCCTATGACAAGGCGGGCACTGTCACCCCCGCCGCGCCTACCGCTACAGTGAACTACTACACTGTCCGCCAGATCGCCACCAAGGTGGCGGATCAGGCCGACTTTAACGGCGTGAAGGTGGGCGAGGACTTTACCACCAACGCCGCCCCCAACGTTACCTTTGCCACCAAGACCGGCGCCATCACCGTGAACAACGGCACTGCCGTTTTGGCCAACACGGTGGTCACCGCCAGCGTGGGCAATTGGACCCAGGACTACGGCTGGGATTGGGGAAACAAGGCGGACGACGATAACACCGGCACCGGCGCCGCTCCCACCGCCGATACCCTGCCCTACTCCGGCGGTCCTCTGAGCGCCCCCGGCGCCGGCAATACGCTGACGCACGACTACACCATTGGCGAGACCAACTGGATCGGCGGCAAGCTGACCCAGAAGCTCTATCAGATCCAGGGCAACGTGCTCAGCAACAGCGGCGCCGCCGCCATCACCGAGGCCTTCCTGAAGTACAAGGGAGCCGGGGATGGCGCGACGGAGTATGTCTTTAAGGCCACGGTGGCCGCCAACCCCGGCGGTATTACTGCCAGCGGTAAGAACGGCGCCACAGTGACCTTCCAGGTGCCTAAGAGCGGCGTGACCGGCGCCATTGCCGGGAGCTATACCCTCTCGGCCACGCCTCACGACGGCTCCGGGACCGGCTTTGCCCGCACCACCATTCTGAAATATGTCCAGCCCAGGCAGAGCGTCTATAACACCGCTCTGGGCCTGACCAACAACCAAAGCGTGGCGGTGAGCGCCCGGAACGACAATACCTTTACCATCGTGCTGGCCGCGTCCCAGTGGGGATTGAAGCTCAGCGACGATGTGGACACCACGGGCAAGAGCAGGACCTTTACCACCACCCAGACCAGCGCACCCACCGTTACCGCCAACGAGACTCTGACGCAGACCTGGACTCAGGTGTTTGACAACTACGGCGCCAACGGCCTGAGCACGGACGCCGCCAACACCGCGACCAAGAAGACGGTCTACAACGTGACCATTGCCAACACCCAGAACACCACGTTGCGGGTGTCGCTGGTGATCAAGGACAGCGCCGGCAACCCGGTCTATAACAGCACCACCCATGCCGCGACCACCAATGTGACGGTGGACGGCAAGACGCTGGCTATCACCGGCCTGCCCGCTGACGCCAACAGCTTTATCCTGACGCCGGCTGACGCCACCGTTACCACCGACGAGCGGACCTTCCAGGTCACTCTGCCCGAGGACTGGCCCGCCCAGGCCGCGGCCAAGACGCTGACCTTCGAGTTCACCTCCGTGGAGGATGGGACCACGCCCACGGTGTACGGTCCCTCCCTGACCTACGTGCTCAACACCCAGGTCAAGCCCATTGAGGTCACCGGCGTGACCTATGCCAAGACCACCGGCTCGGGCAGCGCCAGCTGGACGGTGGATCCGGCCAGAACGCCCACCTCCGACCTGAGCTTTGGCTCCGCCCATACCGATAAGTTGGTCAAGGACGGCGGGGCAAACACCGACGTGACCTACGCCTGGTACGCTGTGCCTTACGGTACAGCGGATAGCGCCATTTCCGTGGCTGACGACGGCACGGTCACCGCCGCCGGCGTCACCACCGTGGCGGCGAGCTACCTCAGCAACAATGGCCGCACCCTGACCATCGACGACGATGACGCCACCTTCGCGGGCAAGAAGCTCTTTGTGGTGGCCACCGGCACCAAGAACGCCGTGAAGTCGGCCAAGAGCCCCACGCTCCTTGGTCCCTGGGCGGCGGCGGTCAAGCTGTTCCAGACCGATGTGGCGACGACCACCCGGACCAACGTGGACGCCGACAACGCCAAGTATAAGGTCTACCTGGTGCCCCAGGCGACCACCGGGAATACCACGCTGACGGCCATTGACGGCAGCCAGGCCGGCGTGGTGGAGGCCACCTGGAACGACACCGACAAGGCCTATGAGGCCTGGAACGTGGACGAGAGCGTGACCTACCACGTCTTTACCAATAAGATCAAGGCTGATTTTGACGCCGCTACGGATTTTGCCGACACCGGCAAGACCTTCAGCTACACCGCCAACATCCTGGGCGCCACCGCCACCCCCGAGGTGGACTACTATGAGGTAAAGGCCGCCGCCACCAAGGCGGACAACGGCATTTACACCAACCAGCTGGACGGCAGCGGCGACCAGGACGTGGCGACTAAGACGTTCTTTATCGACGACCGGGAGATCCAGAGCGGCGGCGCCGACGTCTACGCCACCGCCACGGTGGGCGGCGTGAACGCGCTGACCGCCAGCGCCCACGATACCTATATCCTGAAGGGCCAGGATGTGGTCTTCAGCCACACCGCCTGGCAGAAGGACTACACCCTGAAGTGGTCGGCCACCGAGACCAACGCCGATCCTTCCCAGGCGGCTACCATGACCCGCAGCAGCATCGGCGCGCCCATCGGTCTGGAGCCGGTGGTGGAGCTGAAGCTCTATGACATTACGGGCTATGTGAAGGGGTCTGGCTCGGTGAAGTACGTCACCCTGACTGACGCCACGGCGGGTCTGGCCTTTGCCAGCGTGGCCGGCGAGAGCGGCTTTATGCTGGGCCGGGTCAACGCCGGCAAGACCGCGCTGGAGGCCCAGCCCAACGCCACCATCGACGCCAACACCAGCGGCCAGGCTGTGGCCTTCCGGGTGCCCAAGGGCAACTACACCACGGGTTATGAGCCTAACGCCGGTACGCTGAAGAGCTACGAAATGCCCCACGGGGCCACAGGCGGCACCACCACGGCAGTGGTGGTGGACGGCACCACCGGTAAGGACAGCTTTGACATCGTGCTGGAAATGCTGGGTCTGACCATGACCGTGTCCGACACGGTGACGGCGGACACCGAGCTTACCATTGACAGCGCCGGCGGCAACGGTACGGCCAACGGCATTTATGCCGACGGCACGCCGCCGGTCAAGACCGAGGGTACTGCCACCCGGAAGATCGTGCTGCCCTATGGGTACAGCGCCAAGACCATCACCCTGAATGTGGCCAACACCAGCAACGACGCCAGCCAGACGCTGGTCAACGTCCAGGTGGACCCGGCTAATGTTGTGGACAGCGGCGTGGCCGCTATGGCTGGCAAGGTGAGCCTGTCTGACGGCGCGGCCATCACCGCCAAGAAGCAGATCGATGATGAGATGCACAAGAACACCACCACACCGCCTGTGGACGACGACAAGGACCTGACCCTGTCCATTGCCGCCGGCCTGCCGGTGGGGACCTATACCTCTACGACGGCCTTCTCCTTCGACATTGACGCTGGCGCCACCGATACGGTCAACAGCTGGTACAAGCTGACCATCGAGGTGGTGCCCGTGGAGATCACGGCGGTGACCACCGACAAGGACAACACGGTGGTGAAGGCCACCGACACGGTCTCCTTCGCTACCCTGACCACCGACCCGGCGGGGCGGACTCTGACCGCCAGCGCCGATGAGACCACCGGCGACTACATCTACCGCTGGGTGGTGGGCGATACCTACGGCACCAAGCCCACTGTGACCTGGGCCAAGGACGCCTCCGGCAATGTGACATTGACCGTCGCCGGCGGCACGGTGATCGAGAGCGGCGGCGCGCCGGTAAACACCGCTACCTATACGCCCACGGGGATGGAGGGTAAGGAGATCTATCTGATCGCCTCCTCCATCAAGGGCGGGAACTCCATCGAGGCCGCCATCTCCGATCCTGTCTATGTGGGCTATCAGGGCGTGGTGAAGATCACCGAGGACACCGTGGCTTACGTCGATGACGCCAACGCCGCCACCGACTACTCCGCACTGCTGGTGGCCAAGGACGGCACCACCGTTGTGACCACCACCTGGGACGCCACGCAGGACGCCTTTGTCACCGCTGCTGGGGCGCTGGATCCCAACGACGAGTACACCGTCTATGTCCGTGCCCACCAGGGTCAGAACCTGACCGCCGGGGACAAGACGGGGATGATCGCCCTGAGCGATAAGATCGATCGGACCCACACCACCCGGACGGCCAACTACTTTACCGTCACCGCGGTGAAGCCCATGTATAAGTCTGCCTATGTCACGCCGGATGACAGCGGCGAGGTGGCCAACGACACCGAAGGGACCGCGGCGAAGCTCTACTACAACACCACCGAGCTGACCTCGGGCAACACCGTGCTGGACGGCCAGAGCGTGGATGTGAAGTACGCCTCCACCATGGCGGCCGGCACCGCCACCGGCAAGGGCTGGGATGAGGACTACACCCTGGCCTGGCGGAGCCTGGCGAATAACGCCGGCACGCCCACCGACAGCGACGACCTGACGCCCACCACCGGCGCGCCCACGGCCCAGACCGCGGCGGACGCCGTGACCACCGGCCACAGCTACACCATCACCGCCAAGACCTGGGTGGGCGGCTGGCTGAACCAGAAGACCTACACCGTTACCGGCGCCATCGACGGTGCGGGCGAGGTCAAGAAGCTGGTGTTGGAGCTGAAGAACGGTGACAACACCGCGGTCAAGAAGACCTTTACCTTTGATATCGACAACGTGGCCGGCAGCGACGGGACCCATACCAACGGCACCAACACGGGCAACGACGCCAACAAGCTGGACGACAAGGACACCGTGGCCTTTACTGTGGTGAAGGGCAAGTACGACATCACCGCTACCCAGGCCACCGGCACGGTCATCTCCGCCATGCAGTGGGAGAACCGGAGCGCCGTGGGCGGCAATCAGTTGACAGGGACCGATCAGGGCGATGTGGACGGCGCGAAGAGCGCATATACCTTCAAGGTCATCTTGAAGGCGTCTGACGTTCAGCTCACCGTGACCGATGAGACGGCGTTGAAGCCCGACGGCGCCACGCCCATCGATCCCAACCGCTCCATTACCTCCTCCGGCGGCACCGCGGGCAACTTCCAGTCGGGCACCAACGCCGTGGACCGTTATTTCTCGGCTGTGGACGGCGATACCACCGTGTATCCCATCACCCTGAAGAACCCGGGCAACACCGACCTGACTGTGGAGATGGAGGTCTACCGCTTCGCCTCGGGCGCGACCCTGCCTGATCTGAGCACGGATACCCTCTGGGGAAGTACCGCGGCCAGCTATGTGGGCTCCACCGCGGACGGCAGCATCGCGAACGCCACCGCCTTGAAGAGCGCGGACGGCAACCGCACCCTGCTCACCTTCTCCGGGGTCTTCCCCGGTGGTAAGACGGTGGTCCAGACTGCCGGCATGAGCGTGGATTCCGAGGGCAACGCCATTGCCGCCGGCGACCGAAAGCCCGCTGTGGCGGCGGCCACCCTTACCCTGGACGCCGGGGCCTTCAACAAGGATGACGGGGTGTACGTCCTGCGCTTTATCAGCCAGGACGGCGACGCGCTGACCACCGACCCCGTGGCTTACTACGTTCTGGACTTCAAGGTGGAGCCGCTGCCCATCGTGGATGTGGCCACCACCCGGACCGACACGGCCAACGCGACCACCAACACCACCTATGTGCCCGGCGAGGGCGACACCGTCCAGCTCACGGGCGCTACCAACGGTACGACCGGCGGCTTTGGCAATGTTAAGGTGAATGACGGCGCCAACGATGTGGCCGCCGACTCCATCGCCGCCCCCGCCCTGGCGGACAACACCGACGTGAAGTACCAGTGGGTCCGCGCCGGCTCGGGCAAGAGCAAGGCCGATATTGCCGCCGCGGTGGAGATCAACGCCAACGGCCAGCTGGTGAAGAAGGCCTCCGCCTCCGCCGATGTGGTGCTGCTGACCGCCAACGGTGGCCAGACCAAGCAGTACACCGTGCAGACGGCCGATCTGAACGGCAAGCTCTTCCTGGTGGCCTACGCCCCCAATGATACGGCGACGCCCAGCCTGGTGAACGCCACCGACTTTGCCGTATCTGACGCCATCGTTACCAAGGGCGATGTGAAGATCATCGTCAAGCTGGATACCGTGCAGCAGCCGCAGACCGGTACGGCTGATCCCGGCTACGGTATCAAGCTGCTGGAGAGCACCGAGACCGATCTGGACGCCAAGGGCATCGAGACGGACTGGAACACCGGCCGGTATTATACCGCCCCGGTGGATATGGGTAAGACCTACAAGGTCTATGCCGAGACCTTCAAGGGCAGCGGCGTCTTTGAGGACACCGGCCTCACCCTGGGTAAGCAGGCAGACAACAGCGCGCTCAGCCAGGTGGAAGTGAACTACTATAACGTGAACTTCAAGCCCACCATGACCGTGGCCAACACCTATGACGGCTTTGCCTCCGCCATGGATGACACCAAGGTCATGGCAGACGCCGTCTCCCTGTGGCTCAAGGGCACCGCTACCGGCGCGACCTACGGCAAGATCACCCACGTGGCCGCCGACGCCGTCGGCGTCAGCACCACCCCGGTGCTCAGCGTGATGAAGGTGAAGCTCCAGGTGGCCGCCAATACCGACAACGACGCCGCCACCGCCCAGAGCTGGGATGAAGCGGCATACAAGCCCCACTACACCCTGGGTTGGAGCGACGGGGCTACCCCCAGCGGCACCACCTTCGGCAATACCTCCGGCATCACCTATCCCACCACCGGCGACGTGGTGGACAGCACCGCCGACCTGGTCCCCGCCAATATCTACCAGAAGACCGCGTCGGTGGAGTTGAAGCAGAAGCTCTACACCATCACCTTTAACGTCACCGGCGCGGGCTCCCTCACCAGCGTGGCCCTGACCACCACCGAGGAGGACACCACCTTTACCGGCAAGACTCTGCCCACTACGGCGGGCAGCACCATCGACGCCGTGGGTACCGCCGTCTTCGCCGATGTGCCCGCCGGAGCTTATAAGGTTGCGCCCACCGCTAAGAAGGGGACCACCATCGTGGCGGTGGAGATGCCCACCGGGACCGATATCATGGCCGACGGCGAGTTCTCTATCACCGGCGACGCCACCGGTAAGATCGAGCTGAAGGCGTCCAAGTACGAGCTGACCTGGCAGGATAACTTCGTCTACACCGAAGCGACCACCAAGCCCGCCGATGAGTTCGTCAACAGCAACGCCTTTACCAAGTCCGGCCTGGTCTACGGCTACGCCAGCGGCGGCACCTATAAGCTGCGCTTGGTGAACACCGGCGACGCGACCTTGGAGGATCTGGTGGTGACGCCCACCTTCACCGCGGGCGACTTTACCTACGATCTGACCAAGGCATGGAAGAATGAGGTCACCGGAACGACCGTGGACCTCACCGACGGCTCTGTGGACCTGGCTGTGGGAGAGTACGTCACCTTTGAGATCACCGTGCCTACGGGCAAGAGCGTGGCGACCTACACCGGCACCTTTGACGCCACCACCCAGGAGATCCTGGTGGCCAACAAGGTGACATATACCCCGAAGTATGAGGTGGTCAAGGCCCCCATCATCCGGGTGAAGCCCACGGACATCGACGCGCCTGTCTATGATCCCGACGATCCCAAGAAGCCTGACGTGACGGTGACGGAGAACATCTATCCCGATCCCAGCGTTGTGGGCGGCAAGCTAGAGTCTATTCAGTGGACGGATAAGGACGGCAATGTGCTCGATCCCGCTACCGACACATTCCAGCCCGGTAAGGCCTACACCGTCACCCTGGTCTACAAGGCCGACGACAACCATGAGTTTGACAACACCTATGTGACCAATGTGGACGACACCACTCCCGGCGACAACACCGCCGCCGAGCAGGAGAAGAACTTCGGCTATACCATCGATGGCCACAAGCATGACAACACCACCACTAAGGTGACTGTGAGCAAGACCACCGCCGATGACGACACCCTGACGCTGGTCTACACCTTCCCGGCCACCGCGCCCAAGCTGGAGGTGGCCGCCAGCAGCGACGGCAACCGCCAGACCGGTAAGATCGACAGCTTTACCGTCACTTCCGACGGTCCGGTGGACATTTACTGGGTCATGGTGGATACCACCCACGGCGGCGACGCTGACAGCGCCGGGAACTACGCCGCGCCCGCTACCTCCCTGGTGGCGCCCACCGCCGCCGAGATCATGAAGGCGGGCCTGGCCGGTAACGCCACCGCCATTGCCGCCAAGGGCGCCAAGCTGGCGGGCAAGCAGACGAGCGCCACCGGCACGGTCACGCCCAACACCAACCTCGCCGCGGGCATTGACAAAAACGGCAACGTCTACACCGTCTACGCCGTGGCGGTGCCCGCCGGCACCGATCTCAGCGACGACGCCAAGATCGCCGCCGCCGTGGTCAGCCCCCTGGCTCAGGACGACCTGAAGACCGCCTACCGGGTCCAGGCCGTGGTGCCTGACGCCAACGCCGCCGACGGCCTGATCGTCAAGCCCGGCTTGGGCAGCGCCACTTACGGCGAGCAGGATGACCACGTGGCCTACGTGGCGGCGGAGACCGATCCGGTCCAGGCCGTGGACGTGGAGGTCACGATCCTGGGCACCGCGGTGAACGAGTTCACCCAGTGGATCGCCACAGCCAGCTCGGGCAGCTTCGTGGACGGCAAGAACAAGGAGAAGGCCACCCAGTTCATTCCCAGTAAGAACGCCATTCTCACCGCCAGTTTCCAGGGTATTCCCATGCTGCAGCTGGACGGCACGCCCAGGACTAAGGAGCTTTCCAAGGACTATCTGCTCAGCCAGTCTCTGCTGGAGGACGGCGTAGCCTCCAACCCCGGCTCCACCACCATCAACGGAGACGCCACGCTGTTGATCACCTACCAGTTTGATCCCGCCACCGGCGCGCCCATTGACGCCAAGACGGTCTGGAACGCCCTGCGGGCGGGGACCGAGAGCGCCATTACCGCACCCTATTTCACCGCGACGGCCGGGTCTGTGGTAGACAGTGCCAGCATCCAGCTGGACGCCGGCGGTCACTTCCCGGTGACGCTCAATCCCGGCCAGGTGACCGAGCGGGGCGGCACCAATAAGGTGAATATGTCCGCCGCCTGGGCCAAGGACTACAAGGCCAACGAGGGCGCGGGCGACCAGAACGTGGACTTTGACGATACCAAGGGCTATGACATCGGTATCTACAAGGCCATCATCTGGGTCTACGACGCGGGCGTTCTGACCAATACCACGCTCTATCCCGATGACGCCACCGCCGGCATCGCCAACGCCGAGCTCCTGATCGACTCCATCGACCTGGAGCTGAACATCGTGGACCAGCCCCCCGTTATGTACGGCATCGAGAAGAGCTGGGATCTGAACCCCCTGGATCCTCTGGGGTATGAGAAGGACTGGACGGTGAAGATCAACGACGGCTCTGGCACCTACATCGATCCCAAGCTGAGCATCACCAAGGTCAAGCACAACGGCACGGAGACCACTCTGGCCACAGCGGATATTCTGGAGCTGGTCATGGGTACCGACTACACCTACGGCGCCGCGTCCGACACCATGGGCGACCTTTACAACCAGGATCTGACGCTGAACATCGCGCAGATCTGGAGGCTGGTGGACAAGTACCTGGAGGAGTATGAGACCGCTACCGGAGCCAAGGACGGTCTCACCGAGGGCGACTACATCCAGCTCTCTCTGGAGATGACCAACAAGGACGAGGTCAACGAGGACGCCAAGAAGGTGACTAAGCCCTTGACCTTGAAGATCGTGGACACCACGCCTACGGTGGCTATCAGCCTGAACCAGTCCACCGCGGCCAAGGGCCAGACCATTAAGGCCCAGGTCTCCTCCAAGGCGCTGCTCCACACCCACGCCAACGTGCCCACGCCTACCTACGATGTGGTGGACAACACCACCCACCATAACGGCACCAACGACACCATCGACGCCGAGGTCCGCTGGTACCGGCTGGCCAAGGATACCGATCCCGACGCCGATCACGACGGTGTGATCACCGAGGCCGAGCTGGTGGCGGCGGGAGCCACAGTGCTCCAGAGCAACAAGGCGGCCGACGGCGTCAGCACCGTGACTGGCGCTGGGGTCCTGGACTACACCGTCCAGCCCGCCGACAGCGGCCATAAACTCTATGCGGCCATCGACGGCAACGACTACAACTTCCTGGGCGCCAATGTGGCCGGGCCTGTGGAGATCACCATGGAGGTCAAGGTGGTGGTCAGCAAGGCCGATCTGCAGCGGGACAACACCGGCAAGGTGACCCAGTCGCCCACGGCCGATCCCACCCGGGGCACCGTGACCGCCGCGCCTACCGCGCTGGACGGCAACGGTCTGACCGCGCCGGGCACTGACGGCTATGTGAATCTGAAGCAGACCGCGGCCCAGGGCCACTTCTTCGTGGGCTGGTACGGCGAGGACACCAACAGCACGGATACGCCCAAGGCGGAGAGCGGCTCCTTTACCAAGAATGCCGACAAGACCGGCGACGGAGCGACCACGGCCGAGACCTATTTCTGGCCGGTGACCGACTCCACGGTCTACGCCATGTTCGATTTGCTACCCACCCTGGTCAAGGACAGCACCTATGACCTCTATGGCGCCGACGTGCCCGCCAACCGCACCTTCACCTACACCAAGAACGACGGCAGCGGCGATGTGAGCGTGGTGATCACCGGCAGCTTCAAGGACGGCACAACCTCCAAGACCCTGGCCCTGGCCGACTTTGACCAGGTGGCGGGCGTGGCGAACGACGGCACGGCCACCGCCGCCGACATCGGCAAGACCGGCGACTATGTGATCAAGGAGAGCTGGATCAAGGCCAACCTGACCCTGAACGGCCTGGAGGACAACGACTACACGATCCAGTTCAAGGACAACACCAAGGACACCGCCGGCTCCACGGCTGACGACGTCTACAGCCCCGACGTGAAGTTGACCGTCACCGCCGCCGCGGTGGAGATCACCGCCCGGGTCCAGGATGTAAAGGCCGCGGGCGAGACCACCCCGGTCTACCACGGCAAGGTCACCCTGGATGGTAAGCCCGATCCCGCCGACGTGATCAGCACCCAGAGCCTCACCGTCCAGACTGTGGACGGCAAGAAGGTCGTGGTGGGCGACATCGTGGCCATCCCGGACGACGGCTATGTGTTTGACAAGTGGGTGATCATCACCCCGGACGCCACGGCTATCGCCGCCGGCGCCATCGCCACCGTGGCCGACGCCACCAAGGAGACCACTACCTTTACCACCAACGTACCCGGCGCCATTGTGGAGGCCCGGTTCAAGGTGGCCCAGTGGAGCGTCACGGAGGACGCCAAGGCCAGCGTGTACTACGGCGACGATGAATTCACCACCCAGGATGACGTGACCATCACCGGCGTCAACGGACAGAGCTTCGACGTGGCCATCGCCACCGCCGCGGAGCTGACCGCCGCGAGCGTCACCTTCGACGCCGCTAAGCTGGCCGCCGCCACCACCGACGCCACTGCCTGGTTTGAGCTGGACGGCACCTACAATAGCGTGCCCGGCGGCACCGCGGTGAAGGTCAAGGTGGGCGCCAACTACGCCAAGGGCGTCCACGTGGAGAAGGACATCAACGGCGATGACGTTACGGACGAGCTGGTGGTCTTCCTGAAGGTCACCGAGATCAACACCGGCGATGTGAAGTACGTGCCTTACACCGTGGACATGATGACCACGCCTGTATCCATTGAAAACGGCGTGGACGGCGCGGGCTTCCTGGCCAACTTCCAGGCCGACGGCCATGCCGGCGAGTATCCCAACCACGGCGATCCGGTGGATCTGAAGTACTTCACCCTGGATAAGGTGGTCAGCGACGAGAACGCTAACGACACCGTTTCCGCCACCACTGCCGCCGCCAGCCGGGTAGACACCGGCGCGTGGACGGTGAGCCCCGCCACCTATGACGGCACCGGAGCCAATGTGGGTACCGGGAACCAAAACGAGAACAGCTACAAGTTCACCTTCACCTACAAGCCCAACGCGGACGACGATGTGGGTATCTACGACTACAAGCCGGCCACTGCCACCATCAAGTTCCCGGTCAACGCCCCCGACCTGGCGCTGCTGTTCAGCGACGTGCTGGGCACTGCCCATTACGAGCCCGAGGGCGCTGTGGCCCAGGTCTACGAGGGCACGGATTACAGCGAGCCCAACCTGCCTGACGTGAAGGAAGGGATCGCGCCCTACGCCATGGGCGAGAACGCCAACACCTTCCGTAAGGGTGAGCACATCACCTATCTGGACGTGGAGCCTCAGTACAAGGTCACACTCAAGGGGCTGGGCGACGTCTACGGCGTGAAGGTGAAGGAGGAACTCACCGGCTTTACGGTGTACGGCGATCCTATGAGCTTTAAGGATGGCAAGTTCCTCAGCAGCGAGGCGCCCAAGACCTTCAACCTGGAGCTGACCGAGATGCCCGGCACCCCCGGCAAGTGGGTGGGCGTTCACACCGCCAAGTACACCGTCACCGGCTACGCCACCCAGGCGGCAGCCGACGCGGACACCACCGGTGAGCACCCCGAGGTGACCGCCACCTATGAGTTGACCATTGAGGTCAAGCCCAAGGTCATCGAGACCATCGACGTGAAGCTGGACGATCCCACCGATACCACCCCCGAGATCACCGGCACCACCGATGACGACAAGCCGGTGGACGACAAGACCCCCGACAAGCACGACAATGTGCCCATCAAGCCGGGCAAGGTCACCCCGGAGAAGGAGCATGAGGAGGTCACCGGCCGGGAGATCACCGTGGAGATCGATCCCAACTATATCTATACCAAGGACGATCCCGACACCCCCGATCCTGAGCCTGAGATCACCGACAACACCAAGGTCAACGGCAAGGACAAGACCGACCCGCGGATCGAGGTGGAGCGTGACGAGGACGACGGCGATCATATCATCCACATTGTTGAAGGCATCCCCGTGCTGATGTTCGAGGACTATAAGGGCACGGACGCGGCGCTTACCGACCACAAGGGCCCGAAGGTCGACCACACCCGCGTTGCCGACACCATCACAGAGGGCACGACGAATGCGGGAGCGTACACCATTGACCTGGGCGCCTACGGCGATGTGGTATACGACATTACTGTGGCCGGCGGCACTGTGGCCGGCACCAAGGACCTGCTGGCCATTGGCGCCAAGCTCAGCACGCTGAACGAGATTGAGAGCCTGACGCCCGGCGGAGCCAAGCAACGCTACGTACTGGATCTGACCGCGCTGAATAAGGAGTCGGCCACGGCGGGCACCTATACCCTGACCCTGACGGCCAAGGGCGAGAGCGCTGACGGCGGCGATCAGGATGACGTGGTGGCCACCTATACCTTCACCATTATCATCAGAAAGGCCGGTGGCGGCGGTGGCGGCGGAGGCAGCGATCCCGCCTGTCCCAACCAGGTCGCCTATCTGCTGGGCCTCTACGGCACCACCACGGACCCCGTGATGGAGAAGGTGGCCAATAACGGCAAGGTCAAGAACGTGCCCGGCGTGACCGCCATCGACGGCTACAAGTTCCTGGGCTGGAGCCTGAGCGCACCCACTGGGGACGCCACGGCTGACGCCAAGCGTGAGACGGTGGATCCCAAGAGCGTTTCCATTACCGGCGACACCATCTTCTACGCGGTCTACCAGCCCATCTATGACCTGGGTCGGCCCTTCCATGAGCACTATGTCATCGGCTATCCCAACGGCAACTTCGGACCCGCCGATAACATCAACCGCGCCAGCGTGGCCACCATCATCGCCCGCGCGGTGCTCCCGAACT
Organism: uncultured Eubacteriales bacterium; assembly: GCA_905198835.1. GTDB lineage: Bacteria > Bacillota > Clostridia > Oscillospirales > Oscillospiraceae > MGBC124762. The sequence continues at coordinate 53,474 of CAJKDY010000007.1, read as the reverse complement.
TCGTGGAGGGCGCTGACTACGGCAATCCCGGCGGCTACTCCGACGTCGACGGACACTGGGCTGCCAGCGCCATTGCCTACTGCTCTCGGTACAACGTGTTCAAGGGCTACGACGACGGCACCTTCAAGCCCGACCAGTCCATCACCCGTCAGGAGCTGGCCCTGGTCATGGCCCGTCTCAGCGGCGTCAAGACCGCCGAGGAGCTGCCCTTCACCGATATCGGCGACGCCGGCACCTGGGCTGTGGACGGCATCTATACCGCCTACGCCAACGGTTGGGTCAACGGCTACACCGACGGCACCTTCAAGCCGCTCAATCCCATCCGTCGTGACGAGACGGTCAAGATCTTTAACGCCTACCTCTACCGCGGCGTGAATGAAGAGGGCCTGAGCAAGCTCACCGAGTATGTCTGCTCCGGCAATGCCAGCCACATCGCGGGGAACGGTACCACCGAGTACATGACCTGGCCGGACGTGACGAAGGACCAGTGGGCCTACTACGAGATCATCGAAGCCGCCAACGACCATGAGTACGTGGTGGACGAGACTCTGCCCAAGGGCTATACCGTGCCCGAGACCTGGGACAAGTGCTGGATCGACGCGCGGTGGCTTTACCATGACGACCTGAGCGACGGCGGCCCCACAGTGGGGCTGCTGTCGGCAGGGTTCCGTGTGTGGAATTGATGAGGAGGTGCCAAAGCAATGAATAAACGGATCGTGAGCATTCTGCTGACGCTGGCTCTGGCGATTGCCCTGGCTCTTTCCGCGTCCGCGGCGGGCTGCCCGTGCAATATCGAATATCACCTGGGCACCAAGGGGGTCAGCTCTGACAAGGTCACAGACGCCATCCCCTCCGATACCAAGCCCGACGCCAAGAACGTCCCCAAGGTGGAGGGGCTTACCGGCTGGGTCTTTGTAGGCTGGTCGGCCTCTGACCCCGAAAAACTGCCCGCCGGACAGAACCCGGAGCTGGTCAAGCCCGAGGATATCCGGGTGAAGCAGGACACGGTGTACTACGCCGTATATGAGCCCTTCCACAAGCACTACGTTATCGGCTACCCCAGCGGCAAGTTTGGTCCCGATGACTATATCACCCGGGGCAGCGTGGCCACCATCATCGCCCGAGCGGGCTTTGAGGGGATCCCGGGCGCGGAGGTTTTTGAAGAGGGCAAGATCTATACCAATGATGCCGGCTTTACCGACGTCGCCGGCCACTGGGCGGAGAGCGCTGTTTCCTACTGCGCGAAAAACGGCGTCTTCGTGGGCTATGGAAACGGACTCTTTAAGCCCGACCAGTCCATTACCCGGGAGGAATATGTAGCCGCGGTGGTCCGTCTGGCTCGGGCTACGAACCGCCTGCCTGATACCTCCGGGCGGCTGGTGGACGACTTCCTGGACATCGCCGACGCCGGAGACTGGGCCAAGGCCGAGCTTCGGACCGCCCAGACCGCGGGTTGGGTGAACGGCTACGCCGATGGGGAGAACGCGGGCAAGTTCCTGCCCCAGAACCCCATCCGCCGGGATGAGGCAGTCAAGATCTTCAACGGCTTCCTCCGCCGGGGCGTGGACGCCAAGGGGCTGGAAGGCCTGGAGGAGTATGTCTGCATGGGCGGTGGTGACATCGCGGAAGGCGACACCACCAAGTACATGACCTGGCCGGATGTACCCAAGGAGCACTGGGCCTACTATGAGATCATCGAGGCGGCCAACGACCACGCCTATGACTCCGCAAAGGCGGAGCTGCCGGAGGACTGGTCCCGCTGCTGGATCGACAAGCGCTGGCGCTACTATATCGATCCTAACGATAATGGCCCTCTGGGCGGTACCGGCGACGGGGTGGACATTACCACACCGCCCAACGGCTAAAAGCTACAAGCGAAAGGACCGGCGCGAAGGCGCCGGTCCTTTTTTTGTCGAAAGTTGGCATTGCGCGGTGGGGAGAAAAGAGGTACAATAGAGAAAAATCGCGAAAGGATGAGCCGGCATGAGGAAAAGAGGAATGGCCCTGCTGCTGACGGCGGCGCTGCTGTGGGGCATGGGGACCTCCGCTATGGGGGCGTGGTATGACGATGCGGTGCTCGCCGTCACCGACTGGGGTCTGATGACGGGCACCGGCCAGGGCTTTGAGCCTGAGGGCGCCGTCACCCGGGCCATGATGTTCCAGACCCTTTACAACAGGTCGGGCAGGCCCGAGACCCAGGCGCCTACAGAGCATCTGCTCCAGATGAATGAAAGCCTCAGTGGTATCTCCGGCCAATGGTGGACGGACGCCGCCCGCTGGGCCTACGGCCAGGGCCTCACCACCGGCGCGGACGGGGGGAGCTTTGACGGCGACCGGATCGCTGCCCGCTCGGAGATCGTTACCAGCCTCTACCGCTACGCCCAGATGACCGGCGCGGATGTGTCCATCGGCGAGGACACCAACATTCTGACCTACGAGGACGCGGAAAACGTCCCCGCCTGGGCCGTCCCCGCCTTCCAGTGGGCGGTGGGGGCCGGGGTGGTCTCGGGGAAGAATGGCGTGCTTTTGGCTCCTAACGACTCCGCCACCCGGGCGGAGCTGGCCCAGATCCTATGCAATTACGAAGTCTGTGTGGGCCCGGACGTGATCCTGAGCGGCCAGGCGGCGTCCATCAACAAATATGGCGACGTGGTCACCACCATTACCGCTGAGACCCTGGCGGAGGCCGGGTTTGAGGTGGGGGAGATACTGAAGCTCACTGTGGGTGACAAGAGCCTGGAGGCCCCCTGGGTCACCCACTATGACGACGTACCCCAGGGCCAGCCTCTGGTGCTGGTGGAGGACGGCGCGCTGCGGCTTTGCCTGAGCCGGGGCGACTTTGCCACCGCCTACGGCGTGGGCAGCCGGGGAGACAGCGCGGTCTATGAGTTGGTCCCCACCGCTGTGTCTGTGGCGGCGCCCACCGTCGGGAGAACAGGGGTGGAGCCCCTGGGTCTGGGGGATAAACTCAGCCTGGAGCGCTCTGACTATGCCAGCGACGAGACCTTTGCCAACTTCCGCGGCGTCACCATGGGCAGGATCGCCCCGGGGGTGCTCTACCGCTCGGTCAGCCCCATCGAGGCTGTGACTGGGCGCAACGCCGTGGCCGACGCTCTGCTGGGCCAGGCGGGGGTGAAGACCATCGTCAATATGGCCGACTGCCGGGCCAAGGCCCCGAAGTACGACACCTTTGCCGGGACCAACTACGAAAAGGTCCACCAGGACGACGGCGTGGTCTATCTGAACATGGGCTCGGATCTCTACGCCCAGGTGGGCCTGGACGACCTGCGAAACGGCCTGGACTTCATGACCGAGCGGCCCGGCCCCTACCTCATCCACTCCACCTACGGCGCGGACCGGGCCGGGCATCTCCTGTTCTTGCTGGAGGCTCTGATGGGGGCCGGCGTGGACGACATCGTAGACGACTACATGGTCTCCTTTGAAAATCTCTACCACATCGAGCCGGGCAGCGAGGCGTGGTCTGCCCTGGCCCGGGGCGGGGTGGAGGCTGACCTTCTCCGGTTGCTGGAGGCGGACGATATGGACGCCGCCCGGGACCTGGCCCGGTCCAAGACCGCCACCGGGGCCACCATGCTGGAATATGCCGCCCAGCGGTATTTGGTGGACAAGGTGGGGCTCACTGAGGAGCAGGTCCAGACCCTGAAGGACCACCTTGCCTCACCGCCGAAGGACTAAATAAAAAACACCGTCTGTTATCAGACGGTGTTTTTTTACCCTTTGCTATCGAGTTTACACCTCGTACTGGAGCTTCTCCACAGTCCAGCTTTTCAAGATCTGGCCGTAGTAGACGCAGAGCTCTCTGGCCAGATCCACGTCCAGATTGCGGTAGTTGCCGCACTCGAACTCGCTCTTGCCGGGCATTTCCCCGGTGTAGATGGAGCCCCGGTCACAGACCTCCCGCATGAGCCAGATGGCCCCCTGGTGGTCCAGTTTGGAGCCGTCGATGAGGAGATAGAAGCCGGTCTGGCAGCCCATGGGCCCGAAGTAGACCACCGCGTCCTTCTGCTCGCTGTTGCGCAGCAACGTGGCGAAAAGGTGCTCGGCGGAGTGGAGCTGGGCGTTGGAGAGAAGGTCCCCGGTGTTGGGCCGCTTGAAGCGGAGATCGTAGGTGACGATGTCCCCATCGGTTCGGGAGATGTACATACCGGGGCGAAGTTTGGTGTGGTCCACTGAAAAGCTGGCAATGCGCTCCATGAGCTAGTCCTCCATTTCTTGCATGGCCGCCGCCACGGCCCGGTCCAGGGCTTCCATGGCGGCGGAGAAATTCTCTTGATACTCCCGGCCCTGGTCGGGGGAGAGCAGATGGTCGGAGACGGCCTTCAGGGCGAGGAAGGGGATGCTGTGGCGCAGACAGACCTGGGCGGCGGCTCCGGCTTCCATGTCGCAGACTAGGGCGCCAAAGCGTTCTTGGATCGCATGAGCCCGACTAAAGTCCCGGCCAAACCAGTCCCCAGTGGCTACCACGCCGGGAGTCAGGCCGGGAACAGCGGGCAAGGAGCAGGGAAACTCCACCACGTTCACTGTGGAGACAAGGCCCGGCGGGTCGCCGCAGAGGGTGGTGTCCACATCGTGCTGGACGCAGTGAGTGGCTGCCACCACGGTGCCGATAGGCAAGGCCGGGTCCAGAGCGCCGACACAGCCGGCGTTGAGGATGGCCTCTATCCCAAAACGGTCGATGAGCAGCTGGGCGGCCATGGCGGCGTTGACCTTGCCTACGCCACCCACGCAGAGAATGTGGCCACCGCCCAGGGCGTAAAGGGCCATCCCCGCCTGAACGGGCAGGGGCTTGGCCTGGACCTTGGCAAGAAGACCCGAGGCCTCCTTGGCCATGGCATAGAGCACTCCTACCTTCATGGCGTCAGTCCTTTTTCACGTGGACATGGGTGTTGATGTGGTCCATGCAGTAGCAGTAGTAGCCGTCGCACTTGGAGCAGTAGCGAAACTCCATGGTGGGGTCGTCGGCGTCAGTTTTGCCGCAGACGGCGCACTTGTGCATATAGCCGCGCGTCTCCTGGGCCTTTTTCTGGGCGGCCTTGAAGTTGACTGTCTGGCGGCTGTGGCGGTGCCTGGTCTGGCCCCGCTTGCGTGCCACGAAGCCCCACAGCTCGCTCCAGAAAAAGAGGATATAGTTCAAAAGGGCCATCACCGGCAGCAGCATCAAAAGCCACGCGCCCATTATGGCCATCTCGATCATGTCCAGGGCGATGATGGCCAAGTCCAGCCAGGCCAGCCACTTGACCTTGATGGGGAGGATGAAAAACAGGAGAAACTGCAGGTCGGGATAGAGGGTGGCAAAGGCCAGCAGGATGGAGAGGTTCACATACTGCATAGTGGCATAGCCCGTCACAAAGCCAACGAGAATGTTAAAGAGGACGCCGGAGAAATAGAAGAGGGTAAACTTGGCGCTGCCCCACTCCCGTTCCAGCATGGTGCCCAGAAAGTAGCTGAAATAGAGCGATAGGGCGAAGGAGAGGATATACCGGGGGCTGACCAGGGGTACAAAGATAAAGGTGATCAGCCGCCAGATCTGGCCCCGCAAAATGAGAGTACGGGAAAAAGCCAGCATGGCCGAGAAGGTGCCCGAACTGAAGAGGTCAAAGAAGAAGACCAGCACCGTGCCGATGACGATATAGAGCATCAGCCGGGGGATGCCCAGCCGGGGATGCTTGCGGGCAAAGCGGTCCAGCCAGGAATCAACGCTACGCAAGAGCGCCCCTCCTCTCCCAAGTAATAGTATCCATATTGTAGCCCATTTTTCCAGGGAAGTCTATAGCGAAAGGATGAATTTTTCAGGGCTTGACTTTTTTCGCCGGGTATTGTAGAATACCTTTCGACAATTGAATACCCCTATCAAGAGTGGGCGAGAGAGTCAGCTCCATGACCCCACACCAACCTGCGCCATGGCGCAAGGTGGTTCTGCTGACAGCGATAAGGAGGAAACGGGCGCTCCTTGCGGAGCGCTTTTTGTTTCCCCAAAAGGAAAGGAAGACAAAAAATGAGCAACCGTATCTTTACCTCTGAATCGGTCACGGAGGGTCATCCCGACAAGCTCTGCGACCAGATCTCCGACGCTGTGCTGGATGACATCCTGGCCCACGACCCCAGCGCTCACGTGGCCTGCGAGACCTTTACCACCACCGGTATGGTCCAGGTCATGGGGGAGATCACCACCAGCCACCGATCCGACATTGCCGCCATTGCCCGCAAGACCATTCAGGACATCGGCTACACTGACCCGGCTTACGGCTTTGATTACCGCGCCTGCGCGGTGATGACCGCCATCGACGCCCAGTCTCCCGACATTGCCTTGGGGGTCAACCAGTCCTATGAGCACCAAAACGGCGGCACCGACCCCGCCGATCTGGTGGGCGCGGGGGATCAGGGCATGATGTTTGGCTACGCCTGCGATGAGACCCCTGAGCTGATGCCCGCTCCCATCGCCCTGGCCCACGCCCTGACCCGGCGGCTGGCCCAGGTCCGTAAGAGCGGGGAACTCTCCTGGCTGCGGCCTGACGGCAAGAGCCAGGTGACGGTGGAGTATGACGAGGAGGGCAAGGTCCTGCGCTGTCCGGCCATCGTGGTCTCCACCCAGCATGACCCGGATATTGGCCTTCGTGAGCTGCGCCAGGCTGTCACTGAGACCATTATCAAGCCCGTCATCCCCGCGGAGTATCTGGACCGGGATACCAAGCTTTACATCAATCCCACCGGCCGCTTTGTGGTAGGCGGACCGGTGGGCGATACCGGGCTGACGGGGCGGAAGATCATCGTGGACACCTACGGCGGCGTGGCCGGACACGGCGGCGGCTGCTTTAGCGGCAAGGACCCCACCAAGGTGGACCGCAGCGGGGCCTATATGGTCCGGTACATCGCCAAGAATCTGGTGGCGGCGGGGCTGTGCCGGCGCTGCCAGATCGAGGTGGCCTACGCCATCGGCGTGGCTCATCCCGTCAGTGTGCTGGTGGAGAGCTACGGCACCGGTGTGGTGGACGACGAGCGTCTGGGGCAGATCGTGAAGGAGCATTTTGACCTGCGTCCGGCCAAAATCATTGAGAAGCTGGACCTCCGCCGGCCCATCTACCGCCAGACTGCCGCCTACGGCCACTTTGGCCGCACGGACCTGGACCTCCCCTGGGAGCGGACCGACCGGGCGGAGGAGCTGCGCGCGGCGGCGCGGTGAATAAACGCCAAATAAAGAGCCCGCCGACACTGTCGGCGGGCTTTCTTGATCTATGGGCTGTCACGCTCGGGTTGGGCGCGCTTGTCGGGGTCGCTTCGCGGCTGCGCGGCCAAAATGCCGCTCACGCCTACGGCGTTCGCCTGTTTTTGGCCTGTCGCCGCTCCATCGCCCCCGGCGCGTCTACCCTCGCGCTTCTAGTTCATCTGCTTCTGGCGGGAGATGTTCATGGTACCGTCTTGCATATCGTTGACCCACTCCAGGCTCTTGCCGGTGCCGTAGGCCACGCAGGAAATGGCGTCTTCAGCCACATAGGTGGCGATGCCGGTGTGGCTCTCGATGAGCTTGTCGAAGCCCCAGACCAGGGAGCCGCCGCCGGTCATGACGATGCCGTTTGTAGAGATGTCGGCCACCAGCTCAGGGGGCGTGCGCTCCAAAACGCCGTGGATGGCCTCCAGGATGCGAGTGGAGACCTCCTCGAAGGCCTCGATCATCTCGGAGGAGGTGACGGTGAACACCCGGGGCAGGCCGGTGACAAGGCAACGGCCCTTGACCTCCACGCTCTGCTCCTCCGGCCGGGGGAAGACGCAGCCGATCTCTTTTTTCAGTTCCTCAGCGGTGCGCTCACCGATGAGGACGTTGTGCTTGCGGCGGATATACTTCACCACGGCTTCATCAAACTGATCGCCGGCGATCTTGATGGAGGCGGACTCCACGATGCCGGAGAGGGAGATGACGGCGATGTCGGTGGTGCCGCCGCCGATGTCCACGACCATGTGGCCGTCGGGCTTGGTGATGTCGATGCCCGCGCCGATGGCGGCGGCCAGAGGCTCTTCAATCAGGTAGACACGCCGAGCGCCGGCCTGGATGCCCGCGTCGATGACAGCCCGCTCCTCTACCTCAGTGATGCCCGAGGGGACGCAGATGACTACACGGGGCTTGAAGATGCGGAAGGAAGAGACCTTGTGGATGAACTCCCGGAGCATCCGCTCGGTCATATCGTAGTCGGAGATGACGCCCTCCCGGAGGGGGCGGATGGCCACGATGTTGCCGGGGGTACGGCCCAGCATCTGCTGGGCGTCCTCGCCCACCTTCAGAAGGCGGCCAGAGTTGCGGTCGATGGCCACCACGGAGGGCTCGCGAAGCACCACGCCCTTGCCCTGGACGAAGACCAGGACGGAGGCAGTGCCAAGGTCGATGCCAATATCTTTACTAAACATTCTTTGCACCTCTTATATGTTCAACGTATGGCGTGGTTCCGATCGAATAGACCATGAAGCTATTATATCCGCTTGCGGCGTGTTTTGCAAGTCTTTTATGCAGAACCTTTGGCCGAGGCCAGGGTCACGGCCCAGACCTCCCTGGCCCCGGCGGTGAGCAGGACCCGGGCACATTCGGAGAGCGTAGCGCCGGTGGTGAGCACGTCGTCCACCAGCAAGACGGTCTTGCCCGCTACCTGGGCGGGGTCTAAAAGAGAAAAGGCCCCCAAAACATTGGCCCTCCGGGCCGCAGGGTCCCGGAGGGTAGATTGCTGGGTGGTCTCACGTTTTTGAAAAAGGGGCGTCTCCACAGTGCCCCGGCTTTGGGCTACGGCATGGGCCAGCAGACGGGCCTGGTCAAAGGTCCGCTTTTTCAGGCCCTTGGGCGACAGCGGCGGCCAGGAGATGAGGTCAAAGTGCTGCAGACCCATATGGTCTTGTATTGCCTGGGCGCATAAGGGGCCCAGGACGTTGGCGTAGCCCTTGCGGCGGCGGAATTTATAGCGGCGGATGCAGTCCCGGACCAGGCCGTCATACCGAAGGGCGGAGGCGCACAGCTCGATGTGCTCAGGCCGGCGGCAGGCTGCCCGATCTGCCATCCAGGGAAGGCTCTCTTGGCAGTCCGGGCAGATAGCCTGGGTATCTAGGAGCTTCCGGCAGAAGGGGCACCGGGGCGGAAAGAGAAGGTCCAGCAGGGCCTTTTTCACGTTTTCGCCTCCCGGGGCCGCTGGATCAGGCTGATGATGGCTGAGGAGAGGGTGACGCTCAGAAGAGACCACACCAGCTTGGACAGCGGGATATAGCTCAGCGACAGGGTCAGCACGGTCAGATCGGTGACAAAGTAGCTCCGGCCCACGTCCCAGCCGGTACATTTGGAGATGGTCAGGGCCAGAGCGTCGTCTCCGCAGCAGGCGCCGCCGGCGTTGACCACCAGCCCCACACCCACGCCTACGAACAGCGCGCCCAGCACCGCCGCCAGCCAGGGGTAGGCGGACAGGTCGTGGACCAAGGGCGGGAACCGCTCCAAAAGAGCGTAGAAGCCGGAATAGAGCAGGGTGGAGATGACGGCGTTTTTGGCAAAGCCCTTGCCCAGGACCCGGAAGGCGGCTAAGTAGCAAAGAAGGTCCAGCACGATCTCGCTGACACTGGGGGAAAGACCAAAAAAGTGACGCAAAAGAAGGGTGGCGCCTAAGACGCCGCCCTCGGTGACGCCCGACTGGACGTGGATATTATAGAGCCCGAAGGCCAGAATGAAGGACCCCAGGGCCATGATAGCGTAGGTCCTCAGGGCGGTTTTCCGCTCAGTCAAACTATCCCTCCTAGGAATTGGATGGCGGGGACTTATCCGCTGCCCAACTCCCGGTAGAGGGCCGCGGCCTCGTCCTTTTGCGCGTGCTCGTCGATGGCCAGCACCTCCACCCGGGTGACACGCTGGCCAAAATGCAGGTCGATCACGTCCCCGAGCTTTACATCATAGGAGGCTCGCTGGGGCCGGCCGTTGACCCAGACGCGGTCATTGTCGCAGGCCTCGTTGGCCACGGTGCGGCGCTTGATGAGCCGGGAGAGCTTCAGCCACTTGTCCAATCTCATTCGCCGATCCCCCCAAAGGGCTTCAGGCTCCAGACCGCTTTACCGATAACGCAGCGCTCATCCACCGGGCCCACCTCCTCATAGCGCGAGTCGAGGGAGTTGTTGCGGTTGTCACCCATGACAAAGATGTGTCCGGGTGGCACGGTGAGATGGTTGTTCACCGCATTTGGCTTTGCCACCATGGGATCATTGGGGTCCAGGTAGGGCTCGGAGAGGACCTTGCCGTCTACCGATACAGTGTGGGCGTCGTAGTCGATGTCCACCCGCTGTCCGGCGGTGGCGATGACCCGCTTGACGATGGGGGCGCCGCTACGGAAGGACGCTTCGGCCAGCACCACAACGTCTCCGTTGGTGGGGGTGTAGCCAATGCTCCGCAGGATCAGCATATCGCCGTCGTGCAGGGTGGGGACCATAGAAAAGCCGTCCACACCGATGAGGCGGCCGAGGAAGGTAGACACCACAAAAAGCACGGCCAAGGCGAACAAGATGGGCTGGAGCCAGCTGTAAAGACCGGCGGAAAAGCTCTGGGCCGCGCTCTGGGGCTGATACATGGGCTCAGGCTGTTCTTCGTCCTTTTTTTTGAAACGATCTTCCTTTTCAGGGATCATGGGTATCCCTCCAAACTCAAGATATGACGCCATCATTATAAGGGTTCCGGCTGGAAATTGCAAGCCGCTCCCGACTTTGGCAGGTAAAGAGCAGGACCTGGCGCTCTTGGGACAGCTCGCCCAGCACCTCCAGGGCCAGAGCCAGGCGGGCGTCGTCAAAGCTGACCAGCGCGTCGTCCAGCACCACCGGCGGCGTCTCTTTCTCCGGCAGGGCCAGGCGGCACAGGGCCAGCCGCAGAGCCAGGTAGGTCTGGTCGGCAGCGCCCTGGCTCAAAAGCTGGGCCGAGCGGGCGCCGGAGGGTGTCTGGGCCAGGGCCTCAAAGGCCCGGGTGAAGGTGAGGGCGGTATATTTCCCACCGGTCAGGCGGCTCAAAATAGCCCCGGCCTGGGCGTTCAGCGCCGGGGAGAACCGGGAGCGCAGGCTGGCATTGGCCGCGTCCAGGGCCTCCAGGGCCAGCTCCAGTGCCGCCAGCTCCCCTTCCTGCCGGGCAATGCGCTCTTCCAGGTCTTTCGCTTGGTCGTCCATGGAGCCGAGACCGCCTAGAGCCTCTTCCTCGCCCTGGGACCGGGACAGCTGGGCCCGGCACTGGCTGATCGACTCGGTCAGCCGCCTTTGCCGCAGCTGATCGTCGGCCAGAGTCTGGCGGGGCTGATCCTCTACCGCCACTGCCGCAGGGGGCTCGCCTTGGGCGGAGATGGCCTCCCAGGCGGCACGGGCGGCGATGTGTTCTGCTTGGGCGGCTTGGGTCTGGGCCTGGGCCGCGGCCAGGGTCTCCTGAGCTTGGGCAAAGGCATTCTGGGCGGCGCGGCGGGCCTTATTCAGCATATGGGTACCCAAGGCCCCGATATTGAGCAAGGATAGCCCTCCCAGGGCCAGGGGCCACAAGGAGAACACCACGGCGCACACCATCAGCGCGCACCCCAGCACCAGCGTGAGACTCAGCGCCAACCGACCGGCCCAGCCGCTGCCGGGCTGTGGGGGGACGGCCTGGCGGGTCTGGTCCTCTTGCGCCTGGGCCTGGGTCAAGGCGTCCTCCGACATTGCCAGCCGCTGGGCGGCGGCTTCATAGCGCGCTCGCTGGTCGGCCTGGGCCTGGGCGGCGGCCAGGGTCTGGTGGCGGGCCAGGTCCCGCTCCACCTCGGACAGCTCTGATCCCAGCTGTTCCAGCTGCCGCTGGGCCTGGTGCCCTTTCTCCCGGGCATCCAGAAGGCGCTGGCGCTGGACTTTGACCTCCGCCAGCTGAGCGCGGAGCTTGGGCAGAGTGCCGGTGGCGCGGTTGGACTGGCGCTGGTTGCGCCAGTCCCGCAGGCGGCGCTCCGCGTCGGAGTAGGACACGTCCTCCTCCCCGGAGGAGGCCAGGGAGGCCACCCGTCGCTCCAGGTCCCCAGAGGCGTCTACCCACAGTCCGCCCTGGGAGATGAAGCAGGTGCGCTGAAAGACCTCCTTGGTCACACCAAGCAGAGTCTCGCCTACATTGTCGGCGGTGAGACCGGGGACATTTTCCTCCGTGCCGGTGTAGACCGCCTGGAAGCCGCCAAAGGGGTTGGAACCTTTGGCAAAGCGGCGCAGGGTGATGGCTTTTTCCTGCCAGATCAGGTCCATGCTGCCGCCCATGGCGGCGCCGGACCAGGGGGTATAGCGGTTGCGCTCGGACAGCGCGCCGCCCTTGCGGCTCTCCAAACCATAGAGCATGGCCCGGATAAAAGCGCACCAGGTGGATTTTCCGCTCTCGTTGGGCATTTCCAAAAGGTTCAGCCCCGGCTGCAGCGTCAGCGTGGCCTGGTCCAGGCAGCCGAAGGTGGCGGTCATGGAGAGAATGTTCACTGGGGACCCTCCCTTCCCTCCAGCGCGGCCAGGCCCCAGCGAAGGGCGGCCAGCACCGTGGTGTGCTGGGTCTCGTCGGCGGCGTCCAGACGGGCGCGCATCTCCCGGACAAAGTGGCCCGTCAGCGTGTCCTCCTCGGCCCGGGCCCAGAGCTCCAGAGGCGGAACGGTCTCGTCCCGAAGCTGGAAGACCTTGCAGAGGCTGTCGCCCAGGGCTTGCAGGGTGGGCAGATCCGGAGGCTGGCTCTGACCGGTGAGGGTAAGGCGGACGTAGTCCTCCTCCTTGCCCGCCAAGGCCTGAGCCAGGTCCGTGCCTACGGGTAGAGACAGCACCCAATACCGGGGACCCGCCAGGGGCAGCAGCTTGCCGCCCACCTGGCCGCCCTCCAGGCGCACCAGCAGCGCGCCCTTATCCCCCAGCTCGTCAAAGCCCCGGCCCTGGGCGCAGCCGGAGTAGGCCCAGGGGGTGGGGGCGTCGATGTGGTGCTCCAGGGCGTGGACATGACCCAGGGCGGCGTAGGCCAGGCCGCTTTGGGCCAGACTCTCTGGCGCGATGGGGGCGTAGCGGCTTTGCTTGCCCACGTCGCCGTGAAAGCAGCCGATGGCCACGGTCCCATCCTTTGCAGCGGTGAAGCCCGCCAAGGGGTCGTTGTCCCGGAAGGGAGAGGTAAAGGCGCAGCCGTAGACCGTTACGCCCAACGCGGGGAAGGAAAAGGCGGTGACGGTCTCCGAGGTGAAAATATGGACGTTTTCCGGCCAGATGGGCTGGGCATAGGGGGACTTGTCGGAATAATAGTCGTGGTTGCCCGGGGCGATGACCACCGGGCAGGGAAGACTGCCCAGGGTCCTGGCCAGGGCCTCCAGGGTCTCGGGATAGATCTGCTGAGAGTCAAAGAGGTCGCCGGGAAGCAGCACCAGGTCCGCGCTGTGGTCCAGAGCCAGGTCCCGGAGCTGCTCTAAGGCCTTGCGCTGCCCGGCCCGCCGGGCCTGGGCCTCTGCCGCGGGCAGGGAACGAAAGGGAGAGTCCAAATGCAGGTCCGCCGCGTGGAGCAAGGTGAGCATTTTGGCCCCTCCCCTCAGTCAAATACGTCCAGCCGCTCCATGCCCACGCACTTGCCGGAGTCGGCGTCGATGGTGAATAGTACGCTCTCCAGCTTGCAGGGGCCCTCGGCGCTTTCGTAGCGGGCGGGCAGACCGCCCAGGAAGCGGTTGATGGCAAGCTCGGGCTTGATGCCAAGAACGGACCGGCTGGGGCCGGTCATGCCAAGGTCGGTGACAAAGCCGGTGCCGCCGGGCAGGATCTGAAGATCGGCGGTGGGCACATGGGTGTGGGTGCCCCAAACAGCTGCCACCTTGCCGTCCAGATACCAGGCCATGGCGCCTTTTTCGCTGGTGGCCTCGGCGTGGCAGTCCACCACGGCCACATCGCAGTCCGCGTCCCGCAGCAGCCGCTGGGCGATGGGAAAGGGGTTGTCGGCGTTGGGGTCCATACTGGTGCGGCCGATGAGGTTCATCACGCCGATGCGGACGCCCTGGGGCCCTTCAAAGACGCCAAAGCCCCGGCCGGGCACCCGGTGGGTGAAGTTGGCGGGGCGAAGAATGTTGTCGTGAGAATCCAGGTATTTGGCGATCTGGAGGCGGTTCCAGGTGTGGTTGCCCAGGGTGATCACATCGGCCCCGGCTTCCAAGATGGCGTCGGCCTGGCGGGGGTGGATGCCCACGCCGTCAGCGTTCTCGCCGTTGACCACGGCAAAGCCGATGTCCCGTTCTTTTTTGAGCCGGGGCAGGTGTGCTTGCAGCATGGCAACGCCGCTCTCGCCTACCACGTCGCCTACGGCCAGCAGACGAAAGGTCATACCAGCGCCTCCTTTGTCAGCCAATTCTGAAGTTCAGACAGGTTGGGTGCGATGTGGACATGAGGGTAGGGGTCAAAATCCCCGGCGGGGGTGGTGCCATTCAAAACGGCGCAGAAGTCCACCCCGGCATTTTGTCCAGCGCCGGCGTCAATGACGGTGTCGCCGCAGTAGAGGACCTCCGAGCGCTCAAGGCCGGTGGCCTCCAGCGCGGCCAGGATGCCCGCCGGATCCGGCTTGGGCCGGGGCAGCTGGTCGGGGCCGATGACCACGTCAAAGAGTTGGTAGATGCCGCGGGCCTCCAGGATCTTGTTGAGGATGGGGGCGGGCTTGGAGCTGACCACCGCCAGCTTGACGCCCCGGCTGTGGAGATCCTCCAAAAGCTCCTTGGCACCGTCGCACAGCACCGCTGTGGCGATCTGGGCGGGGGTGCAGATGCTGCGGTAGAGCCGGCAAAACTCCTCTCGCTTGGCTTCGTCCGTTTCCCCGGTAATGTTGGTAAAGCCGTCTTTGAGTACAAAGCCCACAGTGTGGCGGATATCCTGGCGGGTGGGAATGGGGTAGCCCATGGTGTGCAGCCCGTAGAGAAAACCCGCCACGATGGCCTCGGTGGCGTCGCCCAGGGTGTAGTCGAAGTCGAAGAAGATGCCGCGGTATTTCATAAGCGCCCTCTTTCCAAAGATGATGATTTGGAGATAGTATAGCATATTCCGTCCCAAATCACAAGGGCAGACAAAAAATAGGTGTTGACAAACGGCGCTTTTTTTGTTAAAATGACCTCCGCTGTTGGACGTCAGCGCCGCGTGCTGGTGTAGCTCAGTTGGTAGAGCAGCTGATTTGTAATCAGCAGGTCGGGGGTTCGAGTCCGTCCACCAGCTCCACATCTTTTAGGCCAAGATGTGCAGGGAAAAAGTGAATATGGGAGCGTTCCCGAGCGGCCAAAGGGGGCAGACTGTAAATCTGTTGCGTAAGCTACGGTGGTTCGAATCCACCCGCTCCCACCAGCAAAAAGAGACACCCGAAGGGTGTCTCTTTTTGCTGGTATGGGTATTTATGCGGGTGGATTCGAAAGGGCGTTAAGAAATCGTGCCAGTGGCACGATTTTAGCCCGTGGAGCCGAAGCTCCTGCCGACAAGCGATATGTGGCCCTGACGAGCAGGAAGGGTGTGCCCTGTGGCCGCTCCCACCAAAAGCAGTGCCTGAGCACGAAAAATATTTAGATGAAAAACTAAATGTGTATTGACAAAGCGCACTTTGGAGAGTATCATTTAGATGAAAATCGAAATGAGGAGGAGGGGCATGAGCTTTCAAAAGACCTTTCAGGCGCTGTCGGACCCGACCCGGCGGGCTATTTTGGATGCCCTGAAGGGCGGGGCTAAGACCGCCGGGGAGATCGGCGCCCGGTTTGAGATGACGGGGGCCACTATCTCTCACCACCTGTCGGTGCTGAAGGAGGCGGGGCTGGTCAGCGATGAGCGACAGGGGAAATTCATATACTATGAGCTGAATCTGTCCGTGCTGGACGAGATCACCGGCTGGGTGGCCGGGCTGAAAGGAGACTGACGTTATGAAAAGCAAGAAGGCCATCATTTTGATGTGGCTTTTGGCCCTGCTGCCCTTTGCCTTGGTGGCTGTCGCCTGGCCCTGGCTGCCCCAGCGGGTGCCCACCCATTGGGGGCTGGACGGTCAGGCGGACACATACAGCTCTCCCGCCGCGTTGTGGGGGCTGTGCGCCATCGGGCCTTTGTCGGCCCTGCTGTTTCAGTTCCTGCCCCGGCTGGACCCTAAGCGGCAGAGCTATGACAAATTTCAGGGACGGTACGAGGGGGCGGCGTTGCTGGTCCAGCTTTTGATGGTAGTGACGATGGCGGTCACTCTGTCAGAGAGCCTCTGGCCGGGCCGGTTGGACGTGGGGCGGGTGGTCTGCCTGGCGGTTGGCGTCATGCTGCTTATTTTTGGCAATCTGATGGGTAAGGTGAAGTCCAACTGGTTTTTCGGCTTTCGCACGCCTTGGGCGCTGTCTGACCCAGATGTGTGGAACAAAACGCAGCGGCTTGGGGGATGGGTGTTCTTCCTCTCCGGGGGACTGCTGGTCCTCTTGGCGCTGCTGGCTCCGCCGGCGGTCACCTTTGGCGTGTTTTTGACCGTGCTGCTGGGTGGCATGGCCCTGACCTACTACAAGAGCTGGAGATGGTTTCGGGAGAAGGAGGACCAGACAAAGTCCTGACCGGGCACATAGAATGGGCGGCGCGCCGACTCGCCAAATGAGTGGATTGGCGGATCATGGTAGCTACGCTTTACCAAACGGAGTGTAGCAGAGTAGAAAAGGCCGGGAGCGATCAAACCGCTCCCGGCCTTTTCAAGTAATCTCGATGAAGCTGGCAATGAGGTCTACGGCTTCCACGATGATGTCCGTGGGAGCTTTTTCCACAAAGGTGGCGTTGCGGCTGGTTAAGTCCAGCATTCTAACCTGGTCACAGAGGATCACTCCGTCTGTCTTGGTGGTCCCAGTCAGACGGAGATGGAACGGGAGGGCGCGGTCTGTGTGAGTGATCGGACAGACCATGGTGAGGGAATTGACACGATTGAACAAATTGTTGCTTACAACTAAGGCGGGCCTGCGGCCCTTTTGTTCGTGGCCGGACTGGGGATCAAAGTTTAGGTAAACGATATCCCCCTGCTCAAAGATCGTTACCATATCTCCCCTCCCTGGGCGGCACCCCAGTCGAGTTCTTCCTGATCGAGGCGGGGGATCTGATCGACGGGCATGGAATAGAAGGAGGTGAGTCTCTCCTCCAGGGTCCGATGCGCGGCCTTGGCCTTCTGAATGCGGATGCCATCTTCTGTCTGTATCAGCTCTACCCGGTCATTTTCCTGAATGCCCAAAGCGTCCAATAAGATCTTTGGGATGCGGAGCCCTTGACTGTTGCCCCAGCGCTGGATCGTTGCTTCCATGAGAAACACCTCCTACAAGAAGTATATACAAAGTATAAACAAATGTCAAGGCATTTACAAGAGGGAAGCTGGTCCAAAAATTTTTTGAAATGCCTCTTGACTTTTGCGTATTGGAAAGATACAATTATTGTATCAAATCAATACGAAAGGGAGACTGGCCATGGGGATCCGAAACGACAAGCTGGTCATGTTCAACACCACGCATCTATTGAACAAGCGCGAGGTGGTGGCTTCGATCGAGGATTTTATCGTCCATCACCAAGAGAAAGACAATGGGGAGGCGTACAGCGAAAGCAGGCGGCAGGCGATCATTGAGATCTGTAAAACGTTTTTAGAGAAGGTCAAGGAGACCGAGATCCCGGATGTGACCAAGCCCTTTTGTAGCTACCGTTACGATTTGAAATATAGTGGGATAGCGCTGACCTTTGCGAAATATTCGGATATCGTATTGGATGAGGAGGGAGAACTCAGCGAAGCGACGGTTACGCAGGAATACACGTTGGTCGAGGTGGAGAGCGAGTATCTCTCTGTTGAGGAGTACGCAAAGCTGTCCGGGGTTACCGATGTGACGGTCCGCCAGTGGATCAGACGGGGAAAATTGCGTACGGCGAAAAAAGTGGGGGGAGAATGGAAAATATCCGCTCTTTCTGAGCCGCCTAAGCGGGGCTATGAGGGTGTGACCTACCTATGGAAGCGCTTGCCGGAGACGATTGGAGAGGCATTTAACTTTTTGCCCTATGCGGGATCGGTGATGATCGATCAAGACGAGCGGGATAAAAAGAAGTTTTGGGCCCGAGTTTGGGATGATGGTAGCGCACAAAGCGCTCGGATCGAACTGTCGACCCAAGCGCGGGAACGGCTGGAGCTGATGATGATTGCCAGCGGGGATGTAGAGGTGGAGCTGTGGACAGATGGTATCATGTATCTGCCTGCCAAGCGGGAAGTGAAGCTCCCGTATTTGAGCCGTGAGCCGGTGGACGGCGGCGCTGGGATGGCCGTGGTATCCTATGGCGCGCCCCGTGAGATCGGCATTGATCTGGACGGCGTTCCCGGGAGTTCTTACTATGATGGAGAACCGGAGAACTACGTTATCCCGATTGCTTGGACCTTTTATGACGCAGGAACTGACGAAAAGAAAATCGATGCCGCACTGGATGGTGATTTTTCTGGGAGCAAGAAGATCGGGACCCTTTATGGAAGTGGGATCCTGTGTGACGAGATGGAGCTCGACGGATGGAACCCGACCTTGTTGTGCGACGATATTGATGCGGACCTTGGGGCATTGATGGAACTTCTCACGCGGGAAAACGCCCCTTTTGCGGAGGCTTGCGGTAATCTATTGTATATCCACGAATTTGTAGCAGAGAAAGAATATGAGCATGCGCCAATCAAAGATCGTGTTCTCCGAGAGCTCCCTTGGATATGCAAGCAGACGATGCATATGTTCCCGGAACTGGTCGCCTACTTCATCGGCGTCACCATCAGTGAGATCGAGGCCAACAAAATGCAGGCGTTTTACGAGAAGAATGGCTTCTGCCGCCTTGGCGATTCGAACTTGTTATACGCCTATACAGACTAAAGGGAGAGTGGTGCACAATGTTGGAGCAATTGAGCTGGGAAGAGGCCTATCAAAGTTGGACCTATGGACAATATCACCTGCCAGCAGCACTGTCCAAACCTATGGCAGAAGAGACGATTCCGGTGGAGTATCACAAAGATGGATGTTATATTTACGGGTACGACTGGCTAGGCAACGAAGAAGCGACCAATCGAAAAAAGATGAACCGGGAAAATCCAATGCAGTTCCTCTACTTCGCACAGCCAACCAACAAGGGAACGATCCATACAGCGCAAATGTTAGTAGAGGCGCGGGATGAAGAGGAGCGAGCGGCTATTTGGATTGCGGCAACAGCATTGGAACTGAAGAGACTTGCGTTTATAAGAGGCGGCGCGTTATATGCGGAGCCGCTCTATCAAGCGGCCTGCGGATTTCTGGAGAAAAGGTTTGCGCTGTGGCACTATGCAATGCGACGTTTAGTGCCTGAGATCATGATCCCCTATGACCTTTTAGAGTGTATTGATATCAAAGAGTCACAAACAGTAATGCATCTGATCCAGGTTAACACGCTGCTACTACAAGGGGCATACTCGATTTTGCGCTATTCCTCTTTAGAGGAGGGAAGAGTACCTGAACATGTGAGTATAAGGCTGGATCGAGTGGGCTAAGGTGTGTCAAGTGGTATGGCCCTGACCTACTACAAGAGCTGGAGATGGTTTCGGGAGAAGGAGGACCAGGCAAAGTCCTGACCGGGCACATAGAATGGGCGGGAAGGGGGCGGTCTTTTGGAGGAGAGGGAAGCGCTCTGTGAGGAGCTGGAGACGGTGGACACCGCACTGGACTTTTTGGCGGTGATCGTGGTCTCGGTGTTGCTCTCCCTCTGGGCCACCCTGCGACAGCGCCAGGCGCTGCGGCTGGCCATCCAGGGTGAGGAGGAGACCGCGGACCGGGTGGGAGAGGTCGGGCCCATTCGGGCTGTGGCCGGCGCTTTGGTGCTGGGGGCGCTGGGTTACTTCTTCTGGCTGGCCGCGGAGACGTGGAAGGACGCCGGGCGCGGCGGCGACCGGGACTCGGCCAGGGCCAATTTGTGGGCGTCCGCCTTGGTACTCAGCGCTGCCATCATCCGCTGGCGAGATCTGACGAAACGGTAAGGCAACAAAGAAAGGGGGCAGTCCCAGATGGGACTGTCCCCTTTTTGCGGCAGATCAGGAGAAAATGCCGATGAAGCCGTTCCAGAGGTCCACAAACATATCGCCCACCCGCTGCCAGAAGGAGCGCTCCTCCGGCTCGACCGGCTCCACGATCTTTGCTTTGGCCTCCTCTACCTTGATCTCCTGGGTACGCATGACGTACTGCACGCTCTGGGGGGCGGGATTCTGCGCGGAGGTCATAGAGACAGGCGTGGCGTCAGCGTCCATATTCAAAAGACCGTCTACGCCGCCAGAGTGCTGGTCCCACTGGTCTTCGATCAGGTCGTGAATGTCGTTTTTGGCGCTGCGGATGGAGCTGGACTGGCCAAGGCCGCTGGTGGACTGGCGCAGGGCGGCGGCGATGCCGGCCAGGGTGGCCTGGGCGCCCGCGTCTAAGTCAGAGCCGGAGGCCCGGACGGCGTCCACCGCGGAAGTGAGGCCGTTCAAGGTCTTCTCCGTGCCGGTATCCAGGCTGGGGCCGGCGGCACTAAGGACGTCCTTGGCCTGACGCAGAGCATTGGAGGTGGTGTTAAGGGTGGCTTGCAGGGACTTGGACAGGGCCTCAACATCGGCCACGGCCTGCTTGACGTTGGGGTGGTGGGTATTGACGACGCCCATAAGGCGGTCCACATCACCCAGCAGCGCGTCGCCGCTGTCGGCGATCTGGCTCAGCAGGTCGCCGGAGCCGTCCAGATTTTTCAACAGGTCCTTGCCGGTGCCCTTGTGGTTATCAAGGGTATGGAGCAGATCCTGGACCATCTCCATTAGGTCGGCGAGGTCGTCATCCGTGCCGGTGGCGGTCATATCCTTGCACAGGGCGTTCAGGTCCCGCACCACCCGGCCGGTGGGGGCGGTGATGTTGGTCAGGACCTTGTTGACCTCCCGGAGCTTGGCGTTGACGGCGTCTACCATGGGGAGCTTGGCGCTGAACTGGTCATAGGCCGCGGCCGCGGCCGCGGCCTGCTCCACATAGGGCTGGGCGGCGGGGGCCTGGGTAAACTGCTCCAGGGTGGGCAGGGCGGCCTTGGCGGCGGCGGTGACAGCCTCCACCACTTGGGCCTGAATGGCGGCCAGCTCCTCGTCGCTGGGGGCGCGGCCATTGGCCTGGGCAAACTGGGCCACGGCGTGGTCTACCTGGGCGGGGGCGTTTTGCTCCACGGCCTGCTTGACGGTGGCCTCGCAAAACTGCTGATAGGCCCCAGCGATGATGAAGTTTTCAAAGGTGAGCTGGCTCTGGGTGAGGGAGTTGGCCTTCAGATAGGCCTCATACTGCTTGTGGAGGGACAGGACCTCCTTCATCTGGGCCTGCTCGTCGGCGCTCAAAAGGCCCAACAGGTCGTCGGCGGTCAGAGGCGTCAGGCCGGAAGTCAGGCGCAGGACCCGCTCCAGAGCGTCCATATCGTCTTGCAGATTTTTCAGATTTTCCTCCAGATACCCTGCGTTCCAGGCCAGATTGTCGGCGATGCGAAGGGCCTGGTCGCTGTGACCCTCCGCGTCGGTGAGGATCTCAGAGAGGCTCTTGGTGTCCGACTGGAGCTTGGTGACCAGCTCTTTGGTGGTCTTCAGGTGGGCCGACAGGCTCTGGAGGGTGCTGTTCATGTCATTGAGAGCGCCCACGGTCTCGTCCAGGGTGGCGGAGACCATGGCGCCATAGCGGTCCAGGGCGGCCAGAGAGATGGAGAGGGCGTCCAGGCTGTCCAGAGCCAGGTCGGCGCTCTGAGAGAGATCATCCTTGCGGCTTGAGACGGTGGCCCTGGCGTCATCCAGGTCGTGGAGGCCGTCGGCGGCGGCGTAGATGTCGTCCTTGCGCTGGGAGACGGCGCCCCGGGCGCTGTTGAGCCGGTCCAGGCCGGCGGCGGTGGCGTTGAGGCTGCCGGTCATGCCATCCAGGGAGTCCAAAATGGCGTCCAGGGAGTCGCTGAGGGTGTCCGCCGAGTCCTCCAGGTCCTCCTTGGCCTCCTTCAGGTCCGCTACCTTTTCCAGCTGGCCCAGAGTGGCGGGCACGGCCAGGAACAGAAGGCCGGAGCAGGAGAAGCTGTCGGCGCCTACCTGGATGGCGAAGTGCTGCTCCTCACCGGGCAGGACGGCCAGCAGTACGGTACGTAGGTTGCCAATGAGCTGGATCTGGCCGCCGGGGGCGGAGAGAGAGGTGATGTCGTCGTCACTGAAGGCGGCGGCCACGGTGAGGACCAAGTTGGTCTTGAGGTATTCCGGCGCGGCGGGGTTGGGAACGGCGTCCACGTCGATCTCCACAAGACCGGTCTTGCCCGCCAGGTCCTCGGCCAGGGCGGGGGCGCCGTTGAGCTTGTAGGAGACGGAGATGGTCCAGGGAAGGTCGTCAAAGGGCTGGGTGGTGCGACCTTCAAAGTAAAACTTTTCTGCGCCGGACGTAGGGGTGAAGGTCAGTTTGCCGCCGTCGATGACGGGACTTGAGGAGTCGGTGAGGTTGATGACCTCGTCGTAGACGCCGTAGTCGGTGACGGTGGTTTGGCCCCGGAGCAGGTAGCTTTTGACTACGCTGGCTTGGGTGGGCGCGCCGTAGTAGTCCAGAGTGGCGTAGTAAGTCTCGTCATAGGCGGCGTCCAGGCCATAGGCTCCGGCGCTGAGGGGGCAGGCCAGAAGCAGCAGCAGGGCCAGCATGCCGCTGAGGATACGTTGTTTCATGGGTAGGTTCTCCTTTCAATTTGGGGTGGCGGACCCGGCTTTTTCGGCAGACTTAGACAGCTTATGGCCTTTGCGCTCCTTGGGCGGCTTGGGCTTGCGCCAGTGAAGGGTGGTCTTGTTGATGAGGGGCTCAAAGGCCACCAACACCGAGGGCAGGATAAAGATGCACACGATGGCGGAGATCACGGCGCCCCGGGAGAGCATCAGGCAGATGCTCTGGACGATGTCCATGGTGGATACCAGCGCCACGCCCAACGTAGCGCAGAAAAACACCAGAGCCGAGGTCAGGATGGAGATGTCGGCGGAGTTGGCGGCGGTCTGGATGGCCTCCACTCTGTCCTTGCCCTTTTGCAGCTCCTCCTGGAAGCGGGTGGTCATCAAGATGGCGTAGTCCACCGTGGCGCCCAGCTGGACACAGCCGATGACGGTGGGGGTGACAAAGGCCACGGCGGTGCCGGTAAAGTAGGGGATGCCCTGGTTGATGAAGATGGCAAGCTCGATGGTGGCCACCAGCAAAATGGGCACGGTGAGGGACTTGAAGATGATGGCCACCAGCAGGAAGATGGCGGCGATGGAGAGGTAGTTTGTCACCTGGAAGTCCACGTCGGCGGTGGTGATGAGGTCGGCGGTCATGGCGGCCTCGCCGGTGATGTAGGCCCCGGGGTCGCGCTGCTTGACGATGGCATTGAGCTGGTCGAGCTGGGCAGCGACCTGGTCGGAGGCGGTGGGGTAGGCGGAGTTGACCATCAAGAGCTGGTAGCCGCCCTGCTTGCAGATGCTCTTGACGGAGTCGGGGACGAAGAAGTCGGGGATGCCGTCGGGCAGGAGCTTATCGTAGCCCACCACGCTGGTGACGCCGTCTACGGCCTCGATCTGGGCGGTCATGTCCCGCATCTGGCCATGGGAGAGGTCGTCGGATAGGACGATAAAGTGGCTGGAGGCCATGTCGAAGTCGTTTTTTAGCTTCTCGTTGGCTACGATGGAGGCCATGTCCTGGGGCAGGGACTCGTCCAGCTTGTAGTAGACCTGGGCGTGGTTATTGGCGTACACCGCGGGGATGAAGAGGATGAGGAAAATGGCCACAAAGGTTTTAGAGTGGCGGACAATAAAGCCGTTGACCCGGCCCATGTTGGGCCGCAGGGCCGGATGGTGAAAGCGCTGGATGCCCTTATCCATCAAAAGGAGGATGGAGGGCAGTACCAGCACCACCGTGGCTACCCCCAGCACCACGCCCTTGGCCATGACAAGGCCGATGTCCCGGCCCAGGGTGAGCTGCATAAAGCACAATGCCAAAAAGCCCATGATGGTGGTCAGCGAGGACCCGGAGAGAGATTTAAAGGCGGAGACAATGGCCGAGGCCATGGCGTCGGCTTTGGTATCGAAGCGCTCCAGCTCCTCTTGGTAGCGGTCGAAGAGGAAGATGGAGTAGTCCATGGTGACGCCCAATTGCAGCACTGCGGAGATGGCCTGGGTGATGTAGGAGATCTGGCCTAGGAGGATGTTGGTGCCCGCGTTATAGACCACGGCAAGGCCGATGGAGGCCAGCAGCGCCAGCGGCAGCAGCCAGGAGTCCATGGTCACGCACATGGCCACCGCCGCCAGGGCCACCGCCACCAGAATGTAGAGGGGCATCTCCTTGGAGATCAGGTCCTTAGTATCCTTGGTGAAGACGGAAAAGCCTGCCAGGAAGCACTTTTGATTACAGAGGGACCGGACCTCATCAATGGCGTTCATAGTGGTCTCCGACGCGCCGGGCTGGTCGTATTGGACGATCATCATGGTGGAGTGGTCGGAGAAGAAGATGTCCCGCAGGTCCTGAGGGATCATCTCCTGGGGAATCTGGATGCCTGCCAGGTTGGAGAGCCATATGGCGCCGGACACGCCCTCCACCTGCTCCACGGACTCCAACAGGTCGTTACAGTAGGCGGGGGGCATATCCTCCACGATGAGCATGGTGGTGGCCGCCATGTGGAAGGGCTCCTCCAGGAGCTTTTCGCCCCGGGCGGCGTCCACGTCGGCGGGCAGATAGGACAAAATGTCGTAGTTGATGGGGGTATAGAGCGCGCCCAGGGCGCTGGGGATGAGCAACAGCAGGGCGATGATGACCACCAGCTTGGGCCGGCGGGTCAGATGGTGAGCGATCTTATCCAGCAAAGCGCAGTCAGTCCTTTCTTACTTGGGGTCGTGGTGGACGGTGTAGTCGTCTACGTCGATGACGTCGGGGACCTGGTGGTCCACGATCTTCACCGCGCTGACGGCTACGCAGAGGTTCAAAAGCCCCTCGCTGAAGAGGCTCAACCCCAGCAGGGCGGTCAAAAGCGGCATGCTCTCACCGGGCCGGAACACCAGAGCCACGCCAAAGCCGCAGGAGAGCAGAGCCAGAAGGAGGATCAGCCACCACCGGGGCAGGCCAAAGGTTCGGGCGTCCATGGACATCTGGACCTTGAAGAGCCCATCGGTCAGCACGCACACACCGATGAGAATGCCGAAGAAGTGGATGGTGCTGTCGGGTTTGGTCAGTGCCACCACGCCCAGGGCCAGCAGCAGGATGCCGAAGGCCAGGTCGTACTGGAAGGCCAGGCGGTAGAGGTCCTTGGAAAAGTAACCCACCAGCTTGACAACGCCGAAGAGGACCATGCAGACCCCCAAAAAGCGCCCGAACAGCAGGGTGGAGAGTTTTGGCCACACCCAAAGCGCCGCGCCCAGCAGACAGAAGAGGACGGACAGGATGATGTAGCCGATCTTGGCGGCGCGCATGGGCGCCACGCTGCGGTTTTCTCCCATAGGGCAAAGCCTCCTTTGTGAAGAAGACTTTACCAGCTTTTCCAGGCAAAGAAAATGGGCAGACCGTTTCGGTCTGCCCAAAAACCATACAAAGGAAAGGAAATGTCCCAAAAAGCAGGCTCAGCCGCCGGCGGCATCCTCAGCGCAACGGTGGATCAGGCCCTGGGTCATGCCGTGCATCACCTGGCAAAGGCGGTGGAACTGGGCCTCGATGTCATAGCGCATCCCGTCACCCAGCCAGGCCACCATCTGGCCGAAGAGCTCGCACTGGAAAAAGCGGATGAGGATCTCCCGGTCCTCGGCAGTGACGCCCGTGTCACCGATGGCGGCGTCGGCATAGCGCTCCACGGCGTGACGGCAGATGCGCATCAGGTGCTCCTCCACCGCCTGGCGGTTGGCTGAGCGGTACATATGTAACACGGCCCGCTTATGCTCCCGGGCAAAGTCCACCGCGGCCTGGAGGCACTCCTCCAGGGTGTCCACCGTGCCGTATTGGGCGATGATGTCGTCCGAGCGCTGGGTGATGAGGTCGGTGACCATGCTGGGGATGTCGGAAAAGTGATAGTAAAAGGAGTTGCGGCTGACACCGCAGGTCTCCACGATGTCCCGGACGGTGATCTGGTCCAGGGGCTTTTGGTCCAACAGCTGCATGAAGGCGGCCTGGATGGCTTGCTTGGTAAAGGTAGACATGGCGCTCCTCCTTTGCGTTTATCGGAAGACCCAAAAGGGGTCTTCCGATAAAGAGGTTGCAGGCCGCTGCGCGCACTCGCTGCGCTCGCACACTCCGCGACCTGAAAAGTATATTCGGCCACGCGCATGTCGTGGCCGAATATGATCATGTTTTTTCGCGCCAGCGGGCGCGAACTCTGCGAGGCTTTTTGACAGACTGTGGACCCCTTAGTACTTGGTACGCACATCGTCGGCGCCGTAGAAGAAGAGGGCCAGGGCGTCGGGGCCGGTGTGGGCGCCGGTGACGGGCTCGTAGCAGACGGTGACGATCTCCTTGGGGGGACGGGCCTCCCGAATGAGGCTGGCCAGGGCCTCGGCGTCGGCGGGGCAGTCGGCATGGGCAATGCCTACGGCATGGCTGCCCGGGTCTACGGCCAGCTCCTGATACCGCTGGGCCATGGCCCGGATGGCCTGCTTGCGGCCCCGGACCTTGGCGGAGACCACCAGCTGTCCGGCGGGGCTTCCTTTGAGGATGGGCTTGATGCCCAGAATGGAGCCCACCACGGCGCTGGCCCCGGAGACCCGTCCGGTGCGGCGCAGGTGCATCAGATCGTCCACCATGAGCAACTGGCAGACTTTGGGGATGTCGGCGCGGATGGCGCGGATCACATCGTCAAGCTCGGTGCCGGAGGCCTGGAGTTCCACCGCCCGCATGACCTGAAGTCCTTCCCCCAAGGAGGCTCCCAGGGTATCCACCACCGCCACCCGGCGGTCGGGGAAGGCCTCCAGCAGCTCCTCGGCGGCCATCTGGGCTGAGTGGCACGAACCGCTGATGCCGGAGGACATGGATAAAAACAGGATGTCTTCGCCGCCTTCCAGGACGGGGGTGAACAGATCCACGTACCGCTGGGGCGGGATCTGGGAGGTGGAGGCCCGCTGACCGTCCCGGATGGCCTGGTAGTAGGCGTGGCCGTCAAAGGCACCGGGGGTCTCGCTGAAGTCCCGATCACCGATGTGGTAGGAGAAGGGGACGATGATGAGCTGATGGTCCTGGATATAAGACCAGGGAAGATTTGCCGAGGTATCTGTGGCGATCCGATACATGGTATAAACCCCTCCGAAATCTAATTTTCTATATTAGATTACCAAATCCTTGTTACGATGTCAAGGGAATTTTGCGGTCAGCGAAGAAAAAAGCGGTAGACCGTCTTTTGGCGGTAGGTCTTTCCCTTGGGGAGCAGCGCGGAGGGAAAGTGAGGTTGGTTGGGGGAATCGGGGAAGGTCTGGGTCTCCAGGCAGAAGCCCCAGCGCTTGGCGTAGGGAGCGCCGCCCTTGCCCGCGGGGCAGCCGTCCAGGTAGTTGCCCGAGTAGAACTGGACGCCGCTTTGGGTGGTGAGGACCTCCATGGCGATGCCGGTCTTGTCCGACCAGGCCTCGCCCGCGGGGCGCAGAACGCCGATGGGACCGGGGACCAGGAAGTTATGGTCATAGCCGCCGGCCTGCTTGAGCTGGACAAAGGACTTGTCCCAGCCCCTGCTCATGGCCACGCCCGCGCGCAGGTCCAGAGGAGTGCCTGTCAGGTCGGCGATCTCGCCAGTGGGGATGCTCTGGGCGTCAGTGGGGGTATAGAACGCGCTGGGGAGGCGGACGACCTGGCGACCGACGGGGCCGCTGGCATGGCCATTCAGGTTGAAGTAGCTGTGGTTGGTGAGATTGCAGAGGGTATCGGCGTCGCTCTTGGCCGTGTAGTCGATCTCCAGGGCCTGGCCGGTGAGGCGGTAGGTCACCTGGGCGGTCAGGGCGCCGGGATAGCCCATGTGGCCGTCGGGGCTGACCAGGGAGAGCGTTATCGACGTCTGGGTCAGCTTCTTGATGGTCCACACCTGTTTGTCAAAGCCCTCCGGCCCGCCGTGGAGGTGGTTGGGACCGTCGTTGGCGGGCAGGGAGCAGGTCTTGCCGTTCAGGGAAAAGCGGGCGCTGCCGATGCGGTTGCCGTAGCGACCGATGAGGGCGCCGATGTATTTATCCTGCCGAAGGTAATCCTCCAGAGTGTCAAAGCCCAGGACCACGTCCACACACCGACCGGCCTTATCGGGTACGGTAAGGGTGCGCACCGCGCCGCCGTAGGTGATGATCTGACAGGTCATGGGGCCTTTTTTCAGCGTGACCTGCTCCACGCTGGCGCCATCGGGCATGACGCCGAAGGGGATGGGCTTGTTTGCCATAGGGGACCCTCCTTTGAATTTTTCGGGAAACCCCCGCGGACGCGAACTCCGCGAGGCTTTGTGAGCGTTTGCTTTTAATAATATTTATCATACAACGAAAGAGCCAATTTGTCAAAATCTACAAGTTCGCCTTGCACAATGGGACGGGGGTGGATATAATATGGTAGAAATGGAAACGGAGGTGGGTGGCCATGGAGCCTTTCGACCACAAGGACCTGGATCTGACGGGACAGATCGTCGCCATCATTACAAGCGCCCAAGCGCCTGACGCGATCCGGGAAGCTCTGGACGACTACCACGCCAACGACATCGCCGCGGCGCTGGAGAGCCTGGACGGAGCTCAGCGCCGGGCTCTCTACCGGGCCCTGGGGCAGGAGCGCACCGCAGAGGTGCTGAGCTATACCGATAACGTCTCTGACTATCTGGAGGAGCTGCCGGCGCGGAAGGCGGCCCAGCTGCTGGGTAACATGGACGCCGACGACGCGGTGGACGCGCTGGAGGACATCGACAGCGAGGGCAAGCGGGAGGAGCTATTGTCCTTGATGGACGGTGAGAGCTCCCAGGACGTGCGGCTCATCGCCTCCTTTGAAGAGGACCAGATCGGCCACATGATGACCACCAATTTTGTCTTTGTGCCCGAGACTGCCACGGTGAAGGAGGCCATGCGCTCGGTCATCGCCCAGGCCAAGGATAATGACAACATCAATACCATCTATGTCACCGATGACCAGGGCCGCTACGCCGGGGCTATGGAGCTCAAGGACCTGATCGTTGCCCGGGAGCATGTGCCGCTGGACGAGCTGATCTCTAGGGGCTATCCAAGCGTCTACGCCACCGACAGGATCGACGATACCATGGACCGATTGATGGACTACGCCGAGGACTCCATCCCTGTGCTGGACGATCACGACGTGGTCATCGGCGCCATCACCGCCACCGACCTGATCGAGGCGGTGGACGACGCTCTGGGCGAGGACTACGCCAAGCTGGCCGGCCTGACCGCGGAGGAGGACCTCCATGAGAGCCTGGGCCAGAGCATGAAAAAGCGGCTTCCGTGGCTGGTTTTACTGCTGGGCCTTGGGATGGTGGTGTCCAGCGTGGTAGGCGTTTTTGAGGCGGTGGTGGCCCAGGTGGCCATTGTGGTCAGCTTCCAGTCGCTGATCCTGGACATGGCGGGCAATGTGGGGACCCAGTCGCTGGCCGTTACCATCCGGGTGCTGATGGATGAGAATATCTCCGGCGGGGAGAAGCTGCGCTTTATTTGGAAGGAGATGCGAGTGGGGGGCACCAACGGGCTGCTGCTGGGGGCGCTGTCCTGCGGGGCGGTGGGGGTGTACCTCTGCGCCGTCAAGGGCTATGCGGTCCAAACCAGCGCCGCCATTGCCGGATGCGTGGGGCTGGCCCTCTTTGTGGCTATGGTCTTCTCCAGCCTGGTAGGCGCGGTGATCCCCATGTTTTTCCACAAGATCAAGGTGGACCCTGCCGTGGCGTCGGGGCCGCTGATCACCACTGTCAACGACCTGGTGGCCGTGGTGACCTATTACTCCCTGGCCGGGCTTATGCTGGCGGGGTTGGGGTTGACCTGAGTCTTTCGAAAAAACCCTTCGAGGCTTTTTTGACAAATTGAAAGCGCGAGGCGGAACACGCCTCGCGCTGTTTACGTCTATGCTATCAGGAGACCGCCTCGCCCTGCTCGGGGGGCTGGAAGTTTTGCAGATAGTCCAGAAATTCCTCCTGGGAAAGGGGCTTGGAGAAGTAGAAGCCCTGGATGTACTCGATCCCAAGGGACTCGATGGCCCGGAGCTCCTCCAAGGTCTCTACCCCTTCGGAGACGATGGACAGGCCCATGTCGTGGATCATGCGGACGGCGGCGTTCATCACTTGCTTTGCTTTATGGCTGGAGAAGTAGGACTGGGTCATGGACTGGTCGAACTTGGCGATGGACACAGGCAGGTCGATGATGTAGTTCAGGTTGGACTGGCCGGAGCCAAAGTCGTCCAGGGAGAAGGAGGCGCCGTAGTCGATGAGCTGGTTCATGTTCTTCAGCAGGACTTTTTTGGTGGAGGTGGAGGCTGATTCGGTGATCTCCAGGTTGATATGCCGCGGGGAGATGCCGAAGCGGCGCATGATGTCGATGTAGTCGGTGGCCAGGTCGCTACTGGCGCACTGGATGACGGAGAGGTTGACCTCGATGTAGTCCAGGCCCAGCGCCTCCAGGGGATGGTACTTGATGAAGCGGCACACATGCTCGAAGATCAGCTTGCCCAGGGCCAGGATCATGCCGTTGGACTCGGCGATGGGGATAAACAGTCCCGGCGCTACCAGGTTGCCTGCTTCGTCCCGGATGCGGACCAGGGCCTCGGCGGAGGTGATACGGCGTTGCCGGGTGGAGTAGATGGGCTGGAAGAAGACCTCGATGGCATCGTTTTGGATGGCGGCATCCAAAAGACCCTCCACCTTCAGGTCTTGACGGGCCTCGTCTACGAAGCGCTGGTCCACCTCCAGAACGTCCTCCTGGAAATAGTGCTTGCGGTTGAGGTGGCGCAGGAAATATAGAAGGGAGGCATGGGAGCCCACCAGACGGGCGCTGGGCATGAGCACCCAGTGGAGCCGGACGGAGATGGATTCCAGATCGGGCCAGTGCAGCTGGACGTAACGGAGGATCTTGCTCTGGGCGTCCCGGGCGTCCTGGGGCCGCTCAAAGACAAAGAAGATGCGGGTCTCGCCCTGGCGGAAGGCCATCCAGTTGCGGTGCGCGGCCACGTAGCGGCCTACCTCCTGGCGGATGTACTCGGCGTTGTTCTTGCCAACGCCCCGGTCCAGAGGACCGTCAAAGAGCAGCAGCATGGCGGAAAAGTCGCCGGGATGGCTGTATCGCTGGCGAAGGTAGGAGTTGAGCACAGCGGTGCTGAATAATCCCGTATCCTTGTCGAAGTTGCCCTCGGGATTTTCCAGAGACAGGTACAGGATCAGGATGCCCACGGCGCAGGCAAAGCCCGCCAACAGCAGCGTGTGGTCCAGAAGGTGGAGGACGAAGGAGCCGATCCACAGCGCCATCCACAGCACCACCGCCGTCCGCCGCAGCCGGTTGAGGTGACGGCGGTCGAAGATGAGGTGGAAGATGATGAGGGTCAGGTAGGCGGCGATGAGGACGTAGGCGGCATAGACGCTGGGGCCGGAGGTGTTGGTGACGACGCCCGCGTCGTTTTTTACATATTCGATGGGCAGGGCGAACAGGGCCATCATGCCCAAAAAGCCCAGGATACCATAGGTGTACCCCCGGTCGCGGAGCTTTTGGGGCTGGTCATAGTAGATGTCCGCGCAGAGATATAAAAGCGTGCATACCCCCATGGCGGGCATGGTCAGCAGATAGGCCTTGCACACATAGTCCACCAGCAGCCGGGGGATGCTGGAGCCGGGGGCGAAGGCGGCATTGATGAGCAAAATGGAGCCCGCGTCCAGGACCAGGCACAGAAGGGCCGTGCAGATGACCCAGCGGAAGACCCGCTGGGTGATGAGGTGGGTGGTCTTGTGACGGGTGTGGAAAAAGAGAAGGACCAGCAGGATGGCAATGCCGCTGCACTGCAGTGAAATGCTCATACTGGGTCCCTCCTCTCCTTAAATAAAAATGAAAATTCCCTTTGATTATACCACCTTATATAGGGAAAGGCAAGGGGGAAACCGCGGCGGAACGGGGAGAATGGAAAAATGTTTCATGGAAAAGAACAAAATTGGGTATTGCAATCGGCGCAAGAGTGATGTAAAATGATAAACGTTGACATGGTGCTATTCTGCGCTCATGGCGGCGATTCCAGTCAAACCAAGGCAAAGGGAGGACGAGGAATGAAAAGAAGGATCCTGGCGTTGGCGCTGTGTGTGCTGGCGCTGGTCAGCGTTTTGCCGCCGGGTGCGGCGGCCCAGACGGGCAAGGTGATCTTTGAAAGCGGCGCCCCGGACGCCAACGGGGTGTTTACCGTCACCATGAAGGTCTCCGATATGACTGTATGGGGCATCCAATTCGCGTTGAAGTACGATACATCTGTGATCCAGCCGGTGAAGGCCAATGGGGACCCGGCGGGAAAGTTTTCCGACTTTGCCGGTGTGGTCCAGGATTGGACGGATGTGTTCAACGAGGACTTTTATCCCGACCAAGGACTTCTGGGCTCTGGCTGGATTACCAATTTGGATGCCACGGGCGACCAGATCGACGAGTATGGCGACACCGTGGTGGGCAATCAACCCTTAGAGGTGTTTACCTTCCGCTTTAAGCGGCTCAAGGATGGGGACACCGGCCTGGAGATCGCCTCCGAGGCCAAGGGCGAGCCTTTTCAAGAGGAAATCCCCGAGGGTGTGATCGCCACCAGTATGCTGGAGGACTTGACGGTGGATGTGGTTTTCCAAGAAGCGGACGATCCCGCTGGCAGCAAAAGCGAGAATTTTGCTCCCTCCGTTCCTGTCGAGTCGGAGAAGGACCCCAAGGAGCTGCTGGACCAGGCTGTGGTGCTGAAGATCGGCTCCCACGCCGCGGTGGTCAAGAGCAACGTGACGGCCATCTACTTTGGCGAGCGGGAGGTCACCGCCTACGCTCATGACAACCGCACCTTCGTCCCCGTCCGATTCGTGGGCGAGCGGCTGGGGGCCAAGGTGGACTGGGACAACGACACCCAGACCGTGATCGTGGAAAAGGACGGCCACAGGATCGAAATGGCCATCGGCAGCAATACCTATTACTTAGACGGCGAGGCCAAGACACTGGACGCCCCCGCTGAGTTTACTCCCTCCACCAACGGCAATTCCCGGACCATGGTGCCCATCCGCTTCGTCAGCGAGGCGCTGGGCTACCAGGTGGAATGGGACCAGGCTAGAAACCTGGTGGTCATCGTCCCCAAGTCTTTGAACTGGGACAAGGACGGCCAGGCCGAGGGTCAGGCACTGGATCAAGCAGTGATCAATCTGACGCTATACAGTAATTTTGTTTAAGGAGGAAGAAACATGAAAAAGAGTTCTTGGAAGCTGCTCCTCTGTCTGGCGCTGGCCGCCGTGATGCTGATGTGCACCGCGTTGGCCGCCATCGAGCAGGCCGATGTGGCCGCCGACGATGGCACCACCATTACCGTGACCGGTGGTAAGCTGACCTTGACGACCACGGGGCTGACCTCCGGCACGCAGTATGTGCTGATGCAGGTCAAGACTGACGTGGCCGGCGACAGCGCTCAGGCCATCCTCACCGCGGCCAAGGCCGCCCAAAATCCCTATGTGGTGGGCGAGGAGACCATTATTTACATCGACCAGGCCGCGAGCGGCGGTTCGATCACCTTCAGTGGCTTCCAGCCCAAGGTGGTGGCCAACTCCCTGTTCATTCTGGGCGGCGACGCACAGCCCAAGATCGTGGGCGCGATGATCGCGCGGGGCGTGACTGTCAGTGGTACGGTGACCGCTAAGGGCGCTGCCGCTACCGACACCGCCGCCAAGGTGGAGCTGCTGGACGGCACCAGTGTGGTGGCTGAGGCCAATGTGACTCTGGCCAATGGTACGAGCAGCTACAGCCTGGAGAGCGTGCCCGACGGGACCTACACGCTGAAGGTCACCGGCACTGCCGGCAAGTATGTGGCCCGGGAGTACGCCGTCACCGTGGCAGGCAGCGAGGTCGCCCAGAATGTGGAGATCTGCCCCAAGGGTGATGTGAACAACGATGGTTCGGTAACCCTCACCGATTTCACGCAGTTGTTGCGTCATGTGAAGGGGTTGCTCACCCTGCAGGACTATCGTCTTGCTTGCGCCAACACCAACGGTGATACCGCCGTCAACCTCACCGATGTTACCATGATTTTGCGCCATGTGAAGGGTACCAGGAACCTCTGGTAAATCCATATAAAAGGCAAACATTTTTAAGGAGGAAGTTTTAAACATGAAAAAGAACCGTATTTTGGCCCTGTTGCTGGCCGCGATCATGGTAGTGGGGTTACTACCCATGGCCGCCTTCGCTGCTGGCGAGCCTGTTACCGTTACTGTTGCGGTGACTGGCGGTACGACTGGCATCAAGCAGGACGACACAATTGACTTTGAAGTTAGCATTCAGTCTACCATCGAGATCGCCAACTTCCAGATGTATCTGAACCTCCCTGAGGGCCTTTCCTATGTTGAGGGCTCTGGTAAGGTCGTTGATGGCGCGAAGGCCGCTCTGGGGCTGACCGGCAGCAGCGACGAATTCTCGTTCACCGAGAGCAAGATGATGCTGGGCGCTGGCGGTGAGCAGAACATGACCGCCACCAGCCCCATTAAGCTGATGACCTTCCAGTGCAAGGTCGAAAAGGGTGGTAATTACGATGTCAAAATGAGTCTTACCCGTGAGGGTGAGGCCGAGGGCGCCATGAATAACGGCGACTTTGAGGCTGTTGCCACCAATTTTGCCTCCGCGGCTTTCACGGCTGAGAAGACCCGTCAGACCCTGGGCACTCTGGCTCTGGCTTATGACAACGCTACCATTGCCATCGACGGCACCCACCTGACCGGTGCTGCTACCGCCACCGTCACCGCCAAGGACGACGAGGGCGACGATATGGCCATCTCCAAGGTGACCAACCTGACTTTCGTCACCGATCCCGCCACCGTGGCCGGTGTGACCGTGGCTGACAACGGTAACATCACTGTGGACAAGACCGTGACCGCCGGCACCTTCACCGTCAAGGCCAAGGCCGGCAGCGTGGAGTCCGACCCCGTTACCATTACTGTGACCAAGGAGGCTTCCGTCGCCACCACCGTGGTGAGCGCCGACGCCAACGAGACCACCGCTCTGATCCCCACCGACGTGGACTCCAAGGATTACACCTACGCTGTGGACGTGCTGGATCAGTACGGCGCCAAGATGACCGGCGAGACCGTCACCTGGGCTGCCGGCACTCTGCCCACCGGCGTTACCTTTGACCCCGCTACCGCTAAGCTGACCGTGGCCAAGACCGCTGAGAGCGGCGAGGTCACACTCACCGCCACCGTGGGTGGCAAGAGCTTGGAGATCAAGGTCAACGTCACCAACATCAGCTTTACCGGCGTGGCCGATGGTGTGAAGGCCACCGACGGCGTCTATGGCGATAAGCTCAGCGACATGGTGAAGATCGACGCTTCCAAGATCACTGCTACCGCCGGTGCTGCCGTGCCCGGCACCTACACCCTGAAGGACGCTGACACCGTGCCCGCCGCCGCTGACGCCGTGGCCTACGAGGTCGTGTTCAACAGCACTGAGATGAAGGACGGCAAGCCCGTCTATGAGAACATTCCCGTGGCCAGCGGCACCGTGAAGGTGGCCAAGAAGGAAGTCACCGTTACCGCCACCGACGTGACCGTCAAGGTGGGCAGCGACCTCGACCCCGAGGAGTTTGGCTACACCGTCTCTGAGATGGTGGGTGAGGACGAGCTGGAGGGCACCGCCACCTACAAGTTCTTCGCCATGGACGAGGATGGCAACAAGACCGAGACGGAGGTCACCACCATCGACACCGACGAGGTGGCTGAGTACGCCATCGTGGTGGGCGGCCTGACCGCTTCCGAGAACTACGACGTGAAGTTTGTGGATGGCGTCCTGACCGTCCGCAAGAAGAACCTGGCCATCGGCACCGGCACCAAGCCCACCGAGCCCAACAAGCCCGACGACGAGAAGCTGGCCTTTGACGACGTGAAGGAAGGCGACTGGTTCTACGACGCGGTCAACTATGTGGCCGAGAACAAGCTGATGACCGGCACCGCCGACAAGATCTTTGAGCCCAACACCAACACCAGCCGCGCCATGATCGCCACCATTCTGTGGCGTCAGTCCGGCTCTCCCGAGCCTGTGGCCCGGATCGCCGACTTCCCCGATGTGGACGCTGACGCCTGGTATATCAAGGCTGTGCGTTGGTGCGCTGAGAAGGAGATCGTCACCGGCTACGAGAACGGCAACTTCGGGCCCAACGACCTGATCACCCGCGAGCAGATGGCCGCTATGTTCTACCGCTATGCCGGCTCTCCCGAGGTGGACGCCGCTATGGGTATGGCTGGCTTCACCGATGTGGACGCCATCTCTGAGTGGGCCGCCACCGCGATGCGCTGGGCCGTCCAGAACGGTATCCTCAACGGCAAGGACGGCGGCATGCTCGATCCTCAGGGTCTGGCTACCCGCGCGGAGACCGCCGCTGTGCTGCAGCGCTATCTGAGCAAGAAGTAAGATCGACTGAGCGAAAGCATCAAGCAGGGACGCCCAAGTGGGCGTCCCTGCTTTTTTGTTTGTGTTAGGGGTGGGGAGCAGGCATGGGAGGCACCCTCATCCGTCACGGCTTTGCCGTGCCACCTTCCCCCTGGAAGGGGGAAGGCTAAGGGCAAGGGCGATGGTCTGATGGGGACAGCGGTCCCTACTTTAGCACGCTAATTGCCTATTGCGTTTTTTGGGAAAGTGTGGTATTATGTACCAATGTTGCGGGTTTTCCGCGACGCGAAGGAGGTACATACATGTCCAAGGAAGTATATATTTTGATCTCTATCGTGCTCTATCTGGCGCTGACGATCTGCATTGGCGTCTATTTTGGCCGCAAGGGCAAGGGGGAGAGCTCGGACCAGTTCTATCTGGGCGGGCGGAAGCTGGGACCCTATGTGACGGCGATGAGCGCGGAGGCCAGCGATATGTCGGCTTACCTGCTGATGGGATTGCCAGGCCTTGCCTACTTTGCTGGATTGGCCGAGGTGACCTGGACGGCGATCGGTCTGGCAGTGGGCACTTATTTTAACTGGCTCATCGTGGCCCGGCGGCTGCGTCGCTACTCCGCCCAGCTGGGGGCCTTCACGATCCCCGACTACTTCTCTCGCCGCTATGGCGACAAGCGGCATATGCTCTCGGCTATCGCCGCGCTGGTCATCGTGATCTTCTTTGTGCCCTACACCGCTTCGGGCTTTGCCGCGGTGGGCACTCTCTTTAATAGCCTCTTCGGCTGGGATTACCACACCACCATGATGGTGGGCGCGGTGATCATCATCGGCTATACGGTGCTGGGCGGCTTTTTGGCCGTGTCCACCACGGACTTTATCCAGTCTATCGTCATGACGGTGGCCCTGCTGGCGGTGGTGCTCTTTGGCGTGAGCCAGGCCGGCGGCATCGACGCGGTGATCGAGAACGCCAAGGGGCTGCCTGGCTATCTGGGGCTGACCCAGGGCTATGACGCGGCCAGCGGCGCGGCTGGTTCCTACGGATTCTTGCCCATCGTGTCCACCCTGGCCTGGGGGCTGGGTTACTTCGGTATGCCCCATATCCTGCTGCGGTTTATGGCCATTCGGGATGAGCGGGAGCTGAAGACCTCCCGCCGGGTGGCGTCGGTATGGGTGGTCATCTCCATGGGCATCGCCATCTTCATCGGTGTGGTGGGTAACGCCATCACCGCCCGGACCGGGGCCATCCCCGCTCTGGACGGGACTACCTCCCAGACCATCATCGTGGAGCTTTCCAAGCTGATGAGCCAGAACGGTGTGCTGTTGGCATTGATCGCCGGCGTGGTGCTGGCGGGTATTTTGGCCGCCACCATGTCCACCGCCGATTCCCAGCTGCTGGCCGCCGCCTCCAGCGTGTCTCAGGATCTGATGCAGGACTTTGCCGGGGTCAAGCTGAGCAAAAAGGCCGCCATGCTGGCCGCCCGGGCCACGGTGGTAGTCATCGCCCTGGTGGCGGTGGTGCTGGCCTGGGACCCCAACAGCTCGGTATTTAAGATCGTCTCCTTTGCCTGGGCGGGCTTTGGCGCCGCCTTTGGTCCGGTGGTGCTGGCCAGCCTGTTCTGGAAGCGCAGCAACAAGTGGGGCGCGCTGGCTGGAATGATCGCCGGCGGGGCTATGGTGTTTATCTGGAAGTACCTGGTGGCGCCTATGGGCGGCGCGTGGGCCATCTATGAGCTGCTGCCCGCCTTTATCGTGGGCGGGGTGGCGCTGGTGGTGGTGAGCCTGCTCACTGCCGCGCCGGAACAGGAGGTCCAGGAGGGCTTTGAGAAGGCCAAGAAGGCCGCCTGAACGCAATTTGTATCAGGGAAAACACCCCTTTCGCCGTGGAAGCGGCGGGAGGGGTGTTTTTTCTATCTGCCGGGCCGCGGAGCCCGAAGGGCCTGGAAGGGAGTGAAGGCCTCCTGCTACCGACAGCAGGGACGGTTCTTCTGTCGGATAGGGCCCGACAGCAAGAACCGTCCCTCTGTCGTCCGCTAGGTGGGCGAGGGCAGAAAAAGGGCCGGATGGCGTTCCATAACGCCATCCGGCCCTTTTTTGTTTGCTCTTTATGCGGGGGTAATGTCGCTGTCGGCCTGGGCGGGGTCCTGGCCGTTGAGGATGGCCATCATCTCTTTGCCGGTGATGGTCTCCTTTTGCAGCAGGTATTGGGCCACGGCGTCCAGATCGGCGCGGTTGTCGGCCAGAATGGTCTTGGCGTCCCGGTGGCAGGTCTCGATGATGGACTGGATCTCCTTATCCACCAGGGCGGCGGTGTCCTGGGCGCAGGTGAGGCTGTAGCCCTGGTCCAGGTATTGATTCTGGACGGTGGCAAGGCCCATGGCGCCAAAGCGGTCGCTCATGCCGAACATGGTCACCAGCTTGCGGGCCAGATCGGTGGCTCGCTCGATATCGTTGGATGCCCCGGAGGTCTGGGTGTCGAACACCAGCTCCTCGGCGCAGCGGCCGCCCAGCAGGGTGCGGATCTCAGTGAGTAGGTCTTCCCGGGTCATGAGGAACTTCTCTTCCTCGGGGGTCTGCATGGTGTAGCCAAGAGCGCCCTGGGTGTGGGGGACGATGGTGATCTTGGTGACGGGCTCGGCGTCCTTTTGCTTGGCGGCCACCAGGGCGTGACCCACCTCATGGTAGGCGATGAGCTGCTTTTCCTTTTCGGTGAGGACGGTGCCCTTTTTCTCGCTGCCGGCAATGACCAACTCAAAGGAACTCAGGAGATCTTGCTGGTTCACGGCCCGGCGGCCATGGCGGACGGCCCGGAGGGCGGCTTCGTTGACCAGGTTGGCCAGGTCCGCGCCTACGCAGCCGGCGGTGGCCTGGGCGATCTTATTGAGGTCCACGTCCTCGGCCAGGCGGATGTTCCGGGTGTGGACCTGCAGGGTGGCCAGCCGCCCGGCCAGGTTGGGCCGGTCTACGGTGATGCGCCGGTCGAAGCGACCAGGGCGCAGCAAGGCCTTATCCAGCACCTCGGGGCGGTTGGTGGCGGCCAGGACGATGACGCCCTTGGTGGGATCGAAGCCGTCCAGTTCGGCCAGCAGCTGGTTCAGCGTCTGCTCGCGCTCGTCGTTGCCACCGAACTTGGAGGCGTCCCGGCTCTTGCCGATGGTGTCGATCTCGTCGATGAAGATGATGCAGGGGGCCATCTTGGCGGCCTCTTTAAAAAGGTCCCGGACCCGGGAGGCGCCCACGCCCACGAACATCTCTACAAAATCGGAGCCGGAGATGGAGAAGAAGGGGACGTTGGCCTCGCCGGCCACCGCCTTGGCAAGCAATGTCTTGCCGGTGCCCGGCGAGCCCACCAGCAGCGCGCCCTTGGGGAGCTTGGCGCCGATCTCGGTATATTTGCCGGGGTTATGGAGGAAGTCGATGATCTCCTCCAGGGACTCCTTGGCCTCGTCCTGGCCGGCTACGTCGGCAAAGGTGACGCCGGTCTTCTTTTCCACATAGACCTTGGCGTTGGCCTTGCCTACGCCGCCTAGACCTCCCATGCCGCCGCCGCCCATGCGGCTGGCCATAAAGCGGAAGAGCAGCATCAAAAGGCCCACGCTCAGCAGCATGGGAAGCAGGTAGTTGACCAGGATGGCCATGAGAACGCTGGACTCCTCCTTCAGCTCGGTGCTGAAGACTACGCCGTGTTGATCCATCAGCTCCACCAGGCCGTCATCGTTGATGGGAGCGGTGACGTACCGGGCCTCGGCCTTGGGCGGGACTACGGACAGGAAGGGATTGAAGCCGTTTTGAGCCTGGTCCTGAGCGGCTTTTTCGGCGGCCTCTTCAGCGGCTTTTTGATCGGCTGAGGTGGTGATGAGGTATTTGTTGCTGGACAGCTCTACCTTGTAGACCTCTCCGTCCTGGACCATCTGGCGGAACTGGGAGTAGGGGATCTCCTCGGTGCTTCGTCTGTCAAAGGAGGAAAAAAGCACATTCATCAGCACTGTGATGACCAGGGCCCAGATGATGACGCTCACCACGCCAAAGGTGTTGCGGTTGCGGTTGTTGCGGTTATTTTGGTTGTTGTTTTGATTCAAAAAGATCCCTCCTCAGAGGTACGATGAAGGTATTTTATCACAGCTTTGGCGGTATTACAATGAATTTTCTTTAAATTTTGCCCCGGTACGAGGGTGGCGGGAAAGGGCGCGGTCGCTTTTGCTGTTTTTGGGGAAATGGGTGGTATAGTTTGGGCGTGATAAGGAGTGACGGAGGTGACAACGGTGGACCAAGGCAAAGAGGAGAACATTGCATTTCCTACCGCGGAGGACTTTCGTGAGGCGGCGGAGGAATATTTTGCCGGATGCGACGCAAAAGGCGTGCTTTACGGCGAGGCGGGACTTTGCCTGGCATTGAGTCGGCACAGCGCCAACGGAAGGCCGGTGACGCTGGGGGAGCTGCGGGACTGGTGGGATGGAGAGACGTGCCCACATCTGAAGGACGCGGTGCGGATGGCCTACTTGCGTATCCAGGACCAGCTGGAGAGCGACCCTCGGTTCCAGGAAAAGAGCGGGATGATCTCCAAGGCGGTATTCTTGCTCAAGCAAAAGCGGCTGGGAGGCTACGCTGACAAGGGAGAGCAAAGGGGCAGGGCCAAGGTGACAATCTGTTATGAGGGATCCATGGATGAGACGGACCTGGAGTAGAAGCGCGAGGGTAGGCGCGCCGCCGGGCTTGGAGCCGACCGCATGGCAAAAACAGGCTGGGCGTAGCCTAGCGGCATTTTGCCAAGGGCGGCGAAAGAGCCGGCGACCAGCGCGCCCAGCCCGAGCGTGACAAGGAAGCGCAGGGACGACTTTGAAAGGGGGGATGACACAAGACGGAGCGGGTAAGGACGTGAGACGAAACGAAAAGGAGGAGAAAGGACATGAGAAACTGGAAGGAATGGACAAAGGCGGCGGCGGTCCGCGGGATCAAGACTGTGGCGCAGACGGCGGTGGCGCTGCTGCCGGCCTCCGCAATGATCAGCCAGGTGGACTGGCTGGTGGTGCTGGGCACGGCCGCTTTGGCGGGGGTAGCCAGTCTGCTTACCAGCCTGGCCGGGCTGCCGGAGGCGGCGTGATGGCGGCGGTATGGCTGATCCTGGCGGCGGTGCTGCTGGGGGACGGTCTGCTGGTGCTGCTGGCTTGGGAGAGTCGGAGAGAAACCGCACGGGCCCCGGACCAGGAGGACCGGTCCAGGGAGGAAAAAAGGCCCGACCCGGTGGGGGAGGGCTTTGAAAATCTGATGCGCTACAGCGTGCGAGGCAGGACCGGCCTGGAACGGGAGGACGACGATGGAGAAGACGAATGAGGTGGTGATCGATCGGACGGTCCGGGGCGTGTTTGACAAGGCCATGTATCTGATCGACGCCCAGAATGGGTCCACCGGCAACACCCGCACAGCGGATACCAAGGAGTATGAGGTCCGAACGGCGGGGATCCTCAACAACCTGCTGGATGTGGTATATCCCTATAGCGATACCTACGCGGTCACACAGGTGGGCAAGCGCCCGGCCCTGCCCGACATCCAGGGGCTTGAGGATACGCTGGAGCTGGACGCCAAGATCCTGCGGGACGTGCTGCCGCTGGGGCTGGCCGCCCGGCTGCTGGCGGAGGAAAATCCCACCTTGGCAAACTACTTTCAGCAGCTCTTTGAAGAGCATCTGGCGTTTGCCGGAGCGGGAGTGCCCGCCGGGTTTGAGGACATCGACGCAGAGCTGGGCGGGCCCTACGGTGGGCTGGAGTATGGCCGGTTTGGCCGCTGGCGTGGGATGTGACAGGCTTTGGCTGGGGAAACAAAATTGGAGCTGGGGGGGCTCAACCCCAAGCAGAAGCTCTTTTGCCAGTCCAGGCGCCGATACACCGCCTACGGCGGGGCGCGGGGCGGCGGAAAAAGCCATGTGCTGCGTATCAAGGCGGCGGGTGGGGCGTGCAGATACCCCGGCATCCGCATCCTGATCGTCCGGCGGGAGTACCCGGAGCTGGAGCAGAGCATCATTCTGCCCATGCGCAAGCTGATCCCGCCGGAGCTTGCCAGCTACAACGGCACCATGCGGGCGTTTTTCTTTGCCAACGGCTCCATGATCAAGTTTGGCCACTACGGGGCCGGAGACGATGTGGAGTATCAGGGGCAGGAGTATGACTGGATCTTCATCGACGAGGCTACCCAGTTTACCGAGGAGCAATTCCGCACCCTGGGGGCCTGCCTCCGAGGCGTGTCCAAGATCCCCAGGAGGATGTATCTGACCTGCAATCCCGGCGGTATCGGCCACGCTTGGGTCAAGCGGCTGTTTGTGGACCGGGAGTTTTACCAGGATAAGGGCGAGCGCCCGGAGGACTATTGCTTTATCCCCGCTACGGTGGACGACAATCCCCATCTGTTGGAGGGGTCGCCGGAGTATAAGCAGATGCTGGAGCTGCTGCCTGAGGATGTGCGCCGGGCCCACCGCTACGGCGACTGGAATGCCCTGGCGGGGGTCTATTTCCCGGAGTTTCAGGACCAGACCCATCTGGAGGACCCGTTTCTTCGGATCCCGGCCCACTGGCGGCTTTATCGGGCCTTTGACTACGGGTTGGATATGCTGGCTTGCCTTTGGATCGCCGTGGATTTTGACGGACGGTGCCATGTGTACCGGGAGGTCCAGCAGAGCGGGCTCATCGTGTCGGACGCGGCGGCGCTGATCCGGTCGCTGACCCCGGACTACGAGCGGGTGGAGTGCACCATCGCCCCGCCGGATATGTGGAGCCGGCAAAAGGACAGCGGCAAGAGCATGGCTGAGCTGTTTGCCCAAAATGGGGTCCAGCTGATCCGGGCCGGTAATGACCGGGTCCAGGGATGGATGGCGGTCAAGGAGATGCTCAAGCCCATGGGCGCCGGGGAAAGACCTGGACTGATGGTGGGGCGGGAGTGTGCGGGGCTGCGGCGCAATCTGAAGCTCATTCAGCACGATGAGAAAAATATCAGCGACTGCGCGACCCAGCCCCACCAGATCACCCATATCTGCGACGCGCTGCGGTATTTCTGCGTTACCCATACCCTGAGAGGGGAGAGACCGGACCCGGACCGGGATGAGCCGGATCGGGCGAGGGTGGATTACGAGGAGGCTATGACAGGGGCTGAGGCGGACCTGAGCTATGTGCAGTTTTGATCAGTCTGTCAGGGCAATGAAAAAATACCAAGCTGACCGCGAATAAAAAGGAGATGCAAGGAATGAACGAACAGGAGAACGAGGCTTTGGAGCGGGAGAGGCAGGACCCGGAGCAGGGGGAAGCCTTTCTAGATGGCTTTGATGGGGAGGACCCGCAGACCGGGACGGAGCAGGCCCAGGCTGAGGAGCCAGCGCGGGAGCCGCTCCAAGACGACGGCGAGGAAGAGGATCGTGGGGAGCCTGTCCCGGACGAGACGGACCGACTGCCCCAGGAGCAGAGCCGGGAGGATATCCCCGCACCTTCCCGGGTGGAGGGGATGGTGGACCAGACCGTCCGGGAACAGGTGGACCGGGGCATCGCCGAGTTTGCCAAGGCCTTCCCTGAGGCATATGGCAGGGCCAAGGCGGATCCCGGTACTATCCCGGAGACGGTCTGGGCGGATGTGCGCGCCGGGATGAGCCTGACGGCGGCCTATGCACGGTACGCCGTGGCCCAGACCGCGCGGGTCAGGCAGAGCCAGATGAACGCCCAGCGCTCTACCGGCAGTATGCGCTCTGCCGGGAGCGACAGCAAGGGCAAGGACGCCTTTCTCGCTGGGTTTGACGAATAACGGAGCGCACACAACGCAAGCAGAAAGCCAGAAACAGATCAAAAAAGAAAAATTTTAGGAGGAAAAAACATGTCTATCAATTACGCGACCAAGTATGCCGACAAGGTGGCCGAGCGGTTCCATATCAAGTCTGTGACCGACGACGACTGCGGCAAGGGGTACAGCTGGCTGAACCCCGGCAGCCGCACCATTAAGGTGACAAGCGTGGACACCGTGCCTGAGACTCAGTATAAGCGCAGCGGCGACAACCGCTACGGCGAGACCTACGACCTGGGTGACACGCTGCAGGAGATGACCTGTGAGCAGGCCCCCGCCTTTTCCTTTACCATCGACGCTCTGGATGGCTCTGACCAGGCTATCCGCAAGTCGGCAGGCCGGGCGCTGCGCCGGCAGCTGGATGAGGTGACTATTCCCGGCATCGACAAGCACCGCATCAAGCGGTGGGCCCTGGGCGCCAACATCGTCATGAAAAAGACCGCCGCTCCCACCAAGTCCACCATCGCCGAGATGGTGATGGACGCCGGCGTGGCCATGGACAACGCCGGCGTGCCCAGCGAGGAGCGTACCCTCTACATCGGCGCGGCGTACTACAAGCTGGTGAAGCTGTGCCCTGAGTTCCTGGCTCTAAAGGACCTGGGCCAGAAGGCCGTGGGCAAGGGCGTGGTCGGCG
Source organism: uncultured Eubacteriales bacterium (assembly GCA_905198835.1). Lineage (GTDB taxonomy): Bacteria > Bacillota > Clostridia > Oscillospirales > Oscillospiraceae > MGBC124762. Next base: position 8,479 of record CAJKDY010000007.1, on the reverse strand, counting down.
AGCTGGACGGGATGCGGGTGAAGAAGATCCCCGACACCTATATGCCCGACGGGATCTACTTCTTCATCAAGGCCAAGGGCAGCACGGTGGATCCGGTGAAGCTCCAGCAGTATGACATCCTCAACAAGGTCAAGGGCTATTCCGGCCCTGTGGTCCAGGGCGTGACCTACCATGACGCCTTCGTGCTGGGCGCCAAGGGCGACGGCATCGCCGTGGTGGGCAGCGCCGACGCCATTCTGGACGCCCCTGTTATCACGGTGAGCGCGGCTCACGCCGCCTCTATCACCGCTGTGAGCGGGGTGCAGTTCAAGTACACCGTGGACGGCTCCAACCCCCGCTATAGCGACACCGCTCAGGTCTACACCGCCGCGGTGACGCTGCGTGAAGGCCAGGTGTTCAAGGCCGTTGGCACCAAGGACGGCTGTGTGGGCATTCTGGATGAGAAGGCCTACGCGTGATCGTGAACGCGCCGGTGGGGGACAGCTCCTCACCGGCGCGTACCCAAAAGGAGGTGAGGCCATATGGCGCGGATCATAGGAGAAACAGAGAGGTCGGTGGCGTCCATCCGCACCTTTTTGGGGCTCAACGAGAACCCGGATGGGGAAACGGCGCTGAAGGACGGAGAGTTTGGGCGGATGTGGAACTTCCGCATCACCAAGGACGGACACCTTCAAAAGCGGCCGGGGGCCAAGCAGGTGCTGAGCGTATATGACGAGCCGCAGACACCGAGTGGCACCGGGGGAGAGGGAGACGAAGAGCAGGCGGAGCTGTCCGCCGCCATCATGGGCGGAGAGGATACACCGGAGACGCCGGCGGCACCAGAGGAGGACGGCTTTGTGGTGCGGGGGCCGATCAAAAAGGATGATCTTTACAATTCCAAGGACTTTCCAATCGACCCGGCGACCGGACAAAAGATGCACCTGTTTGGCGTCTGGCACGGCATGGTGGGTGGCAAAGCCCGTGTGCTGGCCAACTATGATGGGTATATCCTGGACCTGGACCTGGCAGAGCCCAGAGCCACGCTCAGGGGCCACGCCGCCACGGAGGAGACCCGGTTTTTCGGCTTCGGGGACAAGGTCTATTGTCTGGACGGCGAGCATTACCAGGTGTGGGACGGCAAAAAGGTTGAATTCCAGGAAGTGGAGGGATACGCGCCTTTGATCCAGACGGCCACCACACCGGGCGGCAGCGGCACGCGGCTGGAGGCGGTGAACCGCCTGAACGGCTTGCGGCGGGTGCAGTTCTCCCCGGATGGGAAGGCGGACACCTTTGTTCTGCCGGAGAAGGACATTGCCGAGGTGAGCTGGGTCAAGCTGAACGGGGACAAGAAGCCGTCGGACGGCTACACGGTGAACACGGAGGATGGGTCGGTGAGTCTTACTGACGTACCCGCCGAGGGGACCAATACCCTGGAGATCCAATACCGAAAGGGAGACGGGGACAGGGGCCAGGTGACTGGGATGCGCTGCGCGGAGCTGTTCAACGGCGCTACCGACACCCGGGTGTTCCTCTATGGGGACGGCTCAAACAAGGCCATTTACAGCGGCGTGGAGTATGAAAGCGGCAAGCCAAGCGCCGAGTATTTCCCCGACCTATTTGAAGTGGCGGTGGGAGAGCAGAATACTCCCCTGACCGCTCTGGTACGTCACTACTCCCGGCTCATGGCCTACAAGCCCGGCAGCGCGTGGGTGGTGACGGCGGGAGATATCACCACGCAAAGCGGCCGTCTGATCCCCGCCTTTTACGTCGCCCCGGTGAACCGGCAGATCGGCAACCAGGCTTTGGGACAGGTACAGCTGCTGGAAAACGACCCGGTGAGCTTTGATGTGGGCGGGATCTATCAGTGGAAGAACGCCAATGGGTATATCTCCAACAGCGAGAATAACGCCAGGCGCATTTCCGACCGGGTGACGTCCACGCTGCGGGGGGTTGACGTGTCCAGGATCCGGACGTTCAACATGAAGCGAGACTACGAGTTCTGGGTCCTATACGCCAATACCGCGTTGATCTACAACTACGCCAACGATACTTGGTATTTCTACAAGGACCTGCCCTTTCACGACCTGCTGGATGTGGCCGGAACACTTTACGGATTTTCTAACGACGGCTATGTGGTGAAGGTGGACCGGGCCTACCGAAACGACTGCGGCCAAGTGATCGACTGCTATGCCGAGACGGGAGCGATGGACTTTGGGCGGGACTGGCAGCTCAAATACAGTCCCATGCTCTTTGTGGCCATTCGCCCGGAGGTCCACGCCAGGATCCAGGTGTCGGTGGAGAGCAATCGGCGTGGCAGATATCTGGACAAGCTGGTGAGCGGGAATCTTTCTACCTTCAGTCATGTGGACTTCGCCCACTTCAGCTTTGTCACAAACAGAAAGCCGCAGGTGCGCAGGCTCCGTCTGAGGGTAAAGAAGGCGGCGTTTTATAAGATCATCTACAAAAGCGCGGACAAAAGCGCCACCAGTACGGTCATGGAGACCGATGTGCGGCTGCGGTATGGCGGCTATGTGAAGTAAAACGAGGTGAGAACATGGAACAAAGCGAGATGACCCCGGAACGGTTGGCCCAGGAGCACAAGGCGGGGGTCCGGTTCAACGAGGGCATCGACCTCTATGACACCGTGGAGGTCAACGAAAACTTTTTTATCGGAAAGCAGTGGGAGGGCGTGGTGTCCAACGGCCTTCCGACGCCGGTGTTCAATTTTCTCAAGCGGGTGGTCCTTTTCTCGGTGGCCAATGTGTCCACCGACAATCTAAAGCTCCACGCCAAGCCTATGACGGGCGGCGGCGTGCCCACGGCGGTGATGGAGACCTTTACCGACATTCTCAACGACCAGTTTGCCATCTTGTTTGAGCAAAACGCCATGGGAAAGCTGGTACGGGAGTTTTGCCGCAACGCGGCGGTGGACGGGGACGGGTGCCTCTACACCTACTGGGACAGCGACCAAGACGCCTCCCATGGCGGCAAGGGCCGCATTCGCACAGAGGTACTGCGCAATACCCAGGTGCTCTTTGGCAATCCCAACTGCCGGGATGTGCAGAGCCAGCCCTATATCCTGATCGAGCGGCGGATGCTGCTCAGTGAGGCCAGAGAATACGCCCGGCGCTGGGGCTGCGCCGAGGCCCAGGCCATCGTCCCTGACGACAAGGCCGCGGGCAATCTGGAGATGGACAAGCTGGGGGGCGAGAAGGTGACGGTGCTGCTGCGGCTGTGGCGGGACCAAAGGAGCGGCACCATCCACGCCTATGAGGCCACCCAGACGGTGGAGATCCGCCGGGAGTGGGACCTGGGGATCCAGCTTTACCCGCTGGTGTGGATGAACTGGGACTATGTGCAGGACTGCTACCACGGCCAGGCGATGATCACGGGGCTGATCCCTAACCAGATCTTCGTCAACAAGCTCTTTGCCATGTCCATGATCTCGCTGATGACGCTGGCCTATCCCAAGGTGATCTACGACAAGACAAAGGTGGCCAAGTGGAGCGCGAAGGTGGGGGCGGCCATCGGGGTCAACGGGGCGGTGGACACGGTGGCCAAGATCATGGACCCGGCGGCCGTCTCCCCGCAGATCGCCCAGTTTATCGACACGGCTGTGGGCTATACCCAGAGGTTTCTGGGCGCCTCCGACGCGGCTTTGGGCGACGCCCGCCCGGATAACACCTCGGCCATCATCGCCCTGCAGCGGGCGGCGGCTACCCCCATGGAGCTGACCCGGCAGAGCCTGCTCCAGTGCATCGAGGACCTGGGGCGCATCTACATGGCCTTTGAGGCGGAGTACTACGGAGAGCGGACGGTGGAGGTGGAGCTGGATGGCTTCCAGAGCAAGGAGCCCATCCGCTTTGATTTCTCCACGCTAAAGGTCATCCCTTGCGGCATCGATCTGGACGCGGGGGCGTCCAGCTATTGGAGCGAGATCGCCAATATGCAGACGCTGGACAACCTGCTGATGCAAGGGAAGATCCCCACCAGCGAGTATCTGCGCCGGTTGCCTGCCGGGCAGATCACCGACCGGGAGGCCCTGATCGCCGTTACTGAGGCGGCGGAGCGGGGACGAATGGCCGCATCCGCCGCCTTGCAGGGCGTAGGGGACGGGGCGGCTCAGCGCTTGGAGCAGTTGCCGGTACGGGGTGGGCCAGGCTACAATGCGCTGCAGCGAAAGATCAACGAGGCGGGACAAGCGCCAAAGGAGGTGGGATAAGCAATGTCAGATACTCTGAATGCAGACCTTCACATCATTGAAAGCCTCAGCGACGAGGAACTGGGGAAAGCGTTGTCTCTGAATGCGAACATGGTGATCATTGGAGAGCTGGAGGACGAGCCAAATGAAGGAAACGGCCTCTCTGCCCCACAGTTAAAAGCCAAGTTCGATGAGGCGGGTTTGACCATCAAAGATTATATAAACAATACGCTGGTGCCCCGCGTAGTAGCGGCCAAGCAGACCGAGGACCAGCGCTCGGCGGCGGAGGAGGCACGCCAGACCGCGGAAGCGCAGCGCTCGGAAGCGGAGACTGCACGGCAGGCCGCCGAAACGCAGAGGCAGGAATATATGGAAGCCCTTACATGCTGGGAGGATGACCGGCAGGACGAGGAAAAAGCGCGCCGCGCCGCGGAGGAAGAACGCCAGGAAGCGGAGGCGCAACGAGAGGACAGAACAGATCAGGCGGTAGACGCTGCCTACGCCGCCGCCCAGGAGGTGGCTGAGCATCCGCCGAAGGTCAGCGACCATGGCTACTGGATGGTATGGGCCCATGCGGTGCAGGCCTATGTGGACACGGGTGTGCCGGCCACCGGGCCTCAGGGCGCGATCGGCGCTACCGGGGCAACGGGCGCGCCGGGGCCCACCGGGCCCACCGGACCCATTGGATCTCAGGGGCCGCAGGGAGCGGTTGGCCCTGAGGGGGTCCAAGGGCCTGCGGGCGCCACCGGCGCAGTGGGGCCTAAGGGAGACAAGGGGGATACGGGTCCTCAGGGCCCCCAGGGCATCCAAGGACCGCCCGGTCCCCAGGGGATCAACGGCGTGGTGGTGGAAGCCCAGGGGACTTATGCCTTTACGGTGAACGGCGAAGGGCATCTGATCCTCCACTATACCGGGGAGGCCCCGGACTTTGCGATCAATGAAGACGGGCATTTGATGCTCAACATCAACTGACAGGAGGGAGAACGTATGGCAATGATAGATCTGGGTCAGATCATGGGCCCGCAGGGGCCCCAGGGCGAGACGGGGCCTGTCGGTCCGGCAGGGCCCGCGGGAGAGCGGGGACCCGCCGGCGCCGTCGGTCCCCAGGGGCCTCAGGGCGAACGGGGACCGCAGGGTTTGCAGGGCGTAAAGGGCGATACCGGGGCAACGGGTCCCCAAGGACTGAAGGGTGACACCGGCGCTACAGGTCCTCAGGGACCGAAGGGGGACACAGGGCCCCAGGGCGCGACCGGTTCTCCGGGGGCCGCTGGGCAGAGCGCCTATCAGCAGGCGGTGGCGGCGGGGTATACTGGCACCGAGGCGCAATTCTACGCCGCGCTGGTGCAGCTAAAAAACGCGCCGTTTTTACCGCTGAGCGGCGGGAAGGTGACGGGACCGTTTGATGTGGATGCCGCCGATGACGAAATTTCCATTGAGACGGGAAGCTCTGGAAATGATCATGATATCAACATGCGAAGCAGTGCGTACATCAATCTGCATTCCGCATATGGTTTTGAGGTCTGGGGCGGACTGAACATGTATAGCGGCAGGGCGAGAAACGCTGACTCGAATCCCCCGGCTGACACCGCAAAGTGCTTTCGCAACATCCACGCCGGGCAGAGCGATCTAACGTCCACAAGTACGAAGCCTGCGAACGGCGCGATCTATCTTTATTATGAATAAGGAGGAACATAGCATGAAAATCATTCTGAATAACGGTACGGAGCTGGAGCCCATTCTGGTGACGGGGGGCTTGCGGCGTATTCAGGGAGCGGACCGGGACACGCTGAGCTTCGTCTTTCCCGCCTCGGCTGGGCTGGAGACGCTGGACGCGGCCTTTACCCCGTGTAACTGCGAGAGCATCACCATCGTGGACGATGAGGAGGCCCAGTACGTCCATAGCGGCTATACCATCCGCCGGGAGCTGTCCAAGGCGGCGGTGGAGGTGACCCCCGCTACGGCGGAGGCTGAGGCGGTGTATGAGGACCGCATCACCGTGGCCATGGCCCAGCGGACCTATGCCGAGACCCAGCTGGCCCAGCTTCAGGCCGCCGTGGCCGCTATGAACGCCTCCTCGGAGGGCTGATATGGCGGCGCAGTATTTTGGCGTCGGCGGCGTGGCAAAGAAGGTCAAGGGCCAATATTTCGGCGCCTCCGGCGCTGCCCGGAAGGTCAAGGCCGGGTATATCGGGGTAGACAATGTGGCCCGGAAGTTCTATACAGGGCTGGACATCAAGCCGACCCTGGCGGACAACGACTGGGCCACCATCGCCGCCGTCTCCGAGATGGGGGCGGCCAGTACCTACTGGAGCGTGGGGGACGAGAAGGACATCACGCTGTCCGACGGCGAGACGCTGACCTTGGTCATCGTGGGATTTGACCATGACGAGTACTTCAACGCCGGGACCAAAACGGCGGGGATCACCTTCGGACTGAAGGGCATCATGAACGATGACCGCACTATGAATCCCACAAGCAGCAGTGGAAACACGGGAGGATTCACCGCATCGGAGATGTATTCTTGGCTTAAAAATACGCTTTTAGGCCAACTGCCCACGGAGCTGAAAAACGTGATCAAAAGCGTTTACAAAAAAACATCGGCAGGGGCAAACAGTTCTACGATCAACACCGATCCTATGAAGCTCTTCCTTTTCTCGGAGGTCGAGGTTACAGGCTCGGCGGCGTGGAGCTATGCTGGCGAGGGCTCGCAATATAGCTATTTCGCTACAAACGCCAACCGAATCAAAAAACGCAATAATGGCACAGGCGCTAAGGGTTGGTGGTGGCTGAGGTCCCCTGTGGCTGGCGGTATGCCGTTCTTTGCCTGTATCAAAGAAACCGGCATTGCAGATCAGTACTACGTGAATGAAGAAATCGGCGTCTGCTTTGGCTTTTGCGTTTGAAAGGAGAACTGGATATGATGACCATCCATACGGAGCGGCCGTGCAACGCCGCGAACTACCGTAAGGGGCGCAAGCAGGCGGTCAAGTACCTGGTGGTCCACTATGTGGGGGCCACCGGGGGCGCGGAAAACAACGCCAAGTATTATGGCTCCACGCCCGGCATCAACGCCAGCGCCCATTACTTTGTGGGCCATGGCCCCAGCCCCGAGATCTGGGCCAGCGTGCCGGAGGGCGACACCGCATGGCATGTGGGGGCCAAGAAGTACGTCCATCCCGACTGCCGCAACGACAACGCTATCGGCGTGGAGCTGTGCTGCCACCAGGACGGCTCGGGCAAGTGGTATTTTGACCCCGAGACGGTGGACGCCGCGGTGGAGCTGTGCCGGGACATTGTGGCCAGGTACGGCATCCCCCGCGAGCGGGTGCTGCGGCACTACGATGTGACGGGGAAGGTCTGCCCCGCGCCCTTTGTCAACGACCAGGGGGCGTGGGAGAGCTTCAAGGAACGGGTGTTTGTGGCCCAGGTCTCGGACAGCACGGTAGACAAGCCTGATGGCTGGGCCGAGGGTGCCTGGGAGTGGGCCAAGGCAAAGGGCATCCTGGACGGCACAAGGCCCCATGACGCGATCACACGCCAGGAGCTGGCGGCGGTGCTGAACAGGCTGGGGGTGCTGGGGTGATGGAAGGCGAGATCGCCGTGGCCCTCATCGGCCTGGCCGGGTCGTGCATCGGCTCTATCCTGGGCGTGTTGGCCAGCGCCCGGTTGACCACCTACCGGCTGGCTCAGCTGGAGAAAAAGGTGGACAAGCACAATCAGGTGGTGGAGCGGACCTTTAAGCTGGAGGAGCGGGCCGCTGTTTTGGAAGAGGATGTGAAGGTGGCAAACCACCGCATCGACGACCTGGAGGACTTTCACAAGCCCTGATGGGCGCGGCCCAGGCAGCGAGGAAAGAAAGGAGAGGGCACATGGCAACATATAGAGAAATTCTAGAGAGAGCAAGAGGATCAAAATCGGGAGGGGGCGCGTCAAGCAGCAGTACTGCGGATGCGTCCAGTTTGTCGTCGGCAGGAGGACAAGAAACCAGCGCAGTGAAGGAAGTCCGCCCGGACTATTCAGCAGGGTATATGGAAGCGCGCGCCGCTGGGGATTGGCAGGGGATGAAGCGGTATAACGAGCTGCAGAACGCTGACCGGGAGGCCCATGGTGAGGCACCGCAGTATGCGACTGACGATATTGAGCTGATCCGGAGACAAAGCGAGGAGCAGGCCCAGCAAGCGGCGCTAAACTATGACCACTCTGACGAGGTGCGCAAGATGTACGCGGCTCAGGTGGAGAGCGCACTGGCGGGGCTGAAGGGGGCGTACGACAGCGGTATGGCGGGGTATGACGCCGCGC